>NZ_JBGNUG010000007.1:0-896 GCF_041464125.1 Pseudoxanthomonas fibrivorans | reverse complement strand
CCCGGCTTGGCCAGCACCTGGCCACGCTCCACGTCGTCACGCTTGGTGCCGCGCAGCAGCAGGCCCGCGTTGTCGCCCGCCTGGCCCTGGTCCAGCAGCTTGCGGAACATCTCGACGCCAGTGACCGTGGTCTTCTGGGTCGGGCGGATGCCGACGATCTCGATTTCGTCGCCCACCTTGATGATGCCGCGCTCGATGCGGCCGGTCACCACGGTGCCGCGGCCCGAGATCGAGAACACGTCTTCCACCGGCATCAGGAACGGCTTGTCGATGTCGCGCTGCGGCTCCGGAATGAACGTGTCCAGCGCCTCGACCAGCTTGATGATCGACGGCACGCCGATCTCCGACTGGTCGCCTTCCAGCGCCAGACGGGCCGAGCCGTGGATGATCGGGGTGTCATCGCCCGGGAACTCGTACTTGCTCAGCAGCTCGCGGACTTCCATCTCCACCAGCTCCAGCAGCTCGGCGTCGTCCACCATGTCCGCCTTGTTCAGGTAGACCACGATGTACGGCACGCCCACCTGGCGCGACAGCAGGATGTGCTCGCGGGTCTGCGGCATCGGGCCGTCAGCGGCCGAGCACACCAGAATCGCACCGTCCATCTGGGCGGCGCCGGTGATCATGTTCTTCACGTAGTCGGCGTGGCCCGGGCAGTCCACGTGCGCGTAGTGACGGGTCGGGCTTTCGTATTCCACGTGCGCCGTCGAAATCGTGATGCCGCGCGCCTTCTCTTCCGGCGCCGCGTCGATCGCGTCGTATGCCTTGAACTCGCCGCCAAAACGCTCCGCGCCGATCTTCGTCAGCGCCGCCGTCAGCGTCGTCTTGCCGTGGTCAACGTGACCGATCGTGCCCACATTCACGTGCGGCTTGGTGCGCTCGAACTTACCCTTGGCCAT
>NZ_JBGNUG010000006.1:0-1108 GCF_041464125.1 Pseudoxanthomonas fibrivorans | reverse complement strand
CTGCAGGTGCTGGCCTACAGCAAGTTCCGCTGCGCCGACTACGCCGGCCTGGCCGACATCCTGGCCGAGTTCATCGCCGGCCTGCCCGGCCCGGCCCCGCGCGTGGCCGTCATCGCCAGCGCCGGCTATCCGCTGGCCGACGGCACCGTCATCACCGCCAACCTGCCCTGGCCCCTGTCGCCCACCGCCATCCGCCAGGCCCTGGCCCTGGATGCGGTCCACCTGGTCAACGACTTCGAGGCCGTGGCCCACGCCGTGGCCCACCTGGGCGCCAGCGAGGTCCTGCAGCTGGCCGGACCCGAACGCATCGCCCCCGGCCCGATCCTGGTCCTGGGGCCGGGCACCGGCCTGGGCGCGGCGCTGTGGATCCCCACCGGCCATGGCCCGGTCGTGCTGGCCACCGAGGCCGGCCAGGCCGCCCTGGCCGTCGGCACCGAGCTGGAGATGGCCCTGCTGCGGCAGATGCTCGGCCAGCGCAGCCACGTCCCGGTCGAGCACGCCCTGTCCGGCCCGGGCCTGATGAACCTCTACGGCGCCCTGTGCGCCCTGCGCGGGGCCACCCCGGTCTTCGCCAGCCCCGGATAGATCACCGCCGCCGCGCTGGATGGCGGCGACCCGCTGGCCCGCCAGAGCCTGGAGGTGTTCTGCGGCCTGCTCGGCAGCACCGTGGGCGACATGGCCCTGCTCTACGGCGTGCAGGGCGTCTACCTGGCCGGCGGGATCCTGCCCCACATCCGCGAGTTCCTGGTCCGCAGCGACTTCACCGCCCGCTTCCTCAACAAGGGGCCCATGCGCGAGGCGCTGGAGCGGGTGTCGGTGCGGCTGGTCGAACACGGCCAGCTGGGCGTGATCGGCGCGGCCAGCTGGTACCAGGGGTCGGACGTTTTTACGGAGAAGTGAGCAACACGGCGTCGGGACAGAGCCAGGGGAACGTGCGTACGGATCGCTCCACGCCGTGGCACATGCAGCAGTCGTTGCCGGAGGCGATCTCCGGCGCCACTCAAAACAATGATGGGAGAGACATCATGAAGCACCGCAAGTCCGTACTTTCGGCCGCCATCGTCACCTGCCTGGGCTTCGCCGTGCAGGTCCAGGCGCAGGACGCCGC
>NZ_JBGNUG010000005.1:0-1774 GCF_041464125.1 Pseudoxanthomonas fibrivorans | reverse complement strand
GCAGGTCAACCAGACCATCGTGCAGATGGACGAGACGACCCAGCAGAACGCGGCGCTGGTGGAGGAAGCCACCGCCGCGGCACGGGCCATGGAAGACCAGTCCGCCGGCCTGGCCCAGGCCATCGCCGTGTTCCGGATCGAAGGCGGCCCGGCCCCGGCCACCGCCGCCGAACGCGCGCCCGTCGCCTCCGCCGCCGCGGTCGCGCCGGCCCCGGTGGCGCCACGCAGGCCGGCTGCCCCGCCGCGCGTGTTCGGCAACACCGCACTCAGCAGCCACAGCGACTGGGCCGAGTTCTGACCGTCCCGCCACGTTCCGCGTCCCAAGGCCCCGGCATCCCCGGGGCCTTGCTGTTTCCGCGGCCGTCAAGGATGGGCGGCGCGGGCCGATATCACCTGCACACGCCCCACTTCGAAGTCCGCCATGAATCCCATCCACGCCACGCGCCGGTTGATGTCCAACCTGCCGATGAAGCGCAAGTTCCTGATGCAGACCGTCCTGGTCGCGGTCGGCATCATCGCCCTGGCGGTGGTCGCCGCGCGGCTGCAGTACCTGGACCTCAACTCGACCCGCCAGGCCGGCCTGCGCGCGCAGACCGAGATGGCCGTCGGCGTCATCGAACGCTACGCCGCGCGCGCGAAGTCCGGCGAGATGGCGCTCGCCGACGCCCAGGCCGCCGCGCTCGAGACGCTCAAGTCGATGCAGGCGGCCAAGGGCGTGGACTACTTCTTCGTCACCGACGAAACCCCGAACATGCTGATGCACCCCACCCGGCCCGACCTGACCGGCAAGCCGGTCGCCGGCGTGCTGAGCCCGGACGGCAAGGCGATCTTCCCGGCCTTCGTCGAGGCCGCGCAGGCCGGCGGCGGGTTCGTCGACTACACCTGGGCCAAGGCCGGCGAGGACGACCCGGTGCAGAAGACCTCCTTCGCGACCCTGTACGAGCCGTGGGGCTGGGTCATCGGCACCGGCGTGTACCTCGACGACACCCAGGCCCAGGCACTGCAGTTCACCGCGATCATGACCGTGGCCGGCGGCGTGCTGGTGCTGCTCAACCTCGGCATCGGCTGGCTGATCGGCAGCACCGTGCTGCACTCGATCGGACGGGCGCTGGCCGCGGTGAAGGGCGTGTCGCGCGGCGACCTCGGCATCCGCACCGGCGAGCACGGCCGCGACGAAGCCGGGCAGATGCTCAAGGCCACCGACGAGATGGTGCACATGCTGGAGCGCTTCTCGCAGCAGACCCGGCACATGATCGGGCAGCATGCCGGCCCGGATGTCAGCCACCGCATGCCGGAGGACTTCCCCGGCGTCTACGGCGAACTGGCCGCCGGCATCAACACGATGATGTTCGAGCACCTGGATGCGATCACCGACGCGATCGAGGTGCTGCAGGAGTACGCCAGCGGCGACCTGGCCCGCGACGCGCGGCGCCTGCCGGGCACCCGCGCCGTGCTGCACGAGGCGATGGATGCGGCCAAGGCCAGCCTGCTGGCGATCAACGGCGAGATCAAGCGCCTGTCCGCGGCCGCGGCGGTCGGCGATTTCACCGCGCGTGGCGACGAAGCGGCGTTCCGCGCCGACTTCCGCGCCATGGTCGGCGGGCTGAACGCGATGATGCAGACGGCCGACCGCAACCTCGGCCAGCTGTCGGCCCTGCTCCGGGCCATCGCCGCCGGCGACCTGACCGCGCGGATGGAAGGCGACTTCCACGGCGTGTTCGCCCGCATGCGCGACGACGCCAACGCCACCGTGGCCCAGCTGACCTCCATCGTC
>NZ_JBGNUG010000004.1:0-3189 GCF_041464125.1 Pseudoxanthomonas fibrivorans | reverse complement strand
GATGAACTCGGCCAGGATGTCGGCCAGGCCGGCGTAGTCGGCGCAGCGGAACTTGCTGTAGGCCAGCACCTGCAGGGGCGCCCCGGCCGCCCCGGCCTGGACCAGGCCGATGCGCACATGGGTGCCGCCGACGTCGGCGGCCAGGAAACGCGGTCCTGCATGGACGGCTGCGGGCTGTGCGAGCACTCGGAAATCCCCCCTTGGGATGCCGCCTCCCCCAGCGGATGCCAGGCAACCCGGGGCCGAGTGTGTTGGAACTTTGACAACGATGTCAACAATTCTTGAAAAAAATTATCTCAACAATTTCAGATGAATACGGGGGCATGGGCCGGACGAGTGCCGGATTCTCAAGCGGGCGGCGACATCCATAACAAGGATTTTCATCGCCCTTGCGGGCAGCAGGTTCCGGATGGCAACCATGTCATCCGCTCGGTGGCGCCGGCCAGGCGAAAAAAAGCCCGGCACGGGCCGGGCTTCAAGGGGAGGCCGGCGGTCCACGTCGACCCGTGGACCGCCGGGGTGCATCAGAAGCTGGCGCGCAGCGTGAGGTAGTACTGGCGGCCGTTGTTGTAGAACGCCTGCGGGCGCCCGGATGCCACGTAGTACTTGAGCGTGCCGTTGTTGAGGTTCAGGCCGTCCAGCGAGACGCTCAGGTTGTCGTTGAACTTGTAGCCGACCGAGGCGGCCAGGTTCTCGGTGTCGTCCTGGTAATACTGGTTGGCGCGCAACATGCCGTGGTAGAAGGCCGAGCGGTAGGTGTACGACACGCGCGCGTTGAAGCGGTCGTTCTCGAAGAACGCCGAGGCGTTCCAGGTGTTCTCCGACGTCCCGACCAGGTCGCGGTTGCCGTCGGCGGCGGCCTCGTCGTACTCGCCATCGGCGTAGGTGTAGTTAGCGCTGAACCCGAAGAACTCGCCGATCGGCTGCTCGTACGCCACCTCGACGCCACGCACGCGGCCGTCGGCGTTGACCGGCTTGACCACGTTGTAGGTCTCGTACTGGCCGTTCTGGTCGTTGAGGTACTGGCCGTCGGCGCTGTCGTACTTGACGTAGTCCTTGAGGTCGGTCGAGAACACGCCGAACGACAGCAGGCCGCGCGGCATGAAGTACCACTCGAGGTTGGCGTCGAAGTTCGTGCCGATCGTCGGGTCGAGGTCGGAGTTGCCGGCGGTGCCCGTGTGCGTCAGGTTCGCCAGCGAGACCGCGCCTGCCAGCGCCGAATAGTCCGCCAGGGTCATCGTCTGCGAGGCGGCCAGGCGCAGCAGCAGGTCGTCGTTGATGTCGAACTTGAAGTTCGCGCTCGGCAGCAGCTTGGAGTGGCTGTTGCTGTCGTTGATGACCAGGAAGTTGCCGAACAGGCTGCTCACGTCGGGGGTGACCGTCGCGCCGGGGCCCAGCTGCTGGTAGTACTGGATGTCCTGGTCGATGCTCACGTAGCGCAGGCCCAGGTTGCCGTCCCAGCGGTCGCCCTCGAAGTTGGCCTGGAGGTAGCCGGCGGTGTTGGTTTCGTCGATGTGGAACTCGCTGCCGTAGTTGTGGCGGGCCCCGTCCTTGCGCACGGTCGAGTTGTTGTTCACCGCGTCCTGCAGCGCCTGCTGGGTGAAGTACCAGACATCGGTCGGGAAGTTGCCGCCCAGGCCGTTGCCGAAGTCGCCGGGGTACCAGCCCACCGGCGCGCCGGCCAGCGCGGCGCCGATGGCGCCCGGGTCCGAGCCGAACGGGCTGTTCACCTCGCGGGTGTGGTCGGCATAGCGCAGGCCGAAGTCCAGCGAAGCCAGCACGCCGTCGTTGAAGCGCAGGTGCGCATCGGCCGAGGCCCAGTCTTCCTTGTCCACCACGTCGTAGTACTGGATGCCCCAGGTGCCGAAACCGTCGGTGGTCGGCGCGGTGGTGCCATTGATGTACCAGTCGGCCGGGCTGCCGGTGCCGTTGAGCTGCCAGCCGCCGCCGGCGCCGCGCCCGGTGACCACTTCGGCGATGTTCTGGGTCGGGGTCTTGCCCGTGCCCTTGGTGGTGCCCAGCTGGCCCTTCACGTCCAGGTTGTCGCCGCGCCAGTCGATGTCGAAGGTGGCGTAGCCGGCCTCGGAGCTGGACTCCGGGCGCGAGATCATGTCGTAGATGCCGTAGCCGGTGCCGGCCACGCCGGCGTAGTCGGCCTGGACCAGCGTGTTGTCCTCGACCACGTAGCCCGGCAGCGGCGCCTGCTTGGGGACGAAGTTGCCGGTCCACAGCATGTAGTTGCGGTTGTAGTTCTTGGCATCCATCTTCGACTCGAAGGCGCTCAGGCCCAGGGTCAGGTCGTCGGTGGGCTTGAACTGCATCTCGACCAGGCCGCCGGCACGCTCGCGGGTCTGGGTGAAATAGACCGCGCCGGGCAGGCTCGGGTAGTACACGCCGATCAGGTCGGGATTGGTCGCGGCGACCGGGTCGGTGGCCGCGATCTGCGAGAAGCCGCCGACGATCTCCTGGCCGTCGCGGCGCAGCTCGCGGACCTGCTTGAACGCCTGGACCATGATGCCGAAGGTGTCGGCGTCGTTCTTCCAGTTGAGCAGGCCGCTGAACTGCGGCTTGGTGGTGTCGGGCAGGTCCGAATAGACCACGCCGATGCTCATGTCCGCGGTCAGCTGGTCGGGGAATTCCAGCGGCTTGCGGGTGATGATGTTCACCGAGCCCATCGTGCCGCCTTCCGGCAGGTAGGCCTGCGAGCTCTTGTTGACCACGACCTGGCCGACCAGCTCGGACGGCAGCAGGCTGTAGCTGACGCTGCGGCCGACGGTCTCGACCTGGCTCAGGATGAACCAGTCGGCGCTGGCGATGGTGTGGCCGTTGACCAGGGTCTGGGTCAGGCTGGGGCTGGTGCCGCGCAGGCTGACGCGGTCGTTCTCGTCGAAGCCGCCTTCGTTGGCGCTCGAGGAGCTGATGTTCACGCCCGGCAGGCGCTGCAGGGTGTCGGCGACGTTGCGCGCCGGCAGCTTGCCGATGTCCTCGGCGGTCACCACTTCCACGCGCGAACTGGCTTCGCGCTTGGTATCCAGCGAGCGCTCGACCGACCCGCGGATGCCGACGACGGTGACGGTGTCCAGTTCGGTGGCGGTGGGCTCGGTGGCCGGAGCGGCGGCGTCCTGCGCCTGGACCTGCACGGCGAAGCCCAGGCAGGTGACGATGGCGGCCGAAAGTACGGACTTGCGG
>NZ_JBGNUG010000003.1:0-16252 GCF_041464125.1 Pseudoxanthomonas fibrivorans | reverse complement strand
GGTCACGCTGATCAACCCGGTGGCGATGGACGAAGGCCTGCGGTTCGCGATCCGCGAAGGCGGCCGCACCGTCGGCGCCGGCGTCGTGGCCAAGATCGTCAAGTAAGCCCCTGCGGGTCCCGGCGACGGGTTCGCCGGAAAGCGCGAAGGGCGGGCCGGAACCTCGGTCCGCCTTCGCCGTCTAAGGGAAGCCTTGGTTCAAACGTACGCCAGTAGCTCAATTGGCAGAGCAGCGGTCTCCAAAACCGCAGGTTGGGGGTTCGAGTCCCTCCTGGCGTGCCACTTCCCGCGGCCAGCGCGAACGGTCCGTCCGGGCCGCAACGGTTAAGAAGAGCGACAGCGACTTGAACAGCAAGATCAACCCGGCTCCGGCCGCCAACGGCGGCGACATCGTCAAGTACGTCATCGCCGCGCTGCTCGTCATCGGCGGGCTGTTCGTCTGGTTCTGGTTCGCGGATGCGGCGCGCGCGGCGCAGCTGGGCTCCTGGGCTCCGCAGCTGCGTGGCCTTGCGGTCGCGGCCGGCCTCGTCGCCGGCACCCTTGTGTTCCTCACGAGCGCGAAGGGTCGCGACGTCCGCGAATTCCTGTCCGAGTCGCGCTTCGAGCTGCGCAAGGTGGTCTGGCCGACCCGCCAGGAAACCACCCGCATGACCTGGGTCGTGATCGCGGTGGTCATCATCCTGAGCCTGATCCTGGCCGGTTTCGATTTCGTCGTGCAGAAGGCGATCCAGTGGTTCCTGGGCCGCTGAGGAGAATGTCGCAGTGAAGCGTTGGTACGTGGTTCACGCCTATTCCGGTTTCGAGAAGAGCGTCGCCCAGGCGCTGCGCGACCGCATCGTCCGCAACGGCATGGAGGAGCGCTTCGGCGAGGTCCTGGTGCCGACCGAGGAAGTGATCGAGATGCGCGCCGGGCAGAAGCGCCGCTCCGAGCGCAAGTTCTTCCCGGGCTATGTGCTGGTCCAGATCGAGACCCACGACGAGGGCGGCATCCCGCGCATCGACAGCGAGAGCTGGCACCTGATCAAGGAAACCTCCAAGGTCATGGGCTTCATCGGCGGCACCGCCGACCGCCCGCTGCCGATCCGCGACGACGAGGCCGACGCGATCCTGCAGCGCGTCCAGGAAGGCGTCGAGAAGCCGCGTCCGAAGGTCCTGTTCGAGCCGGGCCAGATGGTCCGGGTCACCGACGGCCCGTTCAACGACTTCAATGGCGTGGTCGAGGAAGTCAACTACGAGAAGAGTCGCCTGCGCGTGGCCGTGCTCATCTTCGGCCGCTCCACCCCGGTGGAGCTGGAATTCGGGCAGGTCGAGAAGGCCTGACCGCCAGCTGTCCGGCCTCGCCCGGGCTCCTGGAATCCTGTTATACTGCGCGGCTCCCTGCCCGGGTCAGCCGGGCAACCGCACTGGCCGCCGCACTGGCGGCCTTTCGCGCGAACGGACATTGAACGTTTAACGCGACGCCGGGACGCGTGATTTTCCCGGAACGATGGGGAGCCTGCCTGCAGGCGCTTGCACCCGGAGAGCATTGAAATGGCAAAGAAAGTCGTCGGTTACATCAAGCTGCAGGTGAAGGCCGGCCAGGCCAACCCCTCGCCGCCGGTCGGTCCTGCGCTGGGCCAGCGCGGCCTGAACATCATGGAGTTCTGCAAGGCGTTCAACGCGGCGACCTCCAAGCTCGAGCCGGGTCTGCCGACCCCGGTCATCATCACGGCCTACTCGGACCGCACCTTCACCTTCGTCACCAAGAGCACGCCGGCCACGGTGCTGCTGAAGAAGGCGGCCGGCATCCAGTCCGGTTCCAAGCGGCCGAACACCGACAAGGTGGGCAAGGTCACCCGCAAGCAGCTCGAGGACATCGCCAAGGCGAAGGAACCCGACCTGACCGCGGCGGACCTGGACGCGGCTGTGCGCACCATCGCGGGCTCGGCCCGTTCGATGGGTCTTGTGGTGGAGGGCTGAGAACATGGCACTGAACAAGCGACAGAAGGCGATCAACGCGGCGGTCGAGCCCGGCAAGGCTTACCCGATCGATGATGCGCTGAAGATCATCAAGGGCTTCACCAAGGCCAAGTTCGTCGAAGCCGTCGACGTGGCGGTGCGCCTGGGCGTGGATGCGAAGAAGTCCGACCAGCAGGTGCGCGGTTCGACCGTGCTGCCGGCCGGCACCGGCAAGAGCGTGCGCGTGGCCGTGTTCGCCCCGGCCGGCGCCAAGGCCGACGAGGCCGCCGCCGCCGGCGCCGAGGCGGTGGGCATGGACGACCTGGCCGAGAAGATGCTGGCCGGCGACCTGAACTACGACGTCGTCATCGCCACCCCGGACGCCATGCGCGTGGTCGGCAAGCTCGGCCAGGTGCTGGGCCCGCGCGGCCTGATGCCGAACCCGAAGGTCGGCACCGTGTCGCCGAACCCGGCCGAGGCGGTGAAGAACGCCAAGTCGGGCCAGGTCCGCTACCGCACCGACAAGGCCGGCATCATCCACGCCACGATCGGCAAGGCCGATTTCGGCGATGACGCGCTGAAGTCGAACCTGCACGCGCTGCTGCTGGACCTGATCAAGGCCAAGCCGGCGACCTCCAAGGGCCAGTACCTGCAGAAGATCTCGCTGAGCTCGACCATGGGCCCGGGCGTGACCGTCGACCAGTCGTCGCTGACCCTGAAGTAATGCAATACCCCGGGCCGCCCAGGCGGCCCGGGTGCACGTTTTGAGGGCAGTCCCCGGCTCCGCGCCGGTGACAGCCGTCAAAGACCGCAGGCGCGGTCGGCGCACATCGACGACGGGCATGGAAGCTCGAACTGGCAGGGATTCGCCGTCGATGCAGCGGGGTCGCTTAATCGAGGGTCCGAGAGGGCCCGAAACCTGCGCAGATGGTGCCGCCTTCTGGAAGTTTTCCCGGCACGCCCGACCATTCGGGCATGCGGATCAGAAAGGCCAGCACCGGGATGCCCGAGGCATCCCCGGCGCGCACGGAAGGGCGCCGCCCAGGACCGCAAGCGGCAGGAGCCGCGAGCGGAGTTACTACGGAGGAGTGTTATGGCTCTCAATCTGTCCCAGAAGAAGGAAGTCGTCGCCGAACTGGCCGACGTCGCCGCCAAGGCGCACTCCCTGATCGCCGCCGAATACGCAGGCACCTCGGTCTCCCAGATGACCGCGATGCGCAAGAAGGCCCGCGAGAACGGCGTGTTCTTGAAGGTTGTCAAGAACACGCTGGCCGCGCGCGCCGTCGAAGGCACGGAATTCGAGTGCACGAAGGACGTGCTCACGGGTCCCCTGCTGTATGCGTTCTCGACCGAGGAGCCCGGCGCCGCCGGTCGCCTGATCAAGGAGTTCGCCAAGACCAACGACAAGCTGCAGCCGAAGGTGGTTGCGGTGGGTGGCCAGCTGTATCCGGCCAGCCACGTCGAGGTCCTGGCTTCGCTGCCGACCCTCGAGCAGGCCCTGGCGATGGTCGCCCGTGCCCTGGCCGAGCCGGCCACCATGTTTGCCCGCGCGGTCAAGGCCGTCGCCGAGCAGCAGGGTGGTGGCGATGCCGCGCCGGCCGAAACCGACGCCGCTGCCGAAGAAGCCGCGACCGAAGCCTGATCGCTTCGACGATTTCCTAAGTTCCCTTTCCAGAAAACATTCAGAAGGTAATCACAATGTCCCTTTCCAACGAGCAGATCGTCGAAGCCATCGCCGGCAAGACCCTGATGGAAGTGATGGAGCTGGTCAAGGCCATCGAAGAGAAGTTCGGCGTCTCCGCCGCCGCCCCGGTCGCCGTGGCCGCCGGCCCGGCCGCCGCCGCTGCCCCGGTCGAGGAGCAGACCGAGTTCACCGTCGTGCTGAAGGCCGCCGGCGAGAAGAAGGTCGAGGTCATCAAGGCCGTCCGCGCCATCACCGGCCTGGGCCTGAAGGAAGCCAAGGACCTGGTCGAAGGCGCCCCGAAGGACGTCAAGGAAGGCGTGTCGAAGGACGACGCCGCCAAGTTCAAGAAGGACCTGGAAGCCGCCGGCGCGACCGTCGAGCTCAAGTAAGCAATACCTTGCATCGCCGGATAGCTCGGTGATGCACCAAGGCTGGGGGCGAAAGCCCCCGGCCTTTGGTCGTTCCGGAGCTGCATGCTCCGGGCGGCCGCAGCGATGCGAAAAACCCAGTCTCACGCACATGCGGAGCTGGTAGTCGGAAGTAGCGGGATAGGGCGTGCTGGTGCCGGCAATACCAGCGACTACCGACTGACAGCTTCACGTTCCCCCCGGTCCGCGGACGCGCGGCCCGCACTGCCAAAGGTGGTACACCCAATGACGACGTACTCGTTCACCGAGAAGAAGCGCATCCGCAAGGATTTCGGCAAGCAGCGCTCGATCCTCGAGGTGCCGTTCCTGCTCGCCATCCAGGTCGACTCGTACCGGGACTTCCTCCAGGCCGACACCGATGCCGGCAAGCGCCGCGACCAGGGCCTGCACGCCGCGCTGAAGTCTGTCTTCCCGATCAGCAGCTACAGCGGCAACGCCGCCCTCGAATACGTCGGCTACAAGCTCGGCGAGCCGGTGTTCGACGAGCGCGAGTGCCGCAACCGCGGCCTGTCCTACGGCGCCCCGCTGCGCGTGACGGTGCGCCTGGTGATCTACGACCGCGAGTCGTCGACCAAGGCGATCAAGTACGTCAAGGAGCAGGAGGTCTATCTCGGCGAGATCCCGCTGATGACCGAGCACGGCACGTTCATCGTGAACGGCACCGAGCGCGTCATCGTCTCGCAGCTGCACCGTTCGCCGGGCGTGTTCTTCGACCACGACCGCGGCAAGACCCACAGCTCGGGCAAGCTGCTGTACAGCGCCCGCATCATTCCCTACCGCGGCTCCTGGCTGGACTTCGAGTTCGACCCGAAGGACGCGCTGTACACCCGCATCGACCGCCGCCGCAAGCTGCCGGTGACGATCCTGCTGCGCGCGCTGGGCTACAACAACGAAGAGATGCTGCGCGCGTTCTTCGAGATCAACACCTTCCACATCGACCCGAGCGAAGGCGTGCAGCTGGAGCTGGTGCCCGAGCGCCTGCGCGGCGAGACGCTGAACTTCGACCTGGCCGATGGCGAGAAGGTCATCGTCGAGGCCGGCAAGCGCATCACCGCGCGCCACGTGCGCCAGCTGGAGCAGTCGGGCATCACCGCGCTGGCGGTGCCGGACGAGTACCTGCTCGGCCGCATCGTGGCCCATGACGTCGTCGACGCGAACACCGGCGAGCTGCTGGCCAGCGCCAACGACGAGATCAGCGACGAGCAGCTGGCCAACTTCCGCAAGGCCGGCGTGGCCAGCGTCGGTACGCTGTGGGTCAACGACCTGGACCGTGGGCCGTACCTGTCCAATACCCTGCGCATCGACCCGAGCCGCACGCAGCTCGAGGCGCTGGTCGAGATCTACCGGATGATGCGTCCGGGCGAGCCGCCGACCAAGGAAGCCGCGCAGAACCTGTTCCACAACCTGTTCTTCACCTTCGAGCGCTACGACCTGTCGGCCGTGGGCCGGATGAAGTTTAACCGCCGCGTCGGCCGCAAGGACGTGCTCGGCCCGGCCGTGCTGTTCGACCACAAGTACTTCTCCGAGCGCAACGACGAGGATTCCAAGTCGCTGGTCGCCGCCCAGGGCGAGACCTCCGACATCCTCGACGTGCTGCGCGTGCTGACCGAGATCCGCAACGGTCGCGGCGTGGTGGACGACATCGACCACCTCGGCAACCGCCGCGTGCGTTCGGTCGGCGAGATGGCCGAGAACGTGTTCCGCGTGGGCCTGGTCCGCGTCGAGCGCGCGGTCAAGGAAAGGCTGTCCATGGCCGAGTCCGAGGGCCTGACCCCGCAGGAGCTGATCAACGCCAAGCCGGTGGCCGCCGCGATCAAGGAGTTCTTCGGCTCCTCGCAGCTGTCGCAGTTCATGGACCAGAACAACCCGCTGTCGGAAGTCACCCACAAGCGTCGCGTCTCGGCCCTGGGCCCGGGTGGCCTGACCCGCGAGCGCGCCGGCTTCGAGGTGCGCGACGTGCACCCGACCCATTACGGCCGCGTCTGCACCATCGAGACCCCGGAAGGCCCGAACATCGGCCTGATCAACTCGCTGGCCGTGTTCGCCCGCACCAACCAGTACGGCTTCCTCGAGACGCCGTACCGTCGCGTCGTGGACGGCCAGATCACCGACGCCGTGGACTACCTGTCGGCGATCGAGGAGAACGAGTACGTCATCGCCCAGGTCAACGCCGCGCACGACAAGGCCGGCAAGCTGACCGAGGCGTTCGTCCCGGTCCGCTACCAGGGCGAGTCGCTGCTCAAGCCGCCGTCCGAGATCCACTACATGGACGTCTCGCCGATGCAGACCGTGTCGGTCGCCGCGGCGCTGGTTCCGTTCCTGGAGCACGACGACGCCAACCGCGCGCTGATGGGCGCCAACATGCAGCGCCAGGCCGTCCCGACGCTGCGTGCGCAGACCCCGCTGGTCGGTACCGGCATCGAGCGCGCCGTGGCGCGTGACTCGGGCGTGACCGTGAACGCCCGCCGCGGCGGCGTGATCGAGCAGGTCGACGCCGGTCGCATCGTGGTCAAGGTCAACGAGGTCGAGATCTCCGGCGAGCACGATGCCGGCGTCGACATCTACACGCTGACCAAGTACACCCGCTCCAACCAGAACACCTGCATCAACCAGCGTCCGCTGGTGCACGTGGGTGACGTGGTGGCGCGCGGCGACGTGCTGGCTGACGGTCCGTCCACCGACATCGGCGAGCTGGCCCTGGGCCAGAACATGCTGATCGCGTTCATGCCGTGGAACGGCTACAACTTCGAGGACTCGATCCTCCTGTCCGAGCGCGTTGTCCAGGAAGACCGCTACACCACGATCCACATCGAGGAGCTGACCTGCGCGGCCCGCGACACCAAGCTGGGCCCGGAGGAGATCACCGCCGACATCCCGAACGTGTCCGAGCAGGCGCTCAACCGCCTGGACGAGTCCGGCGTGGTGTACATCGGCGCCGAAGTGCGCGCCGGCGACATCCTGGTCGGCAAGGTCACGCCGAAGGGCGAAAGCCAGCTGACCCCGGAAGAGAAGCTGCTGCGCGCGATCTTCGGCGAGAAGGCCTCGGACGTTAAGGACAGCTCGCTGCGCGTGCCCCCGGGCATGGACGGCACGGTCATCGACGTGCAGGTCTTCACCCGCGACGGCATCGAGAAGGACAAGCGCGCCAAGCAGATCGAGGAAAGCGAGATCAAGCGCGTCAAGAAGGACTTCGACGACCAGTTCCGCATCCTGGAAGCGGCGATCTACGCGCGCCTGCGCTCGCAGATCGTGGGCAAGGTCGCCAACGGCGGCCCGGGCCTGAAGAAGGGCGACACCCTGACCGACGCCTACCTGGACGGCCTGAAGAAGGCCGACTGGTTCCTGCTGCGCATGAAGGACGAGGATGCTTCCGACGCCATCGAGCGCGCGCAGAAGCAGATCCAGGCGCACGAGAAGGAGTTCGAGCGTCGCTTCGACGACAAGCGCGGCAAGATCACCCAGGGCGACGACCTTGCCCCGGGCGTGCTGAAGATGGTCAAGGTGTTCCTGGCCGTCAAGCGCCGCATCCAGCCGGGCGACAAGATGGCCGGCCGCCACGGCAACAAGGGCGTCGTGTCGAACGTGGTGCCGGTCGAGGACATGCCGTACATGGCCGACGGCACCTCGGTCGACATCTGCCTCAACCCGCTGGGCGTGCCGTCGCGCATGAACATCGGCCAGATCCTCGAGGTGCACCTGGGCTGGGCCGCGAAGGGCTTGGGCCGGCGCATCCAGAAGATGCTGGACGAGCAGCGCGCCGTGACCGAGCTGCGCGCGTTCCTGGGCAAGGTCTACAACCACGACTCCAGCCTGGCGGGCGAACGCGTGGACCTGGACCAGTTCAGCGACGAGGAGCTGCTGACGCTGGCCCGCAACCTGACGGGCGGCGTGCCGATGGCTACCCCCGTGTTCGACGGCGCGCTCGAGGACGAGATCCGCGGCATGCTGGAGCTGGCCTATCCGGATTCCGACCCGGAAACGGCGCTGCTGGGCTTCAACGCCAGCAAGACCCAGATGCAGCTGCACGACGGCCGCACCGGCGAGGCGTTCGACCGCAAGACCACGGTCGGCTACATGCACTACCTGAAGCTGAACCACCTGGTCGACGACAAGATGCACGCGCGTTCGACCGGCCCGTACTCGCTCGTCACCCAGCAGCCGCTGGGCGGCAAGGCGCAGTTCGGCGGCCAGCGCTTCGGCGAAATGGAAGTCTGGGCGCTGGAAGCCTACGGCGCGGCCTACACCCTGCAGGAAATGCTGACGGTGAAGTCCGACGACGTGCAGGGCCGCAACCAGATGTACAAGAACATCGTCGACGGCAACCACGAGATGGTCGCCGGCATGCCGGAGTCCTTCAACGTGCTCGTGAAGGAAATCCGCTCGCTGGCCATCAACATGGAGTTGGAGGACGAGTAAGGCGCGCGGCGCGGCATGCACGGCATGCCGCGCTCCCTCCCGATCCGCCCATCGACTGCCTTCACTCCTGACGGAGACAAGAAATGAAAGACCTGCTCAACCTCTTCAACCAGCAGCGCCAGACGCTGGACTTCGACGCGATCAAGATCGCGCTGGCTTCGCCGGACCTGATCCGTTCGTGGTCCTTCGGCGAGGTGAAGAAGCCCGAGACGATCAACTACCGCACGTTCAAGCCGGAGCGTGACGGCCTGTTCTGCGCCGCCATCTTCGGCCCGATCAAGGACTACGAGTGCCTGTGCGGCAAGTACAAGCGCATGAAGCACCGCGGCGTGGTCTGCGAGAAGTGCGGCACGGAAGTCACCCTGGCCAAGGTGCGCCGCGAGCGCATGGGCCACATCGACCTGGCTTCGCCGGTCGCGCACATCTGGTTCCTCAAGTCGCTGCCGTCGCGCATCGGCCTGATGCTGGACATGACCCTGCGCGACATCGAGCGGATCCTGTACTTCGAAGCGTTCGTGGTCACCGAGCCGGGCCTGACCCCGCTGGAGCGCCGCCAGCTGCTGACCGAGGAGCAGTACCTGACCGCGCGCCAGGAACACGGCGACGACTTCGACGCCGCCATGGGCGCCGAGGCGATCTACGAGCTGCTGCGCACGATCGACCTGCAGGCCGAGATGGCCCGCCTGCGCGAGGAGATCGCGGCGACGGGTTCGGAGACCAAGCTCAAGCGCCTGACCAAGCGGATCAAGCTGATCGAGGCGTTCATCGAGTCCGGCAACCGTCCGGAGTGGATGGTCATGACCGTGCTGCCGGTGCTGCCGCCGGACCTGCGCCCGCTGGTTCCGCTCGATGGCGGCCGCTTCGCGACCTCCGACCTGAACGACCTGTACCGCCGCGTCATCAACCGCAACAACCGCCTGCGCCGCCTGCTGGAGCTCAATGCGCCCGACATCATCGTGCGCAACGAGAAGCGCATGCTGCAGGAGTCGGTCGACGCGCTGATGGACAACGGCCGCCGCGGCCGCGCCATCACCGGCACCAACAAGCGCCCGCTCAAGTCGCTGGCCGACATGATCAAGGGCAAGCAGGGCCGCTTCCGCCAGAACCTGCTCGGCAAGCGCGTCGACTACTCGGGCCGTTCGGTCATCGTGGTCGGCCCGTACCTGCGCCTGCACCAGTGCGGCCTGCCGAAGAAGATGGCGCTGGAACTGTTCAAGCCGTTCGTGTTCGCCAAGCTGCAGCGTCGCGGCCTGGCCACCACGATCAAGGCCGCCAAGAAGCTGGTCGAGCGTGAAGAGGCCGAGGTGTGGGACATCCTCGAAGAGGTGATCCGCGAGCACCCCGTGCTGCTGAACCGCGCGCCGACCCTGCACCGCCTGGGCATCCAGGCGTTCGAGCCGGTGCTGATCGAGGGCAAGGCCATCCAGCTGCACCCGCTGGTCTGCACCGCGTTCAACGCCGACTTCGACGGTGACCAGATGGCCGTCCACGTGCCGCTTTCGCTGGAAGCCCAGCTGGAAGCACGCGCGCTGATGATGTCGACCAACAACATCCTGTCGCCGGCGAACGGCGAGCCGATCATCGTGCCGTCGCAGGACGTGGTCCTCGGCCTGTACTACATGACCCGCGCCCTGGAGAACAAGAAGGGCGAGGGCATGGCGTTCGCCAGCGTGGCCGAGGTCAAGCGCGCGTACGACAACCGCGTGGTCGAACTGCACGCGAAGGTCAAGGTCCGCATCGCCGAGGTCGTGGTCGACGAATCCGGCGTCAAGCAGAAGACCAAGTCGATCGTGGACACCACGGTCGGCCGCGCCCTGCTGGCCGAGATCCTGCCCGAAGGCCTTCCGTTCGCCCTGGCCAACACCGAGCTGAACAAGAAGGCCATCTCGCGCCTGATCAACTCGTGCTACCGCCAGCTGGGCCTGAAGGACACCGTCGTGTTCGCCGACCAGCTGATGTACACGGGCTTCGCGTTCGCGACCCGTGCCGGCGTGTCGATCGGCATCGACGACATGCTCATCCCGGCCGAGAAGAAGGGCATCCTGACCGAGGCCGAGGCCGAGGTGCTGGAGATCCAGGAGCAGTACCAGAGCGGCCTGGTCACCGCCGGCGAGCGCTACAACAAGGTGGTCGACATCTGGTCGCGCACCAACGAGCGCATCGCCAAGGCGATGATGGACACCATCGGCACCGACCGGGTGATCAACGCGAAGGGCGAGGAAATCGGCGAGAAGTCGATGAATTCGCTGTACATCATGGCCGACTCCGGCGCGCGTGGTTCGCAGGCGCAGATCCGCCAGCTGGCCGGCATGCGTGGCCTGATGGCGCGCCCGGACGGCTCGATCATCGAGACGCCCATCAAGGCGAACTTCCGCGAAGGCCTGAACGTGCAGGAGTACTTCAACTCCACCCACGGCGCCCGCAAGGGCCTGGCCGACACCGCGCTGAAGACCGCGAACTCGGGTTACCTGACCCGCCGCCTGGTCGACGTGGCACAGGACGTGGTGATCACCGAGGTCGACTGCGGCACCTCGCAGGGCCTGACCATGACCCCGATCGTGGAAGGCGGCGACGTGGTCGAGCCGCTGCGCGACCGCGTGCTGGGCCGCGTCGTGGCCGAGGACGTGTTCCTGCCGGGCAACGACGAGGATCCGATCGTCACCCGCAACACCCTGCTCGACGAAGCATGGGTGCAGAAGCTGGAGGACGCCGGCGTCCAGGCGATCAAGGTGCGCTCCACCATCACCTGCGAATCGGCTTTCGGCGTGTGCTCGCAGTGCTACGGCCGCGACCTGGCCCGTGGCCACCTGGTCAACATCGGCGAAGCGGTGGGCGTCATCGCCGCCCAGTCGATCGGCGAGCCGGGTACCCAGCTGACGATGCGTACGTTCCACATCGGTGGCGCGGCGTCGCGTGCGGCGGCGGTGGACAACATCACCGTCAAGACCACCGGTTCGGTCAAGTTCAACAACCTCAAGTCGGTCGCCCATTCGGCCGGCCACCTGGTGGCGGTGTCGCGCTCGGGCGAAATCTCGGTGCTCGACCCGCACGGCCGCGAGCGCGAGCGCTACAAGCTGCCGTACGGCGCGACGATCACGGTCAAGGACCTGTCCGAGGTCAAGGCCGGCCAGTCGGTCGCCAACTGGGATCCGCACAACCACCCGATCGTGTCGGAAGTGGCCGGTTTCGTCCGCTTCGTCGACTTCATCGACGGCGTCACCGTCATCGAGAAGACCGACGAACTGACCGGTCTGGCGTCGCGCGAGATCACCGATCCGAAGCGTCGCGGCACCCAGGGCAAGGACCTGCGTCCGCTGGTCCGCATCGTCGACAAGGACGGCAAGGACCTGACCATCCCGGGCACCGATCTGCCGGCGCAGTACCTGCTGCCGCCGCGCTCGCTGGTGAACCTGCAGGACGGCGCACCGGTCGGCGTGGGCGACGTGGTTGCCAAGATCCCGCAGGAAGCGTCCAAGACGCGCGACATCACCGGCGGTCTGCCGCGCGTGGCCGACCTGTTCGAGGCGCGCAAGCCGAAGGATCCGGCGATCCTGGCCGAGCGTTCGGGCGTAGTCAGCTTCGGCAAGGACACCAAGGGCAAGCAGCGCCTGATCATCAAGGACAACGAGGGCGGCGAACACGAGGAACTGATCCCGAAGTACCGCCAGATCATCGTGTTCGAAGGCGAGCACGTGACCAAGGGCGAGACCGTGGTGGACGGCGAGCCGAGCCCGCAGGACATCCTGCGCCTGCTGGGCATCGAGCCGCTGGCCGCGTACCTGGTCAAGGAGATCCAGGACGTCTACCGCCTGCAGGGCGTGAAGATCAACGACAAGCACATCGAAGTGATCACCCGGCAGATGCTGCGCAAGGTCGAGATCGTCGACCAGGGCGACAGCAAGTTCCTCAACGGCGAGCAGGTCGAGCGCCAGCGCCTCATCGAGGAGAACGCCCGCCTGGTGGCCCGCAACGAGCTGCCGGCGAAGATCGATCCGGTGCTGCTGGGCATCACCAAGGCGTCGCTGGCGACCGAATCGTTCATCTCCGCGGCGTCCTTCCAGGAAACCACCCGCGTGCTGACCGAGGCGGCCGTCCGTGGTACCCGGGACAGCCTGCGCGGCCTGAAGGAGAACGTCATCGTCGGCCGCCTGATCCCGGCCGGTACCGGCCTGGCGTACCACAGCCAGCGCCGCCGCAGCGCCACCGGTCTCACCGACGCCGAGATGGCGGCGCTGGCGGGCACCTCCGAGCCGGCCCTGGTGGAGGCTCCGGCCGAAGCCGCCGAGGGCGGGGTGGAGGAGTAAGCCGCGATGCCCGGCGCCGTCCCGGTGCTGGGCATCACCCCGTCGGACAGGGACGCCCGACGTAGGTCCCCGCTGCCGGCCCCGGCCGGCGGTGGTGTCAGGGAAGACGGTCGGTTGACGCAGTTTTGGGCCGACCGCTATACTCTCCTGTCTCGGCAGGCCGTCCTTCGGCCTGCCGTCGTTTTCACGACCGGCTCCGGCGATGTCGCGGGGCCCCAAGCAGAAGAACCTTAAAGATGGCAACGATCAACCAGCTGGTCCGCAAGCCGCGGAAAGCGGAGACCTACAAGAGCGCCTCGCCCGCGCTCGAGAAGTGCCCGCAGCGTCGCGGCGTCTGCACGCGCGTCTACACCACCACCCCGAAGAAGCCGAACTCGGCCCTGCGCAAGGTCGCCAAGGTCCGCCTGACCAACGGCTACGAGGTCATCTCGTACATCGGCGGCGAAGGCCACAACCTGCAGGAGCACTCCGTGGTGCTGATCCGCGGTGGCCGCGTGAAGGACCTGCCGGGCGTGCGCTACCACACCGTTCGTGGTTCGCTCGACGCTGCCGGCGTCACCAAGCGCCGCCAGGGCCGTTCCAAGTACGGCGCCAAGCGCCCGAAGAGCTAATCGAGGAAGCACGACATGTCCCGTAAAGGTTCCACCCCCCAGCGCGCCGTCCTTCCCGATCCGAAGCACGGGAGCGAAACCATCGCCCGCTTCATCAACATGGTGATGAAGAGCGGCAAGAAGTCGATCGCCGAGAACATCGTGTATGACGCGATGGACGTCATCGGCGAGAAGAACCCCAACGCCATCGAGCTGGTCCAGAAGGCGCTGGACAACGTTTCTCCGTCGGTCGAGGTCAAGTCGCGTCGCGTCGGCGGCGCCACCTACCAGGTGCCGGTCGAAGTGCGTTCGTCGCGCCGCCTGGCCCTGTCGATGCGCTGGCTGATCGATTCGGCCCGCAAGCGCGGCGAGAACACGATGGCCCGCAAGCTCGCAGCCGAACTGATCGATGCCTCGGAGAACCGTGGCGGTGCGATCAAGAAGCGCGAAGAGACGCACCGCATGGCCGAGGCCAACAAGGCCTTCGCGCACTACCGCTGGTAATCCAGATGCGCTCCTGAGCGGGCGCATCTCCAGCTGCACCGGCGGCGCGGACATGTTCCGCGCCTCCGTCTTTCGGAAGCCGGCGCCACGCGCCGCTCCGTCATCCAAAAGCCAAAAGCAAACGAGAGGCTCCCGTGGCCCGTACCACTCCCATCGAGCGTTACCGCAACTTCGGCATCATGGCCCACATCGATGCCGGCAAGACCACCACGTCCGAGCGCATCCTGTTCTACACCGGCAAGAGCCACAAGATCGGTGAAGTGCACGATGGCGCCGCGACCATGGACTGGATGGAGCAGGAGCAGGAGCGTGGCATCACGATCCAGTCCGCGGCCACGACCGCGTTCTGGAAGGGCATGGACAAGTCCCTGCCGGAGTACCGCTTCAACATCATCGATACCCCCGGGCACGTCGACTTCACCATCGAAGTCGAGCGTTCGCTTCGCGTGCTCGACGGTGCGGTGTTCGTGCTGTGCGCCGTCGGCGGCGTCCAGCCGCAGTCGGAGACCGTGTGGCGCCAGGCCAACAAGTACCACGTGCCGCGCATCGCGTTCGTCAACAAGATGGACCGCACCGGCGCCAACTTCTACAAGGTCCGCGACCAGCTCAAGGCCCGCCTGGGCGCCGTGCCGGTGCCGATGCAGGTGCCGATCGGCGCCGAGGACGGCTTCGAGGGCGTGGTCGACCTGCTGAAGATGAAGGCGATCCACTGGGATACCGCTTCGCAGGGCCTGACCTTCGAGTACCGCGAGATCCCGGCCGAGCTGAAGGCGAAGGCCGAGGAAGAGCGCGCGTTCATGGTCGAGTCCGCGGCCGAGGCCAGCGAAGAGCTGATGAACAAGTACCTCGAGGAGGGCGACCTCACCGAGGAGGAGATCGTCGGCGGCCTGCGCACGCGCACGCTGAATACCGAAATCGTGCCGATGTTCTGCGGCTCCGCGTTCAAGAACAAGGGCGTGCAGGCCATGCTGGACGGCGTGGTCAACCTGCTGCCGTCGCCGGTCGACGTGCCGGCGGTCAAGGGCGTGGACGTCGACGACGAGACCAAGGAGCTGACCCGCGAGTCCAGTGACAAGGCCCCGTTCTCGGCCCTGGCGTTCAAGATCATGACCGACCCGTTCGTCGGTTCGCTGACCTTCTTCCGCGTCTATTCGGGCACGCTCAATGCGGGCGACGCCGTGCTGAACTCGGTCAAGAACAAGAAGGAGCGCATCGGCCGCCTGCTGCAGATGCACTCCAACAACCGCGACGAGATCAAGGAAGTGCTGGCGGGCGACATCGCCGCCGCGGTGGGCCTGAAGGACGTCACCACCGGCGACACGCTGTGCGCGCAGGACGCGCCGATCGTGCTGGAGCGCATGGCGTTCCCGGAGCCGGTGATCTCGATGGCGGTCGAGCCGAAGACCAAGTCCGACCAGGAAAAGATGGGCAACGCCCTGAGCCGACTGGCCCAGGAAGACCCGTCGTTCCGCGTCAAGACCGACGAGGAATCCGGCCAGACGATCATCTCGGGCATGGGCGAGCTGCACCTGGACATCATCGTTGACCGCATGAAGCGCGAGTTCAACGTCGAAGCCAACGTCGGCAAGCCGCAGGTCGCGTACCGCGAGACGATCCGCCTGAGTGACGTCAAGTCGGACTACAAGCACGCCAAGCAGTCGGGCGGCAAGGGCCAGTACGGCCATGTCGTCATCGAGCTGTCGCCGATCAGCGACGAGGACCGCCAGAAGCATGCGGAAGCCATCAAGGATGACTTCCTGTTCCTCAACGAGATCACCGGTGGCGTGATCCCGAAGGAGTTCATCCCGTCGGTCGAGAAGGGCATGCGCGAGACCATCACCAGCGGTCCGCTGGCCGGCTTCCCGGTCGTGGGTGTCAAGGCGAAGCTGGTGTTCGGTTCGTACCACGACGTCGACTCGTCGGAAATGGCGTTCAAGCTGGCCGCCTCGATGGCGTTCAAGCAGGGCTTCGCCAAGGCCAAGCCGGTGCTGCTGGAGCCGATCATGAAGGTCGAGATCGTCAGCCCCGAGGACTACCTGGGCGACGTGATGGGCGACGTGAGCCGTCGTCGCGGCGTGCTGCAGGGCCAGGACGACAGCCCGTCGGGCAAGATCATCAATGCGATGATCCCGCTGGGCGAAATGTTCGGTTACGCGACCACGCTGCGCTCCATGAGCCAGGGCCGCGCTACCTTCTCGATGGAATTCGACCATTACGAAGAAGCGCCGAACAACATCGCCGAGACGGTGATCAAGAAGAACTGATCCGGCCCGCCGGATCGACCAAAAACACGCTGATACAGGACACAAGACAATGGCCAAGGGTAAGTTCGAGCGCACCAAGCCGCACGTGAATGTGGGCACGATCGGTCACGTTGACCACGGCAAG
>NZ_JBGNUG010000002.1:0-614029 GCF_041464125.1 Pseudoxanthomonas fibrivorans | reverse complement strand
CTTGCCGTGGTCAACGTGACCGATCGTGCCCACATTCACGTGCGGCTTGGTGCGCTCGAACTTACCCTTGGCCATGGCTGCCTATCTCGCTGACGGTTGTAGATGGATTGCTGCGGTTCTTGGTGTAGCACCCCGCTCATGGGAGCCGGGCTGTAGCGGACGGATCCGCCGAAGATGGTGCTCACGAAAGGAATCGAACCTTCGACCTCCTCCTTACCAAGGAGGTGCTCTACCGACTGAGCTACGTGAGCGTGAAGCCTGTTACTGCACGGAACAACCTGGGCGGTGCAATGGAGCGGGAGACGGGAATCGAACCCGCACCATCAGCTTGGAAGGCTGAGGTTCTACCATTGAACTACTCCCGCGAGGGGAACCGCTTCCCGGCCTGACGCTCCGGGCCTTGCCTTGCTGTTGCCGCTTTGAAACTGGTGGAGGGAGGTGGATTCGAACCACCGAAGGCGTAAGCCAGCAGATTTACAGTCTGCCCCCGTTGGCCGCTTGGGTATCCCTCCGGGACCTGCCACCGCGACCCGTACAACCGAAACGTACGACCGGGGTGAAACAGCCCGCAATTCTGACCATCCCCGCCGCGGCTGTCAACGTTCCGGCGGTGACTTTTTCCGGATCAGACGTTGAAGCGGAAATGGAGGACGTCGCCCTCCTGCACCCGGTACTCCTTGCCCTCCAGGCGCATGCGCCCGGCCTCGCGCGACCCGGCCTCGCCCCGGTAGCGGATGAAGTCGTCGAAGGCGATGGTTTCGGCGCGGATGAAGCCCTTCTCGAAATCGGTGTGGATGACCGCCGCCGCCTGCGGCGCGGTGGCGCCGGCCTTGACCGTCCACGCCCGGACCTCCTTGACGCCCGCGGTGAAGTACGTCTGCAGCCCGAGCAGGCGGTAGGCCGCTCGGATCACGCGGTTCAGGCCGGGCTCCTCGAGGCCGAGGTCGGCCAGGAAGGCGTCACGGTCGGCGTCGTCCAGCTGCGCCAGCTCCTCCTCGATGGCCGCCGATACCGGCACCACCTCGGCCCCCTCGGCCGCCGCCCGCGCCCTGACCGCCTCGAGCAGCGGATTGTCGTGGAAGCCGTCTTCCAGCACGTTGGCCACGTACATGACCGGCTTGAGGGTCAGCAGGAACAGGTCGCGGACCAGGGCCCGCTCCTCGTCGTCCAGCCCCAGCGCACGGCCGGGCCTGCCCTCGCTCAGGCCGGCATGCAGCTTCTGCAGCACGGGCTTGCGCGCGATCGCGTCCTTTTCGCCGGCCTTGGCCGACCGTTCGGCGCGGTTCAACGCCTTTTCCACGCTATCCAGGTCGGCCAGGGCGAGCTCGGTATCGATCGTTTCGATGTCCGAGATCGGATCGACGTTGCCCGCGACATGGATGATGTCCGGATGGTCGAAGCAACGCACCACATGCGAAATCGCGTCCACCTCGCGGATGTGGGCCAGGAACTTGTTGCCCAGCCCCTCGCCGCTGGCGGCGCCCGCGACGAGGCCGGCGATGTCGACGAACTCGACCGCCGTGGCCACCACCTTTTCCGGCTTCACGATCCCGGCCAGCTGGCCCAGGCGCGGGTCCGGCACCGGCACCACGCCCACGTTCGGCTCGATCGTGCAGAACGGGAAGTTGGCCGCGGCGATACCCGCCTTGGTCAGCGCGTTGAAAAGGGTCGACTTGCCGACGTTGGGCAGGCCGACGATGCCGCATTTGATGCCCATGGGTTTCCGGTTTCACCGCAGGAGATTGGGGGCTGGGCACCGGTCGCGCCGGATCCCAGCCCGCAGCCTCCTAGGGCCTTGGCGTATGCAGGCGCTTCATGGCCTCGTTGAAGTCGCCGGCCACCGCAAGCGGCAGCGCCGCGATCGCGTCATCGATCGAGCGGTCGATCAGCACCGCATCATCCTTGCCTGCACGACCCAGCACCCAGCCGGTGACCCGGTCCTTGTGCCCGGGGTGGCCGATGCCGATCCGGAGGCGGTGGAACCTGCCATGGCCGAGATGCTGGATGGTGTCGCGCAGCCCGTTCTGGCCGCCATGCCCGCCGTCGAACTTCAACCTCGCCGTGCCCGGCGCCAGGTCGAGTTCGTCATGCACGAGCAGCGCCTGCTCCGGCTCGATCTTCCAGTAACGCAATGCCGCGGCCACCGACTTGCCCGACAGGTTCATGTACGTGGCCGGCTTCAGCAGCCAGACGCTGCGGCCACCGATGTCGACCTTCGCGGTCTCGCCGAACAGCTTCGACTCCAGGCCGAAGCGCACGCCGGCGCTCCCGGCCAGCGCGTCGACCAGGCGAAACCCGGCGTTGTGCCGGGTGTTCGCGTGTTCCGGGCCGGGATTGCCCAACCCGACGATGAGTCGAAGTTCCGCCATCGCTGACGCGGCCGACGTCCCGCCCGGAGGACCGGGCGGGAACGCAGCGCCTTACTTCTTCTCTTCGCCGCCTTCGGCCGCCGGCTCTTCCTCGACGCGGGCGTGCTTGGCGATCACCACGGCCAGGTCGTGGTCGGCGCCCAGCTTCAGCTCCGGGATTTCCACGCCGGCCGGCAGCTTCAGCGCCGACAGGTGGATGACGTCGCCGACGGCGAGGTCCGACAGGTCGACCTCGATGGCCTCCGGCAGGTCCTTGGGCAGGCACGACACGGTGACTTCGTTGAGCTCGTGGGTGATGACCACGCCCGCCGACTTGCCGGCCGGCGACTTCTCGGCGTTGACGAAGTGCAGCTGCACGGCGGCGCGCAGGACTTCGTTGTCGTTCACGCGCTGGAAGTCCAGGTGCATGACCAGCTGCTTGTACGGGTGACGCTGCATGTCGCGCAGCAGGACGCGCTGCACGTCGCCGTTGAGGCTCAGGTCCAGGATCGACGAGTAGAACCACTCGTTCTGCTGGGCCAGCCAGACCTGCTCGTGGTCGAGCTGGATGTTGACCGGGTTCAGGTCGCCACCGTAGACGATGGCCGGAATCTTGCCGTCGCGACGCAGGCGGCGGCTCGCACCCTTGCCCTCGTCCTCGCGACGCTCGACGTTGATCACATGAGTTGCCATTTCACTATCACTCTTCAGGTTTGGGGGCTGCCTCGCGGCATCCCGGATGACTCGTCCGCGACCAGACGAGCCTTGCGGTTCCCGGGGATCGGGAATCCGGAACCGGCGCTTCCGGTTCCGCATTGCCGTCCCCCGGCGGCCGGCATCCTGCCGGCGCGGGCATTCGGTCGACGACTCAGTCGACGTAGAGCGAGCTCACCGATTCGCCGAAGGCGATGCGGCGGATGGTCTCGGCCAGCAGCTCCGCCACGCTGACCTGGCGGATGCGGTTGCAGGCCCTGGCCGCCGGCGACAGCGGGATGGTGTCGGTGACCACCAGCTCGTCGAGCTGGGAGCCCGTGATGTTGTCCACCGCCGGGCCCGACAGCACCGGATGGGTGCAGTACGCGGCGACCTTGGTCGCGCCCTGCGCCTTCAGCGCGGCCGCGGCGGCGCACAGCGTGCCGGCGGTGTCGACGATGTCATCCACCAGCACGCAGGTCTTGCCGGACACGTCGCCGATGATGTTCATCACCGTGGACACGTTGGCGCGCGGGCGGCGCTTGTCGATGATCGCCAGGTCGGCATCGTCCAGGCGCTTGGCCACCGCGCGGGCGCGGACCACGCCGCCCACGTCCGGCGAGACCACGATCAGGTTCTCGGTGCCATGCGCGCGCCAGATGTCGGCCAGCAGCAGCGGCGAGGCGTAGACGTTGTCGACCGGGATGTCGAAGAAGCCCTGGATCTGGTCGGCGTGCAGGTCCACGGTCAGGACCCGGTCGGCGCCCACCGCGGTGAACATCTTCGCCGCGACCTTGGCCGTGATCGGCACGCGCGAGGAACGCAGCCGGCGGTCCTGGCGCGAATAACCGAAATACGGCACCACCGCGGTGACGCTGGCGACGCTGGCGCGCTTGAGCGCGTCGATCAGCACCAGCAGCTCCATCAGGTTCTCCGCGGCCGGCGCACAGGTCGGCTGGACGACGAAGACCTCCTGGCGGCGCACGTTCTCCTCGATCTCGACCTGGACCTCGCCATCCGAGAAGGTCGACACCAGCGCCTTGCCGGGACGCACGCCCAGTTCACGGCAGATGCTCTCGGCCAGCGCGCGGTGCGCATTGCCGGAGAAGACAAGCAGGCTGCGGTCGTCTTGCATCTTGGTCATCCCGGCGGCGACTCGGATCTGGGTGGACATCGGGGAACGCCGCGATCCGTGCGGTGTTCCGGCTGGGGTTCCCGCGCTGGATCCGCGGGCTCTGGCGAGCAGTCGCAATGGCAGGGGCGGCAGGATTCGAACCTGCGGATGCCGGGATCAAAACCCGGTGCCTTGGACCTCTTGGCGACGCCCCTGTGTCAGTTCCACGACGGGCGCGCCAGCGCACCACGCAATGGCGAATCCGACACGCCGGCGGCGACCCAGGCGCGCAACGGCCGCGGCAAGCGCGCCAGTGCTTCCTGCGCCGCGTCCGGGTGGGCGAACTCGACGAAACAACCGCTGCCGGTGCCGGTCAGGCGTGGCCGACCGATCCGCGCCAGCTCGGCGAAAACCGCCTCGACGGCCGGCTCGCGGCGGCGCAGGACCGGCTCGAACGCATTGTCGAGGACCGCTCCGGCAGCGAAGTCCGATATTTTCGCGGGCGGGGAATCCCGCGTCAAATCCGGGGACTGGAACAGCGCGGCGGTCGGCACCTGCACGCCGGGGTCGGCGAGCACGTACCAGGCGGGCGCCAGTGCCAGCGGCTGCAACCGCTCCCCCACCCCCTCGGCCCAGGCGCTGCGCCCGCGGACGAACACGGGAACGTCGGCCCCCAGGCGCAGGCCGAGGTCGGCCAGCCGGTCCTCCCCCAGGCCCAGGCCCCAGAGGCGGTCCAGTGCGCATAACACGGTGGCGGCATCGGAGGATCCACCGCCAAAGCCGCCGCCGGCCGGAACGTTCTTTTCGACGAAAATGTCCGCGCCATGACGGACGTTCGCGACCTCTTTCAAGAGGAGCGCCGCCCGGACTGCCAGATCCTGCGGGTCGTCCACGCCTGGAAGGCGATCGCCATGGCGCACGATCAGGCCGTCTGACCGGGGGCGCAGCCGGATCCGGTCGCCCCAGTCGAGCAGGCGGAACACCGTCTGCAGCTCGTGGTAGCCGTCGGCCCGGCGACCGGTGATGCGCAGGAACAGGTTGAGCTTGGCCGGGGCCGGCCAGTCGCTCCAGCCGTCGCTCACGGGCGCGCCTCCCAGCCGTCCGTGACCAGCCGGACCCGCACCCCCTCGCGGCTCGCCTGCAGCCGCCGCGGCATCTCCGGCCACCCGCCCCCGGCGGGCAGCCACTCCTGGTACTCCACCGTCCAGCCGTCCGCGTGCAGGGAGCGGAGGCGGCCATCGGGGCCGAACACCGCCGCCTCTCCCGCGCTGGACGGCAGCCCGCGCACCCACGCCGCCAAGGCGTCGACCGGGATCGGCCAGCCGGTGGCGGACTGCAGCAGGGCGCCGCCATCCGGCCCCGAGCGGGGCCCGCCCTCGAGCCCTTCCAGCGTCGCACCGCCCGGTTCGCCGGACAGTTGCCAGCTCTGCCGCGTCACCGGCGCGCTCAGGGAGATGCGGTAAGACACCCCCTGCTGGCGCCAGTCCAGCCGGCCGCTGCCACCCTTGTCGCCGACACTGACCGCGATCCGGCCCTGCATCGACCAGTCGGTCATGGCGTCGAGCTGCAGGCGGCGCGCCTCCTGGCGGGCCTGCGCCTCGGTCGCATCGATGGCCGGGCCGGGGGCACGCACCGGCGCGGTGCCGCAGCCGGCAAGCAGTCCCATGGCCAGCGCCAGGCCGGCCCGCCACGCTCCCCGGCTCACGGCGCCGGATCCTGCGCGGGCGCCGGCATCGGCAGGCCCAGCTTCTCCAGGGTCCGGCGCAGCGAGCGGTTGTCCGCGTCGAGCTTGCGCGCCTCCTCGAAATAGCGCTGCGCTTCCTCGCGGCGACCGAGGACCCAGAGCACCTCGCCCACGTGCGCGCCGATTTCCGGGTCCCTCATGAGGCCCCATGCGCGACGCAGTTCGACCAGCGCCTCTTCCTTGCGGCCGAGCCGGTACAGCACCCAGCCGTAGCTGTCGACGATGGCCGCGTTGTCCGGTTCGGCGGTGCGCGCCCGGTCGATCAGCTCGAGCGCTTCCTGGTAACGATGGGTGCGGTCGGCAAGGGTATAGCCGAGCGCATTGAGTGCGGCCACGTTCTCCGGGTCGGCCACCAGCACCTTGCGCAGGTCGGCTTCGGCGCGGTCGATCCGGTCCTGCCGCTCCCATGCCAGCGCCCGCGCGTACAGCAGCGCGCCGTCGTC
Source organism: Pseudoxanthomonas fibrivorans (assembly GCF_041464125.1). Lineage (NCBI taxonomy): Bacteria > Pseudomonadati > Pseudomonadota > Gammaproteobacteria > Lysobacterales > Lysobacteraceae > Pseudoxanthomonas > Pseudoxanthomonas fibrivorans. The sequence goes on along the minus strand of NZ_JBGNUG010000002.1, from coordinate 607,687 downwards.
GGGATAGGCGGCCAGGCCGCGCCCCAGCGCTTCGATCTCGCCCTCGGCGTTGCCCTCGCGCTGGCGCAGCTCGCCCTCGAGCAGGTAGGCGTTGCGGCGCGCCTCGTCGTCGCTGCCGGCGTCGTTCTGCAGGGCGCGGGCCTCGGCGTAGGCCTCGTCGCCGCGCCCGAGTTCGTACAGCGCCGCGGCCATGCGGATCCGCGCCTCGGACCGCTCCGGCCCACCCGGCACGCCGCGGTACCAGTCGACCGCTTCGCCCGGCCGCTTGAGGAATTCGGCGATCCGGCCGAGCAGCATGCGCCGCGCCGGATCGGGCTTGCCGCCATCGGCGGCCGACAGTTCGTCGTACAGCGCCGTCAGGGTGCCGGTGTCGTCGCTGCGCGCCAGCAACGAGGCGCGCATGCCGTAGCTCTGCGTGTTCTGCGGCCCGAGCGACATGACCCGCGCCGCCGCGCCGTAATCGGCCAGCGCCTCGTAGGCCATGGCCAGCATCGCGCGGATTTCCGGGTCGGCCCCCGCACGCGGCTCGACCTGGACCAGCATCGCCCGGGCCGCCTCGGCCTCGCCGGCCTGCTGCAGCTGGCCCGCGCGCATGACCGCCACCCGCGGCTCGCCGGGGAAGCGCCTGACCATTTCGTCGACGATGCGGGCCGCCAGCCGCGGCTGGTCCAGGCGCAGCGACAGGCGGCCGAATTCCTGCCAGGCCACCAGCTCCCCCGGGATCACGCCATCGTCGACGAGCTGCTCCATGACCCGCGCGACCACCGCCGGGTCGCGCCCTCCCGCCAGCCCCGCCAGCGCATAGCGCCAGGCGCGCGGATCGGGCGCCTGAAGCAGCTGGACCAGTTCGCGGCGGGCCTTTCGGACCTGGCCCTTGCGCAGGGCCAGCGAGGCGGAGGCCGCCTGCAGCGCCAGCGACCCGGGCGCGCGCTGGCGCCACAGCCGCAGCGCGGCCTCGGCACGGGCGTCGTCGTTGGCGAGCATCGCGATGCGGGTGGCCCGCTCGGCGGTCAGGATGTCGCCGTCGGCCTGCCGCGCGGCTTCCAGGTACCAGTGCGCGGCATCCGCCAGCTGGCCGGCCTGGAGCGCATATTCCCCGGCCATCACCTGTTCGAGGGGCACGTCCACCGCGGGCGCGGCCTGCGCCGGGGCGGCGAGCGACAGCAGGACCAGCAGCCCATGCAGGGCGCTGCGGCACTGGAAACGCGGACGCGGGCGTCCGGTTGCAGGGACGGAAAGCTCGGATTCGGGCATTGGCACCCACCGGGCCGTAAAATGGCGGCCCAAAGAAGCCAGCAGATTAACGCAAGCAACTGAACATGACGCTTTGGCTCCTCGGCCTCAACCACCAGACCGCGCCGGTCGACCTGCGCGAACGTGTGGCGTTTGCCGGCGATGCGCTGGGCCAGGCCCTGGCGTCGTTGCGGGCCCTGCCGGAAGTCTCCGAAGCCGCGCTGCTGTCGACCTGCAATCGCACCGAGGTCTATGCGGTCGCCTCCGACGGCGAGGCGCTGGCCGCCTGGCTGGACCGGCACGCGCAGGGCCTGGGGGCCTACCTGTACCGCCACCACGATGCCGATGCCGTCCGCCACCTGTTCCGCGTGGCGACCGGGCTCGATTCGATGGTGCTGGGCGAGCCGCAGATCCTCGGCCAGGTGAAGGACGCATGGGCGGCGGCCCGCGAGACCGGGGCGCTGGGGACGCGGCTGGACCGGCTGTTCCAGCAGACCTTCGCGGTCGCCAAGCGCGCGCGCACCGACACCCGCATCGGGGTCAACCCCGTGTCCGTGGCCTCGACCGCGGTGCGCCTGGCGCAGGATTCCTTCGCCAGCCTGCCGGACTCCACCGTGCTGCTGGTCGGCGCCGGCGAGACCATCGAGCTGGCGGCCCGGCACCTGGCCAAGGGCGGCGTCCGCCGCCTGCTGGTGGCCAACCGTACCCTCGCCCACGCCCAGGACCTGGCCACGCGCCATGGCGGCTATGCCCTGCCCCTGGCGGACCTGGACCGGCACCTGGCCGAAGCCGACGTCGTGTTCTCCGCCACCGCCAGCCGCGAACCGGTGCTGCGCCAGGTCCAGGTCGAGGCCGCGCTCGCGGCGCGCCGGCGCAAGCCGATGCTGCTGTTCGACCTGGCCGTGCCCCGCGACATCGAGGCCGGCGTGGCCGGCCTGGCGGATGCGTACCTGTACACCGTCGACGACCTGGAACGCGCGGTCGAGGACAACCGCCGTGGCCGCCACGAAGCGGCCGAGGCGGCCGAGGCGATCATCGACCTGCAGGTCGCCCGCTACATGGAAACGCTGCAGGCCGGCGCCCGCCAGGAGACGCTCAAGCGGCTGCGCGCCCTCGGCGACAGCACCCGCGACGAACTGCTGGCGCGCGCGCGCCAGCAACTGGCCGGCGGCCGCGATGCGGACGAGGTCCTGCAGTTCCTCGCCCACACCCTGACCAACCGCCTGCTGCATCCGCCGACCGCCGCGCTGCGCGAAGCCGCGCTGGCCGGCGACGCCGAACTGGCCCGCGCGGCCGAGCGGCTGTTCCCGGCGAAGGCGCCGTACAGCCACCCGCACGCCCCTTCCCTCCCCCCGTCCCCGCTGCCCGATGACCCCGAGCCTGCGCCGTAAGCTGGAAGCGCTGGCCGAGCGCCGCGAAGAACTGGAACGCCTGCTCGCCGATCCCGGCGTGCTGGCCGACAACGCGCGTTTCCGCGACCTCTCGCGCGAGTTCGCCCAGCTCGAGCCGGTCGCCACCGCGCTGGCCGCCGAAGCGCGGGCCAAGGCCGACCTCGCCGCCGCCGAGGCGATGCGCGGCGATCCCGAGCTGGCCGAACTGGCCGAGGAGGAGATCGCCAGTGCGCGCGGGAGGCTGGACGCGCTCGACGGCGAACTGGCCCTGCTGCTGGTGCCCAGGGACCCGCGCGACGAAGGCAACCTGTTCCTGGAAGTGCGCGCCGGCACCGGCGGCGACGAGGCGGCGATCTTCGCCGGCGACCTGTTCCGCATGTACGCGCGCTACGCCGAGCGCCAGGGCTGGAAGGTGGAGGTCGAGTCCGAGAATCCCGGCGAGCACGGCGGCCACAAGGAAATCGTGGCCCGCGTGGTCGGCCGCGGCGCGTACTCGCGGCTGAAGTTCGAGTCGGGCACGCACCGCGTGCAGCGGGTGCCGGCGACCGAGTCGCAGGGCCGCATCCACACCTCGGCGGCGACCGTGGCGATCATCCCCGAGGCCGACGAGGTCGAGGAGATCGCGATCAACCCGGCCGACCTGAAGGTCGACACGTTCCGTTCCTCCGGCGCCGGCGGCCAGCACGTCAACAAGACCGATTCGGCGATCCGCATCACCCACCTGCCGACCGGCGTGGTGGTCGAGAGCCAGACCGAGCGCAGCCAGCACGCCAACCGCGACAAGGCGATGAAGCGGCTGAAGGCGCAGCTGCTCGACGCCGAGCGCAGCCGGCAGCAGGCCGCGCAGGCCGAGTCGCGCCGGTTGCAGGTGGGAAGCGGCGACCGCAGCCAGCGGATCCGCACCTACAACTTCCCGCAGGGGCGGATCACCGACCACCGGGTCGAAGGCCTGACCCTGTACGACCTGCCCAACATCCTGGAAGGCGAGCTGGACCCGCTGGTCGTGCGCCTGCAACAGGAATACCAGGCCGACGAACTGGCGCGGCTGACGTCGGAGTAAGGCGGCGCGCGCCGGCAGGCGCCCGGCAGCGCGGCACCGGCCGGTATAGGCTATGCCCATGACCGCCGGAACCGACTTCATTCCCCTCCAGCTGTGCGTGCTGACCGTCTCGGACACGCGCACCCCCGCCAACGACAGTTCCGGCGACTACCTCGCCGGCGCGCTCGCCGATGCCGGCCACGCGGTCCACGCGCGCGCGCTGCTGCCCGACGACCGCTACCGCCTGCGCGCGATCGTCTCGCAATGGATCGCCGACCCCGCGGTCGACGGCATCCTGGTCACCGGCGGCACCGGCTTCACCGGCCGCGACTCCACGCCCGAGGCGCTGCTGCCGCTGCTGGACAAGCAGATGCCCGGCTTCGGCGAGCTGTTCCGCGCGGTCAGCGTCGCGGAGATCGGCACGTCCTCGCTGCAGTCGCGCGCCTTCGCCGGCATCGCCAACGCCACTTTCCTGTTCGCCCTGCCCGGCTCGACCTCGGCCTGCCGCACGGCGTGGGAGCAGATCATCGTCCAGCAGCTGGACGCGCGCACGAAGCCCTGCAACCTGGCGACGCTGCGGCCGCGGCTGCGCGAGTAATCCGCCCTCTGGCACCGGGAGAACGGCATGGCCGATCGCGGCAAGCACGGGAAGAAGCGCAAGGCGGCGTCCGGCGCGCTCGGCAAGGGCGAGTACAAGGATCTGCTCGACCCGCTGCAGCTGGAACTGGTGCGCATGGCCGAATGGCTGCAGGCCACCGGGCGGCGACTGGTGGTGCTGTTCGAGGGGCGCGACACCGCCGGCAAGGGCGGCGCGATCAAGGCGCTCTCCGAACACCTCAATCCGCGCCAGTGCCGCGTCGTCGCCCTGCCCAAGCCGACCGAGCGCGAAGCCACCCAGTGGTACTTCCAGCGCTACGCCGCGCACCTGCCCGCCGCCGGCGAGATGACCCTGTTCGACCGCAGCTGGTACAACCGTGCCGGCGTCGAGCGGGTGATGGGCTACTGCAGCGACGCGCAGTACCTGGCATTCCTCGAGCAGGCGCCGCGCTTCGAGCGGATGCTGGTGGACGACGGCATCCTGCTGTTCAAGTACTGGCTGTGCGTGGACCAGGCCGAACAGGAGCAGCGTTTCGCCGAACGCCAGGAGGATCCGCTCAAGGGCTGGAAGCTCTCCCCCGTCGACCTGAAGGCGCGCGCGCACTACGCGGATTACGCGCGGGCGCGCGAGGAGATGCTCGCCGCCACGCATGCCGCGCAGGCGCCGTGGACCCTGGTCGATTTCAACGACCAGCGCCGCGGCCGGCTGACCCTGATCCGCGACCTGCTGGACCGGCTGCCCGACGTGGCCGTCCCCGGCGAGCTGCCGGAACTGGCGCCGCTGCAGGGCAAGCCCCGGCGCGAGCGCTACACCGTGCTCAGGCCGATTCCGCCCTACCCGCCCGGCAAGGGCGACTGAGTCAGGCGGTCACGAAGCCGGGGGCGACATCGTCCACCACCGGCAGGGATTCGATCGCGTCGACCCGCGCCTGCGGCGGCCCCTGGCGCAGCCAGGCTTCCAGCGCCGCCAGCGCGTCCGGCGCACCGGACGCGACCACGTCCACCCGGCCGTCGGCCAGGTTGACCGCACTGCCGTCGAGCCCGAGGCGCAGCGCCTGTTCGCGCGTGGAGGCCCGGAAGAACACACCCTGCACGCGGCCGCTGACGCGCCAGCGCAGCACCGCGCGCGGCGCGCTCATTCGAGCCTGCCGCCGCCGGCCTCGACCGCGGTCTCGATGTCGTAGGCGGTCACCGGGCCGAGGAAGTGGCGCGCGACCTTGCCGTCCGGCGCCAGCAGGTAGGTCGTCGGCAGGCCGCGGGGCGTGGCGAAATCCTGCGGCGGACTCATCGGATCGAGGATGACGACCGGATACGACACCGGGTGCTCGTGCAGGAACGCGCGCATGTCCTCCACGGTGATGTCCTCGTAGGCCAGGCCGACGACCTCGATCTGCTCGCGCATGGTGTGCAGCGCGGCCAGCTCGGGCATTTCCTTCAGGCACGGCCCGCACCACGTGGCCCAGAAGTTGACCACCACCCAGCGGCCGCGATGCTTGGCCAGGTCGTACAGGCTGCCGTCCACGGCGGTGCCGGCGAAGCGCGGCACCTCCGCGGTGCGCTCGACCACGCCCGGTTGCGCCACGGGCGCGGTGCCGGCGTCCGCGGCCGGCGTCGCGGGCGCCGCTGCCGGGGCCGGAGCCGGGGCGGCAGGTTCCACCGGCGCGGCCTCGCGCTGGCAGGCGGAGAGGGCCAGCAAGGCCGGCAACAGCAGGAATAGGCGCATCTCAGGTCCCGGTAGGTTCGAGGCTTGGGGGATAAAGGTCGCCGACGCGGCGCTTGAGCGCATCGCGCAGCGGCAACCGCAGGTCGTCGAGCACCGCATGGACCGCCTTGCCCAGGTCATCGTCGCGGCACGGCAACCACGCCTCGCCGATCGGCACGCGCAGCTGGCAGGCCTCGTACAGCTCGGCCAGGGTGAGGCTGTCGAGGTCGCGCGCGAGGAGCCATTCGCCGCGCTCGTCGCGCCGCACCAGGCGGATCGCGTCGAGCTGGCACAGGAATTCCTGCAGCAGCGAATCGGTCAGCATCGGCTCGAGCGCCAGCATCTCGTTCGTGTGCAGGCCACGGCCGTCGCGCCTCGCCTGCTGGAAACGGCCGATCAGGCGCAGCAGCGCATAGCCCTCGTAGCCCTGCGGCAGGCGCATGGACGCGGGCTGGTAGCGGAAGGCGGCCATCGACGAAGCCAGCGACGCCCCGAGCAGGATCGAGACCCAGCCCAGGTAGATCCACAGCATCAGGATCGGCACCGCGGCCAGCGTACCGTACAGCTTCTGGTAGCTGCGGAAGCTGCCCAGGTAGAGCCCCAGGCCGGCCTTCACCGCCTCCAGCAGGATCACCGCGAGCAGCGCGCCGGCGAAGGCGTGCCGCCATTGCACGGTGTGGTGCGGCACCACCCGGTAGGCGACCATCACCACCGCCAGTTCGATCAGCATCGGCGTCATCCCCAGGCTCAGGTTGACCAGCCACTGGCCACCGGGAGACGCGAACACGCCGGACGCGAAGAAGCTCGCCGAGACCGACAGCGACGCGGCCGCCAGCAGCGCGCCCAGGGTCAGGACCGTCCAGTACACCAGGTAGCGCGACAGCCGCGGGCGCGCGCTCGCCACCCGCCAGATCCGGTTGAAGGTGGTTTCCACGCTGTGCAGGGTGACCAGCAGGGAAATCACCAGCGCCACGGTGCCGGCGGCGGTGAGCTCCTTGATGTTGACCTTCAGCTCGAGCAGCCTGGATTCGATCGCCCGCGCCGAACTCGGGACGAAGTTGGCGAACACGTAGTCGATGAGGTCCTGGCTGAGGCTGTCGAACACCGGGAACGCGGCCAGCACCCCGAGCACCACCACCGCCAGCGGCACCAGCGCGAAGGCGGTGGTGTAGGCCAGCGAGGCGGCGGCCTGGAACAGGTTGTCGTCGAGGAAACGGCGCCACAGGAAGCGCGCGAACGTGGCCGAGCGCGCGCGGTCGCGCACGCGTTCCCTCCACCGGGCAGCGATGTCCGCCATGCTCATCGGCGCAAGCCTACCCGATGCGCGCCCACCGCCGCATCGTCGATACTGGCAGCCCCTCGCCACCGACATGGACGGACGATGCCGGAGATCCTGGTCCTCTACTACAGCCGCGGCGGCGCGGTCGCGCGCCTGGCCCGGCAGATCGCCCGCGGGGTCGAGGAGGTGCCGGGCATGCAGGCGCGCCTGCGCAGCGTGCCGCCGGTGGCCGCGGTCACCCAGCAGGCCGCCCCCCCCGTGCCCGACGACGGCGCGCCCTACGTGCAGGCCAGCGACCTGGCCGAATGCGCCGGCCTGGCGCTGGGCAGCCCCACCCGCTTCGGCAACATGGCCGCGCCGGTGAAGCATTTCCTCGACGGCCTCGGCGCCGAATGGGCCAGCGGCACCCTCGCCGGCAAGCCGGCGGCGGTGTTCACCTCGACCGCGACCCAGCATGGCGGCCAGGAATCGACCCTGCTCACCATGCACGTGCCCTTGCTGCACCACGGCTGCCTGATCGTCGGGATCCCGTTCACCGAACCGCTGCTCAGTTCCACCCGCAGCGGTGGCACGCCCTACGGCGCCAGCCACGTGGCCGGCTCCCAGGGCGACCCGCAGCCGACCGACGAGGAAGCCGCGCTGGCCCGCGCCCTCGGCCGCCGCCTGGCCGACATCGCCGCCCGGCTGGTGCGCTGATGGCGGCCACCTCCCCGCTCCGCCTCGCCGGCGTGGCGCTGCTGGCACTGGCAGCCCTGTTCGTGGCCTGGTTCCATGACGACCGCCACGCCGTGGCCGCGCTGCTGGTGTTCGCAGTGCCGCCGCTGCTGCTGGCCGTGCCCACCCTGCGCGGCGGCCGGCGCGCGGCGTTCTGGGCCGGCGTGCTGGCGCTGTTCTGGTTCAGCCACGGGGTGATGGTCGCCTGGACGCGCCCCGGAGAAGCCCTGTTCGCCTGGGGGGAGATCGTCCTGTCGCTGCTGGTGATCGGCGCGACCAGCTGGAACGGCCTGCGCGCCCGCTTCGCCCGGCGCGGCTGAGCCGCGCGCCTGCGTACCCCGTCGCCGCGGCGGTGCCCGGCATCGCGATCGCCGATAATGCCGGCACTCCGTGGCGCGCGATGGTCCCGTCCCGCGCGCCCTTCCCCTTTCCGCACCGCGCGCCTGGCGCCGGGCAGAGGACACCGACATGGACGAACTGCTGATCGTCACCACCGGCGGCACCATCGACAAGATCTACTTCGACGACAAGTCCGACTACCAGATCGGCGAACCGCAGATCGGCACGATCCTGCGCGAACTGGGGGTGACCTTCCGCTTCAGCGTGATCCCGATCCTGCGCAAGGATTCGCTGCACATCACCGACGAGGACCGCGAACTGGTCCGCGCCACCATCGCCGCCCAGCCGACCCGCCACGTGCTGGTCACCCATGGCACCGACAGCATGGTCCAGACCGGCATGGTGCTGCGCTCGATCCCGGACAAGACCATCGTGATGACCGGCGCGCTGAGCCCGGCCCGCTTCCGCGGTTCGGATGCGGAATTCAACATCGGCTGCGCGATCGGCGCGGTGCAGTCGCTGCCGCGGGGCGTCTACATCGCCATGAACGGGCTGATCTGGGATCCGGCGAAGGTGCGCAAGAACGTGGCCGCGAACCGCTTCGAACCGGCCTGAGGCCGTCCCGGTGTCGATGGCCACCCGCGCCACCCGCATGCTCGACGGCGCGGGCGTGGCCTACCGCCTGCATCCCTACGACTACGAGGGCGACGCGGCGATCGGCAAGGGATTGCAGGCGGCCACCGCGCTGGGCCTCCCGCCGGACCGCGTACTGAAGACGCTGATGGCATGGGTCGACGCGCGAGCGGTGTGCGTGGTGATCCCGTCCGGGCGGCAGCTGCAGCCCAAGGCGCTGGCGGCGGCCTGCGAAGGCAAGGCGGCGCGGATGATGGAGGTCGTCGAAGCCGAACGACGCAGTGGCTACAGGGTCGGCGGCGTCAGCCCGTTCGGCCAGCCGCGGCCGGTGCCGGTGTGGTTCGAGCGGGACGCGATGGCGCATCCGGCTGTCTGGATCAACGCCGGCCAGCGCGGGCTGCTGCTGGAGATCGACCCGGGCGACGCGGTGCGGGTCCTGCAGGCGTCGAGCGCGGCGATCAGCCGCTGACCCGGCGGGCCCCGCGGCGGCCTCAGAACATCCCGGTTTCCAGGCGCGCGGCCTCGGACATCATGTGCCGGCCCCACGGCGGGTCGAACACCAGTTCGACGTCGGCCTCGGCGATGGTCGGGATCTGCTCGAGCTTGCTGCGCACGTCGTCGACCAGGATCTCGCCCATGCCGCAGCCGGGCGCGGTCAGGGTCATCTTCACCTCGACCATGCGCTGGCCGTCGTCGCGCGGCTTCAGGCTGGCCTCGTACACCAGGCCCAGGTCGACGATGTTGAACGGGATTTCCGGGTCGAAGCAGGTGCGCAGCTGGCGCCAGACCATCGCCTCGACCTCGTCGTCTCCGGCATCGGCCGGCAGCTCGAGCTCGGCGGGCGTCTCCTTGCCGATCGCGTCGGCGTCCTTGCCGGCGATCCGGAACAGGTTGCCCTCGACGAAGACGGTGTAGCTGCCGCCCAGGCCCTGGGTGATGTAGCCGACGCTGCCGGCCGGCAGGGTCACGGCTTCGCCCTGCGGCACCATGACGGCGGCGCAATCGCGCTCGAAACGGACGGGTTCGCTGCTGCGGGAATACATGCGGACGATATGGGGCCGTCGGACGGCGCGGACAAGGCACGGCGCCGCGGTACGGCGTGGAGGCAGGATTCTAGCCGATGCGGGCTGCGCGTATTCTTGGCGGCCCACCAGGTCCACGCCATGACACCGGTCAAGCCCCGCCCCACCCCCGCCCGGTCCACCGCGTGGCTCTGGCCGTTCATGCTGCTGCTCGGAAGCGCCACCCTGGTCGTGGCCTGGAGCTCGCTGACCCTGGCCACCGGCCGCCAGCATGGCTGGGTGGCGCTGCTGGCGGCGCTGGAAGCGGCGTGGATGCTGCGCCTGGGCGGGATGGCCGCGGGCTGGCCGCGCCGCCTGCTGGCCGCGGGCGCGACCCTGGCGATGGCCGCGGCGGTGCAGTGGCTGGCCGTGTCCGGCCACATCGGCGCGCAGATGGGCCTGGCCCCATGGGAGGCCGCGCCGAAGATGGGCGCGTTCTACGTCTGGACCCTGGCCCGGCTGGCCAACACCTGGCTGGACCTGCTGTGCATCGGCCTGGCGCCGCTGCTGGCGCTGCGGGCCGCGCGCTGAGCGCCCGCCCGCGCGCGGCGTCGCGCCTCAGTGGCCGCCGCCGTCCAGCGCCTTCAGCTCGCTGACCAGCGCGCTGGCCATCTCGGCGCCATCGCCGTAGAGCATGCGGGTGTTGTCGGCATAGAACAGCGCGTTCTCGATCCCGGCGAAGCCCGTGCCCTTGCCGCGCTTGATCACGATCGTGTTCTTCGACTCGACCACGTCCAGGATCGGCATGCCGTAGATCGGGCTGGCCGGGTCGGTCTTGGCCACCGGGTTGACCACGTCGTTGGCGCCGATCACCAGCGACACGTCGGTGTTCGGGAACTCGGGATTGATGTCGTCCATGTCGGCGATCAGGTCGTAGGGCACGCCGGCTTCGGCCAGCAGCACGTTCATGTGCCCGGGCATGCGCCCGGCGACCGGGTGGATCGCGAACTTCACCTTCACCCCGCGATCGATCAGCCGCTGCGCCAGTTCCCATATCTTGTGCTGGGCCTGGGCCACCGCCAGGCCGTAACCCGGCACGATCACCACGCGCTCGGCGTAGGCCATCATCGCGGCCACGTCGCCGGCCTCGATCGGCTTCTGCGCGCCGGTGATCTCCTGGGCCTGGCCGCCGCCGCCGAAGCTGCCGAACAGCACCCCGGTGATCGGCCGGTTCATCGCCTTGGCCATCAGCCGGGTCAGCAGGATGCCCGCCGCGCCGACCATCATGCCGGCGATGATCAGCGCCTCGTTGCCGAGCACGTAGCCTTCGAACGCCACGGCCAGGCCGGTGAATGCGTTGTACAGCGAGATCACCACCGGCATGTCCGCGCCGCCGATCGGCAGCGTCGTCAGAACGCCCAGCGCCAGCGCGACCAGGAAGAACGCGACGATCGCCCAGGGCTGCAGCGTCGCCGCCGCGACCACGCCCAGCACCACCATCGCCAGCGCGACCAGCAGGTTGAAGGCCTGCTGGCCCGGGAACACCACCCGCCGGTCGAGACGGCCGTCGAGCTTGGCCCAGGCGATGATCGAACCCGACAGCGACACCGCACCGATCGCCGAGCCGAGCACGGCGAGGGTCAGCACCACCACGCCGGGCCCGGCACCTTCCGGCGCCGGCGCTCCGCCGTGCACGAGCGCGGAGAAGCGCAGCAGTTCCACCGCGCCGATCGCCGCGGCCGAGCCGCCGCCCATGCCGTTGTACAGCGCGACCATCTGCGGCATGTCGGTGATCGCGACCTTCTTGCCGGAAATCCACGCCGCCACCGTGCCCAGCACCAGCGCCGTCACGATCAGCGGCATGTTGTGCAGGCCCGGCAGCAGGAACGTGGCCGCGGTGGCGATCAGCATGCCCCAGCCCGCCCAGTGGATGCCGCTGCGCGCGGTCGCCGGCGAGGCCATGCGCTGCAGGCCGAGCAGGAACAGCGTGGCGGCCACCAGGTAACTGGCGCCCACCAGCCAGACGCGGATGTCGAACGTGCCTTCAATCATGCTGCTTCCCCCTGGATCGCCGCGGGCCCGGCCCGCGACGGATTCCTGTCAAGTCGATGGTTCTCGAACATCTCGATCGCGGTCTTCAGCAGCCCGAACAGGCCCAGTCCCAGGCCTACCAGGCCCATCGCCAGCTGCGACCACGGCGATTCGCCGGCCAGGTACAGCCCTGCCAGGCCTCCGGCCAGGGCCAGTACCACGACCGCGGCGATGATCCCGATCGCCCAGCTGCCCTTGCGCGGGTCTTCCCACACCTTGCGCGAGAACTCGTTCTGCGTCGTCGTCGGATCCTGCAGCGAGGAGAAGCCGATCCCCACGCCGGCGTGCAGCAGGGCCAGGTTGAAGTCCCCGAAGATCGAGTCGAAGCCGTTGAAGTACGGCCTGGCCACGTAGAAGCAGGCCAGCGCGATGAACGGATACTGCAGGTAGCTCGCCGCGTGGAACAGCCGGCGCGGGCTGCGCCAGCCGGCGCCGCCTGGCGCCCGCCCGGGGCTCACTTGCCGCCGTCCCGCGCGGGCGGCTTCTTGCTGCTCTTGAACATCTCGAGCATGCGCTCGGTCACCACGTAGCCGCCGGCGGCGTTGCCGGCGCCGAGCACGACGGCGACGAAGCCGATCGCCTTCTCCAGCGTGGTGTCCGCGTGGCCGAGCACGACCATCGCGCCGATCAGGACGATGCCGTGGATGAAGTTCGAGCCGGACATCAGTGGCGTATGCAGGATCACCGGCACACGCGAGATGATCACGTGGCCGGCGATCGCCGCCAGCATGAAGATGTACAGCGCAACGAATCCGTCGGTCATGACTGCCGCTCCCCGGGGCATGGCGCCCGTGGCGATGATAACCGCGGCATGAACGGATCGCAGCCCGGTCAACCGGTTACATCCGCATGCGTTTCCAGTGGTATCGAATCGCCGGAGAGGCCCATGCACCGCAACCCGCGAGCCCCCACCACCCGGCCGGCCCGGGCGCGTCGCGCGCCGGTCGCCGGAAGCGTGGGCGGCACCCGTGCCGACGGTGCGGCTAAGCTGTGCTGGTGACCACGCCCCTGGATCCCGGCTGGGAAGCGCGCGCGACGCCCACGTGGGCGTCGCTGGACGCGTTCCTGGCCGAGGTGGGCCCGCGCGCCTTCCGCTTCGCCGAGGCCGGCCTGCGCCATCACGACGATGCGCTGGACGCGGTCCAGGACGCGATGATGAAGATGCTGGCCTACCGCGAACGTCCTGCTGGCGAATGGACGCCGCTGTTCTGGAGCATCCTGCGGCGCCGGATCATCGACCTGCAGCGCCGCGCCCGGTTCCGCCTGCGCTGGCTGCGCCCGGCGACCGACACGGCCGGGGGCGAGGACGGCGGCATCGACTGGGCCGATCCCGGCCACGGCCCGGCGCAGGCGCACGAACAGCGCCAGGCCTATGCGCGGCTGGTCCAGGCCTTGCGTGCGCTGCCCGCGCGCCAGCGCGAGGCATTCACCCTGCGCGTACTGGAGGAGCTCGACGTGGCCACCACCGCGCGGGCGATGGGCTGTTCGGAGGGTTCGGTGAAGACCCACCTGTCGCGCGCCCGTCAGGCGCTGCAATCGCAACTGGAGGACGTCCGATGACGACCGCACACGACCACCACGAATCCCTCGACCGCCATGCGCGGCAACTGCACGCCTCCGCGCTGGCGAACGTGTCGGCGCCGACGCTGGCGCGGCTGCGCGCAGCCCGGCGCGATGCCGCCACCTCCCGCCCATGGCCCGGACTCGCACCCTGGCTGGCCGGCGGGGCGATGGCCGCGGCGGTGGCGGTGGCGGTCCTCGTACAGCCCGGGGCGCCCACGACGTCGCCCGCGGCCGGGACCACCGCACCCGTGGTCGCCACGGCCGGCCCAGCGCCGGCGACCGAACCGGTCGAACCGCTGCAGGACGACCCCGGGTTCTACGTGTGGCTGGCTTCGGTCGACGCCACCGCCCTCGCAATGGAGTAAGGCCATGAAGCCGCTACGTCTCGCCGCCTGCCTGCTCGCCGCGCTCCTGCCGGCCGTGGCCCTGGCCCAGGCCACCAGCCCGCCACCCGGCGCGGCCCGGCCCGCCAGCACCACCCTGCCCGCGTGGGAGCAGCTCACGCCCGAGCAGCGCGAAGCGCTGATCGCGCCGGTGCGCGAACGCTGGAACGACTCGCCACAGGAGCGCCAGCGCATGCTCGACCACGCCCGGCGCTGGAAGTCGATGCCGCCGGAAGAGCGCGAGCGGGCGCGCCGCGGCATGCGCCGCTTCGAGGACATGACCCCGGAGCAGCGCGACAAGGCACGCGCGATCTTCGAGCAGACCCGCGACATGACCCCGGAACAGCGCCAGGCGTTCCGCGAGAACTGGCGGAAGATGACCCCGGAACAGCGGCAGGAGTGGCTGCGCACGCACCCCTCGCCGCCGCGCCCCTGACCGGCGTTTTTCGCGCGGGAGGGACGGCGAGGTCCCGGCGCTCAGGCCGCGGCGGGCGCCTGCTCCGGTGGCGCCGGCCAGGCCGTCTTCGCCAGCAGTTCGTCGCTCCAGTCGAACGACAGCGCGCCGTCCTTCAGCAGCAGCGCGACGAAGTTGTACACGTTGCGCGCGTACATCTCGCTGGCGTGCACCGCGCCCATGCTGGCCAGGTCGAGCGGCCCGGCGATCGTCACGCCGTCGCGCTCGTAGCTTTCGCCCGGCCGGGTGAGCTCGCAGTTGCCGCCGGTCTCGGCCGCCAGGTCGACGATCACGCTGCCGGGCTTCATGCCGGTGGCCATCGCCGCGGTGATGATCTTCGGTGCCGGGCGGCCTGGCACGGCCGCGGTGCAGACCACGACGTCGATCCCGCGGAGGTGGTCGGCGAGCCGGCGCTGCTGCTCCGCACGCTCCTCCTCGGTGAGCTGGCGCGCATAGCCGCCCTCGCCCGCCGCGCTCACGCCGAGGTCGAGGAACTTGCCCCCCAGCGATTCGATCTGCTCGCGCGTCTCCGGGCGCACGTCGAAGCCTTCGACCTGCGCGCCGAGCCGGCGCGCGGTGGCGATCGCCTGCAGCCCGGCCACGCCGGCACCGACGATCAGCACCTTCGAGGGACGGATGGTGCCGGCCGCGGTGGTCAGCATCGGGAAGAACCTCGGCGCCAGCTGCGCGGCGATCAGCACCGCCTTGTAGCCGGCCATGCCGGCCTGCGAGCTGAGCACGTCCATCGCCTGCGCGCGCGTGGTGCGCGGCAACCGTTCCAGCGGGAAGGCCTTGATCCCCCGCGCCTGCAGCGCGGCCGCGCGGGCCTCGTCGGCCTGGGGATGCAGCACCCCGACCAGGGTGGCGCCCTGCTTCAGTCCGGCGATGGCCTCGGCCGGTGGCGGCTGCACGCACAGCAGCAGTTCCGCGGAGGCGCGCGCCTGCGCGTCGGCCAGTCGCGCACCGGCATCCAGGTAGGCCTGGTCGGTGATGCCGGCGCCGAGCCCGGCGCCCGCCTCGACCTGGACCTGCGCGCCGGCCGCGAGCAGCTTCTTCACCGTCTCCGGCGTGGCGGCCACGCGCTTCTCGCCGCGTGCGCCTTCCTTCAGCACCAGCACATCGACCGCCATGAATCCCCTCGCCGTGGTCCGGAACGATGGCGATGCTAGCAAAACGCGCCCGCGGAACGGACGCGTGCGAATGGTTTCATGCGAATCGCTGCACCGCCCGCCACCGCGACGGGCGCGGGCTCAGTGCAGGGTCACCGGCTCCGGCGCCTGCGGCATGTCCAGGCGCTCGATCACGCCCTGCATCGCGCTGTCGAACGCGCCGTCGTCGGCCACGTGCATGCGCAGGCGACCCAGGCGCACCATCACCGCCAGCTCTTCCGGCGAGGCCACGCAGAAGCGGACGCCGCGGCGGTTGACGAACAGCAGGCGCGAGGAGATCGGGCTGATCCACGACAGCTTGCCCGCCTGCACGCGCCCGTCCTTGTCGATGAAATCCAGCCAGGTGCCGACCGGCAGCGCGCGGATGCGCTCGGCGTCGGCATTGTCGAAATCCAGGGTGTCGGTCCCGGCCACGATCTCGATCGCGCTGTGCTCGACCGGCGCCGGCTGCGGCAGCGCCACCGCCGGCAGCTCCGGCAGCGGACGCTCCATTTCCGGGCGGGCATCGGCGACCGCCTGCAAGGTGTCGTGCAGGGCGCCGATCGCGGCGTCCGCCGCGTCGCCGTGCAGGCCGACGCTGGCGAATACCTTGCGCAGTCCCGTCTGCCAGTTCTGCAGCCACAGCTTGCCGACGATGTGGCGCTGCGCCTCGGCGACCTCCTCGAGGATGCCGTCGGCAAGTTCGAGCGACTCGGTGAACACGTCGCCGACCTCGCCCTCGCGCAGCAGCGCCAGGGTGACGTGGTGCTGCCACGGGTTGCGCAGGAACTCGGCCACCGCCTGCGGCAGCGGCCGGCCGTCCAGGCGCGAGGCGAGCTCGAACTCGGCGCGGTTGCGGGCCAGCTCGAGCCGCTCCTGGCCACGCTGGATCTCGGCGGCGCGACGCTCGGTGATCTCGATCCGGCGTCGGTGCTGCTCGAGGAAGTCGCGGAATTCCTCCTCGAGGGTCATGAAGATCGCCAGGTTCTCGTTGAACTCGGCCACCAGCCGCTGGATGATCTCCTCGACCTTGGCCAGCAGCGTGCGCTCGGCCGCGCTCTCGCCCTGGTTGCCTTCGCAGGCCTCGGCCAGCGCGTTGAGCAGGCGCCGCGCCGGGTGGGTCTTCTGCACGAACATGCGGCGGTCCAGCAGCGCGACCTTCACGAACGGCACGACCAGCCGCCCGATCAGCTCGCGCGGGCGCCCGGCCAGGTCGCGCTCGTCCAGCAGGACGTCGAACAGCATGCCGACCAGGTCGATCGCGTCC
Source organism: Pseudoxanthomonas fibrivorans (assembly GCF_041464125.1). Lineage (NCBI taxonomy): Bacteria > Pseudomonadati > Pseudomonadota > Gammaproteobacteria > Lysobacterales > Lysobacteraceae > Pseudoxanthomonas > Pseudoxanthomonas fibrivorans. The sequence continues at coordinate 590,853 of NZ_JBGNUG010000002.1, read as the reverse complement.
TCGTCCTTGGGGTCCAGGCGGGTGCTGGAGGGATCGACGCCGAGCTGGCTGGCGTTGGACAGCACTTCGCTCTTCAGCCGCTGGGACAGGGATTCCTGCTCGTTGCCGATGGCCGCGCTCAGGGTCGCGCTGGGCGTGGCCTGCAGCAGCGAAAGCACCGACAGCATCTCGCGCTGGCTCAGGGGCCGCTGGTCGACGGCACCGCCGCCCGCGCCGGAGGCCGTGGGTTCGGCGCCCCCGCCGCGCAGTTCGCGGCTCTGCTGCAGCAGCTGGTGCAGCGCGTCCAGCAGGACACCCGGGTTGCCTGCCTGGCCGCCGGTGCCGGGGAGGCCTTCGGGAACGTCGAAACCGTGCGCCTGCATCGCGCCACGGGTTTCCTGCCAGCGCTGCATGAAGCGCGCCGCCCAGGCGGGGGAATAGTCCTCGGCCGCGTCGCCCCAGCCTTGCGCGGGCTGCAGTGGATCCTGGCCGCGCGGCCGGGCCTGGCCGCGCGCGGCGGCGGGAGCGCCGGGCAGCACGCCTTCCCGGACCAGGCGCAGGTCCAGGGCCTCGTACAGCTTGGCCACGATCGTCGTCAGGTCACGCTCGCACAGCTTGAACAGCACCAGGCGCACTTCAGGCGCCAGTTCGGAGGTGGCGAACGCCTCGTGCACGGCGACGCCGATGTGTTCGGGACCGATCGGGTTGCTGTCGGCCTCCAGTTCCAGGCCGCCGGCGATCCAGCCCAGGCGCCGGTCGAGCCGCGCCAGCACCGGCTTGCATTCGCGCAGCATCACGCTGGCCAGGTTGCGGACCGCCAGGCGCGACTCCAGTTCGTGCTCGGCGACCAGGCTCAGCGCACCGGCCTGGCTGGACAACGCGGCCTCGGCCGACAGTGGCGCGCCGACCTCCAGCGCCTGCCAGGCCAGCGACAGCTGGCCGCGGAAGCGGCTGGCGATCTCCTCGCGGCGGCGGCGCAGTTCGCGCATGCCGTCCAGGAACAGCAGCTGGGAGCCTCCGGCCCGCTCGGCCCGGTCGAACAGCACGTCGTCGTAGCGCGCCACGGACGCGGCGAACGCATCCGCCAGCGGCGGCAGGAACGCATTGCGGACCGACGCGAGCAGGCGCGGGTCACGGGCGTGGTGCTGGGTCGGGTCTTGCTGGGTCGGGCTCATGCGCGCGGCTCCGGCGCGGACACAGGGAACAGGGGACTGCGGCTCCCCATGGCCGCCCGTGCATCGTACGGTGCCCCGGGTGGGGCGACCGTGACCCAGTGGGCAGTTCCTGCCGCGCAGGGGCAATCCCGGCCCATCCCGGTCATCCGCCCGCAGCCGGCGCGTCGAGCCGGTCGACGACCGCCTGCATCGCGCTGTAGAAGGCGTCCTCGTCGCGGTGCAGCCGCAGCCGGCCCAGGCGGACCATGGCCGCCAGCTGCTCGGGCGAGGCCACGCAGAAGCGCGCGCCGCGGCGGTTCACGAACATGCGCCGGCCCGAGATCGGACTGATCCAGGACAGCTTGCCCGGCTGCACCCGGCCCAGCCGGTCCACGAAATCCAGCCAGGTTCCCAGCGGCAACGCCTCGAAGTAGTCGGCGGTATCCACGTCGAACCCAATCTGCTCCGGCGGCTCGTCGGGCAGCGGCGAGGCCTCTTCCTCGACGGTGGCCGGGCTCGGCGGCGCCGGCGGCAGCTCGGGCAGGGGCATGCCGGCGTCCTGCCGTCCACGGACCAGGTCCAGCAGGCCCGCCGAAGCTTCCGCCGCCACCGCCGGCGCCAGTCCCGCCTCGCCGTAGATGCGCTGGAGCAGCGGCCGCTGGGCTTCGAGCCCGGCCTCGTCGAGGTCCCCTGCGCCGGTGGCGGCCGCCACCAGCCGGTCCGCGACGGCATACGCGGCCGCCATTACCGGACCGTCGCTGGCGCCGTCGCGCAGCGCTGCGCGTTCCAGGTGCTGCGCCCACGGCCGGCGCAGGAACGCCTCCAGCGCCGCCGGCAACGCCCGGCCGCGCAGGCGCTCATCCAGCGCGCCGGCGGCAAGCTGGCGCGCCGCGGCGCGGCGCTCCTCGGCGCGCTGCAACTCGGCGGTGCGCCGCTCGGCGATCTCGACCCGGCGGCGGTACTGCTCGAAATAGGCGCCGAACTCGGACTCGGCCTGCAGGAACACGCCCAGGTGCTCGTCGAAGTCCTGGGCCACCCGCGCGGCGACCGCCTGCACCTGCGCGAGCAACGCCAGCTCGGCGGCGGTTTCGGCAGGATTGCCGTCGCAGGCGTCCGCCAGCATGTTGAGCAGCCGGCGCACCGGGTGGCTCTCGCGCACGAACAGGCGCGGATCCTGCAGCGCGACCTTGGCCACCGGCGCCAGCAGCTGCCCCAGCACCGGCCTCAGTTCCGGACGCAGCTGCGATTCCGAAAGCATGGCCTGGAACAGCATGGCGACCAGGTCCAATGTGTCGGCGTCGGCCGGATCCAGCCGCACCGAACGCGGGTCGACGCCCAGCCGGGCCGCATGCGCGAACACCTCCTGGCGCAGGCCGGCGCGCAGGTCGCTGGCCTGGTCGATTTCGTCGAAGCCCCCGTGGGGCCCGGTCTGCAGCAGCGACAGCGCCGACGCCAGCTCGCGCGGCGAAAGGGTCCGGGCGCCCGCGCCCGACTCTTCCCCTCCCGCCCCGCCGCGCGCGTCGCGCAGGAGCCGGTGCAGCTCGCCGGGCAGCAGTTCGTGGTCGCCACGGGCATGCACGTCGATCGCACCGCCCGCCACGGCCGCCTGCTGGCCTCCCTGCCACTGGCTGAAGAACCGGCCGATCCAGTCGTCCGTCCCGGCCTTTCCGTCCGCCTGCCCGGGGATTCCGCGGCGCCGGCTGCGCCCCTCGGGCATGTCCACGTTGCGCGCGATGGCGACCAGCTGCCGCTCCAGCGCCGCATAGAGCACGCCGACCCTCTCCACCATGCCGGGTTCGGCCAGGCGCACCGCCGCCAGCTGCGCCCGGATGGCGATCCGCGAGCCGGAGACGGCGCTGTAGACCGCCGTGCCCAGGTGTTCGGGGCCGATCGGATTGGTATCGCCGTCCAGCCGCAGCCCGCCGGCGATGAAGCCGAGGTAGCGGTCCAGCCGCATCAGTTCCGGGCGCCACTGCTGCTGGATCGCGCCGGCCAGGTTGCGCACCGCCAGCCGCACTTCGAGTTCGTTGTCCGCGACCAGGGTCAGGTCGTTGCCGCGGGCCAAAGTCCGCTCCACCGACAGCGGCCGCCCCGCCTCCAGGCCCTGCCAGGCCCTGGCCAGGTGCATGCGGAACCGGGCGACCAGCGATTCGCGCTCGCGGCGCAGCTCCTGCACCGCATCCAGGTAATCCTTCTGCAGCGCAGGCGACGCCTTGTCCGCCAGCTGGAACAGGCCGCCCCCGAGCGCGTCCAGTTCGGCGGCGAACGCATCGGACAAGGGCAGCAGGATGTCCTCCCGGACCTGGTTGAGCAGGTCCAGGTTGCGACTGGGCAGGTCGTCGGCGAAAGGCGGGGTCTGCATCGGCCTCTAGTTCAAAGGCGCGCACATGAACCGCGCGTGCAGTCCGGGTGCGTCCCGACCCCGGGGCATGCGGGGCACGGCGCCTATACTTTGGTCTTTCGGCCGGTCGTGGCCGGACTTTAGCGATCTGGGATTATGCGCACACTTTCCGGGCTACAGGCCCTCGACCAGCGCCGCTCGGTGCCCTCCCTGCAGCTCGGGGAACCGGGGCCGGACGAGGCCACCCTGCTGCGCATGCTGGCGTCCGCGGTGCGGGTACCCGACCACGGCAAGCTGGTGCCGTTCCGCTTCCTGCGCATCGCCGGCGAGGCCCGCCATGCGCTGGGCGCGTTCCTGGCGCAGCGTGCGGTCGAACGCGATCCGCAGGCGCCGCCCCAGGCGGTGGACAAGGACCGCCAGCGCTTCTCGCATGCGCCGGTGGTGGTCGCGGTCATCGCCCGGCTGCAGGCCGGGCACAAGGTGCCCGAACAGGAGCAGCTGCTGACCGCAGGCTGCGTGTGCTTCGCCCTGCTCCAGGCCGCGCAGGCCTGCGGCTTCGGCGCCCAGTGGCTGACGGCCTGGATGGCCTACGACCCCGGGGTCGCGCGCGCGCTCGGCCTCGCAGATGGCGAGCGGGTCGTGGGCTTCATCCACATCGGCACGCCACGGCAGGAGGCGCCCGAACGCGAACGACCGGACCCGGCCGCCCTGCTGTCGGACTGGACCCCGTGATGCCCGGCGACGCCACGGCCCCCGCAGCGGCACGCGCGCCGCTGCACCTGGTCGATGCCAGCCTGTACGTGTTCCGGGCCTGGCATTCGATGCCCGACGAGTTCCGCGACGCGCACGGCTGGCCGACCAACGCCGTGCACGGTTTCGCCCGCTTCCTGCTCGACCTGCTCGAACGCGAACGGCCGCGGCACATCGCCATCGCCTTCGACGAGGCGCTGGACAGCTGCTTCCGCCATCGCATCTACCCGGCCTACAAGGCCAACCGCGAGCCGGCGCCGGAAGAGCTGCGGCGCCAGTTCGCCCACTGCAAGGCGCTGTGCGCCGCGCTGGGGCTGGCGGTGCTGGCCGACCACGACTACGAAGCCGACGACCTGATCGGCAGCGCCCTGTACCGGGCCCGCCCGGCCGGCTACCGCGGCATCATCGTGTCCGCCGACAAGGACCTGTCGCAGCTGCTCGCCGACGACGACGAACAGTGGGACTACGCCCGCGCCCAGCGCTGGGGCGCGGCCGGGGTCAAGGCGCGGCACGGCGTGCACGCGCACCAGGTCGCCGACTACCTGGCGCTGACCGGCGATGCGGTCGACAACATCCCCGGCGTGGGCGGGGTGGGCGCCAAGACCGCGGCGGTGCTGCTGGGCCACTTCGGCAGCCTCGACGCGCTGCTGGAGCGGATCGACGAGGTGGCCTTCCTGCGCCTGCGCGGCGCGGCCCAGGTCGCCGTGCGCCTGCGCGAGCAGCGCGAGCACGCGCTGCTGTGGCGCCAGCTGACGACGATCGCGTGCGACGCCCCGCTGGGCTACGACGGCCCGGTCGCCGCGCGCGCCGAAGCCGACCCGGAAATGCTCGACGCGCTGGCCACGACCCTGCGTTTCGGGCCGATGACCCGGCGCCGGCTGCGCACGGCGGCCGGGCTGGACGCCGGCGCATCCGGTGACGCGCATCCGTCACCGCTTCCGGCTTAGCATCCGACCATGGCCCACGACTCCCGCAGCGACGAACCCCGCACCGTCTACGAAGGCCGCTACCAGCGCATGGTGGTGCGCGGCTCCTGGGAATACTCCGAGCGCACCCACGCCGGCGGCCTCGCGGCGATCATCATCGCCGTCACCCCGCAGGACAACGTGCTGTTCGTCGAGCAGTTCCGGGTGCCGCTGCAGGCGCGCACGATCGAGATGCCGGCCGGCCTGGTCGGCGACATCGACGCCAGCGAGTCGATCGAGCAGTCCTCCATCCGCGAGCTCGAAGAGGAAACGGGCTGGACCGCCGAGCATGCGGAAGTGCTGATGGTCGGCCCGACCTCCTCCGGCGCCAGCAGCGAAAAGATCGCCTTCGTCCGCGCCACCGGCCTGCGCAAGGTCGGCGAAGGCGGCGGCGACGCCAGCGAGGACATCACCGTGCACGAGGTCCCGCGGCCGCAGGCCGCCGCCTGGCTGGCGCGCAAGCTCGGCGAGGGCTACGAACTGGACGCCAAGCTCTGGGCCGGCCTGTGGATGATCGACCACGACCTCGATGGCAGCCCGCGTGGCGCCTGAGGCCTCCGCGCCGCCGGCGCTGCTGCAGGCCGGGGACCCGGCGCCGTTCGAGCTGCTCAATCCCGACGGCGCATCGACATGGCTGTTCGTCGTCGACCATGCCGGTCAGGCGATCCCGCGCGCGCTGGGCGACCTCGGCCTGCCACCGGGCGAGATCGACCGGCACATCGGCTGGGACATCGGCATCGCCGGCGTGGCCCGCCGGCTGGCGGCGAACCTGGATGCGTGGACCGTCCTGCAGGCGTATTCGCGGCTGGTGATCGACTGCAACCGGCCGCTGGATTCGCCGACCCTGGTGGTCGAGCGCAGCGACGGTACGGCCGTGCCGCGCAACGCGGCGCTCGAAGCGGCGGCTCGCCAGGCCCGCGTGCGCGAGATCTTCGCGCCCTACCACGCCTGCATCGCGCAGGCGCTCGACCGGCGCCAGGCCGCGGCCCGGCCGACCCTGCTGGTCACGCTGCACAGCTTCACCCCGGCGATGGGCGGGATCGCGCGCCCGTGGCACTGCGGCGTGCTCTACCACCGCGACTCGCGCCTGGCCCATGCGCTGCGCGATGCACTGCTGGCCGAGGGCGACCTCGTGGTCGGCGACAACCAGCCCTACGCGGTGAGCGACACCAGCGATTACGCGATCCCGGTCCACGGCGAGCAGCGCGGCCTGCCGCACGTGGAACTGGAGATCCGCCAGGACCTGATCGCCGACGACGCGGGCCAGCAGCTGTGGGCGCAACGGCTCGCGCGGCTGCTGCATGCGCTGGAGCCACGCTTCGTTCCAGGCTGAGCCGGGAATGAATCCGTGACCGGCGCCACTGGAAACGGTACCACCGGCGTGCGTTCACGCCCTGCCCGATCCGGCATACTCGCCCGGTTCCCCCGAATCCCCACGATCCGCACGATGCCCGCACCGCGCCCGATCCTACTGCCACTGCTGCTGGCCGCCTCGCTCGGCGGCTGCTCGATGGGTGGAAGCACCAAGCCCTCCCAGAGCGCCTACGAGGCCTTCGATTCGTCCAATACCTATTCGCGCAGCCTGGACCATTCGCCGGCGCAGGCCTGCGAGGCCGTCCGGCGCGCACTGCTGAGCCAGGGCTTCGTGGTCGGCCGCGCCGAAACCGACGTGGTCGAGGCGCGCAAGTATTTCCAGCAGGAGGAAAGCCACGAGCAGGTGGAGTTCCGGGCGGTGTGCATGCCGCAGTTGCGCGGCGACCAGCAGACCGTGGTCTTCGTCAACGCCGTGCAGGACCGCTATGCGCTGCGCAAGAGCAACACCAGCGCCAGCGTGGGCGTGAGCGCGCTGGGCTCGCTGTCGCTGCCGATCGGCTCCAGCGACGATTCGCTGGTGAAGGTCGCCAGCGAAACGCTGCAGGATCCCAACTTCTACAAGCGCTTCTTCGCCGTGCTCGACCGCTTCCTCCCGGAGGAGATCGAGCGGCCGGCCAAGCCGGCAGCCGCGACCCAGGCACAGCCGACGCTGTTCCCGGTCCTTCCGTACCCACAGCCGGTGCCGGCGGAACTCCCCCCCGAGCAGCCGGCCGCCACGGGCCTGCCCGCCGCGCCGCCGGAAGCGCCGGCCACCCCGCCCCCGCAGCCGCCTGCCGGCGGCTGAGCGACCCGCGCCGCACGACGCGGCGCGCCTGCGTCAGGCGAACGCGTGGGTCGCGCGCACCAGCGCGTCGATGTTTTCCGGCTCGAACGCCGAGTGGCCGGAGGCCGGGGTGATTTCCAGCTTCGAAGCCGGCCACGCCTTGTGCAGCTCCCAGGCGCTCTGCAGCGGGCAGACCACGTCGTAGCGGCCGTGCACGATCACGCCGGGGATGCCCGCGATCCGGTGCGCGTCGCGCAGCAGCTGGTCCTCGACCTCGAAGAAGCCGCCGTTGACGAAGTAGTGGTTCTCGATCCGGGCGAACGCCAGGGCGAACTGCGCGTCCTGGTGGCTGCTGACGAAGTCCTGGTCGACGTGGAGGAAGCTGGTCGCCCCCTCCCACACGCTCCACGCCCGGGCGGCGGCCAGCCTGACCGCTTCGTCGTCGCTGGTCAGGCGGCGGTGGAAGGCGGAGATCAGGTCATGGCGCTCCACCGGCGGGATCGCGGCGACGTAGTGCTCCCATGCGTCGGGGAACAGGCGGTTGGCGCCTTCCTGGTAGAACCACTCCAGCTCCCAGCGGCGCAGCATGAAGATGCCGCGCAGCACGAGCTCGGTCACCCGTTGCGGATGGGCCTGCGCGTAGGCCAGCGCCAGGGTCGAGCCCCAGCTGCCGCCGAACACCTGCCAGCGGTCGATGCCCAGCGTCCCGCGGAGCTTCTCGATGTCGGCGACCAGGTCCCAGGTGGTGTTGTCGACCAGGTCGGCATGCGGCCGCGAGCGGCCCGCGCCACGCTGGTCGAACAGCACGATCCGGTACTTCGCCGGATCGTGGAAGCGGCGCATCTTCGCGCTCGAACCGCCTCCCGGCCCGCCGTGGAGCAGCACGACCGGCTTGCCCTGCGGGTTGCCGCACTGCTCGTAATGCAGCTCGTGGCGGGCATCGACCTTCAGCGTGCCGGTATCGAACGGCTCGATCTCGGGATAGAGCGTGCGCATGCGCGGATCCTTGCGGCGGAAAGCGACATTGTATCGGCCGCGCCGCGGCCGATCCCGTGTCCCTTGCCTATCCCGGCAGCCGCCCGAGCGTGACCCGGTCGCGCTGCTCGAGGTCGTGCGCGGTGTGCACCTCGACCATCCCGGCCTGTTCGAGCAGGCCACGCACCGCGGCGCCCTGGTCCAGGCCGTGCTCCAGCAGCAGCCAGCCTCCCGGCACCAGGTGGCGCGGCGCGGCGGCGGTGATCGTGCGGATCGCATCGAGCCCGTCGGGGCCGGAGGACAGCGCGCGGGGCGGTTCGTGCCGGAGGTCGCCCTGCTCCAGGTGGACGTCGCCCTCGGCGATGTAGGGCGGGTTGCTGGCGATCAGGTCGAAGCGGTCGTGGCCCAGGGCCGCGGTCCAGTCGCCGCGCCGGAACCAGACATTGTCGAGCGCATGCGCCTGCGCGTTGGCCACGGCCACCGCCAGGGTCGCCTTGGCCACGTCGGTGGCCACCACCACCGCCTGCGGGCGTTCGCGGGCGATCGCCAGGGCGATCGCCCCGCTGCCGGTACCCAGGTCGGCCACCCGCGCCGGGGCGTCGGCCGGGATGCGGGCCAGTGCCAGCTCCACCAGCAGTTCGGTTTCCGGGCGCGGGATCAGGGTGTCGGGGGTGACCTGCAGGTCGAGGGTCCAGAACCCGCGGCGGCCGGTGAGGTACGCCACCGGCTCGCCGGCCTCGCGCCGGGCGACCAGCGCGCGGAAGGCCCCGGCCACCCCGGCATCCACGGGTTCCGAGCCATGGGCGAACAGCCAGGCGCGATCCCGGCCGAGCGCGTGGAGCAGGAGCGGCTCGGCGTCTTCCCGGCCGATGCGGGCGGCGGCCTCGCGCAACAGCAGGTCGGGGCGGGAGGGAGGGACGTTCATCGGCGGCCACGATGGACCAGCCAGGGCGGAGTGCCAAGCCCTGACGCAGCGCATCAAAGAGCGGCTGTTGATTTTTGATAGGCAATAGCTATCTATGCAATTCCATCAATTGATTTGATCTGTCTATCGAGGCGGCCTAGCATGGCCACCATCGATTCCACCCACCCCCAGCGAAAGGACCCCTCCATGTCCCTGATCAACACCCCGATCAAGCCGTTCAAGGCCACCGCCTTCCAGAACGGCGAGTTCATCGAAGTCACCGACGCCACCCTGAAGGGCAAGTGGTCGGTCCTGATCTTCATGCCGGCCGCCTTCACCTTCAACTGCCCGACCGAGGTCGAGGACGCCGCCAACAACTACGCCGAGTTCCAGAAGGTCGGTGCCGAGGTCTACATCGTGACCACCGACACCCACTTCTCGCACAAGGTGTGGCACGAGACCTCCCCGGCGGTGGGCAAGGCCCAGTTCCCGCTGGTCGGCGACCCGACCCACCAGCTGACGCGCGCCTTCGGCGTGCACATCGAGGAAGAAGGCCTGGCCCTGCGCGGCACCTTCATCATCAACCCGGAAGGCGTGATCAAGACGCTGGAAATCCACAGCAACGAGATCGCCCGCGACGTGTCCGAGACCCTGCGCAAGCTGAAGGCCGCGCAGTTCACCGCCGCCAACCCGGGCCAGGTGTGCCCGGCCAAGTGGAAGGAAGGCGCCCAGACCATCGCCCCGTCGCTGGATCTGGTCGGCAAGATCTAAGCGTCGTACCCGTCCTCCCCGCGCCGCGGGGAGGACACCCTCGCTCCCGCAATGGACCGCGGGAGTGGACCGGAGCCATCGCCCCACGCCGCCGCCGCTCGCGGCACGCCACGCAGGACGCGTCGGCTCCGGTCCACTCCCTCGCAAGCGGCGCCCGCAACGCGGACGCCACGGGCCCGGCTTGCCCGCATTCCGGCCCCGCCATGCCTATCCACCTCCCCCAAGGAGCCGCGCCATGTTGGATGCCAGCCTCAAGACCCAGCTCCAGGCCTACCTGGAGCGCCTCACCCGCCCGGTGCACCTGGTCGCTTCGCTCGACGACGGCGACAGCTCGGCGCAGATGCTCGCGCTGCTGCAGGACATCGAGGCGCTCTCGCCGAAGGTCAGCCTCGAGGTGCGCCGCGACGGCGCGCAGCGCACGCCGTCGTTTGCGGTGACCAGCCCTGGCCACGACATCTCGCTGGCGTTCGCCGGCCTGCCGATGGGCCACGAGTTCACCTCGCTGGTGCTGGCCCTGCTGCAGGCGGGCGGGCATCCGTCCAAGGCGGCCCCCGAGGTCATCGAGCAGGTGAAGTCGCTCGACGGCGAATACGTGTTCGAAACCTATTTCTCGCTGTCCTGCCAGAACTGCCCGGACGTGGTCCAGGCGCTGAACCTGATGGCCGTGCTCAACCCGAAGGTCAGGCACGTGGCGATCGACGGCGCGCTGTTCCAGCAGGAAGTCGAGTCGCGCCAGGTGATGTCGGTGCCGGCGGTGTTCCTCAACGGCGAGCTGTTCGCCTACGGCCGCATGGGCCTGGAGGAGATCGTCGCCAGGCTCGACACCGGTGCCGAAAAGCGCGAAGCCGAGAAGATCGCGAAGAAAGCCGCGTTCGACGTGCTCGTCGTCGGCGGCGGCCCGGCCGGCGCGGCGGCGGCGATCTACGCGGCGCGCAAGGGCATCCGCACGGGCGTGGCGGCCGAACGCTTCGGCGGCCAGGTGCTGGATACCATGGCGATCGAGAACTTCATCTCGGTGCCGCACACCGAGGGGCCGAAGCTGGCGGCGCAGCTGGAACAGCACGTGCGCGAGTACGAGGTGGACGTGATGAACCTGCAGCGCGCCACCGCGCTGGTGCCGGCCGGCGACGACGGCCTGGTCGAAATCCGGCTCGCCAGCGGCGCCTCGCTGAAGTCCAAGACCGTGGTGCTGTCCACCGGCGCGCGCTGGCGGCAGATGAACGTGCCCGGCGAGGACGAATACCGCAACAAGGGCGTGGCCTACTGCCCGCACTGCGACGGCCCGCTGTTCAAGGGCAAGCGCGTGGCGGTGATCGGCGGCGGCAACTCGGGCGTGGAGGCGGCGATCGACCTGGCCGGTATCGTGTCCCACGTCACCCTGGTCGAGTTCGACGGCAAGCTGCGCGCCGACGAGGTGCTGCAGCGCAAGCTGCGCAGCCTGCCCAACGTGCGCGTCATCACCAGCGCGCAGACCACCGAGGTCCTGGGCGACGGCCAGAAAGTCACCGGCCTGGTCTACACCGACCGCGCCGGCCACGACTCGCACCGCATCGACCTGGAAGGCGTGTTCGTCCAGATCGGCCTGCTGCCCAACACCGATTGGCTCAAGGGCACCGTCGAGCTGAGCCCGCGCGGCGAGATCGTGGTCGACGACCGCGGCCAGACCAGCGTGCCGGGCGTGTTCGCCGCCGGCGACTGCACCACCGTGCCGTACAAGCAGATCGTGATCGCGATGGGCGAAGGCTCCAAGGCCGCGCTGGCGGCGTTCGACCACCTGATCCGCAGCCCGGCGCCGAAGGCCACCGCGGTCGCGGAGGCGGCGTGAGCGTTCCGCTGCGGGTCCGGTCCCGCAGCGGCTCCGCACACACGGTAGAGTGGGCGCCACGGGCGGGCCGGCGCATCCGGCGTCCAGGCCGACCCGACGCGCATTCCGGGAGGGCGACCGGCAATGAACCTGCGTGACCTGAAGTACCTGGTGGCGCTGGCCGACCACAAGCATTTCGGCCGGGCCGCGGCGGCGTGCTACGTCAGCCAGCCCACGCTCTCGACCCAGATCCGCAAGCTCGAGGACGAACTGGGCGTGCCCCTGGTCGAGCGTGCGCCGCGCAAGGTGATGCTCACGCCCGCCGGCCGCGAGGCCGCGGAACGGGCGCGGCGAATCGTGGCCGAAGTCGAGCAGATGAAGGAAGCCGCGCGCCGCAGCCAGGATCCGGAAGCCGGCACGGTCAGGCTCGGCATCTTCCCGACCCTGGCGCCGTACCTGCTGCCGCACGTGGTGCCGCGGGTCCGCGCCCGCTTCCCGCAGCTGGAACTGCTGCTGGTGGAGGAGAAGAGCGACGAACTGCTGTCGCGCCTGCGCGAGGGCCGGCTCGACGCCGCGGTGCTCGCCCTGCCGGTGCACGACGAGCAGCTGCATGCGGAGTTCCTGTTCGAGGAGCCCTTCGTGCTGGCCGTGCCGGAAAACCATCCGCTCTCGCACCGCGACGCGCTGACGCTCGACGAACTGGCCGAGCAGCGCCTGCTGCTTCTTGAAGACGGCCACTGCCTGCGCGAGCAGGCGCTGGACGTGTGCCGCCTGTCCGGCGCGCACGAGAAGACCGAATTCCGCGCCACCAGCCTGGAGACGCTGCGGCAGATGGTCGCCGCCAACGTCGGCGTCACCCTGCTGCCCACCCTGGCGGTGAAGCCGCCGGTCGCGCGGTCGGAGAACATCCACCTGCTGCGCTTCGCCGATTCGCATCCCAGCCGCAGCATCGCCATGGTCTGGCGGCGCAGCTCGGCGATGGCGGCGTTCCTGGCCCGGCTCGCGCAGGTGTTCCGCGACCTGCCCGAAGGCCTGCTGTCCCCGGGCGAGCCGGCGGCACCACCGGTGCAACGCACCGTCGCGCCCCCGCCACGCAGCGAGTGGGGCTGAACCGGCCCCCGGCGCGGCGCCCGCCCGCGGTTGAAACACGGCCGGTTCCGGGCTACGGTTTCCCCACAAACCAGTGAACCGAGGCGGAGCGGAGACGCGCCGCCTTTTCTTCATGCGCGCGATGCGCGCCCGACCCTCGAGGAACACCATGCCTGCCCAGCCCACCAGCGGCCTGCCGCCTTCCCTGATCGTCTCCAGCCGCGACCTCGCCCGGCTCGAGGCCCTGCTCGACTCCCCGGTGCTGAGCCGCCATCCGGCCGCGCTCGCGCTGATGGACGAGCTCAACCGCGCCGAAGTCCTGCCGCCGGACCAGATTCCCCCCGACGTGGTGACGATGCATTCGCGGGTCGAATGCGAGGACGTCGCCAACGGCGAAGAACACGTGCTGACCCTGGTCTATCCCAACGAGGCCGACGTGGAGCGCGGGCGCGTGTCGGTGCTCGCCCCGGTCGGTACCGCCCTGCTCGGCCTGTCGGTCGGCCAGAGCATCGACTGGCAGGCCCCCGGCGGCCGCCCGCTCAAGCTGCGGGTCAAGTCGGTCCGCTACCAGCCCGAAGCGGCGGGCGATTTCCACCGCTGACCGCCAGACCACCGCGCCGGCCGTGCCACGAGCCGCCGCTGCGCGCGGCACCACCGAACGACAAGCGGCCCGTCACCGGGCCGCTTCGCGTTGCCGATGGATCCGCCGCGTCAGCCGCCGCGTGCCGCCAGCGCCGCCACCGCCGGCAGGGTCTTGCCCTCGAGGAATTCGAGGAAGGCGCCGCCGCCGGTGGAGATGTAGCTGACGTCCTGCTCGATGCCGAACTTGTCGACCGCCGCCAGCGTGTCGCCGCCGCCGGCGATCGAGAACGCCTTCGACCCGGCGATCGCGCGCGCCACCGCCGCGGTGCCGCCGGCGAAAGCGTCGAACTCGAACACGCCGACCGGACCGTTCCAGACCACCGTGCCGGCGTCGGCGACCAGTTGCGCGTAGCGCGCGCCGGTCTGCGGCCCGATGTCCAGGATCAGGTCGTCAGCGGCGACCTCGTCCAGCGCCTTCACCGTGGCTTCGGCATCGGCGGAGAACGCCTTGGCCACCACCACGTCGCTCGGCAGCGGGATCTCGGCGCCGCGCGCCTTGGCGTCGGCGAGGATCTTCTTCGCGGTGTCGAGCAGGTCGGGCTCGTACAGCGACTTGCCCACCGGATGGCCGAGCGCGGCGAGGAAGGTGTTGGCGATGCCGCCGCCGACGATCAGCTGGTCGACCTTGCCGACCAGGCTGGTCAGCAGTTCGAGCTTGGTCGAGACCTTGCTGCCGGCGACGATCGCCAGCAGCGGCCGCGCCGGGCTGGCCAGCGCCTTGTCCAGCGCGTCGAGCTCGGCCATCAGCAGCGGGCCGCCCGCGGCGACCGGGGCGAAGCGGATCGCGCCGTGGGTCGAGGCCTGCGCGCGGTGCGCGGTGCCGAAGGCATCCATCACGAACACATCGCACAGCGCGGCGTACTTCTTCGACAGGGCTTCGTCGTCCTTGCCCTCGCCGACGTTCATGCGGCAGTTCTCCAGCAGCACGACCTGGCCCGGCTTAACCTCGACGCCGTCGACCCAGTCGCGTACCAGCGGCACGTCCACGCCCAGCAGCTGCGACAGGCGGGCGGCGACCGGCGCCAGCGAATCGGCTTCGCTCCACACGCCTTCCTTCGGCCGACCCAGGTGCGAGGTGACCATCACCGCCGCGCCCTTCTGCAGCGCCAGCCGGATGGTGGGCACCGAGGCGGTGATGCGCTGCTCGGAGGTGATGCGGCCCGGCTGTCCGTCGACGTGCTCGATCGGCACGTTGAGGTCTTGCCGGATCAGCACGCGCTTGCCGGCGAGGTCGAGGTCGGTCATGCGGACGATGGACATGAGGCGGGCTCGTTGCGTTGGGGAGAAGTCATGGCCGCGCGGGGTGGCGCTCCGCGGCGGCGCGGACCGGCATTGTCCCGCCCATGCGCCGACGCGGCAAACCGTCCACCGCGGGACGGCTCAGTCCGCGCGCGGGCGTTGCCGCAGCAGGCTCAGGCCCAGCGCGGCCACCAGCACCGCGCCACCGACCAGCAACGCCCACAGCAGCAGGCTCTTCCAGTCGACGGTCCGCTGCGCCTGCAGCGCACGCTCGCCGGCCAGTTCCTCCGCGTCCCCGGACAGGTACGCGGGCGCGGGCTGCCAGCCGGCGCCGCGCTGGCCGCGCAGGGCGTCCAGCAGTGCGGGAATCGGCGCATCGGCGCGGCGCGCACGGGCGCTGCCCGCGGCCAGCGCATACGGCGGCGCGCCCTGGGCCAGGAACACCACCACCTCCGGCCGGTAGCCCAGGCGCAGCACCGGCTGCGCGGTGCCCACCGCACTGCCGGCGCCCAGCCGCCACTGGCGGTCGCGCACCACCATCGCCAGCGGCCGCGGATCGGAATGGCTGGCCCCGCCCGCACCGCCCACCTGGAACGCCATCCACGGCCCGGCGCGCCAGATCCACGAGGCGTCGTCGCGTTCGCGGCTGTGCAAGGTCCACTCCACCGCGTTGTTGCCGGGCAGGCGGACATCGGCGCGCTCGACCGGGAAGCGTCCGGGCAGGTCGAACTCGAAGAACTCGCGGCCGCCTTCGCTGCGGCGCCGGCCTTCGATTTCCACCCATTCCCAGCGCGCTTCCGGCGGCGGCGGCGCCAGTTCGGCCACCACCCCGCGCAGCACCGGCGCCGGGCCGGGCCGCACCGGCAGCAGCCGCAGGTAGCGGGCCTGGCCATCCAGCTCGATCCGGCCCTGGCGCAGGCGTTCGCCCCCGCGCTCGAGGTCCAGCAGGGTCGTGCCTTCGTTGAGCGTGCGCCACTGGCGCAGGTCGTTGCTGCCCTCGACCCGGTAGCGCGCCTGCAGCGACTCGCGCGGCACGTCCCAGTCCAGCAGCAGCGCGCGCACCGGTTCGCGCAGGCGGCTGGCGTCGACCAGCCACTGCCCACCGGCGGTGGAGGCCGGCGTCGACGGGCCGATGCCGGCCTCGATGCGGACGATGCCTCCCTCCGCGTCGCGCTCGGCGACCAGGCGCAGGTCGCCGCCGCCAGCAGCCGGATCCAGCGTCGGCAGCGGGAACCACGGCAACGCCAGCGTGCGCGGCGCCTGCGCCAGCGGCTGGGCCTGCGACAGCAACGCGGCGGGCAATGACTGGCCCTCCGCGTTGAACACCTCCACGTCCGCCAGCGCGGCATCGGCGGCGCTGCGGTACACCGCCTCGTCCAGCAGCACGCGATAGGCGCCGCTCTCTTCCTGGCCCAGGGTCAGCGGCCACTGCCGCGCATATTCGTCGCGCGCTCCCGCCGCGGCATCGGCCGCCACCGACAGCGACAGCACCAGGGCCAGCCAGCCTGAGATCCTCATTCCCGTCACTCCGATGCGATGGCGATCATGCATGCGACCCGGCCGGCGCCGACGTGCGCGGCGGGGCCGGCGCCAGGTAGCCGACGATCGTGCACAGCACGCCGTAAGCGATGAAGGAAACGATGCCGAGCATCCCGCCCAGGTGCTGGCGATCGACCAACAGCAGCTTGGCCAGGACCACCCCCATCAGCAGCGCGCCGGCCAGCCACAGGCCGCGGCGGCCGCGGCGCGAACCGGTGATCCAGCCGATCACGCCGAGCACGCTCCACACCACGGTCAGGCTGGTCTGGGCCAGGCTGCTGGACAGCAGGTCCGGCTCCCAGGCCACGCCGCCCCAGTGATGCACGCCGCGCAGGGTGCTCGCGCTGAGCAGCACGAACCCGACGGCGGCGACCAGGCCGATGCGCATTGGTCGCAGCGCCGGTGGCGCCGAAGGCGACCACAGCCACGCCGCGGCCAGCAGCAGGGCCAGCGAATGGACGAGCTCGGCCGGATTGAGCAGCGGCAGCCACGGCAGCGGCGAGGCCGGCGCGGCGTGGCGCAATGCCAGCAGCCAGTCCAGCGCGACCACCGCGAACGCGACGCACAGCAGCGGCGTGCGCACGGCATCCGCCAGGGCGCCGCGCGGCATCGCCAGCCAGGGCCAGCGCCACAGCGCCAGCGCGACCAGCACCAGCCACGGCCCGATGCCCAGCGCGAGATGCCAGCCCTGCGCCAGGCCGGCGTCGGTCGACCACCAGCCGGCCCACAGCGACAGCACCGTCGTCCACGCCAGCCACCAGGCGAACTGCGCCAGGCTGGCGAGCCGGCTCCCGTCCCCGCGCAGGCAGGCCAGGCTGCGCAGGCCCAGCAGCGCGAACGCGGCCCAGGCCACCAGCCCGTAGTCGCCGCCGAACGGGTGGGCGTGCGCGGCGTGCTGCACCAACGCCAGCGGCAAGGCCAGCACGAACCCGCCCGCCACGGTCCACGCCAGCGCCCGCGCCGGACGCAGGCGGTGCACTTCCGCCGCCAGCCAGGCGGTGACGATGGCGAACACCAGCAGCGCGTCCGCCCGCGCCACGGGCTCGACGAAGCGGTCGATCTCGTGGATGCCGTTTCCGCACCACCAGGCCAGGCCCCACAGGTAGAACGCGGCCGCACGCAGGCCTGCACCGTGCGGGCGTGCGGCCCACGCGCTGGCGAAGCCGGCCAGCGCGATCAGCAGCGCGCCCATCGCGGTCGGATTGAACAGCGGGCGGAGGTCGCCGCCGGCATCGTCCAGCGCCCCCACCAGCAGCGCGCACGCGGCCAGCAACTGCAGCGCGGTCCCGGAGAACACCGGCAGCGCGCGCCCCTGGCGCAGGCCGAGCCACACCAGGCCCGCGCCTTCCAGCGCGAACACGCTGGCCGTCGCCCGCGCGGTCAGGGCCAGCGGCACCGCCAGGGTGGCGAAGCCGACCGCGAGGATCGCGTGCGACTGGCCGAGCACGCGGTAGCCGGTGCGCCGGAGCAACGCCCATGCCAGCGCGGCATGGAGCGCGCCCAGGCCGAGCGCGCACAACGCCAGCGGCATGCGGCTCGCCTCCGGGTAGAGCCCATCCAGCAGGCCGGCCTGCATCGTGAAGGCCACCAGCGGCGTGCCGAACACCAGGCAGCCATCGACCAGGTCGCGCCGTCCTTCCGGCCGGCGTCGCGCGAACAGGATCGGCACCAGCAGGTAGAAGACGAAGAACAGCACCAGGAATGGCTGGGTGCTGCCGTACTTCTCCGGCGCATAGCCGGTGACGCCCCACAGCCCGCCGATGCCGAAGGTGAAGGCGAAGCCCAGCAAGTTGAGGATCCGCCACGCCTTGAACCAGGCGATCGCCACGATCGCCGCGTTGAGCACCGCGTAGTACGAGAACAGTGCCACGTGGTTGCCGCTGCCGGTGGACAACCACAGCGGGGCGAGGAAACCGGCCAGCAGCGCGAACACCGCCAGCGCCTTGGCATCCTGCAGCACCGCCAGCAGGCCCATGCCCGCCACCAGCACCACGCTCAGCGCGAACGCCGCGCCGGCCGGCAGCACGCCGTACAGCTTGAAAGCCGCGTACACGGTCAACAGCAGCACGCCGATCGCGCCGCCCTGCAGGCTCAGCGCGAACACCCGGTTGCTCTCGCGCCGGCGCCAGGCGAAGCCCAGCGCGGCCAGCGCCACCGCGGCCACGCCGGCCAGGCGCAGCTCCATCGGCACCACGAACAGGCCCTGGTCGCTGGCGTACTTGAGCAGCGCGGCCACGCCGGCCAGCAGCACCAGCATGCCGATCTTCACCGGCACGTTGCCGACGGTGAACCAGCGCTTGACCGTGCGCAGCAGCGCCGCTCCCGGATCGGGCCGGCCAGGAGGGACGTCATGGGGGCGCGGCGGCGGCGGCAAGGGAGGCGGGCCTGCCGCGTGCGTGGCGTCGGCCACCGGTGCTGCCGGTGCCACGGGACCGCGCACCGACGCTGGGGGCGCCGGCGCCGGCACCGCCGCCGGAGCGGCCGCGACCGGCAAAGGCGGCGCCGGGGATTCCGTCGCCGGGCGCTGGCGCATCAGGTCGGCCAGCGTCGGTTCCACGCCGGCGGCCGGCGCGACGGCATCCGCGAGCGGCCCGGCGGACTCCCGCGCGGGGATCGCATCCGGGCCGGGGGCACGCCCCGGCACGCCATGCCGCAGTTCGGCGAGCGCGCGCTCGAGCACGCCTACCCGTTCCTTGAGCGCCGACAGCGACAGCAGCGCCATGACCAGCAGCACCGGCATGGCCAGCATCGCCAGGCCCAGCAGCACCAGGATCCCCACCAGTCCGTCCATCCGTCCCCCGTCCGTCGTCGTCCCCGTACGTTCCGCAGCGGCCNACAGCAGCGCCATGACCAGCAGCACCGGCATGGCCAGCATCGCCAGGCCCAGCAGCACCAGGATCCCCACCAGTCCGTCCATCCGTCCCCCGTCCGTCGTCGTCCCCGTACGTTCCGCAGCGGCCGCCGGCGTCTCCCTGCCGGCGCGGTCCCGGCAGCGTCGGCGAAGCGCCGACGCTTTGCAAGGCGCGCCCGGGCGCGCCGAAACGCCTGCACCGGCGCAAAGAAAAGGGCGCCCGGGGCGCCCTTTTCGTTCACGCGTTGCCGCTTACTTCGCGGCGACGACCCGGACCATTTCCAGGCACTTGTTCGAGTAGCCCCACTCGTTGTCGTACCACGCCACCAGCTTGACGAAGGTCGGGTCGAGCTGGATGCCGGCATCGGCGTCGAAGATCGAGGTGCGGGTGTCGCCGACGAAATCGGTCGCCACCACCTTGTCCTCGGTGTAGCCCAGGATGCCCTTGAGCGCGCCTTCGCTCTGCGCCTTGATCTCGGCCTTGATCTCCTCGTAGCTGGCCGGGTTCTCGAGTTCGGCGGTCAGGTCGACCACCGACACGTCCGACGTCGGCACGCGGAAGCTCATGCCGGTCAGCTTCTTGTTCAGCGCCGGGATCACCACGCCGACCGCCTTGGCCGCGCCGGTGGACGAGGGAATGATGTTCTCCAGGATGCCGCGGCCGCCGCGCCAGTCCTTGTTGCTCGGGCCGTCGACCGTCTTCTGGGTGGCGGTGGCCGCGTGCACGGTGGTCATCAGGCCGCGCTTGATGCCCCACTTGTCGTGGATGACCTTGGCCAGCGGCGCCAGGCAGTTGGTGGTGCACGACGCGTTGGAGACGATCGCCTGGCCGGCGTAGGTCTCGTGGTTGACGCCGAACACGAACATCGGCGTGTCGTCCTTCGACGGCGCCGACAGCACGACCTTCTTCGCGCCCGCGTCCAGGTGCTTCTGCGCGGTGGCCTTGTCCAGGAACAGGCCGGTCGATTCGATGACCACTTCGGCACCGACCTCGTCCCACTTCAGGTTGGCCGGGTCGCGCTCCTGGGTCAGGCGGATCTTCCTGCCGTTGACGACCAGGGTGTTGCCCTCGACCTTCACCTCGCCCTTGAAGCGGCCGTGCACGGAGTCGTACTGCAGCATGTAGGCCAGGTAATCCGGCTCGAGCAGGTCGTTGATCGCCACGATCTCGATGTCGTCGCCGAAATTCTGCACCGCCGAACGCAGCACGTTGCGGCCGATGCGGCCGAAGCCGTTGATGCCAACCTTGATCGCCATTGCTGAGGACTCCTGACGCCGCGGCGAGCGCGGCCCGTGGTGGAAAAAAAGGACTGAACGGAACTGGAACAGGGCCGCCATTCTAGCACCGGGCCCTGCGCCGCCCCCGTCCGTCTTGACTGCAATCAAGGCGTGCCCGGGGCATGGGCCGGAAACTGGCGCCAACCTCCACGAGCCCACGAGCACTTGCCCATGAAACAGAAGCGCCTCCCCGCCCTTGTCGCCGCCAGCCTTGCCTTCGCCGCCGTCCCGGCCTTCGCCCAGTCCGCCGGCGACTGGACCGTCGGCATCGGCGTCCACCAGGTCGACCCCACGTCGGACAACGGCGCGCTGGCCGGCGGGACGCTGCCGCTGTCGATCGACAGCGACGCCAAGCCGAGCGTGACCTTCGAATACTTCGTCCGCGACAACCTCGGCATCGAGGTGCTGGGCGCGCTGCCGTTCAAGCACGAAATCGCGGTCAAGGGCGTGGGCAAGGTGGGCGAGACCAAGCACCTGCCGCCCACCTTCACCCTGCAGTACCACTTCAACAGCGCCGGCAAGGTATCGCCGCTGCTGGGCATCGGTCTGAACTACACCACCTTCTTCAGCGAGGACACCACCGGCGCGCTGGCCGGCACCGACCTCGAACTGGAGGATTCCTGGGGCTTGGCCGCCCATGCCGGCCTGGACTTCAAGGTCAGCGACCGCGGCGCGCTGCGCGTGGACGTGCGCTGGGCCGACATCGACACCAGGGTGAAGGTCGACGGCGCCAGCCTGGGCACGGCCAACATCGACCCGCTGGTCTACGGCGTCGCGTACGTGCACAACTTCTGAACCTTGCTGGCGGGCAGGGGGAGGGCTGCGGGCGGGTCGGTTAAAGTGCCGGCATGACCCCCATCCCTCCCCGTTTTCCGTCCAGCCGTCCCCTCCGGCGCCGCCCGTCTCCCTGGCTGGCGGCCCTGCTCGCGTGTTCGGTCGCGCTGCCCGCGCAGGCATGGGGCCCGCTCGGGCACCGCCTCGTCGCCCGCCTGGCCGAGGACGCGCTGACGCCGCAGGCCCGCGCCGGCATCGACCGGCTGCTGCAGGCCGAGCCGGACCCGGGCCTGGCCGGCATCGCCAGCTGGGCCGACGACTTGCGTGCCACCGACCCTGGCCTGGGCAAGCGCTCGGCGCGCTGGCATTACGTCAACATCGGCGACCCGGGTTGCGCCTTCGACGCCGACCGCGACTGCCCCGGTGGCGACTGCGTGGTCGCCGCGATCGAAACCCAGGCGCGCATCCTCGCAGACCGCAGCCTCAGCGATGCCGAACGGCGGCAGGCGCTGAAGTTCGTCGTGCACTTCGTGGGCGACGTGCACCAGCCGCTGCATGCCGGCCACGCGCACGACCGCGGCGGCAACGACTACCAGGTCAACTGGCGCGGCAAGGGCGGCAACCTGCACTCGCTGTGGGACAGCGGCATGCTCAACGCGCAGGGCCTGGACGAGGACGCGTGGCTGGCGCGGCTGCGCGCCCTGCCGGCGCCGGCCGCCGTGTCGCCGCTGCCGGCGCGCGCGCCCCAGCGGTGGGCCGAGCAGTCCTGCCGCGTGGTGGTGGCGCCCGGCTTCTATCCCGGCGGGCATGTGATCGACCAGGGCTACGTCGATGCGCACCTGCCGGTGGCCGAGGCGCAGCTGCGGCTGGCCGGCGCGCGCCTGGCCGCCACCCTCAACGCCGCGTTCGCCGCCCCGCGCTGACCCGCCCGCCCCACGCCGTACCCCGTCCCCACCGGAGAACGACGATGCCCGTGCTGAACATCCCGCTGCTCCGCCGCCTCGCGTTCGTGCTGCTTGCCGCCTTCGCGGCGGCGCCGGGGCACGCCGCCGACCGCGCGCCGCTGACCGTGTTCGCCGCAGCCAGCCTGAAGGAGTCCC
The DNA here is from genome assembly GCF_041464125.1 of Pseudoxanthomonas fibrivorans. Taxonomy (NCBI): domain Bacteria; kingdom Pseudomonadati; phylum Pseudomonadota; class Gammaproteobacteria; order Lysobacterales; family Lysobacteraceae; genus Pseudoxanthomonas; species Pseudoxanthomonas fibrivorans. Next base: position 568,561 of record NZ_JBGNUG010000002.1, on the reverse strand, counting down.
TGGACGAGGCGGCGACCGCCTACACCAGGGCCACCGGCACGCCGGTGCGCGTGTCCTACGCCGCCAGTTCGGCGCTGGCGCGCCAGGTCGAGCAGGGTGCGCCGGCGCAGGTGTTCGCCTCGGCCGACATCGAATGGATGGACCACCTGCAGCGACGCGGGCTGCTCGATGCCGGCAGCCGGCATGACCTGCTCGGCAACCGGCTGGTCCTGGTCGCACCGCGCTCCGGCCCCGCCACGGTCGACCTGTCCAGGCCGGGCGCCATCGCCACCGCGCTCGGCCAGGGCCGCCTCGCCATCGGCCAGACGGCGACCGTGCCGGCCGGCAAGTACGCGCGCGCCTCGCTGGAATCGCTCGGGCAATGGGACGGCGTCAAGGGCCGGCTGGCCGAATCGGAAAGCGTGCGCGCGGCGCTGATGCTGGTGGCGCGGGGCGAGACGCCGCTCGGCATCGTCTACGCCTCCGACGCGAAGGCCGAACCGCGCGTGCGCGTGGTGGCGACCTTCCCCGAGGGCAGCCATCCGCCGATCGTGTATCCGGTGGCGGCGCTGCGCGGGGCGCCGGCGTCGGCCCGCGATTTCGTGCGCTGGCTGTCGTCGCCGGCCGCGCGCGCGATCTTCGAGCGTCGCGGCTTCGACGTGCTGGACTGAGCCCGCCCCTGATGGAGTGGTTCTCGCCCGCCGAAACGACCGCCATCGGCCTCAGCCTGAAGGTCGCCGTGGTCGCCGCGCTGGCCAGCCTGCCGTTCGGCGTGGCGGTGGCTTGGCTGCTGGCGCGCCGGCGCTTCCCCGGCAAGGCCCTGCTCGATGCGCTGGTGCACCTGCCGCTGGTGCTGCCGCCGGTGGTGATGGGCTATGCGCTGCTGGTGATGTTCGGCAACCAGGGGCCGCTCGGCCGCTGGCTGCACGACACGCTCGGCATCACCCTGGCCTTCCGCTGGACCGGCGCGGCACTGGCCTGCGCGGTGATGGGGTTCCCGCTGATGGTGCGCGCGATCCGGCTGTCGATCGAGAACGTGGACCGCCGGCTGGAACAGGCCGCCGCCACCCTCGGCGCCGCGCCCTGGCGCGTGTTCCTCACCGTGACCCTGCCGCTGGCCTGGCCGGGCCTGGTGGCCGGCGTGGCGCTGGCCTTCGCCAAGGCGCTGGGCGAGTTCGGCGCGACCATCACCTTCGTCTCCGCGATCCCGGGGGAAACCCAGACGCTGTCCTCGGCCATCTACGGCCTGATGCAGGTGCCGGGCGCCGAGGCCGGGATCTGGCGGCTGGCGGCGGTGTCGCTGCTGATCTCCCTGGGCGCGCTGCTGCTGTCGGAATGGCTGGTGCGGCGCCAGCGTCGCGCGGAGGACGAGGAATGAGCGCCGCACAGGACCGCATGGCGCGGCCACGCGCACGGGCGGGGGCCGGGCGATGCTGAGCATCGACCTGCAGCTGCGCCGCGGCGGCTTCCGGCGCCACGTGCGGATCGAGGAGCAGGCGCGCGTGGTCGCGCTGGCCGGCCCGTCCGGGGCCGGGAAGACCACCGTGCTCAATGCGATCGCCGGACTGGTGCGGCCGCAGTCGGGCCATATCCGCATCGACGAACGCGTGCTGTACGACAGCGCGCATGGCGTCGACCTGCCCGCGCACCGCCGGCGCATCGGCTACGTGTTCCAGGACGCACGGCTGTTCCCGCACCTGGACGTGCGCCGCAACCTGCGCTACGGCCGCCACGGCGGCGCGCAGGCCCGGTTCGGCTTCGAGGCGGTGGTGGAGCTGCTCGGCATCGGCCACCTGCTGGCGCGGCGCACCGCCAACCTTTCCGGCGGCGAGGCGCAGCGCGTGGCGATCGGTCGCGCCCTGCTGTCGCAGCCGGCGATCCTGCTGTTCGACGAGCCGCTCACCGCGCTCGACCAGGCGCGGCGCGAGGAACTGATCCCCTACCTGCAGCGGGTGCGCGACGAGGTGCGCCTGCCGATGCTCTACGTCAGCCACCATCCCGACGAGGTGCGGCGGCTGGCCGATGCGGTGCACGTGCTGGAGTGAGCCGCCTAGTCTGCGCGCCGCGCGGCACCCACCCGCTGGCGTCCATTGCGTACCTCGAAAGTGAAGGCATACGCCAGCGTGACCGCGACCGGCATGGCCTCCTCCACTGCACCCGCGCAGCCATTCCCGTTCCAGTCGCGGTTTCGCGTGTCCGCATCGGGATAGGTGCAGAACATCGCCGGCTGGTAATGCCATTCCGAGACCGCCGCGACTACAGTCGCCCCAAGCTGCGGCTGCACTCCGGGATCGGCGCAACCCGGATCCCGCAGCAACCTCACGTGGCGCACGACACCGGTCACATCGACGACGAAGCTCGCGCAGAGCGTGGTCGGCGGCAGTTCGCGCGGCTCGAAGGCGCCCGGAAAGCCAGGCGCCGCATTGCCTGCCGGTACCGGGAACACGAACGCCTGGTGATCCGCCAGTTCGTAGCGTGCGCTGCCTTCAGGAAGGATCAATCGCTGGTCGACGGCAGCCGTGCGGGTGGCGCAGGCCGCGAGCAGGCAGGCGAACGACGCAACCGCCAGGAAGCCCCTCATCGCGCTGCGGTGCTCTTGCGGATGCCGCAGTAGACGTCTCCGGCTTCGTCGCCAGCACTGCTGGCCCGGACGATGTCGCATGCGGCGGCCGCCACGCTGTCTTTTGGAACCCGCATCCACTGGTAATCAACGAAGTCCGTCCCGGTCACCGGCGAGGGCTTGTCGTTCGCAGGCGCGGCGGAAAACGTGATCGGGATGCGCACCCGCCCTTCAACCGGCCGACCATCCTGCATGGCCGGCTGATATACCCACTTGCGCGCCGCCGCAAGCGATACCTCGTCGAACACACCTTGCGGCTCAGCGCTCTCTATCTGTACGTCGCGCAACGTTCCATCCGCTGCCACGGTTGCCAGCAGCATCACCTTGCCGCCGATGTACTGCCTGGCCGCCTCAACCGGGTAGTGCGGCGGTGGCATGCGTTGATTGACGGTTGCCGAGGCCACAACTGGATGCTCGTCGGCTCGCGCAGGCTGGACTCCGTCCGCTGCAGCTTCGCCGGCCGGTCCGGCTTCGCCCTCCGCCAGCAGCTGGCGCATGCGCTCCTGCGTCTCCGCGCCGGCCCCGTTGACCGGCAGCACCCGGAACACCACGCGGTACACGATCGTGCCTGCGTCGTCGCGCCGCTCGATGGCGCCGGCCTCGCCGTCACGGACCAGGACTGAAGGCTGCGCGACACGCACGCCCGGATCACCCTGCTTGAGCTCGAAGCGCAGGTAGGTGGTTCCCGGCTCTTTCCCCGCCGTGGCCACCACCGTGCTCGTCCACTGATCTTCGCCGCTGCCCACTATCGAAGTCGCGGGTTCGCCCGCTGCCACTTGCTGGACGAGCAGTCCACCGGTCACTCCTCCATGGGTGGCCTGCCTGGCGATCACGAATTCACCGGTACCACCCGCAGCTGCAGGTGCATCGCCTGGCTGCGCCGCCCATGCCACGTATCCGGTCGATGCACTCAGACCTGCCGCAAACAGCAGTGCCGCCATCCAGTGCAGCGGCGTGGGCGTGGGACGCTTGAGCATGTCGATGCGCTCCTGGATCGGATGCCGCGCCTGCCAGTGGCAGCCCAGCGGAAGGGGACGTTCGTCGAAGTGGGTCTTGAGCATGGCTTCGCCGTAGTGGCGGCGTGCGCGCGGGTTGCGGGCGATCACCCACTCGTCGCAGGCCAGTTCCTGGTCCAGGCGGAAGCGGCGCAGCGCGAAAGGCAGCAGCGGGTTGAACCAGAACACACAGCACAGCGATGCGGCCAGCGCATTGACGACGAGGTCGCCGCGACGCACGTGGACGCGTTCATGCTGCAGAACGAGCGCCTGTTGCCGCGGCGAGTAGCGTCGCTCGAAATCGGCGGGCAGCAGGATGCGCGGGCGCAGCACACCGGCGACGGCAGGCAGGCCGGCGGTCGCGGTCGTCGATTCGAACAGGCCGTCGGCGCGGCGTCGCAGGGTGCCGAGGCTCCGATGGAAGCGGCGCTGCTGCAATCCCAGAAGCGCGACCGAGCCCAGCACCCCCACCAGCCATGCCAGCACCGCCAGTTCGCGCAAGCCCATGCCCACGCGTGGCTCCGACGCCGGGACCACGACCATCGCCGGTGCGACCTGCCAGGCCACGGGCAGGCCCAGCGGCACGTCAACGCCGCGCGGCAGCAGCACCGCCAGCAGCGCGGCCGGCACGCACAGCCACAACGCATAGGCGGCCGTCGCGCCCAACGTGGCGCGTACCGGCCGGCGCAGGGCCAGCACGAGCAGCAGCGCGGCGCTGCCCGCCAGCGTGGTTTCAACCAGCGGCGCGAAGAGGTCAGCGTCCATCGCGCGACTCCTCCTGATCCGCTCCGGTCTTGCCGGGTTCCCCGTCGTCCAGCTCGGATACCAGCCGCTTGAGCTCGGCGATGTCTGCCGCCGACAGCTGTCCGCGCTCGCTGAAATGCGCCACCAGCGGCGCCACGCGACCGCCGAACAGTCGCGCCAGCAGGCCTTCGCTCTGCTGCTGCACCCAGGCGTCGCGCTGCAGCACCGGCGAGTACAGGTAACGCCGGCCCTCCTTCTCGGCGCTGATCGCGCCCTTGTTGAGCAGGCGGTTGAGCAGGGTCTTGATCGTCGGCTCGGCCCAGCCCGTGCGTGGCCCCAGGGCGGCGATCACCTCCTCGGCGCTGCGCGGGCTGGCGTCCCACAGCACGTCCATGACCGTGGCTTCCGCTTCGCTGATCGGCGTGGTGTCCATGGCTTTCCGTTTACGCGTGTAAACACGGTTCGATTACACGCGTAAATTCTCAGCCTGTCAACTGGACGGCAGGCGTGCGCGGGGCGATGCCCTAAGCTCCCCGCATGGCCATCCATTTCGACGACATCGACGCAGCCCTGGACCACGTGCTGGAGCGACTGCCCGCCGATCTGCGCGTCGCCGCACCGCTGGGCCTGGGCAAGCCGCACCGCCTGCTCAACGCCCTGTATGCGCGGATCGAACCCGACCCGTCGCGTGCGCTGCACCTGTACACCGCGCTGTCCCTGGATCCGCCCTCGCCCGGCACCGGCCTGCAGGCGCGCTTCCTGCGGCCGTTCCTCGCACGCCACTTCGGCGGGGATTTCCCGCGCCTGGCCTACGTGCAGGCGATGAAACGCGACGCGCTGCCGGCGCACGTGGAAGTCGAGGAGTTCTACCTGCAGTCCGGCGCACTGCTGGACTCGGGCCAGACCCAGCAGCGCTACGCCAGCCTCAACTACACCCATGTCGCCGCGGCGCTGGCCGACCGCCGCCTGCACCTGATCGTGCAGAAGGTCGCGCGCGAGCCCGGCGGCGAACGCCTGTCGTTCTCCTGCAACACCGACCTGACCGCCGACACGGTCGACGCGCACCTGGCCCGCGGGCTTTCACGGCCGCTGATGGTGGCGGAGATCGATCCGCACCTGCCCTGGCTCGGCGGCAGCGCGGTGGCGCCCGAGGGCTTCTTCGACGTGGTCGTCGAACCGCCGGGCCCGCATCCGCACCTGTTCGGCCTGCCGCGGCAGCCGGTGACCGACGCCGACTACGCGATCGGCCTGTACGCCAGCGCCCTGGTGCGCGACGGCGGCACGCTGCAGGTCGGCATCGGCGCGCTGGCCGACGCGCTGTGCCACGCACTGGTGCTGCGGCATGCGGACAACGCCCGCTACCGCGCGGTGCTCGCCGCGCTGGACCCGGAGCTGGAGTCGCATCCGGCGGTGCGCGAGAGCGGCGGGCTGGGCCCGTTCGAGACCGGCCTGTACGGCTGCAGCGAGATGATCAACGAGGGCTTCAAGCGCCTGGTCGAGACCGGGGTGATCCGCCGCAAGGTGGCCGACGACGCGGCGCTGATGCAGCGGCTGGCCGACGGTACCGCCAACCTGGGCGACCATGCGCGGCTGGAGCGCGACGGCGAGTACCTGCACGGCGCCTTCTACCTCGGTTCGCCGGAGTTCTACGCCTGGCTGCGCGGATTGCCGGACGACCAGCGCCGCGCCATCGGCATGCGCCGGATCCACCAGGTCAACCAGCTTTACGGCAACGACGAGGGCCTGGAGCGGCTGCAGCGCCGCGATGCGCGCTTCTTCAACAGCTGCATGATGGCCACCGCGCTGGGCGCGGCGGTATCCGACGCGCTTGAGGACGGGCGCGTGGTGTCCGGCGTGGGCGGGCAGTACAACTTCGTGGCCATGGCCCATGCGTTGCCGGATGCCCGCTCGGTGCTGATGTTCCGCGCGGTGCGCGAGGCGCGCGGCCGGGCGGAGTCGAACGTGCGCTGGAACTACGGCCACACCACCATCCCGCGCCACCTGCGCGACCTCTACGTCAGCGAGTACGGCATCGCCGACCTGCGCCACGCCAGCGACGCGGACTGCATCGTGGCGATGGCCGGCATCGCCGATGCGCGCTGGCAGGCCGGGCTGCTGGCGCCGGCGCAGGCGGCACGCAAGCTGCGCGCGGGCTTCGTCGCGCCCGCGCACTGGCAACGCAACACACCGGGGCGCCTGGCGCACGCGCTGGCACCGTTCCGTCTCGACGGCACGCTGCCCGACTATCCGCTGGGCAGCGACTTCACCGCGGTCGAGCAGCGCATCGTGCGCGCGCTGGGCTGGCTCCAGGCCAGTACCGCCACGCCCGCCGGCAAGCTCCGCACCGTGCTGCGCGCCCTGGCCGGCACCGGCGCCGGCGACGAGGAGGCGCTGCGGCGCATGGAGCTGCACGCGCCCGCCGGGATCGGCGCGCGGCTCGAAGCGCGCCTGCTCGGCCTGGGCCTGCGCATGACCGCGCGCGCCCATTGATCCGGCGCCTGCGCGCCTCCAGATCATCCATCCACGCTGCACCGGAATCCGCCATGAGCACCCGCGCCGACCAGATCCGCCAGGCCCTGTCCGCCCTCCAGCCGCTGCACCTGGAGGTGACCGACGAAAGCCACATGCACAGCCGCGGGCTGGAGACGCACTACAAGGCGGTGATCGTCAGCCCGCTGTTCGAAGGCCGGCGCGCGATCCAGCGCCACCAGGCCGCATACGCGGCCATCGGTCCGCTGATGCAGCAGATCCACGCGCTTGGGCTGCACACCTACACGCCGGCGGAATGGGACGCCGATGCACAGGTACCGGATTCGCCGGCCTGCCGCGGCGGCAGCAAGCACGACCTCGGCTGAGGAGTCCGCCCGCTTTCGCGTTGCGTCGACGACGCTGAACGCCCCCGGGCGGGCCTTCACGCGGGCGCCGCGCATCATTGCGCAGCGTGGCCGCACCTCCACTGCGTGCCGATGCCCATGCGCCCTGCCCCGCTGCTGCTCGCCTTCCTGCTCGTCCCCGCCTCCGGAAGTGCACTCGCGCAGGCCGGTCCGCCGGCCACCGCAACGCTCGCCCAGGCGGCCGAGGACCGCGCCACCCGGGACGGCGAAGGCGCACTGCTGCGCCTGCAGGTGCTGCTGGACCGTGCGCGCTTCTCCCCCGGCGAGATCGACGGGCTCGAAGGCTCCAACCAGGCCCGCGCGCTGCGCGGGTTCCAGGAAGCGCGCGGCCTGCCGGTGACCGGCAAGCCTGACGCGGCGACCTGGGAAGCGCTGGACCGCGATGCGGCGCCGGTGCTGGCCGACTACACCGTCACCGCCGCCGATGTCGCCGGCCCCTATGTGACACTGCCCGACGACATGATGAAGAAGGCCGGGCTGCCGAAACTGGGCTATTCCTCGCTGATGGAAGCGCTGGGCGAACGCTTCCATGCGAGCCCCGCGCTGCTGCAGCGGCTCAACCCGGACGCCGGCCAGCCGCGTGCCGGCACGGTGCTGAAGGTGCCCGCCACCACCACGCCGGCGCCACTGCCGAAGGCGGCCAAGGTCGTCGTCGATCGCAGCGACTCGGTGCTGCGCCTGCTGGATGGCGGCGGCAAGCTGCTCGCCCAGTACCCGGCGTCGACCGGCAGCGAGCACGATCCGCTGCCGATCGGCGAGTGGAAGATCGTCGCCATCGCCCCGGATCCGACGTTCCACTACAACCCCGACCTGTTCTGGGACGCCGATCCGGCGCATGGCAAGGCCAAGCTCGCATCCGGACCGAACAACCCGGTGGGCACGGTGTGGATCGACCTGTCCAAGCCGCACTACGGCATCCATGGCACGCCCGAGCCGCGCGGCGTCGGCAAGCGCCAGTCCCACGGCTGCATCCGCCTGACCAACTGGGATGCGACCGCCGTGGCGGCCGTGATCGGCACGGACGTGCCCGTCACCCTGCAGGAATGACCGCATGCGGCTGCTGGCCGGGCTGATCCTGTGCGTGTTGCTGGCGCTGTTCGCGCTGACCCGCCTCGACGGCCGGGGCGAGCGCGCCGTGGTGCAGGTCGCGCCGACCGTCGCAGGCGCCGTGGACGGCGGGCGCGGGACGGCAGGCGTGCCGTCGGGTGAAGCGGCGCGGCCCGCCGCCGCGTCCACGCCTGTACCGGCACCGGCGCCGGCGGCCCGCCCGCCGGCCCCGGCGATGTCGACGGCCCCCGGCGCCTTGTTGATCCCCGTCCAGGGGATCGGGATCGACCAGCTGCAGGACACGTTCACCGACGCGCGCAGCGAAGGCCGGCCGCATGACGCGATCGACATCATGGCCCCGGCGGGCACGCCGGTGCTGGCGGTGGCCGACGGCACCGTCGAGAAGCTGTTCGACAGCCAGCGCGGCGGCCTGACCCTCTACCAGTTCGAGCCCAGCGGGCGACTGGCCTACTACTACGCCCACCTGGAGCGCTACGCGGACGGCATCGCCGAAGGCCAGGCCGTGCGCCGCGGGCAGGTGATCGGCTACGTGGGCTCCACCGGCAACGCCAGTCCGGAGGCGCCGCACCTGCACTTCGCGATCTTCGTGCTCGGCCCTGAACGGCGCTGGTGGGAAGGCACCGCGGTCAACCCCTATCCCGTGCTGCGCGGTGAAGGCATGCCATGACGCAGGCGCCGGAAACGCACAGGCCGGGCATTGCCCGGCCTGTGCGTGGATCGACCGCGGTGGGCAGCGCCGGTCAGAGCGCCTTGGCCGCCTCGACGACCTTCTCGGCGGTGATGCCGAAGTAGGCGTACAGCTCGCCGGCCGGCGCCGAGGCGCCGAAGCGGTCGAGCCCGACCACCGCGCCATCGAGGCCGACGTACTTGCGCCAGAAGTCGGTCACGCCCGCTTCCACGGCCACGCGCTTGCGCACGGCCTTGGGCAGGACCGACTCGCGGTAGGCCGCATCCTGGCGGTCGAACACGTCGGTCGACGGCAGCGAGACCACGCGCGTCTTCAGCCCGGCGGCATCGAGCGCCTTCTTCGCCTCCACCGCCAGCGAGACTTCCGAGCCGGTGCCGATCAGGATCACGTCGGGCGCGCCGCCCTCGGCATCGGCCAGCACGTAGCCACCGCGCTCGATCAGCCTGACCTGCTCCTCGCTGCGCGGCTGGTGCGGCAGGTTCTGGCGGCTGAACACCAGCACGCTCGGGCCGTCCTGGCGGGTGATCGCCGCCTTCCAGCTCACCGCCGACTCGACCGCGTCGCACGGGCGCCACACGTCGTTGTTAGGGATGTAGCGCAGCGACGCCAGGTGCTCGACCGGCTGGTGGGTCGGGCCGTCCTCGCCCAGGCCGATGGAGTCGTGGGTGTAGACGTGGATCACGTGCGCCGGGATCAGCGCGCTCATGCGCAGCGCGTTGCGCGCGTAGTCGCTGAACACCAGGAAGGTCGCATCGAACGGCAGGAAGCCGCCATGCAGCGCGATGCCGTTGGCGATCGCGCTCATGCCGAATTCGCGCACGCCGTAGTGGACGTAGTTGGCGTTCGGATCGACCTCGGTGACCGACTTGCTGGCCTTCCACTGGGTCAGGTTGGACGGGGCCAGGTCGGCCGAGCCGCCGATGATCTCCGGCAGCAGCGGGGCGAAGGCGCCGATCGCGTTCTGCGAGGCCTTGCGCGAGGCGATCGTCGCGCCTTCGGCCTGGACCTTGGCGATGTACTCGTCGGCGGCGGCGGCGAAGCCTTCCGGCAGCTCGCCGCGGGCGCGGCGCGCGAACTCGGCGGCCGCTGCCGGATGCTGCTGCGCGTAGCGGTCGAACAGCTGCTGCCACTGCGCCTGCTGCTGCGAGCCGGCCGCGTTGGCGCGCCAGCCGTCGTAGATCGCCTGCGGCACCTCGAACGCGGCGTGCGGCCATTCCAGCGCCTTGCGCGCGCCTTCCAGCTCGTCCTTGCCCAGCGGGGCGCCGTGCGACTCTTCCTTGCCGGCCTTGTGCGGCGCGCCGAAGCCGATGATGGTCTTGCAGCAGAGCAGGCTCGGCTTGTCGGTGACCTGCAGCGCGGCCTCGATCGCGGCCTTGATCGCCTCCGGATCGTGCCCGTCGACGTCGCGCACCACGTGCCACCCGTAGGCCTCGAAGCGCGCCGGGGTGTCGTCGGTGAACCAGTCGTGGACCTCGCCGTCGATCGAGATGCCGTTGTCGTCCCAGAACGCGGTCAGCTTGCCCAGGCCCCAGGTCCCGGCCAGCGACGCGGCCTCGTGCGACACGCCTTCCATCAGGCAGCCGTCGCCCATGAACACCCAGGTGCGGTGGTCGACGAGCGCCAGGTCGGCGGTGTTGTAGCGCTGCGCGAGCAGCTTCTCCGCCAGCGCGAAGCCGACCGCGTTGGCCAGGCCCTGGCCGAGCGGGCCGGTGGTGGTCTCGACGCCCGGGGTCTCGTGCCGTTCCGGGTGGCCGGCGGTCTTGCTGTGCAGCTGGCGGAAGCGCTTGAGTTCGTCGATCGGCAGGTCGTAGCCGCTCAGGTGCAGCAACGCGTAGTGCAGCATCGAACCGTGGCCGTTGGACAGCACGAAGCGGTCGCGGTTGGCCCAGTGCGGATCGGACGGGTTGTGCCGCAGGTAGTCGTTCCACAGCACTTCGGCGATGTCGGCCATGCCCATCGGCATGCCCGGGTGTCCGGACTTGGCGGCTTCGACCGCATCGGCGGCGAGGAAACGGATGGCGTTGGCCAGCTGGCGGCGGGTGGGCGTCGTCATGTCGGGAGGCAGGTTCGCAAGGCACCCGCGGCGGTGCGGGCCGCCCATTGTCCCATCCCTTGTCCACTCCTGTCCCGCAGTGCGGCAAAAAAAGCCGCGTGCGGACCGGGCCGCATGGTTGGCCGTGAAACGGTCAGGCGGCGGCGCGGTCCCGCATGGCGTCCGCCGACGATGCGTCCGACTCGCCGTGCGCCACCAGCGTGGCCAGGGTCAGGTCGCCGCTGACGTTGAGCGTGGTCCGGCACATGTCCAGGAAATGGTTCACGCCCAGGATCAGGCCGATGCCAATGGGGTTCACCCCGACCATCGCGCAGATCAGGGCCACCACCGGCAGCGAACCGGACGGCACGCCGGCGGTGCCGATGCCGCCGAGGATGCACACCAGCATCACCATGAACTGCTGGCCCAGGCTGAGGTCCACGCCGAAGAACTGGGCCAGGAAGATCACGGTGACGCCTTCGAACAGCGCCGTGCCGTTCTGGTTGGCGGTGGCGCCGACCGTGAGCACGAAGCGCGAGACCTTCGGCGGCAGGCCCATCCGGTCGGCCACGCGCAGCGCGGTGGGCAGGGTCGCGTTGCTGGAGGCGGTGGAGAACGCCATCACCGCCGCCTCCTGGATCTCGCGGAAGAACTTCACCGGCGAACGCCCGACCATGCGCACCGCGATCGAGTAGGTGCCGAACATGTGCAGCGCCAGCGCCAGCACGACCACGCCGACGTACGCCCCCAGCCTCACCAGCAGGTCGAAGCCGAACAGCGCGGCCAGGTTGAACATGAAGCAGAACACCGCGTACGGCGCCAGCCGGATGACCAGGTTGATGAGGGTCATCGAGATCTCGAACACGCCCTCGATCCCGCGCTTGAGCGTGGCGACCTTGTCGTCCGGGGTGAGCACCATGCCCACGCCGAACATCACCGCGAAGAACATCAGCGCCAGGATCGAGCCGTTCTCCGAGGCCGCCTGGACCACGTTGCTCGGCACGATCGACAGCAGCATGTCCATGCCGCGCGGCTGGGTGTCGACGCTGGCGACGATCTCGCGGCTGCGTTCGGCGTTCTGCGCGAGCAGCTGCTGCGCCAGCGTGGGATCGACGCCCGCGCCCGGCTTGAACGCGTTGACCAGGACCAGGCCCAGCAGCACCGCCACGCCGGACAGGACCACGGTATAGGCCAGGGTCTTCCAGCCGATCCTGCCGAGGGCGCGGATGTCGCCCATCTCGGCGATGCCCATGACCAGCGCCGAGAACAGCAGCGGCACGATCAGCATGAAGATCAGGTTGAGGAACAGGCGCGAGGCCGGCGTGGTCACCCAGGTGGTGAAGGCCTGGACCCAGTCCGCATCCGCACCCACCGTCAGGTGCACCACCAGGCCCAGCACGAGGCCCAGGCCGAAGCCCAGCCCCATCTTCCACGGCATCGGCCAGGGGCGGCGTGCGGTCGCGGTCATGCGTGGATTCCCGGAAAAAGCAGCGGGCAGCTTAGCAAACCGCCGCGCCGCGACTCAGCGTCGCGGGTACAGCGGCGGCAACGGCGCTGTCGCCACCGCGGCGGCCGGGCGCCAGCGCGGCCCGTCGCGGAACGCGGCCCGCAACGCGGCCCGCGCCGCCGCCGGCTCGCCCTCGCCGGACCACAGGGCGCGCCGCATCGCCTCCAGCGCCTGTGCCTGCGCCGGATCGTCCAGCCGCGCGATCACCGCGTCGAGGTCGGCGAGCGGCTCATCGGCCATCCGCCGGAGCAGCTGCACCGCCTCCTCGAAGCTGCCGGCATCCAGCACCCGACGCAGCGCGGCGGGATCGGGCCGGACGGACGGCAGCGGCGCTTCTCCGTCGCGCCGGGGGCGCACGCGACCGCCACGGGAGCGGAACAGCAGCGCGCCCAGCGTCAGCAGCCAGAGCAGGGCGAAGGCGGCCGCCAGCCAGGCGCAGCCGCGACCTGTTGCACCGGCCCCGGGCGGATCCACCGCGAGCGTGCCGCCCGCAGGCGCCGGCACCGGCGCGGGGGGAGCGGCGACGGCATTCGGCGGAACCGCTCCGGCCTCCACCTGCAGGCGCAGGTCCGGCAAGGCCGCCACCTGGGCGCGCCCGGCCTGCGCATCCCACCAGTCCATCCGCGGCCCGGGCACGCGCAGTTCACCGGCCCGCAGCGGCACCACCGAGTACCGGCGCACCGCGGTCAGCTGCGGTCCGCCATCGACGAAGCGCTCGGTGGTCTCCGCGCGTTCGGCGAACACCTGCGCCCCGTCCACCTGCGGCACCGGGATTTCCGGGAACTGCGCGGCGGTCGCGCCCTGGGCCACCGCTTCGACCACGATCTCGACCGCCTCGCCGCTGCGCGCCTGCGCCGGCGCGGCCACGTAGCGCAGGCGCAACCCGCGCAGCGGCAACCACGGCTGCGGGGCGCCGTCGGGCTGGGCGCGCACGTCCAGCACCACGGCGGGACCCTGCGCGGCCAGGTTGCGGTCGGTGCCGAAGAAGTCGTCGAAGAAGCCTCCGGCGCCCTGGCCACGGAAGCGGGCCGGCGGCAGCTCCAGCCGGCCGCTGCGCTCGGGCACCAGCAGGTAGCGGCGCTCGACGACCTGGTAGCGCCGGCTGCCGACCTGGCGGCTGCTCTGCACGTCGTCGCCGATCCGTTGCAGCGAGGCGCCGTCAGGCGCTTCCTGGGTCAGTTCGCCCGACAGCAGCGGCGTGGCGTAGTACAGGCGCACGGTCAGTCCCACGCTCTGCTGTACCGCGGGCGTGGGCACGTCCACCCGCGACTCGAGGAACACGTCGCCGCGCGGCACGCTCGCCTGCGCCGGCGCCACCTCGAGCCGCTGCGGGGCGGTGCGTTCGGCGCCCACCTGCAGGGCGGGGATCGCCAGGGTGCCGGTGCGTCGCGGGGTAAGCGCGACCCCGAACAGCGTGCGGTCGCCGGAAGGCGCGGCGCTGCGGTACGGGGGACCGAGCACGAAGTCGCCGTGCAGCGGCCGGTAGTCCGGCGCCACGCCGCGCTGGTCGGTCTCGATGTTGAGCGTGACCGCCTCGCCTTCGGTGGTGCTGGCGCGGTCGAGCCACGCACGCGTCTCGGCGCGTGCCAGCGGCAGCGTCGCCACCGTCGCCAGCAGGCCGGCGAACAGCCGCGCCATCCATCCGCCGGGAGCGGCAGGAACGACGGCAGGACGGACATCGAGGCTCATCGGCCCTCCTGCTGGCGACGTTCGTATTCGAGGCGAAACTTGGCGCGCAGCAGGCCGCCGGGGTCGTCGGGCACGCGCCGCAGCCAGGCTTCGCGCGCCTGCCGTTGCTCGCGGGCGTGTGCGTCCCCGGCGGCGGGGCCTGCCGGGTCCGGTTGCCCGCCTTGCTGCCGCCCGTCCTGCAATGCCTGCTGCATGCGCTGGCGCTGCTCGCGGTCGGCCTGCTCCTGCCGCGCACGCGCCTGCGCGTCCTCGGCCTGCGGCGGCGGCGTGGCCTGCGTGCCATCGCCCTGTTGCGGCGGCGGCTCCGCGGGTCGCTGCGGCGATGCGCGCCCATCCGCACCCCCGCCCTGCCCGTCCTGCGGGCTGGCGCCGCCTTCGCCGCGCGGCGGGTTCTGTCCGTCCTGGCCCTTTCCGCCCTGGCCCTGCCCGCCCTTGGGCGGCTGGCGCCGGCGCGCCTCGTCGACCACCCTGCGGTTGGCGATCGCGTCTTCCATGCCCGGCGCCTGCGCAAGCGCGCGGTCGTAGGCGGTGATCGCCTCGTCGTAGCGTCCCTGCCGCGCCAGCGCATTGCCGAGGTTGTAGGCGGCCTCTGCGCCGCGCGCGCCGGCCTCGGAAAACGCCTGCCCGGCCGCGGCGAAGTCGCCACTCCGGTACGCATCCACGCCTGCCGCGATCCGCGCTTGCGCCTGCTGGTCCGGACGGCGCCACCAGCCGCCGCCTGCGGTTTCGCCGGCCTGCGCCGGCGATGGCCACGACAGCATCACCGCCAGCGGGAGCGCGGCGAGCACCCCGGCGCCCCGGCGGAACGCCAGCGCCGCCAGCACCAGCACCGGCAGCAGCAGCCAGTAGCCCTGGTCCAGCCAGACGCGCGGGCCCGCCTCGCGTCCGGCCGCGCCTTCGGCGGAAGGATCGAGCACGCCGAGCGCGTGCAGGTCGCGGTCGTCGATCGCCAGCGTCGCATAGCGGCCCTGCCCGGCCGCGGCCAGGGCGCGCAGCGTGGCGTCCTCCCGCCGCGCCGGCTGCATCGCACCGGCACGGTCGCGGTACATGCCGCCCGCGGGCGTACCCAGTCCCAGCACCGACACGCGGTAGCCCTGGGCCGCCACGCCCGCGGCGATGCCGGTCGAGGCGGCGTCCGCCTGCCCGGTCACCAGCAGGATGTCGCCGCGCTCGAACCCCGCCTGGTGCAGCAGCGTGGCCGCGTGCGTGATCGCGCGCTCGGGACGCCGGCCATCGACCGGCATCACCTCCGGTCCCAGCGCATCGAGGAACAGCGCGATGTTGCCTGCGTCCGTGGTCAACGGGGCGACGGTGTACGCATCCTCGGCCCACGCGACCAGGCCGACTTCGCCGCCCTTGCGTTCGCGCAGCAGCGTGGCGACCTTCGCCCGGGCCTGCGCCAGGCGCGTCGGTGCCAGGTCCGGCGTCTGGATCGCCGACGACAGGTCGAGCGCGATTACCAGCGGCGCACGCGTTTCCCATTGCGGGCGCGGCTCCTGGCGCCAGCCCGGACCGGCGAGGGCCAGCACCGCCAGCAGCAGTCCCACCGAAGCACCCGCCAGGCGCAGTCCGGCGCGCCCACGCGCAGGCTCGAGCAGGTGCGGCAGCAGGTGCGCATCGACCGCATCGCGCCAGCCCTGGCGCCGGCGTCGGCGCCATGCCAGCCACAACAGCGGCAGCAGCAGCAGCGCCCACAGCCAGAGCGGGCGGTGGAAATGCAGCGCGGGAACCTGCGCCAGGCCGGCCAGCCAGCTGCTCATGCGCCGCGCCCCCGTCGTGCCAGACGCTGCAGCGGCCAAGCGACGATCGCCAGCGCCAGCGCCGCCGCCAGCGGCCAGGGATAGCGTTCGATCCGCGGACGCACCGGCGCGGCCGCCACGTCCACCGGCTCGAGCCGGTCGAGCTCGGCGTAGATGCCGGCCAGCTGCCCGGTGTCGCGCGCGCGGAAGAACCGGCCGCCGGTCATCGTCGCCACTTCGCGCAGCGTGTCCTCGTCCACTTCCTCGCCGCCCTGCACCGGGATCGGCATGCCGAACAGGGACATGCCGCCGCCACCGCCGAAGGCGATGGTATGCACGCGCACGCCCTCGGCCTGCGCAAGCTCGGCGGCCTTGAGCGGATCCAGCACGCCGGCGGTGTTGACGCCGTCGGTCAGCAGGATCAGCACGCGCTGGCCCTCGGGCTGCTCGCGCAGGCGCTTGACCGCCAGGCCGATCGCGTCGCCCAGCGCGGTCTCGCGCCCGGCCAGGCCGGCCACGCTGTCGCGCAGCTGCATCCGCACCGAGTCGCGGTCCAGGGTCAGCGGAGCGAGCATGTAGGCCCGCTGGCCGAACACCAGCAGGCCGACGCGGTCGCCCGCGCGACGCTGCAGGAAATCGGCGATCACCGACTTGGCGGCGGTCAGCCGGTCGACGACCTGGCCGCCGAGTTCCATGTCGGTCTCGCTCATGCTGCCGGACAGGTCCACGGCCAGCAGCATCTGGCGGGCCTGGTGCGGCGGAGCCTGCGCTTCGCCGAGCTGCTGCGGGCGCGCCGCGGCCGCGCACAGGCAGAGCCACGCCAGCGCTGGCAGCAGCAGCGCCGCGCGCGCGCCGGCGAGGCCCGGCGCGGCCACCGCGTCCAGCCGCCCGTCCCATGGCACCCGCAACGCCGGCTCGCTGCTGCGCCGCGGCGGCAGCAGCAGGCGCACCAGCAGCGGCAACGGCAGCAACGCCCAGGCCCACGGCCAGGCGAAGCCGGCGAAACCTTCCTGCACCGCCCACCAGCCGCTCACCTGCGGCCCTCCATCAGCTCGATGAAGCGCCGTCGCGCGAGCCGGCGCGCCGCGGCGAACGCATCGGGATCCAGCTCCGCGCGGAAGCCGCCGTCGAGCAGCAGGCGACCGGCCCCCGCCGAGAATTCCGTCCCCTGTTGCCCGTCGAGGAAGCGCAGCCAGGGCTCGCCCTCGAGCAGTTCGCTGCCGGGTCGACGCCGGCGCGCGGCGCGGCGCAGCATCGCGGACACCGCGGCCAACTGTTGCGGGGCCGTGCCCGCGGCGCTCTCCGCGTCGAACCAGCGCAACCAGCGCCGACGCCGCGCCCGGCGCCATGCCGCCCGTCCCAGCCATGCGACCAGCACGAGGAGCACGATCGCCCCCAGCCACCACCACCCCGGCGCCGGGGGCCACCACGGTGGCGACGGCGGCAGGTGCACGTCGCGCAACGGCAGCCTGGTCGGGTCCATGGGCGTGGTCAGCCTGCCGCCGGAACGGCGCCAGTGGCGAGGCCGCCGCCTGCAGGCGGCGGCGGTGCATCCGCTGCGCGCAACCAGTCACCCGCGCCGGCATCCGTGGACAGCACGCTCACCCGCCAACCCTGCGCGGGCAGCGTGCGCGCCAGCGCCCGCGCGGGCTCGACGAAGGCCTCGTTCCAGCGGGCACGCGCGCCATCGCCCTCCAGCCCCAGTTCGATCCGGCGCGTGCCGGTGCGGAACGCGAGCGTGCGCCGCGGCGGGTCGCGTTCGAGCGGGTCCTGCAGCAGGACCAGGGTGGCCTGGTGGTGCCGCGCCAGCGCGGTCCAGCGCAACGCCGGCACCGCCGCGGCGGCCGATGCATCGGCCAGCACGACCAGCTGCGCGCCGGGGCGCAGCAGCCGCTGCGCATGCTCGAGCGCGACCGCCAGCCCGGCATCCTCCTGCGGCGGGCGCGCGTACCAGCGGGCGAGCGCGTCGAGCACGCGCATCGCGCCGCGCAGTCCGCTGGCGGGAGGGATGGCCGGCTCGCCGCCGCGCAGGGCGGCGATCCGGTCGCCCGACTGCAGGGCCGACCACACCGCCACCGCCCCGGCGCGCGCGGCCTGCACCGACTTGAAGCGCACGCGGGTGCCGAAATACAGCGAGGGGGCGGTATCGGCCACGAGCAGCGTCAGCCGCTCGCGCTCGGCCTGGAACAGCTTGGTGTGGGCGCGGCCGGTCCGCGCGGTCAGGCGCCAGTCCATCCGCCGCACGTCGTCGCCGATCGCGTACTCGCGCGATTCGGCGTACTCCATGCCGCGTCCGCGCAGCGACGAGGGGGCCGGGCCGTGCACGCCGTGCCGGCCGCGTCGCGGCTGTGGCGCGCGCTGCACCTGGGCGCGCAGCGCCACCAGTTCGGCCAGCGTCGGCGCGATGCCCTCCTGCGCGGCATCGGCCACGGCAGGCGCCGGGCCGCGGGTGCTCACGGTGGCGGGACCTTTTCCAGCAGCGCCGCGACCAGCCGCTCGCCGTCCCAGCCCTCGGCCAGCGCCTCGTAGCTGGGCAACACGCGGTGGCGCAGCACGTCGGGCGCCACCGCGCGGACGTCCTCGGGGGTGACGTAGTCGCGACCGGCGAGCCAGGCGCGCGCGCGCGCGCAGCGCTCCAGCGCGATCGAACCACGCGGGCTCGCACCCCAGGCGATCCGGCGGCCGAGCGCGGCGTCGTAGCGCGCCGCGTCGCGCGAGGCCAGCACGAGCTCGACCAGGTAGCGTTCCAGCGCTGGCGCCACGTGCAGGTCGAGGATCCGTTCGCGCGCGGCGAACACCTGCGCCTGCGGCATGCGTTCGAGCGGCGAGGCCGGCGCGTGCAGCGACTGCCTGGCCCGGTCGCGCGCCAGGCGCAGGATCTCGGTTTCCATCGCCGCATCCGGGTAGCCGATGCGCACGTGCATCAGGAAGCGGTCCAGCTGCGCTTCCGGCAGCGGGAAGGTGCCTTCCTGCTCGATCGGGTTCTGCGTGGCCATCACCAGGAACAGCGGCGGCAGCGCGTAGGTATGGCGCCCCACCGTCACTTGCCGTTCGCCCATCGCCTCGAGCAGCGCGGACTGGACCTTGGCCGGCGCGCGGTTGATCTCGTCGGCCAGCAGCAGCGGATGGAACACCGGGCCGGGCTGGAATTCGAAGCGCCCCTCCTGCGGCCTCCAGACTTCGGTGCCGGTCAGGTCGGCCGGCAGCAGGTCGGGGGTGAACTGGACCCGGGCGAAATCGGCGTCCAGGTGCGCGGCCAGCGTACGGATCGCGGTGGTCTTGGCCAGGCCGGGCGCGCCTTCGACCAGCAGGTGGCCGTCGGCGAGCAGCGCGACCAGCAGGCGTTCGACCAGTGCCGCCTGGCCCACGATTTCCGCCGAGAGCTGGTCACGCAGGCGGATGAAGGCCGCATGCAGGCCGGGGCCGGCGGCGGGACTGGGAGCAGCGTCGAGAGTATCCATGTCCCGATTCTGACCGATCCGGCACGCCTGCGGTTCCCGGCGCCGGGCCCCGAAAACCGGACCCCGGAACGTGAAACGGGGCCCGAAGGCCCCGTTTCCTATCCGCGCGGCTGCCGCGCCTCGAGCATCTGAGCCTGCGGTATCCCACCGCGCTTCTCGACCCGCATGACCTTCGGGGTCAGGAAGATGAGCAGTTCGGCCTTTTCCTTCGAGCGGCTGGTCTTCTTGAAGAACGCGCCGAGGAAGGGGACGTTGCCCAGGAACGGCACCTTCGAGACGCTGTTGGCGTCGGTGAATTCGTAGACGCCACCGATCACCACCGTCTGGCCGTCGTCGACCAGCACCGCGGTGTTGATCTCGCGGGTGGCGATTTCCGGCACCTGGCCGATGCTGGTGTCGATGTAGCGCAGGACCTCGTCCTTCAGCACGTTGACGGCCATGAACACGCGGTCGTCGCTGGTGATGGTCGGGGTGACCTTGAGCTCGAGGACCACGTCCTTGAACTGCACGTTCGGGGTCGGGAACGCCTGGTTGCCGCCGCCGGTCAGGGTCACGTAACCGATCTCGCGGCCCTGGCGGATGATGGCTTCGCGCTGGTTGGAGGTCACCACGCGCGGGTTGGAGAGCACCTCGCCGCGGCCTTCCTGCTGCAGCGCGGACAGCTCGATGTCGATGGCGAAGTTCGCGCCCAGCAGGGTGTAGGCCAGCGCACCCACGTTGGCGCCGTTGGCGGTGGTCGCCGGCAGGTTGAAGTTCAGGCCGCCGGGCAGCTCGTACTCGCCGTTGTCGATGATGTTGTGCGTTTCGGTCAGCGAGCCGCTGATGGCGCGCGAGTTGTTGCCGATCTCGCGGCCCTGCACGCCGAAGCGGGCGCCCAGGTCGCGGGCGAACGAGTCGGTGGCGATGACGATGCGGCTCTCGATCAGCACCTGGTCGACCGGGCGATCGATCACGTTGATCAGCTCGCGCATCTGCGCGACCTTCTTCGGGATGTCGCTGATCATCAGGGTGTTGGTGCGCTCGTCGGCGACGATGCGGCCACGCGGCGACAGGAAACCGTTCTCCTGGTTGTTGCTGCTGCCCTGACCGCCGATGCCCTTGGCCTCGGTCAGCGCCTTGAAGATGCTCGCGGCGCTGTGATAGTTCACCTGGATGTAGTCGGTGACCAGGTCGACGCGGTTCTCCAGGTCGATGCGCGCGTCTTCCTTGGCCTTCTCGAACGCGGCCAGCTCGGGCTGCGGGGCGACCCAGATGACGCTGCCGTCACGGCGCTTGTCCAGGCCCTTGGCGCGCAGGACGATGTCCATCGCCTGGTCCCACGGCACGTTGACCAGCCGCAGGGTCACGTTGCCCTGCACGGTGTCGGACGCGACGATGTTGAGGTTGGACTCCTCGGCGATCAGCTGCAGGACGGTGCGCACCGGCACGTCCTGGAAGTTGAAGGTGACCGGACGCCCGGAGTAGCCCGGCTTGGCGACGCGGGCCTGCGCGCTGGTCACGGCGGCGCCGCTGACAGCACCGACCGCGGCCGCACCTGCGCGAGGCGTGATCTCCACGACGTACTCGTTGCCGGTCTGGTAGGCCAGCGACTCGAACTCGCCGCGGGTGGCCAGCACCAGCTGGGTACCGCCGGCGTACGGCTTGGCGTCGATGCGCTGGACCGGGGTCGCGAAGTCGGTGACGTTGAGCGGGCGCTGCAGCTCGGCCGGCAGGGTGGCGTTCGCCACGTCCACCACGACGCTGCCGTCCTGGTTGCGCAGGTCGGCGACGGCGCCTTCGCCCTCGAAGCGGAGGATCAGCCGCCCCGCGCCGCCGTCGCCTCGCTTGAAGTCGATCTGCGACACCTTGGACTTGGCGGCCGCGGGGGCGGCCGCCGGCGCGGCGGGCGTGGCCGCGACCGCGAGGAAGGGCGTGGTCAGGGCCAGCGCGAGCCCCAGGCCGCAGGCCCGGATGATCGCCGGGCGCCGACAGGTGCGCAGGCTCTGGGCATTGGAAAAGGTCATCGTGCTATCCCCTAATCATTGATCTTCGAGCGCGATGGAGGCCGGACGTTCCAGCCAGCCGCCTGCGCCATCCGGCACCAGTTCAACCAGTTCGATCTTGTCTTCGTGCACCGAGGTGACCCGGCCGTCGCTCTGCCCCAGGTATGCACCCGGGCGGATACGGTGGGTGACCCGGTCAGGCGCCATCACCAGCGCGACCAGGCCCGGACCGGTGCCGATCGTGCCGATCATGTCCAGGCTGTCCAGCGGGTACTGCTCCAGCGGTTCCTTGCGCCGGTTCGGATCGGGCCGCAGGCCCGAACCACCGTCCGGATTGCTCCAGGCGTCGCTGAACGGATCGCGCATGTCCTGCGCGGCGTACTCGAAGGTTTCGAACTGCTGCATCACCGGCAGCGGGTCCAGCGGCGGCGCCGGGCGCGCGCGCACGTCCGCCACCCACTTCTTCAGGTTCGGCGCCTCGCCCGGCGTGCTGGTCACGCTGCGGCCGCAGGCCCCGAGGCTGAGCACCAGGAGCGCGGCCCCCAGCCAGCGCAGCCCGGCGGAGCGGTCGATTGCCATGCTCATGCGCCGCCCCCCTTCTTCTTGGATCCGCCCTTCTGGCCGGCAGCGGCCTGCTCCTGCTCGGCGATTTCCATGTCATCCAGGTAACGGTAGGTCTTCACCGTGCCGGACAGTTCCAGCGCGCCGCCGCGGCTGATCCCCTTCCCGTCGCGGGGCTGGAGCTGGATGTCGTGCATGGTCAGGATGACCACGCGCGGCAACGATGCCACGCCGCTGACGAAGGCCCCGAACTGGTGGTAGTTGCCGACCATGCGCAGGGAGATCGGCTTCTCGGCGTAGAACTCCTTCGGCGTCTCCGGGCCCGGCTGGAACAGCTCGTTGGCCAGGCCGCTGGACAGCGCGGTCTGCGAGATGTCGATGATCAGGTCCGGCATCTCGGTCTTGCTCGGGAGCTGGCGCAGCATCTGCTGCAGCACCTGTTCCATCTGCGCGAGCTGCTGGCGCAGGGGCTCGAGGTTGGCCGCCTTGCCCTGCTCGCGCTCGAAGTCCGCGCGCAGGCCGCTTTCCTGGCGCTCGAGGCCGTCAAGCTCCTCGACCTTGCCGCGGATCAGCAGGAAGTAGGCGACGAGCAGGATCAGCAGCACCATGACGATGCAGAAGCCGATCTTGGCCTGCTGCGGCCAGCCGCCGATGTTGTTGAAGTCCAGATCGCTGATCTTGACCTTCTTCTTCTGGCTCATGACGCCGGCCTCCCCTCGGTCTGCGCGGCCGGTTGCTGCGGCTGGGTGGTGGTGTCGGCCGGCGGGCTGGCCGGCGCGGTGGCGGGCGCAGGCGCGGCCGGGGCTGCCGCGGGCGCGGCCTCGGCGGCCGGGGCTGCGGCAGGCGCGGCTTCGACGGCCGCGGCGGCGTCGCCCGAGGCGACGTCGGCCGTCGGCTCGATCGTGGCGGGCACTTCGCCTTCGGCGGTGGTCGCGTTGGGGTTGGCCAGCTGCACCTTCAGGCTGAAGGTGTAGGGCAGCGTCCGGCTGGCGCTGGTGACCGACGCCTTCCGCTCTTCCTTCTTGACCTCGATGATCGACAGGTCCGGCTTGGTCATCCAGCCCGAGACCTCGAGGTTGCGCATGTAGGTACTGACGCGCGCATTGGACTGGGCACTGCCACGCAGGGTCAGGACTTCGCCTTCCTGCTTGATCGAGTTCAGCGTCACGCCATCGGGAATGGTGCGGACCAGCGAATCGAACAGGTGCACCATCTGCGAACGGTTGGCCTGGAGCTCCTCGATGACCTTCTTGCGCGCCAGCAGGCGGTCCTTCTTGGCATCGAGTTCCTTGATCTCCTCGTTCTGCTTCTCGACCTTGGCGATCTCTTCCTTCAGGAACGCATTGCGGTCCTGCTGGCCGGCGATCTGACGGTCGTAGTAGAACCAGATCAGGAACGAGAGCAGCACGCCCGCCAGGGCGGCCATGCCGAGCATGCCCTGGAACTCGCGCTGGCGCTGCTTGCGGCGCTCGGCGCGCCAGGGCAGAAGATTGATTCTGGCCATCAGTCGAAGCTCCTCAGGGCCAGGCCGGTGGCGATCATCAGCGCCGGCGCATCCTGGGCGAGGGCGTGCGCCTGCACGCGCGGGCCCAGGGTCATCTGCGCCAGCGGGTTGGCCACCTGGGTCGGGACGCCCAGTTGCTCCTCCACCATTTCCGGCAGGCCGAGGATCGAGGCGCAACCGCCCGCCAGCACGACCTGGTCGACGCGGTTGAACTCGCTGCCCGCGTAGAAGAACTGGAGCAGGCGGCTGATCTGCTGGACGGTCGCTTCCTTGAAGGGTTCGAGCACCTCGACCTCGTAGGTCTCGGGCAGGCCGCCCTGGCGCTTGGCCTGGCCAGCTTCCTCGTAGGTCAGGCCGTAGCGGCGCATGACCTCGTCGGTCAGCTGCTTGCCGCCGAAGACCTGCTCGCGGCTGTAGAGGCTGCGGCCGCCGCGCAGGACGTTCAAGGTGGTCATCGTCGCGCCGATGTCCACCAGGGCGACGACGCCGTCGCGGCCCACGGGCAGCTCGTCGGCGATCAGGGCGAAGGCGTTCTCGACCGCGAAGGCCTCCACGTCCATCACCTTGGCGGTCAGCCCCCCCAGCTCCAGCGCCGATTCGCGCAGCTCGACGTTCTCCGAGCGCGACGCGGCCAGCAGCACCTGGACCATCTCCGGGTTGCTGGGCATCGGCCCGAGCACCTCGAAATCGAGGTTCACTTCCTCGATCGGGTACGGGATGTAGTTGACCGCCTCGAGCTCGACCTGGGCTTCCAGTTCGCTCTCGTCGAGCTCGGCCGGCATCGGGATGATCTTGGTGATCACAGCCGAACCCGCGACCGCGGCCGCGGCACCCTTGGCCTTGGTCCCCGAGCGGTTGACGGCGCGGCGGATGGCCTCGCCGACCGCCTCGACCTCGACGATGTTCTTCTCGACCACCGCATTGGGTGGCAACGGCTCGACCGCGTAATGCTCCACGCGGTAACGGTTGCCGCTGCGCGAAAGCTGCAGCAGCTTTACCGCAGTCGAACTGATGTCGACGCCAATGAGCGGCGACTGACTTTTCGGGATGAGCCCCACGGTTTCTCCCCTGCCGACGGGCACTTGGCTGAACTACCTGTGCCCGCGCATTAGATAACGGTTTTTTCAGGCTTGGCAACACCCCCTTATGCAGGCTGGGATGCCTGTCACGGGTGGTCTCGGCCGATGCCCCCTTGCTGTCCCCCGGACATCCCCCCTGTGGATGCCCTTGCCTCATCTATACTCTGCGGCCGCGAAATCTGCAATCGGACGTCACTCGATGCCCCGTCTCCGCCGCCTGCTGCGCTGGGCGCTGATCGCCTCCGCAGGCCTGGCCCTGCTCGCCGCCATCGGCCTGGGAACCCTCTACGTGGTGGTGTCGGCGCGGCTGCCGGAGGTGGAGTCCCTGCGTCAGGTCGAGATGCAGGAACCGCTCTACGTCTACACGTCCGACGGCCGGCTCATGGCCGTGTTCGGCGAGAACCGGCGTTACCCGGTCGCCATCGGGGAGGTGCCCGAGCGCCTGCGCCAGGCCTTCATCGCGATCGAGGACGCCCGCTTCTACGAGCATGGTGGCGTCGACTACAAGGGCGTGGCCCGTGCAGTCTGGCTGCTGGCCACCACCGACGACAAGCGCGTCCCGGGCGGCTCGACCATCACCCAGCAGGTCGCGCGCCAGTTCTTCCTCAGCTCCGAATACAGCTACCAGCGCAAGCTCGCCGAGATGCTGCTGGCGATGAAGATGGAGCGGGCGTTGAGCAAGGACGAGATCCTGGCGCTCTATCTCAACAAGAGCTTCTTCGGCAACCGCGCCTATGGCGTGGCAGCGGCCGCCGAGTACTACTACGGCAAGAAGCTGGGCGAGCTTTCGCTGGACGAGATGGCTTCGCTGGCCGGCATCCCCAAGTTCCCCTCCAGCGGCAACCCCATCAGCAATCCGGAGCGGGCCCGCATCCGCCGCGACTACATCCTGGACCGGATGGCCGAGCTGGACTTCGTCAGCGCCGCGGAGGCCGCCGCGGCCAAGGCGGTGCCGATGCACGCCACGCCGCACGAACCCCCCGTGGAAGTGTCGGCGCCCTACGTCGCGGAGATGGTCCGCCAGGAGATGATCGCCCGCTACGGGCCGGAGGCGGTCACCCGCGGCTACCACGTCACCACCACCATCCAGTCCGAACTGCAGACGGCGGCCGACCAGGCCCTGCGCGACGGCCTGCACCTCTACGACCACCGGCACGGCTGGCATGGCGTGGAGCGCCAGGCCGAGGTGGCCGGGGGCGACGACGACGCGGCCCTGGCGAAGGCCCTGTCCGGCACCCCGGCCCAGGGCGCGCTGCTGCCGGCCGTGGTCGCCGGTACCGCCGCCGACGGCAGCGCCCGCGTGGTCCTCGCCGACGCCAGCAGCGTCACCCTGCCGGCCGCCGCCTCGCGCTGGACCGGCAAGAGCCCGGCCACCCTCCTCAAGCGCGGTGACGTGGTCCGGGTCCGCCGCGGCGAGAAGGACGGCGAGTACCTGCTCGACCAGGTGCCGCGCGGCCAGTCGGCGCTGGTCTCGCTGGATGCCGACAGCGGTGCCCTGCGTGCGCTGGTGGGCGGTTACAGCTTTGCCGGCAACAAGTTCAACCGTGCCACCCAGGCCCGGCGCCAGCCCGGCTCCAGCTTTAAGCCGTTCGTCTACGCGGCGGCGTTCGAGAAGGGCTTCAACCCGGCCTCCATCGTCCTCGATGCGCCGGTGGTGTTCCGCGACCGCCGCGGCAACACCTGGTCGCCGCAGAACGACGGCGGCGGCTTCAAGGGCCCGATGCGCCTGCGCGAAGCGCTGGTGCAGTCGCGCAACCTGGTCTCGGTCCGCCTGCTGGACGCGATCGGGGTCAATTTCGCCCGCACCTACATCGCCCAGTTCGGATTCGACGAGGCGGAGCTGCCGCCGAACCTGTCGATGTCGCTGGGCACCGCTTCGCTGACGCCGCTCTCGGTCGCCCGCGGCTACGCCGTGTTCGCCAATGGCGGCTCGCGCGTGGAACCCTGGTTCATCGACGAAGTGCGCGATCGCAGCGGCCAGGTGCTGTTCAAGGAGGCGCCGGCGTTCGCCTGCCGCGGGTGCGGCGCGGTGGCAGGTGCCGCCTCCGCGGCCCAGCCGCAGGTCGTGGACGGGTTCAACTTCGGCGCGCCCGCGCCCGCCCCTTCCGCTCCAGCGCCCGCCGGATCCGCGGCCGCGCCGGCTCCGGCGCCGGCTCCCCCCACCCTGCCGCCCGACGCGAAGGTCGCCCCGCGCGCGATCGACGAACGCACCGCCTACCAGCTGGTCTCGATGATGCGCGACGTCGTCCAGCGCGGCACCGGCACCGCGGCCAAGGTCCTCGAGCGCGAGGATGTCGGTGGCAAGACCGGTTCGACCAACGACCACCGCGACGCGTGGTTCTCGGGTTTCGGCGGGCCATACGTCACCACGGTGTGGGTCGGTCGCGACGATTTCCGCTCGCTCGGCTACCGCGAGTACGGCGGCAAGGCCGCGTTGCCCATCTGGATCGACTACATGCGGGTGGCGCTGAAGGACAAGCCGATCGCCGCCAACGAGCCGCCGGCGGGCATGGTCAAGGTCTACGTCGACGGCTCGGGGCGGATGTCCACCGAGGGCGGCGGGCTGGCCGAGTTCGTCAAGGTCGAGGACCTGGAGCGGATGCACAACAACCTGGACTTCCTGGGCCCCGAGCAGAGCGACGAGGAAGCGTTCGACATCTTCTGAGGCCGGGCGTCGCAGGGGCTGCGCACGGCGTGACCGCCCCGTCACGCCGATGCGCTACAGTCGGGCCAGGCCTCGTCCGGGAATGTCGCCATGCATCGCGCCCGCCAGCATGCCGAGACCCGCACCCGCGAACGGCGCCATCGCCTGGCCCACGAGGCGGCCCGCTTGATGGCGGAGGGCGGCATCCGCGACTTCCACCAGGCCAAACTCAAGGCCGCCGCGCGGCTGGGCATCCACGACGACGCTTCGCTGCCGCGCAACCGCGAGATCGAGGACGCCCTGCGCGAGTACCAGCGCATCTTCCTCGGCGACAGCCAGGCCCGCGCCCTGAGGCAACGGCGCGAGGCCGCGGCCCGGGCGCTGGAATTCCTGGGCCCGTTCGAACCGCGGCTGGTCGGGCCGGTGCTCGACGGCACGGCCGATGCGTCCTCCCCGGTCCTGCTGCACGCCTATACCGACGACGCCGACGCGGTGGCGCGGTTCTTCGACGAACACGGCATCCCCGCCGAGTCGCGGGTGCGCCAGTTGCGCCTGGACCGGGAGCGCCGGGCGGACCTGCCGGTATGGGTGTTCAGCGCCGAGGACCTCGCCTTCGACGTCACCGTCCTGCCGCTGCATGCCCTGCGCCAGGCGCCCCTGTCGGCGGTGGACGAGCGGCCGATGCCGCGCGCCTCGCTCGCCCAGTTGCAGCGCCTGCTGGCGGAGGAAGAGATCGCCGGGTACGAGGGCGGTAGCTGACGCGGATCCGGTCATGCACCGCTCCCCACCGGCGTGCCGATGCCAGGGCCGCAGAAAAGAAACGCCCCGCGTCAGCGGGGCGTTTCGATCGGGGCCCGCCACCGCGGTCAGCGCTGGTCGACGCCCTTGTAGTCGCGCACGTCGTGGCCGGTGTAGATCTGGCGCGGACGGCCGATCTTGGCTTCCGGGTCGACCTGCTGCTCCAGCCAGTGCGCCACCCAGCCGGCGGTGCGGCCGATGGCGAACATGACGGTGAACATCTCGGTCGGGATCTTCAGCGCCTTGTAGATGATGCCGCTATAGAAATCGACGTTCGGGTACAGCTTGCGCTGGATGAAGTACTCGTCCTTCAGCGCCGCCTCTTCCAGCTTCATCGCCACTTCCAGCAGCGGGTCGTTGACGCCCAGCTCGCCGAGCACCTTGTGGGTCATCTCGCGGATGATCTTGGCGCGCGGGTCGAAGTTCTTGTAGACGCGGTGGCCGAAGCCCATCAGGCGGAAGCCGGACTCCTTGTCCTTGGCCTTGGCGATGGCGCTCTCGACCTTGTCGGGGGTGCCGATCTCCTCGAGCATCTTCAGCACCGCCTCGTTGGCGCCGCCGTGGGCCGGGCCCCACAGCGCGGTGATGCCGGCGGCAATGCACGCGTACGGGTTGGCGCCGGTCGAACCGACCAGGCGGACGGTCGAGGTCGAGGCGTTCTGCTCGTGGTCGGCGTGCAGGATGAACAGCAGGTCCAGCGCCTTGGCCACGACCGGGTTCATCTCCAGCGGCTCGCTGGGCACCTCGAACATCATGTGCAGGAAGCGGCTGACGTAATCGAGGTTGTTGCGCGGGTAGCGCGAGGGCCAGCCGATCGAATAGCGGTACGCGGCGGCGGCCAGGGTCGGCACCTTGGCGATCAGGCGGATCGCGGCCTGGCGGCGCTGCTCCGGATCGTTGAGGTCCAGGGTGTCGTGGTAGAACGCCGACAGCGAGGCGACCGTGCCGGCCAGCATGGCCATCGGGTGCGCGTCGTAGTTGAAGCCCTGCAGGAAGTTCTTCAGGGACTCGTGCATCATCGTGTGATGCGTGACCTCGTGTTCGAACTTCTGGAACTCGCCCTGCGTCGGCAGTTCGCCGTTCATCAGCAGGTAGGCCACTTCCAGGAAGCTCGAGTGCTTGGCGAGCTGCTCGATCGGGTAGCCGCGGTACAGCAGCACGCCGTTGTCGCCGTCGATGTAGGTGATGGCCGACTTGCAGCTGGCCGTGGCGGTGAAACCGGAGTCGTAGGTGAAAAGACCGGTTTCCCTGGTCAGCTTGGAAATGTCGATGCAGTCGTTGCCCAGCGTCGGCTTCAGCACCGGCAGGGCTACCGACTTGTCGCCGGCATTCAACGTGACCTGGTCGAGATTGGACACGGTGTGCGCTCCTCTGTGGGGTAGGCGTCGCGCCTCGCGCGGGTGAGGCGCTCGGAGCGGTTGCGAGGGAGTCCGCGGCCACGGCCGCGAAGCCTCGGGATTATCGCATACCCCACCGTCCAGAATCCCTTGGACGGAAGTCGCAGGTGGCGCGGCGGGCGGAATGCCGCGGCATCGCGCACAGCAGAACGGCCGCGCAAGCGCGGCCGTCCGGCGTCATCGGTACCCGTGCCGCCCGGGGGGCGGCGCGGCGACGTGGCTCAGCGCGCGTAGCGGCGCTGGAACTTGTCGATGCGGCCGCTGGTATCCATGACCTTGTGCTTGCCCGTGTAGAACGGGTGCGAGGCCGAGGAGATTTCGATCTTCACCAGCGGGTATTCATTGCCGTCTTCCCACTTCACGGTTTCCTTGGCGCCGCCGGCGAGCGTCGAGCGGGTCAGGATCTTGAAATCGGACGTGACGTCATGGAAGACGACTTCGCGGTAATCGGGGTGGATGCCGGTCTTCATGGCGTATACCGTGGACAGTTGGCGGAACAGAGCCCGGCATTCTAGCCGGGCGGCGGTGCCCGGCGCAAGACCGGGGACCGGGCGGGTCATCCGGCGGCCAGCGCGGCCTCGACCCGGGCCTCGAAGCGGGGCTGGTCGTACCGCAGCAGGATCCGGGCGTTGTCCGGCGCGCCGGTCTGCCGGTTCCAGTCCACCGCGGTGAGGCCCCGGGCCAGGCGGCCCTCCGTCTCGACCGCCAGCGGCCGCTCGACGTGCTCCAGCGCGCCGTCCGGCTCCAGCGCCCAGGCCATGGCCAGGGCGTCGGCCGAGTGCCACAGCTCGCCACGGCGGTCTTCCGACCACAGCCGGGTCTGCCGGGAGATGGCTTCGTAGAAGCGGGCGCGCGGAGCGTCCGCGGCCAGCCACGCTTCCGCGCGGCGGTGGTGGAAGCCGTGGGCGATGGTCGCCTCCCAGTCGGCGAGGTCGTACCTGGGGAATCCGGACAGGACCACATGGGCCGACTCCGGATCGAATCCGACGTTGAATTCCGCGACCGGGGTGATGTTGCCGTGCGCGGTCACCGCACCGCCCATCACCACCAGCCGGGCCACCCGCTGCGGCAGGGTGGGATCCAGCCGCAGGGCCAGCGCCAGGTTGGTCAGCGGACCCAGCGCGACCAGCAGCAGGCGGCCGGCATGCTCGTGCGACAGCCGCAGGATGGCCAGGGCCGCGTGCTCGTCGGCCGCGCGGCCGGGCGGGTCCGGGTAGCCGATATCGCCGAAACCATCGCGTCCATGCACGTGCGCCGCGTCCTCGCGCGGCACGTGCACCAGCGGCCCCCCGCAGCCGGGGAAGACCGGCACGTCCGGACGCTCGACCACCTCGCGCAGCTTCAGCGCATTGCGGACGGTGTGCGCCAGGCCGACATTGCCGGCGGCGATGGTCAGCCCGACCACCTCGTGGGCATCGGAAGCGAACGCCATCAGCAGCGCCAGCGCGTCGTCGACGCCCGGATCGGTGTCGATCAGCAGCGGGATCTTCTCAGTCATGCGCACGGGTCCGGCGATCGGGTACGGCCGGCCAGTGTCGCCATTCCCCTCGGGGAGAGCAAACCGCCGGCAGGCACGGCTCGACCGCCTCGCGTGGTGCCCCTCAGGCGCCGGCGTAGCGCGAGGCGCTGCCGATCCAGCGTGCGACCAGGCGATCGGCCACGCCGTCGTCACGTTCCAGCAGGTCGTCGGCAAGCACGCGCACCTGGGGCAGCAGGCCCGCGTCGCGGGCAAGGTCGGCGACCCGGAAGGCCGCCAGCCCGGTCTGCCGCGTGCCCAGCAGTTCGCCCGGCCCCCGCAGTTCCAGGTCCTTCTCGGCGATCAGGAAGCCGTCACCGGTCTGCCGCAGCACGTCCAGGCGCTGGCGCGCCAGCGCCGACAGCGGTGGCTGGTAGAGCAGCACGCAGGTCGATGCCGCGACGCCCCGGCCGACGCGCCCGCGCAGCTGGTGCAGCTGCGCCAGGCCCAGCCGCTCGGCGTTCTCGACGATCATCAGCGACGCGTTGGGCACGTCGACCCCGACCTCGATCACCGTGGTGGCGACCAGCAGGTCGATCGCCCCGTCCTTGAACCCGCGCATGACCGCCAGCTTCTCGGCCGCCTTCAACCGTCCATGGACCAGCGCCACGCGCACGCCGGGCAACTGCTGCGAGAGCACCTCGAACGTGCGCTCGGCCGCCTGCGCCTGCAGTTTCATGCCCTGCCCCGGCGTGCCGTCCTCGTCGGGCTCTTCGATCAGGGTGCAGACCCAGTAGGCCTGCCGGCCCTCCGCGCACGCCGCGCGGATCCGCTCGACCAGTTCCGACCGCCGCTCCGCGCTTACCGCCACCGTCTGCACCGGCGTTCGGCCCGGCGGCAGCTCGTCGATCGCCGAAACATCCAGGTCGGCATAGGCGGTCATCGCCAGCGTGCGCGGGATCGGCGTGGCGGTCATGACCAGCTGGTGCGGCACCTGGCCATGCGCCGGCCCCTTGTCGCGCAACGCCAGGCGCTGCTGCACGCCGAAGCGGTGCTGTTCGTCGACCACGACCAGCGCCAGGTCGTGGAAGGCCACGCCCTCCTGCATCAGCGCATGGGTCCCGACCACCACCTGGGCCTGCCCGGAAGCCACCTCGGCCAGTGCCTGCGCGCGTGCCTTTCCGGTGACCTTGCCGGCCAGCCAGGCCACGCGCACGCCCAGCGGCTGCAGCCAGGCGCGCAGGTTGGCCAGGTGCTGTTCGGCGAGCAGTTCGGTGGGCGCGGCCAGCGCGACCTGGCATCCGCGCTCGACCGCCAGGGTGGCCGCCAGCGCCGCCACCACCGTCTTGCCGGACCCGACGTCGCCCTGCACCAGGCGCTGCATCGGCCGCGGCTGCGACAGGTCGGCGCGCACCTGCTCGAACACGCGCCGCTGCGCGCCGGTCAGCGCGAACGGCAGCGTCGCCAGCAGCCGCGCCGCCAGCGCGCCCGGACCATCGAGCGCGCGCGCATGGAGTTGCTGCTGCGCCAGCCGGCGGCGGCGCAGGCTCAGGTGGTGGGCCAGCAGCTCTTCCAGCGCCAGGCGACGCTGTGCCGGATGGGTGCCGGCGGCGAGCGCCGCGAGGTCGGCCTCGCGCGGCGGGCGATGCAGGGTGAGCAGCGATTCGCGCAGGCCCGGCAGGCCGGCGAGCGCGGGCAGCGATGCCGGCAGCAGTTCCAGCACCGGACCGTCGGGCAACAGGTCCAGCGCCAGCCCGATCAGCCGGCGCAACGTCGCCGGCCCTACCCCGTCCACGGCGGGATAGACCGGGTCGAGCGCCTCGCCGAGCCCCGGGTCCTCGCCATCGGCGAGGACCCGGTAGCTGGGATGCACGATCTCCAGCCCGTGCTGCCCCGGCCGCGGCGTGCCGAAGCAGCGCAGCCGCACGCCCGGGCGGAACTGCGCCGCCTGCGCGGCGCGGAAGTGGAAGAACCGGAGCACCAGCGTGGCGTGCGAACCGTCGGCCACCGCCACGCGCAGCACCGGCCGGTAGCGGAAACCGCGCTCGACCGCCTCCACGGTCGCGTCGACCTGGGCCGGCACGCCGGACTGCAGCGCGCGGATCGGCGTGAGCCGGGTGCGGTCCTCGTAGCGCAGCGGCAGGTGCAGCCACAGGTCCTGGACGGTGCCCAGCCCGCGCGCCGCCAGTTTCCCGGCGACCGCCGCCCCGACCCCGCGCAGCGCCGACACCGGGGTCTCGCCGCCGGCGAACGCCGGTGCGGTGGCGCGCACGGCCTTCATGCGCGTGCGCGCCGCAACGGGATCCGGACCGCCCAGCGGTGCCGCCTCAGTCGAGGACCATGACCGCATCGGCCTCGAACGCCACGCCCTTGGGCAGGGCGGACACGCCGATGGTCGAGCGGGCCGGGAACGGGGCGCTGAAGTATTCCTGCATCACCGCGTTGACCGCCGCGAACTGGGACAGGTCGGTCAGGTACAGGCCGAGCCGCACGATCCGGTCGAGCGAGCCGCCCGCCGCCTCGGCAACCGCGCGGAGGTTGTCGAACACCTGGCGCGCCTGCGCGTCGATGTCGCCGGCGACCACCTCGCCGGTCGCCGGCACCAGCGGGATCTGCCCGGAGAAGTACACGGTCGAGCCGCTGCGCACGGCCTGCGAGTAGGGGCCGATGGCGGCCGGTGCGCGGTCGGTCTGGATGATCTGGGACATGCCGGTTCCTGGCTCGGTGGGATACGCGGATTCTAGCCGGTCCGCCCACGCGTCCCGGGAAAAACCGGCACGCCGCGCTACTGCCGGCGGACGCCCTGCACGACGCTGAGCCGGCGCAGCCGGCGGATCACCTCGGCCAGGTGGTTGCGGTCGCGCACCTGGATGGCGAACCGCAGCTGTGCCGCGTTCATGTCGCGGTCCAGGTAGTCCACCCGCTCGATGTTCGACTGGCTCTGGGCCACGGCCGCCGCCAGCTGGGCCAGCACGCCGGTGTGGTTCTCCACGTCCACGATCAGCGAGGTGTCGTAGTCGCCGGTGACGTTCGGATCCCAGTCGATCGGCACCCAGCGCTCGGGCGACTTGCGGAACTCGGCCAGGTTCGGGCAATCCATGCGATGCACGACCACGCCCTTGCCGGCGGTGTGGTAGCCCATGATCTCGTCGCCCGGGATCGGCTGGCAGCAGTTGGCGAAGCTGACCACGCCGCCTTCGGTGCCGTTGATCAGGATCTTTTCCTGCGAATGCTTGGAATGGCCGCCGCCGCGCAGTTCGGCATAGGCCATCAGCGCCTGCGCGGCCTGGCTGGGCATCCAGTTGCCCAGCGCGACCTCGGCCAGGAACGCCTCCAGCCGCGGGAACCGGTGCTCGACCAGGAACGACTCCAGCCGCTTGGAGGGCAGACGCTCCAGCGAGCTGCCCATCGCCTCCAGCGCGCGGTCGAGCATGCGGTGGCCCAGCTGCACCGCGTCCTCGTGCTCGAGCTGCTTGAGCTGGTGGCGGATGGCGGTGCGCGCCTTGCTGGTGACCACGAATTCCAGCCACTGCGGCTTGGGCGCGGCCGACTTGGCGGTGATGATCTCCACGGTCTGGCCGCTCACCAGCTTGGTCCGCAGCGGCACCAGCTTGCGGTCCACCCGCGCGGCCACCGCCCGGTTGCCGACGTCGGTGTGCACCGCATAGGCGAAGTCCAGCGCGGTGGAGTTGCGCGGAAGGGCCAGGATCCGGCCCTTGGGCGTGAACAGGTAGACCTCGTCCGGGAACAGGTCGACCTTGACGTTCTCGAGGAACTCCAGCGAGGAGCCCGCCGCGCGCTGCGATTCGATCAGTTCCACGATCCAGGCATGCGCCCGGCTCTGCGCGCTGTTGGGCGTGTCGCCGCCGTGCTTGTAGGTCCAGTGCGCGGCGATGCCGCGCTCGGCGATCAGGTCCATTTCCTCGGTGCGGATCTGGACCTCGATCGGCGACCCGTAGGGGCCGAACAGCACGGTGTGCAGCGACTGGTAGCCGTTGGCCTTGGGGATGGCGATGAAGTCGCGGAAGCGCCCGTCCAGCGGCTTGTACTGCGCGTGCACCGCGCCGAGCGAGCGGTAGCAGTCCGGCACCCCGCGCACGACCACGCGGAAACCGAACACGTCCATCACCTGGTCGAAGCTTTTGCCCTCGGCCTGCATCTTGTTGTAGATGCTCCACGGGGTCTTGATCCGGCTGACCAGGCGGTGCTCGAGCCCTTCGCGGGCCAGGCCCTGCGACAGCTGGACCTCGACCTGGGCCATCGACTCGCGCCGCACCACCGGCTGGCTGCGGATGTGCTTGTCGATGATCGCGTGTCGCCACGGATGCAGCGCGCGGAACCCCAGGTTCTGAAGTTCGGACTTGACCAGGCTCATGCCCAGCCGCTGCGCGATCGGCGCGTAGATCTCCAGCGTCTCGCGGGCGATGCGCACGCGCGCCTCGCTGCCCTGCGCGCCGAGCGTGCGCATGTTGTGCAGGCGGTCGGCCAGCTTGATCATGATCACGCGCAGGTCGCGCGACATCGCCAGCAGCATCTTGCGGAAGCTCTCGGCGGCCGCCTCCTTGCGGTCGCGGAACTTGAGCTTGTCCAGCTTGGTCACGCCCTCGACCAGGTCGGCGACGTCGCTGCCGAACTGCGAGGCGATGTCCTCGCGCCGCAACGGCGTGTCCTCGATGGTGTCGTGCAGGATCGCCGCGATCAGCGTCTCCACGTCCAGCCCCAGCTCGGCCAGCACGCCCGCCACCGCGACCGGGTGGGTGATGTAGGGCTCGCCCGACTTGCGGGTCTGGCCGGCATGGGCGGCCGCGCCCACGCGCCAGGCCTCGCGCAGCAGCGGCAGCTGCTCGCGCGGCAGGTAGGCGGCGGCGCGCTCCAGCTCGAGGACGTAGTCGGGCACGGGCTCGCCGGCGGGCGGCGGCGCGCTTTCGACTGCCTGGGCGGAATGGCCTGGGTTCATGCGGAAAGACTATTCCAGCGCCCGGTCCGCGGCAAACCGCGCGGCGCATCGATGACGGGATCGGCGGTCGATTGCCGCGCCGGCGCGGCGCCGTTCAGCCCATGCGCTGCGCGTGCTCGACGCCCGGCAGCGCATCGAGCTTGCCCAGGAGGGTGGACAGCTGGCCGTAGTCGGACACGCGCAGGCGCATGCGCAGCTGGACGCGTCCGTCCGGGCGCACATCGCTGCGGATGTCGGCCACGTGGGCGTCCTCCTGGGCGATGACCGTGGTCACGTCCTTCAGCAGCCACTTGCGGTCCACGCCGCTGACCGCCACGTCGACGTCGTAACCGCCCCCGGCGCGCCCCCATTCGACCGGCAGCACCCGCTGCGGCTGGCCCGCGGCCAGCCGCGCGAAGGCCGCGCAGTCGGCGCGGTGCACCGTCACGCCGCGCGCGCGGGTCAGGTAACCGGCGATCGGTTCGCCCGGCACCGGCTGGCAGCAGCGCGCCAGCTGCACCAGCAGGTTGCCCACGCCCTGCACGGTGAACCCCGAATCGGTCTTCTTCTTCCTGGCCTGGCGCGGCACCGGCCGGGCCGTGGCCGGTGGCGGCTGCGGCGCGGCCGCCCGCTCCAGTTCGTGCAGCGCGCGGCCGACCTGGTGCGGACCGACATCGCCGAGCGCCACCTGGATGTACAGGTCGTCGACGGTCTCGGCATGGAACTTCTTCGCCACCGGGGCCAGGTCGGCGTGGTGCAGCCCCAGGCGCTTGAGTTCGCGCTCGAGCATCTCGCGCCCGGCCTGCACGTTGCGCGAGCGGTCCAGCTTGTGGAACCAGGCGCGGACCTTGTCGCGCGAGCGGCCGCTGGCGAGGTAGCCGTTGGCCGGCAGCAGCCAGTCGCGGCGCGGATCGGGCTCCTTGCCGGTCATGATCTCGACCCGGTCGCCGCTGCGCAGGCGGTGGCCCAGCGGCACGATCCGGCCGTTGACCTTGGCGCCGCGGTAGCGGTGGCCGACCATGGTGTGCACGTGGTACGCGAAGTCCAGCGGCGTGGCGCCCTGCGGCAGGTCCACGACCTCGCCCTTCGGGGTCAGCGCGTAGACGCGCTCCTCGACCAGCTCGGCGTCCAGCGCGCCGGCCAGGCCCTCGTCGCGGCCGCCTTCCGACGCCTGTTCCAGCAGCTGGCGCATCCACGCGATCTTGCGCTCGAACGCCCGGCCCGCGCCCTTGCCGGCGGCGCTGCCGCCGGTCTCCTTGTAGCGCCAGTGCGCCGCCACGCCGAGCTCGGCCTGCTCGTGCATCTCGCGGGTCCGGATCTGGACCTCCAGCGTCCGCCCCTCCGGGCCGACCACGGCCGTGTGCAGCGAGCTGTAGCCGTTGGGCTTGGGCCTTGCGATGTAGTCGTCGAACTCGCCCGGGACCGGCGCCCACAGCGCATGGACCACGCCCAGCGCGGCGTAGCACGCGGCGACGTCGTCGACCAGCAGCCGGACCGCGCGCAGGTCGTAGAGCTTGTCCAGCGGCAGGTGCTTCTTCTGCATCTTCCGCCAGATGCTGTAGATGTGCTTGGAGCGGCCGCTGATGTCCGCGGCCAGGCCCTGCGCGCGCAGGGCCTTGTCCAGCTGCACCTTCACCGCGGCGAGGTAGCGCTCGCGGTCGGCGCGGGTCTCGTCGAGTTCGCGCGACAGGTGGCGATAGGTATCGGGCTCCAGGAACCGGAACGCGAGGTCCTCGAGCTCCCATTTCAGCTGCCAGATGCCGAGGCGGTTGGCCAGCGGGGCGTGGATGTCGCGGGTGAGCTGGGCCAGCGCGCGGCGCTCGGCCTCCGGCAGCCGGTCCGCCACCCGCAGCCGCGCGAGCTGTCGCGACAGCAGGATCGGCACCACCCGCAGGTCCTGGATGATCGCCAGCAGCAGCCGGCGCAGGCCCTCGCCGTTGCGCCCGGCCTCGCGCCCTGCATGCAGGGCCCACACCTGGTCGGCCGCGTCCTGGCCGTCGAGCAGTCCCGCGATCGCCGGATGGTCGGCGGCCAGTTCGCTGGCCGCCGCGGCACGCAGCCCGGGCAGGTCGAACAGCAGCGCGGCCACGAGCGCCGACTCGTCGACCCCGAGCGCGGCGAGCGTCCGCATCGTGTCGGCGATGACCGGCCACGGCAGGCGATGGCCGTGGCCGGTGCCCTCACGATCCCAGGCCCCCGCCAGGCGCGCACGCACCGGCGCCGGCAGGAGGTCCGCGTGCGGACCCTGCAGCAGGGCATGCAGACCATCGATGGCGGGGCGGGACACGGCCATTCCGGCGTGTGGGTTGGGACTACACTAGCGGCCTGCCCACGGGAGGAACAAGCATGCAACGTCGTCGGATGCGGGAATGGTTCGTCCTGTCCGTGGTGCTCGCGGCCGCGGCATTCGCCTCGAACGCCTCCGCCCAGTCATCCGGGCCGGCGCCGCTCCAGCAGCAGATGACCCCGGAGGAGTTCCGTGCCGCCGGCCTGCACAAGCTCAGCACGGACGAACTGGCCGCGCTGCAGCAGTGGCTGCGCAGGCAGCCGCACGCGGCGGCGGCGGCGGGCGGCGAGCTCAGCCCGACCGACGTCGAGCGCATCCGCGAGGAAGCGCGCGAACAGGGCCGCCAGGAGGTCAAGGAGAAGAACCGCGGGTTCTTCAGCTTCGACTCGGAGGAACCCATCAAGAGCACCCTGGTGGGCGAGTTCCGCGGCTTCGGCCAGGGCAGGCACTACACGCTGGCCAACGGCCAGGTCTGGGAGCAGGTCGAGCCGGCCAAGCTCAGTGGCGTCATCAAGACCGATCCGCCGGTGACCATCAGGCCGGGCCTGTTCAACACCTGGTACCTGCGCATCGACGGCTATGGCACCGCGGCCAAGGTCAGGCGGATCAAGTAAGCGGGCGCGGGGCGCGGCGCAACGTCATCCCAGCGCCGCCAGGCGCTGGGCCAGCTTCTTCGGCGACACGCCGCCGCGCGAGCCCAGTTCCTGGGCGAACAGCGACACGCGCAGTTCCTCCAGGTCCCAGCGCAGCGCCTGCCAGCCGGGCTCGTCGTCCGTGCCGCGCTCACGCGCGCCCGCCAGCGCGTCGGCGAACGGTTTCAGTTCCAGCATCCGGGCCTGGTCGCGTGCCGGGTCGCGCAGCGCGCGCTCGGCGCGCAGCGACATGCCCTTGAGCCAGCGCGGGAACTGCGCCAGCGCCTCGGCCGGCGTGTGCCGCAGGAACCCCGGATGGACCAGCCCGTCGAGCTGCATGCGCAGGTCGTCCAGGTTGCCGCTGGCCCAGCCCATCAGGGGCGCCTCGAGCTTCGGCTTCAGTTCGGCCACCGCGGCCAGGATCTGCTCGGCCAGCTGCAGGCGGGCCATCGCCTCGCCGAACAGCGCGCGCCCGGCGGCCTCGGCGCGGCGCGCGAACGCGGCGCCATCGCGGAGGTCGTCCAGCCCGTCGGCGAGCACCGCGTTGAGCGCGGCCTCGACCAGGTCGGCGCGCAGCTGTTCCTTCTCCTTCGCCTTGGCCTCCGGCCCTGGGCCGAATTGCTCGATCGCCGCGTACAGCAGGCCGAGCTTGGGCGACACCGGCAGCTGCCTGCGAGCCTGCCGCGCCTTGTCGGCCAGCGCGATCCGCAGCAGCCGCTCGACCCCGCGCGGATGCGCGGCCTCGGCCTGGGCGCGGTCGGCGAACACCCGCAGCAGCGCATGGTCGCCGGCATCGACCAGCGCGGGCCAACCCGGCACCCCCGCCTCGCCGGCCACCTGCAGCGGGATCGGCTCGACCGGGAACTCGCGCAGTTCGGCGCTCGCCGCGGCCAGGGCGCGCCCGGCCCGCGCGGCGAAGGCGCGCCCGGCGCGTTCGCCGAACTGCGCGCGCAGCGCGTCCAGGTCGCGCGATTCCGCCAGCACGCGGCCGCCCTGCGAAGGGTCTTCGCGCAGGCGCAGGTTCATCCGCAGGTGCGGTTCCAGCGCGGCCTCGTCGAAGTCCAGCGCCGCCACCTGCACGCCGGTCGCGCGCGACAGGAACCGGGCCAGCTCGCCGGTGACCGCATCGGCCGAGGGCTGCGGGAACGCCTCGAAGAACGCGCGGCCGAAGTCGGGCGCCGGCACGTAGTTGCGGCGCATGGCCTTGGGCAGGCCGCGGATCAGCCCGGCCGCCTTGTCGGCAACGAAGCCCGGCGCCAGCCAGGACAGGCGCGCCGGATCCAGCGCGTTGAGCAGCGGCAGCGGTACTTCCAGGGTCACGCCGTCGTCGGCCGCGCCCGGTTCGAAGCGGTAGTGCAGCGGCAGCCGCGCATCGCCGAGCGGCAGGTACTTCGGGAACAGGTCGTCCTGCCCGCCTTCGCCCGGCAGCAGGTCGGCCGCCGACCAGCGCAGGCCGCGCCGGTGCGCGTCGTCGAGCCGGCGGTACCACGCATCCAGGCCGGTCGCGGAGTGGATCTCGCCCGGCACCCGGTCCAGGTACCAGCGCGCCTGCCACTGCTCGTCGGCGACCAGGCCGGCGCGGCGCAGCTTGGCCTCCTCCTCGCGCGCCTGCTCCAGGGTCTTCAGGTTGGCGTCGACGAACGAGGCCTTGGTGTCGATCTCGCCGGTGACCAGCGCCTGGCGGACGAACAGCTCGTGCGCGCCGGCGGGGTCGATGCGGCCGTAATGCACCGGCCGCTTCGGCGCCAGCACCAGTCCGAACAGGCTGATCTGCTCGGAGGCCAGGACATTGCCCTGCGCGCGCGACCAGCGCGGGTCGAAATGCTTGCGCGCGAGCAGGTGCGGCAGTTCGGCGATGGCCCAGTCCGGCTCGATCGCCGCGGCGGTCAGGCCCCAGACCTTCTGCGTGTCCAGCAGGGTGGCGACCAGCACCCACGGCGGCGGCTTCCTGGCCAGCGGCGACGCCGGGAACAGCTGGAAGCGGCGCTGGCGCGGGGCCTGGTAGTCGCCCTTCTCGGTGCGGTGGCCGACCTGGGTCGGCAGGCCGGCCAGTAGCGCGCGGTGCAGCGACTGGTAGGCGGCGGCGCGTTCGCGGGCGCCGAAGCGCGAAGCGGCTTCAGGCGCAGTGCTTTTCTCCCTGGTCGCGGCCGCCTTGGCGACCGGTGCCGGCCCATTCGCGGCGCCCTTGCCGTCGCGCGCCAGGCGCGCGGCCCGGTGCAATTCGCCACGGGTCGGCCGATCGGATGCGGCGCGCTCGTCACCGGCCGGCGCGCCGGCCAGCAGCGGCAGCACCGACTGTTCGACGGCTTCCTCGCGCCAGCCCAGTTCGTCGCACAGCAGCTTGAGCTGGCGATGCAGCTCGCGCCATTCGCGCATGCGCAGGAAGCCGAGGAAGCGCTTGCCGCACCAGTCGCGCAGCTTCGACTGGGTCAGCTCTTCGTGGGCGGTATCGTAGGCCTGCCACAGGCGCAGGATGCCGACGAACTCCGAACGCGCATCGGCGAACTGCGCATGCGCGTTGTCGGCGGCCTCGCGCGCTTCCGGCGGGCGTTCGCGCGGATCCTGCACGCCGAGGAAGGCGGCGATCGGCAGCATCGCGCGCAGGCAGCCGTGGGCCTGCGCGGACACCAGCATCCGCGAGAGCTTCACGTCCACCGGCAGGCGCGCCATCTGCCGCCCGGTGGCGGTCAGGCGGCGCTGGCCATCGGCCTCCTCGATCGCGCCCAGTTCGACCAGCTGCTGCCAGCCGTCGGCGATGGCGCGCTCGTCCGGCGGTTCGAGGAACGGGAAATCCTCGATTCGCCCGAGGCCCAGGTGCAGCATGCGCAGGATCACGCCGGCCAGGCTCGAGCGGCGGATCTCCGGGTCGGTGAACTCTGGCCGCGACTGGAAATCGGCCTCGGCGTAGAGGCGGTAGCACACGCCCTCGGCGATGCGCCCGCAGCGGCCCTTGCGCTGGTTGGCGCTGGCCTGGCTGATCGGCTCCACGTGCAGGCGGTCAATCTTGGAACGCGGGCTGTAGCGCTTGATCCGCGCCTCGCCCGGATCGACCACGTAGCGGATCCGGGGCACCGTCAGCGACGTCTCGGCCACGTTGGTGGCCAGCACGATGCGCCGCTGCGGGCCGGGGTTGAACACCCGGTCCTGGTCGCGCGCCGACAGCCGCGCGTACAGCGGCAGCACCTCGGTCGAGCGGTACTGGCGCCTCTCCAGCGCACGGTGCAGGTCGCGGATCTCGCGCTCGCCGGGCAGGAACACCAGCACGTCGCCGCGCGGGTCGGCGGCGGTGATCTCGTCCATCGCGGCGGTGATTGCGGCCAGCGGATCGAGCTCGCGGGCCGCGTCGGCTTCGCGCCTGCCCCGGCCGGGCCGCGCAGCCCTGCCGGTCGCGGCCCCGGCCTGGGCAGCGGAAGCGGCTTCGTCGCCCTCGCCGCCCGGCGGCCGGTAGCGCACCTCCACCGGATAGGTGCGGCCGGCCACTTCCACCACCGGCGCGTCGTCGAAATGCCTGGAGAAGCGCGCGGTGTCGATCGTGGCCGAGGTGACGATGACCTT
The DNA here is from genome assembly GCF_041464125.1 of Pseudoxanthomonas fibrivorans. Lineage (NCBI taxonomy): Bacteria > Pseudomonadati > Pseudomonadota > Gammaproteobacteria > Lysobacterales > Lysobacteraceae > Pseudoxanthomonas > Pseudoxanthomonas fibrivorans. Next base: position 526,314 of record NZ_JBGNUG010000002.1, on the reverse strand, counting down.
GAGGTCGTCGCGCCGGCGCAGCAGCTGCTTCAGGTAACCGAGCAGGAAGTCGATGTTGAGGCTGCGCTCGTGCGCCTCGTCGATGATGATCGTGTCGTACGAAGAGAGCCAGCGGTCGGAGGCGATCTCGGCCAGCAGGATGCCGTCGGTCATGAACTTGACCCGGGTGTCGGCGCCGACGTTGTCGGTGAAGCGCACCTGGTAACCGACCTGCCCGCCCAGCGGGGTCTTCAGCTCCTCGGCCACGCGCGCGGCCACCGCGCGGGCGGCGATCCGGCGCGGCTGGGTGCAGCCGATCGTGCCGGCCACGCCGCGGCCGGCGGCCAGGCACAGCTTGGGCAACTGGGTGGTCTTGCCGGAGCCGGTCTCGCCGGCCACCACCACCACCGGGTGTTCGCGGATCAGTTCGACGATGCGTTCGGCCTCGGCCGCGATCGGCAGCGCCGTGTCGACGCTCACCGCGGGCACGCTGCCGGCCCGCGCCCGGCATGCCGCGACCGATGCCTGCAGCGCCGTTTCGAACCGTCCACGCAGGTCCGCGTCGGCCGGCTTGCCGCGCCAGCGCGACCACAACCTGTGCAGCCGGCCGCGGTCGCGGCTCAGCGCCTGCCCGATCCCGTCGCGGCCGGCTTGCAGCTGCGTGCGCAGTTCCTGGGGAGTCGATTCCATCAATGCGGCCGTGTGAAACTTTGCATAACGCGTCGGGGTTTAACGTCTATTGTGACAGCCCCATCTCCCCCCTGTGGACCCACCCCCGAAGGAGCCGTTCATGGCCAAGACCAAGACCAGCAAGACGAACAAGACCAGCAAGGGCGAAGCGCCGGCCGCCAAGGCCAAGGGCATCAACCCGGTGGCGTCGACCTCGCGCATCGACATCGGCATCGCCAGCGGCGACCGCAAGGAGATCGCCGAGGGCCTGTCGCGCTACCTGTCCGACGCCTTCACCCTGTACCTGAAGACCCACAACTTCCACTGGAACGTGACCGGGCCGATGTTCAACTCGCTGCACAACATGTTCGAGCAGCAGTACACCGAGCAGTGGAACGCCCTGGACGAGGTCGCCGAGCGCACCCGCGCGCTGGGCTTCAACACCCCCGGCTCCTACGCCGAGTTCATCCGCCTGACCTCGATCCGCGAGGAGCCGGGCGCGGACGGCGTGCCGGACTGGAAGGGCATGGTCCAGCAGCTGGTCGCCGGCAACGAGGCGGTGTGCCGCACCGCGCGCGCGGTGCTCAAGACCGCCGACGACGCCGGCGACGACCCGACCGTGGACCTGCTCACCCAGCGCCTGCAGACCCACGAGAAGTACGCCTGGATGCTGCGCTCGCTGCTCGAGTGACCGCGTGCGGGGCGGCCGGAAGGCCGTGCAGTTCCGCGCCGCGACGGCCGCCTCCGGGCGGCCGTCGTCGTCTGGCGCCGCGCTACCGCCGCGCGCCCGGCTCGCCGGCTCAGCCCCTGGCGAACACCAGTTGCCCGCCGCCGGCGTCCACCCTGACCGTGTCGCCGTTGCCGAACTCGCCCGCCAGGATCTTCTGCGCCAGCGGGTTCTCGATCTGGGCCTGGATCGCGCGCTTGAGTGGCCGCGCGCCGTAGACCGGGTCGAAGCCGACGTTTCCGAGCAGCTCGAACGCCTGTTCGGACAGGTCCAGCTTCAGCCCGCGCTCGCCCAGCCGCTTCTCCAGGCCGCGCAGCTGGATCCGCGCGATCGACTTGATCTGCTGCTTGTCCAGTGGGTGGAACACGACGATGTCGTCGAGCCGGTTGATGAACTCCGGGCGGAAGTGCGCCTGGACCACGCCCATCACCGCCGCCTTCATCTGCGTGTAGGCCTCCGCGCTGCCGTCGCCGCTGAGCTCCTGGATCTGGTGCGAGCCCAGGTTGGAGGTCATCACGATGACGGTATTGCGGAAGTCGACTGTGCGGCCCTGGCCGTCGGTCAGGCGGCCGTCGTCCAGCACCTGCAGCAGGATGTTGAACACGTCCGGGTGCGCCTTCTCGACCTCGTCGAGCAGGATCAGCGAATACGGCCGGCGGCGCACCGCCTCGGTCAGGTAGCCACCCTCCTCGTAGCCGACGTAGCCGGGAGGCGCGCCGATCAGGCGGGCCACCGAGTGCTTCTCCATGAACTCGCTCATGTCGATCCGCACCATCGCGTCGGACGAATCGAACAGGAACTCGGCCAGCGACTTGCACAGTTCGGTCTTGCCCACGCCGGTGGGGCCGAGGAACAGGAACGAGCCGATCGGCCGGTTCGGGTCGGACAGCCCGGCGCGCGAACGGCGCACCGCGTCGGAGACCACCCGGATCGCCTCTTCCTGGCCGACCACGCGCCGGCCCAGGTCCGATTCCATCCGCAGCAGCTTCTCGCGCTCGCCTTCCAGCATCCGGTTGACCGGGATGCCGGTCCAGCGCGAGACCACCTCGGCGATCTCCTCGTCGGTCACCCGGTCCTGGACCAGCCTGAATTCCTTCTGCTCGGCTTCCTGAGCGGCAGCCAGCTGCTTTTCCAGCGACGGCAGCGTGCCGTACTGGATCTCGCTCATCCTGGCGTAGTCCTGGCGGCGCTGCGCGCCTTCCAGCTCCAGCCGGGCCTGTTCGATCTGCTCCTTGATCTTGGTCGCGCCCTGCAGTGCGGCCTTCTCCGACTTCCAGACCTCGTCCAGGTCGGAGAACTCGCGCCCGAGCTTGTCGATGTCGCTTTCCAGGTCGGCCAGGCGCTGCCGGCTGGCGTCGTCCTTCTCCTTCTTCAGCATCTCGCGCTGGATCTTGAGCTGGATCAGCCGGCGCTCCAGGCGGTCCAGTTCCTCGGGCTTGGAGTCGATCTCCATGCGGATGCGCGAGGCGGCCTCGTCCATTAGGTCGATGGCCTTGTCCGGCAGCTGGCGGTCGGTGATGTAGCGGTTGGACAGCGTGGCCGCGGCGACGATCGCCGGGTCGGTGATCTCCACGCCGTGGTGGACCGCGTAGCGCTCCTTCAGTCCGCGCAGGATCGCGATGGTGTCCTCGACGCTGGGCTCGCCGACGAACACCTTCTGGAAGCGGCGCTCCAGCGCGGCGTCCTTCTCGATGTACTGGCGGTACTCGTCCAGGGTGGTGGCACCGATGCAGTGCAGTTCACCCCTCGCCAGAGCAGGCTTGAGCATGTTGCCCGCGTCCATCGCGCCATCGGCCTTGCCGGCGCCGACCATGGTGTGCAGTTCGTCGATGAACAGGATGATCTGGCCTTCGTTCTTGGCCAGGTCGTTGAGCACGCCCTTCAGCCGCTCCTCGAACTCGCCGCGGAACTTGGCGCCGGCGATCAGCGCGCCCATGTCCAGCGAGAGCACGCGCTTGCCGCGCAGGCCCTCGGGCACCTCGTCGTTGATGATGCGCTGGGCGAGGCCTTCGACGATGGCGGTCTTGCCCACGCCGGGCTCGCCGATCAGCACCGGGTTGTTCTTGGTCCGCCGCTGCAGGACCTGGATCGTGCGGCGGATCTCCTCGTCGCGGCCGATCACCGGGTCGAGCTTGCCCGACTCGGCGCGCGCGGTCAGGTCGATGGTGTATTTCTCCAGCGCCTGGCGCTGGTCTTCCGCATTTTCGGACTGCACGGTCTCGCCTCCCCGGATCTTCTCGATCGCCGCCTGCACCTTCGCCTTCGTCGCGCCCGCCGCCTTCAGCGCCTGCCCGACCGGGCCGCCATCCTCGACCGCCGCCAGCACGAACCACTCGCTGGCGATGAACTGGTCGCCGGCCTGCTGGGCCAGTTTGTCGGTCAGGTTGAGCAGGCGGGTCAGGTCGTTGCCGACCGACAGGTTGCCGGCCTGGCCGGATACCTTCGGCAGCTTCTCCAGCACCTCGCCCAGGCGTTCGCGCAGCAGCGGCACGTTGACCCCGGACTGGGCGAGCAGCGGCCGGGTGCTGCCGCCGGCCTGCTCCAGCAGGGCAGTGAGCACGTGTGCCGGCTCGAGCAGGGTGTGGTCGCGGCCCACGGCCAGCGACTGCGCGTCGGCCAGCGCCTGCTGGAAACGCGAGGTGAGCTTGTCCATCCGCATCGGGGATCCCTCGTATCAGAGCGGCCGGCGGTGCCGGCAATGCTACCCAGATGAGGTTGCGAAGGGGTGTTTCAAGATGGCGTGAGATCGATGTTCAGCGGAACGGCGGCGCGGACGCGACGGATAATGCGGCGATGCCCGACGCCCGCCCCTGGTACCTCTACCTGCTGCTGTGCCGCAACGGTGCCTGGTACGCCGGCATCACCCCGGACCTGGACGCGCGCTTCCGCGCCCATGCCGCCGGCACCGGCGCCCGCTACACCCGGGCCAATCCGCCGGTGCGCCTGCTCGGCAGCCGCGCCTATCCCGACCGCGCCGCGGCCTCGCGGGCCGAATGGACGATCAAGCGGCTGCCGCGGGACCGCAAGCTGGCGTTCCTGCTGGACGGCGTGGGGGATGCGACCGGCAGCGGGCAGGCCGGCCGGGATCCGTGACGCCGGCGCGCCCGGCGGAAGCGGAGGTGGACATCGCGGCACGCGCGCAGCCTGCGCGCGACTACCATGCCGGCATGCGCATCATCGTCCTCGGCGGGTACGGCCACTTCGGCGGCCGCATCTGCCACACGCTGGCGGCCGACGGCCGGTTCGAGGTGCACGTGGCGGGACGCGACGAGGCGCGCGCACGCGCCTTCATCGCGGCCAGCGGCGACCGTGCCGGCGCGATGCGGCCGCTGCGCCTGGACGCCGGCGCCGCCGGGCTCACCGCGCGCCTGGCCGCGCTGGCGCCCGACCTGGTCATCCACACCGCCGGCCCGTTCCAGGGCGCCGGATACGGCGTCGCCCGCGCCGCGCTCGCCGCCGGCGCGCACTACGTCGACCTGGCCGATGCCCGCGACCACGTGGCCGGCTTCGCGGCGGCGCTCGACGCGCCGGCGCGCGCGGCCGGCCGGCTCGCCGTCGGCGGCGCCAGCAGCGTGCCGGGCCTCAGCGGCGCGGTGGTGCAGGCGCACCTGCACCGGTTCGCGTCGCTGCAGTCGCTGGACATCGGCATCAGTCCCGGCAACCGCACGCCGCGCGGGCTGGCCACGACCGAGGCGATCCTGGGCTATGTCGGCCGGCCGTTCCCGCTGCGGCGCGAGGGCGGCTGGCGCCGGGCGCACGGCTGGCAGTCGCTGCGCCGCGAGCGCTATCCGGGGGTGGGCGTGCGCTGGCTGGCCCGCTGCGACGTGCCGGACCTGGCGGTACTGCCGGCGCGCCATCCCGGCCTGCGCGACTGCGATTTCCGCGCCGGCCTGGAGCTGCGCCGCATGCACTTCGGCCTGTGGCTGGCGAGCTGGGCGGTGCGCGCGGGCGTGGTGCGGCGCCTGCCGGCATGGGCCGGGCCGCTGCTGCGCCTGAGCGGGCGCTGGCTCGACGAAGGTTCGGACGTGGGCGTGATGCACGTGGACATGCGCGGGACCGGCGTCGGCGACGGCCATCCCCTCGCCCTGCGCTGGCTGCTGGTGGCCCGCGGTGGCGATGGCCCGCAGATCCCCTGCACGGCGGCGATCGTGCTCGCACGGATGCTGGCGGAGGGCCGGCTCGCGGACACCGGCGCGCGCGCGTGCCTGGACCTGTTCACCCTCGACGATTACCTGGACGCGCTGCGCGGCTTCGACATCCAGGCCACCCTGCTCGGGCCGGACCCGGCACGTCGCCGGGTCGTCCGATGAAGCGGTCCTCTTCGCCGGGCCGCGGCACGCGACACGCCGGGCGCCGGCCGGACCAGCGGTAGCGGTTGCGCGCCAGCCAGCGGTACGCCATGTCGCGCAGGCGGCGGGGCAGCACGCGCGCGACGGTCGCGGCCCTCCATGCGCCGCCCAGGCCGGCAAGAACGCGCACGATCGCATCGCTGCCGGTATGCGCGCACTCGCCGTCCAGCAGCAGGAACGAGGCCGGGTCGTCGGGATCCAGGCCGTGTGCGGCCAGCAGCCCGCGTCCTGCCGGCGACTGCATCGCGGCATAGCGGTACCGCGCCTGGCGGTCGCGCGCGAGCACGAGCGATCCAGCCGTTGCACAGCACGCAGGCCGCATCGAAGACGATGACCGCGTGGCCGGCCTCAGGCACCGGCGCCGTCCAGGCGGCCCCCGCCTTCGACCGGTTCGAGCCAGCCCTCATAGCGGACCAGCGGGCCGAGCAGCGGCAACTCCGCGTCCACCCGGAACTCGTAGCGGCCCGCATGCTCGCGCTCGCGGCACTGCACCCGTCCGAACAGTGCCGCGGGCAGCGGCAGGATCCCGAGCAGGCGCACGCCGGCCACGTTCCAGTAGATGGCGCCGTCGGCGGTATGCAGGAGGAAGCGGAACTGCAACGGCCCGAGCCGTTCGCAGAGCAGGCCGCTGCGGCACTTGAGCTTCGAGGACATCGGGTGGCCGCCGAAATCGCGGCGCCAGGTCTCGCTGCGGGCATCGGCGGTGAACTCCACCCGCAGCGGCGCATCGGCCATCGCCGGCGGCAGGCCGGCGATGGCACCGCAGAAGCGCGCCAGCGGATTCGCACCGCGCTAGATGTCGACCCGGCCTGCGTACGTGGCACGCCCGCGGACCGAGTGCAGCGCGCGCAGGCTGTCGGGCAGGTTGAAGAACGGCGCGCGCAGCACCTGCTGGAACACGGTCGGCTCGATGGCGGGCGGGAGGGCGGACGGCTTGGCCATGGACGGGGCATCGTGGGATGCGGACAGGATAAGCCGCCACCCGCCGGCGGCGGCAGCCGCCCGCCGCCCCGCGGCGCCGGCCATCCGCCCCGGCCTGCCCTCTCCCCGGGCGGACCGGTCGGCCGGGGTCAGCCGCTGGCCCGCGGCTTCTGCAGCGACAGCAGCGCCAGCAGCACCGCCAGCGCGGCGTAGGCGGCGGCGAACTGCCAGGCGATCAGCTTCGGCAGCCCTTCCAGGGTCCACGGCAAGTAGATCCCGCCGCGCGGATCGACCGAATGCACGAAGCCGAACAGGGTCAGCGCCGCGGCCAGCAGCAGCACGCCGGCGGCGCGCCGCACGTGGCCGTCGACCAGCGCCACCAGCGCGGTGCCCCAGAGCATGGCGGTGATGATGAAGCCGTTGCCCAGGGTCACGATCGCGGCCAGCTCCGAGAGCCCGTGGCCGTCGCCCGCGGCATACAGCACGGCATGCTGCGCCGGGGCGATCCACGCCGGGTTGCCGAGCTTGATCGCCAGCAGGTAGGCGACCGACGGCAGGAATGCCAGCGCCACCGCCGGCGCATGCCGGCGCTCGGTGGCGTGGAACGCCTGCACGGTGATGTCCAGGCCGACGTACACGATGATCGGCGCCAGCACCGCCACCGGCAGCCACTGCACCAGCCCGGCGAGGTAGCCGAACACACCGCCGAGGCCGATGAACAGTCCCGCCAGCAGCGTGTAGCCGTGGCGCGCACCCATGTGCTTGTACGCGGGCTGGCCGATGTAGGGCGTGGTCTGGGCGACACCGCCGCAGGCACCGGCCAGCAGCGTGGCCAGCGCCTCGACCAGCAGCACGTCGCGGGTCCGGTAGTCGTCGCCGGCCGCGCGCGCGCTTTCGGCGACATTGATCCCGCCCACCACCATCAGCAGCCCGAACGGCAGCAGCAGCGGCAGGAACGGCACCGTGGCCGGCAGCCCGGCGATGAAGCCCGCGTTCGGCAGCGGCAGCGCGAACGCCAGGGTCACGCCCTGCGGCAGGCCGAAGCCGGGCATGCCCAGGCCCGCCAGGCCCAGCCCGTAATACAGCGTGGTGCCGACCAGCAGCGCGACCAGCACGCCGGGCAGGCGCACCGGCAGGCGGCCGCGCGCGACCAGCACGTACAGCAGCAGGCCGAGGGTGACCAGGCCGGCGACCGGCGAGCGCAGGGTTTCGATCAGCGGCAGGAAGCCCAGCAGCGCCAGCGCCGCGCCACCGATCGAGCCGAGCAGCGCCGCGCGCGGCACCGCGCGGGTGATCGCGTCGCCGCAGAACGACAGCACCAGCTTGAGCGTGCCCATCACCACCAGCGAGGCCATGCCCAGTTGCCAGGTGGCGATCGCCGCGGCCTGTTCGTCCATGCCCTGCTGGCGGAACGCGAGGAAGCCGGGGCCCAGCACCAGCAGCGCCATGCCGATGCTGGTCGGCGCATCCAGGCCGAGCGGCATCGCGGTGACGTCGTCGCGGCCGGTGCGCATGGCCAGGCGCCGCGCCATCGCGGTGTAGGCGAGGTTGCCGGCGAGCACCCCCAGCGCGGTGCCGGGGAACATCTTCGTGTACACGACCTCGGCCGGGAACCCGAAGATCCCGACCAGGGCCAGCGCGATGAAGCCCAGGATCGACAGGTTGTCGAGCACCAGGCCGAAAAAACCGTTGAGGTCGCCGGCGACGAACCAGCGCGGACGTGATGGCGCCATCGGCGGCTACCTGCGTTGGGGGGGAGAGACGGAGCGTCCGGCCGGCGCCCCGGGCGCCGGCCGGTATCCCGGGCTCAGAAGCTCCAGCGGAACTCGGCACCCCACGTGCGCGGCTCGTTGATGAAGCCGGTCAGGTTGTTGAAGTCGATGCCGCCGACGATCCGGGTCTGGTCGGTGATGTTGCGGCCGAACAGGGCCAGGTCGTAGGCGCCGTCGCCCCAGCCGTAACCCACGCGCAGGCCGCCTTCGACCGAGGAGCGGCCGCGGAACTCGGCCGACTCGTACAGGAAGAAGTTGACCTCGCTGCGGTAGGCCCAGTCGGTGAAGAAGTACAGCTCGCCCTCGCTGAGCGGGATGCCCCAGCGCAGGGTCAGGTTGTGGATCCACTCCGGCGCCTGCGGCAGCGAGTTGCCGTCGATCAGCGCGTAGGTGCCGCCGCCGATGGTCACGGTCGGGTCGGTCACGGTGCAGCCGCCGCCGCAGACCGCCACGGCCAGGTCCTCGTCGTCGATGCGCGTGCCGTTGTAGCTGCTGCCCCAGGTCAGCAGCAGGCCGTCGGCCAGCCACGCCTCCAGGTCCAGCTCGACGCCCTGTCCCACCGTCTTGTCGGCGTTGAGCAGGGTGGCGATGTTGGCGCCGCCGCCGACCGCGATCAGCTGCTGGTCGCTGACCTCGTAGCGGAACAGGTTGAAGCCCACGCGCGCGCGGCGGTCGAACAGGTCGGCCTTGATGCCGGTCTCGTACGAGATCACCGACTCCGAGTCGGCGGTGGACACGCCGCCGTTCGGCGCGGCGGCCGAGGCGAACAGCAGGCGACCCTGGATCGACGGTGCGCGGAAGCCCTTGGCCACGCGGCCGTAGAGGTTCACCGCCTCGTTGACCTCGTACACCGCGCTGGCGTCCCAGCTGACGTCGTCCACGTCGGTGTCGACCGTGTACGGGCCGCCCACCGGCGCCCCGAACGGCGCGCCCTCCAGCACGCTGGCCGAGAAGTCCTTCTCGTCCCTGGTGTAGCGCACGCCGCCACGCAGCTTCAGCTTGTCCGTGGCCGCGTATTCGGCCGAAGCGAACACCGCCCACGCGGTGTTCTCCTGCTCCTGCACGGCATGGCCGGCCTGCGGGTTGCCGGGCGCCAGCGAGTCGTAGTTGAAGCTGTCGATGGTCAGGTCTTCGCGGTACCAGAAGAAGCCGGCCTGCCAGTCGAAGCGGCCGCCGTAGTCCGATTCCAGGCGGAACTCCTGGGTGACCTGCTTGTGGTCCGGGATGCCGTCGGCCGACTCGGAGGCGAACGGGATGAAGCCCGGGCCGGACATGCCCGGGGGCAGGAACGCCGCGCCATAGCCGCCGTCGATGTCGCCGCGGTTGAGCGACTCCAGGGTCTCGTAGCCGGTGATCGAGTGCAGGCTCAGGTTGCCGAAGTCCCAGCGCAGGCGCGCGCTGCCGCCCCAGGTCTCCAGGTCGGAGAAGTTGACGCCGTCCAGCGCCACCTCGTCCTTGTCGAAGCCCGGCACGAAGCGGTTGCTGCCCGGCTCGATGATGTTGGCGCGGAACAGGCGCGCGGTGCCGTTGAGGTCGCGCCGGTGGAGGTTGAACAGGGCCTCGAAGGCGTCGCCCTCGTACAGGAACTGCACGCGCGCGGCCGATTCGTCGTACCCCTCGAAGCCGTCGTTCGGGCCCGGGTAGGTATTGGTCACCCAGTCGTCGCGGCGCTGGTACAGCGCCGACACACGGGCGGACCAGTTGCCGCCGAGGGCGCCACCGACCGCGCCTTCGAAGTTGACCATCGCGTCGCTCCCGTAGGCCAGCTGGGCGTAGCCGTCCAGCTCCTGCGACGGCCGTACCGAATCGAACTTGACCACGCCGGCCGGCGTGTTGCGGCCGAACAGCGTGCCCTGCGGGCCGCGCAGCACTTCCACCCGCTCGATGTCGAACACCGGGAAACCCTTCAGCAACGGGTTCTCCTGCACGACGTCGTCATACACCAGCGATACCGGCTGCGACGCGTTGAGGTCGAAGTCGGTGTTGCCCAGGCCGCGGATGTAGAAGCGCGGGAACGCGCGGCCATACGACGATTCGATGTTGAGGCTGGGCACGCGCGCCGACAGGAAGCGGATGTCGGTGCCGCCGGAGCCGAGCACGTCCAGCTTCTCGGCGTTGATGCTGGTGATGGACACCGGCACGTCCTGGATGTTCTCGACCTTGCGCTGCGCGGTGACCTGCACCGCGTCCAGGGTCGTGGCCGAGTCCTGGGCGAAGGCGGCGGGCGCGGCGAAGGTCAGGGCGATGGCGAACGCGAGGGTGGAGCGTGACGGCACGGCGAGGCGCGGCGACCGGCTCATGGCGGATGTCCTGGGCGTTGGGTGGAGGGAGGAGTTAACGATAATGCAACATCTGCCGGCCGGGCGGGCGACTGCGGGCCGGGCGCCTCAGAACGACACCTCGGCCGGCTGCAGCGACCAGAGGACGGATTCGTGGCCGGTGGCCCGCTTCCACGCGCTGCGGATCGCCTCGATGTCGGCCCGGCGCCGCGGGGTGTCCTCGTGCAGGATCACCAGCACCCGCGCACGTTGCCGCTCCGGGGCGGGCGCATCCCGGTGACGCCACTGGCCGTAGGCCTCGAACACGGTGAGGCCGTCCGGGAACCGCGGCGTGACCTCGGCGTCCAGGAAGGCACGCCAGCGCGCCGCGTCGACGGCCAGCGCCGCGGCGTCGGCGTCGGCGGCCGGTGTCGCGCCGAAATAGAGCTCGCTGCGCACCCAGCGCGTCGCCGGTACCGGGGTGGCCGCGGCCCGTGGCGGCGCATGCGCGCCAGCGGCGTGCGGGGGCGCGGAGGCGCAGGCGGCGAGCAGGAGAACCAGCAGGGGCGACAGATGGAGCAGGCGCGGCGTCATGGCGATTCCCGGCGAGGTCGGCAGCGTGTGCGGGCGCATCGCGGCCGGCAAACAACGACGGGGAATATGCTCATGCCGCGCGCCGCCGTCCACGTCCGTGAACGGGCGTCGACGACGGCCCACGTAGAATGCGCCCATGGCCGACGCGAACTCCCCACGCCCGTCGCCGCCGCCGCTCGACGACGCTTCCGCGTTGTTCCTCGACGTGGATGGCACCCTGGTCGGCTTCAGCACCGACCCCGACGCCGTGCGCGTCTCCGCCCTGGTGCTGGAGGCCCTCGGCGCCATCAGCGACCGCCTGCACGGCGCGGTCGCGCTGGTCAGCGGGCGCCCGCTGGCCCAGCTCGACGCGCTGTTCTCGCCACTGAAGCTGCCCGCCGCTGGCCTGCACGGACACGAGTTCCGCGGCGACGCGGCCGCCGCGCACGACATTCCCGAGGCCACCTCCACCTTCCTGCACGACCTGCACCGCGCGGCCACCCACCTGGCCGCCGCGCATCCCGGCGTGCTGGTCGAGGACAAGGGCGTAAGCGTGGCGCTGCACTGGCGCGCCGCGCCGCATGCCGCGGACATCGTCTCCGGCTTCGCCCGCGAGCGCCTGGCCGGGCTGGCCGGCTACCGGCTGCAGCCGGGCGACCACGTGGTCGAGTTCGTGCCCGAGGGCGCGGACAAGGGCCGCGCGGTGGAACGGATGATGGCGCGCGCACCGTTCGCCGGGCGCGTGCCGGTGTTCGTCGGCGACGACCTCACCGACGAATTCGGTTTCGCCGCCGCGCACCGCCTCGGCGGCTGGAGCGTGCTGGTCGGCGCGCGCGAACCCAGCATCGCCGGCCACGGGCTGGCAGGCATCGAAGCCGTGCAGGACTGGCTGCTGGCCAACGCACGGCGTGCGGAGGGCGCCACGCCGTAGCGCCCGCGCGCCACGGCCCGCACCGACGGACGGACGAACACACGAAGGGACAGGAATGCACATACACGAGTCGAACCTGCAACTGGGCGTGATCGGCAACGGCAGCTTCGGCGCCCTGGTCGACGGCCGTGGCCGCGTGGTCTGGGGCTGCCTGCCGGCCTTCGATGGCGACCCCGCCTTCTGCGCCCTGCTCTCGCCCAGCGAGCACGAGGGCGGCGACTTCGGCATCGAACTGGAGGACTTCGCCCGCGCCGAGCAGGCGTACGTGCCGAACACCGCCGTGCTGCGGACGGTGCTGCACGACCGGCACGGCGGCGCGGTGGAAATCCTCGACTTCGCCCCGCGCTGGCGCCAGAACGGGCGCTTCTACCGCCCGGTGTCGATCATCCGCCGGATCACGCCGCTGTCGGGCAATCCCCGCATCCGGGTGCTGGCCCGGCCACTGGCCGACTGGGGCGCCCGCGTCCCCGAGCACACCTGGGGCAGCAACCACGTGCGCTGGCTGCTGCCCGGCTTCACCCTGCGACTGACCACCGACGTGCCGGTGCGCTTCGTGCGCGAGGGCCTGCCGTTCGTGCTCAGCCACCGCCTGCACCTGGTGCTCGGCCCGGACGAGCCGCTCTCCCGCTCGATTGCCGGCTACGTCGAGGAGGCGGTCGCGCGCACGCTCGAGTACTGGCGCGAGTGGGTCCGCTACCTGTCGATCCCGCTGGAGTGGCAGGACGCGGTGATCCGCAGCGCGATCACCCTGAAGCTGTGCCAGTACGAGGACAGCGGCGCGATCATCGCGGCGATGACGACCTCGATCCCGGAGGCGCCGGGCTCCTCGCGCAACTGGGACTACCGCTACTGCTGGCTGCGCGACGCCGCCTTCGTGGTGCGCGCGCTGAACCGCCTGGGCGCGACCCGCAGCATGGAGGAATTCCTCCGCTACATCTTCAACATCGCCACCCACGACGGCACCCTGCAGCCGCTGTACGGGATCGGCTTCGAGGAAAAGCTCGAGGAACACGAGGTACCCTCGCTGGCCGGCTATCGCGGCATGGGCCCGGTGCGGCGCGGCAATCTGGCCTGGATCCAGAAGCAGCACGACGTCTATGGCAGCGTCGTGCTGGCCTCGACCCAGCTGTTCTTCGACCAGCGCCTGGTCGATCCCGGCGACGCCCACACCTTCGCCCGGCTCGAACCGCTGGGCGAGCGCGCCTTCGCCCTGCACGACGTGCCCGACGCCGGCCTGTGGGAATTCCGCGGCCGCGCCGAAGTCCACACCTATACCGCGGCGATGTGCTGGGCCGCCTGCGACCGCCTGGCCAAGATCGCGCTGCGGCTCGGCCTGGACGAACGCGCCGGCTACTGGCGCGGGCGCGCCGACACGATCCACGCCACCACCCTGGCCCGCGCCTGGCGCGAGGACGCCGGCCACTTCAGCGCCTCCTTCCAGAGCGACTACCTCGATGCCTCGCTGCTCCTGCTGGCCGACATCGGCTTCGTCGCGCCGGACGACCCGCGCTACGTCGCCACGGTCGAGGCGATCGGCCGCGAGCTGCGGCACGGCGACGGCGTGTTCCGCTACGTGGCGCCGGACGACTTCGGCACGCCCGAGACCAGCTTCACCATCTGCACGTTCTGGTACATCGACGCGCTGGCCGCGATCGGGCGCATGGACGAGGCGCGCGAGCTGTTCGAACGCGTGCTGGCCCGCCGCAACCGGCTGGGCCTGCTGTCGGAGGACATGGCATTCGAGGACGGCGAAGGCTGGGGCAACTTCCCGCAGACCTATTCGCATGTCGGACTGATCATCGCCGCGATGCGCCTGTCGCGTTCCTGGCAGGAGGCCTCGTGAGCCGGCTGGTGGTGGTGTCCAACCGGGTGGCCATCCCCGGCGAGAACCGCGCCGGCGGCCTGGCCGTGGCGTTGCAGGCGGCGCTGGGCGAGCGCGGCGGCCTGTGGTTCGGATGGAGCGGGCGGACCGTGCGCGGCGACAGCGGCGAGGTCCACGAACAGCGCGAGGGCGACATCCGCTACGTCACCGTGGACCTCAACCGCACCGACCTGGATGGCTACTACAACGGCTTCTCCAACCGCACGCTGTGGCCGCTGCTGCACTTCCGCCTGGACCTGGTCGACTACGACCGCGCCACCCGCGAGGGCTACCGCCGGGTCAACGCGCTGTTCGCCGACCGGCTGGCGCCGCTGCTGCGCGAGGACGACACGGTCTGGATCCACGACTACCACCTGATCCCGCTGGCGGCGCTGCTGCGCGAGCGCGGCATCGGCTGCAGGATCGGCTTCTTCCTGCACGTGCCGGTGCCCTCGGCCGACCTGCTGATGGCCATGCCCGACCACCAGCGGCTGATGTCCACGCTGTACGCCTACGACCTGATCGGCTTCCAGACGCGGCGCGACAAGGACCGCTTCCAGTCCTACGTGCGCCTGTACGGCGGCGGCCGGATCCTCGATGACGACGTGCTGGAGGCGCCCGGTGGCCGCCGCTTCCGCACCGGCGCGTTCCCGATCAGCATCGACACCCGGCACATCGCCCGCCAGGCGGCGTCGGCGATGGCCAAGCCGGCGGTGCGCCAGCTGCGCACCAGCCTGGAAGGACGGATGCTGGCCATCGGCGTGGACCGGCTGGACTACTCCAAGGGCCTGCCCGAGCGTTTCCACGGCTTCGAGCGCTACCTGCAGCGCCATCCCGACCAGCGCGGCAGCCTCACCTACCTGCAGATCGCCCCGGTGTCGCGCGGCGACGTCGGCGAGTACCAGCAGCTGCGCAGCCAGCTGGAACAGATCGCCGGCCATATCAACGGCGGCCACGCCGAACCGGACTGGACGCCGCTGCGCTACGTCAACCGCAATTTCCCGCACGGCACCCTGACCGGCTTCTACCGCAGCGCGCGCGTGGGGCTGGTCACGCCGCTGCGCGACGGCATGAACCTGGTGGCGAAGGAATACGTGGCAGCGCAGGACCCGCAGGACCCGGGCGTGCTGGTGCTCTCGCTGCTGGCCGGCGCCGCGCAGGAGATGACCGACGCGCTGCTGGTCAACCCGCACGACCTGGACGGCGTGGCCGACGCGATCGCCACCGCCGCGGCGATGCCGCTGGCCCGCAGGAAGGAGCGCTGGCAGGCGATGATGGAACACCTGCTGCGCCACGACATCCATGCCTGGCGGCGCGACTACCTGCACGCGCTGGAGGCGTGCTGATCCGGGTGCCGCGGAAGGATCAGGCGCGGTAGACCAGGGTGGCCATCCGCCCGGTGCGCGGGTCGCGCCGGTGGGAGTAGAAGCGCCCGGCGTCGCCGATCGTGCACAGCCCGCCGCCGTGGATCGCATCCGCGCGGACGCCCGCGGCCTGCAGGCGCCGACGTGCCAGCGCGTACAGGTCCACGCGCCAGTGCCCGGGCCGCGTGGACGCGAATGCCTCCTGCGCCGCGGGATCCCCGGCGACGAACGCCTCGCGCACCTCCGCGCCGACCTCGTAGGCCAGCGGTCCCGCGGCGGGACCCAGCCATGCCAGCAGGTGCCGGGGTGGCGTGCGCATCGCCGCGACGGTGGCCTCGAGCGCGCCGGTGGCCAGCCCGCGCCAGCCGGCATGCGCCGCGCCGACCTCGCTGCCATCGGCCGCGGCAAACACCACCGGCAGGCAGTCGGCGGTGAGGATCGCCAGCACCACGCGCGGGGTGGCGGTCACCGCCGCGTCGGCCTCCGGCTCGTCGTCGATTGCCGACGCGGACCGGGCCGGGGCCTCGAAGCGCAACACGCCGGTGCCGTGGACCTGGCGCAGCCAGTGCGGCGGCGAAGGCAGGCCGGCCAGCCGCACCAGCGCCTCGCGGTTACCGGCGACCGCCTGCGGATCGTCGCCGCTGCGCGCGCCGAGGTTGAAGGTGTCGAACGGCGCGGCCGAATGCCCGGCGCCATGGCGCACGGTGGTGAACGCCACCACGCCGGGCGGCGCGGGCCAGTCGGCGGGCAGGAGGCCGTGCGCCCCGGACGTCGCGGCGGGCATGGCGCTCATCGCCGGCTCAGCGCCGCTGGCTCTCGTCCCATGCGCGCGTGTCCTCGCGGAGCACGCGCAGCAGGTCGACCATGTCGGCCGGCACCGGCGCCGAGACGCGCACCCGTTCGCCGTGCACGGGGTGGGCGAACTCCAGGGTTTCGGCATGCAGGGCCTGGCGCCTGAATCCGCGCAGCTGGCCGGCGAGGTCGTCGCTGGCGCCCTTGGGCAGCTTCAGCGGGCCGCCGTAGAGCGGGTCGCCGACGATGGGGTGGCGCAGGTGCTGCATGTGCACGCGGATCTGGTGGGTGCGGCCGGTCTCCAGCCGGCACTCCAGCGCGGTGTGCGCGCGGAAGCGCTCGCGCAGGCGGAAGTGGGTGACCGCGTCCTTGCCGTCCTCGCGCACCGCCATGCGCAGGCGGTCGCGCGGGTGGCGGTCGATCGCCGCATTGGCGGTACCGCCGGAGACCAGCGCGCCGACCACCACGGCGAGGTACTGGCGGTGGACCTCGCGCGCGGCCAGTTGCGCCACCAGGCCGGTGTGCGCCGGCAGCGTGCGGGCCACGACCATGACCCCGCTGGTGTCCTTGTCCAGCCGATGGACGATCCCGGCGCGCGGCAGCAGCGCCAGGCCGGGGTCCCGGTGCAGCAGGGCGTTGACCAGGGTCCCGGCCGGGTTGCCCGCCCCGGGATGGACGACCAGGCCGGCCGGCTTGTCCAGCACGAACAGGTCGGCGTCCTCGTACAGGATGTCCAGCGGGATGTCCTCGGCCACCGCCTCGGTCTGGACCTCGGCCACGGCCGCCAGGGTCACCCGTTCGCCCCCGCGGACCAGGTCGCGCGGGCGAGCGGGCTGGCCGGCGAGCAGCACGTCGCCGGACTTGATCCAGGACGACAGCCGCGACCGCGAGTACTCGGGGAACAGTTCGGCCAGGACCGCGTCGAAGCGGCGGCCGGCGGCCTCGTCGGGGACGGTGGCCTGGCGGGGGGATTCGGAAGGCAGGGACATGGGGAACGCCGGTGCGGGGACGGTCCGGGCGCGGGAGTCAGTCGCCGGACAGGCCACTAGGCTATCATCGGCCCTTCCGTTTCCGCGCCGCCTGCCTTCCGATGGCCCACCGCCCCCGCTTCGCCCTCCCCGCTCCGCTGCGCCTGGCCGCCCTGCTGCTGGCGCTGGCCTTCCTGGCCACCGGCTGCGGCCGCAACAGCAAGGAAGACGCCGACGAGGGCCTCCCGGTCACCGAGCTCTACGACAAGGCGCACGGCCAGATGCAGGCCGGCAACTGGTCCGACGCGGAGAAGACCTTCAAGCGCCTCGTCGCGCAGTACCCCTACGGCCCTTACACCGAACAGGCGCTGATGGAAACGGCCTACGCGCAGTTCAAGGCCGGCAAGCACGAGGACGCGGTCGCGACCATCGACCGCTTCATCCGCACCTATCCGACCCACCGCAACATCGCCTACTTCTACTACCTGCGCGGCCTGTCCAACTCCAACCGCGACGCGGTGTTCCTGCAGCGCGTCTGGTCGCTGGACCCGGCCCGCCGCGACCTGGCCTCGCCGCAGCAGGCCTACGACGACTTCTCGCGCGTGGTCCAGCGCTACCCGAACAGCCGCTACGCCGCCGACGCCCGCCAGCGCATGGTCGAGCTGCGCGACCTGTTCGCCCGCCACGAGATGGACACCGCGCTGTACTACATGCGCCGCGGCGCGTGGCTGTCGGCGATCGGCCGCGCCCAGTACATCCTGGAGACCTACCCCCAGAGCTCGTACCAGAACGACGCCGTCGCCGTGCTGGCCGCCGCCTACACCGAGCTGGGCAACGAGACCCTTGCCGCCGACGCCCGGCGCGTGCTCCAGCTCAACGACCCGCAGCACCCGCTGCTGCACGGCGACTGGCCGGACTACCCGATGGCGATCCGCAAGCTGAATCCCTTCGCCGGCGAGGTGTCGCCGACCGGCCAGCGCAACGCGACCCGCGACTGACGGGGCCCACCCGGGCGGGTTCGAAGACAGGCGCACTCCGGTGCGCCTGTCGCGTTTCAGGCGCCGCGATCAGCCGGCAAAACCGTTGCTGATCGGATAGCGCCGCTCGCGGCCGAACGCGCGGCGCGACACCTTCGGCCCCGGCGCGGCCTGGTGGCGCTTCCACTCGCTGGTCCGCACCAGCCTCAGCACCCGGTCCACCACCTCCGCGGCGTAGCCGGCGGCGACGATCTCGTCGCGCGACTGCTCCTGGTCGACGTAGCGGTACAGGATGCCGTCCAGCACGTCGTAGGCCGGCAGCGAATCCTGGTCGGTCTGGTTGGCGCGCAGTTCGGCCGAAGGCGGCCGCGCGATCACCGCCGGCGGGATCACCGGCGCCCCGCCCACCGTGTTGCGCCACTTGGCCAGGCCGAACACCTCGGTCTTGTACAGGTCTTTCAGCGGCGCGTAGCCGCCGCACATGTCGCCGTAGATCGTGGCGTAGCCGACCGCGTACTCGCTCTTGTTGCCGGTGGTCAGCAGCAGCCCGCCGAACTTGTTGGACAGCGCCATCAGCAGCGCGCCGCGGCTGCGCGACTGCAGGTTCTCCTCGGTCGTGTCGGGCTCCTGGCCCTCGAACATCGCGTCCAGCGCCTGCAGGAAGCCGGTGAAGGCCGGCTCGATCGCGATCGTCTCCAGCTTCACCCCGAGCGCGGCGCACTGCTCGGCCGCCAGGTCGTTGGACAGGTCGGCGGTGTAGCGCGACGGCAGGCGCACCGCGGTGACGTTGGCCGCGCCCAGCGCGTCGACCGCCAGCGCCAGCACCAGCGCCGAATCGATCCCGCCGGACAGGCCCAGCCACACCTTCGAGAAGCCGTTCTTGCCGCAGTAGTCCTGGAGGCCGCGCACCACCGCGCGCCAGGCCAGCGCGTCCATGCTCTCGTCGCCATCGTCCATCCACTGCACCGGCACGAAGCGGCGGCTGGCGGCGTCGTAGTCCACGACCAGCCACTGGTCGGTGAACGCGGCCGCGGCCGGGTGCACGGTGCCGTCGCCGTCGGCCACCACCGAGGCGCCGTCGAACACCACCGCGTCCTGGCCGCCGACCAGGTTGAGGTAGGCCAGCGCCGCCCCGGACTCGCGCGTGCGCTCGGCCAGCAGCGCGTCGCGCTGGGCGTGCTTGCCGCGCTCGAACGGCGAGGCGTTGGGCACCAGCACCAGCTGCGCGCCGGCGCGCACCGTGTCGGCCAGCGGCTCGGCGAACCACAGGTCCTCGCAGACCAGCACGCCGACCGGCACGCCGCCGACCTCGAACACGCATGGCCCGCCGTCCGGGTCGACCTCGAAGTAGCGGCGCTCGTCGAACACCGCGTAGTTGGGCAGCTCGCGCTTGCGGCAGGTCTGCTCGACCCGTCCGTCGCGCAGCACGCTGGCGGCGTTGTAGAGCACGCTGCCGGCCGACTCGGGCCAGCCGACCACGGCCACGATTCCGGTCGCCGCCTTCGCCACGTCCTGCAGCGCCGCCTCGCAGGCGGCCAGGAACGACGGGCGCAGCAGCAGGTCCTCCGGCGGATAGCCGCTGATCGCCAGCTCGGGGAACAGGACCACGTCGGCACCGAACTCGTCGCGGGCCTCGGCGATCATCTCCGCGATCCGGGCCGCGTTGCGCGCCACCGCGCCGACCGGGAAGTCGAACTGGGCCATCGCGATGCGCAGGGAGTCCTTCATGGCGGCATTCCGTTCGTGGGCTGGGCCCATGATACCGGCGACGGCATCAACGGCCCGGCACGGGCGCGGTCAGTCGCGTTCCAGCTCCGCCAGTTCGTCCAGCAGCGCGCGCCCGCGGCGGATCGCGCTGCTCTCGTCGAACCCGCGCCCGTCCCGCCGCGCCGTGCGGCGGCGGCGCACGCGCCAGTTCCAGGCGTACATCGCCACCAGCCCCAGCGCGCTCACGGCCAGGCTCCACCAGATCCACGGCGGCGTGCCGGCCGCCGGGTCGACCGCGCCCAGGCCCGCGAAGGCCACCGTCACCGGCAGCCACATCACCATCCATGGCGCCCCGCACACGTTGGAATTGAAGGCGTAGAAGCACTGCAGCCGCGCCATCTGCTTCTGGATCCGCACCACCGGCGCCGAGTAGTCGATCGTCCCGGCCAGGCCGAGGGTGATGCCGGCCAGCGCCGCATGGGCCACGCCGAAGCCGTGGACCAGCACGCCGGCCCAGAACATGCCGGGCACGGCGGTATTGCGTGTCCAGCAGGCCACGCCGAGGGCGATCAGGCCGATGCCGAGCAGCGCCTGCAGGACCTGCCCCCACGTTAGCGACCGCAGGCTGTGGCGCACGCCTTCCAGCTTGCGTTCGCGCAGCAGGTGCCATTGCAGCAGTTCCTGCCGTTCCAGCTGGCGGCCCAGCACCTGCCAGGCCTGCTTGAGTTCGTCGAGTTCCATGGTGGCGTCCATTGATGGCGGGTATCCGGGTCAGTCGCGGAGGTGGTCGGCCGCGAATTCGCGCAGGCGCTGCCTGAGCCGGCCGATGCGGGTGGTGACGTTGCTCTCGCCGATGCCGAGCACCTCGGCCATCTCCCGGCCGCTGCGTTCCTCCAGGTAGAGCAGCAGCAGGGCGCGGTCGAGCGGCCCGAGCGTGGCCATGAACCGCTGCAGCACGCGCAGCCGCTCGTGGGTTTCAGGATCGAAGCCGCGCTCGTCGGCGAGCTCGTGCAGGTGGTCGTCCAGCGGCACGGCGCCGCGTTGCGGCTCGGCCTGCCCGCGCAGGAACGAGATCGCGGTGTTGAGCGCGATCCGGTACATCCAGGTCGAGAAGCTGCGCGAGGGGTCGTAGGACGGCCAGGCCCGCCACAGCTGGGCCGCGATCTCCTGGGCCAGGTCGGCGCGGTCCTCGGCGCCGCGGGCGTAGCTGCCGGCGACCTTGTGGACGATGCCGCGGTGCCGCTGCAGCAGCACGGCGAACGCCTGGTCCGGGGCTTCGGTCATGGCGGTGGCGAGGTCCATGCAGGCGCGCTTCCGTGGTCATTGTGTCCAATGCACGGGTGATTCGCACACGCAGGCGGTTTGTCACACCGGAAAAGACAACGGCCCCGGAAGGGGCCGCTGCCTTGGTCGGATGGACCGCCCGTCAGAACCGCTGCTGGTAGCTCATGTAGAAGAACCGGCCCGGGACGAGGTACTGCGCGTCGTACGAATTGGCGAACGCGTCCGAGGAGAACGGCGGATCGGTATCGAACAGGTTGCGGATGCCGAGCGTGACCTTGCCATCCCACGGGGCCGACCAGCCGGCCTGGACGTGGGTGTAGGTCACCGCCTTCAGCTCGTTCTCCGGACGACGCGAGGGAACCGCGACGACGTCGGTGGTGCCCGGCACGAACTGGTAGTCGTCGATGATCCGGTTCGGGTCCGAGCACAGGTTGACCAGGTCGAGGTAGGCCGGGTCGCGTGCGCCGAGCGCGATGGCGGTGTTGTACACGTTGTTGCAGCTCTCCTGGACCCGGCTGCGGTACTCGAACGTGATCGAGGCATCCACGGCGCCCATGCTCCATGCCGCGGTCAGGTTCGACCGCAGGCGGTGGCGCGGCGCGCCCGTCGAGGAACCCGACGGCAGGGTGCCGACGGTGTTGCCGCTGGAGATGCGGCCGTCGCCGTTCAGCTGGCCGCGCGCCGGCTCGTCCACGTCGCCGTAGTAGGACACGTAGGTGTTGTCCAGGCGGAAATGGAAGCGGCCCCAGTCGCCCGGTTCGAAGTGGTAGGACGCACCGAAGTCGAAGCCCTCGGTCTGCAGGCCGCCGACGAAGTTGCGGTTGACCGCCTGGATGCCGGAGATCTCGCCCGGGTTGCCGTTGACCGCGCCGACCTGGTCGCGCGTGATCAGCGCGCAGCTGCCCGCATTGGCCTGCAGGTAGCACTCGTTGATGATCGTCTGCGCCGTCAGGGCGCCGATCGCGTTCTCGATGACGATGTGGTACCAGTCGACGTAGGTTTCCAGGCCCTCGGCCCAGTCAGGCGAGTAGACCAGGCCGACGGTCTTGGTCTCGGAGGTCTCGGGCTTGAGGTCCGGGTTGCCGCCCGTGGTGGCGTAGGTCTGCGAGAGCTGGCTGCGGAAGCCCACCGGGACCCCGTTGGCCTGGCACTGCGACCTGACCGCGGCGCTGCCGACGAAGTTGGGGTTGTTGTTGCTGCACACGTCCTGGAAGGACGGGCGCCCCGTCGCGAAGCCCTGGTACAGCTCGGTCACCGACGGAGCACGGAAGCCCTCGCCCCACGAGCCGCGGACCAGCAGCGTGTCGCTGACCTGCCAGCGCAGGCTCACCTGCGGGTTGGTGGTGGTGCCGAAGGACGAGTAGTCGGAGTAGCGCGCGGCCAGGTTCAGCTCGAGGGCCTTGGCGAACGCCGCGTCCGCCAGGATCGGCACCTGCAGCTCCAGGTACGCCTCGTCGACGCTGTAGCTGCCTTCGGTGGGCAGGAACGGGTTGTCGCCGAGGACCAGGCCGGCCGCGGTGAGCGGATCCGGCTCGCTGGAGCCGGACTCCTTGCGATGCTCCAGGCCGAAGGCGAAGCCGGCCGTGCCCGCCGGCAGGCTGAACAGGTCGCCGCTGAGGTTGGCCACGAACGACTCGGACGTGGACTTCATCAGGTTCTTGGGATTGACCGCGATGTAGTCGTACATCTCCTGGGTGAAGCCGGCAGGGCCGCCCATGACGTTCATCGGCACGCAGTCGGCGATGATCGCGGTCGGGGTGCCGCACCGCGCCACGCCGCCGGCGTCGATGAACGAGGGACCGGTGGCCTGCGCGACGCGGGTCGAGAAGTAGAAGCCGTTCTTCGGCTGCAGCTGCTTGTTGGACGCGTAGGTGTAGCCGGCGTCCCAGTCGAAGATGCGGTCGCCGATCTCGAAGATGCCGTCGAAGGCGCCGGAGAAACGCCACGTATCCTGCTCCTGGCCGAACACGCGCGGGAAGTTCGTGGGCCGGAAGGCGCCGCCGGTGATGTTGACGCCGAACGGGTTGTAGATGCTCTGCGCCGAGATGGTCAGCGGGGACAGCGGCTGGGCCGCCAGCTGCGCGTCGCCGACGCGGTTGTTGTAGAAGACCTCGGTGCTGAAGCGGACGTCGTCGGTCAGCTCGTAGCTGGCGGTACCGAACAGCGAATAGGTGCGCTGCGGCTGGACCAGGTGGTTGTCCGGCGCGAAGTTGTAGCCGTCGGTGAGGAAATTGAACGGACGGAAATCGGCCGCGGTAGCGGTGGTGCAGCGCTGGTTCGGCAGGCAGCCCGGGCGGCTGGGGTCGAGGATGATGTTGCCGCGGCCGGTCACGGTGAAGTTGCCGTAAGGGCCGGTGGGGCTCGCGCGGCCCGGGGTCGAGACGGTCGCCGGGAAGCCGTACAGCGGCACCGCGGAGATCTCGCGGTCGCCCGCCGAGACGGCTTCCTGCTCGGTGAACGCCAGGTTGATCAGGCCCGAGAAGCGGTCGGTCGAGCCGCCCAGGGTGAAGTCGTAGGCCTCGCGCCCGCCGTCGCCGGCGTCGTACTGGCCGTAGTAGGCGTTGAACTGGGCGCCGTCGAAATCGCGGCGGGTCTGGATGTTGACCACGCCGCAGATCGCGTCGGAACCGTACAGCGCCGAGGCGCCGTCGCGCAGCACCTGGATGTTCTCCACCGCCGCCATCGGGATGGAGTTGAGGTCGACCGCGCCGCCCAGGCCGTTGTCGCTCGCCCAGCGGCGCCCGTTCACCAGCACCAGCGTGCGGTTGGAACCGCAGTTGCGCAGGCTGATGGAGGAATTGCCGCTGGTGTTGCCGTTGTTGGTGTTGAGGCTGAGCGAGGGACCGGCGACGGTCAGTTCCCGCAGCACGTCGCTGACCTGGGTCAGGCCGGTGCGATCGAGGTCCTCGCGGGTCAGCGACAGGACCGGCTGGGCCGTCTCGATGCCGGCACGCTTGATGCGCGAACCGAGCACCTCGATCTTGTCGAGCGTCTGTGTGGCCTGGGCCTCGCCGCTCTGGGCCGAGGCGACCGCGGGTGCGGCCATGGATACGGCGCCCGCGACGAGCGCATGGGAAATAGCATCCCGCAACCTGGTGGTCTTGAAATTCATCTCGCTGATCTCTCCGAATGTGGTGTTCGGTACATCCCCTGGGTTGGCCCGCCGCTTCCACCGGATGAACACACGGTGAACCCCTCGGCGCGCCAGTTTCAAACATAACTGAATGTCACAGGAAATTAAACATCCGTTAACTCCAGTGTCATAAGTCATTGGGCCCACTGGACTTCCGGCACATGCACACCCCGGATCCGGCCGTCCCTCCCGTGTTGGGCGCGCGATCTGGCCGATCGCCCCAAAGAGAAAGGCCGCCCCCAAGGCGGCCTCTGGCTGTCCTGCGTTCCGTGCTTCCGGCGCATGCCTCCCGACGGGATGCGCAGGTTCATTCCCTGCGAGCAGGCGCCACCCCCGGACGGCGCCCAAAGAAAAAGCCGCCCGGAGGCGGCTTCTTCCGTGTGCATGCCGGGGGGGATCAGCCGCCCAGGCGAGCCTTGATCGCCGCGCCCAGGTCGCCCGGCGAACGGACCGTGGTCACGCCCGCCGCTTCCATCGCGGCGAACTTGCCTTCGGCCGTGCCCTGGCCGCCCGACGCGATCGCGCCGGCGTGGCCCATGCGCTTGCCCGGAGGGGCCGACGCGCCGGCGATGAAGCCGACGACCGGCTTCTTGACGTGCTGCTTGATGTACTCGGCGCCCTCTTCCTCGGCGCTGCCGCCGATCTCGCCGACCATGATGATGCCCTCGGTCTGCGGGTCCTCGTTGAACAGCTTGAGGCAGTCGACGAAGTTCAGGCCGTTGATCGGATCGCCGCCAATACCAATACAGGTCGACTGGCCCAGGCCCACGTCGGTGGTCTGCTTGACCGCTTCGTAGGTCAGCGTGCCCGAACGCGAGACGATGCCGATCTTGCCCGGCTTGTGGATGTGGCCCGGCATGATGCCGATCTTGCACTCGCCCGGGGTGATGATGCCGGGGCAGTTCGGGCCGATCAGGGTCACGCCCTCGTAGCCCTTCAGCACGTTCTTCACGCGCAGCATGTCCAGCACCGGGATGCCCTCGGTGATGCAGACGATGACCTTGATGCCGCCGGCGGCGGCCTCGAGGATCGCGTCGGCCGCGAACGGCGGCGGCACGTAGATGACCGATGCGTCGGCGCCGGTGGCCTTGACCGCGTCGGCGACGGTGTTGAACACCGGCAGGCCGATGTGGGTCTGGCCGCCCTTGCCCGGGGTGACGCCGCCGACGACCTGGGTCCCGTACTCGACCATCTGCTCGGCGTGGAAGGTGCCCTGCTGGCCGGTGAAGCCCTGCACGATCACCTTCGTGTTCTTGTTAACGAGGACGCTCATTTTCTAATCCTTGCTCGTCGCGGGTCGCTTCCGGCGCGCCGCGTGACCGCGGCTCGACCGGTGGCGGATTCCCGCAGGAATGGGTTCAGGCGGCGACCGCGGCGACCGACTTCTTGGCGCCGTCGTTGATGTCGTCGGCGGGGATGATGGCCAGGCCGCTTTCCTTCAGCAGCTTCTTGCCTTCCTCCACGTTGGTGCCTTCCAGGCGCACGATCACCGGCACCTTGACGCCCACGTCCTTGACCGCGGCGATGATGCCCTCGGCGATCATGTCGCAGCGGACGATGCCGCCGAAGATGTTGACGAAGATCGCCTTGACCTTGTCCGAGGACAGGATCAGCTTGAACGCGGTGGTCACGCGCTCCTTGGTGGCGCCGCCGCCGACGTCGAGGAAGTTCGCCGGCTCGCCGCCGTTGAGCTTGATCACGTCCATGGTCGCCATCGCCAGGCCGGCGCCGTTGACCATGCAGCCGATGTTGCCGTCCATGGTGACGTAGTTGAGGTCGTGCTGGCTGGCCAGCACCTCGGTCTCGTCTTCCTGGCTCTTGTCGCGCATGGCGACCAGGTCGGCGTGGCGGAAGCTGGCGTTGTCGTCCGAGTTGACCTTGCCGTCCAGCGCGTACAGGTCGCCGCTGTCGAGGATGGCGAGCGGGTTGAGCTCGACCAGGGCCAAGTCCTTCTCGTTGAAGAGGCGGTACAGGCCGGTCATGATCTTGACCAGCTGGCCGGTCTGCTTGGCGTTCAGGCCCAGCGCGAAGCCGACGTCGCGCGCCTGGTACGGCTGCAGGCCTTCGACGAAATTCACGTTGAGGGTCTGGATCAGGTGCGGGGTTTCCGCCGCGACCTGCTCGATGTCCACGCCGCCTTCGGACGAGGCGATGTAGGTGATCGACTTGCTGCCGCGGTCGACCAGCACCGACAGGTAGAGTTCCTTGGCGATCTCGCCGGCTTCGGTGACCAGCACCTGGTTCACCGGCAGCGCCACGCCGCCGGACTGGTAGGTGGCCATCCTGGTGCCGAGCATGCCGATGGCGGCGTTGAACACGTCGTCGGTCGTCTTGCAGAACTTGACGCCGCCGGCCTTGCCGCGCCCGCCCGCGTGGATCTGGGCCTTGACCATCCAGGGGCCGCTGCCCAGGGCCTTGGCCGCATCGACCGCTTCAGCCGGCGTGGACGCGACGCGCCCGGCCGGGACCGGAATGCCGTAGTCGGCAAACAGTTGTTTCGCCTGGTACTCGTGGAAATTCATGCTTCACCAGTGGGGTGGGGACGGCCGCCGGGCGGGCCCTGGGTCCGGGCCGGGTGGCCGGGGGCTTGCGGGGCGGGGGCAGTATTGTCGCCGACAAGCCTGCGGCGGTGCAAAAAGCCGGCCCGGCGGGGCTTTGCGGGACCCGGCGGACGTCCGCCGGGCGCGCCAGGGACTGTGCCTATACTGGCGCCGGCCGCCACGGGAGCCATGGATTGTCCCCCCCTTCGCTCATCGAACGCCTCGAATCGATCCCCCGGCGCGAGCTCTACTTCTTCAGCCTGTACCGGGTGCTGGAAGCCGGGATCATGGCCGCGCTGGTGTTCAGCCCGGTCGCCACGGTCATCGGCGACCCCCGCAGCGCGGCCATGGGCGGGGCGGTGGCCGTGGCCTACATGGTCGCGGCCGTCGCCCTGCTGCTGCTCGGGCGCAACGAACGCTGGCTGGTGCCGCTGGTCTTCGGCGGGGCCTGCATCGACATCCTCGCCGCCACGCTCGCCACCCACGCCCTGCCCCCGGTCGCGGCCGGCATCGCGATGATGCTGCTGTTCAACGTCGCCGCCGCCGCCATGCTGCTGCCGCTGCGCTACGGCATGACCGTCGCCTGCCTGGCCAGCGTGGCGCTGGTCCTGGAATACCTGTGGTCGGCGCTGGCCGACGGCCAGCCGCCCCGGTCGCTGGCCGAGCTCACGATGTTCGTGACCAGCTACCTGGCGCTGGCCTGGCTGGGCAACCAGATCGGCCACCGCGCGCGCTCCAGCCAGCGGCTGGCCGAACAGCGCACCGCCGAAGTCGCCAACCTGGTCGAGATCAACGAGCTGATCATCCGCCGCATGCGCACCGGCGTGCTGGTGGTCGACGCCGACAACCGCATCACCCTGGCCAACGAGGCGGCATCGCTGCTGCTGGGCGATGGCGGCGAGGCCGGTGCGGCCGGCCTCAACCACGTCGCGCCCGAACTGGCGCGCCGGCTGCAGCGCTGGCGCGGCGGCTGGCAGGTGGACGACACCCCCCTGCAGCTGTTCCCCGACCAGCCCGAGGTGCAGCCGCGCTTCGCCCGCCTGCTGGCGGACAGCGACCTGACCCTGGTCTTCCTCGACGACACCACCGTCGTGTCCCGCCGCGCCGAATCGCTGACCCTGGCCGCGCTGGGGCGGTTCTCGGCCAGCCTGGCCCACGAGATCCGCAACCCGCTGGCGGCGATCAACTACGCGGTGCAGCTGCTGGAGGAGTCGCGGAACGTGGACGACGCCGACCGGCGCCTGCTGCAGATCATCCACCAGCAGTGCCTGCGCACCAACGGCATCGTCGAGAGCGTGCTCGGCCTGGCCCGGCGCGAGCGCGCCAATCCCGAGAACCTCGACCTGGGCGGCTTCGTGCGCCGCTTCGTCGACGACTACCGGCAGACCCTGTCGATCGAGACCGACAGCCTGGAGGCGATCGTCCCGGCGCAGCCGGTGCAGGCGCTGGTCGATCCCCGCCACCTGCAGCAGATCCTCACCGCGCTGGTCCACAACGCGCTCAAGTACGGGCGGATCATGGACGAGCCCTCGCGCGTGCGCCTGCGCGTGTTCCAGGACGGGCGCAATGCGTTCGTGGACGTGCTGGACCGCGGGCCGGGCATCCCCGAAGGCGTGGTCGCGCAGCTGTTCCGGCCGTTCTTCACCACGTCCGAGCACGGCACCGGGCTGGGCCTGTACATCGCCCGCGAACTGAGCCGCGCCAACCAGGCCACGCTGGACTACGTGCCGGTCCCCGGCGGCGGTGCCTGCTTCCGGGTCGGCCTGCCGGGGCCGAACACCATCCTGTCTTTGTGACGTCCGTCCCAGACTTGGCCCGGTTCCCCGACTCGGCTATCGTTCCGGCATGAGCCAAAACCGCAGTGCCCTGATCGTCGACGACGAGCGCGATATCCGCGAACTGCTGGTACTGACGCTGGGCCGGATGGGCCTGCGCGTGGACACCGCGGCCAACCTGGCGGAGGCCCGCGAGCTGCTCGCCGGCAGCCGCTACGACCTGTGCTTCACCGACATGCGCCTGCCCGACGGCAGCGGCATCGACCTGGTCGGCGAGATCTCGCGCAACTACCCGCAGACCCCGGTGGCGATGATCACCGCCTTCGGCAGCATGGACCTGGCGGTGGAGGCGCTGAAGGCCGGCGCCTTCGACTTCGTCAGCAAGCCGGTGGACATCAATGTCCTGCGCGGCCTCGTCCGGCACGCGCTGGAACTGAACAACGCCGAGCGGCCCAAGCCGCCGCCACCGCCGCCGGAGCAGGCCAGCCGCCTGCTGGGCGATTCCTCGGCGATGGCCACCCTGCGCGCGACCATCGCCAAGGTGGCCCGCAGCCAGGCCCCGGTCTACATCCTCGGCGAGTCGGGCGTCGGCAAGGAACTGGTCGCCCGCACGATCCACGAGCAGGGCGCCCGCGCGGCCGGGCCGTTCGTGCCGGTCAACTGCGGCGCGATCCCGGCCGAGCTGATGGAAAGCGAGTTCTTCGGCCACAAGAAGGGCAGCTTCACCGGGGCGCACGCCGACAAGCCGGGCCTGTTCCAGGCCGCCAGCGGCGGCACCCTGTTCCTGGACGAAGTCGCCGAACTGCCGCTGCCGATGCAGGTCAAGCTGCTGCGCGCGATCCAGGAGAAATCGGTGCGTGCGGTGGGCGCGGCCAGCGAGGTGGCCGTGGACGTGCGCATCCTCTCGGCCACCCACAAGGACCTCTCCGGCCTGGTCGCCGATGGCCGCTTCCGCCACGACCTGTACTACCGCATCAACGTGATCGAGCTGCGCGTGCCGCCGCTGCGCGAACGCACCGGCGACCTGCCGCAGCTGGCGGACGCGATCCTGCAGCGGCTGTCCGCCGGGCAGGGCCGCCCCGCGCCCGAGCTGACCGCCGCGGCCATGTCGGCCCTGGCCGGCTATGCCTTCCCCGGCAACGTGCGCGAACTGGAAAACGTGCTCGAACGGGCGCTGGCGCTGGCCGAGGGTGACCGCATCGACGCCCCGGACCTGCACCTGCCCCAGGCCGGGCCGGCGCGCACCGGTGCCGAGCCCAACGGCCAGGCGGCCCCCGCGATCCAGGCCGAAGCCGTGCTCGACATCGATCCGGGCACCGGTGCCCTGCCCTCCTATATCGAGCAGCTCGAGCGCGCGGCGATCCAGAAGGCCCTGGAAGAGAACCGCTGGAACAAGACCCGGACCGCGGCGCAGCTGGGCATCACCTTCCGCGCCCTGCGCTACAAGCTCAAGAAGCTGGGCATGGATTGAGCGGCCGGGCGGCGGCGTCCGCGCCGCCATCCGCTGCCGGGGCTCCGGCGAGGCGCGCGCCCGGCGATAATGGCGCATGAGCACCAGCCACCAGCCCAAGAAGTCCCTCGGCCAGAACTTCCTGCACGAACGCGTCTATATCGAGCGCATCGTCCAGGCGGTGGGCCCGCAACCGGGCGAGCGGGTGGTGGAGATCGGCCCGGGCCAGGGCGCGATCACCCTGCCGCTGCTGCGCCACCATGGCGCGCTGACCGTGATCGAGTTCGACCGCGACCTGATCGCCCCGCTCACCGCGATGGCCGACGGCGTCGGCGAGCTGACCATCGTCCACCGCGACGTGCTGCAGGTGGACTTCACCGCGCTGGCCGCCGGCACCCCGATCAAGCTCTGCGGCAACCTGCCCTACAACATTTCCTCGCCGATCCTGTTCCACGCGCTCGACCATGCCGCGGCGATCCGCGACATGGTCTTCATGCTGCAGAAGGAAGTCGTCGACCGGATGGGAGCCGGGCCCGGAACCAAGGTCTACGGGCGCCTGAGCGTGATGCTGCAGGCCTACTGCCAGGTGCAGCCGCTGTTCGTGGTGCCGCCCGGCGCATTCCGGCCGGCGCCGAAGGTCGATTCGGCCGTGGTGAGGCTGGTGCCGCGCGACCCGGCCGGCGTGGGCATCGAGGATCGCGCGCGCTTCGCCGAGGTGGTCCGGGCCGCCTTCGGCCAGCGCCGCAAGACCTTGCGCAACGCGCTCGCCGGCGTATGCGGCCCGGCCCAGTTCGAGGCCGCCGGCGTCGCCCCGGATGCCCGCGCCGAGCAGCTCGAGGTGGCCGCTTTCATCCGTCTGGCCAACGCCCCGGCGTAGCCGCCGCGCGGCCGCGCGCATGCGCGCGCGTGGCCGCTCGTGGTCTCGGCCCTCACGGCCTTCGCTTACACTTGCCTCCATGCAACAGGACATGCCCTACGTGATCGACGTGGACGTCGAACCGCGCTTCCTCGCCGACCAGTCGGAACCGGACGCCGGGCGCTACGTGTTCGCCTACACGATCCGCATCCGCAACCGTGGACGGGTGGCCGCGCGCCTGCTGGCGCGCCACTGGGAAATCACCGATGGCAACGGCCGCACGGAGGAAGTGCACGGCGACGGCGTGGTCGGGGAGCAGCCCTGGCTGGAACCGGGCGAGGACTACGAATACACCTCCGGCGTGGTCCTCGAGACCAGCGACGGCGCGATGCAGGGACGCTACGACATGCTGGCTGCCGACGGCACCCGCTTCGACGCCCCCATCGCCCCGTTCCTGCTGACCGCGCCGCGGACCCTGCACTGAGGCCGCCGCGATGAGCACCTGGGCCATCGGCGACCTGCAGGGCTGCTACGACGCCACCCAGCGCCTGCTGGAGGCGATCCGCTTCGATCCGGCGGCCGACACCCTGTGGTTCTGCGGCGACCTGGTCAACCGCGGCGGGCAGTCGCTGGAAACCCTGCGGCTGGTCCATTCGCTGCGCGAGCGCAGCGTGGTGGTTCTCGGCAACCACGACCTGTCGCTGCTGGCCATCGGCGAACGCGCCCCGGCCGAGAAGCGCAAGGTCAACCCGGACCTGCAGCGGGTGGTGCTGGCCGACGACGCGACCGAACTGCTGGGCTGGCTGCGCAGGCAGAAGCTGGTGCATGCCGACCGCGCACTGGGCTGGATGATGGTCCACGCCGGCCTGGCGCCGCAGTGGACCACCCAGAACGCCGAGCAGTACGCCGCCGAAATCGAGCAGCAGCTGCGCGGCGACGGTTACCGCGGGCTGCTGCGCAACATGTACGGCGACCGCCCCAACTGGTCGCCGGGACTGCGCGGGCACGACCGCTGGCGCGCGACCATCAACTGGTTCACGCGCGCGCGCTACTGCACGCCGCGCGGTCGCATCGCGATCGAGGAGAAGGGCCCGCCGGGAACCCAGGCCGCCGGCCTGTATCCGTGGTACGAGGCCCCGGGCCGGGTCGAGCGCGACCTGAAGGTCGTCTGCGGGCACTGGTCCACCCTCGGCCTGACCATCACCCAGGGCATCCATGCGATCGACACCGGCGCGGTGTGGGGCGGCAAGCTGACCGCGCTGCGCCTGGACACCGATGAACTGCACGTGGTGCAGGTGGCCGGCCGCGACGTGCAGGCGCTGCCGCCGCACCTGCGCAAGGACTAGCCGCCCCGCGCGGTCATCCGCGCGGGAAGCGGCGGTATTCGACGAAGTCGAACGCCCAGGCGTGGCGGGCATCGGCGGGATGCGCCTGCCGCGCGGCTTCGCGCCACTGCCGCCGGTCCCAGTCCGGGAAGAACGTGTCGGCGTCGACGACCACGGTATCCACTTCGGTCAGCTGCAGCACGTCGGCGCGCGGCAGGGCCAGGGCGTAGACCTCGCCTCCGCCGATCACGCACAGCTCGCCGGCCGCTTCCGCGCGCGCCACCTCGAGCGCCGCCTCCAGCGAGGCGACCGCGCGCATGCCCTCGAACGGCACCGCGCCGCTGCGGGTGAGCACCAGGTTGGTCCGGCCCGGCAGCGCGCGGCCGAGCGACTCGGCGGTCTTCCGCCCCATCAGCACCGGCTTGCCCAGGGTCAACGCCTTGAACCGCTTCAGGTCGTCCGGCAGCCGCCACGGCAGGTCGTTGCCGCGGCCGATGCCGCCACGGCGGTCGAGCGCGGCGACCAGCGACACCTCGACGCTCACACCGCCACCGGGGCCTTGATCGCCGGCAGCGGGTCGTAACCCTCGATCGCGATGTCGTCATGGGCGAACGCGAACAGGTCGGTCACCTGCGGGTTCAGCCTCAGCACCGGCAGCGCGCGCGGCGTGCGTGCCAGCTGCTCGCGCGCCTGTTCGTAGTGGTTCGAGTACAGGTGCGCGTCGCCGAGCGTGTGCACGAAGTCGCCGACTTCCAGGCCCGTCACCTGCGCGACCATGTGGGTGAGCAGTGCATAGCTGGCGATGTTGAACGGGACGCCGAGGAAGATGTCGCCGCTGCGCTGGTACAGCTGGCAGCTCAGCCGGCCGTCGGCGACGTAGAACTGGAACATGGTGTGGCACGGCATCAGCGCCATCTTCGGCAGGTCGGCCACGTTCCAGGCGCTGACGATGAGACGCCGCGAATCCGGATTGCGGCGGATCTCCTCCACGACCCAGCGGACCTGGTCGATCTCGCTGCCGTCGCTGCCGGCCCAGCGCCGCCATTGCTTGCCGTAGACCGGGCCCAGCTCGCCGTCCGCGTCGGCCCACTCGTCCCAGATGCTGACCCGGTTGTCCTTGAGGTAGGCGATGTTGGTCTCGCCCTTCAGGAACCACAGCAGCTCGTGGATGATCGAGCGCAGGTGCAGCTTCTTGGTGGTCACCAGGGGGAAGCCCTGGCGCAGGTCGAAGCGCATCTGCCAGCCGAACACGCTGCGCGTGCCGGTACCGGTACGGTCGGCCTTCTCGGTGCCGTGCTCGAGGACGTGCCCCAGCAGCTCTAGGTACTGCCTCATGGCGTCGCCCCGCGCGCCGGGGCGACGGGCTGCGGCTGCAGCACCGGCGCGGTATGCGAGCGCCACAGCAGGAACAGCCCCAGCGCGACCAGCGGCAGGCTCAGCACCTGGCCCATGGTCAGCCAGCCGAAGGCCAGGTAGCCCAGCTGCGCATCGGGCACGCGCACGAATTCGACCAGGAAGCGGAAACCGCCGTACAACAGGGCGAACATGCCCGATACCGCGTAGCGCGGGCGCGGGCGCGCCGAGAACCACCACAGCACCGCGAACATCACCAGGCCTTCGAGGAAAGCCTGGTAAAGCTGCGAGGGATGGCGCGCGAAGGCGTCCAGCGCACCGGCGTCGAACTGCGCCTTGAGCGCCGCCGGGTCCAGCCCGCGGTATGCCTCCGGCAGCCCGGTCGGGAACACCACGCCCCAGCCGGCCTCGGTGTACTTGCCCCAGAGCTCGCCGCCGACGTAGTTGCCCAGCCGGCCGAAGCCCAGCCCCGGCGGCACCAGCGGGGCGATGAAGTCCATGGTGTCGAAGAAGTGCAGCTTGCGCGCACGCGACCACAGCCAGGCGGCGACCAGCACGCCGATCAGGCCGCCATGGAAGCTCATGCCGCCGTCCCACACGCGCACGATCATCAGCGGGTCGCGCACCAGTTCGCCGAGCCCGTAGAACAGCACGTAGCCCAGGCGCCCGCCGAGGACCACGCCGAGCATCGCGTAGAACAGCAGGTCGGAGAACGCGTTGCCGTCCACGCCGGGCAGGCGGCCGGCGCGGATCCGCCGGTGGCCCAGCCACCACGCCGCGAGGAACCCGAGCAGGTACATCAGCCCGTACCAGTGCACCCGCACCGGCCCCAGCGAGATGGCGATCGGATCGATCTGGTGCAGGACGATCATTGCGCGACCCTTCGAGCGGAAGGCCTATTGTGCCCGAGCGGCATGGCACGGTGGTCGCGGGCGGCGCCCACGCCAGCCCGGGTGCGCTACAGCAGCACCGGACCGTCGGGCAGCTCGTCGCCCGCGTCGCCACCGGGCGGGAAATGCCGGGCCAGCAGGTCCGAGATCCGGGCGACGCCGTCGGCCACCGCGCGCTCGGCGTCGCCATCGGCCAGTGCGGCCGCCACCGCGCTGCAGATCTCCGCCCACTGAGCGTCCCCCACCCGCCCGTGCAGGCCGCGGTCGGCCACGATCTCGATGGCGTGGTCGGCGAGCAGCAGGTACAGCAATACGCCGTTGTTGGCGTCCGTGTCCCACACCCGCAGGCGCGCGAACACGTCCTCGGCCCTCGCCCGCGGCGTGGTGCCGGCGGCCAGCGCGGCCCAGGACAGGCCGGCCTCGACCGCGAACACCACCTCGCCGCCATGCAGCCGCTCGCCGGCGGCGACCGCCTCGCCGATGCGCGCCAGCGCCGGCGCCGGAAAGCGGCCGGCCGCCGAGGGCGCGAACAGGTGGCGGAGCCAGCGCGCCAAGGCCATCACCAGCGCCCCGAAGCGCCGCCGCCACCGGACATGCCGCCACCGCCCGACCAGCCGCCGCCACCGCCGAAGCCACCGCCTCCTCCGAAACCGCCTCCGCCCCAGCCTCCTCCGAAGCCGCCGCCGCCCCAGCCACCGCCGCGGCCGGACCGCACGTAGCGCCCCGCCTTCAGGCTCGACAGCCCGATCACCAGGCCGACCATCGCGCCGAGGCCGGCGGCGACCAGGCTGGAGGCGATCCACCAGCCGATCGCGCCGCCGGCCAGGGCGACCAGCGGGCCGCGCAGCAGCGCCGGCAGCCAGCCGAGGACCGCCCGCAACACGTTGGCGACGACGAATGCGATGAACAGCGCCGGCAACCACGCGCCACCCCGACGCTCCTCGCCCGCGCGGTGGCGGCTGACCGGCTCGGGCAGCGGTTCGCCGTCGACGAGTTTCACCAGCACCGCGGTGGCGTCCTCGATGCCGCCGCCGAAATCGCCGGCGCGGAACCTGGGCACGAGGTATTCCTGGATCACCCGGTTGGCGACCGCGTCGGGAATCGCGCCTTCCAGCCCGTAGCCGGTCTCGATCCGGACCGCGCGGTCGTCCTTGGCCACCAGCAGCAGCACGCCGTCGTCCACCCCGGCGCGGCCGAGCTTCCACGCCTCGAACACGCGCACCGCGTACTGCTCGATGCTGTCCGGTTGCGTGGTCGGTACGACCAGCACCTGCAGCTGGCTGCCCTTGCGCTGCTGCAGCGCGCGCGCCTGCGCGTCCAGCCGCTGTACCGTGGCCGCGTCGAGCGTGCCGGTGGTGTCGACCACCGGCGCGTCCAGCGGCGGAATCGCCGCCGGCGGAGCGGGCTGGGCCGACGCGGACGCAGCGCCCGCCAGCAGCAGCCACGCCGCGACCAGCCGCACGGCCAGTGCGCGCATGCCCGTCACCGGCTCAGTTGGCCGGCGCCGGCGGCGGGGGCGTCTGCTGCGGTGCCGGCGGGGGTGTCTGGGGCGCCTGCGGCGGCGTGGTGCCGAAATCGACCGCGGGCGCGCGCTGGATCTGCGCTTCGTTTTCCACGCTGAAGTTCGGCTTCTCGCGATGGCCGAAGATCTTGGCGGTGATCAGCTGCGGGAACGAGCGGATGAAGGTGTTGTAGTCCTGCACCGCGGCGATGTAGCGCCCGCGGGCCACGGTGATCCGGTTCTCGGTGCCTTCCAGCTGCGCCTGCAGGTCGCGGAAGGACTGGTCGGCCTTGAGCGTTGGATAGTTCTCGCTGACCACCAGCAGGCGCGACAGGGCCGAGGACAGCTCGCCCTGGGCGGCCTGGAACTGCTGCAGCGAGGCCGGATCGTCGGCGTTGACCTGGATCTGGCCGACGCGCGCGCGCGCCTCGGTGACGTCGGTCAGCACCTGGCTCTCGTGCGCGGCGTAGCCCTTCACCGTCGCGACCAGGTTGGGCACCAGGTCGGCGCGGCGCTGGTACTGGTTCAGCACCTCAGACCAGCCGGCCTTGACCGCCTCGTCCTTCTGCTGGATCGCGTTGTAGCCGCAGCCGGACAGCAGCATGGCGACAGCGGCGAGGAACGCGAAGGCGGCTCCCCTGCGGAGAATCCCTTGCATGGCACGGCTCCTGTGTCCGGGTGGCGCTGCCGGCCATGGCCGGCGCCGGGCCATTGCAGCACCGGCCCGGAGCCCGCGCAAGCGGTGCCGGGCCGGCGATGCGGCGCGTGCCCCGGCGATGCCGGGGCCGGGACTCAGAACTCGCCGGCGCCCGGCACGTGCCTGCGCGCGGCGTTGCGGCGCATGAACAGGTTGAGCGTCTCCACCAGCACCGAGAAGGCCATGGCGAAGTAGATGTACGGCTTCGGCACGTGGACCTCGAAGCCGTCCAGGATCAGGACCACGCCGATCAGCAGGATGAAGGCCAGCGCCAGCATCTTGATGGTCGGGTTGGCGTCGATGAAGCGGCCCAGCGGGTTGGCCGCCAGCAGCATGATGGCCACCGCCAGCAGGATCGCGAAGATCATCACCGGGATGTGCTGGGCCATGCCCACCGCGGTGATCACCGAATCCAGCGAGAACACGATGTCGATGATCGCGATCTGCACGATCACCATCCAGAACACCTGCGAGCTCTTGGTGGTGCGCGGGTCCTCGTCGTGGCCGCCGGTGATCAGCTCGCGGATCTCCATCGCGCCCTTCACCAGCAGGAACGCGCCGCCCAGGATCAGCACCAGGTCGCGGACCGAGAAGCCCATCCCGCCGATCGTGAACAGGTCGTGCTGCATGCGCGCCAGGAACGCCAGCGACACCAGCAGCGCGATGCGGGTGATGCACGCCACCGCGATGCCGAACTTGCGCGCGAAGGCGCGCTGGTGCTCGGGCAGCCGGCCGACGGCGATCGAGATGAACACCAGGTTGTCGATGCCCAGGACGATCTCCAGGGCGCTGAGGGTCACCAGGGTCAGCCAGACGTTCGGGTCGGCCAGGAATTCGAGGTTCATCGTGGATCGTTTCCTACGGTCGGTTCATTCAAAGCAGGCGGGGAAGCAGGACCAGGGCCCAGACCGCCAGCACGTTCATCATCAGCACGAACACCGCCGCCGAGCCCATGTCCTTGGCCCGGCCGGCGAGTTCGTGGTGCTCGGCGCCATAGCGCTCGATCACCGCCTCCACCGCCGAGTTCAGCAGCTCGGCCGACAGCACCAGCACCATCGAGCCGACCAGCAGCGCCCGTTCCACGCCATCGGCCCCCAGCCACAGGGCCAGCGGGGCGAGGACCACGAACAGGTAGACCTCGAGCCGGAACGAGGACTCGTGCAGCCAGGCCGCGCGCAGCCCCTGCAGCGACCAGATCGTGGCCTTTAGGATGCGGTCGGGGCGGCGCGGCAGGTGCCCGGTCTCGTCGGCCACGGGTCAGGCCCCTGCGGCGGCGTGCGCGGCCAGGCCGGCACGGGTCGTCGGGGGCGGGACGGGGGAAAGCGGCATGGCGGGGGTCGGACGGCGATGGACCGGGGATTTTGCCACATCGGCCCCGGGCCACGGCCGCGATGCCCGGAAACCACCCTGCGCGCGCGCCGCAGGCCCGCGCAGGGTGGCGGCTCAGCGCCTGCGTGGCGCATCCGCCGGCTGGTAGAGGCTGAGCAGGTTGCCGTCCGGATCGAGGAAATCGAGGGTGAGCCCGCCATCGGGGGCCTCGCTCACCGGCACCACGATTTCCACGCCCTTCGCAGCCAGCGCCTCGGCGCAGTCGTCGATCCCGCCCGGCAGGGTGAAGACGCAGACCGGGCTTTCGCCGGCGCGCGCCGCGCGCTCGATGAAGACCAGCGTCACCGCACCTGCGCGGGCGGTGGCATACGGCCCTTCATGCCCGTCCTCGACCGGTGCCACCGCCAGGCCGAGGGTGTCGCGGTAGAAGGCCACGCTGCGTGCGAGGCGCGAGACGAAGAAGACGACGGTGTCGAGGGTGCAGCCTGAAAGCATGGGAGGCTCCTGTCGGGAATGGACCACCGGCGCCGCCGGCGGGGCCCGGCGCTTCGCCGGTGCATCCATCCCGTTGCCGCCGCAGGCTCAGGCGTGACCGCCGCGGACGACGATCAGGTGCCCGTCCGGATCGTGGGTGCCCAGGGCCTGCCCGCGCAAGGCGGCCTTGAGCGCACGCCGCAAGGGGCCGAACGCCAGGTCCGCCGCGCGCACGGGGGCACGGGAGGCCGCCGCGGACACGGCGTGGCGGGCGTCGGCGTCCAGCCCTTGCAGGGCGCGTCGCAGGCGCACGATCCGCTGGCGCAGCGAAGCCGGGTCCAGCCGCAGGATCCAGCGGACCTCGCCGGCATCCAGGCCATGCAGCACCAGCACCGCCAGCCGGCGCGACGCCGGCGGGAGCGCCTGCAGGATGCGCTGCGGGGGCAATCCGGGTTCCTCGGGCATGGCCCGGTCGCGGCGGGTGCCGGCCCAGTCCGCCTCGCGGCGGCGCCGCCGCATCTCGGTCCGCGCGCGCAGCGCCGCCTGGCGACGCATCACCCCGGCCAGCCAGGCGCCGTCGGCACGCGGGTCGGTGCGTCCCTGCTCCACCGCCACCCGCAGCGTCTCCTGGACCAGGTCGGCCGCTTCGGCCGCGTTGCGCGACAGGCGACGGGCCTGGGCGAGCAGTGCCGCATAGGCGGTGCGATCCACCGCCGCCGCTACTTCGTCGCGCGCAGCGCCTGCTGCTCGGCCAGGGTGAGGGCGACGTTGTCGCGCAGGTACGCCGGCTCCACCCGTTCGGGCGCGGAGACCTCGCCGCGGGCGAAGGCCGCCGCGGCCAGTCCGGCGAGCACGCCGGCGCGGGGCAGCGCCGCCGCGTCGACGCGGACCAGCGCCGCCGCCAGCTGCCGGGCGAGCAGGCCTTCGGCGGCCGCGAACCCGGTGCCCACGCCCTGCCAGTCGCCGGGCTGGCCCGCCGGGAAGAACACCGCGTCGGGCGCGCGCACGCGTTCGGCATCCAGTGCCACCAGCGTCCCGGCCTCGCGGCGGAAGGCGCCGGCGTAGACCTCGCCCATCCGCGCATCGATCGCCGCCAGGATGCGTGTCGGCCCGTCGGCGGGCGCACCGGCGGCCAGCACCTCGAGCGTGGACACCGGCACCACCGGCCGGTCCAGCGCCAGCGCGATCCCCTGCGCCAGCGCGATCGCCAGGCGCACTCCCGTGAACGCGCCCGGGCCGCGGCCGACCGCGACCGCATCCAGCTGCGCGCGGGCCACGCCGGCTTCGGCGAGCAGCGCATCGGCCCACGGCAGTGCCAGCTCGGCATGCCGGCGCGGCGCGACCTCGAAGCGCTCGCGCACGTCGCCGTCCACGTACAGCGCGACGGAACAGGCCTCGGTGGCGGTTTCGAAGGCGAGCAGCTTCATCGGGAACGGATTCCGGCAGGCAGGCGCGCAGGGTAAACGATGGCGCGCGCCGCGCTCATCCCCCGGCGAAGAACGCCTGCACGTCCTCGATCCGCCGGGTCACGGTGAACGCGGGCAGCGACTCCATGAACACCCGGCCGTAGGGCTTGCCGGTCAGGCGCGGGTCGCACAGCACCAGCACGCCGCGGTCGGACTCGGTGCGGATCAGCCGGCCCACGCCCTGCTTGAGCGCGATCACCGCCTGCGGCAGCTGCTCGTCGCGGAACGGGTTGCCGCCGCGGCGGCGCACCGCGTCCAGCCGCGCCTCGAACACCGGATCGTCCGGCGCGGCGAACGGCAGCTTGTCGATCACCACCACGCTCAGCGCGTCGCCGGCCACGTCCACGCCCTCGCGGAACGTCGCCGAGCCCAACAGCACGCCGTTGCCCGATTCGCGGAAGCGGCGCAGCAGCTCGGCCTTGGGCGACTCGCCCTGCACGAACAGCGGCCATGGCGCGCCGCGCAGGCCCTCGGCCGCCTCGCGCAGCGCGCGGTGGGAGGCGAACAGCAGGAACGCGCGGCCATTGGACGCTTCGAGCACCGGGCGCACCGCTTCGAGCATGGCCGCGCCGAAGGTCCGCACGTTCGGTTCGGGAAGGTTGCGCGGCAGGTAGCACAGCGCCTGCCGCGGCCAGTCGAACGGACTCGGCTCGAGCAGCGTGTCCGGGTCGAACAGGCCGAGCTTGCGGCCGACGTGGGTGAAGCCGCCGCCGACGGCCAGCGTCGCCGACGTGAAGATCCAGGCCGCGTGCGAGCGCTCGCGGTGCGCGCGCAACGGCGCCGACACGTCCAGCGGCGTGCGCTGGCAGCGGAAGCCGCGCGCGCTCAGTTCGTACCAGTAGACCTCGCCGCCCTTGGCGGCCGCCGCAGCCAGCCGCGCGCGATCCAGCGAGCCTTCGGCATCCGCGCCCGCTTCGCCGGCGACCGCATCGACCAGCGCCGCCGCTTCGTCGCCCTCGAACGCGTCGGAGGCCGCGCCGCCATCGCGCCAGCGCTCGAGCCGCTCGCGCAGGTCGCGAGCGCGGGCCACGCAGGCATCGAAACCCGGCGAGGTGGTGGCCAGCGGCGCCATCGCTTCCTCGAGCGTGGCCAGCGCGTCGGCCAGGACGTCGAAACCGTCGGCCACCGCCGGCAGGGTCAGCGCGCGGTAACGCGTGCCGCGCGGCGGCAGCGCTTCCATCGACGCGCGCAGTTCGCGCAGCGCCTGCTCCAGCGCGCGCACCGGGACCTGCAGGACCGCCAGCGCACCGGTGGTCTGCTTGCACTCGGCCAGGCAGTCGCGGCCCAGCTCCTGCAGCTGGCGGCCGCCGAAGCCTTCGCCGAAGAAACTCGCGGCCAGCTCCGGCAACTGGTGCGCTTCGTCGATCACGAACGCCTGCGCGCCCGGCAGGATCTCGCCGAACCCCTCCTGCTTGAGCGCCAGGTCGGCCAGCAGCAGGTGGTGGTTGACCACGACCAGGTCGGCGGCCTGCGCGCGCTGGCGCGCCTGCACGACGAAGCACTCCTCGTAGAACGGGCATTCGCTGCCCAGGCAGTTGTCGACCGTGGAGGTGACCAGCGGCAGCAGCGGCGAGTCGTCGGGCAGGCCTTCCAGCTCGGCCATGTCGCCGAAGCGGGTGCGCCCGCCCCAGGCGACGATGCGCTGGAACTGGGTGGCCTGCTCGGGGCTGGAGAAACGCGCGTCGCCCTTGGCCTGGTTCATCCGGTACAGGCACAGGTAGTTGGCGCGGCCCTTGAGCAGCGCGCTGCGCAGGCCGACGCCCAGCGCCTCCCGTACCCGGGGCAGGTCGCGGTGGTAGAGCTGGTCCTGCAGCGCGCGGGTGCCGGTGGAGACGATGGTCTTCAGGCCCGACAGCAGCGCCGGCACCAGGTACGCATAGGTCTTGCCGGTGCCGGTGCCGGCTTCGGCCAGCAGCACTTCGCGCTGGTCGATCGCCTCGGCCACCGCCGCGGTCAGGCGCTGCTGCGCGGGACGGGCGACGAACCCCTCCACGCGCCCGGCAAGCGCGCCGCCGTCGCTGAGCGCTTCGCGGCTGGCATGGGCAAGGCGTGACATGGGACGCGGCGCGGAGCAGCGGCGCGGCATCGCATCCGCGGGGATGCGTGCCGCGGCGGGCTACATGCGCTTCAGGCCCGGAACCGTGCAGCCGGCGATCTGCACCTGGGCCGAGGCCGCGTTCTCGGCCTGCCCGCGCGCCAGCCGGGCCTGCTCGATCGTGGCCCAGTGCCGGCGGCACAGCGGACCGACCCTGGAGCCGACGTCGTAGGCCTTGCGCGACAGCGTTTCGGCGCGGTCGTACTGGCCCTGCAGCAGCGCCACCTCGGCGCGCTCCTGCAGCACCGCCGGGTCGTCGGGGACGATCAGCAGCGCCTGGTTGAGCGCGTCGGCGGCGGTGGCGGCATCGTTGGCGGCCAGTGCGCGCGCGGCCTTCGCGCGCAGGTCCTCGACCTGCGGGTCACGCAGCGGCTGCACGTCCAGCTCGGTGTCGTCCGCGCCGGCGGCCGCGTGCACGGCGGCCAGGCGCTCCTGCGCGCTCGGTCCGGGCGCCGGCGCAGCCGGCTGCACGGCAGGGCCGCAGGCGGCGAGCAACAGGCACAGTGCGGCCGCGGCGACGGAATGCGTGGGGAATTTCATGGCCGCCATTATGGCGCAGGCGGCGTCGCCGGCTGTGCAGGTTCGGCCGGCGGCGGATCGGCGGGCCTGTCGCGACCGAACAGCCGGCTCCAGAAGCCGCCACCGTCCTCGCCACCGCCTTCGACGGGGTCCGGGTAGGCGGGCGCGCAGGGCGCATAGGCCGGCGCGGCCCCGGCCACGAACGCGAACCGGCGGGCACCCGGGCAGTCGGCATCGGTGACCGACGTGCCCTGCGGCAGCACCCACTGCCAGTCCAGGCCCTTGCCGGAAACGCGCAGCGGCGCGCTCGGCAGCCGCGTGAACAGCCCGGACCAGACCCGCATCGCGCCGGTGGCGCCGTACAGGCCGGTCTGTTCGTTCTGGTCGTTGCCCATCCACACCACCGCCAGGTGGTCGCCGGTGTAGCCGGCGAACCAGCTGTCGCGGCCGTCGTTGCTGGTGCCGGTCTTGCCCGCCGGCGACAGCCTGCCGAGGCCATCGGCGAGCAGGCGGCGGCCGGTGCCGTCGCTGACCGCCTGCTGCAGGGCCACGGTCACCAGGTTGGCGGCGATCGAATCGCCCTCCTGCGCCGGCGCCGGCTCGGTGTCGTAGCGCTTGAGCAGCTTGCCCTGCGGGTCGAGCACGCCGCGCACCGCGCGCAGCGGCTGGATCTCGCCGCCCGAGGCGAGGAACTGGTAGAGCTGCGCCATCGCGTACGGGCTCTGGTCGGTCGCGCCCAGGATCAGCGACGGGTTCGGTTCGGCCTCGATCCCGGCCAGCACCTTCACCAGCTGCGCGAGCCGCTCCGGGCCGACCTGCATGCCGATCCGCACCGTGGCCTGGTTGTACGACCGGGCCAGCGCATCGACCACCCGCACCGTGCCGTGGCTGGTGTTGTCGGAATTGTCCGGCGACCAGGTCTTGCCACGCGCCAGCTGCACCGTGACCGGCGTGTCCTCGACGAAGCTCGCCAGCGAGAAGCGCTGCGGCTGGGCCAGCGCCAGCAGGTACACGTAGGGCTTGAGCAGCGAGCCGACCGGGCGCCTGGCCTCCACCGCGCGGTTGAAGCCGTGGGTGGCCGCGTCGCGGCCGCCGA
Source organism: Pseudoxanthomonas fibrivorans (assembly GCF_041464125.1). Taxonomy (NCBI): domain Bacteria; kingdom Pseudomonadati; phylum Pseudomonadota; class Gammaproteobacteria; order Lysobacterales; family Lysobacteraceae; genus Pseudoxanthomonas; species Pseudoxanthomonas fibrivorans. Next base: position 482,683 of record NZ_JBGNUG010000002.1, on the reverse strand, counting down.
CCACGGCCAGCACGTCGCCGGCGTGCACGTCGGTCACCACCACGCCGGCCTGCAGCGGCGGGCGCTTGCCGGTCTGCAGCGCTTCGGCCGCGCGCGTCACCGCGCCTTCGGCATAGGCCTGCGCCGCCGGGGACATGCCGGTCAGCACGGTGAGGCCCGCGCCCTGCAGGGCGCTTTCCGGATAGTCGTTGGCCAGCTGCCGGCGGACCAGGTCGATGTAGGCGGGGAAGCGGTTGGCCGCGGCCACGCCGGGCTGCGCGGTCACGCCCAGCGGCGCCTTGCGCGCGCGCTCGTATTCGGCATCCTCGAGCAGGCCGGTGTCGTGCAGCATCGACAGCGCGATGTTGCGCCGCTCCAGCGCGCGTTCCGGGTGCCGGCGCGGGTCGTAGTAGGACGGGCCCTTCACCAGGCCGATCAGCAGCGCCATCTGCTCGGTGGTCAGGTTCCCCAGTTCGCGCCCGAACCAGAATTCCGCGCCCGAGGCCACGCCATGGATCGCCTGGCCGCCGCGCTGGCCGAGGTAGACCTGGTTGAGGTAGGTCTCCAGGATCGTGCGCTTGTCGTAGCGCGCCTCGAGGATGATCGCGTACAGGATCTCGTTGAACTTGCGCGTGTAGGTCTGCTCCTTGCCGATCCCGAGCAGGCCGCTGCGCGCCAGCTGCTGGGTCAGGGTGCTGGCGCCCTGGCGCTTCTCGCCCGCCAGCAGGTTGACCCAGACCGCGCGGGCCATGCCCGACAGGTCGATGCCGTGGTGGTGGGCGAAGTCGCGGTCCTCCACCGCCTGCAGGCCGGTGACCAGCAGTTCGGGCACCTCGTCGATCCGCACCAGCCGCCGTTCCTCCTGGCGCTGGCCGTAGAGCGTGGCGATGCGCGCCGGATCCAGCCGCGCGGCCTTGACCGCCTTGCGCGTGCCTGCTTCGCGCAGCCCGGCCACGCGGCCGCCCGACAGGGTGACCTCGAGCCGCCGCGCCGGCACCTGGCCGTCGACGTCGGAATAGCCCCGGCTGGAGATCGTGAAGCGGCCGCCCTCGGCCTTGTAGCTGCCGGGGCGCTCGCCGGCGCCGTCGTCCTGGTAGCCGGCCGCGTCCAGTTCGGTCTTCAGCGTGCGCGCATCCATCGCCAGCTGCGGGCGCAGCTGCAGCGGACGCGCGTACACGCGGGTCGGGATCTGCCACTGCAACGCGGCGAAGCGCTCGCTGACCTGGTGGTTCAGGTACAGCATGTAGGGGATCAGGAACCCGGCCGCGAGCGCGGCCGCCGCCAGTACCGCGGTCAGCAGGTGCCTGCGCCAGGCCGGCGTGGCGGTGCCGTCGTCGTCCTCGAGGTCGTCGATGTCGTCCGGTTCGTGGCGTCGGGGCACGGGGATGCGAGAATGCCGAAGTCGGCCGAGTCTAGCGCAGCCTCCCCGGGGCGCCGCGGCGGCCGTTCACCTTCCTTCAGTCGGAGTTGCGAACCGGGATGCCTTCCACGCCGCTGGCCGACGTCCGTTACTGGCTGGCGCACATGCGCGGCCTGCTGCGCCGCGGGCTGTCCAGCCTGCGCAGCCGCGGCTGGCGGGCGACGTGGGAACGGACGCTGGTGCAGCTGCGCCCACCCCCGCCGCCGCCGCGGATCCCGCTGTACCGGCCGGACGCGGGGCCGTTCGCGCCCTTCGCCGTGCCTGCGGCGCCCGCGGGCACCGCGCCGCGCGCCAGCATCGTCATCCCGGTCTACAACCACGTGGACGCGACGCTGGCGTGCCTGCGGGCGCTGGCCGCCCACCCGCCGGAAAGCGCGTGCGAGGTGATCGTGGTCGACGACGGCAGCCGCGACGCCACCGCCGAATGGATGCCGCAGGTCGAGGGCCTGCGCTACCACCGGCGTGCAGCCAACGGCGGCTTCATCGCCGCCTGCAACGACGGCGCCGCGCTGGCCCGTGGTGCGTTCGTGGTGTTCCTCAACAACGACACGATCCCGCAGCCGGGGTGGCTGGACGCGCTGCTGGACACCCTGGCCGCCCGGCCCGACGCCGGCCTGGCCGTGGCCCAGCTGCTCTATCCGGACGGACGCCTGCAGGAGTCCGGCGGCGTCGTGTTCGCCGACGGCACCGCGTGGAGCTACGGCCGCTTCGAAGCCGCCGACGATCCCCGGTACGCCTACCTGCGCGAAACCGACTACGGCTCCGGCGCGGCCCTGGCCGTTCCGCGCGCGCTGTTCGAATCGCTCGGCGGCTTCGACCCGCGCTACGCCCCCGCGTACTACGAGGACACCGACCTGGCCTTCGCGGTGCGCGCCGCCGGTAAACGGACCTGGGTCCAGCCGGCCGCGCGCGTGCTGCACGACGAGGGCACCACCGCGGGCACCGACACCGGCAGCGGGGTGAAGGCCTACCAGGCCCGCAACCGCCACGTGTTCGCCGACAAGTGGTCCGGGGCGCTGCGTGGTCGTCCCGCGCCGGGCACGGTGCCCGGTCCCGCGCTCCTGCACGCGCGCCAGCGGCGCGTGCTCGTGCTCGACGAGGCGGTGCCGCGCCCCGACCGCGACTCCGCCTCGCTGCGCCAGTTCAACCTGCTGCGCATGCTGCTCGCCGAAGGCGCGCACGTGGCCTTCCTGCCCACCCGGCTGGCCCATGCCGGCGCGGCGACCGAGGCGCTGCAGCGGATCGGCGTGGAAACCTGGTACGCGCCGTTCGCGCGTTCGGCACCGGCCTGGCTGCGCACGCACGCGCGGCGTTTCGACGTGATCGTGCTGACGCGCCACCACCTCGCCACCGCGTTCCTGCCGCTGCTGCGCCGGCACGCCCCGGGGGCGCGGCTGGTGTTCGACACGGTCGACCTGCACTACCTGCGCGAGCGGCGCGGCGCCGAGCTGGCCGCCGACGCCGCGGCGCTGCGCGCGGCAGCGGCCACGCGCCAGCGCGAACTGGCGGCGATGGCCGCCGCCGACGTGACCCTGGTGGTCAGCGCGGAGGAACGGGCGCAGCTGGCCGTCGATGCGCCGTCGGCGCGGGTGGAGCTGCTGTCCAACCTGCACGAGGTCGCCGGGCGCGGCGCGGGTTTCGACGAGCGGGTCGACCTGGTGTTCGTGGGCGGCTTCCGCCATCCGCCCAACGCCGATGCCGTGCTCTGGTTCGCGCGCGAGGTGTTCCCGCGCATCCGCCAGCGCCTGCCGCAGGTCCGCTTCCACTGCATAGGCGCCGATCCGCCGCCCGCCGTCCTGGCGCTGGCCGCCGAGCCGGGCATCGTCGTGCACGGCCATGTCCCCGACCTGGGCCCGTACATGGACGGCAGCCGCATCGCGGTCGCCCCGCTGCGGTTCGGCGCGGGGGTCAAGGGCAAGGTCAACCTGAGCATGGCCCACGGCCAGCCGGTGGTGGCCACGTCCTGCGCGGTGGAAGGCATGCACCTGGAGGACGGCGTCGACGTGGCGGTCGCCGATGACGCGGCCGCCTTCGCCGACGCGGTCGTGGCGCTCTACCAGGATCGCGAGCGCTGGCAGCGGCAGGCCGACGCCGGCCTGGACAACGTCGCGCGCCACTTTTCGCTGGAAGCGGCCGCCGCGACCGTGCGCCGCGTGTTCTTCGACTGATCGCGCCGATCAGGGGGCGCCGGCGCGTGCGCGCGACAGCCGGCGCTCCAGCTCGTCCAGCCCCTGGGTGCGCGGATCGATCCGCCGCGCCGACCCCAGCGCGCGCGATGCCGCGTCGAGTTCGCCCGCCCGCAGCCGCTCCTCGCCCACCGCCAGCCAGCGCTGCGCCAGGCGTGCTCCGGCCGGGGCCAGCGCCCGGTCCGCCGGCGCCAGCGAGCGCCACGCGTCGTGGCACTCCTGCGCGGAGCGCAGGCGGTTGCCGCGCAGGCCGTCCTCGACGCAGGCCGCGGCCGCCGCCTGCATCCGCCGCGAAGCGGCGTGCACGCGCGGATCCTGCGGCGAGATCGCCTGCGCAGCGCGCAGGCGGTCATAGGCGCTGGTGCCGGGCGGCTCGATGAGGTCGCCGGCGGCGAGGGATTCCTCGAAGGCGGCCAGCGCGGCACGCAGGGCCAATGCTCCGCCACGCCCGCCCGCCGTGGCCGGATGCAGGCGCGACTCGGCGGCCCGCGCCCGCTCGAGGTCGCGCGTCGCCGCCGCGACCTCGGCCAGGTCCGGCGCAAGCCGGCGCGCCAGGTCCAGCGCACGACCGGCCGCCTCGAAGCGGAAGTCGGCGGCCAGCCGGCGCGCGTCGCCTGCCAGGACCGACGCGGTCCGGCGGGCGCCCTCGGCAACGGCCGGGTCCTCCGGCGCGACGGCGCGCAACAGCACGAACCGCGCGCCCGCGGCGTCCGCCTCGCCGCGGGCCAGCGACCGTTGCGCGTCCCGGACCTGGTCCGACAGGGCCTGCGCATAGGCCGCCTGCAGGTCGGGCAGTTCGACGTGGCCCGGATCGTGCCGCCGGGCCGTCGCCAGCCAGTGCGCGGCGGCGGCGAGGTCGCCCGCCTGCAATGCCACCGGCACCCGTTCGAGCAGCAGCGACAAGGCGTCTTCCCGGCCCTCCAGGGCCACCGCGTCGCCGGGCACGGCCGCCAGCCATCGCGCGTACAGCGGCAGCGCGCGCTCGGGATCGCGTGCGGCGAGCGCGGCCGCGGCCCGCTTGCCCAGCGCGGCCGGATCGACATCGGCCAGCTCGACCTCACGCAGGCGCCGGGCCACCGCGTCGCGCTGCGCGCGCGGCACCTGCAGCTCGGCCGCCAGCGCCAGCCAGCGCCCGGCCTCGACCGGACGACCCGCCGCGATCGCGGCATCGGCGCGCGCGAGCGCCTGGCGTCCGACCCGCGCAAGCCCGGCGCGGGCCTCGCCGCGGTCGCTGTCGAGGGCCTGGGCCGCTTCGTATTTCTGGCGCGCCCCGCCGCCATCGGCCTGGTCGAGCCGCCCTTCCGACAGGGCCTGGTCACCCTCCGCAAGCAGCCGGTCGATCCGCGCCTGCGGCCATAGCCGGTCGGCCAGCGGTTGGCGCAGCGCGAGCAGCAGCGCCCCGAGCACCACGACTCCCAGCAGCGGCCAGCGCCAGCGGGGATGCCGGCCGGGCCGCGGCGTCGACGCAGGGCGGCGCGGGTCCACGCTCAGGACGCGATGGGAAACTTCACCGCCGCAGCTTACCGCGGGGTCGTGGAGGGACCGTCAGGCGCGGCACCTCCCCGGAAAACGCGAACGGCCCGCGCGATGGCGGGCCGTCGTAGGACTGCCTGGGCGGGGCAGCGCCCCGCGCCGGGCTCAGTCGTCGCCCTTGGACAGGTCGTCGTCGGCCACCACTTCGGCCGCGGCCCACTCCAGCGCCTCGCGCTCGGCGCGCTCGCGCTCGGCCTTCTCGACTTCGTCGATCAGGGCGTTGTCGATGGTGCGGGCGGCGATTTCGCGCAGGGCCAGCACGGTCGGCTTGTCCTCGCTCTCGCTGTTGTCCAGGGTGGCCGGCACGCCGTTGGCCAGCTGGCGGGCGCGCTTGGAGGCCATCATGACCAGTTCGAAGCGGTTGTTGACCACTTCCAGGCAATCTTCGACGGTGATACGGGCCATAGGAGTTCCAGGCGACTGCGGTCGCCGCTCGTGAAAGGGGGATCGGGCGCGGAGTGTACGCCCGCCGCGCCTGCAAGGGCAAGCGCGGAGGCTGAACAGCCCTTTTCGATCAAACAGTTAGGCGACCCCGGGCGCGTGGCGCCGGACACCGCCCGGCTGCAGTGGGCTATTCCGCGAGCAGGGCGCCGATCAGCGCGCCATGGCGGGCCTGCTGCTGCGCCTGGCGCAGCCGGCTGGCGACGAATACCGCGCACATCTCGTCCACCGCGGTGTCGAAGACCTCGTTGACGATCACGTAATCGAATTCGCCGTAGTGCGACATCTCCTCGCGCGCGGCCGCCAGCCGCTGCGCGATGACCGCCTCGCTGTCCTGGCCGCGGTGGCGCATGCGCTGTTCCAGCGCCTGCCGCGACGGCGGCAGGATGAACACGCTGACCGCATCCGGCACCTTGGCGCGCACCTGCGCCGCGCCCTGCCAGTCGATTTCCAGCAACACGTCGTGGCCGGCGGCCAGCTGCGGCTCCACCGACTGCCGGGCGGTGCCCTTCCAGTCGCCATGCACGCGGGCGTACTCGAAGAAGTCGCCGGCGTCGATCATCGACTGGAACTCGTCGGCCGAAACGAAATGGTAATGCTGCGCGTGGCGTTCGCCCGGGCGCGGCGCGCGCGAGGTGAACGAGATCGACAGGCGGATCTGCGGGTCGCGCGCCAGCACCGCGTTGACGATGCTGCTCTTGCCGGCGCCCGAGGGCGCGGCGACGACGAATAGGGTGCCTCGCATCTGGCTCATTCGATGTTCTGTACCTGTTCGCGGACCTGGTCGATCAGCACCTTGAGCTCGACCGCGGCGGACGAGGTGCGCGCATCCACCGACTTGGAGCCGAGGGTGTTGGCTTCGCGGTTGAACTCCTGCAGCAGGAAATCCAGGCGCCGGCCCACCGGCTCGCGCTGGCGCAGCACGCGGCGGATCTCGACGATGTGGCTGTCGAGGCGGTCGAGTTCCTCGTCCACGTCCAGCTTCTGCAGCCACAGCACCAGCTCCTGCTCGGCGCGGCCGGGGTCGACCGGGTGCGGCAGGTCGGCCAGGCGCGCGGCCAGCTTGGCGCGCTGGCCGTCGCGGATCGCCGGGATCAGTTCGCGCACCTGCCCGGCGATGCGCTCGATCGCGTCCACGCGCTCGGAAATGGCCGCGGCCAGCTTGGCGCCCTCGCGCTCGCGCGCGGCGACGAACTCGCCCAGCACCTCGTCGAGCAGCTCCAGTGCCTGCGCCTGCAGCGCCTCGCCATCGGCGGCGGCGACCTGCAGCACGCCCGGCAGTTGCAGCAGGTCGGTGAACTCCACCCGAAGCTGCGGGAACTTCGCATCCAGTCGCTGCGCCAGCGCGCCCAGCTGGTCCAGCAGCGCTTCGTTCACCGCCAGCGATACCGCCGACTCCGGCGCGCGCAGGCGCACGACCAGGTCGAGCTTGCCGCGCTGGACCCTGGCCGCCACCCGCTCGCGCAGCACCGGCTCGAGTGCGCGCAACTCGTCGGCCAGGCGCAGGCCGGTCTCGAGGAAGCGGTGGTTGACCGAGCGCAGCTCGCAACCCAGCAGGCCCCACGGAGTGCCGCGTTCGCCGCTGGCGAAGGCGGTCATGCTACGGATCATGCGTATTCCTGGGCGGCGGGCGCCGGTGGCAAGGCGCGAATGTTAATCTAGCCGGCCCTTCGCGGCACGCCGCCGCCCGCCGGCGGCCCATTGCGTGCCGCCGCCCTCCCCCACGGAATCCCATCGCATGACCGTCGTCCGTCCCAGTGGCCGCGCCCCCGACCAGTTGCGCGAGGTGCGCATCGAGCGCGGCTTCACCCGCCATGCCGAGGGCTCGGTGCTGGTCAGCTTCGGCGAGACCCGCGTGCTGTGCACCGCCAGCGTCGAGAACCGGGTCCCGGCCTTCCTGCGCGGCAAGGGCGAGGGCTGGGTCACCGCCGAGTACGGCATGCTGCCACGTTCCACCCATACCCGTTCCGACCGCGAGGCGGCGCGCGGCAAGCAGGGCGGGCGCACCCTGGAGATCCAGCGCCTGATCGGCCGCACCCTGCGCGCCTGCGTCGACCGTGGCGCGCTCGGCGAGCGCACCATCACCCTGGACTGCGACGTGCTTCAGGCCGACGGCGGCACCCGGACCGCCGCCATCACCGGTGCCTACGTCGCCCTGGTCGATGCGATCCGCTGGCTGCAGAAGCGGCGCGAGATCGGCCGCGACCCGGTGTTCGGCGCGGTCGCGGCGGTGTCGGTCGGCATCTACCAGGGCGTGCCGGTGCTGGACCTGGACTATGCCGAGGACAGCGCCTGCGACACCGACATGAACGTGGTGATGAACGACGGCGGCGGTTTCATCGAGCTGCAGGGCACGGCCGAAGGACATGCCTTCCGCCGCACCGAGCTCGATGCGCTGCTGGCGCTGGCCGAGCACGGCATCGGCCAGCTGCTCGCCGCCCAGCAGGCGGCGCTGGCGCAGGCCTGACGCCATGACCGCCGGGCGCGACTGACATGACCCGCCTCGTCCTGGCCAGCGGCAATGCCGGCAAGCTCGCCGAACTGCGCGCGCTGCTCGCCGACAGCGGCGCGCAGCTGCTGCCGCAGTCCGAACTGGGGATGGACGACGCGGAGGAAACCGGGCTGACGTTCGTCGAGAACGCGCTGCTCAAGGCGCGCCATGCCGCCCGCGCCACCGGCCTGCCCGCGCTGGCGGACGATTCGGGGCTGTGCGTGGATGCGCTGGGGGGCGCGCCCGGCCTGTACTCGGCCCGCTATGCCGGCGGGCACGGGGACAGCGCGGCCAACATCGCCCGGCTGCTGCGCGAACTGGAAGGCCTGAACCCGCAGTGGCGCACCGCCCACTTCTACTCGGTGATCGTGCTGCTGCGCCATGCCGAAGACCCGCAGCCGCTGGTCGCCGAAGGGGTCTGGCCGGGGCTGATCCTCGATGCGCCGCGGGGCGGCGGCGGCTTCGGCTACGACCCGGTGTTCCTGGACACCGAACACGGCCTGTCCGCCGCCGAACTCGATCCGGCGCTCAAGAACCGCATCAGCCACCGCGGCCGGGCGCTGGCCCAGCTGCGCGCACGCCTGCCGGCCGCACTGGCCGCGCTGCGCTGAGGCGCGCCGTCGCCCCCAGCCGCCCGCGCGGTGCCACGCCCGTCGATCCCGCATGACCCCTTCCCTGATCCCGCCGCCGCTGTCGCTGTACGTCCACCTGCCCTGGTGCGTGCGCAAGTGCCCGTACTGCGACTTCAATTCGCATGCGGGCAAGGGCGCGCTGCCGTTCGGCGACTACGTCGATGCGCTGGTCCGCGACTTGGAGCACGACCTGCCGCTGGTGTGGGGCCGCACCGTGCACAGCGTGTTCTTCGGCGGCGGCACGCCGAGCCTGTTCCCGCCGGAGGCGATCGACCGGATCCTGCAGGCGGCCAGCGCGCGCCTGCGGTTCGCCCCCGATGCGGAGATCACCCTGGAAGCCAACCCGGGTACCGCCGAGCACGGCCGCTTCGACGGCTACCGCGCCGCGGGCGTCAACCGGGTCAGCTTCGGCATCCAGAGCTTCGACGACGGCTGCCTGCAGCGGCTGGGCCGGATCCATGACAGCGGCGAGGCGGAGGCGGCGGTGAAGCTCGCCCAGGACGCCGGCTTCGACAACCTCAACCTGGACCTGATGTACGCCCTGCCCGGCCAGGACCTGGCCATGGCCGAGCGCGACCTCGAACGTGCCTTCGCCCTGCAGCCGGCGCACATCAGCCACTACCAGCTCACCCTGGAACCGAACACCGTCTTCTTCGCCCGGCCGCCGCAGGGGATTCCGGACGACGACGCCGCCTGGGACATCCAGGAGCGCTGCCAGGCCATGCTCGCCGCCGCCGGCTACGCCCACTACGAGACCAGCGCCTACGCGCGGCCCGGGCGGCAGTGCGCCCACAACCTCAACTACTGGCGCTACGGCGACTACCTGGGGATAGGCGCGGGCGCGCACGGCAAGATCACCCTCGGCGCCGAACAGTCGATCCTGCGGCGCTGGAAGCACAAGCACCCCGCCAGCTGGATGGCGGCCGCCGGTGGCGTGGAGGCGATCGGCGGGGACGATCGCATCGACCCGGCGCGGCGCCCGTTCGAGTACATGCTCAATGCGCTGCGCCTGGAGGAAGGCTTCGCCCTGTCCGACTTCGAATCCCGGACCGGATTGTCCCGCGACATCATCCAGCCGGCGCTGGACACCGCGCGGGAACGGGAATGGCTGTGCCTTTCGGACAGCCGCGTGGCCCCGACCGCGCTCGGCCGGCGCTTCGCCAACGACGTGATCGGCCTGTTCCTCTGACGGACGGGAAAAAACCCGGCACTGCTGTGGCCGCTCCGCCGCAAACATGCTAAATACCCGGAGACAGGGGAGCCGGGCCACCGGATGTCATCGACCGCACGTCCAACATCGAACCTCGGCGCCGCGCCGCGCACGCTCGCGGGCGCGGCGTTGCCTCCGCGCGTGCGCCACATTCTCGAGGCGGTGAACGCGCTGGCCGCGCAGACCCTGACCACCTCGCTCAACCTCGCGCTCAACGAATTCGAACGCCAGCTGTTCAAGCAGGCGGACCGGGCCCGCAGCAGCCAGCACCAGTCCGAGCACTTCGCCGAACTGCAGCGCCTGCGCCAGCACCGCGCCGACGTGGTGCCGCGCTATCTCGCCGGGCTCGAAGCCTCGCTGGCGCGCCTGCGCGAGCTGCCGGAGGCCGAACCTGCCGAGGAGCCGGCCCGGGATCCGCTGCAGTTCCAGCGGCTGACCCTGGTCGAGGACACCGACCTGGACCGCGACATCGTCCTGCGCGAGATCGGCAAGCGCGAAGCCCTGCGCGGCGGCACCCCGCTGCTGCTGCTGGGACAGCGCTTCGGCGTGCTCGCGGGTCGGCCGGCCTTCGACGCCGAGCACCTGCCGATCGGTCCGTACGCGCTGTGCCGCGTGCTGCGCGACGCCGGCGAGACGCTGCACATGAGCCTGGATGCGCAGCTGCTGCTGTACCGGGTGTTCGAACGGCAGGTGATGGAGCGCTACGGCGAGCTGGTCGAACGGCTCAACGTGCTGCTGACCCACGAGGGCATCCTGCCGGGGCTGGTGTACCTGCCGTACCGGCCGCGCACCCAGGGCCAGAGCCGCGGGCGCGGCAGCGCTCCCGGCTCGGCCGGGGCGGTCAGCCAGCGGCCGCTCACCGGCTGGCATGGCCAGGCCAGGCCCTCGGCCTGGAGTGGCGCGCTGATGGCGGGACTGGCTTCGCGCCAGCCCCAGCCCGGCGGCGAAGCACCCGGTGGCGGCGTCGCCGATGCCGCGCAGCCGCCGGCGGGCGAGCTACCCGAGCAGGCGGTATTCGCCGCCCTGCAGGGCATGCTCTCCGACCGCCGCGGCGACCTGCCCGGGATCGCCGGGCCGGCCCCGGGCGTGATCCTGCCGCTGGATGCGGTGGTCAACGTGCTGGGCGCGATGCAGGCGGCGCCCCCGCCCAAGCGTGGAACCGGGCGCCCCCGGCGCACCGTGGACGACCTGCGCCAGGTCATGCTGGCGCGCATGCGCGAGGCGCACGGCCCCGACGCGGGCCTGTCGCAGGAACACAGCGACACGTTCGAGCTGCTGGGGATGCTCTACCGCGAGATCGGCCGCGAGGTGCACGAGGATGCCCCCGCCCAGGACCTGCTGGAGAAACTGCAGGTGCCGGTGGTGCGCGCCGCGGTCCAGGACCGCAGCTTCTTCGTCCGCGACCAGCACCCGGCGCGCGAGCTGCTCAATTCGGTGGCCGAGTCCGGTGCCACCTGGCTCGCCGACGACGATGCCGATCCGCAGCTGGTCCTGCGCCTGGAGCAGGCGGTGGACAAGGTCGTCGAGGAATACAACGGCGACGAGACCGTGTTCGAGCGCGCCAACCGCGAAGTGCAGGAGCACTATCGCGCGCAGGCGCACAAGGCCGAGGTCAGCGAGCGCCGCCAGGTCGAGGCCGCGCGCGGCCGCGACCGCCTGGAGACGGCCAAGCGCAGCGCCGCGGCGGCGATCGCCGTGCGGCTGGGCGAGCGCAAGCCCCCGCAGTTCGTGCAGGCGCTGCTGAACCAGGCGTGGGCCGACGTCCTGACCCTCACCGCACTGCGCCACGGCGAGGAGTCGCCCGAATGGCGCGAGCGCGAGGAGGCGACCGCGCGGATCATCGAGATCACCTGCGCGACCGATGCGCCCTCCGATCCGGAACTGGCCACGCAGGTCGACACCGCCCTGCGCCAGGTGGGATACCACGAGGACGAGGCCAGCGCGATCGCGCGCCGGCTCTCGCGCAGCGACGACGACGAGGCGACCTCGCGCACGGAGCTGACCGCCAAGCTCAAGGCGCGCGCGCGGCTCGGCGAAGGAGACCCGAACGACGCCAAGAAGGTGAAACTGCCGCAGCGCACGGCAGACGAACAGGGCTGCTACGAGCATCTGCGCACCCTGCCGTTCGGCACATGGTTCGAGTTCGTGCACAACCAGCAGGGCGACGTGCGCCGCCAGCGCCTGTCTTGGTACAGCCCGGTCACCGACAACGCGCTGTTCGTCAACGCGCGCGGGCACAAGGTCGGCGAGCACTCGCTGGACAGCCTGGCCCGGCTGATGGCCCAGGGCCAGGCGCGGATCGTGACCGAAGACAAGGGCCGGCTGATCGACCGCGCATGGCACGCCACGCTGCGCATGCTGCGCGGGCTGACTGGCCAGGCCAACAACGGCGCGATGGGGGCCGCAAGCGCATGATCCACGACGCCCGCCGCGCGCCACGACGCCACGTCACCGAGAGCGTGCCGGTGATCGACACGATGACCGACGAAGTGATCGGCCAGCTCGGCAACCTCTCCGAGAGCGGCATGCTGCTGATCGCATCGGCATCGCTGGTGGAGGACGCCCTGTACCAGCTGCGCTTCCATCTCGGCGGGCGCGGCCTGGCCTCGCCGGTCGGCGTGGGCGTGCACCTGCTCTGGGCCGTGCCGGCCAACACGCCGGGCCAGAGCTGGTGCGGGTTCCGCTTCCTGACCATCTCCGAGGAGCAGCGCGGGGCGATCCGCGAATGGGTACGGGCCGGCGAGGAAGCACCGGCCGGCTGAAGGCGCCCGTTCAAGGAGGCGGTTCGACGGATCGGGCACACTGTGCGTTTCCGCAGCCCCGGATCCACCGATGCAGCTCCCCGACCCCGCCCCGCTCTACCCCCAGCACCTGGCCACGTTGCGCGCGCGCGCCGACGAGGCGCTGGCGCGCAGCGGCCACGACCACCTGCTGGTGGCGAGCGGCAGCCGCCATTACCAGCTGTTCGACGACCGCGACTATCCGTTCGCGGTCAACCCGCACTTCAAGCACTGGCTGCCGCTGACCCGGGTGACCGACAGCTGGCTGGTGTACACGCCCGGCCAGCGGCCGAAGGTGATCTACCTGCAGCCGTTCGACTACTGGCACGTGGTCCCGGACGCGCCGTCGGGCTGGTGGGTCGCGCACTTCGACGTGCACGTGATCCGCACGCCGGAGGAGGCACTGCCGCTGCTGCCCGGTCCGGCGGCGCGCTGCGCGATCCTCGGCGAGGCCAACGGCGCGCTCGGCGACTACGCGCCCAACAATCCCGCGGACGCGCTCGACTACCTGCACTACCAGCGCTCGTACAAGACGCCGTACGAAGTCGCGCTGATGCGGGTGGCCCAGCGCAAGGCCGCGCACGCGCACCGCGCCGCCGAGCGCGCGTTCCGTGCCGGGGCCGGCGAGTTCGACATCCACATGGCGTACTGCGAGGCGGCCCGCCAGGATGCGACCGAGGTGCCGTACCAGAACATCGTCGCGCTCAACACCCACGGTGCGGTGCTTCACTACACCGAGCTGGACCGCGATCCGCCGTCCGAATCGCTCAGCTTCCTGATCGACGCCGGCGCAAGCCACCACGGCTACGCCTCGGACATCACCCGCACCTACGCGGCCGACCGCGGCAGCGAGTTCCAGGCGATGATCGACGCCGTCGACGCCGCGCAGCAGGCGATGTGCGCCGGCGTGCGTGCCGGCGCCGACTACCGCCAGCTGCACGTCGACGCGCACCTGTCGCTGATGGGCATCCTCAAGGACTTCGGTGTGCTGAAGGTGTCGCCGGAAGCGGCGCTGGCCACGGGGGTGAGCGCGGCGTTCTTCCCCCACGGGCTGGGCCATCCGATCGGCCTGCAGGTCCACGACGTGGCCGGCTTCGCCGCCAGCGACCGCGGCGGCACGATCCCCCGCCCCGATGGCCATCCCTACCTGCGCATGACCCGCGTGCTCGAGCCGGGCATGGTGGTGACCATCGAACCGGGCCTGTACTTCATCGACATGCTGCTGGACGAGGTGAAGAAGGACGGCCACGGCGCCAGCGTCGACTGGGCGCGGGTGGACGCGTTCCGCCCCTATGGCGGCATCCGCATCGAGGACGAGGTGCTCTGCACCGGCGACGCCGCGGACAACCTGACCCGTCCGGCCTTCGCCGGCCTGTGACGCAGGGCCACCGCGCCTGCCCGGCCGCGTGCGCCGGGCGGGCGCGTGCGGGCCGACCCGCGGCGGGCCGTCCGCGCCCTGCTACACCGGAATCAGCGTATTGATCACGTGCTCGAGGTACTCCTCGAACTCCTCGTGGGTCATCTTCGGCTGGTGCGGCCGCAGCTGCAGGAAGCCGACGTACGCCGCGTAGGTGAGCCGCGCGCGGTTCTGCGCCTCGGTGCGACCGAGCCCGGCCTGGCGGAACGAGGCGGTCAGGTACTCGAGGCGACGCTGCGACACGCGCTGGATCACCGGGGCGACCGCCGGATGCTCCAGCGCCTTGAGCAGCTCGCTGTAGATGGCGTGCGGCTTGGTCTCGTGGCCGACCAGCTGGAACAGCATGCGCAGCCGCTCGCGCGGGTCCGGCACCTCCTCCAGGCTGCCGAACACCTGTTCCTGCTCGACCTCTTCCCAGCGCTCCAGCGCGGCCTGCAGCAGCGCGTCGCGCGACGGGAAGTGCCAGTAGAAGCTGCCCTTGGTGACGCCCAGGCGCCGCGCCAGCGGTTCGACCGCGACCGCGGCCACGCCCTGCTCGGCGATGACGTCCAGGGCCACCTGCGCCCAGTCGGCCGCACTCAGGCGACTGCTGCGGGCCGGGGCCGGCGAAGGGGAGGAAGGAGGTGCCGTCGGGGTCGGGTTCATGCCCGGATTTAACCATACGCCGCAGTGCGTTGCAGTACGCCGTTACGCCCGAAACCGTGCCGGATCAACCCTCCGCCGGCGTCACGCCGCGGGCGACGCCGGCCATACGCATTCGTATTGACTTTGCTGCGCCCTCATCCATACCATCTGGTATGGACCCGGCCGCCACCCTCGCTCCGCCGAACGACGCGCTGCACCTGCAGGGGGCGGGCCTGATGCTCGCCGCCAGCCGGCATGCACCCCCGGGGCAGGCCATCGCGCCATCGGTGCTGTACGCGCACGGCTTCGGCCAGACGCGCCGGGCCTGGGCCGCCACCGCGCAGGCGCTTGCCGGACACGGCCATGCCGGCCTCGCCTACGACGCGCGTGGACATGGCGGCTCGGACCGCAATGCCGAGGGCGAGCCTTACACGGGCCACCAGTTCACCGACGACCTGATCGTGCTGGCCGGCGAAATGCCGCGTCCGCCGGTGCTGGTCGCCGCGTCGATGGGCGGCTTGTTCGGGTTGCTCGCGGAATCGCGCTGGCCCGGCCTGTTCCGGGCCATGGTCCTGGTCGACATCACCCCGCGCTGGGAAACGGCCGGCGTGCAGCGCATCCTCGGCTTCATGACCGCGTTCCCGGACGGCTTCGGCTCGCTGGAACAGGCCGCCGACAGCATCGCCGCCTACCTGCCGCACCGCCGCCGCGAGGGCGGCCGCTCGCCGGACTCGCTGCGCGAGCTGCTGAGGCAAGGCCCCGACGGCCGCTGGCGCTGGCACTGGGATCCGCGGCTGGTCGACGAGCTGGCCCGCGACAGCGAACAGCACCAGGACGACATCGCCACGGCGACCCGCGGCGTGCGCTGCCCGCTGCTGCTCGTGAGCGGCGGCCGCAGCGACCTCGTATCGGAGCGCACGGTCGCCGATTTCCTCGAACTGGCCCCGCACGCGCACCACGTGCAGCTGGCCGACGCCACGCATATGCTGGCCGGGGACGACAACGACCGGTTTACCGCCACCGTGCTGGAATACCTGGCTGAACTGGACCGGACCGAGGGGACCGGCAGTTCCGCCATGCAAAGGGCGCCCGCGCCCGTCATCGGAGCAGACCCATGAGCATCGCCGCGCCTATCCTGGCCTTCCTGTTGATCGGCGGATTCGCCGCCTACCACCGGCTGCGGCTGGCCAGCTGGGCCGCGCTGCTGGCCGTGGCCCTGGTCGCCTGCTGGCTGCTGGGCGCGCACCGCCCGACCGTGGCGGTGATCGGCATCCTTTCGGCGCTGGTGGCCGTGCCGCTGCTGATCCCGGCCATCCGCAAGCCGCTGATCGTCGCGCCGCTGCTCAACGTGTTCCGCCGGATCCTGCCGCCGCTGTCGCAGACCGAGCGCATCGCGCTGGAGACCGGTTCGGTCGGCTTCGAGGGCGAGCTGTTCACCGGCGACCCGGACTGGAACACGCTGCTCAACTATCCCAAGCCGCAACTCACCGCCGAGGAGCAGGCCTTCCTCGACGGCCCGGTGGAAGAGCTGTGCAGGATGATCAACGACTGGGAAATCACCCACGTCCACGCCGACCTGCCGCCCGAGATGTGGGACTTCATCAAGAAGAACCGCTTCTTCGGCATGATCATCCCCAAGCAGTACGGCGGCCTGGGCTTCTCCGCGCTGGCCCACCACAAGGTGATCCAGAAGATCGCCTCGGTCTCCAGCGTGGTCAGCTCGACCGTGGGCGTGCCCAATTCGCTGGGCCCGGGCGAGCTGCTCAACCACTACGGCACCCAGGAGCAGAAGGACTACTACCTGCCGCGCCTGGCGATCGGCCAGGAAGTGCCGTGCTTCGGCCTGACCGGCCCGTTCGCCGGCTCGGACGCGACCTCGATTCCCGACTTCGGCATCGTCTGCAAGGGCGAGTGGAACGGCGCCAACGTGCTGGGCGTTAGGCTGACCTTCGACAAGCGCTACATCACCCTGGCGCCGGTGGCCACGCTGGTCGGCCTGGCGTTCCGCATGTACGACCCTGATGGCCTGATCGGCGACACCAAGGACATCGGCATCACCCTGGCCCTGCTGCCGCGCGAGACCCCCGGCGTGGAAATCGGCCGTCGCCACTTCCCGTTGAACTCGCCGTTCCAGAACGGCCCGATCCGCGGCCGCGACGTGTTCATCCCGCTGAGCCAGCTGATCGGCGGCGCCGAGCTGGCCGGCAAGGGCTGGAACATGCTCAACGAGTGCCTGGCGGTGGGCCGTTCGATCACCCTGCCCTCGACGGCCTCGGGCGGCGCCAAGTTCGGCGCGCGCGTGACCGGCGCCTACGCCCGCATCCGCAAGCAGTTCGGCCTGTCGGTCGGCCGCTTCGAGGGCGTGGAGGAAGCGCTGGCCCGGATCGGCGGCAAGGCCTACACGATCAGCGCGCTGTCGCAGGCCACCGCGGCGGCGGTGGACCGCGGCGACGTGCCGTCGGTGCCGTCGGCCATTGCGAAGTACCACTGCAACAACATGGGCCGCGAAGTCATCTCCGACGTGATGGACGTGATCGGTGGCAAGGGCATCATCCTGGGCCCGCGCAACTTCGCCGGCCGCAGCTGGCAGGCCGCGCCGATCGGCATCACCGTCGAAGGCGCCAACATCATGACCCGCAGCCTGCTGATCTTCGGCCAGGGCGCGATCCTGTGCCATCCGTGGGTGATGAAGGAAATGAAGGCGGCGCAGGAGCCCGACCGCGCCCTCGCGCTGGACAGCTTCGACGAGAGCCTGTCGGGCCACGTGCGCTACGGCATCTCCAACGCGTTCCGCTCGTTCTGGTTCGGCCTGACGGGGTCGAAGGTCGGCGGCGCCCCGGGCGACGACTACACCCGCCCGTTCTTCCGCAAGCTCGACCGCTACGCCGCCAACCTGGCGCTGATGGCCGACGTGTCGATGCTGCTGCTCGGCGGCAAGCTGAAGTTCAAGGAGTCGCTGTCCGGCCGCCTGGGCGACGTGCTCAGCCACCTGTACATGGCCGGCGCGGTGCTCAAGCGCTACCACGACGAGGGCACGCCGGAAGCCGACAAGCCGCTGCTGGCATGGAGCATGTACAACAGCTTCCACGTGATCGAGACCGCGCTGTCCGACGCGCTGCGCAACTTCCCGATCCGGCCGGTCGGCTGGGCGCTGTGGGCGCTGGTGTTCCCGCTCGGCCGCCGCGCCGAGGCCCCGGGCGACCGCCTCAACCACCGCGTCGCCTCGCTGCTGATGACCCCCAACGAGGCGCGCGACCGCCTGGGCGTGGGCGTGTTCCTGACCCCGTGCCCGAACAACCCGGGCGGCCGCATCGACAGCTACCTCGCCAAGGCCGTGCAGGCCGAGCCGGTGGAGCGCAAGTTCCTCAAGGCGCTCAAGACCAAGGGCATCGAGGCGCTGGAGTTCCCGGCGCAGCTGGACGAGGCCGTGGCCGAGGGCGTGATCACCGTCGAGGAGCGCAAGCTGCTGGAAGAGCTGCGGGCGCTGACCCTGGAGACGATCACCGTCGACGACTTCGACGTCCACGAGCTGCGCGCCGCCAGCTACTACGACCAGCCGCGCCCGGGCGCGCGCGAAGCGGCCTGACGGCCCGCGCGCACCACGAGCGACACAAGTGGCGGCGGGCTTCGGCCCGCCGTCTTCGCATCCGCCCCGGGGCGGATCGCGACAGGCCCGCCCGACACCCGACGCACCGACAGGACGCATCCGATGGCCAACCGCCTGCTCGACACCTGGCACCGCCTGCAGCGCTGGCCCGCCGGCGACTGGCTGTTCTCGCGCGCGGTCTGCTTCAAGGCGCCCTACTTCGCGACCATCGCCCCGCGCATCACCCGGCTCGAGCCCGGCCGCTGCGAGGCCACGATCCGCCATCGCCGCAAGGTGACCAACCACCTCGGCACCGTGCATGCGATCGCGCTGTGCAACCTGGCCGAGCTGGTCGCCGGGGTCATGACCGACGCCAGCCTGCCCGGCTCGATGCGGTGGATCCCGCGCGGCATGACCGTCGAATACCTGAAGAAGGCGAACGGTCCGATGCATGCGGTGGCCACCCCGGACGTGGCGCTGGTGGAGGCCGCCGCCGGCTATGACCTGCCGGTCGGCGTCGTGGTGCGCGACCGTGACGGCGAAACCGTGTTCCGCGCCCGCATCGCCATGTGGGTGTCGCCCAGGCCCGCCCGCAAGGGCTGAGCCGGCGCCGGGATGCCATGGCCAGCGACGTTCCGCTGCTGCTCTGCGCCCTCCACAGCTTCGGCTTCGCCGCCTTCCACCTCGCGTTCTGGAAGCTGTTCGGCTGGAAGCGCGAGCTTGCGCGGGTCGGGCTCGCCACGCGCGCGATCACCCAGATCCTCAACCTGCGACTGGCCTATGTCTTCCTGGGCGTGGGCACGCTGTGCCTGCTGTTCCCGGCGGAGCTGCGCGGCACGCCGCTGGGCCGCGCCCTGCTGTGGTTCATGGTCGTGTTCTGGGCCGGACGCACGGTCGAGCAGTTCGTGTTCCTGCGGGTCAACCATGCCGCCGTCCATGGGCTGACCGCGCTGTTCGTGCTCGGCTCGCTGCTGTTCGCCCTGCCACTGTGGCGGGCCTGAGCGGTCAGGCAGGCTCGCCGTCCACCACGGCCGCTTCGCGGCTCCCCGGCAGCTGCTTCTCGCGTCGCAGCAGCTTCACCGCGGAGAAGGTCATCAGGCTGGCGACGAGGACGCCGAAACCGAACACCGCGCCCGAGCCGAACACGGACAGCCCCTTGTGCAGCCAGACGAAGGTCAGGTCGGCGCCGCGATAGATCACCGTGTCGATCGCCGCACCGGCCTTGTAGCGCCACTCGCGCCCGACCCGGGTGTAGATGGTCTCGCGCGCCGGCTTGGCCAGCGAGAACTCGCTGGCGCGGGTGAACACCTGCACGACCGCGACCATCATCGGCAACGGCGACGCGGCCAGGACCGAGAAGCCCAGGATGATCGCGCAGCCGGGGATCAGTAGCGCCGGGGCGATGCCGAAGCGCGACATCAGCGCGCGGGTGACCAGCAGCTGCACCACCAGGGTGAGCAGGTTGACCGCCAGGTCCAGGGTCGAGAAGAACGCGGCGCGCTCCTCGGCGGTGGCGAAGGCAGTGCGCGCGATCCGGTTCTGCTCGTTGTAGAGCAGCGTGCCGATGCCCACGCCCAGCACCACCAGCAGCGCCAGCCAGCGCAGCAGCGGTTCCCGGGCGACCAGCCTCAGCCCGGCCAGGATCTGGCCGCCCATCGGCTGCTCGCCGCTGGCCAGCCCGCGCTCGCCCTCTCGCGCCACCGCGTACTGGCGCAGGCGCGCGATGCACACCACGCAGGCCACCAGCAGCGCCGCCGACACCAGCATCATGTTGGCGATGCCGACCCGTTCGACCAGGACGCGGGTCAGCACCGGCCCGAGGAACGCGCCGAGCGTGCCGGCCGCGCCGATGTAGCCGTAATAGCGCCTGGCCTCCGCGTTGCTGTAGATGTCGGCCATGAAGCTCCAGAACACCGCCACCGCGAACAGGTTGAACACGGTGATCCAGAGGATGAAGGCCAGCCCGCGGCCGGCCATGCCGCTGTCGAAGATCACGTAGAACAGCAGCAGCGTGGCGATGAAGAAGCCGTAGATCGCCGGCAGGAACACCCGCCGCGGGAACCGGCTGACCAGCCAGCCGTACACCGGCTGCAGCAGCAGCATGATCAGGAACACCGCGGTGAAGATGAACTGCAGGGTGAACTCGCCCAGGGCCACGCCGCGCTCGGCGAAGAAGCCGATGAGCGCCGGCGGGAACACCGCCTCGATGTCGCTGGAGGCCGCCATCGCCTCGCGCACCGGCCGCAGCACGTAGTAGCCGCTGAGCAGGCAGAAGAAGTACACGAACGACCACAGCAGCGGCGGCGACTCGGCCAGCGCCGAGCGGAGCCGGCCGGGCCGGGAATTAGCCGTGTCTGCGGCGGTCATGGCAAGGCGTTCCTCGGGTCATGCCGGCCGGGCGCGCAGCCCCGGCCTTGGCGCGCACGGTATCCGATGCACTGCAACATCGCCAGCCTCCGGCGCTCCTCCGGACCCCGCGGCGCAAGCGACGGTCGCGCATTGCGCCGCGGGGACTTGCGCCGAACCGCGTGCAGCCGACAGCATCCGACCGCGGCCCCACGGCACCGGCCGCCATCCATGGGGCATCCGTGTACGACTACATCGTGATCGGCGCCGGCTCGGCCGGCTGCGTGCTGGCCGCCCGCCTCAGCGAGGACCCGGCCTGCCGCGTGCTGCTGCTCGAGGCCGGCCCGAGCGACTGGAACCCCCTGATCCACATGCCCGCGGGACTGGGCCGGCTGGTCAACGACACCTCGATCAACTGGGACTACCGCACCGAACCGGAGCCGCAGCTGCTGGGGCGCCGGCTGTGGTGGCCGCGCGGCAAGGTGCTCGGCGGCTCCAGTTCGATCAACGCGATGTGCTACACCCGCGGCACGCCGGACGACTACGACGAATGGGCCCGGGCCGGCGCCGCCGGCTGGGACTGGAACGCGGTCCTGCCGTACTTCCTGCGCGCCGAAGGCAACACCCGCGGCGGCGGGACCCTGCACGGCGACCGCGGCCCGCTGTGCGTGTCCGACCTGCGCCACGTCAATCCGCTGTCGCGTGCCTTCGTCGACGCCGGCGAGCAGGCCGGCTGGCCGCGCAACGACGACTTCAACGGGCCGTCCCAGGCCGGCATCGGCCTCTACCAGGTGACCCAGCGCGATGGTGCCCGCTGCTCCGCGGCCGCCGCCTACCTGGGCCCGGCGCGCGGTCGGCCGAACCTGGTGGTGGCGACGGGGGCGCGGGTGCGCCGGATCGTGATCGAACGCGGGCGCGCCGCCGGCGTGGAGTACCTGCGGGGCCGACGGCGGCACCATGCGGCGGCGGTGGCGGACGTCCTGCTCTGCGGCGGCGCGGTCAATTCGCCGCAGCTGCTGATGCTGTCGGGCATCGGGCCGGCCGCCGAGCTGGCCCGGCACGGCATCGCGGTCGCGGCCGACCTGCCGGGCGTGGGCGGCAACCTGCAGGACCACCTCGACATCTGCACCCTTCACCACTGCCCGCCCGGGCTCAGCTACGACCGCGCCAGCGAACTGAAGATCGCATTCGACTGGTTCCTGCGCGGGCGGCGCGGCGCCGGCAGCAGCAACATCGCCGAGGCCGGCGGCTTCGTGCGGTCGGCGCTCGCCGCCGACGGCAGGCCTGACGTGCAGTTCCACTTCGTGCCGGCGATGCTCGACGACCACGGCCGCAACCGCCTGCCCGGCGACGGCTTCACCGTCCATGCCTGCTTCCTGCGCCCGCGCAGCCGCGGCCGCATCCGCCTGCGTGACGCCGATCCCGGGTCGCCGCCGCGGATCGAGGCGAACTACCTGTCCGACGCGGAAGGATTCGACCTGCGCATGATGGTGGAATGCGCGAAGCTCTCGCGCGAAGTGCTGCGACAGCCCGCGCTGGCGCGCTGGCGTGGCGCGCCGATCTTCCCGTCGCGGCCGGATCTGTCCGATGCGGAGCTGGCCGGGTTCGTCCGCGCCAAGGCCGAAACCATCTACCACCCCGTCGGCACCTGCCGGATGGGCGACGACGCGGACGCGGTGGTCGACCCGCACTTGCGCGTGCGCGGCATCGACAACCTGCGCGTGGTCGACGCCTCGGTGATGCCCAGCCTGGTGGGCGGCAACACCAACGCGCCCACGATCATGATCGCCGAGCGCGCCGCGGACCTGGTCCGCGGCCATCGCGCGGCCTGACGCGCGTCGCCGTGCTCAGCTGCGCTCGAGCAGCGCAGGCAGCGGGCAGTGCAGCACCGCGCACACCGTGCGCAGCAGCTCGGCCTCGGCCACGCTGACCCGCTGGTCCTGCGACACCGCGTCGACCAGGGCCTCGACCAGCATCTCCTTGGCCGCCGGGGCGAGCGCGTCGAGCGGCTCCCAGACCGCGTCCAGCGCCTGCACGCCCCCGGCCGGCGGCAGGTAGGGCAGGTGGTCGCGCGGCAGCACCCGCTGCAGGCCCGCCAGGTAGGCACGCTGCGCCTGCATCGGCGAGTCCGGATGCCCGGCCTGCGCCATCACCGCCAGCAGCGTGGCGAACTCCTGGCGCACGCCAGTGGCCTTGGTCCTGCCGAACCGGGCGTGCCGCCCGGGATCGAGCGCCTCGCGCACCTGCACCTGCAACAGCCGCGAGAGGCAGTACTCGAACACCGATACCCGGCCATCGGTGTGGACCATGGCGTCGATGGTGTCGAGGAAGGCGTCCAGTTCCGGCCGCGGGCGCTGGCGCAGCGTCGGGAACGCCAGCGACGCCAGCGGCAGCCGCAATGCGGGATGCAGCGCCGCCAGGCGCGGCTGGCGCAGCTCGAAGGCCTGCTGCGCCATCGCCTCGCCGCAGCGGGCCACCATCTCACTGCGCTGGCGCGAAGCCACCGCCGGGTCCGCGTCGAGCAGCAACCCGAACAGCAACGGCATCACCGCGTCGCGCTGGCGGGCCAACGCGCGCAGGTCGTCGCCGACCCCCTCGACCAGGGCGTGTGCGCGGCGGTAGTCGTCCTCCGCCGGTGCCGCCACCTGGCCGGCCACCATGGGCGGCGTGACCAGGACCGGCGCCTCCGCGGGCGGCAATGGCGGCGGCACGCCGTCGCGGGCGGCCAGGCCGAGCGCGACGTCCTCGGCCAGGCCGTCCGGTGGCGATGCCCGCCAGCGCGCTTCCAGCGCTTCCAGCTGGCGCAGATCGAAGGTCGGCTCCAGCCGGCGGATGCGCTCCACCAGCGGTGGATGCGTGGCGAACAGGCCGGACAGCGCCACCCCGGGCCCGAACAGCATGTGGCTGACCTCTTCGGCGTCGGCCCGGTCCTGCAGCTGCGAACCCGCCTGCAGTCCGCCGATCTTCTTCAGCGCGCCGGCCAGTCCGCGCGTCTGCCGGGTGAACTGCACGGCGGAGGCATCGGCGAGCAGCTCCCGCTGGCGGCTGACGCCGGCCTTGATCATGCGGCCGAAGAACACCCCGATCGCCCCCACCGCCATCGCCACCAGCGCCGCCACCAGGATCGGCATGCCGTCGCGGCTGCGGCCGAGGCGCCCGTAGATCAGCACCCGCTGGCCGACCAGGCTGAGCATCAGGATCCCGAACAGCAGCCCGATCAGGCGGATGTTCAAGCGCATGTCGCCGTTGAGCACGTGGCTGAACTCGTGCGCGATCACGCCCTGGAGTTCGTCGCGGTTGAGCCGTTCCAGCGCGCCGCGGGTCACCGCGATGGCCGCGTCCGACGGGCTGTACCCGGCGGCGAAGGCGTTGATGCCCGCCTCCTGCTCCATCACGAACAGCCGGGGCACCGGCACCCCGGAGGCGATGGCGATCTCCTCGACGACGTTGCGCAACCGCCTCAGCGCGGGGTCGGTGGTGTCCTCGGCCACCGCGGTCCCGCCCATCTGCGCGGCCACCACCGCGCCACCGCCGCGCAGCGACGCGATCCGGTAGAGCGAGCCGAGGCCGATCACGGCCAGGGTCGCGACCGTGGCGGCCAGCGTCGCCCCGACGCTGCCGGTGAGCACCACCACGACCAGGTCCACCGCGACCACGATGCCGGCCACGGCCAGGCCGAACAGCAGCACCAGCCGGCCCGAACCGCGCCGGGCGGCCGCCTGGTGTTCGAAGAAGTTCATCGCCCGCCGCTCCCCAGCGCCCGCGCCACGCCCGCCCCCGGCAGCACCGGGTTCAGAACTGGACCTTCGGTGCCTCGCGCACCTGGGCCTTGTCGGCAGGGATGTCCAGCAATGCCGCAGGGTCGAACCGGAACATGCCGGCGACGACGCTGGACGGGAAGGTCTCGCGCTTGTTGTTGTAGACCATGACTGCGTCGTTGTAGGCCTGGCGCGCGAACGCCACCCGGTTCTCGGTCGAGGACAGTTCCTCCGACAGCTGCATCATGTTCTGGTTGGCCTTGAGGTCCGGGTAGGCCTCGGCGACCGCCATCAACCGGCCCAGCACGCCGTTGAGCTGGCCCTGGCTGGCGGCAAGCTGGGCCATGGCCGCCTCGTCGCCCGGGTGCGCCTTGGCGGCGGCCAGTCCGGACTGGGCGGCCGAACGCGCCGCGATCACCGCTTCCAGCGTCTCGCGCTCGTGGCCCATGTAGGCCTTGGCGGTCTCCACCAGGTTGGGGATCAGGTCGAAGCGCCGCTGCAGCTGGACATCGATCTGGGCGAAGGCGTTCTTCCAGCCGTTGCGGCTGGTCACCAGTCCGTTGTAGATGCCCACCGCCCACAGGGCGAGGCCGGCGATGAGGGCCAAAAACACCAACAGGATCAACAAACTGCCCATTCATCTTCTCCTGGTTTGTGCGCACACGAAAACCGGCGCTAGAATCGGTCGCAGCGGTAGCTTACAGGCATCGAATCATGAAAGACGGGCGCGTCCGGCCGGCCAGGCCTCGGGGAATCCGACCGCTTACTGTGGGCTCGCTGGCATTGCTGCTGGCGATGGCCCTCCCCTCGACGGCACAGACTCCCACGCTCGCACCGGGCGCGTTGCCGCCGCCCACCCAGCCGCTGCCCTACCGGACCTACGCCAGCACCGCCGCGGTGCCGGTCGCCAGCGGTTTCGACGTCGCCCGCTTCGAAGCGCTCGCCGAACAGCTGGTCCAGGGCCAGCGCGTGCCCGGCATGGCGATGGCGATCGTGCAGAACGGCCGCATCCTCAGCGCGCGCGGCTACGGCGTCACCGACGTCAGCCGTCCGCAGCCGATCGACGCGCACACCGTGTTCCGCCTGGCCTCGCTGTCCAAGGCGTTCGCCGGGACCATGGCCGGCCTGCTGGTCAACGATGGCAGCCTGCGCTGGGACAGCAAGGTCGCCGACTACGTCCCCGGCTTCCACCTGTCCGACCCGGGGTACACCCGCCAGGTCACCGTGGCGGACATCCTCAGCCACCGGGTCGGCCTGAAGGCGCACAACGCGTTCGACCGCGACATCGAGGGCAACGCCGAGTACTACCAGGTTTCCCAGAAGCTCGGTTCGGCGGCGCTGACCTGCGCCCCGGGCCAGTGCTACGCCTACCAGAACGTCGCCTTCAGCCTGGTCGGCGACGTGGTGTTCGCCGCATCCGGCAGCTTCTACGAGCAGTCGGTGCAGCGGCGCATCTTCGAACCGCTGGGCATGAACGACGCGAGCATGGGCCTGGCCGGCATCGAGTCCAGCCCGCACTGGGCACGGCCGCACGTGCGCAGCCGCAACGGCTGGGTCTCGATCAACCCCAAGCCGACCTACTACCGCCTGCCGCCCGCCGCCGGCGTCAACGCCAGCATCAGCGACATGGCGCAGTGGCTGCTCGCCCACACCGGTCACCGTCCCGACGTGCTGCCCGCGCCGCTGCTGGCCACGCTGCACGCGCCCGTGGTGTCCACGCCCGGGGAAATGCGTTCGGGCTGGCGCCGCGACCGGGTGGACGCGGCCAGCTACGCGCTCGGCTGGCGGGTGTTCGACTACGCCGGCGAAGAAGTGGTGTTCCATGCCGGCGCGGTGCAGGGCTACCGCGGCATGACCGCGCTGCTGCCCGGGCGCGACCTGGGCATCGCGATCCTGTGGAACAGCGAAAGCTCGCTGCCCAGCGGCATGCTGCCGACGATCATCGACCGGGCGATCGGCCTGCCGGCAGAGCGCTGGCTGGACGTCGACACCGACTTCGGCGCCGACAACCTCATGGCCGACGGCACGCCGTCGCCGGAGCCTGCCGCGCGCGGCGCGTCGTCCTCCGCTTCGGTCGCTTCTCCCGACTGACGCCGGCGGGAGGCACCGCACCCGCATCCCGGCCGACCCGCGTCCGGGGTGCCGGCGCCACGGCGCTTGCGATCCCCACATAAAAAAACTCCCTCCCCGCTGGGCATCGGGGAGGGAGTCATTCGGTACGGCTATCGGGGTTTGATCAGATCAGCGGAGCCGGGGTAGCCGGCAGCGCGACCGGGGCCGCCTTCTTCTTGGCGACTTTCTTCTTGGCGGCCTTCTTGGCCGGCTTCTTGGCGGCAGCCTTCTTGGCCGGCTTCTTGGCGGCGGCCTTCTTGGCGACCTTCTTCTTGGCGACCTTCTTCACCGCCTTCTTGGCGGAGGCCTTCTTCACCGCCTTCTTGGCGGTCTTCTTAGCAGCCTTCTTGGTGGCCTTCTTGGCGACCTTCTTGGTGGCCTTCTTGGCAGCCTTCTTCGCCGGCTTCTTGGCGACCTTCTTGGCGACCTTCTTGGCCGGCTTCTTGGCGGCGGCCTTCTTGGCGACCTTCTTCACCGCCTTCTTGGCCGTGGCCTTCTTGGCGACCTTCTTCACCGCCTTCTTGGCGGCGGGTTTCTTCTTCGCAGCTTTCTTCGTTGCCATGGTTGGCTCCTCGTCAGTGAACTACGGATTGGGTAACGCCCAGTGCGAAAACCCGCGGCGGTGACCGCCGGGGGGAGTCCGTCGGCGCGATACGCACGTCGATACGGATACGGTGAGACCCGCGCATTGCGATCGCGCGGGCGGTAGATCGGGGGTTCGCTGCTTTTCTTGGAGGGAAGCGGTCCTGCTCCACCGTCTGAAGGTTCCTGGCGGATGACCGAGTTGTGCTTCGCGTTGTGGTGTTGATTCGACTCACTCGCTTCGGCAGGCAGCGTCTGCTGGGCGAAACCTAATCACGGTTTTTTTCACTGTCAACACCCGCCCGCTTTTTTTTTCCGGCCGCCGACGGCACCACCGGCGCCGGACCGCGCGCCCGGACGCACGCGCAGCGACGCGGCCGACGGCCCGGCTCGCAACCGCATTTCAATCCAGCGCGGAAAACAAGCGCTTTTCTGAAACAGCATCCGCGCACGTGCGCTCCTCGATGCGCGACGCGCGCCCGGCGCGGGCGGCGCGAACCACCCTTGGACGGCAGCGAACACGTCCAAAAAAAAATCGCGGGCGACGCTTCCGTTTCGCGTCGCACAAGCCGATTTGCGCAGAACTGCGCGAACGTTTCCCGCCTCCCGCGACGCTTCTCGCCTCCACGCGCCGTCGACATCGCGTCTGCCGGATGCCGCGCGGGGGCATCGTCCCCGCCACCCGAGCGGACCCGGCGCGGCACGCGCTCATGGCGCGAAGGCATCTGCTCATGGCCGCATCGCCGCGCCGCCGTGCCGACCTCGCGGCAACGCAGGCGCAAAAAAAAGGCCCGCCGGGTGGCGGGCCTGGTGTGCGATGGAAGGCGCGACGCGATCAGTCGTCCTCGCCCTCGATCAGCTCGGCGTAGTCGTCGGGTGAAAGCAGCTCGGCCAGCTGGTCGGCGTCGCTGGCCTCGACCACGAACAGCCAGCCTTCGCCGTAGGCGTCCTCGTTGATCGTCTCCGGCTTGTCGGCCAGGGCCGCGTTGACCTCGACGATCCGGCCGCTGACGGGGCTGTAGACGTCCGAGGCGGCCTTGACCGATTCCACGACCGCCACCGCATTGCCGGCTTCGGCGCTGTCGCCGACGTTGGGCAGCTCGACGTAGACCAGGTCGCCCAGCAGGCCCTGGGCGTGGTCGGAAATGCCCACGGTGACGCGGCCATTGCCTTCGACGCGGGCCCACTCGTGGGACTTGAGGAACTTGAGGTCGCCGGGGATCTCGCTCATGGGGGCTCCGGTCACGCGCTGGGTCTGGAATGGGTGGCTAGTTTAGCGGAGGACTCCGCCGGTCAGTAAACGCAGGCCGCGCTGCACGGCGGCCCCGCCCCGTCAGCCGAGCACGCCGGGCTGGGCCTGGCCTTCGCGCACGAACGGGAACTTCACCACGCGCACCGGCACCTCGCGGCCACGGATGTCGACGCGGACCTCACCGGGTTCGCCGGCGGGCACGCGCGCGAACGCGATCGCCTTGCCCAGCGTCGGCGAGAAGGTGCCGGAGAGGATCTCGCCCTCGCCCTGCGCGGTCAGCACCTTCTGGCCGTGGCGGAGCACGCCCTTCTCGTCCATCACCAGGCCGAGCAGCTGGCGCGGCGTGCCGGCCGCCTTCTGCGCCTCCAGCGCGGCGCGGCCGACGAAATCGCGTCCCTCGTCCAGTGCGACCGTCCACGCCAGCGCCGCTTCCCATGGCGTGGTGGACTCATCCATGTCCTGGCCGTAGAGGTTCATGCCCGCCTCCAGCCGGAGGGTGTCGCGCGCGCCCAGTCCGGCCGGCTTCACCCCGGCGGCCAGCAGCGCGTCCCAGAACGCCACCGCCTCGCTTTCGGGCAGCACGATCTCGAAGCCGTCTTCGCCGGTATAGCCGGTGCGCGCCAGGAACAGCGGCACGCCGGTACCGGTCTGCGCCTCCATCGCCGCGAAGCGCCCGAGCTTGCCCGCCCCGGCCCGGTCGGCCTCGCGCAGCAGGCCGATGACCGCGTCCCGCGCCCGTGGCCCCTGTACCGCCACCATCGCGAATTCCGGACGCTCGCGCACCTCCACGCCGAAGGCGGCGGCCTGCCGCTGGATCCAGGCCAGGTCCTTGTCGCGGGTGGCCGCATTGACCACCAGGCGGAAGAAGGTTTCGTCCAGGTAGTAGGCGATCAGGTCGTCGATCACACCCCCGCGCTCGTCCAGCATGCAGGAGTACAGCGCCTTGCCCCGCAGCTTCAGCTTGTCCACCGAGTTGGCCAGCAGGTGGCGCAGGAATTCGCGGGTCCGCTCGCCGTGCAGGTCGACCACGGTCATGTGGCTGACGTCGAACACGCCCGCTTCGCGCCGCACCAGGTGGTGCTCGTCCAGCTGCGAGCCGTAGTGGATCGGCATGTCCCAGCCGCCGAAGTCGACCATCTTGGCGCCGAGCGCGCGGTGGGTGTCGTTGAGGACGGTCTTGCGGGTCATGGCGGTCTCGCGGGAAGGAAAGCGGCCATTATCCCAGAGTCCTTTCAGTCGCAACCGCCCGCCCCGGCGGCGGCCTCCCGCAGCGCGCGCCGCGCCGCCCGGAACACGCGCAACGCCGACCGCAGGAATACGCCCAGCAACAGCGCCGCGACCAGCAGGTCCGGCCAGCCCGCGCCGGCCCACCACACGCCCGCACCGGCGGCCAGCACCGCCAGGCCGTCGGCGATGTCGTTGCGCGCGCATTCGTAGGCCGAGGCCAGGTTGACGTCGCCGTGGCGGTGCGGCCGCAGCAGCCACAGGCAGGCCAGGTTCGCCGCCAGGTTGACGCCGCCGGCCCAGCCCATCGTCTCGAAGACCGGCACCGCCGGGTCCACGACCAGGCGCCAGGCGATGGACGCCGCCACCACCAATGCCGCGATCGCGATCAGTGCTGCCTTGAACAGCGCCACCCTGGCCTTGGCCGGCAGCGAGGCACCGACCACCAGCAGGCTCAGCCCGAAGGTCAGCGCGTCGCCCAGGTTGTCCAGCGCGCCCGACAGCAGCGCGCTGGAACCCGCGTGCAGGGACGCGGCGACCATGCCGGCGAAGGTCGCCGCGTTGATCGCCAGCACCGCCCACAACACCCGCCGCTGCCGCGCCTGCAGGCGCCGCACCTCGACCTCGCAGCCACAACACCCGCCCATGGCCGCCGCGCGCCGCGCCCGGCGCTCAGGCCTCCTGGACCTTCAGGACCATGCCGTTGACCGCGACCACGCGCACGGCGGTACCGGCCGCCAGGTCCGGTCCTTCCACCACCCAGAAGGCATCGCCCAGCTTGATCCGTCCGCGTCCACCGACGATCGGCTGGTCGAGCGGCGCGACCAGGCCGACATTCTGTTCGGCCCGCCGGTTGAGCAGCGGCTGGTCGCTTTGCCGGGCGGCCTTGCGGAACCATTTGCGGTAGACCTGGATGGAAATGAAGCTGAGCACCACGAAGGCCGCCACCTGCGCCAGCAGCGGGATCCCCGGCACCAGCAGCACGACGGCGAATACGGCCACCGCCGCGAACCCCATCCACAGCAGGAAGGCGCCCGGCGCCAGCGTCTCGGCGGCGATCAGCAGCAGCGCGGCCACGGCCCAGCCGGTCACGTCCCAGCGCATGGCTCAGTCCCCCAGGCGTGGCGGCTGCGGCCGCGCGGCAGCTGCCTTCTGCTGCTGGCCACCGAGCGCTTCGCGCGCCAGCTCGGCGATGCCGCCGATCGAGCCGATCACCCCGCTGGCCTCCATCGGCATCAGCACGAACTTCTGGTTCGGTGCGGTGGCCAGTTCCTTGAACGCCTCCACGTACTTCTGGGCGATGAAATAGTTGATCGCCTGCACGCTGCCCTGGGCGATCGCGTCGGACACCATCTGGGTCGCCTTCGCCTCGGCCTCGGCCAGGCGCTCGCGCGCCTCGGCGTCGCGGAACGCGGCCTCCTTCCGGCCCTCGGCCTCCAGCACCGCGGCCTGCTTCTCGCCGTCGGCGCGCAGGATCTCGGACTGGCGCAGGCCCTCGGCCTCGAGGATCTGCGCGCGCTTCTCGCGCTCGGCCTTCATCTGCCGGGCCATCGAGTCGACCAGGTCGCGCGGCGGCTGGATGTCGCGGATCTCGATCCGGGTGACCTTCAGGCCCCACGGGTTGGTCGCGTGGTCGACCACGTTCAGCAGCTGGGCATTGATCGTCTCGCGCTGGCTCAGCGATTCGTCCAGGTCCATCGAGCCGATCACGGTGCGGATGTTGGTCTGGACCAGGGCGATCATCGCCACCTCCAGGTTGGACACCTCGTAGGCCGCCTTGGCCGCGTCCAGCACCTGGAAGAACACCACCCCGTCGACCTTGACCACCGCGTTGTCCTTGGTGATCACCTCCTGGCTGGGCACGTCCAGGACCTGCTCCATCATGTTCACCTTGCGGCCCACGCCGTAGATGATCGGGATCAGGAAATGCAGGCCGGGGTCCAGGGTATGGGTGTACTTGCCGAAGCGCTCGACCGTCCACTCGTAGCCCTGCGGCACCATCCGCACGGTCTTGAACAGCACGATGACGCCGGCCACCAGCAGCACCACGGCGACGAAACCCGATGAGAACATCCCCCTGCTCCTTGGCCGCGCGCGGCCTCTCCCATGCCTGGGGACCAGTATAGGCGCGTCCGGCCGCGGAACCGCCCGGGCAGGCCGGTGGTCGCAGCTGGACGGCATGGGCTGCGACGCTTTCGCCGCCGCCGGCATCCAGATAGCGGTATGACGACCGACACCCCCCTGCTCGCCCCCGCCAGCTGCCTCGCGCTCGCACCGGCCGTGTCGGCGGCCGACCTGCGCGCCGGCGGGGAAGGTCCCCGCTCGGGTTTCGCGATCGAGGTGCCCGAGGCGTTGCTGGCGCGCGCGCGCGGTGGCGAGCGCGCCGCCTTCGAACAGCTCTACCGCTGGTTCGAGCGGCCGGTCTTCACCCTGGCGCTGCGGTTGTGCGGCGATCGCGACGAAGCGAGCGAAGCGCTGCAGGAAACGATGCTCAAGCTGCTGCGCCGGGTGGGCGAGTACCGCGGCAGCGGGCCGTTCTGGGGCTGGCTGCGGCAGATCGCGATCAACGAGGCGCTGCTGCGCCTGCGCCGCAGCCGCCGGATCGAGGACACCTTGCCGCTGGACGGCCACGAGTTCGAGGACGCCGGCGCGCCTCCGCCGGCCGCGGCCGACGCCGCGCTCCTGCTGCGCGCCCTGGTCGCGCTGCCCGCCGCCACCCGGAGCGTGCTGTGGCTTTACCACGCCGAGGGGTACACCCACGAGGAAATCGCGGAACTGATGCAACGCACGCCCAGCTTTTCCAAGTCGCAACTGTCGCGCGGCACGCGCCGCCTGCGCGCGCTGCTGCAGGTCGAGGAACCCGCCCATGTCTGACCACCCTCCCCGCGTCCCCGCGGACTGGCACGAGGCCTTCGCCATCCTGCCGCTGGAAGCGCCACCCGCCGACGGGTGGCGGCGGATCGCCTCCAGGCTCGATGCGGAACGGGCCCGACGCCCGGCCTGGCCGTGGGCACTCGCGGCCGCCATCGCCTGCCTGGCGATCGTCCCCGCCGTCACGCTGCTGCGTGGGCCGGTCGGCGCGGACGACGCGGCCGGGGGCGACATCACCGCGGGGATGCGCGTCGACCTGCCGGCCGGCACGCTCGCCGCCGGCCCACGAGCGGACGGTCCCATCGCACCGCCGGAATCCACCACGGCGACCGCTGCCGTGCGAGCAGCTCCGGCGGACGTGCACCCCACTCCGGCCGACGCCGCTGGCCATCACGACGCGAGCCTCGAACGGATGTATGCCGAGTCCGCACGCCTGGAGAGCCTGCTGGGCCGCGTGCAGGGGCCCCGCGCCACCAATGCCGGCATGGAGACCGCCACGCAGCAGGTGGCGGGCGCGATCGGCGCCATCGACGCGGCACTGGCCGACGCCACGCTCGACACGCGGGGTCGGCAGGCGCTGTGGCAGGAACGCAACGCCCTGCTGGAGCAGATGCTCACCCTCGAACTCCAGCACGACCTGCTGTCCAGGCAGGCCGCCACTCCCTTCGACTTCGCCCAGGTCAACTGAGCGCGCCACGAGGTACCTGCCATGTTCCGCACATATTCCTTCCTGACGCTGGCCCTGTGCCTCGCGGTTTCCGCGGCGAACGCGGGCGAACCGGGCACGCCGCCTCCGCGCGACGCGCCTGCCGGCACCCCGCAGCCGGGAATGCCGCCGCGGATCCACACCGAAGTCGTGCGCGTGGGGCCCAGGGACGCGCGTCCGGTCGTCGGCGTCCTGCTCGGCGAAAGCGCCGGCCATGGCGTGAGGATCGTCGGCGTCACCCCGCAGGGGGCGGCCGCCGGGGCGGGGGTGCGCAGCGGCGACCTGCTGCTCTCGGTCGACGGCGCCGCGATCTCGGGCAAGGACGGCGCCGGCCGGGTCGCCAGCGCACGCCACCTGCTGCGCGACCTCGATCCGCAACGCCAGGTCGTCCTCGGCCTGTCGCGCGGGGGCGCGCCGCTCTCCGTCACCGTGACGCCGCGCGTGGCAGCGACGGTGTCGGTGGTCGACAACCTGGCCATCCTCCCGGACGACATCCGCCAGATCGTCCTGCGCAGCACCCGCGACATCGACCCGAAGGTGGTCCTCCCCGATGACATCGGAAGGCGGGTCGAGGTGATCCGCCGGGGCGCCGGGCCATGCGAGGGCGACGCTTGCCGCCGGTCGCTGTGGAGCGAGGCGCTGCGCTGGAACAACCTCTCGCTGATCGCGCTCGAGCCGCGGCTGGGGCGCTATTTCGGCACCGACCGCGGGGTGCTGGTCCTGGCACAGGGCGCCCTCCCGGGGCTCGAAGCAGGCGACGTGATCCAGAAGATAGAGGGCACGCCCGTCGCCAGCCCGCGCGACGCGATGCAGGCGATGAACGCCAGGCAGCCCGGCCAGCAGGCCCGCTTCACCGTGCTGCGCGACCGGGTGGTGCGCGAGGTGGACGTCGCCGTTCCCGCGGCCATGCCGGCCAGGCTGGAGTTCGTGCCCGCGCCGCCGGTACCCCCCGCTGCACCGGTGCCGGCGCCGCGTCCGCCTTCGCCTCCGCCCGCCCCCGCCACGGCCGCCCTGCAACGCTGAGGGTGAGGGGCACGACGTCCCGCGAACCGCACACGCGCCGGATCCAACCGGCCTTTCCCCTCCCCCGCTGGATGCGGGGGACATTTTTTCTTCCGGGTTCAGCGGGCCGGCTCGACCCGCTCGGCGAACACCTCGTCGATCGTCGCATCCGCCACCTTCCTGCCGTCCTCTTCCTCGGCCGCCCGGGTGAACCGCAGAATCATCGCCATGCCGTCGTCCTTGGCCTCCCGGCGCAGGGCTCGGCGGCCGCGACCGGAACCGGTCCCGGCGCGCGCGCGCTCCTGCGTGTCCTTCCAGAAGACGTGCGCCGGCGCAAAGTCGACGCCGGTGCCCGGCTGGTAGTCGTTGAAGCCGAGCCCGCGGGCGATCTCCGCCTGGGTGCCATGCGGGTGGTGCAGCACTTGGTACTGAGCTGCTCATGGATCCAGCCGCCGGGCGTGTGCCGGATGACCACCGGCAACGCGTTGCAGTTGCTGCGCCGGGTGGACTCGCGACGCGGCAGCGGCCGCCAGACAGGTCGCCGGTCCAGGTCGCGGTGCCGTTCTCGCATGTCCAGCGACCAGTGCCGCAGCAGCGCGGCCCATCGCTGACCTCGTAGACGCACTGGGTCCGGGCGCCGCGGGTCAGTCCGGCCGAAAGCGGGCGCACGCGCCGGGCGGCGTCGGTGAATTCGGACCGAGGCGGCGCCTTGTAGCGCCAGTCCTTGCGCCAGTGCTGGTGGCGTGCCCGCGCTCGGGATCGACCAGGATGGGCTGGCGCACGACCTGGCCGGGCGTGTCCTCGACCACGACGACCACCTCGACGACGACGCCGCGCGATCGACGGCGCGGCGGGCTACTTGGTCAGGATCAGCTTGTCGTTGCTGGTATGGCGCAGGCGGTACAGCTTGTCGCCATGCCGGATCAGGATCTCGCGGCGACCGCGTAGCAACTGGTCGCTGGCCATCACCAGGTCTTCGGCGTGCGGCGCCGGGACGGGTGCGCGGGCGGGTTCGACATGCGGCAGGGTCAGGCGGTGCACGTTCATGGGCAGGGCTCCAGCGGTAAGGGACGTGGAACCCGTTTAATGATAATTATTCGCATTAACCTGTCAAGCGCCGTCAGCGTGCCGCGGCAACCTCCAGCCGCCGCCACACCGGTTCATCATGGCGCCTGGCGACGTCCAGCGCCGTCAGGTTCTCGAGCAGCTGCGGGACGCTGCTCGCGCCGAGGATCACGCTGCTGACGTGCGGGTTCCGCAGGCACCATGCGATGGCCAGCGGGGCGGGCGGTTCGCCGAGCTCCGCCGCGACCCCGACGAATCGCTGCGCGCGCTCCAGCCGCCGCTCCTCGCTGTGCCCGACGACCAGCCGCTGCAGCCACCCGGCGTCGGCCTGCGCCAGCCGGCCGCCAGCCGACAGTCCGGCCGCGTACTTGCCGGTCAGCATGCCGGACGCGAGCGGGGACCAGGTGGTCGTGCCCAGCCCCAGTTCGGAATAGAGCGGTGCGTACTCGAGTTCGACCCGCTCCCGGTGCAGCAGGTTGTATTGCGGCTGCTCGACCACGGGCAGCGCCATGTGCTCGCTCCTGGCGAACTTCGCCGCCTCGCGGATCAGCCCTTCGGGCCACTCGGAGGTGCCCCAGTACAGCACCTTGCCCTGGCGCACGAGCAGGTCCATGGCCGCGACCGTTTCCTCGACCGGCGTGTCCGGGTCCGGACGATGGCAGTAATAGAGGTCGAGGTGTTCGACCCGCAGCCGCTTCATCGCGGCGTGGCAGGCCTCCACGACGTGCTTGCGCGACAGGCCGCGCTGGGTCGGGCGGGGATCCTCGGCCGCGCCGAAGAACACCTTGCTGGACACGCAGTAGCCGTCGCGCGGCAGCCGCAGGTCGGCGATGACGTCGCCCATGACCCGCTCCGCCTCGCCGTTGGCGTAGGCCTCGGCGTTGTCGAAGAAGTTGATCCCGTGGTCCCAGGCGGCGGCCACCAGTTCGCGGGCCTGGCCGCGGCCCACCTGGCGGCCGAAGGTCATCCACGCGCCGAACGACAGCGCGGACAGCTGCAGGCCGGTGGCGCCGAGGCGTCGGTATTGCATGGCGGGACTCCGCGGATGGAACGCGCAGTCTAGTGGTTGCGGCGCCGCCGCCGGGCGCGTCGATCCGGGCAGGCCCGTGCCGGCCGCCGGGAACCTGTCACTGAAGGCGTTCAGCTGCGCGGGGCGTACGGACGGATTCGCCTCCGACCTGCTAGGCTTTCGCAATTATTTAACATCCGCAGGGGATTCCATGTTCGAAGCACTGGGTCGGATCGGCTTCGGCCTGTTCGGGTTGGCCGTGCTGATCGGCATCGTCTGGCTGTTCTCGAACAACCGCCGTGCCGTGGACTGGAAGCTGGTCGCCACCGGCGTGAGCCTGCAGATCGCCTTCGCCGCGCTGGTGCTGCTGGTACCGGGCGGCCGCGAGGTGTTCGACTGGCTGAGCCACGGCTTCGTCCGCATCCTCGGGTTCGTCGCCGAAGGCTCCAACTTCATCTTCGGCAGCCTGATGGACCTGGAGAAGAACGGCTTCATCTTCGCCTTCCAGGTGCTGCCGACGATCATCTTCTTTTCGGCGCTGATGGGCGTGCTCTACCACCTTGGCGTGATGCAGGCCGTGGTGCGGGCGATGGCGTGGGCGATCACCAAGGTGATGCGCGTGTCCGGCGCGGAGACCACCAGCGTCTGCGCCAGCGTGTTCATCGGCCAGACCGAGGCCCCCCTGACCGTGCGGCCGTACATCGGCAAGATGACCCAGTCCGAGCTGCTGACCATGATGATCGGCGGCATGGCGCACATCGCCGGCGGCGTGCTGGCCGCCTACGTGGGCATGCTCGGCGGCGGCGATCCGGAACAGCAGGCCTTTTTCGCCAAGCACCTGCTGGCCGCCAGCATCATGGCCGCGCCGGCGACGCTGGTGATCGCCAAGATCCTGGTGCCCGAGACCGGCGAACCGCTGACCCGCGGCACGGTGAAGATGGAGGTCGAGAAGACCACCGCCAACGTGATCGATGCGGCCGCGGCCGGCGCCGGCGACGGCCTGCGCCTGGCGCTGAACATCGGCGCGATGCTGCTGGCCTTCATCGCCCTGATCGCGCTGGTCGACGCGCCATTGAAGTGGTTCGGCGAGGTCACCGGGCTCGCGGCGGCGATCGGCCAGCCGACCAGCCTATCGACCATCCTGGGCTACCTGCTGGCACCCATCGCCTGGGTGATCGGCACGCCGTGGGCGGACGCGACCACGGTGGGCGCGCTGATAGGCCAGAAGATCGTGCTCAACGAGTTCATCGCCTACAGCCAGCTGTCGAACATCATCAATGGCCAGGTCGAGGGGGTCGCGCTGAGCCCGCAGGCGACCCTGGTCGCGACCTACGCCCTGTGCGGCTTCGCCAACTTCAGTTCGATCGCGATCCAGATCGGCGGCATCGGCGGACTGGCGCCCGAACGCCGCCAGGACCTGGCCCGCTTCGGCCTGCGCGCCGTGCTCGGCGGCTCGGTGGCCACCTTCATGACGGCCACCATCGCCGGCGTGCTGACCCACTTCGGCTGAGCCGGCGCCCGGCCCACCCGGCGGGCCCGTGCGGCCCGCCGTTTCCGTTTTTCCGTTGAACCGTTACGCCGCAGAGGTTGCATGAATTCCGTCATCGTCGTCGGCTCCTTCAACGTGGACCATGTCTGGCGCTGTGCCGAACTGCCGGCGCTCGGGGCCACCATTGCCGGCCAGTACAGCACCGGTCCCGGCGGCAAGGGATTCAACCAGGCCGTCGCCGCGGCGCGGGCGGGCGGGCAGACCGCGTTCGTCTGCGCCCTCGGCGACGATGCCGGCGGTGCGCTGGCGCGCCAGCTGGCCGGCGTCGACGGCATCGACCTGCGCGCGGAACCGAGCGACCAGCCGACCGGCACCGCGGGCATCTACGTGGACGCGCGCGGCCGCAACAGCATCGTCATCGGGGCGGGCGCCAACGGCACCCTGGGCGTGTCGCACGTCGGCGCCGACCCCGCGCTGCTGGCGGACGCCACCGTGCTGCTCGCCCAGCTGGAATCGCCGGTCGACACGATCGAGGCGGCGCTGGCACTGGCACGCGAGGCCGGGGTGGTCACCGTGCTGAACCCGGCGCCGGCCAATGCCCAAAGCAGCATCGGCCTCCTCCGACTGGCCGACCTGCTGACCCCGAACGAAACCGAGTTCGCCGCCCTGCTCGCCCGCCACGTCGGCGAACGCATCGAGGCCGAGCAGGTCGCGGCGCTCGATGGCGCCCGGCTCCACGCCCTGTGCCGGCTGCTGCTGCCGCACGGCACGGTGGTGGTCACGCTCGGGTCGGTGGGCGTGTTCGTCTCGCACGCCGAGGACCAGCTGCGCGGAGACGGGCAGCCGTACTACCGGATCGGCGCCGAAAGCGTGACCGCAAGCGATACGACCGGCGCCGGCGACGCGTTCAACGGCGCCCTGGTCGCGGCCCTGGCGCGGGCGCCGGACGCGCCGTTCGCGGCGCACGTGCGCTACGCCAACCGTTTCGCGGCCCTGTCCACCGAGCGTCCCGGGGCGGCGGCGTCGATGCCCGACCATGCCGCCGTGCTGGAGCGCTTCGGCGCCTGAGCGGCAGCGTGCGCATCGGCCACCATCCCGTGGAGCCGCGCGTGGTCCTGGCGCCGATGGCCGGGGTCACCGACAAGCCGTTCCGGCTGCTGTGCAAGCGGATGGGCGCCGGGCTGGCGGTGTCGGAAATGACGATCAGCGACCCGCGCTTCTGGAACACGCCCAAGTCGCTCAGGCGCATGGACCACGCCGGCGAGCCGGACCCGGTCAGCGTGCAGATCGCGGGCACCGAACCGAAGCTGCTGGCCGAGGCGGCGCGTTACAACGTCGACCACGGCGCGCAGATCGTCGACATCAACATGGGCTGCCCGGCCAAGAAGGTCTGCAACGCCTGGGCCGGTTCGGCGCTGATGCGCGACGAGGCGCTGGTGGCGCGGATCCTCGACGCGGTCGTCGCCGCGGTGGACGTGCCGGTGACGCTCAAGATCCGCACGGGGTGGGATGCGGCCAACCGCAATGCGCCGGCGATCGCCCGCCTCGCCGAAGCGGCCGGCATCCAGGCGTTGACGGTGCATGGCCGCACGCGCGACCAGCACTACACCGGCCACGCGGAGTACGACACGATCGCCCGGATCAAGGCGGACGTCTCGATGCCGGTGATCGCGAACGGGGACATCGATTCGCCGCAGCGCGCGGCACGGGTGTTGCGCGACACCGGCGCCGACGCGGTGATGATCGGGCGCGCCGCTCAGGGCCGGCCGTGGATCTTCCGCGAGGTCGGCCATTACCTCGCGACCGGCGAGGAGCTGCCGCCGCCGGAGATCGCCGAGGTGCGCGACATCCTGCTCGGGCACCTGCAGGCGCTGCACGAGTTCTACGGCGAAGAACAGGGCGTGCGCATCGCGCGCAAGCACCTGGGCTGGTACGCCAGGGACCGGCCCGAGAACGCGGCGTTCCGGGCCGTGGTCAACCGCGCCCAGACCGCACGCGAACAGGTCGCGCTGACGCGCGGATACTTCGATGCACTCGACGCCGGCGTGGCGCCGGCGTTGTACGACGCTGCTTAGTTGCGCTTGCGTACGGTTGCTTCATGTAACCGTCCAACGACTAAACGTGACCTGCGGCACCCTGCATATCGGCACTGTGAGTCGCGGCGCCCGGGGGTGACGCTGGCCAGGCCGGAATCCCGGCGCGCCAATCCCGGCACAGCGAGCCGGGTACCTGCATCAGGAGGCTGTCATGTTTGCACGCATCGCCGTTGTCGCGGCCGCGCTGGCTGCCGCTCCTTCCGCTTTCGCCGCCGATTCCACGGTCGCCGATCTTTCGCGCGACACCGGCGTCAGCGAACGCCACATCCGCATGGTCGTCGGGGCGCGCACCCCGTACCCCGAATACCGCGTCGTGTTCAACCGCGTGGAGCGCCAGCTCAAGTCCGCGCTCGGGCAGGACGGCTTCGAGCGGCTGCTTGATGGCGACATCGCCGCGGCCGCCGAGATCCGCCGCGCGAGGCTGGCGGAGGAAGCCGCCGTCGCGGCGAAAGCCGGGCCACCCGCCGCGGCGCCGCAACGCCAGGACGGCTGACGCCGCGCGGCCTAGTCGGCCACGGACGCCGCCTGGTCCTGCATGGCGGTGGCGGCCGGCGCATGCCAGATCCGCTGCCACATCGCGCCCAGGCGGCGGCGCGCCTCCCATGGTGGACGGATCTGCTCGGGCGGCATGGCGCGCCAGCCGCCCGCCTCGCGCCGGGCGACCTGGAACACGAACGAATAGTCCGGCTCGGCGCCCATGCGCAGGTCGGTCACTTCCAGGGTGCCGTCCCGCTCGCGTGCCTTCATGAAACCGTGGTTGAACCACGCCAGCCGCTGCACGGCTGGCAGGTGCCCGGCTTCGGCCAGCGCCTGGGTGTTGGACGGATAGCCACGGAATTCCATCCGTCCGCGGTCCGCCCACAGCGAACGCTCGCCCTCGACGAACCCCGAGGGCGTCATCGCGACCACGCGCCACAGCAGCGTGTTGAATGGCATCGGCACCGAGAAGCGCGGCGCGTCGCCGAGGTCCATCGCCGCCAGGCTGCGCTGCGCCTCGCGGTCGACCATGCCCTTGGCGACCAGCGACCAGCCCAGGTAGGCGCTGCTCAACGCCAGCCCGACGACCAGCGCGCGTTGCGCGAGGATCCGCCCGCGCGCGAACCACGCCACGACGCAGGCCACGAGAAGCCAGAGGGTGTAG
This sequence comes from Pseudoxanthomonas fibrivorans, assembly GCF_041464125.1. NCBI lineage: Bacteria > Pseudomonadati > Pseudomonadota > Gammaproteobacteria > Lysobacterales > Lysobacteraceae > Pseudoxanthomonas > Pseudoxanthomonas fibrivorans. The sequence goes on along the minus strand of NZ_JBGNUG010000002.1, from coordinate 441,731 downwards.
CCCGGGTCGATGATGAACACGCTCGACCACATGGTCGGCGGCACCGGCAGCGGCCACCACAGCTGCGTGCCATAGACGGTGAAGGCGTCGAGCAGTGGATGGGTGACCAGGGCCAGCTGGATCGCCCAGAACCAGCGACGCGGCGCTTCGGCCACGCGGCCGCGGCCGAAGCGCAGGAACAGCCACCAGACCAGCCACCCGACCAGCGGGAGCACGAACAGGGAATGGCTGAAACTGCGATGCACGGTCATCAGGGTCACCGGATCGTCGCTGGCCAGCATGATCGGCAGCGAATCCAGGTCCGGCAGCGTGCCCAGGGCCGCACCCGCGAGCAGGGCGGCGCGGCGGTGGCGGGCGGGCGCGATGGCGGCGGCGACGGCGGCGCCGAGCAGAATCTGGGTCAGGGAATCCATGCGACGAATGCTAGCAGCCGGCCCGGTGCGTCCCCCTGCCCCGCCGGAGCGCGTGGGCGCCCGGTTCAGGCCACGTGCGGGACCGCCGGCGATGGCGGACGCATGCGCGCAGGCAGCATCGCCTTCGCCTCGCCGGCGTGTCCCAGCAGTCTCAATCCGCCGTCGGCATCCTCGACGAGCGCGGTGAGGCTTTCGACCCAGTCGCCGTCGTTGGCGTACACCAGCCCGTCGCGTTCGAACAGGCCGGCCCGGTGGATGTGGCCGCAGACGATGCCGTCGAGCCCGCGGCGCCGGGCATCGTCGAGCCCGGCCTGGACGAAGCGGTCGATGTAGCGCTCGGCGGCACCGCTGCGGCGCGTGATCCAGTCGGCCAGGGACCAGTAGCGCAGGCCCAGGTGCCGGCGCGCGGCGTTGGTCAGCCGGTTGCCGGTGAGGATGCGGTAGTACAGCCAGTCGCCGAAGCGCTCCTGCAGGCCGCCGAAGTGGGTCACCGCGTCGTAGTCGTCGCCGTGCACGACCAGCAGCCGGCGCCCGTCGGCCGTGGTGTGGATGGCCCGCCGGCGCACCTGCATCGCCGGCAGCACCAGCCCGCAGTAGCGCCGGACCGGACGGTCGTGGTTGCCGGGCACGTAGACCAGTTCGGTGCCTGCGCGCGCCAGCGCGTGCAGGGCGTCCACGACCCGGTGCTGGGCGGGGCCCCAGGCCGCGCGGCGCTGGGCCATCCACCAGAAATCGACGATGTCGCCGACGAGGTAGAGCTGGCCGCAGCGCAGTCCGCCGAGGAATGCGGCCAGCTCGGCCGCGTGGCAGTGGCGCGAGCCGAGGTGGACGTCGGAGATGAAGACCGCGCGATGCCTCGGGGGAAGCGTCGCGACGGCCGGGTTCACCGGTCCGTCCCCGCCGCGGGCTCGTGGAAGGCCGCGGCCGCGGGCACCGGCAGCGCCAATCGTCGCGCCCCGGGCGTCCGGCGCAGCCGGATCCGCTCCCGATCCACCGCACGCAGGCACCGGCCATGGGCATGCGCCGGTGGCGGCGGACTCTCGAAGGACGTACGGTCAAGCGGCATGGGGGGGCGGCTCCGCGTGGTGGGCGCAGCGTGCACGTCCCCGGCGACAGCCGTGTTGCAGCGCGGCTGCCGCCGCATGACGGGGCGCTCACCGTCTTAACGACGGGCCAACCCGGCCCCTGCCACCATGCACCCCGCCGCGCGGCCGTGTATCATGCGCGGCCATCTTTTCATCCGCATACAGGGATATAGCCGAATGTCCAGCTATCTCTTCACCTCCGAGTCGGTCTCCGAAGGCCATCCGGACAAGATCGCCGACCAGATCTCCGACGCCGTCCTCGACGCCATCCTGGCCCAGGACAAGCGCGCCCGCGTCGCCTGCGAGACCCTGGTCAAGACCGGCGCGGCGATCGTCGCCGGCGAGGTCACCACCAGCGCCTGGGTGGACATCGAGGGCCTGGCCCGCTCGGTGATCAACGAGATCGGCTACAACAATTCGGACGTCGGCTTCGACGGCCACACCTGCGCGATCATCAATATGCTCGGCAAGCAGTCCCCGGACATCGCCGCCGGCGTGGACCGCAAGAAGCCGGAGGAACAGGGCGCGGGCGACCAGGGCCTGATGTTCGGCTACGCCTGCAACGAGGCGCCGGAGTTCATGCCGGCCCCGATCTACTATTCGCACCGCCTGGTCGAGCAGCAGGCCAAGGTCCGCAAGAAGAAGAACTCGCCGCTGCCGTGGCTGCGCCCGGACGCCAAGTCGCAGGTCACCCTGCGCTACGACGACGCGCACAAGGTGGTGGGCCTGGACGCGGTCGTGCTCTCGACCCAGCACGACCCGGGCGTGAAGCAGAAGGACCTGGTCGAGGGCGTGTACGAGCACATCCTCAAGCCGGTGCTGCCGAAGAAGTGGCTGGAAACGCTGCCGAAGAAGAAGGTCCACATCAACCCGACCGGCATCTTCGTGATCGGCGGCCCGGTGGGCGACTGCGGCCTGACCGGCCGCAAGATCATCGTCGACAGCTACGGCGGCATGGCCCGCCACGGTGGCGGCGCGTTCTCGGGCAAGGATCCGTCCAAGGTCGACCGATCGGCCGCCTACGCGGCCCGCTACGTGGCCAAGAACATCGTCGCCGCCGGCCTGGCCGACAAGTGCGAGGTGCAGGTCTCCTACGCCATCGGCGTGGCCGAGCCGACCTCGATCTCGGTCACCACCTTCGGCACCGGCCGGATCCCGGACGCGCAGATCGAGAAGCTGATCCGCAAGCACTTCGACCTGCGGCCCTACGGCATCGTCAAGATGCTCGACCTCATCCACCCGGTCTACCAGCTGACCGCCGCCTACGGCCACTTCGGCCGCAAGCCGCAGCAGGTGACCTACACCGACGGCGCCGGCAAGAAGCAGGCCGCCACCGCCTTCTCGTGGGAGAAGACCGACCGCGCCGAGGCACTGCGCGCGGACGCGAAGCTGAAGTAAGCGCCGGCAACGGTGCGAAAGAGTGGAAAGGGCCGCGAAAGCGGCCCTTTTCCTTTGCCGGCCGGTGGGCCCGCTCGGCGGGACCCTGTGGATCAGCCGGTGTTCTGCACGCCCTGCGAGACGCCGTTGACGCTGGCCACCAGCGCGCGCAGCAGCGCCTCGTCCTCGCGCCCGCTGGCGCGCCAGCGCTTGAGCAGGTCGGCCTGGATCACGCTGATCGGGTCCACGTACGGGTTGCGCAGGCGGATCGACAGGGCCAGGCGCTGGTCGTGCTGCAGCAGGAACTCGTTGCCGTTGAGCCGCAGCACCCACTGGCGGGTGAGCGCGTGCTCGCCTTCGATGCGCGGGAAGAACGCGCCATGCAGTTCCTCGCCGGCCAGGTGCGAGAACATCCCGGCGATGCCCATGTCGCCCTTGGCCAGCACCATCGAGATGTCGTCGAGGAACGTCTTGAAGAACGGCCAGTCCCGGCCCATCTCGCGCAGCACCTCCTCGCCGTGCCGCTCGACCGCCGCCTGCAGGCCGCTGCCGACGCCATACCAGCCGGGGATCACCGCGCGCGCCTGGCTCCAGGCGAACACCCAGGGGATGGCGCGCAGGTTGCCCAGCGCCGCGTCCTGGCCGAGCCGCCGCGACGGCCGCGACCCCAGCGTCATCCGCTCGATCACGTCGATCGGCGTGGCGCCGCGGAAGTAGTCCATGAAGCCGGGGGCTCCGACGAAGGCGCGGTAGGCGCGGCTGCTGGCCTCGGCGACGGTGGCCATCACCTCGCGCCACGCCGCTTCGCGCGGCTCCGGATCGCGCGGCCGGATGCTGGAGGCGAGCACCGCGCCGGTGGCCTGTTCGAGCGAACGCAGCGCGAGCGCGCGGATGCCGAACTTGCGGTGGATCGCCTCGCCCTGTTCGGTGACGCGCAGCCGGCCATCGACGCTGCCGCGCGGCGACGCCTCCACCGCGCGCGTGGTCTTGCTGCCGCCACGGCTGAGCGAGCCGCCACGGCCATGGAAGAAGGTCAGGCGGATGCCGAGTTCCTCGGCCGCCTGCATCAGTTCGACCTGGGCGCGCTGCAGGCCCCAGCGCGAAGCGGCGATGCCCCCGTCCTTGCCGCTGTCCGAATAGCCCAGCATCACCATCTGCACGTTGCCGCGCGCGGCCAGGTGGGCACGGTAGACCGGGTCGGCGAGCAGGTCGCGCAGCGTGTCCGGGCCGTGGCGGAGGTCGTCCACGGTCTCGAACAGCGGGGCGATGTCCAGCGGCACGTGGCCGTTCGGGTTGGACCCGTCGGCATCCACCAGCCCGCCCCGTCGCGCGAGCGCGAGCACCGTCAGCACGTCGGCGCGGCTGCGCGCCATGGAAATGATATAGGCGCCCAGCGCGTCGGTGCCGTGCCGCCGGCGGGCATCGCCGAGCGCGTCGAACACCGCGTCCAGGCGCGGGTTGCCCGCGTCCTCGGTCCGCGCGAGGGTCTTCGCGCCGCTGGCGTAGGCCCCGAGCACGCCGGCCTGCTCGACCGGATCACGCGCCTCCCACTGGCCGTCGCCGAGCGCGGCCGCCACCGCCCGGGCATGCACGCTGGACTCCTGGCGCACGTCCAGGCGCGCGAGGTGGAAGCCGAACGTGCGCAGGCGCCACACCAGCCGGCGCACCGAGAACCAGCCGGCGTGCACGCCGCGATGGTGTTCCAGGCTCTGCCGGATCAGGTCGATGTCGGCCGCGAAATCGCCCGGGGCGGCATAGCCCTCGGGGCGGTCGTCCAGCGTCGCCTGCAGGCGCGCGCGCATCAGGTCGATGAGCAGCCGGTACGGCATGTCCGCGTGGCGCGGCCGCGCGGCCGCGGCGGCCTGCGGCAGCAGGGCCCGATAGGCCTCCACGCGCTCGAGCACCTGCGGATCCACCCCGACCACGCCGGTGGTCTGGGTCAGCACGCGGGTCAGCTGCTGCAGCTCGGCCAGGTACTTGCCCAGGATCGCGCGGCGCTGGGCATCGAGCGTGCTGCGGATGGTGTGCGCGTCGACGTTCGGGTTGCCGTCCATGTCGCCACCGACCCAGGTCCCGAAGCGCAGCAGCCTCGGCAGGTCGGTGGCGATGCCGAACGCCTCGCCAATGGCGTGCTCGAGCGTCTCGTAGAACGCCGGCATCACCCGGTACAGCACCTCGGTCAGGTAGAAGCCGACGTGCTCGCGTTCGTCCTCCACGCCCGGGCGCACCGGCGAGGAATCCGCGGTCTGCCAGGCCGAGGTCAGCGCCATCCGGAAGCGGGCGATGTCGGCCGCGCGCTCGCCGGGGGTGCGTCCGCCGTCGAGGTCGTCGACCAGCGCCGCCACCATGATCTGTTCCTTCTCCAGCAGCGCACGCCGCACCGCTTCGGTGGGGTGGGCGGTGAACACCGGCTCGATGTCGATCCGCTCGAGCCAGTCGCGCAGTTCCTCGGGCGAGACCTGCTTGTCCTTCAGGCGGAGCAGCGCGTCGTGCAGGCTGTCCGGCTGCGGGCGGCCGGTATCGGCGCGCTGGTAGTCGCGGCGGCGCCGGATCCGGTGCACGCGCTCGGCGATGTTGACCACCTGGAAGTAGGTGCTGAAGGCGCGCACCAGCGATTCGGCGTGGGCCGGCGGCAGGCCGTCCAGCAGCGCCGACAGCGACTCCATCGCGCCGCCGTTCTGCCGGCGCGCGATCGCGGTGGTGCGCACCCGTTCCACTTCGTCGAGGAAGGCGGGCGACACCTGCTCGGCGAGCATGTCGCCGACCAGGGCGCCCAGGCGGCGCACGTCGTCGCGCAGCGGCAGGTCGGGCGGGGCGAAATCGAGCTGGCGGGGAGCATTCATCGACGCGCGGCGTTCTGGGAAGGCAACACCCGAGCTTAGCCGCGTTTTGTGCGCCGCCGCAAAAGTTTCAGCAGTACCGGATCCGCGGCCCTGGCGGACGCGGGCTGCGGCCCGCCATGGCGGCGGACCGCACCTGCGGCGTCAACGGGCGGCCTGCGCGTCCGCCGGCGCCTGGCCCACGTGCTGCTGCAGCCAGTCGTCGGTTTCGGCGAGCATGTGCAGGATCGACTCGCGTGCGCGGTAGCCGTGCGACTCGTTCGGCAGCATCACCAGCCGCGCGTTGCCGCCCAGGCCCTTGACCGCGGCGAACATCCGCTCGCTCTGGATCGGGAACGTGCCGGAGTTGTTGTCCTGCTCGCCGTGGATCAGCAGCAGCGCATCCTTGATCCCGTCCGCGTGGTTGAACGGGGACATCGCCTGGTAGGTCTCGGGTGCCTGCCAGAAATTGCGCTCCTCGGACTGGAAGCCGAACGGCGTGAGCGTGCGGTTGTAGGCGCCGCTGCGGGCGATGCCGGCCTTGAACAGGCGCGTGTGCGCGAGCAGGTTGGCGGTCATGAACGCGCCATAGGAATGGCCGCCCACCGCCATCCGCCCGCGGTCGCCCACGCCCCGGCGGACGAGCTCGTCCACCGCCGCCTGCGCGCTGGCCGCTAGCTGGGCGACGTAGGTGTCGTTCGGTTCGGCATCGCCCTCGCCCACGATCGGCATCGACGGATCATCGAGCACGGCGAACCCGCGGGCCAGGAACGGCAGCGGGCCCCAGTAGCTGATCCGGTTGAAGCGGTACGGCGAATCGGTGACCTGGCTGGCCGCCTGCGCGGACTTGAACTCCTGCGGGTAGGCCCACATCAGCACCGGCAACGGGCCATCGCGCCGGGCGTCGTAGCCGGCAGGCAGGTACAGCGTGCCGGTCAGCTCCACGCCATCGGCGCGCTTGTAGCGGATCTGCTCCTTGCTCACCTCGCGCAGCTGCGGGGTCGGATGCGGGAAGCGGGTCAGCGCGCGCAGCGGCTCCGCCGCGCCGGCATCGCGCACGTAGTAGTTGGTCGGTTCGGTCGGGGATTCACGGGTGAGCAGCAGGCGCGTTCCGGTGTCGTCCAGCAGGGCCTGCGGCGCCTCGTAGTACGGGGCCTGCGAGTGGAACAGGCGTTCCGCCCTGCCGCTGGCCAGGTCGTAGCGGTCGACGAAGGGACGGTCGCCCTCGGGCGAGGCACCGTCGCCGACCAGGAACAGGCTGCCGCCGTCGGCGCTGGTGAGCAGGCGCTGGCGGCCGGTAGCGTCGGCCACGGTCGCCGGCGACCCCGGGTCGGCGTAGCGATCCTCGTAGGACCGGTCGACCAGCAGCTGGGGCGCGCGCGCGGGATGGTCCGGCTGGATGCGCCAGGTCCTGGTGCGACGCGTCTTCCACCATGCTTCGTCGAGCAGCGCCAGGTCGCCGCGGCCCCAGGTGATGCCGGCATAGCGGGAGCCGAGCCCGGCCAGCCGCAGCGGGGCGGTGGCGAACGGCGCGGCCTGCATGAAGACCGCGTCGCGCACCTCGGCCTCGCGTGCCGGATCGCCGCCGTCCTGCGCCTCGGCCCAGACCAGGGTGGCGGGCGCGTCGCTGCGCCACGCCACCGAGCGCACGCCGGTGGGGACCGCATCGTTGCCGGTCGGCAGGCCTTCCACCAGCGGCAGGCGGGCGACCGTGTGCTGTGGTCTGCCGGTGCCGGCGTCGAGCACCTCGATCACGCGCGGGAAGCGCTGCAGCGGCGCCAGGTAGGAGAACGGGCGCTCGACCCGTTGCGCCAGGACGTGGCGGCCATCGGGGGAGAGCGAGGTCGAGGTGTACAGGCCCGGCGCGCCGGTGTTGCGCACCTTGCCCCGCAGGTCCACGCGCGCCGGCTGCGACACCAGGTAGTGCTCCAGGACCAGCGCGTCGTTCTCGTTGCGCAGCAGGTCCTGGTAGGTGCGCACCGAGCGCACGCCGGCACCGGCGTCGGTCCGCTGCACGCTCGGGCCGGTCGGCACCGCGTCGGCCGGCGGCAGCGGACCGGGATTGGCCGCCTGCAACCGCACCAGCAACCCCTGGCTGTCGGGCATCCAGCTGTAGCCGGGACCTGCGACGGTGTTCAGTCCGCCGACCAGGCGGCGCGCGCTGCGGTTGGCCACGTCGACCAGCCACAGCTCGTTGGCGCCAGCGGCGCGGTCGATCCGGTTGAAGGCGATGTACCGCTGGTCCGGCGACCAGGCCATGCCGGCCAGGCCCAGCGGCTGCGGCAGGCCGGCGATGCGCCGCTCGCTGCCGCTGGCCACGTCCAGCAGCCACAGGTCGCTGCCGAACGCGAACTGGCTGGTGGCATGCACGCGCGGATGGAAGCGCAGGCCAGCCAGCTTCAGCTCCGGCTGGGCGACGACATCGATCCCGGGCAGGTCGGGCATCTGCACCAGCGCGGCCAGGTCGCGGCGCGGCGACAGGGTCAGCTGCGGCGCACGGGGCGCATCGACGATCGCGCGCAGTTCGGCGACCGGCTCGCGGTAGGTCGAGCTGCCGGCAGCCGGGGCGGCGGTCCCCGCGGCCTGGGCGGAGGCGGCCGGCATCCAAGCCCAGACCGCAGTCGACACGGCCAGCAGCGGCAGGCCGGCGCGCAGGGCCAGGAAAGGCAGTCGGCCCGGGCGCTGCGTGCGACGGGCGGGGGCGAAGGTCTTCGGTACGGTCATCGGCAGGTTCCCCTTGGAGCGATCGGACTGGATAGCACGGCTCCCGGCCTGCGACCCGTGGCGAAAGTCCCTGGCGGACGGTCACGCGTCCCGATTCATCCATCGATCCCGATGGACCGATATAATGCGCGCCGCCCGCCGAGGGGCGCTGCGACCATGGACACGCGGACTTTCCGCAGAAGCCCGCACCTGCCGTGCGGCCTTCCGATCCACGGCCAGGCTCGGCACGGCATCCACGTGACAACGGCGCCCGGCGACAGCGAGACCCCGTCTCGCCATAGACCCGGAGCACACATGAACGCACTGCCCAAGACCTTTTCGACCGAGGGCGACTACAAGGTCGCCGACATCTCCCTGGCCGACTGGGGCCGCAAGGAGATCGACATCGCCGAGCACGAGATGCCCGGCCTGATGTCCATCCGCCGCAAGCACGCCGCCGCGCAGCCGCTCAAGGGCGTGCGCGTGACCGGCTCGCTGCACATGACCATCCAGACCGCGGTGCTGATCGAGACGCTGAAGGACATCGGCGCCGACGTGCGCTGGGCCTCGTGCAACATCTTCTCGACCCAGGACCACGCCGCCGCGGCGATCGCCGCGTCGGGCACGCCGGTGTTCGCGTGGAAGGGCGAGACCCTGGAGGAGTACTGGGACTGCACCCTGGACGCGCTGACCTTCACCCTGGCCGACGGCACCCTGACCGGTCCGGAGCTGGTGGTCGACGACGGCGGCGACGTGACCCTGCTGATCCACAAGGGCTACGAGCTGGAGAACGGCAGCGACTGGGTCAACACGCCGTCCGGCAACCACGAGGAGCAGGTGATCAAGGACCTGCTCAAGCGCGTGGCGAAGGAGCGCCCCGGCTACTGGGCGCGCGTGGTCAAGGACTGGAAGGGCGTCTCGGAAGAGACCACCACCGGCGTGCACCGCCTGTACCAGCTGGCCGAAGCCGGCACCCTGCTGGTGCCGGCGATCAACGTCAACGACTCGGTCACCAAGTCCAAGTTCGACAACCTTTACGGCTGCCGCGAGTCGCTGGCCGACGGCCTCAAGCGCGCGATGGACGTGATGCTGGCCGGCAAGGTCGCGGTGGTCTGCGGCTACGGCGACGTCGGCAAGGGCTCGGCGCACTCGCTGCGCGCCTACGGCGCCCGCGTGATCGTCACCGAGATCGATCCGATCTGCGCGCTGCAGGCGGCGATGGAGGGCTTCGAAGTCGCCACCGTCGAGGACAGCCTGGGCACGGCCGACATCTACGTCACCACCACCGGCAACAAGGACATCATCACCCTGGCGCACATGCAGGCGATGAAGGACCAGGCCATCGTCTGCAACATCGGCCACTTCGACAACGAGATCCAGGTCGATGCGCTGTACGCGTCCGGCGCGGTGAAGACCAACATCAAGCCGCAGGTGGACAAGTTCACCTTCGGCAACGGCAACAGCATCTTCCTGCTGGCCGAGGGCCGCCTGGTCAACCTGGGCTGCGCGACCGGCCACCCGTCGTTCGTGATGTCCAACAGCTTCTCAAACCAGACCCTGGCCCAGATCGACCTGTGGGCGAACAAGGACACCTACGAGAAGACCGTGTACCGCCTGCCGAAGAAGCTGGACGAAGAGGTGGCGCGCCTGCACCTGGAGAAGATCGGGGTGAAGCTGACCCGGCTGACCCAGTCCCAGGCCGATTACCTCGGCGTGGCCGTGGACGGCCCGTACAAGCCGGAGCACTACCGCTACTGAGCGGCGGCGCGCGGCTTCGCTGGACACGGAACGGGCGCCGCAAGGCGCCCGTTTCCGTTCAGGTGGCCGGCCGTGCCGGTGTCGGGTCAGGCCGTCGCGCCTGCGGCCACGGCAGGCACGGGACGGGAACCGGCGCCATCGGGCGCCGGCGCGGTCTTCATCACGATCGCGCGCATCGCATCGCTTACCCCGCCGAGCGGGACCTGGGTGGCCAGGCGCTGGAAGCTGGCGCGGCTGTCGTAACCCGAGCCGTCCTTGAGATAGGCGTCGTACATCGACAGCAGTTCCTCGCATGCGGCTGCCAGCGCGCGCTGGCTGCCGCCGGCGAGCGCCTTGCCGACCCGGTCGAAGGTATGCAGGCAGTCGGCCAGCCAGAGCAGGTCGTAGCGCGCGTGGGGCGACTCCAGGCCGTGGTGTCCGCGCGTGTACGCGCTGTGGGTGCGCACCGCGACCGCCACGCGCGCGACATGCTCGAACAGGCTGCCGATCTCCCCGGACAGGTCGAGGCTGTCGATCACCACCAGCGGCAGCGGCGGCTCGGCCGGTTCGCGCCCGCCGGCTTCGCTGGAGCGCTTGAGCTCCAGGTACTCGCGATGCAGCGCGTCGAACCGGGCCAGGCTCGCGGCGGCATGCTCCTCCAGCCGGCGCACGGCGGCGCGGTAGCGCGCATTGAGCGCCTGCGCGTCTTCGTGGTCCTGGCGCGTGCGCCGCAACCGGCCCGCCCAGGCGACCGCCAGCACCGTGGCCAGGATCGCCCAGCCCGCCAGCACGGTCATGAGCAGGATCAGGAAGATGTTCATCGGCACCGGGCAGCTTGGACGGGAACGCCCGTTCCCGCGGCGACGCGGCGCGTCCGACGGGCAGGCCAAGGGTAGATCGGCCGCCGGCGCCGGATCCTGAGCCCGGCAGGGAGCAGGCGCGGGGCCTGCCAGGCGACCGCACCCGTTCCAGCCGCGGGGTCAGGGTCGCCAGTTCGCGTTGGCGTCCCAGAACTCGACGCTGCGCCGGTAGGCCTCGCGGTCCAGCGGCACGCCCGAACCGCCCTCCTCCACCCCCAGGGCGTTGCGCATCATCGTCACCGGCGCCATCGGGATCTCCTCAGGCCGCATCGTGTACAGGCAGCCGACCACGCCCCAGTCCGCGTCGACCGGCGCGCCTTCCTTCGCCAGCTGCTCGCGGCTGTACAGGATCACCACCAGGTACTCGGCGACCGGCGGCTGCACGCCCTCGAACCAGCGCACCAGCACCGGCAGCTCCCCGCGCGAGCGCGCTTCGTAGGCGGTGCGCAGCTGGTGCCGGTTGGCATCGGTGACCGGGATGGTGAGGCAGCGGGTACGGGTCCAGTTGCGATGGACGTGAAGTCTGCAGAACGGGGCGTAGCCCTCGAGGACGGCCAGCGGCGCGTGGTCGTTGAGGTGGCGCTCGAACTGCGCGGCGGTGCAGTCCTGGATCGCGTTGCCGCGCGCCTGGCGCGGAAACAGGCGCGTGCGCGCGAAGGGAGTGAGGACGATCGACATGGGTAGGGGACCGCGGGCGGAGCCTGACCGTCAGCCGGCGAGCAGGCCGCGACGGGCAGCCGCGTCCAGCCGGGCCTCCAGCGTCGACCCGTCGCCGGGTGCGCCGGTCTCGTCCTGCAACCGCTGCCAGGTCCGCTGCAGCGCGTCGATGCCGGTCCTGCCATCGAGATGGGGATACAGCGCGCGGTCGAGGGCGTCGATGTCGACGCCCTCGTGCCATCGGCTGGTCACCACCTGCTCTTCCGCGCCGGCCGCGAGGCTGGCCCGCACGCAGGCGTCGACCATGGGCGCCTCGCCCCACGTCGGCCGGAGTGCCACCGGCTCCAGCCGGTAACGGGCCAAACCGCGGATCACCAGGAACTCGACGATCTCGTTGACGACGGTCGCGGCGAGGCGTTCGTCGCCGCCAGCCGCGCCGTGGGCGGCGACCGCCTGGACGAGGGCGGAGTGGGCGATGGTGCCTGGCCAGGCGCGGTCGATCTCCTGCGCGGCGAGCTTGGCGAGCGGATGCCGCAGCTGCAGGCTGACGCCGCCTTCCACGCCGAACGCCTGGGTCGATCCGTCCAGGCGGACGGCACCGTCGCGGCATGGCAGCTGCGCCGACAGGTGCAGGCGGGACAGGCGGCTGCCATCCCCGCGGCGGTAGCCGGGCGCGGCCACCCCGCCGTCACGGAACAGCAGGCTCTGCCGGAAGGACCGGTTGACGGCGAAGTCCAGGTACTGGCCCAGCATCACCGGGTCGGAGGCCAGGTCCTGCAGGGGCGCGACCACGTCCGCGGCGTAGCCCTCCGGGAACATCCGGCCCAGGTCGGCTTCGCCGAGGTAGCGCATCGACGCCGCACCCGCCTCGTCCACGAAGTCGCGCAGGTAGAAGGGCCGGTTGAACGGCTCCAGGTAGTCGTGGGCGAGGTAGTCGGCGCCGGTCCGGCTGAGGATGTAGATGTTGTCCTCCACCACCTTGCGCAGCAGGCTGTCGGCCGGCGCGACGTGGCGCAGGTAGCCCACCATGCTCCGGGCATACGTCAGCTTGCCGGCCGCGTCGGCCTGGTCGCGCGCATGCAGCAGCATGGCATCGCGCATGATCTCCTTGGCCTTCCAGCCCGGATAGGTGTTGTAGCTGATGTATGCGATGCCGTTCGGGGCCAGCAGGCTCCGGCAGACGCGCCACGCTTCGGCGCGCGCGGCGTCCGGGATCCAGCTCAGCACGCCGTGGCAGACGATGTAGTCGAACTCGCCGTATTCCTCGCGCGTGACGGACGCCAGATCGTCCTCGCGCAAGGACATGTTGCGCAGGCCGAGCGCGGCGACGGCCTGCTGGCCGCGGCGGATGTGCGAACCGGACAGATCGAATCCCACTGCCTGGGCCCGCGGGTTGCGCAACGCGAACGGGATGATGTTGCCGCCCGACGAGCAGCCGATCTCGAGCACCCTGGCGGTCTCCGGCGGCGGCGGCTCGGCACCGAGCAGCATGGCGGTGGCCGCGATGTGCTCGGGAGACGCATGGAAATACGCATGCGAGGCATACGGCGCGGCCTCGTAGTGCGCGCGCAGCTGCTCGTTGTGCTGGTTCATGAAGCCGGTACCGGAATGCTGTCGCCGCATACTGCAGAAGCCCCCGGTGCCCCGCAACCGGCGGGCACGGCGCCGGCCGCCCTGTTCTCATTCATCGCGATAAAGAGATATTATGTCGGCGCCCCGCCGAGCCCGCCGCGATGACCCCGATCAGTTTCGAGTTCTATCCGCCTAAGACCGAGGAACAGCGCACCCAGCTCGACCGGGCCGCGGTGAAGCTTGCCAGCCATGCGCCCGACTACGTCTCCTGCACGTTCGGGGCCGGCGGATCGACCCTGAGCTACACCTCCGAGACCGTGCGCCACCTCAACCAGCACCACGGCTTCGAGGCCGCCCCGCACCTGTCCTGCGTCGGCGGCAACCGCGAGGAGATTCGCGAACTGCTCAAGCTCTACCGTGCGATCGGCTGCCGCCGCATCGTCGCGCTGCGCGGCGACCTGCCTTCGGGCATGGGCCACCCTGGCGACCTGCGCTACGCCGCGGAGCTGGTCGAGCTGATCCGCGCCGAGCACGGCGACCGGTTCCGCATCGAGGTGGCTGCCTACCCGGAGACCCACCCCCAGGCCGAGGACGCCCTGGCCGACCTGCGCCACTTCAAGGCCAAGGTCGACGCGGGGGCCGATGCGGCGATCACCCAGTACTTCTACAACGCCGACGCCTATTTCCGCTTCGTCGACGACGCGCGTCGGCTCGGCGTGGAAATACCGGTCGTCCCCGGGATCATGCCGATCTCGAATTTCGCCCAGCTGCGCCGCTTCTCCGAGGCCTGCGGCGCGGAGATCCCGCGCTGGATCGGCAAGCGCATGCAGGCCTACGGCGACGACGCCGCGGCGATCCGCGAGTTCGGCGCGGACGTGGTGGCCTCTCTCTGCCGCCGGCTGGTCGAGGGCGGCGCCCCGGGGCTGCACTTCTACACGCTCAACCTCGCCAAGCCCACCGAGGCGGTGCTGCAGCGGTTGTGACCGCGGTACTTCTTCCCTCACGCCGCTCCGGCTAGGCTGCGGCGCATGCACGTGACCCCGCGGCTCCTGCCCTGCCTGATGCTCTGCGTGGCCGCGGCACTGCCGGCGCCCGCCGCCTCGCAGGTGCAGCGCTGCATGGGCCCGGACGGCCGGGCGGTCTACACCGACCGGCGCTGCGACGACGTCGGCGCCGTCGAGCGGCTGCCGGGCCCGTCGGCCGCCGAGGCGCCGCGCCTGTTCCGTGGCGGGTGCCCGCGGGTGCTCAGCCAGCTGGTCGGCGAGATCGGCGCGGCGATCCAGGGCCGCGACGTGAACCGCCTCGCCGGGATCTACGACTGGCGTGGCGTGTCCGATGCGTCGGCCTCGCGCCTGCTCGACCGCCTCGAAGCGGTGGTCGAGCGTCCGCTGGTCGACATCGCGCCGGTCTACGCGGAGTCACCGGTATTGCCGCTGCCGCCCCTGCCCGCACCCCCGCCCGCAACGACGGCGGCCACGCACGACGATCCGCGCGCCCGGCCGGAGCAGGCGGGCGGGCCCTCGGCATGGATGCCCAGCTGGTCCACCGGGCAGCCGGGTGAAGCGCAGCCGCCGGCGACAGCCATGCCATTGCCACCCGATGCCGCCCCCGCCGTCCTGTCCCCTTCCCGGCCGCGCCCGGTCGCCCTGCGCATCGAGCAGACCCTGGCCGGCAGCGCCACCCCGGCGCGTACCGTGTTCGGCCTGCGGCGCGGCTACGGGTGTTTCTGGATCACCCTGTAGCGGCACGCCGTCCGCGGCCGCGTGCGGCAGAATGTCCGTTCCCCGCCGTGGAGCAGGCCGATGCGGTTCCCGGAGAAGATCTGGCACAACGGTACGATCAAGCCGTGGGCGGAGGCGACCACCCACGTGATGGCCCACGCGATCCACTACGGTTCCTCGGTGTTCGAGGGCATCCGCGCCTACGACACGCCGCGTGGCACGGCGATCTTCCGGTTGACCGACCACACGCGGCGGCTGTTCAACTCCGCGAAGATCTACGACATCGCCATTCCCTACACGCTGGACGAGATCGACGCCGCGTGCCGGGACATCGTCCGGGCCAACGGGCTGCGCGCGGCCTACCTGCGGCCGGTGGCGTTCCGCGGCGTCGGCGGCGTGGGCATCGCCGCCGACACGCCGATCGACGTCGCCGTGGCGGCGCTGGACTTCGGTCGCTACCTCGGCGCCGAGGCGCTGGAACAGGGCATCGACGCCTGCGTGTCGAGCTGGCAGCGGTTCGCCCCCAATACCGTGCCGGCCGGGGCGAAGGCCGGCGGCAACTACCTGTCCGGCCAGCTGGTCACGCGCGAGGCGCGCCGGCACGGTTACGGCGAAGGCATCGCGCTGGCCTCCACCGGCCTGCTGAGCGAAGGGGCCGGCGAGAACCTGTTCCTGGTGTTCGACGGGGTGCTGCACACCACGCCGGCGAGCGCGTCGATCCTCACCGGCATCACCCGCGACTCGATCATCAGGCTGGCCCGCGATGCGGGCATCGAGGTGGTCGAGCGCGACATCCCTCGCGAGTACCTGTACCTGTGCGACGAGCTGCTGATGTGCGGCACCGCGGCGGAGATCACCCCGCTGCGATCGGTCGACGGCAAGCCGGTCGGCGAGGGCGTGCCCGGGCCGGTGACACGGCGGCTGCAGCAGATGTTCTTCGGCCTGTTCGACGGCAGCACCGCCGACACGCGGGGCTGGCTGGACTACCTCTGACGCCTCAGCCGGCGGACGCCGTGGCGCCGCCGCCGCCGAACGACAGCGTCGCCACCACGCCGTGCTGGCCCTCGCCGCGCGGACGCACGCCGACGTCCCAGCCGTAGAGGTCGCAGAGCCGGCCGACGATGGACAGGCCGATCCCGGCGCCCTGCGAGTGGCCCGCGTGGGTGCCCCGGTAGCCGCGCTGGAACAGCCGGGCCGCGTCCTCCTCGCTGAGCCCCGGTCCGGTGTCGAGCACCTGCACCCCGTCGGGCAGCAGCTGCACGAGCACCTCGCCCTGCGGGGTGTACTTCACGGCGTTCCCGATCAGGTTGCCCAGGGCCACCGACAGCGCCGCTTCCGGCGCATCGATCACCAGCCCCGGTTCGCCGGCCAGGCGCAGTTCCAGCGGCTTGCCGCCCAGCTGCGCGCGGTGCGAGTCCAGCAGCTGTTCGGCCACCTTGGCCACGTCGCTGCGCCCCTGCCCGCGCTCGTTGCGCGAGAGCAGCAGCAGCGAGCCGATCAGGTCGCTGCACTGCTGCTCCGCACGCTGGATGCGCTGAAGCCGCGCGCGCGTGCGCTCGTCCAGGTCCGGCCGCGACAGCAGCAGTTCGACCGCGCCCTTGATCACCGCCAGCGGCGTGCGCAGCTCGTGGCTGACGTCGGCGTTGAACTCGCGGTCGCGCTGGACCACCTCGGTCAGGCGCAGCGCGTAGTCGTCCAGCGTCTCGGCCAGCTGGCCGACCTCGTCCTCGGGAAAGTGCGTGGCCAGCCGGCGCGGGTGGCTGCTGCCCCGGTAGGCGCGCAACCGCGCGGCCAGCTCGGTCACCGGCCGCATCACCCGCGACGCCGACCACCAGCCGATCACCAGCGAGAGCCCGCTGAAAAGCAGGATCGACAGGTACAGCGCGCGCTTGAGCTGCGCCTCGCCGCGCAGCGTCTGGGTCATGTCGTAGGCGAGGAAGAACCACTCGTCGGGGGTCTTGCGCACCGCAAGCTTGTAGGCGAACGCCTCGCCGTTCGGGTCCTTGCCGGTGATGTTGTGGATGCCGTCGGGCAGTTCGTACCAGTCCGGCTCGTCCACCCGCAGCTGCTCGAAGTCCGCGCGCCGGACCACCCGCCCGTACATCTGCTGCACCGGGATGTCGGGGTTGCGGCTGGGATCGACGTAGAACCGCCGCGCGAACTCGTCGATGTTGCGGTTCATCACGTCCTCGACCAGCTGGCTCTCGACGCGCTGGCGCGAGTAGTCGGTGAGGAACGCGAACAGCGCCGTCAGGCCGGTGCCCAGCAGCAGGAACGAGAGGATGATGCGGGTGCGCAGCCGGCGGCGGAACCGCCGGGGGTTGCGCGCCGCGGGCGCCTGGACGCCGTCAGTTGGCGCCATCGGGAGCCGCGATGCGGTAGCCGATGCCGTGCCGGGTCTGGATGTAGGGAACGGGGAACGGCTTGTCGACCACGGCGCGCAGGCCATGGATGTGCACGCGCAGCGAATCCGAATCCGGCAGCTCCTCGCCCCAGACGCGGGTCTCCAGCTCCTGACGCGTCACCACGGCCGGCGAAGCCTCCATCAGCGCCTGCAGGATCTTCAGCGCGGTCGGGTTGAGCTGCAGCAGGCGGCCCTCGCGGCGCACCTCGAGCGTATCGAGGTTGTACTCCAGGTCGCCGGTGTTGAGCACGCGGGTCTGCACGCCCTTGCCGCGCCGGGAGAGCGCGTTGAGGCGGACTTCCACCTCCTGCAGCGCGAACGGCTTGATCAGGTAGTCGTCCGCGCCGGAATCGAAGCCGGCCAGCTTGTTCTCGAGGCTGTCGCGCGCGGTCAGCATCAGCACCGGGGTCTGCTTGCGCGCCTCGTTGCGCAGCTTGCGGCAGACCTCGATGCCGTCCATCCCCGGCAGGTTCAGGTCGAGCACGATGGCGTCGAAGTCGTGGACGACCGCCAGGTGCAGGCCGGTCACGCCGTCGGCGGCGAAATCCACCGTGTGGCCGCGGTCCTCGAGGTAGTCCCCGAGGTTGGCGGCGATGTCGCTGTTGTCTTCAATGACGAGGATGCGCACCGTGGTGTCCCCTCCCGATTACGGGTTGGCGCCGTTGATCGGGCGGTGCTGCAGCTGCTGCAACTGCTGCTGCGAGTTGTCCTGGGCGCGCCGGCGCTCGGCCACGGTCATGCACTTGCTGACCGGGCGGTGCGAGCCGACCGGCTTCTCGCGGGTGCACAGCAGGCGGCTGTCACTGCGCGCGCGGGTCAGCAGCGTGTTCACGCGTTCCTGCTCGTTGAACACCTCGAGCCGGTCCGCCTCCGAGAGCTGGGTGGGGCTGGCGCTGGCGCCGAGGAGCCCGGAGATCCGGTCCAGGGACGCGACCACCTGCTGGCGGTCGGCGGGCGAGATCTCGCTGTAGGTCTTGCCGTCCTTCAAGGCCGCCAGGATGGCCGAGTGCTGGGCCGCGAACGAGGTGCTCAGGTCCAGTCCCTTGTCCGGCGAGAAGGTGCCGCCTTCCGACGGGATGTGGGCGGACGCCGCCATCGGTGCCACGGCAAGGACGGAAAGCAGGAGCAGCTTGTACATGGGACCTCGCAGGAAAAGGAAAGGGGGGCCGTCGGGCACGGCACGGGGCTTCGGTTCGATTCTGCCTGCCCGTCCGGAGTCGGGCAAACGGCCAGGCGCGGATACAAAAAGGCCCAGGCTGGGGAGACCGCCTGGGCCAAGGATTGCCCCGATTACCGTATTCCGTTGACTGCCGTGACGGCCTGGCCACCCCGGCTGACGATGGAGCTGCGGTCCGACGGAGCCTAAGCCGGAATCGATTAAAGGGGTGTTAAAAATCGCGCCGCAACCGGGTCCGCCTGCCCCGCCGCCCTGGCAATTTATTGAATCTCAACGGTTTTTTTCAGCTCGTACACGTAGTCGATGATGGCCCCTGCGACGTCCACCCGGCAGGCCCCTTCGACCCCCTCCAGGCCGGGGGTCGAGTTGACTTCGAGGACCAGCGGCCCGCGGGCCGACCGGATCAGGTCCACGCCGGCCACGCCCAGGCCGAGCGCCTGGGCCGAGCGCACTGCCACCGCCTGCTCCTCGACCGTGGCCTCGGCCGCCGAGCCCTCGCCGCCCCGGTGCAGGTTCGAGCGGAACTCGCCCTCCGCCGCCTGGCGGCGCATCGCCGCCACCACCCGGTCGCCGACCACGAAGCAGCGCAGGTCGGCGCCTCCGGCCTCGGCCACGAACTCCTGGACCACGAAGCTGGCATACAGGCCGCGCAGCGTCTCGACCACGGCACGCGACGCGGAGACCTTCTCGGTGAGCATCACCCCGGCGCCCTGGGTGCCCTCGTTGAGCTTGACCACGTGCGGCGGCGGACCAAGCAGCTTGAGCAGGTCGTCGGTGTCGTCGGGGTTGTCGCCGAACACCGTGGTCGGCAGGCCGATGCCCTGCGCCGCCAGCAGCTGGTGCGCGCGCAGCTTGTCGCGCGCGCGCAGGATGGCGTCCGACGGATTGGGCGTGCGGCTGCCCATGAGCTCGAACTGGCGCAGCACCGCGGTGGCGTACCGGGTGATGGAGGTGCCGATGCGCGGGATCACCACGTCGTAGCCGCTCACCGGCTTGCCCTTGTAGCGCATGGAGAACCCGTCCGGCGCCAGACGCAGGTAGCAGCGCAACGGATCGAGCACGCGCACGCTGTGGCCGCGGTGGCGCGCGGCTTCGACCAGCCGGCGCGTGGAGTACAGGGAGGCGTTGCGGGAGAGGATCGCCAGCTTCATCGGTGCGCCACCGGGCCGGGTTTGTGTCCTTGAACGCGAAACGCCGCGGAAACTTCCGCGGCGTCCGGCGATGGTTGGAGCGGGTGATGGGAATCGAACCCACGCTAGCAGCTTGGGAAGCTGCAGTTCTACCATTGAACTACACCCGCCGATGCCCGGCAGTCTATGCGCCCGCGGGCCGCCGGCGCAACGCCGGCCCGCGGTCGGCCCGCATGTTCAGAAGCTGCCGCCGAGGCTGACGAACACCCCGGTGTCGCTGCCGCCGGTCTGGCCGGCCGTGGCGCGGGCGCCCACGTCGGCCGACAGCCCGAACAGGCCGAAGCGCGCGCCCAGGACCACCGTGCCGAAGTCGCCGTCGAAGTCGACCCCCGGCACCGCATAGTCCAGGTCCGGCAGGGTCTGCAGGCGCGCGAACACCTCCTCCTGCCCGTCCTCGAATTCGTGGTCCCAGGTCGCGCGCAGGTAGGGCTCCCAGCTGCCGGCGTCGTAGCGCGCCTGCCAGCCCAGGCTGCCCACCAGCGAATCGACCGACTGGTCGGCGTAGGTCAGTGCGGTCGAGGACAGGTTGTCCTCGCCGTAGCCGTCCACGTCGATGGCCTGCCACAGCAGCCCGGCGACCGGGCCGTGGCGGAACGCACCGGCGCCGAATTCGTAGCCGCCGTTGACGCCGAAGCTGGTGTTGCTGCCGTCGGTCGAGCCGCCGTGGCGGCGCATCGCCGGGCCCATGCGCACGTCGCGGGTCACGTCGTAGTCCAGCGAGGTGTAACTGGCCTGGGCGTTGACCCAGCCGTGCGTGCCATACCAGCCCAGGAAGCCGCCGAAGGTCGCGTCGGTCTGCTCGAAGTCGCCGCGATTGCCGCCGAAATCGGCGTCCATCCGGCCATAGCCGAGGAAGCCGCCCGCGACCAGGCCGTTGCCGTTGGCCCAGTCGAGGCCGAACAGGCCGGCGGGGGCCAGCCCGTCGTAGAGGTCGGCGTGGTCGTAGCGCTGGTAGTCGCCGCGCAGCCCGCCCCACCAGCGCAGGCCGGCCGCGTCCGGGACCTGGGCCAGGTGGTAGGCGACCTGGTCGGCCCGGCTGCGGCCGATGACCTGGGCCGAGTGCGGCAGGATCCCGATCAGCTGCGGACCCTCGAGCACCGACACCGCGTAGTCGGCCAGGATCGCGTGGGCGGCGGCGCTGGGATGCACGCCGTCGGCGAACAGGAAGGTGCTGGCCGCGTCAGGCGCGCGCAGGGAGGACGGGTTGCAGGTCAGCGAGCTGCCGGTCGGCGGCAGGCAGGCGGTCTGGGTGACGTTGCGCAGGCCGTAGGTCGCGGGGCTCGCGACCACCTCGCGCAGCATGCTGAAGGTGTCCAGCGGGATCACCCGGTAGCCGTTCTGCGCCAGCGCGCCGTACATCGCGGCGTTGTAGGTCGTGGACAGCTGGGTCAGCGCCGCCTGCCCGGCCGGGCCGGCGGCGATCGCGTTCGGGGTGATGCCCATGTCCGGCAGGCTGGGCACCAGGATGTAGCGCGCGCCGGCCGCGTCCAGCGTGCCGACGATCTGGACCACGCCGCCGACCGCGGTGGCGATGGTCTGCTGCGGCGGCGCGCCGGCGCCGGCGATGGCGAAGATGTCGTTGGCGCCGGTCCACACCGTGTACAGCGTGTCCGCATTGGCCTGGCCGCCGTTGGCGGCGAGATAGCGGCTCACCTGCGACACGGTGGATTCCGCCGCCCCGTTCTGCACGGTCACGCGCGAGCCGCCCTGGGCATAGTTGTCGCCGCCCTGGTTGGCGGTGCGCCCGTCGCCGTCGTAGCGCTCGGCCAGGTACTCCGCCCAGACCCAGGCCGGGTTGGTGGTGAACTTGCCGGTGATCGGGCGGACATTGGCCGGCAGCTGGCTCTGGAAGTGGCCGGAATCGGTGAGGCTGTCGCCGAAGAACACGGCCCCGTCGAACTCCCCCGCCAGCGCCGGGGCGGCCGCGAGGGCCAGGGCGACGGCGAGCGTCGATCGGATCGGGCGGAAAGCGGACATGGAATCTCCTGTTGGGTGGCAGTCCGGGTCGGGCAGCCCACGTACGGCTGCGCATGGTCGCCATGGTCCGCGCAAGCCGGTGCGCGTTCACGCTGCGCTGCGGCAAGGCCGCCGGCAGTGCGACAATCGCGCCATGGAGATCGTCCTCAACGGAACGCCGCGCACGGTCGCGGCCCCCATCACCCTGACCGGCCTGCTCGAGGCCGAAGGCCTGGCCGGCCGCCGCGTGGCGGTGGAGGTGAACGGCGAGATCGTCCCGCGCGGCCGCCATCCCGAGCACGCGCTGGCCGAGGGCGACCGCGTCGAGGTCGTGCACGCGCTCGGCGGCGGCTGAGGGCCGGTTGCCGCGCGGCGCTTCGCCTGTTCGGCCAAGGCGCGGCGGGCCATAATCGCGGGATGGACAACACCCCCACGCACGACCCGCTGGTGATCGCCGGCCGGACCTTCCACTCGCGCCTGCTCACCGGCACCGGCAAGTTCAGGGACCTCGACGAAACCCGCCGCGCCACCGAAGCCGCGGGCGCGCAGATCGTCACCGTGGCCATCCGCCGCACGAACATCGGCCAGAACCCGGGCGAACCCAATCTGCTCGACGTCCTGCCGCCGGAGCGCTACACCATCCTGCCCAACACCGCCGGCTGCTACACCGCCGAGGACGCGGTGCGCACCTGCCGCCTGGCGCGCGAGCTGCTCGACGGCCACACCCTGGTCAAGCTCGAGGTGCTGGGCGACCAGCGCACCCTGTATCCGGACGTGGTGCAGACGCTCAGGGCCGCCGAGCTGCTGGTCGCCGACGGTTTCGACGTGATGGTCTACACCAGCGACGACCCGATCCTGGCCCGCCAGCTCGAACAGATCGGCTGCTGCGCGGTGATGCCGCTGGCCGCGCCGATTGGCTCTGGCCTGGGCATCCAGAACCGCTACACGCTGCTGGAGATCATCGAGAACGCGAAGGTGCCAATTATTGTCGACGCCGGCGTGGGCACCGCCTCGGACGCGGCCATCGCCATGGAGCTGGGCTGCCACGGCGTGCTGATGAACACCGCCATCGCCGGCGCGAAGGACCCGGTGCTGATGGCCAGCGCGATGCGCAAGGCGGTCGAGGCCGGGCGCGAGGCGTTCCTGGCCGGTCGCATCCCGCGCAAGCGCTACGCCAGCGCGTCCTCGCCGGTGGACGGGTTGATCGGCTGAAGCCTGCGATGACCGACCCGTTCAACAGCGACGGCGCCAAGGCCCCGCCCAAGCCCTACACCGCCAGCGAAGGCCGCCGCGAGATCCGCAGCTTCGTCCTGCGCCAGGGCCGCTTCACCCCGGCCCAGCAGCGCGCGTTCGACGAGGCCTGGCCGCGCTTCGGCCTGGACTACGCCGGCACTCCGCGCGACCTGGACGCCGCCTTCGGCCGCACCGCGCCCAAGGTGCTGGAGATCGGCTTCGGCAACGGCGAGGCGCTGCGCTTCGCCGCGCGGCAGGACCCGTCGCGCGACTACATCGGCCTGGAAGTGCATGCCCCCGGCGTCGGCCGCCTGCTCAACGCCCTGGCCGAGGACGGCAGCGACCACGTGCGCGTGTACCACCACGACGCGGTCGAGGTGCTGCGCCACGAGATCGCCGACGGCGCCCTGGACGAGATCCGGATCTACTTCCCCGACCCGTGGCACAAGAAGCGCCACAACAAGCGCCGCCTGGTCCAGCCGGACTTCGCCGCGCTGCTGGTGCGCAAGCTGCGACCCGGCGGGCGGCTGCACCTGGCCACCGACTGGGAGCCGTATGCCGGACACATGTGGGACGTGCTCGAGGCGACCCCCGGCCTGGCCAACCGCGCCGGAGCGCGCGGCCACGTGCCGCGGCCGGAATGGCGACCGGAGACACACTTCGAGCGGCGCGGGGTCAGGCTCGGCCACGGCGTGTGGGACCTGCTCTATGACCGCACCGGGGACCCGGCGCTAAACTCGACCCCAGCATGAGCAGCGCGCCGCCCGAACCAGAACCGGCGCCGCCGGCCACCGCCGGTCGCGCCCGCCGCCCCTCCGCCTCGCCCTAAGGACCCGGCGCGCAATGGAATCCGGCCTGACCCTGACCAACGACATGCGCCTGGTGCTCGGGCTGGTCGGGTTCACGATGGCCATGTTCCTGTTCGAGCGCATCCGCGCCGACCTGGTCGCGCTGGTGGTGCTGGTCGTGCTGGGCGTCACCGGCCTGATCGCGCCGGAGGAGATCTTCAGCGGCTTTTCCGGCAACGCGGTGATGAGCATCATGGCGACCATGATCCTCGGCGCCGGGCTGGACCGGACCGGCGCGCTGAACCGGCTGGCCGGCTGGCTGCTGCGCCGCGGCCACGGCAAGGAACAGCGGCTGCTGACCCTGACCACGCTGATCGCCGGGCTCAATTCCTCGTTCATGCAGAACCCGTCGGTGATGGCGCTGTACCTGCCGGTGGCCGCACGGCTGTCGGGCCGCAGCGGGCTGTCGCTCAAGCGGCTGCTGCTGCCGCTGTCGGCCGCGATCGTGATGGGCGCGGCGCTGACCATGGTCGGCAACTCGCCGCTGATCCTGCTCAACGACCTGCTGGTGTCGGCCAACAACAACCTGCCCTCCGGCATGGCGACGCTCGAGCAGTTGCCGATGTTCGCGCCCGCGCCGGTGGGCGTGGTCCTGCTGGCCGCCTCGCTGCTGTACTTCCGCTTCTACGGCAACCGCAAGCTGGCCGAACTGGAGGACGGCGGCGGCGAGAACGTGACCCCGGCGCGCACCGAAAGCTACTTCGCCCGCACCTACGGCATCGAGGGCGACGTGTTCGAGCTGGTGGTGAGCGCCGAGAGCCCGCTGGTGGGCATGTCGGTGGCCGAGGCCGAGTCGATGCACGACGCGCCGCTGCTGCTGGCGCTCAAGTCCGGCAACGACACCCGGCTGGCGCCACCGGCGGACATGCGCATCTGGGTCGGCAGCGTGCTGGGCGTGATGGGGCCGCGCCAGCAGGTCGCCGACTTCGCCCAGAACCACTTCCTGCGCATGTCCTCGCGCCTGCGCAACCTGGGCGACCTGTTCAACCCGGCGCGCGCCGGCATCTCCGAGGCGGTGGTGCCGCCGACCTCGCGCTACATCGGCAAGAGCGCGCGCGAGCTGCGCCTGCGCCAGCAGGCCGGGATCAGCCTGCTGGCGATCAACCGCGACAAGCAGGTGATCCGGGACGACGTGCGCTCCACCCCGCTGCGGGCCGGCGACATGCTGGTGTTCCACAGCATCTGGCAGGACCTGGCGCGCGCGGCGGAGAGCCGCGACTTCGCCGTGGTCACCGACTACCCCAAGGGCGAGCAGCGCCCGCACAAGTTCAAGATCGCGATGGCGATCTTCGCGGTCACGATCGTGATCGCGCTGACCGGCAAGCTGCCGGTCGCGCTGACCCTGATGACCGGCGTGGCCGGCATGCTGCTGGCCGGGGTGCTGAAGATGGACGAGGCCTACGCGGCGATCAACTGGAAGACGGTGTTCCTCACCGCCGGCCTGATCCCGCTGGGCTGGGCGATGGACAGCAGCGGCGCGGCCGCGTGGGTGGCCGGGCATACCCTCGACAAGCTGCCCGACGGAACCCCGCCGTGGGCGCTGCAGATCGTCGTCGCACTGCTCACCACCGCGTTCTCGCTGGTGATCAGCCATGTCGGCGCGACCATCGTGATGGTGCCGATCGCGATCAACCTGGCCCTCGCCGTGGGCGGCAACCCGACCGCGTTCGCCCTGATCGCCGCGCTGTCGGCGTCCAACAACCTGATGACCGCCTCCAACCCGGTGATGTCGATGATCACCGGCCCGGCGGACTACTCGGCGCGCGACCTGTGGCGCGTCGGCGCGCCGCTGTCGCTGGTCTACACGGTGGTGGCGGTGACGGTGGTCAACCTGATGTTCTGGGGCGCGCGCTGACCGTCGGCATCACGCGCCAGCGGGCGCAACCAGCCAGACCGCGCCATCGCGCACCTCGACGGCGACCGCCCGCAGCGCATCGCCGCGGCAGGGCCCGGCCACGCACTGTCCGCCCTGCAGTTCGAAGGACGCGCCGTGCGCGGCGCAGACCAGCAGGCCCTCGCGGCTGCGCAGGAACTGGCCCGGCGCCCAGTCCAGGCGACGGCCCGCGTGCGGGCAGACGTTGAGCCAGGCCCGCACGCCGGCGCCCTCGCGATACAGCAGCAGCGACTCGGGATCGCCGCCGAGCCTGGCCTCCACCTCGACGAGGGCGCCGTCGGCGAGCGACTCGAAACTGAGCAGCGCATCCTCGTTTAACGAACTCATCACAACCCCGATGGCACGCAGGCCGATACTTCGCATCTCGAGCCATTCTGGCACGCGTGGATTCACCCGATGTACGCACGATCCTTCCGCTTCGATTCGCCCCACCTGCAGGGCCTGCTGTCCCCCCGCAAGCCGCGCACGCCGCTGCTGCGCCTGCTGCTGGGCGTGACCGGGCTGCTGGTCCTCGCCGTGCTGGTCTTCTTCGGCCTGTTCATCGGCGCGGCGATGCTCGCCGCGGGCGTGGCGTGGCGCCTGCTGGCCCGCCGGCGCGCGCAGGCCAAGGCCGCCCCGCACCAGGTCGTCGACGCCGAATACCGCGTGCTGCGCAAGGCCGAACTGCCCACGCCGCGCTGACCCGCCGCGGCACGGAGCGCGCCCTCGCGCTCCGCTAGACTGGCGAGCCTCCCGATTCCCGGCTCCGCCATGACCGACGCGCCCGACGACGTGTTTCCCGCCCCGACCGTCCCGCGCGTGCCCGTGCGTGGCGGCGGCAGCTTCCCGGTGCGCCGCATCTACTGTGTCGGCCGCAACTTCGCCGACCACGCGCGCGAGATGGGCGCCACCGCCCCGGCCTCGAAAGCCGAACGCGGCACGCCGGTGTTCTTCATGAAACCCGCCGACGCGATCGTCACCGGCCCGTCGGTGGCCTATCCGCCGGCCACCTCCGACCTGCACCACGAGGTCGAGCTGGTCGTGGCCGTGGGCCACGACGCGCCCGCGGGCGTGCTGCCGGTGGAACAGGCGCACGCCCTGGTGTTCGGCTACACGGTCGGGCTGGACCTGACCCGCCGCGACCTGCAGGCGGCGGCCAAGGCCAAGGGCCTGCCGTGGGACACGGCCAAGGGTTTCGACCAGTCCGCGCCGATCGGCGAGCTGGTGCCGCTGGCGGACGCCGGCGCGCTCGACGCCCGCGTGCTCACCCTGCATGTCAACGGCGAGCTGCGCCAGCGCGCGCCACTGTCGGACCTGATCTGGGACGTGCCCGAGATCCTCCACGAACTGTCCAGGCTCTACGCCCTGCGCGCCGGCGACCTGGTGTACATGGGCACCCCCGCCGGCGTGGCCGCGCTGCAGCGCGGCGACCGCTTCGAGGCCTCGCTCGACGGCATCGCCACCCTGGCGGGCACGATCGCCTAACCCGGCCGCCACGGCCGCCGGGTTAGGCTAGGCGCGCACCCGGGCCGGGTGACCGAAACCAGGAGACACGCATGGGCATGCTCGCCGAGTTCAAGGAATTCGCGATGCGCGGCAACGTGATCGACCTCGCCGTGGGCGTGGTGATCGGCGCCGCCTTCGGCAAGATCGTCACCGCACTGGTGGAGAAGGTCATCATGCCGCCGATCGGCCTGCTGATCGGCGGCGTGGACTTCTCCAAGTGGACCTGGACGCTGAAGGAAGCCAGCGTCGACGCGGCCGGCAACGTGGTGCCGGCGGTGGGCATCGGCATCGGCGACTTCCTCAACGCCATCATCCAGTTCGTCATCGTCGCCTTCGCGATCTTCATGCTGGTCAAGGCGATCAACCGGATCGCCCGCCGCGAACCGCCGGCCCCGGCCGCGCCGACCGAAGACGTGCTGCTGCTGCGCGAGATCCGCGACTCGCTCAAGCGCTGACGCCCGCCATGCCGCTCCCGTGACCATGCGCACGGGAGCGCGGTCGCCGCGTTTGCTAGGCTCGGCGGATTGCCCGCCGGAGTCCGTATGCGCCTCGCCCTGCCCGCCGCCCCGATCGCCTCGATCCTGCTCGGTCTCGCCGCCACCGCCACCGCCGCCGAGACCCGCATCCCCGAACGCGCCCTGGCGCAGGCCGAACAGCTGCGCGAACGCGCCCTGGCCGACGACACCGGCTGGAAGGTCACCGAGTCGCTAACCACCGAGGTCGGCCCGCGCCTGGCCGGCAGCGAGGCCGACGCCCGCGCGGTGGCGTGGGCCACCGCCAAGTTCAGGGAGCTGGGCTTCGACCGGGTCTGGACCGAGCCGGTGACGTTCCCGAAGTGGGAACGCCGCAGCGAGAGCGCGGCGGTGGTCGGCGCGCATGCGCAGCCGCTGGCGATCACCGCGCTGGGCGGCAGCCCCGCCGGCACCGTGGAGGCCGAGATCGTGCGCTTCGCCGACCTGGCCGCGCTGGACGCCGCGCCCGACGGTTCGCTGGCCGGCAAGATCGCCTTCGTCGACTACCAGATGCCCGCCGCGCGCGACGGCAGCGGTTACGGCAAGGGCGGCGCGGTGCGCTCGAAGGGACCGTCGGCCGCGATCCGCAAGGGCGCCAGCGGCTTCCTGATGCGCTCGGCCGGCACCGACAACCATCGCGTGCCGCATACCGGGATCACCCGCTACGACGAAGGCCTGACCCCGGTGCCGTCGGCCGCGCTGAGCATTCCCGACGCCGACCAGCTCGCGCGCCTGGTCGCGCGCGGCCCGGTCAGGGTGCGGCTGGCGATCGACGCCGGCTGGGACGGCCAGTACACCTCGCAGAACGTGATCGGGGAAATCACCGGGCGCAGCAAGCCGAAGGAAGTCGTGCTGATCGGCGGCCACCTCGATTCCTGGGACCTGGGCACCGGCGCGATCGATGACGCCGCCGGCGTCGGCATCACGATGGCCGCCGCCAAGCTGATCGCGCAGATGCCGCGACGCCCGGCGCGCAGCATCCGCGTGGTCGCCTTCGCCAACGAGGAACAGGGCCTGCACGGCGGCAAGGCCTATGCCGCCGCGCATGCCGCCGACGCCGGGCGGCACCAGCTGTCGGCCGAGAGCGACTTCGGCGCCGGCCGCATCTACGCCTTCAACACCGGCGCGCCGGAACATGCGCGCGCGGCCACCGCGCAGATCGCGCAGGCGCTGGCGCCGCTGGGCATCGAGTACGCGCCCGGCAAGGGCGGCGCGGGGCCCGACATCGGCCCGATCGCGGCCAGGGGCGCGACCTGGGCGTGGCTGGCGCAGGACGGCACCGACTATTTCGACCTGCACCACACCGCCGACGACACGCTCGACAAGATCGACCCGGCGGCGCTGGCGCAGAACGTCGCCGCCTACGCGGTGTTCGCCTACCTGGCCGCGGAGGCCGAGGGCGATTTCGGCAGCACCGTGAAGCCCGGGGCCAAGACCCCCTGACCAGGCGCGATGCGGGCGGCGTATGCCGCCCGCGTCGCACCGGTATTCCAGACGCGGCGCGCATCGGCGGTTTACCCTCGGCAGCCTGTCCTGGAGGGGATGCGGAAATGCCTGTTCGCCGTGCGCTGCTGCTTGCCACCTGCCTGCTGGCGTCCACTCCCGCGGCCCGGGCCGCGCCCGGCGAGACGTTGCGGCTGCACTCGCCCGATGCGCGCGCGAGCGTGGAGGTCTCCCTGGATGCCGAAGGACGCGCGCGCTACGCGGTAGCCTGGAACGGCACGCCGGTGCTGCTGCCCTCGCCGCTCGGCGTGCAGCTGGGCGAGGACGACCGCATCGACCGCGGCCTGCGCGTGGCCGCCGTGCGCGAGCGCGAATCCGACACCGCTTACGAGCTGGTCGCCGGCAAGGCCCGGCACGTGCGCGACCACTACCGCGAGCTGGACATCGACCTGGCCGATGCGCAGGGGCGCGTGCTGGGCGTGGTCCTGCGCGCCTACGACGACGGCGTCGCGCTGCGCTACCGGCTGCCGCTGCCCGCCACCGGCGACCTGGAGGTCAGGGAGGACCTGACCGGTTTCCTGTTCCCGCGCGACTACGCCTGCTGGGCGCTCAACCTCGGCCGCTTCGGCACCAGCCACGAAGGCGAGTACGACCCGGTCGCCGCCTCGAAGCTGCGGCCGATGCACCTGGTCGAGCTGCCGCTGGTCTGCGGCACCGGCGAGGGGACCACGACCTTCGCCATCGCCGAGGCGGACCTGGACCGCTATGCCGGCCTGTACCTCAGCGGCCGCGGCGACGGCGAGCTCGGCGTGGAAGCCAGGCTGTCCCCACGGCTGGACGCGCCGCAGCTGGCCGTGCGCCTGCCGCGCGGGGAGGTCGCCCGCACCGGCCACCTCACGCCCTGGCGCGTGCTGATGCTGGGCGACAGCCCGGGGGCGCTGGTCGAATCCAACCTCATCTCGAGCCTCAACCCGCCCACGCCGATCACCGACACCTCGTGGATCCGGCCGGGCAAGACCGCGTGGGACTGGTGGTCCGGCGGGCTGGCACCCGACGTGCCCGGCGCGGGGATGAACACCGCGACGATGAAGCGCTACGTCGACCACGCCGCGGCGCTGAAGCTGGAGTACATGCTGGTCGACGACGGCTGGTACGTCGGCAGCACCGGCAACGGCCGCTACAACGCGGGCGCCGACATCACCCGCGCGATCCCGGCGCTCGACCTGCCGGCGGTGGTCGACTACGCGCGCGAGCGCGGCGTCGGCATCTGGCTGTGGGCGCACTGGCGTTCGCTGGAACCGCGGATGGACGCGGTCTTCGCGCGTTACCGGGACATGGGCATCAAGGGCGTCAAGGTCGACTTCATGGACCGCGACGACCAGCAGATGGTGGAGTTCTTCCACCGCATGATGCGCAGCGCGGCCGACCACCGGCTGATGCTCGACCTGCATGGCGCCTACCGGCCGACCGGGCTCAACCGCACCTGGCCGCACTTCCTCACCCAGGAAGGCGTCCTCGGCGCCGAATACAACAAGTGGAGCCGGCGGATCACGCCCACCCACAACCTGACCCTGCCGTTCACCCGTATGCTGCTGGGGCCGATGGACTACACGCCGGGCGGCTTCCGCAACGTGACGCCGGAGCAGTTCCAGTCTTCCTTCAACGGCCCGCAGGTGATGGGCACCCGCGCCCACCAGCTGGCGATGTTCGTCGTCTACGAAAGCGCGCTGCAGATGGTCGCCGACAGCCCGGACGTCTATGCGGACGGGAAAGGCGGACTCGCGCCGGGCGCCGACTTCCTGTCGCTGGTGCCCGCCACCTGGGACGAGACCCGCGTGCTGGCCGGCGAAATCGGCCAGTACATCGTGGTGGCCCGGCGCAGCGGCCGCGACTGGTACATCGGCGCGATGACCAGCGAACAGCCGCGCACGCTGCGGATCCCGCTGGATTTCCTGCCCGCCGCCGACTACCAGGCCACGGTGTGGCGCGATGGGGGATCGCCGGTGCAGGTGGTGCGCGAAAGCCGGCGCGTCGACGCGGACAACCGCGGGCTGGAACTGGAGTTGGCGGCAGGCGGCGGCGCCGTGGTGCGGCTGGTCCCGCCGTCACCGCGGATCGCCGGAACCGCCAGGTCCGAGTAGGCCCGGGTATGCGCAGGTCAGCGCACGGCACGGACCAGCCAGATCCCGCGCGGCAGTCCATGCTCCGGCTGCCAGGCGCGGACCATCGCCGCGTCGGCGAAACCTGACCGGCGCAGCATCTGCAGCAGGTCCCAGCCGAAATGATGGAAGCAGGGGACGCCGTGGCCGCGCGGGTCGCCGTGGTATTCGGGCGCGCCGAAGAATTCCACCGCGCCGTCGGGCCCGACGCGCGCGATGGTCTCGCCGCACGGCTGGTCCTCGTAGAACGGCACCGTGAACAGCAGCACCCCGCCCGGCCGGAGCACGCGCGCGAATTCGGAAAGCGCGGCCTCGTGGCGCGGCACGTGTTCGAGCACGTCCAGGCTGGCCACCGCATCCAGCGTGGCGTCGGCGAAATCCAGCGCGGTGACGTCGCGCTGCCGGATCCATGCCGGGACGCCCCGTCGCGCCAGCCAGGCCGCCATGCGCAGTCGCCGCAACCACGGCGTGCCGAATTCGCTTCCTTCCAGCCGCGGCAAGCGCCGGCGCAGGGCCACGAACAGCGCGCTGGCCTGCTCGGTCAGGAATACGCGGGCCTCCGGCGCCGGCGCGCCGCCGAGCAGCGCCGACGCGACGGCACGCTGGCGTGCATTGCAGCCGCATGCGAGGCAACGCAGTCCTTCGCGCGTGTCGACCGGCGGCTGGGCGGCGAAGCCGCGCGGGCTGCCGCACAGCGCGCAGCAACCGGCCAGCACGCCTTCGGGGACGGCGATGGCATCCTCGGCGGCGCGTATGCCGGCGGCTTGCGCCCGCCATTCGTCCAGCGACCTCCAGGCCCTCACCGGCCCCGCCGCCACTGCGCGAGGAACACCGCCGTCGCCGCTGCGACGTTGAGGCTCTCGACCGCGCCACTGCCGGGGATCGACAGGCGCCGGTCGCAGGCCGCGGCCAGCGTCGCGTCCATGCCTTCGCCTTCCGCACCCATCACGTAGACCAGTCGCGGCGCGGGCGGGGCGGCGAACAGGTCGTCGCCACCACGCACGACGGTCGCGGCGAGGATGAAACCGGCCTCGCGCAGCCGCGGGAGCGCCTGCGCCGGCTCCGGCAGCCGCACCAGCGGCACCGACTCGGCGCCTCCCTCGGCCACCCGCGCGGCCGCGCCGGACAGGGCCAGCGGCGAGCGCGCCGGCAGCAGCACCGCCGCGCCGAAGTGCGCGGCCGAGCGCAGGATCGCACCGAAGTTGTGCGGGTTGCCGACGCCATCCAGCCAGATCGCCAGCGCCGGCGCACCGCCCGGCAGGCCGCGCAGCCAGGCCTCCAGCGGCACCGGCTCGACCCGCAGCACGTCGGCGACCACACCTTCGTGGTGCGAGCTGGCCGCGAGCCGGTCCAGGTCTTCCTCCTCGACCACCCGGTAGCCGACCCGGTGCTTCACGCACCAGGCCAGCAGCGGCTTGAGCGCATGGATGCGCGACTGCGCCAGGTAGACCTTGCGGATCGCCTCGGGCCGGCGGTCGAACACCGCCTGCACGGCGTTCAATCCGTACAGCCGCAGTTCGTCGCGGCGGGTGGCATGGCCGTGGCCGCCGCGCTCGTGCGCGCCGTGCGACGGCTCGGCTGCCGCGCGTCCCGCCTCGTCGCGTGCGGGTTCAGGCGCGGCCGCCCGCGATCGCGGGCGGTCCGGCGACGGCGCGGCGCGATCGCCCGGTCCACGCGGCCCACCGCGCGGGGGTGCGGGCCGTCGCGGCGGGCGGTTGTCCCACGGTCCGCCCATGTCAGCCGCGCTTGGTCCAGAAGCCGGCGTTGCGGATGCCCAGGGCGTCCGGATCGAAGGTCGGATCCAGGCCGAGCTTCTTCTGCCGCTCGTAGTCGCGCAGCGCCAGCAGCGCCGGCTTCTGCAGGATCAGGATGGCGATGATGTTGAGCCAGGCCATCAGGCCCACGCCGATGTCGCCCAGGGTCCAGGCCATGGCCGCGTTGTGGTACGCGCCGAACACCACCATGCCGACGATGCCCAGCCGCAGCAGCAGGGTCGCCAGCGGATGGGTCTTCTTCACCCCGGCGAGGTAGGTGAGGTTGGTCTCGGCCATGTAGTAGTACGCCATGATCGTGGTGAAGGCGAAGAAGAACAGCGCCAGCGCCACGAAGCCCGCGCCCCAGCCGGGCAGCACCGATTCCACCGCCGCCTGGGTGAACTGCGCGCCCTCGGAGGGCTGCACGCCGGGCACGCCGGAGAAGATCTCGACCAGGGTTTCCTTGCCGCCCTCCTTGACCACCTGGAAGGTGTTGTACATGCCCGTGGACAGCAGCAGGAACGCGGTCGAGGTGCACACCAGCATGGTGTCGAAGTAGATCGCGAAGGCCTGCACGTAGCCCTGCTTGGCCGGGTGCGAGACCTCGGCCGCGGCGGCGGCGTGCGGGCCGGTGCCCTGGCCGGCCTCGTTGGCGTAGATGCCGCGCTTGACGCCCCAGGCGATCGCCTGGCCGATGATCGCGCCGAACGCGGCGTGCGCGCCGAATGCGCTGGAGAAGATGTCGGCGAACATCGCCGGGACCTTGCCGGCGTTGAGCGCCATCACCACCACCGCCATCAGGATGAAGCCCAGCGCCATGAACGGCACCACGACCTCGGCGAAGTTGGCGATGCGCTTGATCCCGCCGAAGATGATCACCGCCAGCACCGCGGCCACCGCCAGGCCGAGCCACAGCTTCATCGCGGCGGCGCCGCCGACCGCGGCACAGCCGTCGCCGGCGCACAGGACGTTGCTGGCGCTGTCGGCGATGGCATTGGCCTGCACGCCCGGCAGCAGCAGGCCGGTGGCGACGACCGTGGCCACCGCGAAGGCCACCGCATACCACTTCAGGCCCATGGCCTTCTCGATGTAGTAGGCCGGCCCGCCGCGGTAGCGCCCCTCGGCGTCCTTTTCCTTGTAGATCTGCGCCAGGGTGGACTCGACGTAGGAGGTGGAGGCGCCCAGGAAGCCCATCACCCACATCCAGAACACCGCGCCCGGGCCGCCATAGGCGATCGCGGTGGCGACGCCGGCGATGTTGCCGATGCCCATGCGCCCGGCCATCGAGATCGCCAGGGCCTGGAAGGACGAGACGCCCGCCTCGGACTTCTGCCCGGACACGGTCAGCCGGCACATCTCGGCGAAGCCGCGCACCTGCATGAAGCGGGTGCGGAAGGAGAACCACAGGCCGGCGCCCAGGCACAACGCGATCAGCGCGTTGCTCCAGATGATGCCGTTGATCCAGGCAAAAAATGCTTCCACGGGGATGGGTCTCCGGCCGTCGTGTCGCGGGAATGGGATCGGCGGCCAATGCCGCCGGTGGCTGAAAGATACCTGCAACCTGCGCCGCTGCGCAGTCCCGCGCCGTCCTCAGCCGGGCCAGAGCCGGCCGAACAGCCGCAGGTCGTGCGGCCCGTCGGGCTTGAGCACCGCCGCCCTGCGCACGCCTTCCTCGACGAAGCCGTTCTTCTCCAGCACCCGCGCCGAGGCCGGATTGCCGTCCAGCACGTTGCCTTCCACCCGGCGCAGGCCCAGCGCGGGCACCACCCAGTCCAGGTAGGTGGCCACCACCCGGGTCATGTGGCCGCGGCCCCAGTGGCGCCGGCCCAGCCAGTAGCCCAGTTCGGCCCCGTGGCCGCGTTCGCCGTGCCCGGGGCGGACGGCGATGCTGCCGCAGGCTTCGCCGTCGATCTCGATCGCCAGCACCGGGCCACGCAGGTCGACCACCTTGCCGGCCAGGAAGGCCTCGCCGTCGGCCCGCGTGTACGGATGCGGGAAGCGGTCGCTGAGCCCGCGCGGCACCTGCGGGTCGTCGGCATGGAGGAGCAGCGCGTCCAGGTCGCCCGCGTGCCAGGCCCGCAGGACGAAGCCTTCCCCGGCCAGGCGCACGCCCGCGTACGGGCGCGCGCCGGCCTCAGCCATGACCGCCGACCGGCGGGGTATCGGCCTCCAGCCGCGCCAGCTCGTGGGCCAGCGCCTCGGGCGAGCGCGTGTACGGCGCCAGCAACGCATAGAACGCCGGCACCACGTACAGCGACAGCAGGGTGGAGAAGGTGACGCCGAAGATGACGACGATGCCGATCGTCGCGCGGCTGGCCGATCCCGGGCCGCCGGCCAGCACCAGCGGCACCGCGCCCATGACCGTGGCCACGGAGGTCATCAGGATCGGGCGCAGGCGCACCTTCGCCGCCTCGGCGATCGCGTCGCCTACCGCGGCGCCCTCGTCGCGCAGCTGGTTGGCGAACTCCACGATCAGGATGCCGTTCTTGGCCGCCAGGCCGATCAGCATGACGATGCCGATCTGGCTGAACAGGTTGAGCGTGCCGCCGGTGACCCACAGCCCGAGCAGCGCGCCGAGCACCGCCAGCGGCACCGTCAGCATGATCACCAGCGGATGCAGGAAGCTCTCGAACTGCGCGGCCAGCACCAGGTAGACGATCAGCAGCGCCAGGGTGAAGGTCAGCAGGATCGCGCCGCCCGCCTCCTGGTACTCGCGCGACTCGCCCTTCCAGTCGACCTGGGCGTAGTCCGGCAGCTCCTCGGCGACCACCTGCCGGGTCCACTCCAGGGCCTCGCCCATCGAGTAGCCGGGGGCGAGGCCGGCGCTGATCGTGATCGCGCGCAAGCGGTTGAAGCGGTTGAGGCTGCCCGGCTCGGCGATCTCCGAGAGCGTGACCAGGTTGGACAGCGGCACCAGTTCGCCACCGGCGCCCCGCACGTAGGTCTGCGCCAGGTCGGACGGGTCGACGCGGTTCTCGCGCCCGGCCTGCAGCATCACGTCGTACTCCTCGCCGTTGTCCACGTAGGTGGTCACCTGGCGCGAGCCCATCATGGTTTCCAGGGTGCGGCCGATCTCCTGCACCGGCACGCCCAGGTCGGCGGCGCGCTCGCGGTCGATGTTGACCCGCATCTGCGGCCGCGTCTCCTTGTAGTCCGAGTCCGGGTCCTGGATGCCGGGGTTGCCCTCCATCCGCTGCAGCACCCGGTCGCGCCACTGCGCCAGCTCGGCGTAGTCGGGGCCACCGAGCACGAGCTGGTAGCGCTGGCCACGACTGCCCACCAGGCCGCCCGGCACGTTGGCGCGCACCTGCACCCCCGGCAGCTTGGCGAACTCGGCGCGCAGCGTGTTGACGACCTGGTCGGTGGGCACGTCGCGTTCGTGCCAGTCCTCCAGGAACACGATCACCTGCCCGGTGTGCATGTCCTCGCTGCCGCCCCAGCCGCGCGGAACGCGCGAATTGGCGCGCTGGATCGGCTTGCCCTCGCCGACCTCGGCCAGCACGATCTTCTCGACCTGCTGCATCTGGCCGACGGTGTAGTCGAAGCCCGCGCCTTCCGGGCCGTCGACCATCACGAAGAAGCGGCCGCGGTCCTCGGCCGGCGCCAGTTCGCTGGGCACGTACAGGCCCAGGGCGACGATCGCCGCCACGCACAGCGCCATCGCCGCGGCCAGCAGCACCAGCAGGCGCCGGCCCGGCACCGCGACGAGCCGGCCGACCTGCCCGCCATAGCCGTCGCTGATGCGGGTCAGGGTGCGCTGGGTCCACTTGTTCAGCCCGCGCGGGGTGCCGTGCGGGCGCACCAGCTTGGAGGACATCATCGGCGTGAGCGTCAACGCGACGAACGCGGAGATCGCCACCGCGGCCGCCAGCGCCACCGACAGTTCGCGGAACAGGCGCCCGGTGTTGCCCTCCATGAAGCCGACCGGCAGGAACACCGCCACCAGCACCGCGGTGGTGGCGATCACCGCGAAGGCCACCTGGCGGGTGCCGCGGCGCGCGGCCACCAGCGCCGGCTCGCCCAGGTCGGCGCGTCGCTGGATGTTCTCCAGCACCACGATCGCGTCGTCGACCACCAGGCCGATGCACAGCACCAGCGCCAGCAGCGTGAGCAGGTTGATCGAGAACCCGAAGGCATACAGCGCGATGAACGCCGCCACCAGGCACACCGGCACGGTGACCGCCGGGATCAGCGCAGCGCGCAGGCTGCCCAGGAACAGCCAGATCACCAGGAACACCAGCACCATCGCCTCGCCCAGCGTCCAGTAGACCCGGTCGATCGACGCCTCGATGAAGGTGGTGCTGTCGAAGGCGATGAAGATGTCGGTGCCCTCGGGCAGGGTCTGCTGGATGACCTCCGCCTCGGCGCGGGCCGCGCGCGCCACGTCCAGCGCGTTGGCCGTCGAGGTGCGGACGATGCCCAGGCCCACGTTCGGTACGCCGTTGCTGCGCAGGTAGGCGCGGCGCTCCTCGGCGCCCAGCTCCACCCGCGCCACGTCGCCCAGGCGGACCACGTAGCCGTCGGCGCCCTTGCGCAGCGGCAGCTGCGCGAACTGTTCCGGCTGGCGGTAGCCGCGCTCCACGCGCAGGGTGAAGTCGCGCGTTTCCGACTCGATGCGCCCGGCCGGCAGTTCGACGTTCTGCGCGCGCAGCGCCGTTTCCACGTCGGAGGTGGTGATGCCGCGCGCGGCCATCGCCTCGCGGTCCAGCCAGATCCGCATCGCGTAGCGCTGGCCGCCGCCGAGCTGCACCCGGGCCACGCCGTCCAGCGAGGACAGCCGGTCGACGACGTAGCGGTCGGCGTAGTCGGTCAGCTCCATCGTGTCCATCACGGTGGAGCGCATGTTCAGCCAGACGATGACCTCGGCGTCGGCCTCGACCTTGGAGATTTCCGGCGGATCGGCCTCGTCGGGCATGCGGTCCATCACCCGGCTCACGCGGTCGCGCACGTCGTTGGCGGCGGCCTCGATGTCGCGGGTGAGGTTGAACTCGATGGTGACGTCGGAGCGGCCGTTGCGGCTGGAGGACTGGATCGTCTTGATGCCCTCGATGCCGGCCAGCCCGTCCTCGAGGATCTGGGTGACGCGGGTCTCGACCACCGCGGCCGAGGCGCCGGGATAGTTGACCTCCACCGACACGATCGGCGGATCGATGTTGGGCAGCTCGCGCAGGGTCAGGCGCATGAACGACATCACGCCCAGCACCACCAGCAGCAGGCTGACCACCACCGCGAACACGGGGCGCTTGATCGACAGGTCGGACAGGTTCATCGGTCAGTCCCGCGGGGTGGCGGGCACGTCCTGCGCCTGGCGGGCGTCATCGCCCGGTTTTCCCGGCCGCGGCGCATCGGCCACGGTGACGCCGGGCCGCAGCTTGCCGGTCCCGTCGACGACGATCCGGTCGCCCGCCTCCAGGCCTTCCAGGATCTCGGCGCGACCGTCGCGGCGCACGCCGGTCCGGACCGTGGCCTGTTCGACCTTGCCGTCCTGCCCGACCCGGTACACGAACGAATCGCGCCCGACCTGCACGACCGCGATCTCGGGGACCACGATCGCCTGGCGCTCGGGGCGGTACAGGTGCACGTCCAGCAGCATGCCGGGACGCAGCAGGGCCTCGGGGTTGTCGAACGCGGCGCGCACGGTCACCGCGCGCGTGCCCGGGTCGATCCGCGCGTCGGTCGTCTGGACTTCGCCCTCGAACTGCCGGCCCGGCCAGGCCGCGGTGTTCGCGGTCACCCGCGCGCCGGGGACCATCGCCGACAGCGCCGCTTCCGGGACCTGGAAGTCGACGTACATGCGCGAGATGTCGTCCAGGGTGGCGATCACCGAGTTCGGGGTCAGCAGCGCGCCGGGGCTGACCTGGCGGATGCCGAGCACGCCGGCGAACGGCGCGCGCACGTGGCGGTCGCGGATGTCGGACTTCATCTGGCGCACGCGCGCGGCGGCGACCTCGCGCAGCGCGCGCTGCGCGTCGAGGGTGGACCGGGCCACCAGCTGCTGCTCGGCCAGGCCCTGCAGGCGCCGGTATTGCTGGTCGGCCTCGGCCAGGGTCGATTCGGCCTCGCCCAGCGCCGCCTCCTGGGCGTCCACGCGCAGCGTCACCAGCGGCTCGCCGGCGCGGACCTGCTGGCCGCTCTCGAAATGGACCTGGTCGACGATCTCGCTGACCTTGGCGGTCAGGGTGACCGATTCACGCGCCTGCGCGGTGCCCAACGCCTGGACCGTGTCGCTCCAGGCGACCGGCTGGACCAGGGTGGTCGTGACCGGGATCGCCGCCGGGGCGGATGCCGTCCCCTCGGGCTGGCGGTCGCATGCCACCAGGCCCAGAACACCCGCCAGGACCAGACCCCTGGCCAGGAAACGTGACGCCATCGACCGCCTCGCTGCTTTCATACACACCAACCGCCGAGTGTAGCGAGCGATTGTTAACGCCCGTATGTGCCGTTGGTTGACGTGGGCGCCGGCGCGACCCGGCGGGCGGCCGCCTCAGAGCCAGGAGGTGCCTCCCGCGCTCCAGTCCAGTTCCAGCGCCTCCAGCACGCGCGCGACCTGGGCCTCGGCCGGCGTGGCCGCCGCGTCCAGGTGGACCTCCGGGTCCTCCGGGGCCTCGTACGGCGAGTCGATGCCGGTGAAGTTCGGGATCAGCCCGGCCCGCGCCTTGCGGTAGAGGCCCTTCACGTCGCGCGCCTCGGCCACTTCCAGCGGCACGTCGACGAACACCTCGAGGAACTCGCCCGGCGCGAACAGCTCGCGCGCCATCCGCCGCTCGGCGCGGAACGGGGAGATGAAGCTCACCAGCACGATCAGGCCGGCGTCCGCCATCAGCCGGGCGACCTCGGCCACGCGGCGGATGTTCTCGACCCGGTCCTCGTCGGTGAAGCCGAGGTCCCGGTTGAGCCCATGGCGGACGTTGTCGCCGTCCAGGACGAAGGTGTGGTACCCCAGCGCGTGCAGGCGCTTGTCGACCAGGTTGGCGATGGTCGACTTGCCGGCGCCGGACAGGCCGGTGAACCACAGCACCTTCGGCGCCTGGCCCTTGATCCGGGCGCGCGCGGCCCGGTCCACGTCCAGGTGCTGCCAGTGCACGTTGTCGGCGCGGCGCAGGGCGAAGTCGAGGGTGCCGGCGGCGACGGTGTCGTTGTTCTGCCGGTCGATCAGGATGAAGCCGCCCAGCGCGCGGTTCTCGGCATAGGGCGCGAAGGCGACCGGCTCCTCCAGGCTGAGGTTGCAGTAGCCGACCTCGTTGAGCTCCAGGCGCTTGGCGGCCAGGTGCTCCTGGGTGTTCACGTCGACCCGGTGCTTGATCTCGCTGACGCTGGCGGCCACGGTGCGCGCGCCGATCTTCAGCCAGTAGGGACGCCCGGGCAGCAGCGGCGCGTCGCTCATCCACAGCACGTGCGCGGCGAACTGGTCGGCGACCGCGGGAGGATCGCCGGCGGCGGCGATGACGTCGCCGCGGCTGACATCGACCTCGTCGGCCAGCGTCACGGTCACGGCCTGGCCGGCGAACGCCCGCTGCACCGGGCCGTCGCTGCCGAGGACCTGGGCCACGGTCGAGCGCCGCGCCGAGGGCAGCACGACGATCCTGTCGCCCGGCGCCACGTCGCCGGCGGCGATCGTGCCGGCGAAGCCGCGGAAGTCCTGGTTGGGCCGGTTCACCCATTGCACCGGCAGGCGCAGGCCGGTCGCGGCTTCGCCGCCCTCCAGCCCCACCGTTTCCAGGTGCGGCAGCAGGGCCGGCCCGCGGTACCACGGGGTGCGTGCGGACGGCTGCAACAGGTTGTCGCCCTCCAGCGCCGACAGCGGGATGGCCTGCACGTGCGGGATGCCCAGCTGCGCGGCCAGCGCGCGGTAGCCCCCGGCGATGCCGTCGAACACCGCCTGGTCGTAGCCGACCAGGTCCATCTTGTTCACCGCCAGCACCACCTGGCGGATGCCCAGCAGCGAGACGATGTAGCTGTGGCGGCGGGTCTGCGCCAGCAGGCCCTTGCGCGCGTCGACCAGCACCACCGCCAGGTCGGCGGTGGAGGCGCCGGTGGCCATGTTGCGGGTGTACTGCTCGTGGCCCGGGCAGTCGGCGACGATGAACTTGCGCTTCTCGGTGTCGAAGTAGCGGTAGGCCACGTCGATGGTGATGCCCTGCTCGCGCTCGGCGGCCAGTCCGTCGAGCAGCAGCGCGTAGTCGATCCGTTCGCCCTGGGTGCCGTGGCGGCGGCTGTCGGCTTCCAGCGCGGCGAGCTGGTCGTCGAACAGCCGCTTGCTCTCCCACAGCAGGCGCCCGATCAGGGTGCTCTTGCCGTCGTCGACGCTGCCGCAGGTGATGAAGCGCAGCAGCGGCTTGTCCTCGTGCTGGCGCAGGTAGGCGGCGATGTCGGTGCCGGCCGCGCCGGTCGCGTCGGCGGCCATCAGAAGTACCCCTCCAGCTTCTTCTTCTCCATCGAGGCGGTCGGGTCGTGGTCGATGACCCGCCCCTGGCGTTCCGAACTGGTGGCCACCAGCATCTCGGCGATGATCTTCTCCAGCGAGTCGGCCTCCGACTCGATCGCCCCGGTCAGCGGGTAGCAGCCGAGCGTGCGGAAGCGCACCTTGCGCAGCTGCGGGACCTCGCCGGGCCGCAGCGGCAGGCGCGCGTCGTCGACCATGATCAGCGCGCCGTCGCGCTCGACCACCGGGCGTTCGGCGGCGAAGTACAGCGGCACCACCGGGATCTTCTCGCGGAAGATGTAGAGCCACACGTCCAGTTCGGTCCAGTTCGAGATCGGGAACGCACGCACGCTCTCGCCCTTGCGGATGCGCGCGTTGTACAGGTTCCACAGCTCCGGGCGCTGACGCTTGGGGTCCCAGCGGTGGTGCTCGTTGCGGAACGAGAACACGCGTTCCTTGGCGCGCGACTTCTCCTCGTCGCGGCGCGCGCCGCCGATCGCGGCGTCGAACTGGTACTGGTCCAGCGCCTGCTTGAGGCCCTGGGTCTTCATCACGTCGGTATGGACCGTGGCGCCGTGGCTGATCGGGCCGATGTCCTGGGCGATGCCGTCCGGATTGATGTGCACCCGCAGGTCGACGCCGGTTTCGGCGGCGCGGCGGTCACGGAAGGCGATCATCTCGCGGAACTTCCAGCGCGTGTCCACGTGCAGCAGCGGGATCGGCGGCGGCGCCGGCGCGAACGCCTTCAGCAGCAGGTGCAGCAGCACCGAACTGTCCTTGCCGACCGAGTACAGCAGCACCGGGTTGCGGAACTCGGCGGCGACCTCGCGCAGGATGTGGATGCTCTCCGCCTCCAGGCGGTCGAGGTGGGACAGGCGGTGGGCGAGGCTCATCGGATAGGCGTGGTCGGAACGGGGCGGGCCCGCGGGACCTCCGGCGTGGAGGCCGGCCGCGTGCCGGTCGGGACCGGGGTCTTCGGGACGGCGAGTATTCGGGCGCCGCCCCCGGCCGACGAAATAAGCCCAGAGCATAAGCGAATAACCACAAGCCGTTTCAGTGGCGCTTTCGGCTTTCCTAACATCGGTGGCCCGTCGAAGCTGCGACGATCCGCCGAGCCGCCCGCATGACCGCTGCGCCCACCGCGCTGCCCCCCAGTCCGCTCAACGAGGACCGCAAGGTCCTGCTGGGCCGGCTGGTCGACGGACTGGACGGCCCGTCGCTGTGGTGGCTGTCCGGCTATACCGCCGGCCTGGCCCAGGCCCACGCCACGCCCCAGCTGGCGGTCCTGCCCGGTGGCGGCGCGGGGGCGGCCCCCCAGGCCGGCCAGCGCCTGACCGTCCTCTATGGCAGCCAGACCGGCAACGCCCGCCGCGAGGCCGAGAAGCTGGCCCAGGCCGCCGAAGCCGCCGGCCTGGCCGTGCGCCTGGTCCGCACCGATGGCTACGCCACCCGCGAACTGGCCGGCGAGCGGCTGCTGTACCTGGTGATCAGCACCCAGGGCGAGGGCGACCCGCCGGACGACTCCATCGGTTTCACCGAATTCCTGCTCGGCAAGCGCGCACCCAAGCTGCCCGAACTCAGGTTCGCGGTGCTGGGCCTTGGCGACACCAGCTACGCCGACTTCTGCGGGATCGCCCGCAAGCTCGACGCCCGCCTCGCCGAGCTGGGCGCGCAGCGCGTCGCCGAGGTGGGCCAGGCCGACCTGGACATCGACACCGTCGCGACCCCGTGGCGCGAGCAAGCGCTGGCCCAGGCCCGCGAGCTGCTGAAGACCGCGCCGGCGCCGGCCGCCGCGCACCTGGCCACGGTCACGCCGCTGCGCCCGGCGGCGGCCTGGTCGCACGAGCGCCCGTTCCCGGCCGAGGTACTGGCCAACCAGCGCATCAGCGGCCGCGAGTTCAAGAGCGTGGGCTTCCTGCAGTACGGCCCGGTCGACAAGGACGTGCGCCACCTCGAACTGTCGCTGGAAGGTTCGGGCCTGGCCTACGAGCCGGGCGACGCGCTGGGCATCCGCCACCGCAACCCGCCGGCGCTGGTCGATAGCGTGCTCCAGGCGACCCGCCTGGACGGTCATGCCGCGGTCACCTCCGGCGAGCAGACTCTGCCCCTGTCCGAGTGGCTGGCCACCCGCCGCGAGCTGACCCGGCTGTCGCGGCCGTTCCTGGCCGCGCACGCCGAACGCTCCGGCGCGGCGGCGCTGAAGCAGCTGCTCGACCCGACCCAGTCCGCCGGCCTGGCCGCGCTGCTGGCCGACCACCAGCTGGTGGACGTGCTGCGCCGCTGGCCGGCGGATTGGGACCACGACGGCCT
The DNA here is from genome assembly GCF_041464125.1 of Pseudoxanthomonas fibrivorans. Lineage (NCBI taxonomy): Bacteria > Pseudomonadati > Pseudomonadota > Gammaproteobacteria > Lysobacterales > Lysobacteraceae > Pseudoxanthomonas > Pseudoxanthomonas fibrivorans. Next base: position 398,000 of record NZ_JBGNUG010000002.1, on the reverse strand, counting down.
GGTGGCCGCCCTGCGTCCCCAGGCCCAGCGCCTGTACTCGATCGCCTCCAGCCGCAAGCGCGTGGGCGAGGAAGCGCACCTGACCGTCGACATCCTGGGCTACCACGCCCACGGCCACGACCACGGCGGCGCCGCCAGCGGCTTCCTCGCCGCGCTGGACGAGGGCGGCCAGGTCCCGGTGTACATCGAGCCGAACGAGCGCTTCCGGGTGCCGGCCGACGGCAGCCGCGACATCATCATGGTCGGTCCCGGCACCGGCGTGGCCCCGTTCCGCGGCTTCGTCCAGGAGCGCGCCGAAACCGGTGCCTCCGGCCGCAACTGGCTGTTCTTCGGCGCCCAGCACTTCAATACCGGCTTCCTCTACCAGGTCGAGTGGCAGGACGCCCTGCAGCGCAAGGAACTGCATCGCCTCGACCTGGCCTTCTCCCGCGACCAGGCCGACAAGGTCTACGTCCAGCAGCGCCTGCGCGAGCGCGGCGCCGAGGTCTACGACTGGCTGCAGAACGGCGCCCACTTCTATGTCTGCGGCGCGATCTCGATGGGCAAGGACGTCCATGCCGCGCTGGTCGACATCGTCGCCGCGCACAACGGCGGCGATGTCGAAGCCGCCGCCGAGTACCTGACCCGCCTGCAGACCGAAGGCCGCTACGGCCGCGACGTCTACTGACCGACGCACGCGCCCACCACCGGACTCCAGCCGACGCCATGAGCCATCCTTCCGTCGAAGACATCAAGATCAACAGCCGCGGCCTGCGGGGCACGCTGCTCGAAGGCCTGGCCGACCCGGTCACCGGCTCGCTGTCGTTCGAAGACCAGCGCCTGGTCAAGTTCCACGGCACCTACCAGCAGGACGACCGCGACATCCGCGACGAACGCCGCCGGCAGAAGCTCGAGCCCGCCCACCAGTTCATGATCCGGATCCGGGCGCCGGGCGGGGTGTTCACCCCCGAGCAGTGGCTGAAGCTGGACGCGATCGCCACCACCCATGCCAACCACTCGCTGCGCGTCACCACCCGCCAGACCTTCCAGTTCCATGGCGTGATCAAGCGCGAGCTGAAGGCGACGATGCAGGCGATCCACGCGGCGGCGCTGGACACGATCTCGGCCTGCGGCGACGTCAACCGCAACGTGCTCGGCGCCAGCAACCCGTTGCAGTCGCGCCTGCACGCCGAGGTGCACGAGTGGGCGCGGCGGCTGTCGCTGGAGTTCCTACCCAGGACCCGCGCCTACTACGAGATCTGGCTCGACCAGGAGAAGCTGGCCGACAGCGGCGAGGAGGAGGATCCGGTCTACGGCAAGGCCTACCTGCCGCGCAAGTTCAAGATGGCCGTGGCGGTGCCGCCGGTCAACGACGTGGACATCTTCGCCAACGACTTCGGCCTGGTCGCGGTCGTCGGCGACGACGGCGGCCTGGCCGGCTTCAACGTGACCATCGGCGGCGGCATGGGCGCCGCCCATGGCGATGCCAAGACCTATCCGCGCCTGGCCGACGTGATCGGCTTCGTGGCCCCGGACCGGGCCATCGCGATCGCCGCCGCGGCGCTGGCCGTGCAGCGCGACCATGGCGACCGGGTCGAGCGCAAGCACGCCCGTTTCAAGTACACGATCGACGACCTCGGCCTGGACGCGGTGGTGTCGAAGATGGAAGCGCACGCGGGCTTCCACCTGGAGCCTGCGCGCCCGTTCCATTTCGAGCACAACGGCGACCGTTTCGGCTGGGTCGAGGGCGAGGACGGCCGCTGGCACCTGACCCTGTCGCTGCCGTCCGGCCGCATCGCCGACCGCCCGGGCACCCCGCACCTGACCGGCCTGCGCGAGATCGCCAACGTCCACCGCGGCGAGTTCCGGGTCACCGCCAACCAGAACCTGGTCATCGCCGGCGTGCCGGCGGGCGAGCGCAAGCGCATCGACGCGCTGGTCCATGCCCACGCGCTAGACCGCGAGAACGGCGCGCCGACCGCGCTGGCGCGCACCGCGATGGCGTGCGTCGCGTTGCCGACCTGCGCCCTGGCCATGGCCGAGGCCGAGCGCTACCTGCCCGACTTCGCCGCCAAGCTCGAGCCGCTGCTCGACCGCCACGGCCTGCGCGAGGCGCCGATCCTGCTGCGCATCTCCGGCTGCCCGAACGGCTGCTCGCGCCCGTACCTGGGCGAAATCGCGCTGGTCGGCAAGGCGCCCGGCCGCTACAACCTGATGCTCGGCGCCGACCACCGCGGCCAGCGCCTCAACACGCTGTACCGCGAGAACATCACCGAGGGCGAGATCCTGGAAGCGCTCGAGCCGCTGTTCGCGCGCTATGCCGGTGAACGCGAGCCGGACGAACGGTTCGGCGACTTCCTGCATCGCGCCGGCCTGGTCGCGCTGCCGCCCTACCCCACCCATGTCCTGGTCGACCCGGTGCGCACGCCCGCGCTCGGCGAAGCCGCCTGACCCACGCCGCTGCAGGACCCGCGTCCGGAGTTCACGATGAGCCTGACCGCCCCCCAAGCCCCGCAGGAAGCCGCCAACAGCGATGCCGCGCCCGCGCGCGACCTGGCCGAGCTCAACGCCTGGCTGGAGACGCTGGATGCCGAACGCCGCGTCGAATGGGCACTGGCCCACGGCGGCGGCAACGCCGCGCTGTCCTCCAGCTTCGGCGCCCAGTCCGCGGTGGCGCTGCACCTGGTCAGCCAGCAGCGGCCCGACATCCCGGTGATCCTGGTCGACACCGGCTACCTGTTCCCGGAGACCTACCGCTTCGCCGACGAGCTGGTCGACGCCCTCAAGCTCAACCTGCAGGTGTACCGCCCGCTGGTCAGCCGTGCGTGGATGGAAGCGCGCCACGGCCGGCTGTGGGAACAGGGCGTGGAAGGCCTGGACAACTACAACCAGCTGCGCAAGGTCGAGCCGATGCGCCGGGCCCTGGACGAACTGGGCATCGGCACCTGGTTCACCGGCCTGCGCCGCAGCCAGTCGGCCAGCCGCGCCGACACGCCGATCGTCCAGCAGCGCGGGCCGCGGTTGAAGATCAGCCCGATCGCTGACTGGACCGACCGCGACGTGTGGCAGTACCTCAAGAAGCACAACCTTCCCTACCACCCGCTGTGGCACGAAGGGTATGTCTCCATCGGCGACTTCCACACCACCACGCGCTGGGAGCCGGGGATGAAGGACGAGGACACCCGCTTTTTCGGCCTCAAGCGCGAGTGCGGGATCCACGAGGACATCTGACGGCGGGCGCCTGTGGCGCGGCTGGCGCGGGCACCGCCGTCCCGTCGCAGACCAGGGGCGGGGCCTCCACCACCGGGCTTGGCGGACGGCTCAGCGGTACTGCTTTTCCTCGACGAACTGCGAACCGGCCAGCCGGTTGATCTCGTTCTTGACGGCCACGCGCTCGCCGTTGCGCGCCGCCACCGCGCGCGCGAGGTCGATGAATCCGGCGCCGAAATCCTGCGCCGCCTCCTTGGCGCGCAGCGCGTCCTGCACGTCCCACATGCGCTCGTTGATCCCGCGCAGGCTGGCCTTCAGCCCTTCCAGCGCCGGTGACTGCGCCAGCAGCTCCCGCCACAGCGGCAGCAGGCCCTCGAGCTCGACCAGCACGTTGCGGCGGCGGTTTTCCTGGCTGATGCGCTCGGCCTTGATCTCCAGGATCGTGATCTTGTCGATGAGCTCCCCGACCGAAACGGGGACCATGATGGTGTTCATGCCGGGATCCTGAGGCTCGCAGGCCCGCGATTCTACCGGCCGTGGTCGGCCCCGGCATCCGCCGCGCGGATCGGGCACCATCATCGCCTGCCCGCCAACCGGTTGCGCCATGCAGGGAATGAAGGTCGTCTACAGCGGTCCGGTCGATGTCAGCTACGGGCAGCTCTACGCCGTTTCGCCGGGGTGCACGCCGGCGCCCCTCGAACGGACTCTGGCCGGCCAGGAAAACGGCCTGTGCGGGGCGCGCGTGCCCGGCTGCCTGATGCTGATGTGCGGCCTGCACAGCGGCCAGGTACAGCTGGAGGTCCTGAGTTTCCCGGCCGAGCCGCCGCTGGAGGCTTCGTGGCCGGACGTGGTGGAGGTCCCGTTCGCGTTCCTGTCATCGCCGGTGGTGCTGCAGGACTGGGAGGGACGCCCCATCTGCAACCTGCCGGTCGATGGGCCCGGATACATGGTGCGCTGGTGCGCGCGCAACTTCGGCCAAGCCGAAGATGCCGGCCGCGTCGACGACGGGGAGCCGTTCGAGGAATACGCGCTGCAACTGTGGCCTTCGACCAGCCCGGTCGAACGCGTGGTCAGGCAGGCGGACGACAAGGCAGGCTACTGGCACCGCTATGCGCGGTCGCTGCCGGCCCCAGCCTGACCTGGCGCGCCGCGCCGTGGCTCAGCTGGTGATGGTCTGGGTCAGGGATTCCCAGCTCGGCGGCTCCGGCCAGTCCGGGTCCTGGTTGCCGTCCAGCACGCGCCGCAGGTCGCGCTTGTCGATCTGCGGCGCCAATACGTTGACCAGCTCCAGCGCGTAGTCGCGCAGCACCCGCTCGCGCGGCAGCACCGCCCAGGCCACGCACGCGGTGATCTCGGTCGGCGCCGGCCACCCGCGCAGGTCGGTGTCGCCGACGCTCACCGCCATCTCGGCCAGCAGTCCCACGCCCAGGCCGGCGCGCACGTAGGTCTTGATCAGGTCGGCGTCGAGCGCGGTCAGGGCCAGGTTCGGCTCCAGGCCGACGCTGCTGAAGGCGCGTTGCAGCGACGACTCCGGACGGGTGGAGGATTCGTAGCTGATCAGCGGGTACTGGGCCAGCTCCTGGATGTCCGGCGGCTTGCCGGCGCGGTCCAGCGGGTGCCCGCGCGGCACCAGCGCCAGGCGGCGCCAGCTGTACAGCGGCACCGCCACCCCGCCCTGCGGCTCGCCGCCGGCGGTGCTGATCACGGCCATGTCGGCATCGCCCTGGCCGAGCAGGTCCAGCGCCGCGCCCTCGGTCGACTGCTGCAGGTGCACGCTCACCTGCGGGAAGTCGCGCTTGATCCGGGCGATGGCCGGCGGCAGGACGAAGCGGGCCTGGGTATGGGTGGTGGTGATGGTGAGCTGGCCCTGGCTCTCGCGGCGCTGGTTGGCGGCGTAGGCGCGGATGTTGGCGGTCTCGGCCAGGATCACCCGCGCGCGCTCCAGCACTTCGGCGCCGGCGGGGGTGATCGCCTCCAGGCTGCGGCCCTTGCGCACGAACAGCAGGAAGCCTAGCTCGTCCTCCAGCTGCTTGAGCTGCTTGGACAGCCCCGGCTGGGTCGCATGCACGCGCGCGGCGGCCAGGGTGATGTTGAGCCCTGCATCGGCGATGGCGACGAGGTACCGGAGCTGGGTCAGCGTCATCGGGCGGGGGAACCGGGCGCGGCGGGGGGTCTGGGCACTGTAGTGGCAATCAGCACCCCGATCTTATAACCGGGGAGCATGAGCATTGTGCGGCAAGTTATTTCCGCCGGTTTTGGACGGGGGTTACGGTCGGTGTCCCTTCTTTCCGGGCCTCCACCGTGAGCCTGAATGCGCCCACCGCCCCGTCCTTCGCGCTGCCGCCCGGGAGCGTCGCCCTGGTCGGCGCCGGGCCGGGCGACCCCGGCCTGCTCACGCTGAACGCGGTGCGCGCGCTCGAGGCGGCCGACGTCGTGCTGCACGACCGGCTGGTCGGCTCCGGCGTCCTGGCCCTCGCAGGTCCGGGCGCGCGGCTGGTCGAGGTCGGCAAGTCCGCCGGCCGGCACAGCATGCCCCAGGAACAGATCCACGCCCTGATGCTGGAACACGCGCGCGCCGGTGCCCGGGTGGTGCGGCTGAAGGGCGGAGACCCGTTCGTGTTCGGCCGCGGCGGCGAGGAACTGGAATTCCTGCATGCGCACGGCATCCCGTTCCAGGTCGTCCCCGGCATCACCGCCGCCCTGGCGTGCGCGGCCTATGCCGGCATTCCCCTGACCCATCGCGACCACGCCCAGTCGCTGCGCCTGCTCACCGCGCACTGCCGGGACTCGGTCGACACCGTGGACTGGGAGTCGCTGGCCCGCGACCGCCAGACGCTGGCGGTGTACATGGGCGTGGCCGCACTCGACCACCTGCGCCAGCGCCTGCTGGACGCCGGCCGCGACCCGGGCACGCCCTTCGCGCTGGTGGAAAACGGCTCGCGCCCGGAGCAGCGCGTCGTCACCGGTACGCTCGGCGACCTGGCCGACACTGCCCGCGCGCATGCCGTGGCCTCGCCGGCGCTGCTGATCCTGGGCGAAATCGCGGCGCTGGCCGCGCAGCTGCACTGGTTCGGCGCCGCCCCGCTCGGCCCGCTGCCCGCTGAACCCGTGCTGGCCCGGGCCGCCTGAATCCGACGTACTCCACCCCATCCCCGTTTCCTGGAACCCGGAACCACCCATGGCCATCCACGACAGCATCCTCGACACCATCGGCCGCACCCCGGTCGTCCGCCTGCATCGCGTCGCACCCGCCCATGTCGAGCTCTACGCCAAGGTCGAAGCCTTCAACCCGGCCGGCTCGGTCAAGGACCGCCTGGCACTGGCGATCGTCCTCGACGCCGAGGCCAAGGGCCTGCTGAAGCCCGGCGACACCATCATCGAGGCCACCTCCGGCAACACCGGCGTGGCGCTGGCGGCGGTGGCCGCCGCACGCGGCTACCGGTTCGTGGCGACGATGGTCGAGACCTTCTCGATCGAGCGTCGCAAGCTGATCCGCGCGTATGGCGGCAAGGTGATCCTGACCCCGGCCGCCGAACGCGGCAGCGGCATGGTCCGCAAGGCCGAGGAGCTGGCGAAGAAGCACGGCTGGTTCCTCGCCAGCCAGTTCGAGAACCCGGCCAACCCGGCCTACCACCGGCAGACCACCGCGGCGGAAATCCTGCGCGACTTCGCCGGCCGCCGCCTCGACCATTTCGTCAGCGGCTGGGGCACCGGCGGCACCCTCACCGGCGTGGGCGAAGTGCTGCGCGTGGCCCGTCCGGAGGTGAAGATCACCGCCGCCGAGCCGGTCAATGCCTCGCTGCTGGCCGGCAACGAATGGAAGCCGCACAAGGTCCAGGGCTGGACCCCGGACTTCATCCCGGCCGTGCTCAACCGGGAAGTCGCCGACCAGATCCTGGGTGTGTCGGACGACGAGGCCATCTCCACCGCGCGCCGGCTCGCGGCCGAGGAAGGCATCTTCGTGGGCATCTCCTCCGGCGCCACGGTGGCCGCGGCGCTGAAGGTCGCCGCCGATGCCCCGAAGGGCACGGTGCTGCTGGCGGTCCTGCCGGATACGGGCGAGCGCTACTTCTCCACTCCGCTGTTCGAGGGCGTCAACGAAGGCTCCGACGACGAGTGGCTGGCCTCCCTGGGCTGAGCCCGTTGCGGCCACGTCCACGATGACGGGCGGCACGCAGGTGCCGCCCGTTTTCTTTGCCATGCCGGTAACGGGTCGGCGGCCCCGGGGACGGAGACAGGGCGTCACGGGCTGCGATGCGGGCATCCCCTTCCGCGAATGTCCCCGGCCATCGCCCGCCGGCGATGCCTCCCCATGGTTTCGCTGCAGCAGGTACCCGCATCGCCTGGAGTGGATGGCGATCGACGGCGCTCCGCGGGGAGGAATCCAACGGAGCGCGGGCACCCGCCCCGGATGCGTGTGCCCGGCCCGGGAAGCGACCGCTTCCTGACGGGGCGTGGGGCGAAATCGAGGAGGAGGCGCCGCCTCACCGGCGCCGGAGGACATTTCGTCCCTGAGGGCATCACGCGCCGTCACCCCGGACCTGTCCGCCTGCGATCGGCCGGCGCCACGTCGCATCCCTGAGCGAAGCGGAGACACGCGGCCGCGAGATCGGTCCCGACAGCCACTGCGGCAGAGCCCCGGCTGCGCCGCGCGCGCAACACACGGCTGCCCACCGGCCGCCACGCCGCCCCGCGCTTCGGCGGGGCGGCGAAGGCGGATGCAGCCGGCGGGCGATCAGGTCCGCATCGTGCCCGTGTCCAGGAAGCGCTGGTGCCAGGACAGCGCCTCGGGCAGCAGGTGCGGCGTGTGCCGGCCGCGGCTGTGCAGGCAGGCGCGCTCGAAGTAGTCCTGCAGCATCGGCCGGTAGTCCGGATGCGCGCAGTTCTCGATGATCTTGCGCGCGCGCTGCTTGGGCGACAGGCCGCGCAGGTCGGCCAGGCCCTGCTCGGTGACGATCACCGCCACGTCGTGCTCGGTGTGGTCGACGTGGCTGACCATCGGCACGATCGCCGAGATCGCCCCGTTCTTGGCCGTGCTCGGGGTCAGGAAGCAGGACAGGAAGCCATTGCGGGCGAAGTCGCCCGAACCGCCGATGCCGTTGATGATGCTGGTACCGGCGACATGGGTCGAGTTGACGTTGCCGTACAGGTCGGCCTCGACCATGCCGTTCATGCCGATCACGCCAAGGCGTCGGATCAGCTCGGCGTGGTTGGACATCTCCTGCGGGCGCAGCACGATCCGCTCGCGGTACCGGTCGATGTTGGCGACGAAGTCCTCCACGCCCTGCGGGCTGAGCGCGAACGAGCTGGCCGAGGCGACCTCGATGGTGCCGTCGCCGATCAGCTCGAGCATGCCGTCCTGGATCACCTCGGTGAACGCCGTCAGGCCGCGGAAGCCGGCTTCGCGCAGCCCGGCCAGGACCGCGTTGGCGACGTTGCCCACGCCCGACTGCAGCGGCAGCAGCTGCTCGTGCAGGCGCCCGGCGCGGATCTCGTGGCGGAAGAAGTCGACCAGGTTGGCGGCGATGCGGCGCGAGGTGTCGTCCGGCGGCGCGAAGGCGCCGAGCCGGTCCGGCGCATCGGTTTCGACCACCGCGATCACCTTGTCCGGGTCGCAGCGCAGGTACGGCTCGCCGATGCGGTCGCCCGGGTGCACCAGCGGGATCGGCTTGCGCGCGGGCGGCAGCGCGGTCCCGTAGTAGATGTCGTGCATGCCGTCCAGGCCCAGCGGCTGGCGGTGGTTGACCTCGATGATCACCTTGTCGGCCAGGTCCAGCCAGGTCTTGTTGTTGCCCACCGAGGTCGATGGCACCAGCCGTCCGTCCGGCAGGATCGCGCTGACTTCCACCACCGCCACGTCCATGTGCCCGAGGAAGCCGAACCAGGTGTACTGCGCGACATGGCCCAGGTGGATGTCCATGTATTCGATCTCGCCGGCGTTGATGCGCGCGCGCAGCTCGGGATCGGACTGGTACGGCAGGCGGAAGTCGATGCCGCCGGCCCGGGCGAGCGCGCCATCGAGCTCGGGCGCGGTCGAGGCGCCGGTGAGGATGCGCAGGGCGAACGGCTCGCCGCGGTCGTGCGCGGCGGTGATCCGGGTCGCCAGGGCCAGCGGGATCGCCTTCGGGTAGCCGGCGCCGGTGAAGCCGCTCATGCCGACCGACATGCCCGGGCCGATCAGCGCGGCGGCCTGTCCGGCATCCATCCGCTTCGCGGCCAGTCCGGCGTGCGCGATCCTGTTGCTCATTCGACGTGGTCCAGTGGGGGGAATACCCGGAGTTTACCGGTGCACCACGCCCGCTCCGTGACCGCGAACATTGCAGCCGCTGCGATCTTCGGCTAATTGCACCGCGCCCATGCCCGTGTCCTCGCGCGATGGCTCAGGCTTCGTAGAGCTCCAGCGGGAGCCCGTCCGGATCGGCGAAGAAGGAGAAGCGGCGGCCGGTGTATTCGTCCACCCGCACCGGCTCGCTGTCCACGCTATGCGCGTGCAGGTGGGCCAGCGCGGCGTCCAGGTCGGCGACCCGGAACGCCAGGTGGCGCAGGCCGCAGGCCTCCGGGCGCGACACCCGCGGCGGCGGCGCGGGGAACGAGAACAGCTCCAACTGCGTGCCGTCGGCCAGGCGCAGGTCGAGCTTCCAGGAGTCGCGCGCCGCGCGGTACGCCTCGGCGACCACCTCCAGGCCCAGCACCTCGACGTAGAAGCGCTTCGAACGCCGGTAGTCTGAGGCGATGATCGCGACGTGGTGGAGGCCTGCGAGGTTCATCGGCCGATCATCGCCCGGATCCGTCCGCCCGTGTTCAATGCGCGGCCGCCGCCGCGTCCGACGCGCTGCCGCCGGGGTCGTGGCGCCCGCTGTGCATCAGCAGCACCAGCGGCATCGAGCACAGGGTCAGCACCATCATCAGCCAGAAGTCGTTGGCGTAGCCGATCGCGGCCGCCTGGCGCGTCACCTCGCCGTTGAGCAGCGCCGCGCCGGAAGCCGTCGCCGGATTCCAGATCGAGGGCAGCAGGCCCTGCTCGGCGCCGTAGGCGGGGATGCGCGCGGCGATCTCGGCGTGGTTGGTCTGGGTGGCGCGCGCCAGCAGCGCCACCACCATCGAGATGCCGACCGACGAACCGATGTTGCGGACCAGGCTGAACAGGCCCGCGGCCTCGGTGCGCTGCGAGGCATGCAGCGTGGAATAGGCGATCGTGGAAATCGGCACGAACACCAGGCCCAGGCCCATGCCCTGGACCACGCCCAGCCAGACCACCGCCTCGATCGAGGCCTCGGTGCCGAACTGCGACATGCCGTGCAGCGACAGCACCATCAGGCCCATGCCGGCCAGGATCGGGATGCGCGCATCGACCCGTCCCAGCATCCGCCCGACCAGCATCATCGTGAACATCGTGCCGATGCCGCGCGGCGCCAGGACCATGCCGATGGTCAGCACCGGGTAGTGCATCAGCGTGCTCAGGTACGGCGGCATCAGCGCCAGGGTGGCGAACAGGACGATGCCGACCACGAAGATCAGCACGCAGCCCACCGCGAAGTTGCGGTTGCCCAGCAGGCCCAGGTCCAGCAGCGCGTGGTCGCGGCGGTTCCACCACCACAGGCCGTAGAGGTACAGCGCCAGGAAGGCGATCGCCGCCTCGACCTGGATTTCCAGGCTGCCGAACCAGTCCATGGTCTCGCCGCGGTCCAGGAACAGCTGCAGCGAGCCGATGCCCAGTGCCAGCAGGGCGAGGCCGACGGCGTCCAGCGGGCGCGCGCGCGGCACTTCGGCCTTGACGCTGGCCATGATCCCGACCAGCGCGACCGCGCCGACCGGCAGGTTGATCAGGAACACCCAGTGCCAGCTGTAGTACTCGGTCAGCCAGCCACCCAGCGGCGGGCCCAGGATGGGACCCACCATGATCCCCATGCCCCACATCGCCATCGCCGCGCCGTGCTTCTCCTTCGGGAACGCGTCGAGCAGCAGCGATTGCGAGATCGGCACCAGCGAGGCGCCGAACACGCCCTGCAGGATCCGGAACAGGACCATCTGGCCGATGTCGCCGGCCATCGCGCACAGCAGCGAGGCGACGGTGAAGCCGCTGACGGCGATGATCAGCAGGCGCCGCCTACCGAGCCGCGAGGCCAGCCAGCCTGTCACCGGGGTAAGGATGGCCGCGGCCACGATGTAGCTGGTCAGCACCCACGACGCCTGGTCCTGGGTCGCCGACAGCGAGCCCTGCATGTCCGGCAGGGCCACGTTGGCGATGGTGGTGTCCAGCGCCTGCATCAGCGTGGCCAGCATCACCGAGCCGACCAGCAGCGCGCGGCTGCCGCCCTCGGAGGAGTTCAGGCGGGAAATCATGTCGGTGTCCGGAATGCGTCCGCGCCCGGCCGCGCCGGGCGGAGTGTCAGTGCTGGCCGGCGGCGACCGCGGCGGTCGCCTCGCTGCGGGCCGCGCCATCGCGCAGGTCGACCCTGACCTCGGCGCTCATGCCGGCGCGCAGCTGCGGCGCGTCGCTGCGGTCGGCGCCGTCGATCTCCAGCCGCACCGGGATGCGCTGCACGATCTTGACCCAGTTGCCGGTGGCGTTCTGCGCCGGCAGCACGCTGAACTCGGCGCCGGAAGCCGGGGCGATGGAGGCCACGTGCGCCTTCCATTTCACGCCCGGATAGCCGTCGACCTCGATGGTCGCCTTCTGGCCGACCTGCATCTTCGCCAGCTCGGTCTCCTTGAAATTGGCCTCGATCCAGACCGGGTCGGTGGCCACCAGCGGCATCGCGGTCTGGCCGACGTTGAGGAACTCGCCCACCTGCAGGTCATGGGTGCCGATCACCCCGTCCACCGGCGCGCGCACCTCGGCGTGCGCCAGGTCGAGCTTGGCCTTGGCCAGCATCGCCAGCGCGGCGCGGTAGTCGGGCAGCTCCTCGGTCGGGGTGCTGGCCTTGCCGCTGAGCGACGCGGCGGCTTCGCTCTGCGCGGCGATCGCGTCGGCCAGGTCGGTGCGCGCCTCGGCCACGGCATGGCGGGCGTCGTCGACCATCTTGCGCGAGACCAGCTGCTGCTCGCCGAGCTGCTGCAGGCGCTGCAGGTCGCGCTGGGCCCACGACAGGGTTTCGCGCGCGGCCTGGATCGAGGTGCCGGTGCCGGTGACCTTGGCCCGGCTGGCGTCCACGGCATTGGCCATGTGCGCGAGCAGCGCCTCGTTCTGCGCCACCGCGATCTCCAGCGGCTGGGCGTCGATCCGGAACAGCAGGTCGCCCTTCTTCACCGGCTGGTTCTGGGCCACCGCCACCTCGACCACGCGGCCGCCCACCTGCGGCGCGACCAGGATCCGCTCGGCCTTGACGTAGGCGTTGTCGGTATCGACCTCGCGCCCGGCGTTGACCCACTGCCAGCCGAAGAAACCGGCCACCGCGAGCGGACCGGCGACCCACAGCCATGCCGGAACGCGGCGCTTGCGGACGGGAACCTGGGCCGCGGCGGGCGCGGCGGAATCGGACGTGCTGGTCATGGGGTTTCAGCTCTGCGAGGAGGATTCGCCGCGGTCTTCGCGGTCGATCCGGGTGAGGTTTTCGCGGACGCGGTCGAGCACCGACAGCGTGGTCGCCAGTTCTTCGGCGGAAATGCCTGCCGTCGCGTCCTTGCGCAGCGCCTGGGCCACCGCTTCGACCGGGCCCATCACCTGCGCCGACTGCGGCAGCAGGTATAGGCGCCAGACCCGCCGGTCGGCCGGATCGGCACGACGTTCGACGAAACCGGCCTTCTGCAGGCGGTCGATCACCCGGCCCAGGGCGATCGGCTCCACGTCGAGCCGGTCGGCCAGTTCGACCTGGGTGGCGCCCTCGGCGTGGCCCAGGTGCTTGAGCGCGCGCCATTGCACGCGGGTCAGCTCCAGGTGGGCGACGCGGCGGTCGAACACGCGGCCGAACAGGCGGTGCAGGTCGGCGACCTGGTAGCCGAGGCTTTCGCGGGGATCGGTCTTGTTCATGGCTGCACAGGATATAGATGCCTAGGCAGGTATTTCAAGGGCCGGTCCCGTGGCGCCAGCCGGCGTTCAGGTGTGGAAAGCGCGGGCCCGGCACCGCGGCGGCCAGGACGGAAGACCGTGGCGCGGGTCCAAGGCCGGCAGTCCGGACCCGGGACGCGTGCGACGGGCTAGGCGCCCGCCATGAACGCCTCGATCTCGTCGGCCGAACGGGCCAGCCCGGCCGTCAGGACGCGATGGCCTTCGCCGGTGATCAGGACGTCGTCCTCGGTGCGGATGCCGATGCCGCGCCACTTCGCGTGGACCGATGTGTCGTCGGCGCCGACGTACAGGCCCGGCTCGATGGTGAAGACCATGCCCGGCTCCAGCAGGCGCGACTCGCCGTCGATCCGATAGTCGCCGACGTCGTGCACGTCCAGGCCCAGCCAGTGGCCGCTCTTGTGCCGGTAGAAGCGCTTGTAGTGGCCGTCGGCGATGTTCTTCGCCAGCGAACCCTTCAGCAGCCCCAGCCGGAGCAGCCCGTCGGTGAGCGTTTCCACCGCCGCCTCGTGGATCGCCGACCAGGCCGCGCCCGGCCGCGCGCAGGCCAGCGCCGCCGCCTGCGCCGCGCCGACCAGGTCGTGGAGGGCGCGCTGCTCCTTCGAATAGCGGCCGTTGACCGGGAAGGTGCGGGTGATGTCGGCGGCGTAGCCCCGGTACTCGGCGCCGGCGTCGACCAGCACCAGCTCGCCATCGGCGGCGCGGGCGTTGTTGGCCACGTAATGCAGCACGCAGCCGTTGGCGCCGGCACCGACGATGCTGCCGTAGGCCGGGCACGCGTCGGCGGCGCGGAACACCCGCTCGACCTCGGCCTGCAGCTCGTACTCGTGGATGCCGGGCCGCGCGGCGCGCATCGCCGCCTCGTGGGCCCGCACGCTGATCTCGGCGGCCTTCTGCATCAGCTTCAGTTCGTCGCGCGACTTGAACAGGCGCTGCTCGTGCAGCAGGTGGCCCAGTTCGAGGAACTCGTGCGGCGGCTGCGCGCCATGGCGCACCTGCGCGCGCACGCGGTTGACCCAGCCGATCAGCTTGAGGTCGAACTCGGCGTCGCGGCCGAAGTGGTAGTAGACGCGCGAACGGCCCTCCAGCAGCCCCGGCAGGATCTCGTCTAGGTCGTCGATCGGGTAGGCGTCGTCCATGCCGAACGCCTCGACCGCGCCCTCCTGGCCGGCGCGCGCGCCATCCCAGCCCTCGCGCTCGGGATCACGCTCGCGGCAGAACAGCAGCGCCTCGCCGTGGCGGCGGCCCGGCACCAGCACCAGCACGGCCTCCGGCTCGGGGAAGCCGCACAGGTACCAGAAGTCGGAATCCTGCCGGTACGGGTAGTGGGTGTCGTGGCTGCGCACCCGCACCGGCGCCGCCGGCAGGACCAGGATCGCGTCCTCGCCGGCCATCCGCATCAGCTGGCGGCGGCGGCGCGCGAACTCGGCCGGGGTGATCCCGGTGATCGAGCGCAGCATCAGGGCCTGCCGACGCTGGTGGTGCAGGCCACGTTGCCGTGTCCGGCCGCCAGGTGGTCGTGCGCGGCGCCGTGGCAGGCGGGCCGCCTGTCCAAGCCGTGCGCGGCCGGCTGGCGGCCGGACGCGGCAACCCGAAGGGCCGCGCTTGAATGCGCGCAGTACCGCATCATCACCCGGTCACTTGTCGGCATACGTTCGCTCGTTCTTCCTGGGTCCTGCACGCGTCCAGGCGCAGCGTGGCCTGTTCCACCAGCGTTGACAGGTCCTAGTTCAGGCTGCGGCGGTGGCGCGGCCCGAGCACGCAGTCCCCGTGCAGCAGCAGCACCGCGACGCGCACGAACTCTTCCAGTTCGGAGAGCGCGTCCTCGTCTTCATCCTCGTCCTCGTCGATGTCCTGGACGCTGGCGCCGGCCAGGCGGGCGATGTCCTGGAGCGCCTCGGCCCCCTCCTCCGACAGCGGCGGCTTGGCGCCTGCCGCCAGCCCGAACCCGCCGAGGAAGCTGCGGCACCAGTCGAACAGCGCCTGCGCGCGGTCGCGCAGCGCCATGCCCTCGTCGCCGAGCAGCAGCTGGAAGGAGAACTCCCCGTCCCCCAGCTGCGCGACCACGCCGCGGCGGAGGCGGTCCAGCGCGCTCCCCGGCGCCGGCGCCGGGACGCCGTCGTCGGCGAGCACCCGCGCCGGCCAGGCCACCGTATCCTCGCCGCCACCGGCGAGCCAGCCGCAGAGCGCGCCATGCAGTTCGGGAACCGTGGCACCGAGGGCCAGTTCACGGCCGGCGTCGGCGACTTCTTCGGGGGCGGGGAGGTCGGGCATGCGCTGCGGAGAGGGGTTGCGGTCGATCCGGTGAAGTGTAGCGCCTCGCGCGGTACGGCTTGTCGCCATTCCCCGGCCATGCCTACACTCGTGAAGATCACCCATTCCGCCGCCATCCCATGCCGTCCGACGTCGCTGTGCGATACCGCCAGACAGGACCCGCCCGGATGGGCCGCCCATGACCGCCGCGTTGCTGGCCCTGGCAGGCGGGCTGATGGTGGCGGTGCTGATCCTGTTGTGGCGCTGGCGTACCAGCCACCTCAAGCAGCACGACGCGCTGCAGGCCCGCGAGGAACACCTGACCGTCGCCCTGTGGGGCTCCGGCGAGCAGTTCTGGGACTTCGACCTGGCCCGCCGCGAACTGCACCTGCTGCACGCCGACGAATCGGGCTCCGAACTCGGCCTGGCGGTCACCACCCGCCAGGCATCGCTGCCGCTGGTGCACCCGCACGACCGCGCCAGCCTGCGCCGCCGCCTGCGCGCGCACCTGCGCGGCCACGAGCCGCTGTTCACCACCGAGCACCGGGTGGACCCGGACGGCGACGGCAACTGGGTATGGATCCGCATCCATGGCCGCACGGTCGAGCGCGACCACCGCGGGCGGCCGCGCCGCCTGGCCGGCACCGCCCGCGACACCACCGCCAACCGCCATGCCGACGCCGAGCGGCGCATCGCCAGCGAGGTGCTGCGCAGCATGAGCGAGGCGGTGGCGGTGCTGGACCGCGAGCTGCACTTCGTCGCGGTCAACCCGGCCTTCAGCCAGATCACCGGCTACAGCGACGTGGAGGCCCTGGGCCGGCCGTTCGCGATGCTCGACAGCGACGGCGAGGGCCGGGGCGGTTCGCTGAGCCGCGACCCGAACCGGCAGCACTGGCAGGGCAACGTGTGGATGACCCGCCGCGACGGCGAGGAGATCCTCTGCCACGTCAAGCACAACGGCATCCCGGACGCCGGCGGCGAAGTCAACTTCCACGTCGTCGTGCTCAGCGACATCACCGAACAGAAGCGGGCCGAGCAGGAGCTGCGCTACCTCGCCAACTACGACGCCCTGACCAGCCTGCCCAACCGCTCCCTGCTGTCCGAACGGCTGGCCCGCGCGATCGTGCGGGCGCGGCGCGAGGGCGGCCACGTCGCGGTCCTGTTCCTGGACCTGGACCGCTTCAAGGACGTCAACGACTCGCTGGGCCACGCCACCGGCGACCGGGTCCTGCGCGCGGCGGCCGAGCGGGTGCAGCATGCGGTCGGACCCCAGCACACCGTGGCCCGGCTCGGCGGCGACGAGTTCACCGTCGTGCTGGAGGGGCTGGCCACCCCGGGCGAAGCCGAGGACGTGGCGCGCCGGGTGATCGAGTCCTTCTCGCTGCCGCTGGTGCTCGACGAGCACCACGAGATCACCGTGTCGCCCTCGATCGGCATCAGCCTGTTCCCGGACCATGCGCAGGTCCCGACCGAACTGCTCAAGCACGCCGACACCGCGATGTACCAGGCCAAGGCGGCCGGCCGCCGCACGTGGGAGGTGTACTCGGCGAGCATGGACGAGGCGACCCGGCGCCGTGCCACCCTGGCCGGGCTGCTGCGCCGGGTGGTCGAGCGCCAGGAGCTGACCCTGGCCTACCAGCCGCGCTACTCGCTGCATGAAGGCCGGGTGGTCGGGGCCGAGGCCCTGCTGCGCTGGAACAACCCGGAATTCGGCTCGATCCCCCCGGACCACTTCATCCCGCTGGCCGAGGACACCGGCCTGATCATGGAGATCGGCGAGTGGGTGCTGAAGGAGGCCTGCACCACGCTGCGCCAGTGGCACGAGGCCGGCATCGAGGGCATGCGCATGTCGGTGAACGTCTCGCCGGTCCAGCTCATGCGCGGCGACCTGGCCGCGACCCTGGCGCGGATCCTGGCCGAGACCGGCGTGGCCTCGGGCCAGCTGGAGCTGGAGCTGACCGAGAGCGCGATCATGGCCAACGTCGGCCGCAGCGCCAGCGTGCTGCATGCCTGCCGGGTGCTCGGCGTCGGCGTGGCGGTGGACGATTTCGGCACCGGCTACTCCTCGCTGGCGTACCTCAAGCGGCTGCCGCTGACGACCCTGAAGATCGACCAGGAATTCGTCGGCGACCTGACCCGCGACCCCGACGACGAGGCCATCACCAGCACGGTCATCGCCATGGGCCACTCGCTGCAGCTGACCGTGGTCGCCGAGGGCGTGGAAACGGCCGGGCAGCTGCAGTTCCTGCGCGACCACGGCTGCGACGAGGTGCAGGGCCATTACATCGCCGCGGCGATGGATCGCGACGCCTGCCTGGCCTTCCTGTCGAGGCCGGCCGCCGTCCCGGCCTGAGCGCCGCGCCGCGCCGGGGCGCCGCTTGACCGCCCGCACGACCGCTGCCTATCGTGGCCGCCATGGACCCCTCCGCCGACGCCCTCTCCCAGCTCCGTGCACTGGCCGCGCGGGTCGAGGCGCTGGTCGAGCGCAGCCAGCGGCTGGCCGACGAGAACCGCAGCCTGCGCCAGCAGCAGGAGCAGCTGTTCGCCGAACGTGCGCAGCTGCTGAACAAGAACGAACAGGCACGTTCGCGGGTGGAAGCGATGATCGCGCGGCTGAAGTCGCTGGAGCAGCACACGTGAGCAGCCACGCCGAACCGGTCAGCGTCCGCATCCTCGACCGCGAATACACCGTCGGCGTGAACGCCGACGAACGCGACGGGCTGGTCGCCGCCGCGCGCCTGCTGGATGCGCGCATGCGCGAGATCCGCGGCAACAACCGCATGGTGGCGCTGGACCGCGTCGCGGTGCTCGCCGCGCTCAACCTGGCCCACGAGGTCCAGCAGCTGCGCCAGGAGCGCGATGCGCAGCAGCGCGAGCTGGCGGGGACGCTCGACACGCTGAACCGCCGCCTGGACGGCCTGCTCGGCGGCTGAATGCGCGCGGCCATAGGCCGCCTCTTGCGTCGCTGAACTGCGCATTGCCGATGCCTTCGCCGACACCGACGGACGGGCTAGGCAGTCGACGCCGCCGCGCTATACTTCACCTGCGTTCTCTGCCGTGTTCGACAGCTGGCAAAACATTCGCCTTGTCCCTTAAAAACGACACCGGGGATGCGACGACGCCGGGTGTGCATGTCCGCCATGCAGCGGAAAGCCCGATGGCTTCCAAGCATTCCCACTTGGACCCCGGGTTCAAGGTCGTTTCGCCGCATCGGCATGGTGGAGAATGCCTTATCCGACAACGCCTCCCCCGGGAGGCGTTGTCTTTTCCGGGCCGGCCGCGGACGCGGCCGGCCTTGGCGGCCGCCCGCGCGTCCGCGATGATGCACGGCCCCTTGCCCGCCCAGGCCCGATGACCCAGGACCGCGACACGCTGCGCCGCCAGCTGCGCCAACGCCGCCGCGAACTGCCGGCGCCGGCGCGCATCGCCGCCGCCGAAGCGCTCGCCGCGCGCATCCTCGCCCTGCCGTTCCTGCCGCGCGAAGGCTACGTGTCCGGCTACTGGGCGATGGACGGCGAGGTCGGCCTGCACGTACTGCAGCTGCGCCTGCCGCCGGGCCTGGTGTGGTGCCTGCCCGTCCTGCACGAGGACGGCACCTTGCGCTTCGCGCCCTGGCGCGCCGGCGATCCGCTGGTCACCAACCGCTTCGGCATCCCCGAACCCGACGTCGAGCCCGCGTCCGCCCTGCCGGCCGGGGCGCTGGCGCTGGCGGTGATGCCGCTGGTGGGCTTCGACGCGCAGGGCCACCGGCTGGGCATGGGTGGCGGCTGGTACGATCGCAGCTTCGCGTTCCGGCGCGCCCGGGCCGCGCCGCCATGGCTGGTCGGCGCCGGATTCGGCGTCCAGCAGGTCGACGCGCTGGCACCGGCCGACTGGGACGTCCTGCCCGACGCGATCTGCACCGAGGCCGCCACCCTCCTTCCCCGCCGCGAACCCGGAAGCGACCCCGCATGACCGCCCGCAAGCGCTACTGGCTGATGAAGTCCGAACCGGACGCCTTCTCCATCGACGACCTGCAGCGGGTCGGCACCGAACCGTGGAACGGCGTGCGCAACTACCAGGCGCGCAACTTCATGCGCGATGGCATGAAGGTCGGCGACGGCGTGCTGTTCTACCACTCCAACGCCAAGGTGCCCGGCATCGCCGGCATCGCCCGCGTGGCCAGCGCCGCCTACCCGGATGCGACCCAGTTCGACCCGAAGTCGGACTACCACGACCCCAAGGCCACGCGCGAGCAGCCGCGCTGGTTCCTGGTGGACGTCGCGTTCGAGCGCAAGCTCAAGCGCACCATCCCGCTGGAGGAGATCAAGCAGCACGCCGACGAGCTGGGCGAGGCCTTCCCGCTGGTCGCCCGCGGCAGCCGCCTGTCCGTGTTCCCGGTCACCGCCGCGCAGTGGAAACTGCTGCTGTCGCTGGAATGACCGCCCCGCCCGTTTGCCCCGAAGACTGATCCCATGAGCGAAGCGAAGCGCCTGGCCGGCGAGAAGGCCATCGATTACGTCGAGGACGGCATGGTCGTCGGCGTCGGCACCGGCTCGACCGTGGCCTACTTCATCGATGCGCTCGGCCGCATCCGCGACCGCATCGCCGGCGCGGTGTCCAGCTCCGAGCAGAGCACCGCGCGGCTGAAGGCGCTGGGCATCGAGGTGATGGACGCCAATGCCGCCGGGCCGCTGAAGCTGTACGTGGACGGCGCCGACGAATGCGACCCGCACAAGCGCCTGATCAAGGGCGGCGGCGCCGCGCTGACCCGCGAGAAGATCATCGCCGAGGCCAGCGAGACCTTCGTCTGCATCGTCGATCCGGCCAAGCGCGTGCCGGTGCTGGGGAAGTTCCCGCTGCCGGTGGAGGTGGTGCCGATGGCGCGCAGCCTGGTCGCCCGCCGCATCCTCGCCCTGACCGGCGGCCAGCCGGTGTGGCGCGATGGCGTGGTCACCGACAACGGCAACTGGATCCTGGACGTGCACAACCTGTCGATCACCGACCCGGTGGCGATGGAAACCGAGCTCAACCAGATCCCGGGCGTGGTCAGCGTCGGCCTGTTCGCCCGCCGCCCCGCCGACATCGTCATCGTCGGCGGCGAACCGCCGCTCGTCCTCTGACGCCCACGCTCCCGGAACCGCACCCATGCCCCTGCCCGCCCGCCTGCTGGCCCTGCCCCTGCTGCTGCTCCTGAGCGCCTGCGCGTCCGCGCGCACGCCGTGGGTCGAACTGGGCGGTGAACGGTTCAAGGTCGAGATCGCGGACGACGACGACGAACGGGCGCGCGGGCTCATGTTCCGCGACGTGCTCGACCCCGGCCACGGCATGCTGTTCATCCACGACCGCCAGGAACGGCAGGCGTACTGGATGAAGAACACGCGGATCCCGCTGGACATCCTCTACTTCGACCAGGACCGGCGGCTGGTTTCGCAGCAGCGCGACGTGCCGCCGTGCTCGGCCGGCGACCGCTGCCCGCCGTATCCCAGCCGCGGCCCGGCGCGCTACGTGCTGGAGCTCAACGCCGGCGAGGCGGCGCGGCTGAAGCTGGAGGATGGCGCCGAGCTGCGTTTCGGTCCCGGGATCGCGCCCGCGCCCGGCGGCTGAACGCACTCAACCCGACCCGTCGCCCGCCGATAGCGGAAGGCAGACGGGACTTGATCGCCACGCGCGCCGGCCCCAGTCTTGGCACATGGGGAACCGGAACATGCACCTGCCCGACTGGACCACGCTGGTCGCCCTCGACGACGAAGCACTGCCCCTGCTGCCGGCGGCGCTGCTGATCGCCCGCGACGAATATCCCGACCTGGACCCGGCGCCCTACGACGCGCTGGTCCAGGCCCACGCCGAGCACCTGCGCGCCGAAGTGGCGGCGATCGAGCTGCAGCCGCTGAAGATGGCGGCGATCAACCGCCACCTGTTCGACGAGCTGGGCTACACCGGCAACCACGACGAGTACTACGACCCGCGCAACAGCTACCTCAACCAGGTGCTGGACCGTCGCCTGGGCAACCCGATCTCGCTGGCGATGGTGCAGATGGAGGTCGCGCGGCGACTGGACATCCCGCTCGACGGGGTGTCCTTCCCTGGCCACTTCCTGGTCCGCCTGCCGGTGGACGGCGGCCTGCTGGTGATGGACCCGTTCAACGGCGGCCGCCCGCTGGCGGTGGAGGAGCTGCGCGAGCGCGCCAAGCCGCACCTGGGCCAGGCCCCGGACGACAGCACGCTGCTGCAGATCCTCAGCCCGGCGACTCCGCGCGCGATCCTGGTCCGGGTGCTGCGCAACCTGCACGGGCTGTATGCCGAAACCGGCGAATGGGACCGCGCCGCGCGCAGTGCCGACCGGGTGCTGCGGCTGACGCCGGCCCAGCCCGAAGCCCTGCGCGACCGCGGCCTGGCCTACCTGGAACTGGACTACCTGCCGGGCGCCCGCCAGGACCTGGGGCGCTACCTGGAGCTGGCGCCGGAGGCGACCGACGCCGAGCAGATCCGCGAGCGGCTGATCGACGCCGGCGGCATCCGCACCGCCCTGCACTGAGGGCGGCGGGGCGTCACAGCGCGACCATCTCGAAGTCGTCCTTGGTCACGCCGCAGTCCGGGCAGGTCCAGGTGTCGGGGATGTCCTCCCAGCGCGTGCCCGGGGCGATGCCCTCCTCGGGCAGGCCCTCGGCCTCGTGGTAGATGAATCCACAGACCACGCACATCCAGCTGCGGTAGGTGGTGGCGTCGGCGTCGCTCATCGGATAATGCGGGGATTCGGCACAGGTGCGCGGGACCGCATTGTCCCACCGCCGCCGCCGCTGCGGAAACCCCGATGGACCCCCGGCACGGCCGGCCGCCGCGCGGCCTCTACCTGATCACCCCCGACGACGCCGACACCGCACGCCTGCTTGCGCGGGTGGCGCCCCTGCTCGGCGAGGGCGTCGCCTGGCTGCAGTACCGCAACAAGGCCGCCGGCCCGGCCCTGCGCCGGGAGCAGGCCACGGCGCTGCAGGCGCTGTGCGCGGCGGCCGGCGTGCCGCTGCTGGTCAACGACGACCCCGCCCTGGCGCTGGCGGTCGGTGCCGCCGGCGCGCACCTGGGCGAGGACGACGGCGACATCGCCGCCGCGCGGGCATTGCTCGGAACCGGCGCGATCATCGGCGCCTCGTGCTACGACCGCCTGGACCTGGCCACCCGTGCGGTCGCCGCCGGCGCCGGCTACGTGGCCTTCGGCGCGTTCTTCCCCACCACCAGCAAGGCCACCACCCGACGCGCCGCGCCGGGGCTGCTGCGCGAGGCGGCGAGCCTGGGCGTGCCGCGCGTGGCGATCGGCGGCATCACCCCCGGCAACGCCGCGCCGCTGGTGGCGGCCGGCGCCGACCTGGTGGCCGTGATCGGCGGCGTGTTCGACGCGCCGGACCCGGTCGCCGCGGTGCGCGCCTATGCGCGCTGCTTCGCCTAGGGCCCGCCCGCGCCGCCCGCCTACAATTCCCCTTTCGCCGTACGCACAGGACCACCCCATGAACCATGACCGTTCCCACGCCCTCTTCTCGCGCGCCCAGCAGCTGCTGCCGGGCGGGGTGAACTCGCCGGTGCGTGCGTTCAAGTCGGTCGGCGGCGAACCGTTCTTCGTGCAGCGCGCCGACGGTCCCTACCTGTTCGACGTCGACGGCAACCGCTACATCGACTACGTCGGCTCCTGGGGCCCGATGATCGTCGGCCACAACCACCCCGCGGTGCGCGCGGCGGTCGAGCAGGCGATCGGCAACGGGCTGTCCTTCGGTGCGCCCTGCGCGGCCGAGGTGACCATGGCCGAAACGATCACCCGCCTGGTGCCGTCGTGCGAGATGGTGCGCATGGTCAACTCGGGCACCGAGGCCACGCTGTCGGCGATCCGCCTCGCGCGCGGCGCCACCGGCCGCCAGCGCATCGTCAAGTTCGAGGGCTGCTACCACGGCCACGGCGACTCGTTCCTGGTCAAGGCCGGCAGCGGCATGCTGACCCTCGGCGTGCCGACCTCGCCGGGCGTGCCGGCGGGACTGAGCGAGCTGACCGCGACGCTCAGCTACAACGACTTCGAAGGCGCGACCCGGCTGTTCGAGGAGATCGGCGGCGAGATCGCCGCGCTGATCATCGAGCCGGTGGTCGGCAATGCCAACTGCATCCCGCCGCGCGAAGGCTACCTGCAGCACCTGCGCGAGCTGTGCACGAAGCACGGCGCGCTGCTGATCTTCGACGAGGTGATGACCGGCTTCCGCGTCGCCCTCGGCGGCGCGCAGGCGCACTACGGCATCACCCCGGACCTGACCACGTTCGGCAAGATCATCGGCGGCGGCATGCCGGTCGGTGCCTACGGCGGCCGCCGCGAGCTCATGCAGCAGATCGCGCCGGCCGGCCCGATCTACCAGGCCGGCACGCTGAGCGGCAATCCGGTGGCGATGGCCGCCGGCCTGGCGATGCTCGAACTGGTGCAGGCGCCCGGCTTCCACGACCGCCTCGCCGCCGCCACCGCGGCGCTGTGCGAGGGCCTGGAGGCGGCCGCGCGCGAGGCCGGCGTGGCCGTGACCACCACCCGCGTCGGCGCGATGTTCGGCCTGTTCTTCACCGACCAGAAGGTGGAGACCTACGCGCAGGCGACCGCCTGCGACATCGGCGCGTTCAACCGCTTCTTCCACGCCATGCTCGAGCGCGGGGTATTCCTGGCGCCGTCGGCGTACGAGGCCGGCTTCCTGTCCAGCGCGCACGACGAGGCGGTGGTCGCCGCCACGATCGCCGCGGCGCGCGACGCGTTCAAGGCCGCCGCCGCGGGTTGATGCAGCCGCCGCCCGCCACGGCCTGGCGAGCACCGGCCGCCATGCCACGCCGCCGGTCGCCTCCCGCACGATGATCGTCCCGCGCCTGGAGCTGTTGCTGCTCGACTTCGACGGCGTGCTCGCGCGCTATGAACGGGCGCGGCGCTGCGCGCACCTGGCGGCGGGCGCCGGCTGCGCCCCGGCGCGGGTGATGGAGGTGCTGTTCGCTTCGGGCCTGGAAACGGCCTACGACAGCGGCGCGCTGTCCACCGGCGACTACCTGCGTCGGCTAAGCGAAGGACTCGGCGCCCCCATCGACGAGGATGCCTGGACCGCCGCGCGCGTCGCCGCCTGCCAGGCCGAACCGCGGATCCTCGCGATGGTCGCGGCGGTAGCGGAACAGCTCCCGGTGGCGGTGCTCACCAACAACGGCCCGCTGATGGCGCGGGCGATCCCGCGCATCGTTCCCGGGCTTTTCCCGATGCTCGACGGCCGGGTGCTGTGCAGCGGCATGCTGGGCGGCCGCAAGCCGCAGGCCACGGTCTACCGGCAGGCGCTCGAACAGCTCGGCGCGCGCGCGGCCGCGACGCTGTTCGTCGATGACCTGTTCGTCAACGTGCAGGGCGCGCGCCGCGCCGGCCTGCAGGCCGACACGGTGCGCGATGCGCGTTCGATGCGCCGCGTGCTGTCGCGCTACGGCCTGCCTGCCAGCGCCTGACGCGGCGGCGGCCGGGATTCCCGGCCGCTGCGTGATGCCCGCGGTGGGCGCCGGTCAGTTGCCCACGCCACCCGCGTTGCAGCGGCCTTCCTGGCCACGGCAGCGGCCGCGGGGACCGTCCTCGTAGCCCAGGCCGGGCTCATCCACGTACATCGGCGCGGCACCCGGCTGGCTGCCGTAGCGCACCTGCAGGCCGATGCTGTTGCTGCGCAGGCTGTTGCGCCCCTGCTCGTGGCCCAGCAGCAGCGAGAACATCCAGCCGCTGTCCAGCTGCAGGTCCATGCCCGCGCCCAGCGCCAGGGTGTCGTCGTTGTAGCTGCGCATCGACATCGTGTAGTCGTTGCCGAGCGGGCGCTGCACGTAGTTCATGGTCGCATCGCCCTGGTTCTCCAGCGCCAGCCGGTATTCGACCGTCCAGAACGGACGCCAGCTGGCCTGGTCGCCCTTGAACGGATGGTCGCCTTCCAGGCCGACCGCCAGCGCGCTGTTGTCCACGCGCTGGCGCCCGTACGCCAGGTCGTACTGGCCGAGGCCGCTTTCGCGGTAGGCATCCAGTTCGGAACGATGGCCGTCATAGCGGCCGTAGCCGGTCAGGCCCATTCCGCGCTGGCTGCGGTGCTCGTAGCCGAAGGTCAGCGAACCGAACCACTGGTCGCCATCGCGACTCGCGTGCGCGGTCGCGCCTGCGACCTCGCTCCAGCGCGCCAGCTCGTAGTCGAGCCGCCCGGTGGCGAGCATGCCATCCAGGAACAGGTGCTCGCCCGCGCGCCACAGGCCGTAGACCGCCAGCGAACGCTGGTCGGCATCGACCTTCGACGGAGTGCCGTCGAAGTCGGTGCCCTGCCGGCCCCAGCTGGCGGCCATGCCCAGCAGTACCTGCTCGCCGACGGCACGGTCGGCACCAAGGGTGATGCCGCCGGTGTCGAAGTCGAACGCACCGCCGGAACTGCCGGTGCGGCCGCTCTTGCCGAACGTGGCGGTACCGGCCAGCCACACGCCCCAGCCCTGCGGCAGGGCCGGGATCGCGCCGGTGGCCCCCTGGCCCGCCGGAACCGACAACCCGGGGGCGCCCTCGCTGCCGGCGTAGGCCAGGGTCAGCTGGGTACTGGACGGATTGGACCCGTTGCGGACCTGGCGCAGGCGGTCGCGGATGTTGGCCTGCTGCACCTGGGCGAAGCGCACCGCCGCGTCGACCTGGGCCTGCAGCCCGCCGGCGACCTGGCGGTCGGTGGTCGGATCCGGGCGCGCCGACACGGTCAGCTGCACCTGCACCGAAGCGGCCAGGTAGCTGCCGCTGGCGGCCTGGGTGGCGACCAGCACGGCGGTCCCTTCACCGACCACGCGCACGGTGCGCCCGCTGACCGTGGCCACGGCCGGGTCGCCACTGGAGAAGGTGAACGCGCCGGTGCTGGTGCTCTGCGGATCGGGCAGGTCGAAGTCCTGGTCGCCGACCACCTTGTCCAGCGCGTCGACCCAGGCCAGGACCGGCATGGCCGCGCCGATGGTCACGTCCAGCCGCACCTGGGGCGCGGCCTGGTATGCGGCGTTGCCGGCCTGGTCGGCGGTGAGCGAACACACGCCCGAGGCGAGCATCGTCACCGTGCCGCCCTGCACCGTGCACACCGCCGGCGTGGTGCTGGCGAACACCACGGCATTGCCCGACGCCCCGCCGCTGGCGGAGACGCTGAAGCGGCCGCCCGGGGCGTAGACCGGCTCGACCGGGTTGGCGAGGAAATCCACGATCGCCTGCGCGGCCGCTTCCACCGTCACCGTATAGGCCTGCGTGCCGGCGAAGCCGTTCGCATCGGTGGCCTGCACCGTGAACGCATAGTCGCCGGCAGCCGTGGGCGTGCCGGCGAGTTCGCCGGCGCCGGCCAACGCCAGGCCCGGCGGCAGCTGGCCGGCGCTGATGGCGAACTGGTACGGCGCCACGCCACCGCTGGCGGTCAGCAGCTGCTGGTAGGCCGCTGCACCGGTCGCGACCGGCAGCGTCGCCGGACCCACCGTGATCGCGGGCGCGTCGACCTGCAAGGTGTAAGCGCGCGTCGCCGTGAACGGCCCGGTGCCGGTGCTGCTGTCGGAAATGGTGATGCCGACGGTGAACGCACCGGCCACCGTCGGCGTGCCCGACAGCTCGCCGCTGGCCGACAGGCTCATGCCCGCCGGCAAGGCGCCGGAGGTGACCGCGTAGCTGTACGGCGCGGCACCACCGCTGGCCGACAGCGCCTGCACGTAGGCGGTCCCCGCCGTAGTCGCCGGCAGGGTCGCGGTGTCGATGGCCACGGCCGGAGCCGACACGGTGATGCTCACCGTGGCCGCCGTCGACGTGCTGTACGCGTCGCTGGCGGTATAGGTGAAGCTGTCCGGGCCGGCATAGCCGGCGGCGGGCGTGTAGCTGATCGTGGTGCCGCTCACCGCCACGGTGCCGTGCGACGGCGGCGAAGGCACCGCCACGCTGCCCGGCGTACCGGTGATGGCCAGTGCCACGGGCGTGGCCACCGCGCCATAGGCCACCGTGGCGCTCACCGGTGCGGCGACCAGCACCGGCACCACGGCCACGCTGTTGGAGACGGCGGAGGGCGACCCCGTGCCGGCGGCGTTGGTCGCCGTGACCCGGAACGTGTAGGAGCCCCCCGGACTGAGGCCGCCCATGCGGATCGGGCTGGCGCTGCCGGACTGGGTGAGGCCGCCCGGAGTGGCGGTGACGGTGTAGCCGGTGATGGCCGAGCCCCCGCTGGACGCGGGCGCGGTGAACGAAACGTCGACCTCGTCCCCGCCGGCGAAGACCGCCGTGCCGATGGTCGGCGCACCCGGCACCACCGCGTTGACCGGGAACGACCGGGTGACCTGCGTGGCGGACAGGTAGCTGCCGTTGCCCGCCTGGTCCGCGTTGATCGTGCAGGTCCCCGAGGCGACGAAGGTCAGCGCACCGCCGGCGGTGATGGTGCACACCCCGGTCGTGGATGAAGTGAAGCTCGGGGTCAGTCCGGAATCGGAGGTCGCGGTCAGGGTCGGCGTGGTGCCGAAGTTCTGCGCGCCGGGATTGTTGAAGGTGATGGTCTGCGTGGCCTTCGGCGTGATGCTGTTGGACGAAGACGAAGACGGACCGGTGCCGGCGACATTGTCGGCGGCGACGGTGAACGTGTAAGCCTGGCCGTTGGTCAGGCCGGTGACCACGATCGGCGAGCCGGCGCCGTTCACCGGCGCGACATCCGCCGGACTGACGGTGACGGTGTAGCCGGTGATGGAACTGCCGCCGGTGCTGGCCGGCGCGGTGAACGCCACGCTGGCCTGGGTGTCGCCGGCCGTGGCGGTGCCGATGGCCGGCGCGCCGGGAACGACCGCGTAGACCATGAAGGTGCGGCTGACCTGGGTCGCCGCCAGGTAGGCGAAGTCGCCGGCCTGGTCGGCGTGGATCGTGCAGCTGCCGGCGGACACGAAGCCCAGCACACCCTCGGACGTGACCGTGCAGACCCCGGTGGTGGCCGAGGTGAAGGTCACATCGTTGCCGGAAGTGGAGGACGCGCCGCCGTTCACGACCCGCAGGTCGGGGCTGGTGCCGAAACTCTGCGATCCGGGGTTGGCGAAGGTGATGGTCTGCGGCGCCTTCGGGATCACCGCATTGGATGCGGCCGACGCCGCACCGGTGAGGGGCGCGCTGTTCGTCGCGGTGACGGTGAAGGTGTAGCTGACGCCGTTGGTCAGGCCCGTGACGGTCAGCGGCGAGCTGGCACCGGTGCCGGTTGCGCCGCCCGGATTGGCGGTGACGGTGTATCCGGTGATGCTGGCCCCGCCGCCGGACGCGGGCGCGGTGAACGAGACCGTGGCCTGCTGGTCGCCTGCCGTTGCGGTGCCGATCGCCGGCGCGCCGGGCGCGACCGCGTTGACGGTGAAGCTGCGGGTCACCGTGGTCGCCGCATGGGTGGCCCCGTTGCCAGCCTGGTCGGCGTCGATGGTGCAGGTGCCGGCGGCGACGAAGGTCAGCGCGCCGCCGGAGGTGATGGTGCACACACCCGTGGTCGACGAGGTGAAGCCGACCGTCAGGCCCGAACTGGAGGTCGCGACCAGGCTCGGCGTCGCCCCGAAGTTGTAGTTCGTCGGCTGGGCGAAGGTGATGACCTGGCTGGCCTTGGGGGTGACGCTGTTGGACGCCCCGGAGGCGCTGCCGGTGCCGATGGCATTGGTCGCAGCCACGCTGAACGTATAGGCCGTGCCGTTGGTGAGGCCGCCGACCGTGATGACGCATGCCGTCGGACCCGCGCATGTGCCGGTCGCACCGCCAGGACTGGCGGTCGCGGTATAGGTGGTGATCGCCGAACCGCCGTTGCTGCCCGGCGCGGTGAAAGTCACCGTCGCCTGGCCCTCGCCGGCCGTGGCGGTGCCGATGGTCGGCGCACCGGGCGCGGTCGGTACGGCCACGGTATGGGTCGACCCGCTGCTGTAGGACGGGATGCGGTTCCCGGCGTCGTCGGCGATGTTGGTCGATCCGTTGAGGTTGACCTTGATCGTGCCGTTGCCGCTGATGCCGGCGATGTTGACGTCGATCGAGCTGCCGCTGGAGGCCGACACGCTGGCGATGGTGCCGGTGGCGCCACCGCTGCCGACCAGGGTGAAGTCGTCGGTGGAAACGTTCTGCACCGCTTCGTCGAAGGCCACCGTGAACGCCATCGAGGTGTCGGTCGACGCGGGGGAGCCGCTCGCCACGATGCTCGTCACCGAGGGCGGGTCGTTGTCGACGGTCGCGTTGGTCGAGTCGCTGGTCGTCCTCGCATTGCCCGCATTGTCGGTCACGGTCACCGAGACATTGCGGTTGGTCGCGTCGATGCTCCCGGACACCACCGTGTAGGTCGCCGTCCACGTGCCGGACCCGTTCGTCGCCAGCACCGCCGGGCCACCCCCGAAATCGGAGAAATTGACGACCACGCTGCTGATGGTGTCGAGGTTGTTCTCGCCGCCGGGCGTGTTGTCCCAG
This sequence comes from Pseudoxanthomonas fibrivorans, assembly GCF_041464125.1. NCBI lineage: Bacteria > Pseudomonadati > Pseudomonadota > Gammaproteobacteria > Lysobacterales > Lysobacteraceae > Pseudoxanthomonas > Pseudoxanthomonas fibrivorans. The sequence goes on along the minus strand of NZ_JBGNUG010000002.1, from coordinate 368,109 downwards.
GTGGCCATGACCGTGTCGCCGATCCTGTAGGCGCCGGCGGTTCCGGAGGCGCCGCCGATGCTGATCCGCAGGTCGGTGACCGCCGGCGCCATGGTGTCGACCGTGGCGTTGGCGGTGTCGGTGGTGGTGGCGCTGCCGCCGGGTCCGGTGGCGGTCACGCTGACGTTGCGGCTGGTGGCGTCGATCGCGCCGGCGGTGAGGGTGTAGGTGGCCGACCAGGTGTTGCCGCCGTTGGTCGCGGCCACGGAGGCGCCACCGCCGAACTGGCTGAAATCGACGGTGACGCCGGTGACGCCGCTGTTGTTGTCGCCGCCGGCCGTGTTGTTCCAGGTCGCGGTGACGGTGTCGCCGATCCTGTACGCACCGCCCGTGCCGCTCGCGCCGCTGATGCTGATGTTGCCGGCGGTGACCGTGGGCACGCCCAGCGTCACGACCAGGCTGAGATTGCCGCTGACCCAGGTGTAGGGGCCCGTGCCGGTGGAGCTGTCGGTGACCTGGGCCGTGAAGTTGAACGTGCCCGTCTGCGAAGGCGTGCCGGTGAGCGTGCAGTCGGAATTGAGCTGCGTGCCGGACGGCAGCGCACCGGACGCCAGCGTGGTGGCGCAGGTGTAGGGCGCCCGCCCCCCGCTGCTTTGCACGGAGACGCCCGACAGGGGAGTGCCGAGCACGCCCGAGCCGCTCACACTGGAGGAAGGCGCCGGATTTCCGACGACCATGGTGACGGTCGCCGGGCTCGAGGTGCCGCTGGCGTTGGTCGCCGTGTAGGTGAAAGTATCGTTGCCACGGAAGCCGGCCGGTGCCGTGTACGTGATATCGCCGGTCGAATTGATGGCGACGGAACCGCCGTTGGCGGTGGTCGCCGAGCCCACCGCGTAGCCGGTCGGCGAGTTGCTTGCCGCGAAAGCCAGGTTGAAGCCGTACGGGAGGTCGGCGCCATCGTTGTAGGCGACCAGCGAACCGTGGGTGAAGCTGGTCGCGACCGGGGCCGCGTTGTAGCTGACGTTGAATGTGTTGAGCGTATTTGCCGGTGCGTAGGGCGGACCACCGCCGGGCAGATCGGGGCCGTCGTACGAATAGAGGGTGATGGCGTCGGTACTGCCGGCAGGTGCGGTCTTCAGCGTGATGCTCACCACGCCGGTACTCAGGTTGTGCGAGAACGTATAGACGCCGCCATTACTGACATTGCTGCCGTTGACGTCTGTCGGCTGGGGCGCACCGTTCACGGCATCGACGCCTACGCCATATACATCCTGCGCATCCGTTCCCGCGACTCGGAACAACCCGCCATACTCGCCCGCGGTGGCAGCGTAGGCATCGCAGCTGCTGGTGTTCACCTGGATCGTCTGGCCGACGCTGGTGAAGTTGAGCGGCCAGTCGCATGCGGCCACGGCGCTGGCGGCCGGGACAAGCCAAGCCAGCAGGAGTGGCAAAGCGTTGCGCGTGATCCTCGACAGGAACGAGTGGGGCATCTTTCCGGGCATGCGGGTGTCCTGGTGCGTGCGTTGATCGTCCGCCTCGGTGCGGATGGCATCCGGGCTGGCTATGCGGTTTGCGTCGACGAGGGGGTGCGCCGCATGTCTTCGTTCCACGGCGATGCTTTCCCGTTCGCCGGAACATGGGCGGGTGTCCGCACCGGGTCCAGCCGACAAGTCGTCTGCCCCCAACCTCACCGCAGTTGCGCACAGAGGCACGATCGCCCCGACGTCCAGCGCGTGGACGGGCCTGGCCAATGACATCTATTTCCCCCTGACTCATCGATACGCGGGCCACGCACGTCGATGGACGTGCGTCCCCTGCATTCCGGTGCCGCAAATCCAGTTACAGGACTACCGCAAAAAGCGGGCGAACCCCATCACCCATGGAAAACCGGGACTGCGTCACAGTCCGCGCGGGCGCAAGTCTACAGGTTCGAAGGCCTCGTGAGTCCGGCCTTCGAGCGGATGCCCGTCCCGTCGTGTATGCCGACCCCGTCCGAGTCGGCCGTGCGCCATCACGAACCTGGGCGCGAATGCACCCGGATTGGCGGGTGCACGCAGTTCAACCGCAACCAATGAACCCCGCGACCGCCGCGCGCAGCCGCTTCAGGCCTTCGGCGACGTCCGCGTCGGTGAGGTTCAGCGCCGGCACCAGGCGCAGCACGTCCGGGCCCGCCTGGAGCAGCAGCAGGCCGTGGGCGGCGGCGTGGTCCAGGACCTCGCCGGCACGACCGGCATGGGCCGGCTTGAGCACCGCGCCGAGCATCAGCCCGCGGCCGCGGACCTGCTCGAACAGGTCGAATTCGGCGCCGATCGCCAGCAGCCCTTCGCGCAACGCGTGCGACTGCCGCGAGACGTTGGCCCCGACCTGCGGCGAGGCGATCTTGCGCAGCGCCACGCGCGCCACCGCCGCGGCGAGCGGGTTGCCGCCGAAGGTGGTGCCGTGCGCGCCGAACTGCATGGCCTGGGCGACCTTCGGCCCGGCCAGCATCGCGCCGATCGGGAAGCCGCCGCCGAGCGCCTTGGCCAGGGTCACGATGTCCGGCACCACCCCGTCCTGCCAGTGCGCGAACAGCGTGCCGGTGCGGCCCATGCCGGCCTGGATCTCGTCCAGCACCAGCAGTGCGCCGTGGTGGTCGCACAGCGCGCGGACCTGCTGCAGGTAGCCGGACGCCGCCGGCATCACCCCGCCCTCGCCCTGCACCGGCTCCAGCATCACCGCGGCCACGTCCCCCGCCGCCATCGCCGTTTCCAGCTGGGTGATGTCGTTGAAGTCGACGTAACGGAAGCCGCCGGGCAGCGGCTCGTAGCCTTCCTGGTACTTCGGCTGCGCGGTGGCGGTCACCGCGGCCAGGGTGCGGCCGTGGAAGCTGCCGCGGAAGGTGACGATCACCCGTTGCTGCGGCGCGCGCCCCTGCGTGCTGGCCCACTTGCGCACCAGCTTGATCGCCGCCTCGTTGGCTTCGGCGCCGGAATTGCACAGGAACACGCGCTCGGCGAAGCGCGAGGCGGCGACCAGCTCCTCGGCCAGTCGCAGCGGCGGTTCGCTGTAGAACACGTTGCTGGTGTGCCACAGCTTGCCGGCCTGCTCGACCAGCGCGGCGCGCAGGTCCGGGTCGTTGTGGCCCAGGCCGCACACGGCGATACCGGCCGCCAGGTCCACGTACTCGCGGCCTTCGCTGTCCCACAGGCGCGCGCCCTGCCCTCGCTCCAGCACCAGCTCGCGCGGGCGGTAGACGGGCAGGTAGTACTGGCGGCCGAGGTCGAGCAGCGCGGCGGTGTCGCCGGCGGGCGGCAGGGGGGCGTTCATGGCGTGCGGCAGTCTCCGTGACGGGGGCCGGCGGCCGCCGGCCGGCGCATTATCGGGCCACCGGCCCGGACCCGCCATGGAGGGCGGCGCATAATGCCGCGGCGCGGACGCCGGTCCGTCCGAACCCGACTCCGACCCCGTCCGACTCCGCCATGCCCCGCATCGAGACCCTCGCCGCCCGCGCCGGCAGCGCGCCCGACCCCCGCAGCGGCGCGCTTTCGCCGCCGCTGCAGCTGGCCACCACCTTCGAGCACACGCCCGACGCGCAGCTGCCGCACGGCTACCTGTACCAGCGCTACGACAACCCGACCCAGCACGACACCGAAGCCGCGCTGGCCGCGCTCGACGGCGCGGCGCGCACGCTGCTGTTCCCGACCGGGATGGCCGCCGGCGCCACCGCGCTGCAGTCGCTGCCGCGCGGCAGCCACGTGCTGCTGTGCGACGACAGCTATTTCTCGTTCCGGGTGCTGGCCCGGCAGCAGTTCCCGCGCTGGGGACTGGAGCACGACGTGGTCGACTTCACCGACCTCGACGCGGTGCGCGCGGCATTGCGCCCGCAGACGGCGCTGCTGTGGGCCGAAACCCCCTCCAATCCCCTGCTCAAGGTCAGCGACATCGCCGCGCTGGCGGAGATCGCCCACGCCGGCGGCGCGCGCCTGCTGGTCGACGGCACCTTCGCCCCGCCGGTGCTGCAGCAGCCGCTGGCGCTGGGCGCCGACGTCGTCCTGCATTCGGCGACCAAGTATCTCGGGGGCCATGGCGACGTCATGGGGGGCGTGCTCTCGTTCCGCGAGGACGACGCCCACGCCGCGGCCTGCCACGGCCTGCGCCTGCTCGGCGGCGCCACCGCCTCGCCGTTCGCGGCCTGGATGATCCTGCGCGGCGTGCGCACCCTGGCGGCGCGGATGGCCTGGCACTGCCGCAACGCGCGCGTGGTGGCGGAATTCCTCGAGGGCCACGCGCGGGTGGCGAAGGTCCACTTCCCCGGGCTGGCCTCGCATCCTCAGCATGCGGTGGCGGCACGGCAGATGCGCGACTACGGCGGCATGCTGTCGCTCGAGGTGGCGGGCGGGCGCGACGCGGCGCTGGCGGTGGCCGGCCGGCTACGGCTGTTCACCAACGCCACCTCGCTCGGCTCGACCGAATCGCTGGTCGAGCACCGCGCCTCGGTCGAAGGCCCGGCCTCGACCACGCCACCGGGCCTGCTGCGCCTGTCGGTGGGGCTGGAACACGCCGACGACCTGGTCGCCGACCTGGCCCGGGCGCTCGGCGCGGGTTGACGCCGGGCGATGCCCGGCGGCGCGCCGGGCATCGAGGACTCACCAGCTGCCGGTGTTGGGCATCGACCGCCACGGCTCGGCCGGGGCCAGCGCACCGCCCTTCTGCAGCAGCTCGATCGAGATCAGGTCGGGCGTGCGCACGAACGCCATGCGTCCGTCGCGCGGCGGGCGGTTGATGGTGATCCCCAGCGACTGCAGGTGGGCGCAGGTGGCGTAGATGTCGTCGACCTCGAACGCCAGGTGGCCGAAGTTGCGCGCGCTGCCGTAGTCCTCGGCCGGCGAACCGTCGGCCGCCGGCCAGTTGTAGGTGAGTTCCACCTCGGCCTCGGGGTTGGCCGGCGCGCCGAAATAGACCAGGGTGAAGCGACCGGCCTCGTGGTCCATGCGCCGGGTCTGGACCAGGCCCAGGCCTTGGGTGAAGAAGCGGCTCGTGGCTTCCAGGTCGTGGACGCGGATCATCGCGTGCAGGTATTTCATGGTACGGCTCCATCGTGCGGAAGGATTCGGCGGCGGTGCGCCCATGCATTGGCCAGCAGGCCGGCGATGAGCAACACGCTGTATTCGGCCCCGTTGCGGCCCAGGCCCACGACGAACCACCCGGCGGGGGCATGCACCAGCCATATGCCACAGGCGTAGATCCCGCTGAACACGAGCGCCAGCGGCGTGACCCAGCGGCCCCATGCCAGGAGGGGCGCGGCGAGCAGTTCGAACAGGGTGACCGCCCAGGCCAGCGCCACCCCGAGCGGGAACCCGCGCGCCTCGAGGAACCCGCCGAACGGGACCACGCCGTCGGCGAGGACGCGCGCCACCCCGTGCACGAAGATCAGCGCTGCGAGCACGCAACGGATGAAGGCCAGGCCCTGCCGGGCGGATGTCGTGGTCATGGTCGCCGGTCTCCTCGGTGGGCGTGCACGCCGGACGCAGGCCCGATGGCGGGTGCCGATCAGGCGTCCAGGAACAGGTCCGGCAGCAGCGGCTGGGCGGGATCGACCGCGTAGCCGGACAGGTCGGTGACGCCGGCTTCGGCGAGCACCTCGTCGTCGACCAGGAAGCGGCCGTTGAAGCCGCGCGCCTCGCGCACCAGCACCGCGTGCGCGGCGTCGGCCATGATCTCGGGCCGGCGGCCGTTGGCGGCGCTCACCCCGGGGATCATGTTCAGCGCGTCGGTGCCGATCAGGGTGCGCGGCCACAGCGCGTTCACCGCCACGCCCTGCGGCCCGAACTCGGCGGCCAGGCCCAGGGTGACGAAGCTCATGCCCATCTTGGCCAGGGTGTAGCCGGTATGCGCGCCCCACCACTTCGGGTCCAGCGACGGCGGCGGCGCCAGGGTCAGGATGTGCGGATTGGGCGCCTGCAGCAGGTACGGCAGGCAGGCCTGCGCGCACAGGAAGCTGCCGCGCGCGTTGACCTGCTGCATCAGGTCGAAGCGCTTCATCGGCGTGTCGAGCGTGCCGCGCAGCCAGATCGCACTGGCGTTGTTCACGAGGATGTCGATGCCGCCGAAAGCGTCGACGGTGGCCGCCACGGCCGCGTGCACCTGGTCCTCCTCGCGGATGTCGCACTTCAGGGCCAGGCCCTGGCCGCCGGCGGCGGCCACCGCCTCGGCGGCGCTGTGGATCGTCCCGGGCAGCCGCGGGTTGGGCACCGAGGACTTGGCGGCGATGGCGACGTTGGCGCCGTCGCGCGCCGCGCGCAGGGCGATGGCCAGGCCGATGCCGCGCGAGGCGCCGGTGATGAAGAGGGTCTTGCCGGCCAGGGTGGTCATGGCGTGGGGCTCGGGCGGTCGGACGGACCGCCATTGTCGCCCGCCCGGGCCGGCGGCGGCACCCGGCGGCGCGCCGGCCATCCGCGCTTAAGCCTGGCGCCGGGGGGCGCCTTCTATAATCCGCGCCATGGATTCCTCCTGGATGGACGCTGTGCTGGCGTGGATCGGGAACCACCCCGTCCTCGCCGGCGCGGTGATCTTCGCCATCGCCTTCTGTGACGCGCTGATCGTGGTCGGCGCCGTCGTGCCCGCGCTGCCGCTGCTGTTCGCGGTCGGCGTGCTGATCGGCATGGGCGAGATTTCGGGCCCGTACGCGGTGGCCTGCGCGACGCTCGGCGCGTTCCTCGGCGACGGCCTGAGCTACTGGGTCGGCCGGCGCTGGGGCGGCCGCCTGCACGGGGTCTGGCCGTTCCGCCGCTATCCGCAGCTGCTGGGGCGCGGCGAGATCCTGTTCCGCCGCAACGCCTTCAGCAGCATCCTGGCGGCGCGCTACGTCGGCGCGGTGCGCCCGTTCGTGCCGGCGATCGCCGGCATGGCGCAGATGCCGTTGCGCCGCTACGCGCTGGCCAGCGGCGTCGCCTCGCTGTCGTGGGGACTGCTGTTCCTCGCCCCGGGCTGGGTGCTGGGCCGCGCCTACGACGCGGTCGCCGCGGTGGCCGGCCACCTGGTGATCGTGCTCGGCCTGCTGCTGGTGGTGCTCGCCGTCGCCTGGGCCTGGGTCCTCTACACCTACCGCTGGTTCGCCGACCACGCCGACTCGCTGCTGGCGCGGGCGCTGGACTGGTCGCACCGGCACCCGGTGCTGGGGCGGCATTCGATCGCCGTGTTCGACCCCTCGCACCGCGAGTCGGTGTCGCTGGCGCTGCTGGCGGTGCTGCTGCTGGCGATCGGCTGGGCGTGGTTCGCGCTGCTGCTGGCGGTCATCGGCCACGGCGAACCGCTGGGCGTCGACCTGGCCGTGCACCAGATGATGCTGGCGCTGCGCAATCCGCTGGCCGACTACGCGATGGCCGCGCTGGCCTCGCTCGGCGACTGGCCGGTGCTGGCGCCGGCCTGCGTGCTGGTGCTGCTTTACTTCATCTGGCGCCAGCGCTGGATGGCCGCCGCGCACTGGCTGGCGGCGCTGGCCTTCGGCCTGGCCCTGACCTGGCTGCTGGGCACGACGGTGGACGTGGTGCGGCCGCCGGGCGCGAGCAGCGGCTTCGGCTTTCCCTCGATCGCGGTGACCATGTCCACGATCGCGTTCGGCTTCTTCGCGGTGCTGATCGCGCGCGAGATGCCGGGCCGCGACCGGGTCTGGCCCTACCTGGTGTCCGGCGTCACCGTGGCGGTCATCGGGTTCGCCCGGCTGTACCTGGGCGCGCACTGGCTCAGCGACGTGGTCGGCGGGATGCTGCTGGGCATCGTCTGGCTGCTGGTGCTGGGGATCGCGTATCGCCGGCGCTTCAACCGCTCGTTCTGGGTCAAGCCGGTGGCGTGGGTCTTCTATGGCGCTTTCGCCGTCGCCGCGGTGTGGTACGCGCCGCGCAACGTCGAGGTCAAGCTGGCCAAGTTCGAACCGCCGCCGGCGCTGCCGGTGCTGGCCGACCTGGAGGACTGGTGGAGCCACGAATGGATGCTGCAGCCGGCCCGCCGCAACGAGTTCGACGACGAGCTGCGCTGGCCGCTGGACGTCCAGGTCGCCGGCCCGCTGGCCCCGGTGCAGGCGCGGCTCGAGGCGTCCGGGTGGCGGCTGCAGCCGCAGGCCCGCTGGGTCCAGGCGGTCAGCCTGTTCGACACCGACGGCGACCCGGACCAGGTGCCGGTGCTGCCGGCCACCCTGGACGCGCGCACCGAGGCGCTGCTGATGGTCCGCGACGTGCCGGGCCAGCAGGTGCGGCACGTGTTGCGGCTGTGGCCCACACCGGTGCAGCTGCAGCCCGGCGACGTGCCGCTGTGGGTCGGCACCGCACAGACGCTGCATTTCCACCACGAACTGGGCCTGGTCGTGACCTGGCGCCCGCAACGCGGCGCGGACCCCGCGCTGGAGCAGGTGATCGCGCCGCTGCGCGACCTCCCGCACGCGGTCGCCCCGCACCCGGGTTCGCAGCTGCCGGTGCTGCGCGTGCTGACCGACGACGCCGGCGGCCCGCCGGCTACGCGTCCTCGTCCATCCACTCCAGCACCCGGTCCAGGCGCCGGTGCGGATCGTCCTCCTGCAGCAGCGCCAGGCGCTGCTCGTCGCTGACCGGCAGCAGTTCGGCCAGCCGCCATCCGACCCAGGCGGCGTCCTCGAGCTGGCGCAGGTTGGCGCTGGCATGCCCCAGGCTGGGATGGGCGCCGCCGACCTTGTCCAGCAGCTCGGCCAGCAGCGTGGCCAGCGCGGCGTGCTGCGGACGCAGCGGCGCGGCAGCGGGCTCCTCGGACCACTGCACCTCGCCGACCAGCAGGCCACTGTCGCGCACCCGCGTGCGGACCACGCGGAAGCGGCGCGCGCCCCGCACCTGCAGCGTCAGCAGCCCGTTGCGGTCGTTGCCGAAATCCTCGATCCGCGCCTCGACGCCGAACGCGGCCGGCGTGGCCGGCGCGCCGACTTCCTCGCCGTCCAGGATCAGGCAGACGCCGAAGCCCTTGCCGTTGCGCCCGCACTCGGACACCAGGTCCAGGTAGCGCCGCTCGAACACCCGCAGTCCCAGCGGCGCACCGGGCAGCAGCACCGCGTGCAGCGGGAACAGCGGCAGCGCTTCGGTCGCGGTCACGGGCGAGGGCATGGACGCAGGGTAGCGCGCGGCGCGGCGACCGGCGTCACGGGCGCGTCATTGCCCGCCGGCGAGCAGGGCGACGAACCGCCGCGGCGCGCCGTCGAAGCCGCCGTTGGACATGAACACGACGTGGTCCCCCGGGCGTGCCGTGGCCTGCAGCGCCTGCAGCAGCGCATCGGTGTCGGCCGCGGTGCGCGCGTCGCCACGCACGGCGGCGACCACCTTGCCGGCGTCCCACGCCAGTTCGGGCCGGTGCAGGAACACCACCGCGTCGGCGAGGTCGAGCGAGGGCGCCAGTGCGTCGGCGTGCGCGCCCAGGCGCATCGAATTGCTGCGCGGCTCCATCGCCACCACGATCCGCGCGTCGCCGACCTTCGCGCGCAGGCCCTCCAGGGTGGTGCGGATGGCGGTGGGATGGTGGGCGAAGTCGTCGTAGACGGTGACGCCGCCCTGCGTGCCCAGCACTTCCAGGCGACGCTTGACGCTGGCGAAGCCGGCCAGCGCCGGGATCACCCGCGCCGGTTCGACCCCGACCGCATGCGCGGCGGCCAGCGCGGCCAGCGCGTTCATGACGTTGTGGCGGCCGACCAGCGGCCAGCGCAGGGTGCCGGCCTCCACCCCGCGGTGCCGCACCACGAACGCGCTGCCGTCGGACGCAAGCAGGCGCGCGCTCCAGTCGAAGCCGGCGCCGCCATCGGCGCGCGGGATCGCCACGGCGGCATCGTCCAGCCCGAACGTCTCCACCGGCGTCCAGCAACCCATCGCCAGCACCTGCGCCAGGTGCGCGTCCTCGCCGTTGACCAGCAGCCGGCCGGCGCGCGGCACGGTCCGCACCAGGTGGTGGAACTGGCGCTGGATCGCGGCCAGGTCGGGGAAGATGTCGGCGTGGTCGTACTCGAGGTTGTTGAGGATCGCCACCGTCGGCCGGTAGTGGACGAACTTGCTGCGCTTGTCGAAGAACGCGGTGTCGTACTCGTCGGCCTCGACCACGAACTCGCGCCCGCCGCCCAGCCGCGCCGAGGTACCGAAATCCTCGGCCACGCCGCCGATCAGGAAGCCCGGGTCGCGCCCGGCCGCCTGCAGCAGGAAGGCCAGGATGGTGGTGGTGGTGGTCTTGCCGTGGGTGCCGGCCACCGCCAGCGTGGTGCGGCCGGGCAGCACGCGCTCGGCCAGCCACTGCGCGCCGGAGGTGTAGCGGCGGCCGTCGTCCAGCACCTGCTCGACCGCCGGGTTGCCGCGCGAGAGCGCGTTGCCGACGACGACCTCGTCCGCGTCGGCGGCGACGTGCTCCGGCAGGTAGCCCTGCTTCAGGGCGATCCCGAGCTGTTCCAGCTGGGTGGACATGGGCGGGTAGACCGCCTGGTCGCTGCCTTCGACGGTGACGCCCAGTTCGCGGGCCAGGGCGGCCACGCCGCCCATGAAGGTGCCGGCAATGCCGAGGATGTGGATCTTGCTCATGCGCCGATTGTCGCCCAAGCCCGGCGCGATGTGCGTGCCGCGGCGGCGCCCGGGCAAAAGAAAACGCGCGCCGCCCGGAGGCGGCGCGCGTCGGGTGTCGCGCGGCGGCTCAGGCCTTCTTCAGCGCGGCGAGCACGCGCGCGGTGATCTCGTCCATGCTGCCGACGCCATCGATCCGGGTCAGGGTGCCGCGGCCCTCGTAGAAGCCGATCACCGGCGCGGTGGAATCGTTGTAGACCTGCAGGCGCTTGCGCACCGATTCGGGGTTGTCGTCGGCACGGCCTTCGGCCTGGGCGCGGCCGGCGATGCGCTCGACCAGCAGGTCGGTGCCCACGTCCAGCTGCACCACCGCGTCCAGCGGCTGCCCGATCTTGGCCAGCAGCCCGTCCAGCGCGCCGGCCTGGGCCAGGTTGCGCGGGTAGCCGTCGAGGATGAAGCCGGCGTCCACGTCCTCGCGGCCCAGCCGCGATTCGAGCATGCCCAGCAGGATCTCGTCGGAGACCAGGTCGCCGCGGGCCATCACTTCCCTGGCCTGCAGGCCCAGCGGGGTGCCGGCGGCCACTTCGGCGCGCAGCAGGTCACCGGTGGAGATGTGCGGGACGCCGAGCGTTTCCTTCAGGCGCGCCGCCTGCGTTCCCTTGCCCGAGCCGGGCGGGCCCAGTAGTACCAGTCGCATCGATTGCTCCCAGGAAGAAATGTCCCGTGGCGGCCGGGGGCGCTAGACTTCCGTCGCTGCGCACCACCGCATTGCACCGCACCATCGCGGTGCAGCTTACCCCATCCGGTGGCACTGTCCCAGAATTGTCCCCTCCGGAGGAACCGCGTCCATGGCCCGAGCCACCCCGCAAGGCACCCTGCTCTACGCCCAGTCCGGCGGCGTCACCGCCGTCATCAACGCCACCGCCAGCGGCGTGATCGGCGAGGCGCGGGCCCGCGGCATCAAGGTGCTGGCGGCCCGCAACGGCATCCTGGGCGCACTGCGCGAGGACCTGGTGGACACCTCCAGGGAGTCGGCCGCGGCGATCGCCGCGCTGGCCCACACCCCGGGCGGCGCGTTCGGTTCGTGCCGCTACAAGCTCAAGTCGGTCGATGCGGACCGCGCCAGGTACGAGCGCCTGCTCGAGGTGCTGAAGGCCCACGACGTGCGCTGGTTCCTCTACAACGGCGGCAACGACTCGGCCGACACCGCGTGGAAGGTCTCGCAGCTGGCGGCCGAATTCGGCTATCCGCTGACCTGTATCGGTGTTCCCAAGACCATCGACAACGACCTGGCGGTGACCGACACCTGCCCGGGCTTCGGCTCGGCGGCCAAGTACACCGCCGTGTCGGTGCGCGAGGCCGCGCTGGACGTGGCCGCGATGGCCGAGACTTCGACCAAGGTCTTCGTCTACGAGGCGATGGGCCGCCATGCCGGCTGGCTGGCCGCCGCCGCCGGCCTGGCCGGGCAGTCGCCGGACGACGCGCCTCAGGTCATCCTGTTCCCCGAGCGCGCCTACGACGAGGCCGCGTTCCTGGCCCGGGTCGACCAGGTGGTGAAGAAGGTCGGCTGGTGCGTGGTGGTGGCCAGCGAGGGCATCCGCGACGCGGACGGCAAGTTCGTCGCCGACGCCGGCGGCGGCAAGGACGCGTTCGGCCACACCCAGCTCGGCGGCGTGGCTTCGTACCTGGCGGGCAAGGTCAAGGACCGCCTCGGCTACAAGGTCCACTGGACCCTGCCCGACTACCTGCAGCGCTCGGCCCGGCATGTCGCCTCGAAGACCGACTGGGAACAGGCGCAGGCGGTCGGCAGGGCCGCGGTGCAGTACGCGCTCAAGGGCATGAACGCGGTGATGCCGGTGATCGTGCGCACCTCGTCCGTGCCCTACCGCTGGAAGATCGAACCGGCGCCGCTGTACAAGGTCGCCAACCACGAGAAGACCATGCCGGCCGGTTTCCTGCGCAGGGACGGCTACGGCATCACCGCGAAGGCACGCGAATACCTGGAGCCGCTCATCCGCGGCGAGGCGCCGCTGCCGTATGGCCGCGACGGCCTGCCGAAGTACGTGACGCTGAAGAACGTGGCGGTGAAGAAGAAGCTGCCGGCCTGGGAAGGCTGATGCGGTGAACGCACGCGCGCCGCTGCCGGCCGCGCTGCGGCCGTACGTCGGCAACGTGTGGGTGGGCCAGTCCCTCCGCGCGCGGCGCGAACACGTCATTCCCTCCGGCGAAATGCACCTGGCGGTCCGCGTCGACGGGCCGCCGCTGCAGCTGTATGCCGGCCGCGACGACGAGGCCGGCCAGGCGATCGCCACCGCGGTGGTCTGCGGCGCGCGCAGCCGGTACTACGCCAAGCGCACCGAGCCGGGCTGCACGGTCGGCGCGCAGCTGCTGCCGGGCGCCACCCGCGCCCTGCTGGGCGTCTCGGCCGCCGCCGTGGCCGAACGGCACGCGCCACTGCGCGAGTTCTGGGGCGGCGCCGTCGATGCACTGCACGATGCGCTGGCCCGCGCGCGAACCCCCGAGGCGCGGCTGGATGTGTTCGAGCGCGCCCTGCTGGCGCAGTTGCGCCCGGCCCCGCCGCTGCCCGGCGGCGTGGGGCGGGCGATCATCGCGCTGGACCGCGGCGCCGACCTGCAGGACGTGCTGGCACAGGCCGGCTGCAGCCACCGCCATTTCATCGCCCGGTTCCGCGACGCGACCGGCCTGGCGCCCAAGCGTTACGCGCGGCTGCGCCGGTTCCAGCGCGTGCTGGCGCAGGTGGACGGGCAGACCGACTGGAGCGGGCTGGCGGCCGAGCACGGCTACTGCGACCAGGCCCACCTGGCGCGCGACTTCCGCCAGTTCGCCGGGCTGCCGGCGCGCGCCTACACCGGCGGGCGCCTGCACACGCGCCACGTCCGGGTGGACTGAGCGGTCAGTTTTTTCCAAGCACCGGCGCCGTCCCCGCCCCATCCTGCCGGCACCGCCAGACGTCCGCGAAGGAGGCACCGCATGGCTACCCACGAACTGTTCGCCTACATCTGCGTGGCCGACGCCGCGCGCGCGATCGACTTCTACCGGCAGGCGTTCGGGGCCACCGAGAAGTTCCGGCTGGTCGAACCCGGCGGGCGCATCGGCCATGCCGAGGTCGACTTCGCCGGCACCATCCTGATGGTGTGCGAGGAATTCCCCGAGTTCGGCATCCGCAAGCCCGATCCGGCGCAGGGCCACAGCACCACCCTGCACCTGCACGTGGACGATGCCGATGCGACGATCGAACGCGCCGTGGCCGCCGGGGCCTCGCTCGACCGGCCGGCCAGCGACGCGTTCTACGGCGAGCGTTCCGGCGTGGTGGTCGACCCGTTCGGACACCGCTGGAACATCGGCCACAGCATCGAGGATGTCACCCCGGAGGAGATGCAGCGGCGGTACACCGCGCTGCTGGGCGGTTGACCGCCCTCAGCCGCAGCGGCCGGCGACGTCCAGCTGCGCGGTGTATTCGGGCAGCGCGCGCACCTGCCCGGCCGCGGCCTGCTTCTGTGCATCCTGCAGGTAGATCCGCACCTGGCCCTGTCCGTCGCGGGCCAGGTCCTGCGCCACCGGCTTGCGCCAGACCTTGACCACCGCCTCGCGCCCGGCGCAACCGGCCTGGGGGATGCGGGTCTCGGTGTTGAGGATCCAGCCGCTGGCCGGCGACGGGGCCGCCTGCGCGGCCTCCACGAAGCGTGCGCGCGGCTGGCAGGCGGGCGCGGTCTGCACCGCCTGCATCCGGTAGGGCTGCGCGTCCTGGCCGGTGAACAGTCCCTCCAGGCGGGTGCAGGCCTCGGGAATGGTCCGCACCGAATGCAGCGCGCCCACCGCCTGCGGCGCGCCGGCCTGCGTGTGTTCGGCCCTCGGCGCCTGTGCACGCAGTGGCGAGGCCACCGCCAGGACCGCCACGAGCACGGCCAGCAGGAAGGCCTGGCGGAAGCTCTCGGCATGGGCACGCTCGGCCCGGGCGAGACTGGAACGCGGGACGGGAGGACGGATCTGGGTCACGGCGGCGGATGCAGGTCGGGAATGTCGATCCTGTCACCGGCCGCATGAACGCCGTGTGGCCTTCGGACGCCGCCTGCGGTCATACTCGGGACGCTCCAGGGATGTTGAACAGTGCGACGCGCCTCGTTTACGGGACCGCTCCAGTGCTTCAGGCCCCAACGGCGTGCCCTCCTGTTCACCCTCGCTGGGTGGCATCCATCAACCTTGGGAGGGGTTCATGCTGGAACAATACGGTTTGGCGTTGGCACTGCTCTGCGCCGTCCTCGCAATCCTCTACGGCATCGTGTCCGCGCGCTGGATCCTGGCGCAACCGGCGGGCAACGAACGCATGCAGCAGATCGCCGCTGCCATCCAGGAAGGCGCGCGCGCCTACCTCAACCGGCAATACCTGACGATCGCCATCGCCGGCGCCGTGCTGTTCGTGCTGGTCGGCGTGTTCCTCAGCTGGTACACCGCGATCGGCTTTGCGATCGGCGCGGTGCTCTCGGGCGCGGCCGGCTACATCGGCATGAACGTCTCGGTCCGCGCCAACGTGCGCACCGCCGAGGCGGCGCGGCGTGGCCTGGGCCCAGCGATGGACGTGGCCTTCCGCGGCGGCGCGATCACCGGGATGCTGGTGGTCGGGCTGGGCCTGCTGGGCGTGGCCGGCTACTACTGGCTGCTGCAGCGGCTCGGCCTGAGCCAGGCCGACAACCTGCACGCGCTGGTCGGCCTGGCCTTCGGTTCCTCGCTCATCTCGATCTTCGCCCGCCTGGGCGGCGGCATCTTCACCAAGGGCGCCGACGTGGGCGCCGACCTGGTCGGCAAGGTCGAGGCCGGCATCCCCGAGGACGACCCGCGCAACCCGGCGGTGATCGCCGACAACGTCGGCGACAACGTCGGCGACTGCGCCGGCATGGCCGCCGACCTGTTCGAGACCTACGCGGTCACGGTGATCGCGACCATGCTGCTGGGCGGGTTGATGATCGACGAGGTCGGCCGCAACGCGGTGCTCTATCCGCTGGTGCTGGGCGGCGTGTCGATCGTGGCCTCGATCATCGGCGCGTTCTTCGTCAAGGTCAGGCCGGGCGGCTCGATCATGGGCGCGCTGTACAAGGGCGTGATCGTGTCCGGCGTGCTGGCGGCGATCGCGTTCTGGCCGATCACCACCTCGCTGATGGCGGACAATTCGCACGGCGCGATCAACCTCTACATCTGCGCCCTGATCGGCCTGGTCCTGACCGGCCTGATCGTCTGGATCACCGAGTACTACACCGGCACCCAGTACGGACCGGTCAAGCACGTCGCACAGGCCTCGACCACCGGCCACGGCACCAACATCATCGCCGGCCTGGGCGTGTCGATGAAGTCGACCGCGCTGCCGGTGGTGGCGGTCTGCCTGGCGATCTGGTTCGCGCACCTGCATGGCGGCCTGTACGGCATCGCCATCGCCGCCACCGCCATGCTGTCGATGGCCGGCATGATCGTGGCGCTGGACGCGTACGGCCCGATCACCGACAACGCCGGCGGCATCGCCGAGATGTCCGAACTGCCTCCGGACGTGCGCAACGTCACCGACCCGCTCGACGCGGTCGGCAACACCACCAAGGCGGTGACCAAGGGCTATGCGATCGGTTCGGCCGCACTGGCCGCGCTGGTGCTGTTCGCCGACTACACCCACAACCTGCAGGCCAACAACCCGGGCCAGGTGTTCGCGTTCGACCTGTCCGACCACACCGTGATCATCGGCCTGCTGATCGGCGGCCTGATCCCGTACCTGTTCGGCGCGATGGCGATGGAAGCGGTCGGCCGCGCCGCCGGCGCGGTGGTGGAGGAAGTGCGCCGCCAGTTCCGCGACATCCCCGGGATCATGCAGGGCACGGCCAAGCCGCAGTACGACAAGGCCGTGGACATGCTGACCCGCTCGGCGATCCGGGAAATGATCGTGCCCTCGCTGCTGCCGGTGGCCGTGCCGATCGTGGTCGGGCTGCTGCTGGGACCGAAGGCGCTGGGCGGCCTGCTGATCGGCACGATCGTCACCGGCCTGTTCGTGGCGATCTCGATGACCACCGGCGGCGGTGCCTGGGACAACGCCAAGAAGTACATCGAGGACGGCCATTTCGGCGGCAAGGGCAGCGAGGCGCACAAGGCCGCGGTCACCGGCGACACCGTCGGCGACCCGTACAAGGACACCGCCGGCCCGGCGATCAACCCGCTGATCAAGATCATCAATATCGTGGCGCTGTTGCTGGTTCCGCTGCTGTAAGCCATTGATCCTGCTGGATCCGAAGCCCCGGCCTGGCCGGGGCTTCGTCGTTTCCGCGGCCGCGGGACCGGGGTCGCCGGCTTTGTGCGCCGCAGCAGCCGAAGGCGTAAAATGGCCGCCTTTTCCCACCCCGCATCACCACGGAGCAGCACATGGGCCTCGACCAGGTCAGCGCCGGGCGCAATCCGCCCGAGGAAATCAACGTCATCATCGAGATCCCCAAGGACTCCGAGCCGGTGAAGTACGAAGTGGACAAGGAAAGCGGCGCGATCTTCGTCGACCGCATCCTCTCCACCCCGATGCGCTACCCGTGCAACTACGGCTACGTGCCCGACACCCTGTGCGGCGACGGCGACCCGGCCGACGTGCTGGTGGTGCTGCCGCTGCCGCTGATCCCGGGTTCGGTGGTGCGCTGCCGTCCGGTCGGCGTGCTGAAGATGACCGACGAGGCCGGCAGCGACGAGAAGATCCTCGCCGTGCCGGTGGCCAAGATCTTCAACGGCTACGCCCATGTCGAGGACATCGGCCAGGTGTCGCCGCACTGGCTGGAGCGGATCGGCCACTTCTTCGAGCACTACAAGGACCTGGAGAAGGGCAAGTGGGTCAAGCTCGACGGCTGGGGCAACGCCGCCGAGGCCAAGCAGATCCTCGTCGATGCGATGAAGCGCGCGGCCGACAAGGCCTGACGCGGCACGACGGTCGCCGGCCACGCCGGCGACCGTGGTCCCGGCCCGGGACTGCACGGCCGGCGCCGCTGGCGCGCCGCCGGCAAGGCAAAGCGGAACTGGCGCACAGATCCGCACATCGGCCCCCGCCCGCCCCGGTGCGGCCCTCAACTTCCCCGACACTGGCCCGATAACGGCCTACGAGCGCCCGGCATCCGCCGGCGCGCGCCGTTTCGACCTGTCTGGAGGTGTCCGTGCGCATTCTGTTCGTCGGCGACGAGGCCGTGTTCCCGGCCTCGCTGGTGGAGCTGGTGTCCGAACTTGGCGCGGACTGGACCGTGGAAAGCTGCGCCGACGGCGGCACCGCCATGGCCCGCGTGTCCGCCTCGCCGCTGGACGTGGTGGTGGTCGGGCCGGGGCTGCCGGACATGCCGGCCGCCACCCTGCTCGGGCAGGTCCGCACCCTGCGCGCGGAAGCCTCGCGCGTGGCGGTGATCGACGGCGGGCAGACGCCGCCGACCCGGATCATCGGCATGGCCCACCGCTTCCTGCCCACGCCGCTGGCGCCGGAGCTGCTGCTGGAAGCCATCGGCAGCCTCGAGGAACTGCGCGACCTGCTGGGCAACCCGCTGCTGCGGGAACGCATCGGCCGGGTCGAACAGCTGCCGTCGCCGCCGCAGCTCTACCTGCGCCTGATGAACGCGCTGGAGACCGACGAGCACACCAGCGCCACCGACATCGCCCGCCTGGTGTCCGGCGATCCGGCGATCGCGGCCAAGGTTCTGCAGCTGTGCAACTCGGCCTACTTCTCCAACGGGCGCACCATCACCGACCTGCGCGCGGCGGTGACCCGCCTGGGCATCGCCACCCTGCGCGACCTGGTCCTGGCCAGCGAGGTGTTCTCGCTGCCGGGCGCCGCCGGGGTCGACCGCAGCGCCCTGCAGCAGCGCGCCCTCGTCGCTTCGCGGCTGGCCAAGCGCATGCTGCCCGAATCCAGCGCCGAACTCGGCGCCACCGCCGCGCTGCTGGCCGACATCGGCCTGCTGCTGCCCGGCGTGCGCGACGAGCGCCAGCCGCTGGTGGACGGCGACGACCGGCCGGGCCACGCCGAGGCCGGTGCCTACCTGCTCGGCCTCTGGGGCCTGCCGATGCCGATCATCGAGGCGGTCGCGTTCCACCGCGCGCCCTCGCGCTCGAGCACCCGCAGCTTCTGGGTCACCGGCGCGGTGCACGTGGCCATGGCCCTGGCCGCTGGCGAGGAGCCGGACGAGGCCTACCTGTCCAGGACCGGCGTGCTGTCGCGGCTGGGCGACTGGCGCGATTACGCCGAATCGCTCAGCGCCACGCCGATGGCGGCCTGAGGCCGGGAGGCCTGCCGCGCGGTCACGTTTCCGGTGGCCGCGCCTGGCCGGCGCCGCCCGCGGCCAGCACCTGGCGCGCACGCGCCACGGTCGGCTCCAGCCCCGGCAGCAGCGGCTCGATCAGGCCGGCGTGCTTCTTCCACTTGTCCGGATCCGGACGCGTCAGCGTGTAGCGCGACAGCGGCAGCCGGGGCCCCAGCTCGCGGTCCCAGTCCAGCTCCAGCGCGGCGCACACGCGCTTCACCTCCGCGCCGGGATCGGCGAGGAAGCGGGCGTGGTCGATCGCCGTCCAGCGGCCGGCCGGCAAGGCCCCGAGATCGTCGAGGATCCGCTCGAGCGTCACCTGCCACTGCGTGCGCACGATCTCCTGCAGCGGCCTGGACGCCAGTTCGCGCCATCCCGGCACCAGCAGCAGCGACCAGGCCGGCAACGTCGGCGGCCAGCCCGGCAGGCGCGGATAGGTGACGAAACGCCCCGAGCGCCATGCGTCGATCATGCTGGCCAGGGTCGACCGCGGATCGCGGTACAGGAAGATGAAACGCGCCTCCGGGAACACCTCGCTCAGGAAGCGGATGCGCAGCGCGTTCTTCGGGGTCTTCTCCAGCATGCGAACCGGCCCGGCCGGCGGCGCCAGGCCATCGCGGTCGCGCAACGCTGCGCGGAAGTGCCGGCGCAGCGCGTCGACGCGTCCGGGAGAGGCATCCTGGGCCTCGAGCACGTTCGAATCGAAGCCACGGTCCCGCGGCGCGAGCCCCGCCACCTGTTCGATCATCTGGTGGCTTTCCCCGCCGATCGTGAACACCCCCGGCGCCTGGGACAGGGTCTCGAACAGGAGCGTGGAGCCGGAACGCGGCGAGGAGAGGATGAAGACGGGGCGGTCGAAGGACGGATCGCGCACCGCATCGCCGCCGGTCATGCGTACGCGCCCGGCCGGCTCCGCTGCGCCGCGGCCGGCACCGCACCCGGCACCGACGCGCGGACCACCATGAGCATGATCGCGGGCATGAGCGGCAGCTCGTTGCGCAGCGTGGCCATGCCGACAAGCGGCTTCACCTGCTCGACGAACGCCTGCACGCGGCGGCGGTAGTGCGGCAGCGCGCCGGCCTCGTCGCCATGCGCCGCCCACAGGCCACGCCAGTCGAGGCAGAACTGGTGCGCCTGCGCGCGCGCGGCCGCCAGGCCGGGGAATGGCGCCGCTTCGTCCAGCAGGAACTCCAGGTGCCGGCGCAGCTCCCACGGGGTCATGACCGCCGGGACGTTGTAGCGTTCGTAGTCGATCGCCGGCGCCGCGCCCGGTACGAAGCCGAGCGGGCGTGGCGCCCATTGCGCCGGCTCGCGCGCCCCGGCGTCCACGCGCTGGCCCTGGTCGACGAGCTTCCAGAAGCCTTCACCGCCCACCGAGTCGCAGACCAGATGGATGCGCGAACGCTCGTCGGCGTTGAGCACGCGATGCTGGCGCCAGGTGTCGAAGATCCAGCATTCGCCCGCGGCCATGTTGACCACCGAGGTGTCGCATTCGAAGCGGACCGTGGGCTGGGTGACGATCGGCACGTGGATCCGCACGCGCTCGGCCCAGTAGTACCCCTGGTCGGCGTGGCGCTTGACCTCCGCGCCCCCGGACAGCCGCATCAGCCGCGTGCGCCCGACCGTCGCGCCGAACGAACCGATGACCTGCAGCAGGTAGGGGCAGCCCAGCAGCTCGGCGGTCGGCTGCATGCACCCGGCGAACTCCTCGTTCGCCGGATCGCCATCCACCGCCACCAGCGGCAGCATCGAGTTACCGGGGAACTTCTGCGGATGCTCGCGCCAGGCCGACTCGGCGACCGCGGCAACCTCGGCGGCGAGCCGGTCCGCATCGAAGCGGATGGGCAGCTGGATGAACGGGGCTTGGAGTTTCATGGGACCGGCCTGCACGACAGGACCGGGATGGTAGCCAATCGCCGGGAGCCAGTCCCGTGCCGGTCAGGAGGGATGCCGGTCCCGCCGGGTGACCGCGAGGCCGATCAGGCGCGACACCACCAGCGCGATGTACATGACCCCGGCGAACTGGGCCAGCATGGCCAGCGCGCGCGCCTGAGGCAGCACCGGCACCACGTCGCTCAGGCCCACGCCCGACAGCAGGCTGAAGCTCAGGTACAGCAGTTCCATCCAGGTGCGCTGCGGCAGGTCGGAGGCGGCGTCGAAGCTGCCCGGATTGACGATCTGGCAGACCGAGAACGCGAATGCGAACGCCCAGGCCAGCAGGGTGAAGGTCGCGCCGGCAGCGTACAGCTCGTCGCGGGTGACCTCGTGGTCCTCGAGCATGTACGCGGTGAGGCTGCCGGCCGTGTAGAAGTACAGCAGGCTCTCCAGCGCCTGCGACATCGCCGTCAGCGCCGGCTTGCCGAGGACGGCCGCGGCGATGGACAGCAGCACCGCCGGCATCGCCAGGCACCACGCCACCCAGCCCAGCGCCGGGCTGCGCTTGACCACCCAGACCGCCAGCAGCAGGACGACGATGCCGAAGGCGCCGAACAGCGCGCGGCCGGCGGCGGCCTGCTCCATGACCGGGTACAGCAGCACGCCGAGCAGCTGCACCGAAAGCAGCAGCGCCGACGGGTGCCGGCGCGCCCTCACGACCCATCGCAGCGGCGAGAACACGCGCACGGTCAGCCGAAGTGCTTGAACAGCGCGTAGTAGACGACGTAGATCCAGCCGAGGATGCCGTGCACGATCACCCAGAACAGCGACTTGTTCGCCGTCCAGGAGATGGTGATCGCCAGGGCGGTGCCGAAGCCGACGCCCACCTTGACCACGCTGCTGCCTGCGCTCATCGCCGCTCCCCGGTGTTTCGGACAGCGGGACGATAGCGCATCGCCGCCGTGGCGGGCAGGGGCCGCGGCGGCCCGCCGCCGGCCTCACCCCGGCCGGTAGACCTGCGCGCCCTGCTCCAGGAACTGCGCCGACTTCTCGGCCATGCCGGCCTCCAGCGCCGCCTGCTCGTCGACGCCGTGCTCGGCGGCGTAGTCGCGCACGTCCTGGGTGATCTTCATCGAGCAGAAATGCGGTCCGCACATCGAGCAGAAGTGCGCGAGCTTGTGCGCGTCCTTGGGCAGGGTCTCGTCGTGGAACTCCTTGGCCTTCTCCGGATCCAGGCCGAGGTGGAACTGGTCTTCCCAGCGGAACTCGAACCGGGCCTTGCTCAGCGCGTTGTCGCGCACCTGCGCGCCCGGATGGCCCTTGGCCAGGTCGGCCGCATGGGCGGCGATCCTGTAGGCCATGATCCCGTCGCGCACGTCCTGGCGGTTGGGCAGGCCCAGGTGCTCCTTGGGCGTGACGTAGCAGAGCATCGCGGTGCCGAACCAGCCGATCATCGCCGCGCCGATCGCCGAGGTGATGTGGTCGTAGCCCGGTGCGATATCGGTCGTCAGCGGGCCGAGCGTGTAGAACGGCGCCTCGCCGCACTCGCGCAGCTGCTTGTCCATGTTCTCCTTGATCAGCTGCATCGGCACGTGGCCGGGGCCTTCGATCATGGTCTGCACGTCGTGCTTCCAGGCGATCTTGGTCAGCTCGCCCAGCGTTTCCAGTTCGCCGAACTGGGCCGCGTCGTTGGCGTCTGCAATGCAGCCGGGGCGCAGGCCGTCGCCCAGCGAGAAGGCCACGTCGTAGGCCTTCATGATTTCGCAGATGTCCTCGAAGTGCGTGTAGAGGAAGTTCTCCTTGTGGTGCGCCAGGCACCACTTGGCCAGGATCGAGCCGCCGCGGGACACGATGCCGGTGACGCGCCTGGCGGTGAGCGGCACGTAGCGCAGCAGCACGCCGGCATGGATGGTGAAGTAGTCCACCCCCTGCTCGGCCTGCTCGACCAGGGTGTCGCGGAAGATCTCCCAGGTCAGCTCCTCGGCGCGGCCGTCGACCTTCTCCAGCGCTTGGTAGATCGGCACCGTGCCGATCGGCACCGGCGAGTTGCGGATGATCCACTCGCGCGTTTCGTGGATGTGCTTGCCGGTGGACAGGTCCATGACCGTGTCGCCGCCCCAGCGGATCGCCCAGACCAGCTTCTCCACTTCCTCGGCGATGCCCGAGGACACCGCCGAGTTGCCGATGTTGGCGTTGATCTTGGTCAGGAAGTTGCGGCCGATGATCATCGGCTCGCTTTCCGGGTGGTTGATGTTGTTGGGCAGGATCGCGCGGCCGCGCGCGATCTCGTCGCGCACGAACTCCGGGGTGATGATCTTCTGGATGCTCGCGCCGAAGCTCTCGCCCGGGTGCTGGGCCAGCAGGCCGGCGTCGCGGACCGCGTCCAGGCGCTGGTTCTCGCGGATCGCCACGTATTCCATCTCCGGGGTGACGATGCCGCGGCGCGCGTAGTGCATCTGGGTGACGTTGGCGCCGGCGATGGCCTTGCGCGGCAGCACCCGGCCGGGGAAGCGCACCGCGGCCAGCTTCGGATCGTGCTCGCGGCCACGGCCGAACTCGGAACTCAGCGCGGCCAGCAGCTCGGTGTCGCCGCGCTCGGCGATCCATTGCGCGCGCAGCGCCGGCAGCCCGGCGGCCAGGTCGATCGGCGCCTCCGGGTCGGTATACGGGCCGGACGTGTCGTAGACGGTGACCGGCGCGTTTTCCTCGCCGCCGAAGATGGTCGGCGTGCGGGTCAGCACGATCTCGCGCATCGGCACGCGGATATCGGCGCGCGAACCTTCGACATGGATCTTGCGCGAGCCCGGGATCGGGCGGGTCACGGATTCGGAAAGCTGCTCGGTCTGCTGGATCAGCGAGGCGGGGACTGCGTTCATGGCCTTCGTCCTATTCGTTCCCGCACGGCGATGCGGGGTCTGCGAGGGATTCGCACAACTGGGACGAAGCGGCGGCGCATGCCCCGGTCCGCGCGCTGGCGCAGGAACCGGGTCGCGAAGCTTCCCTACGGCGGTATCAACCGCGTCAGGTTCGAAGGGTCTGTCTCAACCACCGGGCTGGCCGGCGGTACCCCCGCTTCGGCGCCTATTGAACCACACGACCGCCCGCCGGTCGCGGTCCGTCACCGGCCGCCGGGGTGCCCGCTGCTAGAGTCCTCCCTCCCCCGCCACGGGCCGGCCCATGGTCTTCCGCGCCTCGTTCCTGCTGATCGCCCTGCTGGCCATCGCCGCCGGGATGGCCCCGGCGCGCTTCGACGACGCGGTCAGCTGGATCCTGGCGGGCATGGTCCACAGCACCGGCTGGCTGTACCTGCTGGTGGTGTTCGCCACCCTGGGCTTCATGCTGTACCTGGCCTTCGGCCGGCTCGGGGAGCTGCGCATCGGCGGCCCCGACGCCGAGCCCGCGTTCTCGGTGGCCAGCTGGCTGTCGATGCTGTTCGCCGCCGGCATGGGCATCGGCCTGGTGTTCTGGGGCGCGGCCGAGCCGCTGTCGCACTACTTCGCCCCGCCGGAAGGATTGCCGCCGGAGAGCTGGGCCTCGGCGCGCGCCGCGATGCGCTACGCGTTCTTCCACTGGGGCCTGCATCCGTGGGCGATCTACGCCCTGATCGGACTGGCGATGGCCTGGTTCCAGTACAACCGGCACGGCCGCGGCCAGCTCAGCGACCTGCTGCAGCCGGTGCTGGGCCGCTTCCACCGCGGCGCGGTCGGCCATGCCGTGGACATCGCCGCAGTGGTGGCCACCGCGATCGGCGTCGCGACCACGCTGGGCTTCGGCACGCTGCAGATCACCGCCGGGCTGTCCCGCGTGTTCGGCGTACAGGGCGGCGTGGCCGTGCAGCTGACGGTGATCGTGGTCGCCTTCGTCCTGTACATGGCCTCCACGCTCAGCGGCGTGGACCGCGGGATCAAGTGGCTGAGCAACTTCAACCTGGCCCTGGCCGCGCTGCTGCTGGCGATGGTGCTGGTGCTCGGGCCGACCGCCTACCTGTTCGACGTGTTCACCACCACCCTGGGCAGCTACCTGGACGAACTGGTCGGCATGAGCCTGCGCCTGTCGCCGTTCTCCGGCAGCCAGTGGGTCGCGGACTGGACGATCTTCTACTGGGCCTGGTGGATTTCCTGGGCGCCGTTCGTGGGCAGCTTCATCGCCCGGGTCTCCTACGGGCGCACGATCCGCCAGTTCGTCGCCGGCACGGTGCTGGCGCCGAGCCTGCTCGGGTTCTTCTGGTTCTCGGTGTTCGGTGGCACCGCCCTGTGGCAGCAGCGCTCCGGCATCGACCTGCAGCCGGCGCTGGAAGCCGGCTACCAGAACGTGCTGTTCGAGCTGCTGGCGCACCTGCCGCTGGGCACGGCGATGAGCGTCCTCGCGCTGGCCCTGCTGGTGATCTTCTTCGTCACCTCGGCCGACTCGGCGGTACTTGTGCTGGCGAGCATGTCCGGCACCGAAGCCGGCGATCCGCCGCCGTGGCGCAAGCTGGCCTGGGGGGTGGCGATCGCGGTGGTCGCCGCGGCATTGCTGCTGGCCGGCGGGCTCGATGCGCTGCAGGGCCTGGTGACCGTCTCGGCGCTGCCGTTCGCGCTGCTGATGGCGCTGGTGATCCTGGCCCTGCACCGGACCCTGTCCCACGCCCAGCAGGTGCGCCGACGCCGCGAACGGCGCATGCGCCATGCGCTGGAGCGCTGGCTGTACGGCCCGGAGGGCGGCCGCGGCGCGGCCCCGGAGGAATAGCCCGGCCGGCGGCTAGGGCACCGCGCGCACCGCCCGGGCGTGGCGGGACACGATCCCGAGGGTCGAGGCGTCGCTGTCGAACAGCGAGAACAGGCCCTGCGCCTCCTGCGGCGGATCGCCGGTGAACGGGTCGCCGGCCTTCCACATCCAGTCGGCGTTGGCGGTCCGGCCGCGACCACCCCAGGCCCAGAAGTTCGAGCCGGCGATCGCGTCGCCGGCCTTCATCCGTTCCAGCACGCGGTCGTAGATGGCCTGGTAGAAGCGGTCGCGCGCCTGCACGCCGGAGGCGGGATCGTACGCACCCTGGTCGCGGTTGAGCCCGAACTCGGACAGGACGATCGGCTTGCCCATCTTTCCGGCCACGTCGATGTGGCGGTCGATGTAATCCAATGAGGTCGCCAGGCCCGGCTCCAGGCGCGCGGCCGGATCCTTGTGGTCGATCCAGCTCCAGTTGGACGGCCACAGGTGGAAGGTCAGGTAGTCGACGTTGGGCGTGGCGTGCGCGCGGATGAACAGCTCCATGTCGCCGGCCGAGCCCTTTTCGCCTTCGCTGCCGGTGCTGACCAGCTGCCTGGGCGCCAGTCCGCGGATGAAGCCCGCGGTCTCGTCGATCCAGCGCACGTACGCATCGGCGTTGGCCCGGCCATCGGCATCGCTGCCCGGGCGCGGCTCGTTGGCCAGCTGCCAGGACATCACCGTCGGATCGTCGACGTAGGCCACGCCGGTAATGCTGTTGGTGCGGCCGACCACCGTGCGGATCGCGTCGCGGTACCAGGCCTGGGCCTCGGGGAGCGCGTAGAAGCGCGCCGAGTTCTGCATGAAGCCGTTCCAGTCGCCGGTCAGGTCAGGGTCGTGCTCCGAAACCGAACCACCGGTGGCCCAGGCCACGTACTGCGACATGCCGCCCGACCACTGCCAGAAGTTGTTGAGGTAGAGCACCGCCTTCATGTCGCGTGCGGCCATCTCCGCCAGCAGGTAGTCCAGGCCCACCAGCAGCTGCTCGTCGTACGTGCCCGGCTCGGCCATGATCGCCGGCCGCACCCCGCGCTTGAAGCCGCTGGCTTCCGACATCGCCAGCACGCGCAGGTTGTCGATCCCGGCGGCCTTGAGCTGGTCGAGCTCCGCACGCAGCCGCGCGCGGTCGCCCACGCCATCCGGCGCGCCGAGGTAGGCGCCGTACCAGAAGTTCGCGCCGGCGAAGCGGTACGGCTTGCCGTCGAGCACGAAGCGGGTGCCCTCGACCTGGACGAAGCCCGATCGCGTCGCCGGGGACGTGGCGTCCGCGGGCGCGTGGGCCGTCTCCGCAGGCACGGCCGCCGATCCGGGCTTTCCGGAACACGCCGCCAGCAGCGCGGACAGGGCCAGCGCACCGATCAGGGCGAGGCGGCCGGAGCCGCTCGATCGCAGGGCAGGCACGTGCATGGGTTCGATCCTTGTCCGTCAGCCGTGGTCACACACGGATGCGACGCACCTTACACGCGCTTCGGCGCCGGCAAAACGCATGTTGCCAGCGCATAACTCCTATTCCCGCAGCGCCATCCCCGCTCAGTAGCCCGCGGCCTGCCCGTCCTTGCGGCTCTCCGATGCGCCGAAGTACACGCCGGTCTCCGGGTCGCGCAGGATCGCCTGGTAGCCGCCGTAGGGGCCGTCGGCGAAGACGATGCGATGGCCCTTGCGCATCAGCGCGCGCACGGTCTCGTACGGGAATCCCGTTTCGAGGTTGACCTCGCCGCCGTCGCCCATCGCGGTGGCCTGCCCGGTCGGCTCGGTCGAGCCCTCGTGCTGGATGCGCGGTGCGTCGCCGGCTTCCTGCAGGTTCATGCCGAAGTCGACCAGGTTCATCACGATCTGCACGTGCCCCTGCGGCTGCATCGCCCCGCCCATCACGCCGAAGCTCACCCACGGCTTTCCGTCCCGGGTGATGAAGGCCGGGATGATGGTCTGGAAGGGGCGTTTGCCCGGCGCGTAGGCGTTCGGATGCCCTTCCTGGAGGACGAACATCTCGCCGCGGTCCTGCAGGATGAAGCCCAGCCCCGGCGGCGCCATTCCGCTGCCCATGCCGCGGTAGTTGGACTGGATCAGCGAGACCATCATGCCGTCCGAGTCGGCGGTGGTGAGATAGATGGTGTCGCCCTCTTCCAGCTGCTTCGGCGTGCCCGGCTGCACCTCGCGCAGGGCCTTGTCCATCGACACCAGCTGGCGGCGCTGCGCGGCGTACTCCTTCGACACCAGCCGGGCCACCGGCGCCGGCTGGAACGCCGGATCGGCGTAGAACCGGGCGCGATCGGCGAAGGCCAGCTTCTTGGCCTCCACGAACAGGTGCACGTGCTCGGGCGAGCCGAAGGCGATCTTCGAGAAGTCGTAGCCCTCGAGCACGTTGAGCATCTGCAGTGCGGCGATGCCCTGGCTGTTGGGCGGCAGCTCCCACACGTCGTAGCCGCGGTAGTTCGTGGACACCGGCTCGACCCACTCGCCCTGGTGGGCGGCCAGGTCCTCGTAGGAGAGGAAGCCGCCGTTGGCGCGGAAGTAGGCGTCGATGGTGCGGGCGATGTCGCCCTTGTAGAACGCGTCGCGGCCGCCTTCGGCGATCTTCTGCAGGGTGTCGGCCAGGTTCGGGTTCTTCCACAGCTCGCCCTTGCGCGGGGCGCGGCCGTCGATCGTGAACTGCTCGCTGAAGCCCGGGTACTGCGACAGGCGCGGCACCGAACGGTCCCAGTAGTACGCGATCACCTCGTGCACCGGGTGACCCTCGCGTGCGTAACGGATCGCCGGCGCCAGGGTGTCGGCCATCGGCAGCCGGCCGAAGCGGCCATGCAGCGCGAACCAGCCATCGACCGCCCCCGGCACCGAGACCGGCAGCGGGCCGGTCGGCGGGATGTCCTTCAGGCCGCGGCGCTGGAATTCGGCCAGGGTCAGCGACTTCGGCGAACGGCCCGAACCGTTGTAGCCGTAGAGCTTCTTCGTCTTCGGGTCCCACACGATCGCGAACAGGTCGCCGCCGATGCCATTGCCGGTCGGCTCCATCAGGCCGAGCGCGGCGTTGGCGGCGATCGCCGCATCGACGGCGCTGCCCCCCTGCTTCATCACGTCCAGCGCGACCTGGGTGGCCAGCGGGTGCGAGGTGGCGGCCATCGCGTGCGGCGCGATGACCTCCGAGCGGGTGGCGAACAGTTCGCCGGTGACGCGGTCGGCGGCGGAAGCGGCGGCGGGCAGCAGCAGCGCGGCGCACAGCAGGGAACGGCGGAGCACGGACATGGCGGAAGACAGGGACGGGATCGCCGAAAGATAGCCGATCCCCCGTGCCCGGCGCCCTGCCGGCGGTCGCGGTCCGGTCAACCCGCCGGGATGGTGACCAGCGGCGAGCGTGCGCCGTCGCCGGTGTCGGCGATCGACAGCATCACCTGGGTGATCAGGAACATCTGCTTGGAGGCCTCGTCGCGGCCGTCGATCCAGTACCAGCGTTCACGGAAGCGCACCGCCACGTGCGCGTCGGCCGGTGCGGCGGCACCGCTGTGGATACGGACCAGCGAGGGCCCCGGAGCCGGCGGCGCCCCGTCGACCTCCACGCCCTGCGCCAGTTCCATCAGGATCTCGAACATCGAGCGGGTGGCGATGGCCAGCTCGTCCGGGTCGTGCGCATAGGTGGAGAACACCACCCGCAGCTCGCCGACCCCACGCTGGATCGCGAGCCGGTCGGCGAGGAAGGCGATGTCCGCCTGCTCCTGCGCGCTCAGGGCCGGACGCACCCGCGCCAGCGCGGAGAAGGTTTCCTCCTTCTGCCGCACCCGCACCGCCAGGCCCTGGCTGCGCTGCAGCCGGCGCAGCGCGGCGACGACCTCCATGAAATCGTCGTCGGCCTTCTGCTCGAACAGCGGCGCGCGGCTGGTGTTGCCGACGCCGTTGATCGAACGCACCGCCAGCGGGAACAGCAGGTCCGAGGCCCAGCCGGCCTCCATCATCGCCAGCACCGCGGCCGGCGGCAGCGGCGCGAGCAGGTGCCGGGAAAAACGCTCGCCGGTCACCGGCGTGTAGGTCACCGTCGGCGTCTCGCGCAGGACCACCGCGCCGCCGATGGAGCCGCCGTCGTTGTCCACCGCCGGCGCGATCGCGGCATGCAGCTCGCCCGAACTCTCGCGCGTGTACTGGCTGATCACCGAACTGACGCCGAGGAACATCGGCGGGTCGCCATAGCGCAGCGCGACGATGTTGGTCAGCAGCTGCTCCTTCTCGCTCTGCCGGAGGCGCTCGGTGTAGTCGGTGCGGTCGATCCCGACCCGGGCCGGCCCCAGTCCCGTGCAGCCGGCCAGCAGCCCGGCCAGCAGTGCGGCCGCCAGCGCGGCCCGCCCATCCTTCGCATCGTGGTGCGCCATCGGCCGATCCCCGTCCCGGAGCCCGCGCCAGATTACGCCAACGGCGCACGCGGAGCGGTTCGCGGGGTCATTCGGCCGCGGGCAGCCCCAGGGGCGGCGGCAGCGTGAATGCCTCCGCATCGCCGAATTCGGGCCAGCCGGCGCGCAGAGCCGCCATGACCGCCGGATCCCGGCCATGCGCTTCCAGCAGCCAGCCGACGATGGCATCGCAGGGCACGCCATCCCTGCCGTGGCACAGCAGCGGCCCCGGCGGGATCGGCGCGGAGCGCCACAGCTCGCGCGTGCCATCGGCGCGGGCGGCGTCGTAGACGTCGGCGGCAAGCGCGGCCACGTCGGCGCGCCCTTCGAGCAACGCCTGCAGCGCCGCCGCGTGCGAACCCGCGTAGGCCAATCCGGCGAACCCGGAGCCGGGAGGCAGCCCCAGCGCCGTCAGCTCCGCGGCCGGCACGAACCCGCCGGAAGCCGAGTCCGGGCCCACGAGGACCAGCCGCAACCCGGCCGCGCGGCTTCGCAAGTCTGCACTCGACCCGATCTCCGCGCGCGCGACGATGACCGACCGGTAGCGGTCGGCCTGCGCGGGCGGCACGGCCGGCACCGGCAACGCCACGATGCCGTCCGTGCCCGGCCGGGCCTGCAGGTAACCGTGCAGGTTCGGAACCGCGACATCGACCTCGCCCCGGCGCAGGGCCTCGACCAGCGCCGTCGGCGACGGCAGCACGCGCACCTCCACCGCGCGGCCGCCACGCACGGCCAGGTAGTCGGCCAGCGGCCGGATCGCCGCCGCGCGGTCGCGCTGCGGGTAGGCGTAGGTGGCGACGACCCAGGCCGCGGGCCCGGGATCCGCCGCAGGCAGCGGCAGGGGGAACGCAAGCGCCGCCAGCACCAGCAGCCAACGCGGCACGGGCGCCAACGCGATCAGACGCCGTCGAGCAGCGCCTTGTCGCGCACCGCTCCCTTGTCGGCGCTGGTCGCCAGCAACGCGTAGGCCTTCAGCGCGGTAGTCACCTTGCGCGGACGCGGGTGCTCGGGCTTCCAGCCCCTGGCGTCCTGGGCGACGCGGCGTGCAGCCAGTTCCTGCCCGGACACCAGCAGGTCGATGGTGCGCGCGGGGATGTCGATGCGGATGCGGTCGCCATCGCGGACCAGGCCGATCGCGCCACCGGCCGCCGCTTCCGGCGAGGCATGGCCGATCGACAGGCCCGAAGTGCCGCCGGAGAAGCGCCCATCGGTGAGCAGTGCGCACTGCTTGCCCAGCCCCTTCGACTTCAGGTAGCTGGTCGGGTACAGCATCTCCTGCATGCCCGGCCCGCCCTTCGGCCCTTCGTAGCGGATCACCACCACGTCGCCGGCCTGCACCTCGTCGGCGAGGATGCCCTTCACCGCGGCGTCCTGGCTTTCGTAGACGCGCGCGCTGCCTTCGAACACGTGGATCGATTCGTCCACGCCGGCGGTCTTCACCACGCAGCCGTCGACGGCGATGTTGCCGTGGAGGACGGCCAGGCCGCCCTCCTTCGAGAACGCGTGCTCCATGTCGCGGATGCAGCCTTCGGCGCGGTCGACGTCCAGGCTCGGCCAGCGCGTGGCCTGGCTGAAGGCGACCTGGGTCGGGATACCCGCCGGGCCGGCCTTGAAGAACGTGTGCACCGCTTCGTCGTCGTTGGTGGCGACGTCCCACTTGGCGATCGCTTCGCCCAGCGTCTTTTCATGCACGGTCGACACCGAGATATCGAGCAGCCCGCCGCGCGCCAGTTCGGCCAGGATCGCCATGATCCCGCCGGCGCGGTGCACGTCCTCGATGTGGTACTTCTGCGTGTTCGGCGCGACCTTGCACAGCTGCGGCACGCGCTTGGACAGCCGGTCGATGTCGCGCATGCCGAAGGGAACCTCGGCCTCCTGCGCCGCCGCCAGCAGGTGCAGGATGGTGTTGGTCGAGCCGCCCATCGCGATGTCCAGGGTCATCGCGTTCTCGAACGCGGCGAAGGTCGCGATGCCGCGCGGCAGCGCGCTGGCGTCCTCGGCCCCGTACCAGCGGTGGCACAGCTCGACCGCGGTCACGCCGGCGCGCCTGAACAGCGCTTCGCGGTCGGCGTGGGTGGCCAGCACGGTGCCGTTGCCCGGCAGCGACAGGCCCAGCGCCTCGGTCAGGCAGTTCATCGAGTTGGCGGTGAACATGCCCGAGCACGAACCGCAGGTCGGGCACGCACTGCGTTCCACCGCGGCGACCTGCTCGTCGCTGGCGCTGGGGTCGGCGGCCATCACCATCGCGTCGATCAGGTCCAGCTTGTGGTCGGCCAGGCGGGTCTTGCCCGCCTCCATCGGCCCGCCGGAAACGAACACGGTGGGGATGTTGAGCCGCAGCGCGGCCATCAGCATGCCGGGGGTGATCTTGTCGCAGTTGGAGATGCACACCAGCGCGTCGGCGCAATGGGCATTGACCATGTACTCGACCGCGTCGGCGATCAGCTCGCGGCTGGGCAGCGAGTAGAGCATGCCGTCGTGGCCCATCGCGATGCCGTCGTCGACGGCGATCGTGTTGAACTCCTTGGCCACGCCGCCGACCCGCTCGACCTCGCGCGCCACCAGCTGGCCGAGGTCCTTGAGGTGGACGTGGCCGGGCACGAACTGGGTGAACGAGTTGGCGATGGCGACGATCGGCTTGTGGAAGTCGTCGTCCTTCATGCCGGTGGCGCGCCACAGCGCGCGCGCGCCGGCCATGTTGCGGCCGTGGGTGGAGGTCCTGGAGCGGTAGTCGGGCATGGGAACGCGGGCGGAAGCGGCGGGCGGGGGAGCGCGGGGGAGCGCGGGCGTGCACGGGCCGGGGCGAAGCGGGCACGGATCGTGCGTCGATTGTGCGATGACTTCACGGTTGCAGCTGCAACAGTAGCGCACGCGCCCGGATCGCTTGACAAGCCGCAAACAGGCGTGCTTTCCTCCGATCCATGCTGCGTCGCCACACGCCCTCGACCTTCGACCGCAACGCGCCCGCCGGCGCGGCGTCGCTTGTCGTCCTCGTCCTTATTACCTCGCCAACAGGTGCGGGACGAACCGGCGCGTAAGCAGAAACAGGACGCCAGATTCGCAAACCCCGCACCGAAAGGCGCGGGGTTTTTTGTTGGCCGCGACGGCGCCCGGAAATTATCAGCAGAAACAAATCGTTTACGGCACATTCCACCCCCTTCGCTTCGCACCACCCCTTCAACGCAACCGCACAGGACACGCCATGACCAGCAGCACCTCTCCCAAGATCGCGATCGTCGGCTACGGCAGCCAGGGACGCGCGCATGCGCTGAACCTGCGCGATTCCGGCTTCGACGTGACCATCGGCCTGCGTCCGGGCGGTCCGACCGAGGCCAAGGCGCAAGCGGACGGATTCGTGGTCAAGGCGCCGGCCGAGGCGGTCAAGGACGCCGACCTGGTCGCGATCCTGACCCCGGACATGGTCCAGAAGAAGGTCTACGAGGACGCCGTCGGCCCGAACATGAAGCCCGGCGCCTGCCTGCTGTTCGCCCACGGCCTGAACGTGCACTTCGACATGATCAAGCCGCGCGCCGACCTGGACGTGGTGCTGGTCGCGCCGAAGGGCCCCGGCGCGCTGGTCCGCCGCGAGTACGAGATCGGCCGCGGCGTACCGTGCATCTATGCGGTCTACCAGGACAAGTCCGGCAAGGCCGAGCAACTGGCGCTGGAGTACGCCGGCGGCCTGGGCGGCGCCCGCGCCAACATCATCAAGACCACCTTCAAGGAAGAGACCGAGACCGACCTGTTCGGCGAGCAGGCCGTGCTGTGCGGCGGCGCCTCCTCGCTGGTCCAGGCCGGCTTCGAGACGCTGGTCGAGGCGGGCTACCAGCCGGAGATCGCCTACTACGAGGTCCTGCACGAGCTGAAGCTGATCGTCGACCTGTTCTACGAAGGCGGCATCACCCGGATGCTGGAGTTCATCTCCGAGACCGCGCAGTACGGCGACTTCGTCAGCGGCCCGCGGGTGATCGACGCCTCGGTCAAGGCGCGCATGAAGGACGTGCTGACCGACATCCAGAACGGCACCTTCACCCGCAACTGGCAGGCCGAGTACGACGCGGGCCTGCCGAACTACCGCAAGTTCCAGCAGGCCGACAAGGACCACCCGATCGAGAAGGTCGGCAAGGAACTGCGCGCCAAGATGGTCTGGCTGCAGGCCAACGCCGCCCAGCCGGATACCGACGACGCGACCACGAAGAGGACCGCAGCCGCATGAACGCCGACACCCCGACAGCGGCGGCCGGGCTGCGCAATGGCGCGGCCTGGGTCGCGCACGCGCTGGAAGCCGAAGGGGTGGACACGATCTTCGGCTACCCGGGCGGCGCGATCATGCCGTTCTACGACGCGCTGGTGGATTCCGGCCTGCGCCACATCCTGGTCCGCCACGAGCAGGGCGCGGCACTGGCCGCCAACGGTTACGCCCGCGCCAGCGGCAAGGTCGGCGTCTGCGTGGCCACCTCCGGCCCGGGGGCGTCCAACCTGGTGACCGGCATCGCCGACGGGCTGCTGGATTCGGTGCCGATGGTCTGCATCACCGGCCAGGTCGCCACGCCGCTGCTGGGCACCGACGCGTTCCAGGAACTGGACGTGTTCGGCATGACCATGCCGATCGTCAAGCACAGCTTCCTGGTGCGGAAGGTCGATGACCTGCCGCAGGTGCTGGCCGAGGCCTTCCGCCTGGCCCGCGAGGGCCGGCCGGGGCCGGTGCTGATCGACCTGCCCAAGGACGTGCAGGTCGGCAGCGCGAAACACCTGCCTGCGCACGTGCCGGCCGAGGTCGCGCCCGAACCGGCGCCGGCCGACGCCGCGCTGGCCGAGGCGATCGCCGCGATCGCCGCCGCCGAGAAGCCGGTGATCTACGGCGGCGGCGGCATCGGCATCGCCGACGCGGTGGACGAGTTCCGCCGGTTCGTCGACGCCACCCGCATCCCGACCGTGCTGACCCTGCGCGGCCTGGGGGCCCTGCCGGGCAACCATCCGCAGTTCCTCGGCATGCTGGGCATGCATGGCACCCGGGCGGCGAACATCGCCGTGCAGGAATCGGACCTGCTGGTCGTGGTCGGCGCGCGCTTCGACGACCGCGCCACCGGCAAGCTGGCCGAGTTCGCGCCGTTCGCGCGCGTGATCCACCTGGACGCCGACGCCTACGAGATCTCCAAGCTGCGCACCGCCGACATCGCCCTGCCCGGTGACGTCGCATCCGGCCTGCGCGCGTTGACCGGCATGCGCACCTGGGCCGCCAGCAATGCGCAGGATGACTGGCGCCGGCGCTGCGCCAAGAACCGGGAGAAGCACGCCGCGCGCTACGACGCCCCGGGCCAGGACATCTACGCGCCGGCGCTGCTCAAGCGCCTGAGCGAGCTGTCGCCGGACGCGGTGATCGCCTGCGACGTCGGCCAGCACCAGATGTGGGTGGCCCAGCATTGCCGCTTCAGCCATCCGCGCAACCACCTGACGTCCGGCGCGCTGGGCACGATGGGCTTCGGCCTGCCGGCGGCGCTGGGTGCGCAGTTCGCCTGCCCCGGGCGGCCGGTCGTGCTGGTCTCCGGCGATGGCAGCTTCATGATGAACGTGCAGGAGCTGGTCACCGTGGCCCGCTGCAAGCTGCCGGTGAAGATGATCCTGCTGGACAACAGTTCGCTGGGCATGGTCCGCCAGTGGCAGGAGCTGTTCTTCGACAAGCGCTACAGCGAGATCGACCTGTCCGACAACCCGGACTTCGCCGCGCTGGCGCGGGTGTGCGGCATTCCCGCCACCCGGATCGACAAGCGTGCCGACGTCGAGGACGCCCTGGCCGAACTGCTGGCCTCGCCGGGGCCGGGCCTGCTGCACGTGGCGATCGACGCCCGCGCCAACGTCTGGCCGCTGGTGCCGCCGAACACGGCCAACAGCACGATGCTGGAGTCCAACCCCAACGAGCAGAAGGCGGAGTCCGCGCATGCGTTACCGGCTTGACCTGGTGCTGAAGCCCGTGGAGGGCGCGCTGGTCCGGGTGATCGGGATGACCGAGCGCCGCGGTTTCGCGCCACGCTCCATCGCCGGCGGCCCCGACGGCGCCGACGGGCGCTGGCGCCTGCAGCTGGTGGTCGACGGCGGCCGCCCGGCCGAGACGCTCAAGCGCCAGCTGCAGAAGGTCTACGACTGCGAGTCGGTGGAGATCAGCCCCGTGGACGCCGGCCCCCTCGACGCGACCGTGCAGGGGGCCGTGCAGTGAACACACGCGCCGCCACTTCCGCCATCGCCACGGCCTCCCCCGCGGGGGCCGTGGTGCGGAGGTGCCTTCTTCGCCATCGCCCGAAGGCCCGCGGCGATGCCTGACAGCGCCAGCCCGGGCAGCGGGGAACCGGACGTCGGCGACGTCGGCGTCGCCGACGTGCTCGCCGCGCAGTCGCGGCTGCGCCGCTACCTGCCGGTCACCCCGATGCACCATGCCGAGCGCTTCGGCGTGATGCTCAAGCTGGAGAACCTGCAGCGCACCGGTTCGTACAAGGTGCGCGGCGCGCTCAACGCGATGCTGGCCGCGCGCGAACGCGGCGACCTGCGGCCGGTGATCTGCGCCTCGGCCGGCAACCACGCCCAGGGGGTCGCCTGGGCGGCCTACCGGCTGGGCACGCAGGCGATCACGGTGATGCCGCATGGCGCGCCGGAGACCAAGATCGCCGGCGTCGCCCACTGGGGCGCGACCGTGCGCCAGCACGGCGACAGCTACGACGAGGCCTACGCCTTCGCCCGCCAGCTGGCCGAACAGAACGACTACCGCTTCCTGTCCGCGTTCGACGATCCGGACGTGATCGCCGGCCAGGGCACGATCGGCATCGAGATCGCCCCGCACACGCCCGACGTGGTCATCGTGCCGATCGGCGGCGGAGGCCTGGCCTCCGGCGTGGCGCTGGCGCTGAAGTCGCAGGGCGTGCGCGTGGTCGGCGCCCAGGTCGAGGGCGTGGATTCGATGGCCCGCGCGATCAGGGGCGATACCGCCGCGATCGACCCCGCCCGTACCCTGGCGGATGGCGTGCGGGTCAAGGTGCCCGGCTTCCTGACCCGGCGGTTGTGCGCGCGCCTGCTCGACGACGTGGTCATCGTCCGCGAGGCCGAGCTGCGCGAGACCCTGGTCCGGCTGGCGCTGGAGGAAAACCTGATCGCCGAGGGCGCCGGCGCCCTGGCCCTGGCGGCCGGCCGCCGCGTCGCCGGCAAGCGCAAGTGCGCGGTGGTCTCCGGCGGCAACATCGACGCGGCCCGGCTCGCCACCCTGCTGTCCGAGGTCCGGCCGCGGGCGCCGCGCAAGCCGCGCCGGCGCACGGCCGGGCTGAACATTCCGGACGGGACCGCCGAACCGCGACCGGGACCGCTGGAAAAGCGCCGCCCAACCGCTACCCTGTCCGCCCCATCCACCATTCCCGCCCCAACGGCGCCGACCGCGCCGCAGCCCGTCAGCGAAGAGGAGTTCACCTGGTGAACGCGCCCCAGTCCCAAGCCCACCCCCAGGTCTCCCCGGCCCGCATCCGGGTGTTCGATACCACCCTGCGCGACGGCGAGCAGTCGCCCGGCTGCAGCATGACCCCGCCGCAGAAGCTGGTGATGGCGCGCGCGCTCTCCGAACTCGGCGCGGACATCATCGAGACCGGCTTCCCGGCCAGCTCCCAGTCCGACCGCGAGGCGATGTCGCTGATCGCGCGCGAGCTGCGCGAGCCGGTGCTGGCGGTGCTCTCGCGCTGCCTGCGCGCCGACGTGGACACCTCGCTGCGCGCCCTGGAAGCGGCCGCGCGTCCGCGCCTGCACGTGTTCGTGTCGACCAGCCCGCTGCACCGCGAGCACAAGCTGCGCATGAGCCGCCAGCAGGTGCTGGACATGGCGGTCGAGAGCATCTCCTACGCCAGGCAGTTCATCGACGACATCGAGTTCTCCACCGAGGACGGCACCCGCACCGAGGAGGACTTCCTGCACGAGGTGGTCGGCGCGGCGATCGCCGCCGGCGCCACGACCATCAACGTGCCGGACACGGTCGGCTTCACCACGCCGGAGGAGATCCGCGGCCTGTTCCAGCGGCTGATCGGCAACGTGCCCGGTGCCGGCGACGTGGTCTTCAGCGCGCACTGCCACAACGACCTGGGCCTGGCCGTGGCCAACACCCTGGCCGCGATCGAGGGCGGCGCCCGCCAGGTCGAATGCACCATCAACGGCATCGGCGAGCGCGCCGGCAACTGCGCGCTGGAGGAGATCGTGATGGCGCTGAAGGTGCGCGGCGCGTTCTTCAACGTCGACACCGGCATCGATTCGCGCCGGCTGGTCCCGACCTCGCAGCTGCTGCAGCGCCTGATCGGCATGCACGTGCAGCGCAACAAGGCGGTGGTCGGCAGCAACGCCTTCGCCCATGAGTCGGGCATCCACCAGCACGGCATGCTGCGCCACCGCGGCACCTACGAGATCATGCGCCCGCAGGACGTGGGCTGGCCGGACACGCAGATGGTCCTGGGCCGGCACAGCGGACGCGCCGCGGTCGAGCAGCGCCTGCGCGCGCTCGGCTACTACCTGGAAGACGGCGAGCTGGACCACGTCTTCACCGACTTCAAGGCGCTGTGCGAACAGCAGCGCGTGGTCACCGACGCCGACCTGCAGGCGCTGATGCAGGACACCGGCGACGCCGAGGGCTACCGGCTGGCCTCGATGACGGTCAGCGACCGCGGCCAGCGCGCGATCGCCACGGTCGAGCTGTCCGACCCGGATGGCAGCCGCGTGCTGGAGAGCGCCGAGGGCGACGGTCCGGTGGACGCGCTGTTCGCCGCGCTGTCGGCGGCCACCGGCGTGCGCCTGGCGCTGGAGAGCTACCGCGTGCACAGCGTCGGCCTGGGCGCCGACGCGCGCGGCGAGGCCAGCCTCAGCGTGCGCCACGGCGAGGCCGAGTACGAAGGCACCGGCACCAGCCGCGACATCATCGAGGCCAGCGCGCTGGCCTGGCTGGACGTGGCCAACCGGCTGCTGCGCCAGCGTCGCGGGGCGACGGCAGGCGAGCAGCTCGCCACCGCCTGACCGGCCGCGGCATGCGCCTTGCACGACACCCGGCGACGGGCCTCCCGTCGCCGTCCCGGTCGCGTCGCCGGCCGGTCGCCGCCTTCCCAACCACCCACATGCGGACGCCGCCGCGCGTCCACCGCAGGAACCGTTGCCGATGCCCCTCGCCGACACCACCCAGGCCGCCGCGCTGACCTTCGACGCCGCCGTGAACCGCGCGCTCGCCCGCCGCCTGTCCGACACGCCCTATCCGCACAACGGCGCCGCGACGCCGTCGCCGGCCGCCGGCGAACGCGACGCGGCCGCGCCGGACGATACGGCCACGCCGGCGGGCTGAGCGCCCGCGCGGTTCCCCTTCCCACCACCAACGAGGCCCCATGCACGCCAACATCGTCGTCCTGCCCGGTGACGGCATCGGTCCGGAGATCGTCTCCGCCACCCTGCCCGTGCTCGAAGCCGTCGCCGCGCGCCACGGCCACACGTTCGCCTTCGAGGAGCACGACATCGGCGGCATCGCCATCGACCGGCACGGCGTGCCGCTGCCGGAGGCGACCCTGCAAGCGGCGAAGAAGGCCGACGCGATCCTGCTCGGCGCAGTCGGTGGCCCGAAGTGGTCCGACCCCAATGCCGC
This sequence comes from Pseudoxanthomonas fibrivorans, assembly GCF_041464125.1. Taxonomy (NCBI): domain Bacteria; kingdom Pseudomonadati; phylum Pseudomonadota; class Gammaproteobacteria; order Lysobacterales; family Lysobacteraceae; genus Pseudoxanthomonas; species Pseudoxanthomonas fibrivorans. Next base: position 328,658 of record NZ_JBGNUG010000002.1, on the reverse strand, counting down.
GGTCCGGCCGGAACAGGGCCTGCTGGCGATCCGCAAGGGGCTCGGCCTGTTCGCCAACCTGCGCCCGGTGGCCCCGCATGCGGCCGCGCTGGGCGCCTCCCCGATCAAGGCGGAGCTGCTCGCCGGCGTGGACATCATGGTCGTGCGCGAACTGACCGGCGGCATCTACTTCGGCGACAAGACCCGCAGCGAGAGCGATGCCACCGACCTGTGCCGCTACACCGTGGCCGAGGTCGAGCGCGTCGTGCGCAGCGCGGCCCGCCTGGCCCGCCAGCGCCGCGGCCACCTCACCTCGGTGGACAAGGCCAACGTGCTGGAAACCTCGCGGCTGTGGCGCGACGTGACCAGCCGGATCATGCGCGAGGAATTCCCGGACGTGACCGTCGAGCACCAGCTGGTGGACTCGATGGCCATGCACCTGCTGTCCAAGCCGCGCGCCTACGACGTCATCGTCACCGAGAACATGTTCGGCGACATCCTCACCGACGAGGCCTCGATGCTGGCCGGTTCGCTGGGCCTGCTGGCTTCGGCGTCGCTGGGCGACGGCAAGGTCGGCATCTACGAACCGATCCACGGGTCGGCCCCGGACATCGCCGGCAAGGGCATCGCCAACCCCTACGCGACCATCCTCAGCGCGGCCCTGCTGCTGCGCCATTCGCTGCGCCTGGAGACGGAAGCGTCGGCGATCGAGGCGGCCGTTTCCGCCGCCCTGGACGCGAGGGTGTTCACCGCCGACCTGGCCCCGGCCGGGCAGGCGGTGGGCACCGCACAGGCCGCGCAGGCCGTGATCGAGCGGCTGGGCTGAAGCCCGCCGCACCGCCCCTACCACCGCACCACGGGAACGAACACGTGCCAGCCTCCAGAGACGCCTTCCTGGACCGCCTGCAACGCCGCGATCCGGGCCAGCCGGAATTCCTGCAGGCGGTCCGGGAAGTCACCGCCAGCCTCTGGCCGTTCCTGGAACGGCATCCGGAGTACGCCCGCGATGGCCTGCTCGAGCGCCTGGCCGAACCCGAGCGCGTGCTGCAGTTCCGGGTGAGCTGGGTCGACGACCGCGGCCAGGTCCAGGTCAACCGCGCCTTCCGCGTGCAGCACAGCTCGGCGATCGGCCCGTACAAGGGCGGCATGCGCTTCCATCCGTCGGTGAACCTGTCGATCCTCAAGTTCCTGGCGTTCGAGCAGACGTTCAAGAACGCATTGACCACGCTGCCGATGGGCGGCGGCAAGGGCGGCGCGGATTTCGACCCGAAGGGGAAGAGCGACGGCGAGGTCATGCGCTTCTGCCAGGCGCTGATGCTGGAGCTGTACCGGCACCTGGGCCCGGACACGGACGTGCCCGCCGGCGACATCGGCGTGGGCGCGCGCGAAGTGGGCTACATGGCCGGCATGATGAAGAAGCTCTCCAACCAGGCCGGCTGCGTGTTCACCGGCAAGGGCGTGGCCTACGGCGGCAGCCTGATGCGTCCGGAAGCCACCGGCTTCGGCACGGTGTACTTCGTCGAGCAGATGCTGCACCACGCCGGCCGGCCGACCCGCGGCGCGCGCGTGCTGGTCTCCGGCTCCGGCAACGTGGCCCAGTTCGCCGCCGCCAAGGCCAGCGACCTCGGCGGCAAGGTGCTGACCTTCAGCGATTCGGACGGCACCCTGTACGCGCGCGACGGCTTCGATGCCGAGGCGATCGAGCAGGTCGCCCGGCTGAAGAACGTGCGCCGCGGGCGCCTGGCCGAACTGGGCGAGGATCCGCGCTTCGATTACCTGCCCGGCCGCCGGCCCTGGCACATCCCGGCCGAGATCGCCCTGCCCTGCGCCACCCAGAACGAACTGGACGCCGACGACGCACGCACCCTGGTGAAGAACGGCGTGTTCTGCGTGGCCGAGGGCGCGAACATGCCCTCGACCCTCGAGGCGGTGGACGTGTTCCTCGAGTCCGGCACGCTGTACGCGCCGGGCAAGGCGTCCAATGCCGGCGGCGTGGCGACCTCGGGCCTGGAGATGTCGCAGAACGCGATCCGCATGTCCTGGCACCACGCCGAGGTGGACGAGCGGCTGCACGCGATCATGAAGGACATCCACGGCCACTGCGTGCGCCATGGCCGGCGCCGCGACGGCAGCGTCAACTACGTGGACGGCGCCAACATCGCCGGCTTCGTCAAGGTCGCCGACGCGATGCTGGCGCAGGGCGTGTACTGAGGCCGCGGCCGCGGGACGCGCACGCGAAGACGCCGCCCCGGGGCGGCGTCTTCGTTCCGGGGTTCGACCGCGCGCGCTACTCCGCCGTCTTCGGCTGGAACAGCAGGTCCTGGTAGTCGTAGCTGAAGTCGGCGAGCGGCGAGACCGCCTTCATCGTGATCCGTTCGACCTTGCCGTCCGCGTCCAGGGCGAAGGTCACGTAGGCCGGCTCGATCGAGGCGTCGTCCCAGTCGGCGCGGAAGGTGTCGTACTGCCAGTGGCTCAAGGTGCCGGCCATGTCCGGCGTCTGCCTGAAGTCGATCCGCAGCTTGCCATCGCGTTCGGCGACCGCGATCGGCCCGTACCAGGCGTCGGCATAGTCGCCGGCATAGCCCGCGGCCGGCAACGAGGGCCGCGACGCCTTGCGCGAAGCCTTGCCCGCGCCTTCCAGCGCGGCGAGGCCGCCGGCCAGGCGCTCGCGGTTCCAGGTCGAGAACGCCGCGACCCAGTCGCGCGGCTCGAAGCCCAGGTAGTGGTCGAGCAGCTCGAAGCCGAGGCCCCGCTGCACGTCAACGTCTTCGGAGTTGATCATCAGCGCGATGCCCAGGTCGTGTTCCGGCACCAGCACGACGAAGGCCAGCACGCCGAACACCGCACCGCCGTGCTGGATGACCTTCACCCCGCGGTAGTCCTGCACGTTCCAGCCGAGCGCGTAGCCGGAGAACTGCGGGGTGATGTCGCTGATCGGCGCCGGGTACGGGCGGATCGGCACCGGCACCTGCGGGGTCCACATCTCGTTCGCGGAGGCCTCCCCGTACAGGCGCTTGCCGCCATCGCTGCCCGGCACCACGCCCTGTCCCAGCTGCAGCTGCATCCAGCGCGCGAAATCGTTCGCGCTCCACGACAGGCCGCCGGCCGGCGCGCCCACCTGGCCCAGGCCCTCGCGCTCGGGCAGCACCTGCTGTTCGCCCAGGCCGCGCAGGCGCGGGTCCAGCCGCGCGTGCGGCTGCACCCGGTTGGCGGTGGCGAAGCGGTCCTTCTCGTCGCTGACCGCGGTCTTCATGCCCATCGGGACGAAGATGCGCTCGCGCACGAAGCGCTCCCATGGCTGCCCGCTGACCTGGGACACCAGCTCGCCGGCGACGATGTAGAGGATGTTGTCGTAGGCGTAGCCGCTGCGGAAGCTGGTCGCCGGCTTGATGTGGCGCAGCGCGCGGACGATGTCGGCACGGCTGCGCGAGGTGCGCGGGATGAACAGCAGGTCGCCCGCACCCAGGGCCAGCCCGCTGCGGTGGAGCAGCAGGTCGCGCACGGTCATCTCGCGGGTGACCCAGGGGTCGTACATCCGGAAGTCCGGCAGGTGGTCGGCGACCTTGTCGTCCCAGCCGAGCTTGCCGTCGTCGACCAGGATCGCCAGCGCCGCGGCGGTCACCGCCTTCCCGGTCGAGCCGGTGGGGAAGATCGTGTCCGCGTCGACCGGCTCGGCGCCGCCCAGGCGGCGCACGCCGTACCCGCGCGCGTGCACGATCTCCCCGCCCTTGACCACCGCGATCGCCATGCCCGGGACGTCGCGCGAGCGCATCGCCTCGGCGACCCGCTGGTCGAAGCCGGCAGGCATCGTGCCGGTCGCGGCGCCCGCGCCGGCGGCCACGGACAGCAACCACGCGCAGGCGGCGCTGCGCAGGAACCGCGAGCTCATGCCCATGTTCGATCTCCTCTCACGAAACCGGTGCCGGCGACGCCTGCACGCGCCGGCGCCACAGCAGCCACACGCCCCAGGTCAGCAGCGGCAGCACGTAGATGGCCAGGAAGTACCAGGTCAGGGTGCCGTAACCCTTGGCGACCAGGTCCACCAGGCCGACCGCGGTGGCCGCGTACACCGCCACCAGCATCACCACCACCGCAAGCGCGGGGCGCAGCGACCGCGGCATGGCGCGTCCGCGCTCCTCCCAGGCGTTCGCCACCCGCTCGTTGATCGCGTGCAGCAGGGCCACGCCGGTGTCGACCAAGGTCAGCATGACCGCGAGCTGGAAGGCCCATTCGAACCAGGGCGCCTGCAGCTTGGCCAGCAGGAACGCCGAGGGCAGCGCCTGGTCGGCGACCTCGGTGACGTAGCCGGCCATGGCGATGAAGAACACCACGCCCGGCAGCATGCCCAGCGGCCCCGCCAGCGCGCCGGCGACCAGCGCGTCGCGGCGGCCGCCGAAGTGGCGCACGCAGAACAGCACGGCCGGAATGGTGGCGACGTTGTATCCCGCGTAGGTGACGCCCGCCATGAACCAGTTGCCACCCACCGGGATCGACGCGAAGTTGGCCTCGATGCGGTCGCCGAACGCGGCCAGGCACCAGACCACGAACACCAGGTAGACCAGGTAGAGGTAGCCCACAGAGGCGACCAGGAAACGTTCGATCGCCGCCGTGCCGAAGAAGAGCAGCGCTCCGGTGGCGGCGATCATCGCCAGCGATCCGGCCAGCCTGGGCAAACCGAACAGGCTGTGGGCGATCTCCCCGGCCGCGGCGCCCATCACCGCCATGATCACCAGCATCAGCAGCACGTAGCCGACCTCGAAGGCGAACCAGCCGCGGCCGAGCAGCACCCGGAAGAACGCGCGATAGTCGTAGGCACGCGCGATCCGCGCCAGCTCGAAGCTGAGCATCAGCACCACGCTCCACACCGCCATGCTGACCGCCATGCCGAGCAGGCCGCCCCACGGCCCGGCCGGCAGGAAGAACTCGACCAGTTCGCGCCCGGTGGCGTAGCCGCCGGCGATCACCGCGGCCTGGAACACGAAGCCCGGCAGCAGGTAGCGCTGGAACGCGCCGGACGGCCTCATGCCAGGCAGGCGTCGACCAGGCGCGCGAACGGCTCGCCGCCGCGCATGGGATCGGCCACGTGCAGGCCGAGGCGCGCGGCGATCTCCCCCATCGCCCGCTGCGCCTCGGCCTCGTCCAGACCTGCGGTGTTCAGGCTGACTCCCGCGCACCGGATCGCGGGGTTGGTGCGCGACCCGAGGCGCAGGGCCAGGTCGATGGTGTCCTCCAGCGTCGGCAGCCGGTAGTGCGGATGGCCCAGCACGTGCTCGCGTCCGTGCGCGTGGCAGACCACGACCACGTCGGGCTGGCTGCCGTGCAGCAGCGCCAGCGACACGCCGGCGTAGGCCGGGTGCGACAGCGAACCCTGCCCTTCGATCACGTCCCAGTGGCCCGGTTCGGCATCCGGCGAGAGCAGCTCGGCCGCACCGGCGGCGAAGTCGGCGACCACCGCGTCCATCGGGATGCCTTCGCCGGCGATCAGGATGCCGGTCTGGCCACTGGCGCGGAAATCCGCGTCCAGCCCGCGCGAGCGGAACGCACGGGCCAGGGCGAGGGCCGTGTACTTCTTGCCCAGCGCGCAGTCCGTGCCGACGGTCAGCAGGCGCTTGCCGCTGCGCTTGCGGCCGCTGGCGACCGGCAGGCCGGGCGGCGGTTCGCGCACGTCGATCAGGCGGCGGCCGTGGGCCAGGGCGACATTGCGCAGCGACTCGATCCCGGACAGGCGCGCGTGCATGCCGCCGACGAGGTCGAGCCCGGCCTGCAGCGCTTCGATCAGCAGCGGCAGCCATGCGCCGGGAATGCGCCCGCCCGGGTTGGCCACGCCGATCACCATCGCCCTCGCGCCCGCCAGCCGTGCCTGGGCCGGGGTCATGGCGGGCAGCCCCGTGCTGACCGACGCGCCCGCGCAGGCGTATTCGCCGACGCAGCGCTCGCCCGCCCAGTCGCGCAGGCCGAACGCGGTCTTGGCGTAGCCCGGTTCGGTCGTGTCGCCCAGGAACAGCAGGTAGGGCTGCGGCAGCGCATCGGGCTCGCGCAGCACGGGTACGGCGTTGGACATGCGGGTGTGCTCGGGTCCGGTCGGGAAGTGCGCCGCGCGCGTCGAAGCACGGCGCGCTCGGTCAGAAGCGCACGTCGAATTCGAGGCCGAAGGTGCGCGGCAGGATCGGCACGGCGACCGCCTGCACCGGCGCACCGGTCACCTCGCTGCTGATCAGCTCCACCGACGACCAGCCGTCCTCGCCGGTGACGTTGTTGACGTAGGCGCGCACTTCCCAGTTGCCGCGACCGATGCCGGCATACAGGTCGAGCGCGGCGTAGCTGTCCAGCGGCAGCGGCGCGACGATCTCCTCCATCAGCACGGTCGACGGGTCGCCCGGGGCGGTGGCGCGGGTGCGCTCGGTGGTGCCGTTGACGCGGTCGCCGATCCAGCGCACCGCGCCGCCGACCTGCCCGGCCAGGCCCGCGCCGGCGCTGAACGCGTATTCGGCGGTGGCCGACCACGACCATTCCGGCACATAGGGAATGCGGTCGCCGGCCAGGCCCGAATTGAGGACGACGTCGTAGCCGTCCTGCGGGATCACCGCCGGCTCGAAGTCGTCCTTCAGCGTGGCCTTGTTGTACGCGCCGTTGATCCCGAACTGCAGGTTCGACGTGGCGCGGAACTGGGCCGACAGCTCGACGCCTTCGCTGGTCGCCTCGCCGCCGTTGACCAGGCCGCCGATGCCGTTGAACGAGGCCGCGACCTGGATGTCTTCCCAGTCGATGCGGTAGGCGGCCACGTCCAGCAGCACGCGCTGTTCGGCGAAGGCGGACTTCAGCCCGAGCTCGTAGCTGGCCAGCATCGAGGAGTCGACGGTGGGCGGCATGCCGGGCAGGGCCACGTTCGGGCCGCCCGGCTGGTAGCCCGTCGCCGCCCGCAGGTAGACCATCGCGTCCTGGTTGATCGCGAACTGCGGGCTCAGGCTCCAGGTGAACACGTCCTCGCTCGACTCGCCCGGGAAATCCCCGATCGGCACCAGGATGCCGGCGTCGCCGTTCTGGCTGAACCACTGCTCGTTGCGCGCCTGGCGCAGGCCGGCGTCGATCTTGAAGCGCTCGCCCACGCGCCACGAGCCGTTGGCGAACACCGCCAGTTCCTCGTAGGTGCTGGGCATGTTGAGCAGCGCCAGCGTGCCGAACATCTCGGCGTACGGCGCCGGCAGCGCCGAACCGTCCAGCTGCTGCAGCCACACGAACTGGCTCTGCAGCGCGTCCTCCTCGGTGTAGAACACGCCGACCATCCACTCGAACGGGGCGCCGCTCTTGGACGTCAGCCGGAACTCCTGGGTGATCTTGTCCAGGTCGAAGTCGTAGCGCAGCGCCGCGCTGCCCGGCTCGGGCAGGCCCAGCATCAGGTTGGCGACCTCGCCGAACTGGATGGTGGCGTCGAGCGTGCTGGAGGTTTCGGTCTGCGACCAGCCGGTGGCGGAGACGAAATCGCCCCAGCCCAGGTCCCAGTCCAGGTTCAGCGAGGTCAGGGTGAGCTTCTTGGAGAACGGCTGCGGCTGCCAGGTGCGGTCGACGTGGTCGCCGAACAGCGGCTGCAGCGTGTCCGGGTCCAACGCCACGCCGGCGCGGCCGTCGCTGTGGATGCGCTGGTGCAGCACCCCCAGGTCGGCGTCGAACGCCTCGCCGTCCCACGCCAGCGCCACGCGCGCGCCGATCTGCTCGGCGTCGTTGACGTCCCGGGCGCCGTCGACCTGGTTGTCGGTGTAGCCGGGCAACCCGTTGCGGGCGAAGCTCATCCGCAGGCCCAGCCGGTCCTCCTGCAGCGGCACGCTCGCGCCCAGCCGCAGGTTCCAGGCATCGCCGCCGTCCTGCACCGTGCGCAGGCCCACGCCCGCGCGCAGCTCGTCGCCGGCCAGGTCGGGGGCGCGGGTCACGTACTTGAGCAGGCCGCCGATGGCGCCCGCGCCGTACAGCGTGCCCTGCGGGCCACGCATCACCTCGACCCGGCTGATGTCGTAGGGCAGCAGGTCGAGCATGAAGGCGTTGGCCGCCTGGTAGATGCCGCTGGAGCCGACCGGCACTTCGTCGATGTACGTGGCCACGGTCGCGCTGGGCGACATCGCGGCGATGCCGCGCAGCGAGATCGCGGTCTGGCCCGGGTTGCCGTTGCTCTGCACCTGCATGCCCGGGACCAGCGCGGCGAAGTCGGTCAGCGAGCTGGCGCCGATGTTCTCGAGCTGGCGCTCTCCGATCACGCTGATCGAGGCGCCCACCTCGCGGATGTTCTCCACGCGCTTGTTGGCGGTGACCACCACCGTGTCGAGCGTGGTGGCGCTGTCGGTCGCCCCCTCGGCGGCCGCGGCGTCCTCGAAGGCCAGCGCGGGCATCGCGACGCCCCACGCCAGCACGCCGGCGATCGCGAGGGAAAGGGGCGAGCGGAGCCCGGTGCGGGCAGGCTGGAACGCGTTCATCTCAGGTCTCCCGGAAGCGAGCGTCGGATCGATGGCAGCGCGACGGGACGCCCCGCCGCATGTCCGGCACCGCATGCACGTTGCGGCGCGGACCCCCTGATCCGGATCATGATCCCAATCAGAGAATTGTCAATACGTTCGGAAAATCATTTTCCAGGCGGGTGGCGGGCTCCGGCCGCCTCCGGCGCACGCCCGGCGCCTGCCCCTCGCCAGCCCGGCCCGCGCACCACCCGGCCCGGGGTCGCGCCGGTGTGCTCGCCGTCGCGCAGCACCTGCACCCCGTTGACGAACACGTGCGTCACGCCGGTCGCGTACCGCCGCGGGTCCGCGTAGGTCGCGTGGTCCGCGATCCGGGCCGGATCGAACACCACGATGTCGGCATGGCATCCCGGCCGCAGGCAGCCGCGGTCGCGCAGCTTCCAGTTCTCCGCCGGCAGGCCGGTCAGCCGGCGGATGCCCTCCTCCAGCGGCATCAGCCCGCGGTCGCGCACGTAGTGGCCGAGGAAGCGCGCGACGTTCCCGTAGGCGCGCGGGTGCGTGCTCGACTGCAGGAACACGCCTTCGGCGGCCGACGATTCCGCGTCCGAGCCTAGACTCACCCAGGGCTGCCGCAGCCCGAGCTCGACGTTGTCCTCGCTCATCAGAAAGAACGCCGCGCCGACCGGCGAGCCGTCCTCGATGACCAGGTCGATCGCCACATCCTCGGCGCTGGTACCGCGCTCGCGCGCCACCTCGGCCAGGGTGCGGCCGGTCAGCGGCTTGAGCGCCGCGTTGCGGAAACCGATCAGCGTCACGCGCTCGTCGGAGCCGGCGAGCAGGCGCAGGTTTTCCCAGTCCGCCGCGGGATCGCGCATCTCGGCCAGCACGCGCGCGCGGATCGCCGGGTCGCGCAGCCGCCCGACCAGCGCCTCGTAGCCGCCGGCCTGCACCCATGGCGGCATGGTCGCCGTCAGCATGGTGGCGCCGGCGGTATAGGCATACATGTCGGCACTGACCTGCAGGCCTTCGGCGCGCGCGGCATCGATCCGCGCGATCGCCTGGGCCATCTTCGGCCAGTTCTCCCGGCCGGCCGCCTTCAGGTGGTAGACCTCGGCGCGCTGTCCGGTGGCGCGGGCGATGGCGATCGTCTCGTCCAGCGCCTCGAGGAAGCGGTCCGCCTCGCTGCGCATGTGCGAGATGTAGCCGCCGCCCGATTCGGCCGCCGCCTGCGCCAGCGCGGTGATCTCGGCGCTTCCGGCGAAGGCCGCCGGCGGATAGATCAGCGAGCTGCCCACGCCGAGCGCGCCCTCGGCCATCGCCTCGCGCACCCGCCCGCGCATCCGCTCCAGCTGCGCCGGATCGGGATCGACGTCGTCCTCCCCCAGTTCGTGGATGCGCACGGTGGTGGCGCCGACGAACGAGGCCACGTTCGGGGTGACGCCGCGGCGCTCGAGGTGTTCGAGGTACCCGCCGAGCGTGGTCCATTCGACCGGATAGCGCAGGTCGCCCTGCGCCCTGGCCGCCTCGGCCTTCATGCGCGGGTTGAGCGGGCCCATCGACCAGCCTTCCCCGAAGATCTCCAGGGTCACGCCCTGGCGGGTGTCGCTCATGCCACGCCCGTCGACGAGCAGCGATTCGGTCGCCCAGCTGAGGACGTTGATGAAGCCCGGCGCCACCGCCTGGCCACGCGCATCGAGCACCACCTCGGCCGAGGCATCGCTGCCCGCGGGCAACAGCGCCACCACCCGGTCGCCACGCACCGCCACGTCGACCCGCTGCGAGGGTGCGCCGCTGCCATCGTGGACCATGCCGTTGCGCACCAGCAGGTCGAAGTGCGGAGTGGCCGCGCCGGCAGGGGCCGGTATCCCGGAGACGGCGCTGGCGAGGGCGAGCGCCAGGACGATGGACGGACGGCGGGACATGGCGGTGCTCCGTCAGGACGGGCGGTTCATTCCAGTGCGCGGATCGGCCGGTCCAGCCGCCACAGCAACGCCGCGGCGGACACGGCCAGCGCGGAGAGGACCAGGAAGAAGCCGGCGTGGCTGGTCCGCGACCACAAGGTGCCCACCGCACCGGCCAGCAGGCTGCCGCTGAACACGGCCAGGAACCACGACGCCACCGTGGTCGCGCCCAGCCGCGGCGGCGCCAGCTTGGCGAACAGCCCCAGCCCGGTCGGCAGGATGAACAGCTCGCCCAGGGTCAGGACCACGAAGAACGCCACCAGCCAGCTCCAGCCGGCAAGCGCGTCGCCGGCCACGGCGGCCGCGATCGCCAGCAGCGCATAGGCCGCGGCCACGATCAGCGCGCCGGTCGCCATGCGGATCGCCGGCGTGGATTCGCGGCCGGCCGCGGCGCGGTTGCGCCAGACCATCAGCAGCAGCGGCGTCATCGCGATCACCAGCAGCGGATTGAGCGACTGGAACCAGGTCATCGGAATGGTCCACGCGCCCCAGGCGCGGTCCACGCGGGTGTCGACCCACAGCGGGAGCGTGTTGCCGATCTGTTCGTAGGCGCCGCGGAAGATGGTGGCCGCGATGCCGACACCCAGCAGCAGCCACCAGACCCTGGCGTTGCGCTGGCCGGCCTGCGCGGCGGTATCCGCCGGCAGCGCGGGGCGCGCGGCCTCCGGCGGCAGGTAGCGCCGCCCGGCCACGTAGATGAGCAGGCCCACGAACATGCCCACGCCCGCCGCGCCGAAGCCGTAGTGCCAGCCGTACAGCTCCCCGAGCGTGCCGCACACCAGCGGGGCCATCAGCCCGCCGATGTTCAGCCCGACGTAGTAGACGTTGTAGGCGCGCCCGCGGCGTGGATCGTCGCCCGCGTAGAGATCGTTGATCTGGCTCGGCAGGCTCGGCAGGAACAGGCCGTTGCCCAGCGCGATCGTGGCCAGGGCGACGAAGAACAGCGGCTCGAACGCCATCAGGAAGTGGCCCAGCGCCATGACGCTGCCGCCCAGCACCACCGCGTTGCGCTTGCCGAGCCAGCGGTCGGCGACCATGCCGCCCAGGATCGGCGTGAAGTACGCCATCGCGGTGTAGCTGCCGTAGATCAGCGAGGCCTTCTCCTGGGCGAACAGCAGCTGCTTGGTCATGTAGTAGACCAGCAGCGTGCGCATGCCGTAGTAGGAGAACATCTCCCACATCTGGGTCAGGAACAGGATGGTCAGCCCGCGCGGCTGGCCGAACCAGGTCTTGTCGGCGACGGTGCTCACGCGACGCCCTTCGGCCCCCACACCTCGTCGCCGCAGCTTATGCAGCCGCCTTCGTAGCGCACCGAGGGCGTCCGGTCCTGCTTCAGGAAGACCGGCCCGTCGAGGTCGACCACGTCGCAGAACTGCCCGAGCACGAACGCGGGCGCCGCCGCGAGGCTGGTGCCGCACATGTTGCCGACCATCACCTGCTTGCCCAGTTCGCGCGCGCGCCGGGCCATCATCAGGCCTTCGGTCAGTCCGCCGCACTTGTCCAGCTTGATGTTGATCACGTCGAAGCGGTGGTGGCGCGCCTCGAGTTCGGCCAGGTCGAGGATGCTCTCGTCGGCGGCGAACGGCAGCGGCCGCGCGATGCCGTCCAGGTCGGATTCGCGTCCGCGCACGCACGGCTGCTCGAGCAGCGAGACTTTCGCCTCGACCAGCACCGGCAGCAGCGCCGGCAGCGTGGTCGCGTGGTAGCCCTGGTTGGCATCGACCCCGATCCAGGCCGAGGGACAACGGGCACGCACCGCGCGCACGCGCGCGGCGTCGAGCTCCGCTTCGCCGGTCAGCTTCAGCTTGAGCGCGCGCGCCTGGGTATAGGCGGCGGCGCGCTCGGCCATCACCGACGGTTCGTCGGCGCCCACGGTGAAGGTAGTCAGCAGCGGGCGCACGCCATCCAGCCCCGCCAGCCGCCACACGGGCACGCCGGCACGCTGCGATTCCAGCTCCCACAGCGCGCAGTCCAGCGCATTGCGCGCGCCGCCGGCCGGCAGCAGCGCGCGCAGGCTTTCGCGGTCGATGCCCGCCTCGATCCGCGGGCGCAGCGCCTCGAGCGTGGCCAGGATCCGGTCCGGATGGTCGTCGTTGTAGTACACCCCGGCCGCCTCGCCGCGCCCGCGCCACGCGCCCTCGCGCAGGGTCACCACGGTCGCCGGCATCGCCTCGAACACATGGCCGGCGATGCGGAACGGCGCCGACATCGGCAGCGGTTCGTTGTGCAGTTCGAGCGCAAGCGGCATCGGATCACGGCTCCTGGCAGGACGGGACGGGGGCCGGGCGATGCCGGCCCCGCGGCGCTCAGTAGTTGGCGCCGAAGCCGATCACGTGGTTGGCGAAACCGATCCACAGCAGGAACAGGCAGGACAGGGCCAGCAGCACCGCCCATGCCTTGGCCAGCCAGCCGCGCCGGCCACGCAGCGCCTCGAATGCGTTCCACAGCGAGATGGCCGCGCCCAGCGGCAATGCCACGGTGGCGAACAGCCGCAGCGCGACGATCAGGCCGTCGTTGCCGGGGCTGGTCATCTCCAGCTTGCCGAGCATCGCGACCACCAGGCCCAGGGCGCCACCCATCGCCAGCAGCACCAGCAGCGAGGCGATGCGCGCCCAGCGGTGTGCACGGGCGTCGGTGCCCTGCAGGCGGTAGCGTGCGCCGTAGTAGCGGCGCACCAGCGCCGACACCGGCCAGGCCAGCACGGTGAGCAGCACCACGACCAGGCTCGCGGCCAGCAGCGGCATCGCCAGCGCGTTCCAGGCCGACAACCGCTCGAACACCATGATCGGCGCGTACGGCTCCATGCTGAAACGGGTCACCTGGCCATCCACCACGTCCGCGGCCAGGCGGTCGCTGCTGGTGGTGTCCTGCCAGAGGTACGGGGCGACCTCGCGCCACTTCTTCGGCGCCCCGCCCGCGCCGAGCGCCAGGGTCACGCTGATGGTGCCGTCCTCGTTGGCCACCACCTTCACCGGCCCGAGCAGGTTGGCCAGCGACAGGATGTTGCTGTCCGGCCGCCGGCTGCTGGTGTACGTGCCGGCGATCTGCTGCGCGTGCAGTGTCGCGTCTTCGGCGGGTACGCCCTTGTCGGCCGCGCCGGGCGCCGCGGGGAAGTAGCGGTCGGCGAATCCGCGCGACAGCGCGTAGCGGATGTTGCCGGTGGCGCCATCGCGGCCGGAACTGTTCATCGACACGAACAGGCCCACGCCGTCGTCCAGGAACAGCTGCAGGTCGCTGTGGAACCACTGCGTGTCGCCGCCGTGGGAGATCGCGCGATGGCCGTTGACCGAGGTCTCGTAGAAGCCGAGCATCATCCGGTTCAGCGGGCCGACCGACGCCTGGCCGGTGGAGTGCATCTTCCTCGCGGTCTCCGCCTGCAGGATGCGGGCATCGCCGAAGGCGCCCTCCTGCAGGTGGGCGATCATGAAGCGGGCCATGTCCGCGCCGCTGGAGGCCAGGCTGCCCGCGGGCGCCAGGCTGATGAACTCGTAGGGCTTGGGCTCGGCTTCCGAGGCCCTCGCATACCCGTTGGACATGCGCGCCAGCAGCGCCGGCGGCAGTGGCTGGCGGAAGCTCGAGCTGGCCATGCCCAGCGGCTGGAAGATGTTGCGCTCGACGTAGTCGTCGAACGGCATGCCCGAGACGCGTTCGACGATGTAGCCGGCCAGCGCCGTGGCGTAGTTCGAGTACGCCGGGGTGGCGCCGGGCACGTGGATGCGCTCGGGCACCCAGTGCTTGAGCGCCTCGCCCAGGGGCGTGATCTCCGCCGGGTCGGCGGTGATCAGGCCGCGGATCTGTTCTTCCAGGCCGGTGGTGTGGGTCATCACCTGGCGCAGCGTCATCGGCTTGCCGTCGCGCGCCGGAATCGGGAAGTCGAGGTACTGGTTGAGGTCGGCGTCCAGGTCCAGCTTGCCCTGCTCGACCAGCTGCATCACCGCCGTCCAGGTGAAGAGCTTGGAGACCGACCCCGGGCGGAACAGGGTGCGCTCCGGATCGACCGGCGCGCGCTCGGCCAGGTTGGCGTAGCCGTACCCCTTCTGCAGCAGCACCTGGCCGTCCTTGACCACGACGACCACCGCGCCGGCGACGTCGCCGGCGGCCAGCGCATACGGGAAGAAGCCGTCGAGCCAGGCCTCCGCGTCCTCGCGGGTCAGCACCGGCGCACCCGTCGCCGCGGGAGCGGCGGGCGCCGCATCGACCGCAGCGGCGGGCACCGGCGGCGCGGCCGTGGGCACGGCGGCCGCGGGATCCTGCGCCGCCAACGGGAAGGCCAGCATCGCGGAGAGCACGGCTCCGCACAGGATCGGGGAAATCGCGCGCATCGGCAGGGCCTCCGGCTCAACGGGTGTGATGGCCGCCGCGGCGACCGACTTATCCTGATTTGGCGATAATGATCCCAATCAGAGAATTGTCAACCCGTGGCGAAAGTCCCGCCGGCCTCGCCCCTTTCCATCGCGCGCCCGGCGGGGCGATGATGATCCCGCACAGGACATGCCGGCCTGCCGCGGACGTTTCAACGGAGATCCCGCAAGGATGACATCGCAGCACCCCACGCCGAACTCCACGCCGCATCCGACGATCGGCGGCCTGCTCCGCTCGCTGCGCGCGCGCAGGGGCTGGACCCTGAAGCAGATGAGCGAGCACTCCGGGATCCCGCTGTCGACCCTGTCCAAGGTCGAGCACGACCGCCTGACCCTGACCTACGACAAGCTGCTGCAACTGAGCCAGCGCCTGCAGCTGCGCATGTCCGAGCTGTTCGCCGAGCAGGAGGACGAGGCGCCGGGACCGGCGGTGACCGCGCGGCGCAGCATCGGCCGGATCGATGACGCCATCCGCGTCACCACGCCCAACTACGACTACTACTACCTGTGCCCGGAGCTGCGCCGCAAGCGCATGATCCCGGTGCTGACCCGCGTGCGCGCCAAGACCATCGAGGAGTTCGGCGAACTCGTCCGGCACTCCGGCGAGGAGTACATCCACGTGCTCGAGGGCCGCATGGAAGTGCACACCGAATTCTACGACCCGATCGTGCTCGAGACCGGCGAGTCGGTGTACATCGACTCCAACATGGGCCACGCCTACATCGCCGCCGAAGGCTGCGACGAGGTGCTGCTGCTGGGCGTGTGCTCGAGCGCGGACGAGGCGCTGATGGAATCGCTGCTCACCCTGCACGGGGAGGAAGGCGCGTCCAGGAAGACCGGCCCCAGGCGCCTCCAGGCACCGGCCGCGAAGCCCGCCAGGGCCGGCAAGCCGGCGAAGCCCGCCAGGACGCCGGCGCGGAAGCCGGGCGCCCGGAAGTAGCCCGGCGGCCGCCGCGCGCGCGCCGGATGCCCGCGCCGCTCAGCGACCGGCCTGGAACAGCCAGGGCTGCGCGGCGCGATGCCGGGTTTCGAACGCGGCAATCGCGTCGCGCTCCTGCAGGGTCAGGCCGATGTCGTCCAGCCCGTGCAGCAGGCAGTGCTTGCGGAACGCGTCGATCTCGAAGCCGTACTGCACGCCGTCCGGCCGGGTGACGGTCTGGGTGGCCAGGTCCACGGTCAGCGAGTAGCCCTCGTTGGCCTCGCACTGCGCGAACAGCGCTTCGACGTCCTCGTCCTTCAGCACGATCGGCAGCAGGCCGTTCTTGAAGCTGTTGTTGAAGAAGATGTCGGCGAAGCTCGGCGCGATGATCGCGCGGAAGCCATACTCGTCCAGCGCCCACGGCGCGTGTTCGCGCGAGGAGCCGCAGCCGAAGTTCTCGCGCGCCAGCAGCACGCTGGCCCCGCGGTAGCGCGGGAAGTTCAGCACGAAGTCCTGGTTGAGCGGACGGTTCGAGCTGTCCTGGCCGGGCTGGCCTACATCGAGGTAGCGCCATTCGTCGAACAGGTTCGGGCCGAAGCCCGAGCGCTTGATCGACTTCAGGAACTGCTTGGGGATGATCTGGTCGGTGTCGACGTTGGCGCGGTCCAGCGGGGCGACCAGGCCGGTGTGGGTGGTGAAGGCTTTCATCTCGGCAGGTCTCCTCAGGCGGGGCTCTGGACAGGTGCGACCAGCTCGCGCACGTCGACGAAGCGACCGGCCACCGCGGCGGCCGCGGCCATCGCCGGGCTGACCAGGTGGGTACGCCCACCGGCGCCCTGGCGGCCTTCGAAGTTGCGGTTGGAGGTCGAGGCGCAGTGCTCGCCACTGCCGAGCTTGTCGGGGTTCATCGCCAGGCACATCGAGCAGCCCGGCTCACGCCACTCGAAGCCGGCCTCGAGGAACACCTTGTCCAGGCCCTCGGCCTCGGCCTGCGCCTTGACCAGGCCCGAGCCCGGCACGACCAGCGCCTGCTTCACGCTGGCCGCCACCTTGCGGCCCTTGGCCACTTCGGCGGCCGCACGCAGGTCCTCGATCCGCGAATTGGTGCATGAGCCGATGAACACGCGATCCAGCCTGATCGTGGTGATCGGCTGGTTCGGCTGCAGGCCCATGTACTTCAGCGCGCGCACGATCGAGTCCTTCTTCACCGGATCGGCTTCGCGCTCGGGATCGGGCACGTTCTGGTCCACCGCCAGCACCATCTCCGGCGAGGTACCCCAGCTGACCTGCGGCCTGATGTCCTCGGCGCGCAGCTCGACCACGGTGTCGAAATGCGCGTCGGCGTCGGAGACCAGGTTCTTCCACACCGCGACCGCGGCATCCCAGTCGGCGCCCTTCGGCGCGAACGGACGATCCTTCACGTAGGCGATCGTCTTGTCGTCGACGGCGACCATGCCCACCCGCGCGCCGGCCTCGATGGCCATGTTGCAGATGGTCATGCGGCCTTCGACCGACAGGTCGCGGATCGCACTGCCGGCGAACTCCAGCGCATGCCCGTTCCCGCCGGCGGTACCGATCTTCCCGATGATCGCCAGCACGACGTCCTTGGCGGTGACGCCGGGGCCCAGCGTGCCTTCGACCCTCACCTGCATGTTCTTCATCTTCTTGGCGACCAGGCACTGGGTCGCCAGCACGTGCTCGACCTCGGAGGTGCCGATGCCGTGCGCCAGGGCTCCGAAGGCACCATGCGTGGAGGTGTGCGAGTCGCCGCAAACCACGGTCATGCCCGGCAGCGTGGCGCCCTGCTCCGGGCCGACCACATGGACGATGCCCTGGCGGACGTCGTCCATCTTGAACTCGAGGATGCCGAAGTCGTCGCAGTTCTCGTCCAGGGTCTGCACCTGCAGGCGCGAGACCTCGTCGACGATCGCCTGCAGCCCGCCGGCGCGCTCGGCGCGGGTGGTCGGCACGTTGTGGTCGGGGGTGGCGATGTTGGCGTCGATCCGCCACGGCTTGCGGCCGGCCAGGCGCAGGCCTTCGAACGCCTGCGGCGAGGTGACCTCGTGGAGGATGTGCCGGTCGATGTAGATCAGCGAGGAGCCGTCGTCGCGACGGGTCACCTCGTGCATCTCCCACAGCTTGTCGTACAGGGTCTTGCCGGCCATCGCATGCCTCGTTCGTCTGGCGGTGGCGGATCGGGCGTCGAAGGCCCGGACCCGCCGGCTGGACAGCCATCCTGCCCACTTGCTATCGATAGCTCAAATTCATATTTTTCATCCACTGGATTCCCATCTGGAATCAAACGGAAGCTGCGGATGGACTGGGCCGGACTCAACGCGTTCGTCGCCGTCGCCGAACACGGCGGCTTTTCCGCCGCGGCCGAGCAGCTGCACCTGACCCAGCCGGCGGTCAGCAAGCGCATCGCCCTGCTCGAGGAATCGCTCGGCACTCGGCTGTTCGACCGGCTCGGTCGCCAGGTCGTGCTGACCGAAGCCGGCCGCCTGCTGCTGCCGCGCGCCCGGCAGATGCTCGCCGAGGCCGAGTCGGCGCGGCGCGCGCTGCAGGACCTGGGCCACGACATCGGCGGACGGCTGAGCCTGGCCACCAGCCACCATGTCGGCCTGCACCGTCTGCCCGCGCTGCTGCGCCGCTTCACCGCGCTGCATCCGCGCGCCGCCCTGGACATCCGCTTCATGGATTCGGAGCAGGCCTACGCCCAGGTGCTGCATGGCGAGGTCGAACTGGCGGTGACCACGCTCGGCCCGACCGAAGCGCCGCTGCGCGCGATGCAGGTGTGGAACGACCCGCTCAGCTTCGCGGTCGCCCCCGACCATCCACTGGCCCGATTGCCGAAGGTGTCGCTGGCCGACGTCGCCGCGCACCCGGCGGTGCTGCCCGAGCCGGGCACGTTCACCCACCGGATCGTGGCGGAGACCTTCGCCCGCCGCGGCCTGTCGCTGCAGCTGCGCATGACCACCAATTACATGGAGACGATCAAGATGATGGTCTCCGTCGGCCTGGCCTGGAGCGCGCTGCCCAACACGATGCTCGACGCGCAGGTGCAGGTGCTGCCGGTCGCGGGCGTGCAGCTGTCGCGCCAGCTCGGCTATGTCGTGCACGGCGGCCGCACGCTGTCGCGCGCGGCGCAGGCGTTCATCGGGCTGCTGCAGGCGGAGGCTTCGTCAGCCTGATCCCGGAATATGCAGAAAGCGGCGGCGAGGTTGCCTGGGGTCCGCCGTGATGCCTCCCGACCTCCATGTCCCCCGGCGCGGGCCTGCGGCCCGCACCTGCTCCTTTACTTCCGGTCAGGAGGCATCACGACAGACCTTCCCGACGTGGTTTGCGCTTTGTCTTCAAAGCCGACGACAGATGCGGCAATCGGCGCCAGTGCCCGGGAAACTGCCTGCCACCTCCAAGCACTCCGATGCGAGGCCTGCCGACGGGAGGTAAAGGAGGCGGCTGCGGCCGCAGGCCGATGCCGGGGACACGAGCGGCGGCAGGCCTCGCGCCGGAGTGCCGCCGCCACCTCGCCGGCTTTCCCGCTTCCGTCAGCCCGCCGCTTCCTCCGGCTTCACCCGGAACCAGGCCGCGTACAGCGCCGGCAGGAACAGCAGGGTCAGTGCGGTCGCGACCACCAGGCCGCCCATGATCGCCACCGCCATCGAGCCGTAGAACGCGCTGCGCGACAGCGGGATCATGGCCAGCACCGCGGTCAGCGCGGTCAGCACGATCGGGCGGAAGCGACGCACGGTGGCATCGACGATCGCATGCCAGCGGTCGTGGCCGGCGGCGATGTCCTGCTCGATCTGGTCGACCAGGATCACCGAGTTGCGCATCACCATGCCGGCCAGCGCGATCGTCCCGAGCAGGGCGACGAAGCCGAACGGCATGCGGAACATCAGCAGGAACCAGGTCGCGCCGATCAGGCCCAGCGGCGCGGTGACCAGCACCATCAGCGTGCGCGAGAAGCTGCGCAGCTGCAGCATCAGCAGGGTAGTCACCACGATCAGGAACAGCGGCATGCCCGCGGCGATCGAGTTCTGGCCGCGCGCCGAATCCTCGACCGAGCCGCCGACCTGCAGCAGGTAGCCCTGCGGGAGGCGTCCGCGGATTCCGTCCAGGGTCGGGTCGATCTGCGCCGTCACCGCCGCCGGCAGCAGCTCGTCGCTGAGGTCGGCGCGGATGGTGATCGTCGGCAGGCGGTCGCGGTGCCAGATGATCCCGTCCTCGAATACCTGGCGCAGCCGCGCCACCTGCGACAGCGGCACGCTGCCGCCGTCGCCGGTCGGCACCGCCAGGCTGCCGAGCAGCTCCAGCTGGTCGCGGTCGCCGGCGCCGCCGCGCAGCATGATCCCGACCAGCTCGTTGCCTTCGCGGTAGGTGCTGGCGGTGTAGCCGGACAGCTGCGCGCTGAGGAACTGCGCAAGTTGGGCGCTGCTGATGCCCAGCGCGCGGGCGCGGTCCTGGTCGACCTCCATCCGCACCACCTTGCTCGGTTCGTCCCAGTCGAGGTTGACGTTGGTGGTGTGCGGGTTGGCGCGCACCTGCTCGGCGACCTCGCGGGCGATCGCCCGCACCTGCGGGATGTGCTCGCCGGAGACGCGGAACTGCACCGGATAGCCGACCGGCGGCCCGTTCTCGAGCCTGGTCACGCGCATCTGCAGCTCCGGGAAGCGCGGCACGACCTCCTTCAGCAGCCAGTTGCGCAGCTCCTCGCGGGCGCGGGCGTCCTCGGCCAGGACCACGAACTGGGCGAAGTTGGTCGCCGGCAGCTGCTGGTCCAGCGGCAGGTAGAAGCGCGGCGAGCCGGTGCCGACGTAGGCGACGTAGTTGCGGATGTCCTTGCGTTCCTGCAGCAGCAGCTCGAGCTTCTTCGCCTGCGCTTCGGTGGCGCGCAGCGACACGCCCTCGGCCAGCTCCAGGTCGACCATCAGTTCAGGCCGGGTGGAGTCGGGGAAGAACTGCTGCGGTACGAAGCGGAACATCAGCAGCGAGAGCACGAACAGGCCGGCCGTGGCGGCGATCACCCACCAGCGCCGGCGCAGGCAGGCATCGAGCAGGCGGCGGAAGCGGACGTAGAACGGCCGCTGGTACGGGTCCTGGTGGTGCGCGTCGAGCGGCGCCGGCGCCAGCGCGAAGGCGAACTGCGGCCAGCGGTCGGCCAGCCGCTCGCGCCACGCGCGGCGACGGAACGCGAGGCTGCCCGGCTTCGGCGGCTGCGGGTGCGCCAGGTCCGGCAGCAGCTTGTCGCCCAGCCACGGGATGAACAGCACCGCGGCGATCCACGACACCAGCAGCGCGATCGTGACCACCTGGAACAGCGAACGGGTGTACTCGCCGGTGCTCGAGGCGGCGGTGGCGATCGGCAGGAAGCCGGCCGCGGTGATCAGCGTGCCGGTGAGCATCGGGAAGGCGGTCGACTCCCAGGCGAAGCTGGCCGCGCGCAGGCGGTCGAAGCCCTGCTCCATCTTGATCGCCATCATCTCCACCGCGATGATCGCGTCGTCCACCAGCAGGCCCAGCGCCAGCACCAGTGCGCCCAGCGAGATCTTGTGCAGGCCGATGCCGAAGTAGTGCATGACCGCGAAGGTCATGGCCAGCACCAGCGGGATCGACACCGCGACCACCAGTCCGGTGCGGAAGCCCAGCGAGAAGAAGCTGACCAGCAGGACGATGGTGACCGCCTCGGCCAGCACGCGCACGAATTCGCCGACCGATTCGCGCACCGCCTCGGGCTGGTCGGAGACCTTGCGCAGCTCCATGCCCGCCGGCAGCGTGTCCTGCAGGGTCGCGAACCGCGCCTCCAGCTCGTCGCCCAGGCGCAGGATGTGGCCGCCGTCCTTCATCGCCACCGAGATGCCGATCGCGTCCTGGCCCATGAAGCGCATGCGCGGCGCGGCCGGGTCGGAGAAGCCGCGGTGGACCCGGGCCACGTCGTCCAGGCGGATGGTGCGGCCACCGGCGCGGATCGGGAACGCGCGGATTTCCTCGACGCTGCGGAACGGCCCGTCCACGCGCAGCTGCACGCGCTCGCCGGCGGTCTCGAAGAAGCCGGCCGGCACCACCGCGTTCTGCCCCTCCAGCGCCTGCTGCACGGCCTGCAGCGGGATGCCCAGCGTGGCCAGCTTGGTGTTGTCGATCTCGATCCAGACCTTCTCGTCCTGCAGGCCGACCAGCTCGACCTTGCCGACGTCCGGCACCCGCTGCAACTCCAGCTGGATGCGGTCGGCGTAATCCTTGAGGATCGCGTAGTCGAAGCCCGGCCCGGTCAGCGCGTAGATGTTGCCGAAGGTGTCGCCGAACTCGTCGTTGAAGAACGGGCCGACCACCCCGTCGGGCAGGGTCGGGCGGATGTCGCCGACCTTCTTGCGCACCTGGTACCAGAGATCGGGCACGTCACGCGAGGGCATCGAGTCGCGCGCCATGAAGATCACCTGCGACTCGCCCGGGCGCGAGTAGCTGCGCACGAACTCGTACTTGCCGGTGTTCATCACCGCCTTCTCGACGCGCTCGGTGACCTGCCGGGACACCTCCTCGGCGGTGGCGCCCGGCCACAGCGTGCGCACCACCATCGCCTTGAAGGTGAACGGCGGGTCCTCGCTCTGCCCCAGGCGCAGGTAGGACCAGGAGCCGATCACCGCCAGCGCGATCATGAAATAGAGGACCAGCCCGCGGTTGTGCAGGGCCCACTCGGAGACGTTGAAGCGGCGCACGGCTCAGTCCGCCTTCGGCTGCGCAGCGGCGGCGACCGGACGGTTGTCGCGGTCCACCGGCGCCACCGGCTCGCCCTCGCGCAGCAGGTGGCCGCCGGCGGCGACCACCCAGTCGCCGGCCCGCAGCCCGCCGCGGACCGGCACGGTCTCGCTGCCGAGGGTGCCGGCGGTGACCGGCACGCGCAGCGCCTTGCCGTCGCGCACCACCCACACCGCCGCCGCGGCGGCGTCCTCGCCGCGCTGCAGCGCCGACAGCGGCACGCGCAGGCTGCCATCGCCGGCGGCCTGCGACAGATACACCCGGGCGCTCTGGCCGAGCTCGACCTGGTCGACCGCATTCCCGTCCAGCGCCACGCGTGCGGCGAAACTCCGGGTCTGCGCGTCGGCCGCCGCGGCGATCTCGCGGATCGTGCCCGGCAGCCGCGCGCCGGGCGTGTTCCACAGCTCGACCTGCGCGGCGTCGCCGACCTTGAACTGGCGGATGCGGTCCTCGGGCAGGTCGATGGCCACCTCGCGACCGCCGTCCGCCGCCATCACGAACACCGTCTGCCCGGCGGCGACAACCTGCCCCGCTTCGGCCTGGCGCGAGGCGATCACGCCGGCGCGCGGCGCGCGCAGCTCGGTGTAGCCGGCCTGGTTGCGACTCACGTCGCGTTGCGCGCGGGCGGCACGCGCCTGTCCGGCGGCCGCCTCGTAGGCGGCCTTCTGGGCGTCGTAGGCCGAGCGGCTGACCAGCTGCTGGTCGACCAGCTTCGCGTACCGGTCCAGGTCGCCCTTGGCCCGCGCCAGTTCGGCATCAGCGGCGGCCAGCTGCGCCTGCGCCGCCTGGGCCTGGAGCGCCTGGTCGGCGGGATCCAGCTCGGCCAGCAGCTGCCCCTGTTCGACCCGCGCACCGGCATCCACGAGCCGGCGCACCAGCTTGCCGCCGACCCGGAAGGACAACGGGCTCTCCTCCCGCGCCCGCACTTCGCCGGGGAATGCCAGCGCCGGGGCGGTGCCGTCGCCCTGTGGCTGCACCACCCAGACGGGACGTGCCGCCGGCGCGGCTTCATCCTTGCCGCCGCATGCGGCCAGCGTGCCCACGGCCATTACCATGGCCGCCAGGCCGGCCTTCCGGAATCCGTTCTTCATCGCCGCCATCCCGCTGTTCAATATTGAACCAGTCGGTATGGTATAAATAGAAAACCGAGTAGTCCAGTATTGCCGCAATGACCCCGAAGCACGCCCCCGCCAACGCCTCCCCCGCCCCGGCCAAGGCCGCCGGCCCCGGTCGTCCCAAGGACCTGGGCAAGCGCGCGTCGATCCTGGAAGCGGCCAAGCGTCTGTTCCTGGAACAGGGCTACCAGGGCGTGAGCATGGACCAGATCGCCACCGCCGCCGGCGTGTCGAAGCTGACCGTCTACAGCCACTTCGGCGACAAGGAGACGCTGTTCTCCGAGGCCATCGCCGCCAAGTGCCAGGAGGTGCTGCCGGACGAGCTGTTCGTCAGGCCGCCGGAGGGGCCGCTGCGCGAGCAGCTGCGCGCGATCGGGCATGCCTTCTTCGCGCTGATCACCAGCGAGGAGGCGATCAGCATGCACCGCATGATGAACACCCCCGGCACCGCGGAAAACGCGCTGCGCGAACTGTTCTGGAATGCCGGGCCGCGCCGGGTGCAGGAAGCCTTCGCCCAGTTCCTGCAGGCGCGGATCCAGCAGGGCCAGGTGCGGATCGACGACACCGCGCTGGCGTCCTCGCAGTTCTTCAGCCTGCTCAAGGGCGAGCTGCATCCGCTGATGGCGTGCGGGCTGTGCACCGAACCCACCCCGGCCGAGGTGGCCCGGCACATCGACGCCACCGTCGAATTCTTCCTGAGGGCGTATGCGGCCTGAGGCGCGCGCCGGCGCGGGGACGGAGGTCGCGGTGACTTCCGGCACTGCGATGGCCCCGCGGGCCACGGCGATCCTTGCCGGCAAGCTGCGGTCCGGCCCGGTAGAATGCCCGGCCTCCCGCGTTGGATGACCCTACCCCATGACGATCGACTACGCCCGCGCCCGTGAACTGATGGTGGAACAGCAGGTCCGCCCCTGGGACGTGCTCGACATGGGCGTGCTCGACGTGATCAGCCGCCTGCCGCGCGAGGCGTTCGTGCCGGAGGCGCACCGCGCGCTGGCCTATGCCGACCTGGAGCTCCCGCTCGGCCATGGCGCCAGCATGATGAAGCCGGTGGTCGAGGGCCGGATGCTCCAGGCCCTGCAGCTGCAGCCCGGCGACAGCGTGCTCGAAGTGGGCACCGGCAGCGGCTACATCAGCGCCTGCCTGGGCGCGCTGGCCCGGGAAGTGGTCAGCCTGGAACTGGTCCCGGAACTGGCCGCCGCCGCGCGGGCACGCCTGGATGCGACCGGCCTGGGCACCAACGTCCGCATCGAAACGGCCGACGCGCTGTGCTACCAGCCCGGCGAGCGCCGCTTCGACGCGGTCTGCGTGACCGCGGCCGTGGCCGATGCGCCGGAACGCTTCCTGCCCTGGCTGCGTCCCGGTGGCCGCCTGTTCGTGGTCCGTGGCCGCGCCCCGGTCATGGAGGCCGTGCGCCTGACCCGGGGCGAGGCGGTCAACGCCGCGACCACCGAATCGTTGTTCGAGACCGAGCTGGCCTACCTGTACGGTGCCGAGCCGGTCCCGCAGTTCCTGTTCTGACCGTCGCCCCGCGGCGCGGCCAGCACGACATTCCCCCTCGACGGCCTGCAGTCCAGCGCAGGCCGCACACCTAGAAAGGAAGCCGCTGATGATCCGCCGTTCCCTCGCCCTGGCACTGGCCGCCGCCCTCGCCACCGGGCCTTTCGCCAGTGGTGCCGCCCAGGCCGCCGACCTGCTGCAGACCTACGAGATGGCCCGCAACGGCGATCCGCAGCTGGCGATCGCAGAATCCAGCTCGCTGTACGACAAGGAAGGCGAGGTCCAGGCCCGCGCCCTGCTGCTGCCGCAGCTTTCCGGCGACGCCTCGATCCGCAGGTCGCGCACCGAGTACGACGGCGTCAGCGGCACCTTCACCGGCACCAGCCGCAGCTACGGCGTCACCGCCAGCCAGACGCTGTTCAACTGGGGCCAGTTCTCCAACCTGCGCGCGCAGCGCTCGCTGAGCGAAGCGGCCGACTTCACCCTGGACGCCGCCAACGACGACCTGATGGTGCGCACCGCCGCCGCCTACTTCGACGTGCTGGTGGCGATCGAATCGCTCGCCGCCGCCGAGACCAACGAAGCCGCCGGCAAGCGCCAGTTCGACTACGCCGACAAGCGCCTGGAAGTGGGCCTGGCCCCGATCACCGACGTGCACGAAGCCCGCGCCCAGTACGACGACGCGCGCGCCAACACCATCCTGGTGCGCAACGCGCTGGCCGACGCCTACCAGGCCCTGGCCGAACTGACCGGCCAGCCGGTCAACAGCCTGCGCGGCCTGCCGGTCGACTTCCGCCCGGAACTGCCGGCCCAGCATGCCGACGCCGACGCCTGGGTTGCCCGCGCCGTGGACAACAACCCGGCCCTGCGTGCGACCCAGCTGCAGGGCGACGCGGCCGAGGCCAGCGTGCAGACCGCGCGCGGCGGCCACTACCCGACCCTGTCGCTGGGCGGCGGCTGGGGCAAGGACGCGGCATGGGGCGACAGCGTCGGCGGCGGTGGCGGTGCCACCGGCGACAGCACCGGCACCAGCATCGGCCTGACCCTGAGCGTGCCGATCTTCAGCGGCGGCGCGACCCAGTCGCGCGTGCGCCAGGCCCTGGCCCAGCGCGACGTCGCCCAGGACCAGTACGAGCAGCAGCGCCGCGCGCTGGACCGCAACACCCGCAACCTCTACCAGGCGCTGGTCGCCGGCGTGAGCGAGGTCGAGGCGCGCCGGCTGGCCGTGGTCTCGGCGCAGAGCGCGTTCGACGCCTCGCAGGTCGGACTGGAAGTCGGCACCCGCACCGTGCTGGACGTGGTCCAGAACCAGCGCACCCTGTTCCAGGCGCAGGTCGAGTACGCGCGCTCGCGCTACAACTTCCTGCTCAACCGCCTGCTGCTGGCCCAGGCCGTCGGCGAGCTGGATATCGAGCAGATGCGCATCGTCAACAACATGCTCACCGTCGACGCGGAAGCGCAGCTGGCCAATCCGGCGGCGACCCAGCAGTAACGCCGCGCCGGAGCGCGGAGACGATGCAGGGCCGCCCCCCGGGGCGGCCCTGTTGTTTTTCGACCGGTCAAACCGCCAGGGTCGCGTCCGGGAAGGCGGGCGCGGATGCGGCGGCTGGCAGGTCGTCGGCCACCAGGCCCAGGGTGCGCTCCAGCGCCCCGCGCCCCTGGTCGACCAGGGCCCCGCCGGCGATGGCCATGGCCCCGCGCGCCTCGCGGTCGGCCAGCAGCGCCTCGAGCGCCGCCGCCACCCCATCGGCATCGGCGCCGATGCGCAGCGCGCCGGCCTCGTCCATGCGCCGCGAGATCTCCGCGAAGTTGTGCAGGTGCGGTCCGGTCACCGCGGGCGTGCCCACCGCCGCGGGCTCGAGCAGGTTGTGGCCGCCGATCGCCTGCAGGCTGCCGCCGACGAAGGCGACATCGGCGCAGGCATAGAACGCCATCAGCTCGCCGAGCGTGTCGATCACGAAGACATCGTCCGCCGGTTGCGGCCAGGTCCCGCGGGTGCGGGTACCGACCCGCCAGCCCGCATCGCCCGCCAGGGCCTGCACGCGCGCGAAGCGCTCCGGGTGTCGCGGTGCCCACAGCAGCAGCAGGTCGGGCCAGCGCGTGCGCAGGCGCCGGTGGATCGCCACGACGTCGGCCTCCTCGCCCTCGTGGGTGCTCGCGGCCAGCCATGCCGGGCGCGGCGTGCCCAGCGCGGCGGCGAACGCGCGCTTGAACTCGTCCAGCCCGTCCGGCACGGCCACGTCGTATTTCAGGTTGCCGAGCACCCGCACCTGGTCGGCGCGGGCGCCGAGCTTCTGGAACCGCCGCGCATCGGCGGCCGACTGCGCGGCCACGCACTTGACCGTGCGCAGCGCGCGGCCGATCAACGGCCGCAGCAGGCGGTAGCCGCGCAGCGAGCGCGCCGACAGCCGCGCATTGAGGATGTAGACCGGGATGCGCAGGTCGCGGCAGCCGAACAGCATGTTCGGCCACAGCTCGGTCTCCATGATCAGCGCCAGGCTGGGCCTGAAATGCTGCAGGAAGCGCGCGGTGCTGCCCGGCAGGTCGTAGGGCAGGTACACGTGCTCGACCCGCTCGCCCCACAGCGCGCGCACCCGGTCCGAGCCGGTCGGCGTGATCGTGGTGATCACCCAGCGGATGTCCGGCCGCTGCTTCAGCAGCGCGTTGACCAGCGGCGCGGCGGCGTTGACCTCGCCGACGGATACCGCGTGCAGCCACACGCACGGACGCCCGGGCTGGCGCCCGTAGGTGGCGTACCGCTCGTCCCAGCGGCGGAAGTATTCGTGCACGCGGAAGCCGCGCGAGATCAGGTGGTAGAGCGTGAAAGGCGAAAGCAGGTACAGGGCGAACGAATACAGCGCGCGCAACGCGCCTTCGCCCGGTTCCTTCCGCATGGCTACGTTCGGCATGCGCGGAGCATAGCCGAGGCCACGCCTCGCCATCGTGGAGGAAGCCGTAGAATCGACGCATGACCGCGCCCGACTCCCCGCCGCCGCGCCCGCCGCTCACCCCCCGCCACTGGCCGATGTGGCTCGGCCTGGGCCTGATGGTCGCCGCCGCGCGCCTGCCGTGGCTGTGGCAGCGCGCGATCGGCCGTGGCATCGGCTGGCTGGCCTTGCGCCTGGCCCGCACCCGCCGGCACGCGGCCGAGGTGAACATCGGGCTGTGCTTTCCCGACCAGTCGCCACAGTGGCGCGCGCGCCTGCTGCGCGACAGCTTCGACGCGCTGGGCGTGGGCCTGTTCGAGTTCGCCCGCGCCTGGTGGGGCGGCATCGGGCCGGTGCGACGCGGCCTGGACTTCGAGGGGCTGGAACACCTGCAGGCACTGCGCGACGAGGGCCGCGGCGTGCTGCTGGTCTCCGGCCACTTCATGACCCTGGAGATCTGCGGCCGGCTGATGTGCGAGCACGTGCCGCTGGCCGGCATGTACCGCCGCCACCGCGACCCGGTGATGGAATGGGCGGTCAAGCGCGGCCGCCTGCGCTACGCGACCGCCATGTTCGGCAACGGCGACATCCGCGGCGCGGTCCGCCACCTCAAGCGCGGCGGCTTCCTCTGGTACGCGCCCGACCAGGACATGCGCGGCAAGGACACCGTGTTCGCGCCCTTCTTCGGCATGCCCGCCTCGACGATCACCGCCACCCACCAGCTGGCGCGGCTGACCGGATGCGCGGTGGTGCCCTTCTTCCACCGCCGCGAGGGGGGCCGCTACGTGCTGCGCGTCGCCCCGCCGCTGCCCGATTTCCCGGGGGATGACGTGGTGGCCGACACCGGCCGGGTGAACGCGGCGATCGAGGCGATGGTGCGCGAGGCGCCCGCTCAGTACCTGTGGATCCACCGCCGCTTCAAGCGGCAGCCGCAGGGACGCAGCGACTACTACGACCGCCCGCCGGCGGAGTGAGCGCGGCGCATCACGCGTCGCCGCGCCCGTGCAGCGCGCCGGCGTACAGGCCGCACAGCAGCAGCGTGAGCCCGCCCCAGAAGGTCGAATAGAAGGCCAGGTGCGTGTTCAGCGGGAACACGGTCGCGGCGAGCGCGAGCAATGCGGGCCGCGCGCGTTCGCGCGCCGCGACGTCCGCCGTGCGCCAGCTGCGCCACACCAGCCACGCGCCAGCGAGCCACAGCAGCAGCCCGGCGGCGCCGGTCTCGCTGAGCAGCTCCAGCACCAGCTGGTGCGCATGGTAGGCCTCGCCGCTCCCCCAGGCGGGCGCGTCCTGCGGCGCCGGGTCGCATGCGGGCCAGGCCACGCGGAAACCGCGGACGCCGACGCCATTGAGCGGATGCGCGGCCGCCATGCAGGCCGCGCCCTGCCAGATCCGCGCACGGCCCGAGAGCGCGCCGTCGACGCCGTCAGGGCCCGCCTGGAACACCATCGCGGTGCGTTCCACGCGCTGCTGCAGCTGCGGCGAGATCATGTACAGCGTGGTCATCGCGACCACGCCGGCGAGCGCTACGGCGAGCAATCGCCGCATTCCGAGCACCCGCCAGCCGGAGAAGGCCAGCACCAGCCCGTAGGTCAGCCATGCCGCGCGCGCGCCCCCGAGCAGGATCGCCACGCCCAGCACCAGCGCCGCCGCGCACCACCCGGCCACGCCCAGCCGGCGCGTGGCCGCTGCCAGCACGAACGGCGACAGGCTGGCCAGCACCAGGCCCAGCTTCAGGTTGCACGGCCCGAACACGCCGCCGAGCCGGTCCGCCGCGAGCAGTTCGGCCGCGCTGCAGAAGCCCTCGCCCCCGGCGGCACGCTTGAGCGCATCCAGGCTCCAGAACATCGGACTGGTGCCGGTGGCGGCCTGCAGCCACGCGTCGATCGACCACGCGCCGGCCACCACCGCCACGCCCGCGAAAACGATCCTTCGCCCGCGCACGCCATGCAGCGCGATCGCCACGCCCCACAGGAACGGCAGGTAGCGCAGGTCGGCGGCGACTTCCTTCAGCGCGCGCCCGCGGTCCAAGGCGTCGGGCGCGGACAGCACTTCGGGCAACCAGTAGGCGGCGAAGAGCGCGCTGGCCAGCCACGCCGCGCGCCGGTCCAGCGGCATCGGGCCACCGCGCGCGGTGGTGGCCAGCATCTGCGCCAGGACCAGCATTGCGCCCAGTCCGAGCCATGCCTCGGCCGGCCCCGGCAGCGGCCACAGCGCGACGAACCCGACGATCCAGTACGGCGTCCATGCAAAGGCGGGCGCCTCCACCGCCTGCCGCTCAGCCGGCCAGTTCGGCATACAGCTCCAGGGTCGACTGCTGCATCGCCTGCAGCGTGAAGGGGATGGTATCGGGCATGCGCGGAGGCGCGCGCAACAGCGAGGCGGCCGCCACCACCAGCGCGGCCGCGTCGAAGGGCGCCACCGCACCCTGGGGCTGCATCCCGGCCAGCAGTTCACCCACGCCGCCGTGGGCCCAGCCCGCCACGGGCCGCCCCACCGCCAGCGCCTCGACCACGGTGCGGCCGAAGGCTTCGGGCTTGCGCGACAGCTGCAGCACCAGGTCGCTGGCGGCGTAGGCCTCCGCGATGCGCGACGTGGGCGGGGTGAACGCCACCGCGCCATCGAGTCCGAGCCCGGCCGCCAGCGCTTCCAGTTCGCCGATGTAGGCTCCACGCCCGGCCTCGCGCGCCCCCGGCAGCCACAGGCGGGCACCGGGGAACGGCCCGGCGCGCAGCGCGGCCAGCAGGTGCAGCGCATCGGCATGCCCTTTCAGCCGCGTGCCGCGCCCGGGCAGCAGGAGCAGCGGGCCATGGCCGGCCAGTTCCGGGTGGCGCTGCGCCACGTACTGCCGCGCCGCGGGGTCCGGATGCGGGCGCCGCGGGAACTGCCCGGGCTCGATGCCGCGCGGGATCACCCGCAGCCGAGCCGGGTCGGTGGCCGGATAGTGGCGCAGTACATGCTCGCGCACGGTCGCCGAGACGCACACGACACGCTCGCCGCTGGCCATCACCTCGCTGTAGCGGCCGGGCGAGTTGAGCCCGTGGACCGTGGTCACCCAGCGTGGCCGCCGCCCCGCGGGCAGGGTCGCCAGCGCCATCCGGCCCAGCCACGCCGGCAGGCGCGATCGCGCATGGACGATGTCGACGCCCTCGTCGCGCAGCAGCCGGCGCAAGGCCGGCACGCGGCCCAGCACGGCCGGCGACTTGCGGCCGATGTCGATCGTGACGTGTTCGGCGCCGGAGGCCAGCAGGGCCGGGACCAGCCGTCCACCGGCGGATACCACGATCGCGCGGTGGCCGGCCGATACCAGGGCGGCGGCGATCTCGAGGGTGGACCGTTCCACGCCGCCGGACTCCAGCGCCGGCAGCAGCTGGACCACGGTCAGGCGGCGCATCGCCGGGCGGCCCGGTCCGGCGCGGGAATGCGGGGCCGGGGCGTCAGTCGACCAGCTGGTAGACGGCGCCGCAGTACGGGCACTGCGCCTTCAGGCCGGGTTCGTCCTGGATCGGCAGGTAGACGCGCGGGTGCGAGTTCCACAGCGCCATTTCCGGGGTCGGGCAGCTCAGCGGCAGGTCGGCGCGGTGCACGGTGTAGTGCTTCTCGGCGTTGGCGGGCGCGTTGGCTGTCGTGGTCATGGCGTGCGGTCGGATGCGGCGGAACAGGCCCGGATTCTAACAGTGCGGCGGGGGCGGGTCGCAGGGCGGCTCACGTGGCGCACCCGCAAAAACGCCGGCCCGTGATCCACGGGCCGGCGCGCGGCGGGGGGGAGGGGGAGACCGCCGGCTTACTTGGCCTTGGCCGCCGCTTCGGTGGTGATGCGCAGTGTCACCTTGTCGCCGACGTTGGGCACGTAGGCGCCGACGCCGAAGTCGGTGCGGCTGATGGTGGTGGTGGCGTCGAAGCCGATCGCCTGGGCCTTGCTCATCGGATGCACGCCGGCCTTGTTCAGGGTCACGTCCAGCACGACCGGCTTGGTCACGTCCTTGATGGTGAGGTCGCCGGTGACCTTCAGCTTGCCCT
Organism: Pseudoxanthomonas fibrivorans; assembly: GCF_041464125.1. Lineage (NCBI taxonomy): Bacteria > Pseudomonadati > Pseudomonadota > Gammaproteobacteria > Lysobacterales > Lysobacteraceae > Pseudoxanthomonas > Pseudoxanthomonas fibrivorans. Next base: position 296,685 of record NZ_JBGNUG010000002.1, on the reverse strand, counting down.
CGCCGGCGGCCTCGACCCGGGTGCTCTTGAACGTCGCGGCCGGGTACTTGGCGGCGTCGAAGAAATCGGCGCTGCGCAGGTGCTCGTTGAACTTGGCGCTGAAGGCCTCCAAGCCCGACAGCGGCAGCGTCACCTGGACGCTGGACGCGCCGACGTTGGCGGCGTCGTACACCAGGGTGCCCTCGACGTCGCCGAAGTTGGCGAACGGATTGGAGAAGCCCAGGTGGTTCCACTGGGCCAGCACGTTGGTGTGGGTCGGGTCGAGCGTGTAGGTGACCGGCGCGGCGAAGGCCGGGGCGACGGCGAACGCGAGCAGGGCGGCGGCGGAAAGCAGGCGGATGCGCATGGGAAGGCTCCTTCGATGGCGGGTGGGTGGGTGGGCGGCGCGCGTCAGGCGATGCGCGCGGCCTCGTCGAACGACAGGCGCGGGGAACGCGGGTAGATGCTGGCCGGATCGCCGTGGCCGAGGTTGACCAGGATGTCGGACTTGACGCGGGTGCCGGCGAAGAACGCCTCGTCCACCTTGGCGTTGTCGAAGCCGGTCATCGGGCCGGCGTCCAGGCCCAGCGCGCGCGCGGCGACGATCAGGTAGGCCGCCTGCAGCGAGCTGTTGCGCAGCGAGGGCTTTTCGCGGCCGTCGCGCGGTCCGTCGAACCAGGCCTTGGCGTCGGCGTGCGGGAACAGGTACGGCAGCTTCTCGTGGAAATCCTCGTCGCGGCCGATGATCACCGTCACCGGGGCGGCCATGGTCTTCTTGTAGTTGCCTTCGGCCAGCGCCGGGCCCAGCTTGGCCTTGGCTTCCGGCGACTTCACGAACACGAACCGCGCCGGCGTGGTGTTGGCCTGGGTCGGGCCGAACTTCAGCAGGTCGTAGAGCTGGCGCAGGGTTTCGTCGCTGACCTCGCCGGAGAATGCGTTGTAGGTGCGTGCGGTGCGGAACAGCTGGTCCAGCGCGGCATCGTTCAGCGGGTGCGGCATGATCGGTCCCTTGGAGTTCGGTCTGGCGCCGGGCCGTGCGGCCGGCGGCTCGAAAGTGGCGCCAGTGTAGAGTGTTGCACCCATGGTTTTGTGAAGCCTTTGCGGAACGAATTAATGTCGTCTACGCAACAAACAGGGGGCGGTGCCGATGCCTGGCTGCTCACCGACGGCCACGCCGGCAACGTACGCCAGGCCGCGGCGCTGGCTGGCGCCCTCGGGCTTGGCGCGTCCGCGCCCGCGCTCGTCCCCCGTGCTCCGTGGCGCTGGCTGGCGCCGCGACGCCTGCCCGGCGCCGCGCAGGCATTCGGCGAGGGCTTCGCCGCCGCGTTGCGCCAGCCCCCCGCGCTCGCGATCGGCTGTGGCCGCCAGGGCGCGCTGGCCACCCGCCTGCTGCGCGAACAGGGCGCGCGCGTGGTCCAGATCCTGGATCCGCGCCTGGATCCCCGTCACTGGGACGTGGTCGTGGCCCCGGAGCACGACGGACTGCGGGGGGCGAACGTCCTCACCCTGCTCGGCAGCCTCAATCCGGTGGACGAGGCCTGGCTGGCCGACGCGGCGCACCGTTTCCCCGCGCTGATGGACCTGCCGCGCCCGCGCACCGTGCTGCTGGTGGGCGGCCCGACCCGGCATGCGCCGTGGCGGGACGACCGCCTGCGGCACCTGCTCGGCGTGCTGGCCGGAAGGGTGCGCAGCGAAGGTGGCAGCCTGCTCGCGACCGTGTCGAGGCGGACGCCGGCGACCGCGCGCGCGCTGCTGCACCGGCACCTCCAGGGCCTGCCCGGCCTGCTGTGGGACGGCAGCGGCGTCAATCCCTACGCGGGGATGCTCGCGTGCGCGGACCGGATCGTCTGCACCCCCGACTCGGCGAACATGCTGTCCGAGGCATGCGCGACCGCCGCGCCGGTGCACGTGGCCGACGCCGGCGTCGCCGGAGGCCGCATCGGTTCGCTCGTGCGCGCGCTGCAGGCGCGCGGGCGCATCCGCGAGGCCGGCGGGGACCTCGAGCCGTTCGCCGCCGAACCGCTGCGCGAGACCGCGCGGATCGCCACGCAGCTGCGGCAGATGCTGACGTCCTGATTCCTCGCTGCCCCGGCGTGCGACGCCTGCGTCAGGGATCGAATGCCAGCCCGTGCGCGGCCACCGCCGCGACCACCTGTCCACGCGCCGCCTGCACCTCCGCGCCGGGCTCCGCCAGCCGCGGGCGGCGGTCGAGCGTGCAGGCGAGGCCGACGTCGAGGAACACCGCATGCGCCTGCGCGAGCGCATCCACGGATCCGGCGTCGAGCACGCCTTCGCGCCCCAGCGCCGCGAGCAGGCCGGCGGTATCGCGCGGCTGCTGCAAGGCCGGGCGGTCCGCCGCCTCGCGCAGGACCAGGTACTGCACCAGGAACTCGAGGTCGACCAGGCCTCCCGCGCCCTGCTTGAGGTCGAACCGCGCCGCGTCGCTGCGGTCCAGCTCGGCGCGCATGCGCTGCCGCATCTGCGACACGTCCGCGGCGAGCGCGGACCCGTCGCGCACCCGGCCGAGCGTGCCGGCGCGGATGCGCTCGAAGTCCGCGCGCAGCGAGGCATCGCCGGCCACCGGCCGGGCGCGCACCAGGGCCTGGTGCTCCCACGTCCATGCGCGCTGCAGCTGGTAGTCCTCGTAGCTGGCCAGGGTGGACACCAGCAGGCTCTTGCCGCCGTCCGGGCGCAGCCGCATGTCGGTCTCGTACAGGCGACCGGCGCTGGTCACGGCCCCCAGCAGCGCGACGATCTTCTGCGCCAGCCGGGCATACCAGCGCGCCGGCTCCAGCGGCCGCTTGCCGTCCGACACCGCCGACGGGTCGGCGTCGTAGAGGAACACCAGGTCGAGGTCCGAACCGAATCCGAGTTCGGATCCCCCGAGGCTGCCGTAGCCGACCACGGCGAAGCGCCCGCCCGGCAGCGCGCCATGGGCGGCGGTCACTTCGGCGTCGGCCATGCGCAGCACTTCCACCACCACCGCGTCGGCCAGCGCGGCCAGCTGCCGCGCGCTGTCCTCGGCCGGCTGCCGCCGGTCCAGCGTGGCCAGGGCGATGCGGAAACTGAGCGCCAGCCGCACCTCGTTGAGCGCACGCAGCGCCGTCTCCGGGTCGTCGGCCTGGGCCTGCGCCGCGGCCGCGCACGCCGTGGCCATCGCCGCCGCATCGGGCATGGGCCCGGCCACGCGCGTATCGAGCAGCTCGTCGAGCAGCAGCGGATAGGCGGCGATGCGCTCGGCCAGCAGCGCGCTGCGTGCGAGCACGTCGACCAGGCGCGCCAGCGCGCTGGGCTGTTCGTCGAGCAGGGCCAGGTAGCTGGCGCGGCGCAGGACCGCCTGCAGCAGGCCCAGCAGGCGCCGCAGCGCCGCATCCGGTTGCGCCGAACGCGCCGCCGCGCCCAGCAGCGCCGGCACCACCCGGTCCAGCCGCGTCCGTGCCGCATCCGACAGCGCACGCACGCCGTTGCCGCGGGCGAAATCGCGCAGTGCCGCGTCCGCACCGGCGGCATCGGCGAAGCCGGCATCGGCGAGGACCCGCGTTTCGCCGCCATCGGGCAGCGCGCGCCAGTAGCTTTCCAGCGCGTCAGGCGCGGCCTCGCCCCTGCGCGGCACCAGCAGCGCGTCGAACTCGGCGGACACGCCCGCGCGGCATTTTTCGAGCACCGGCTGCAGCGCATCCCAGCCGTCGTAGCCGAGCGCCAGCGCGAAGCGCTCGCGCTCTTCCTCGCCTCCCGGCAGCGCATGGGTCTGCGCATCGCGCAGCATCTGCACGCGGTTTTCCAGTCGGCGCAGGAACCGGTAGGCGTCGGCCAGCGCACGGCCGTGGTCGGGCGCGATCTGGCCGGCCGCCACCAGCGCTTCGAGCGCCGGCAGCAGCCGTCGGCCGCGCAGCGCCGGCTCGCGGCCGCCGCGGATCAGCTGCAGCGATTGCACCAGGAACTCGACCTCGCGGATGCCACCGGGTCCGCGCTTGAGGTCGTCGGCCATGTCGCGGCGCTGCACCTCGGCCACGATCGCCGCCTTCATGGTGCGCAGCCCGTCCAGCGCGGTGTAGTCGAGGTAGCGGCGGTAGACGAACGGCCGCAGCGTTTCCAGCCATGCCTCGCCGGCGTCGATGTCGCCGGCCACCGCCCGCGCCTTCAGCCAGGCGTAGCGCTCCCAGTCGCGGCCCTCGCGCTGGAAGTACTGGTCCATCGCCGCGAACGACCACGCCACGCGCCCGGCGTTGCCGAACGGACGCAGCCTCAGGTCCACCCGATGGCAGAAGCCGTCGGCGGTGGCCTCGTCCAGCAGCTTGGCCAGGCGCTGGCCGAGTCGCGCGAAGTAGTCTTCGGCCGCGAGCGCGCGGCGTCCGTCGGACTCGCCGTCGTGCGGGTAGGCGTAGACGAGGTCGATGTCGGAGGAGAAGTTGAGCTCGCCACCGCCGAGCTTGCCCAGGCCGAAGACCACCAGCCGCTGTGCGACACCCTGCGCATCGCGTACCACGCCGTGGCGCCCGGCGAACTCGTCCTCGACCGCAGCCAGCGCCAGTCGCAGGCAATCCTCCGCCAGACGCGTGCTTCCGGCCAGGGTCGCATCGACGTCGTCCAGGCCCAGCACGTCCCGCCAGACGAGCCGGGTGGATGCCGCCGAGCGGTACTGGCGCAGCAGCGCGGGCCAGTCGGCCGGTTGCGCCGGGTCGAGCCGCGGCGCGGGCCATGGCAGCGGATCCGAAGCGGACAGGTGCTCGAGCAGCGCGGCCTGGCGGCGCAGCGTGTCGATCGCGAAGTCGCTCGCCAGCGCCACCTGCGCGACCCGGGCGCGCAGCATCGGATCCTCAAGCAATGCGGCGTGGCGCGGCGACGCAGCCGACAGCGTGGACAGCGCACGGTCGGCGATGCGTTGGCGCAATCCGGGCGTGGTGGCCGTGGCGTCCGGGGAGTCGGCCCTTGGGCCCGGCGGGATGCTCATCCCGCGATTGTGGCACGCACCCCGGCGTGGACCGGAGCGCGCGCGCCTCGCGCGGTCGAAGACCGCACGGCGCTCGCGGTCGGGGGATGCGGATCGAAGCGGGACGCCTTCGGCCTGCACGCGCGGTCACGCAGCCGCCGGAGACCGGACAAAAAAAAGCCCGCTTGCAGCGAACTGCCAGCGGGCCTGCTCCCTCCCCCACGTCGGGATGCGGGGCCATCGTGAAGGACCCGTTAGCCGCTTTGCACGCTGCACTGCAAAACAGCACCGACAGGTTCAATTTTTGCGTTTTCGCCGGGGAAAACTGAATACGCAAAACTCCGCGATTGACACCGGTAACAGCATTCTTCCCGATCAGTGCAGCATCGCGGGCTGGGCGTCGAACCACTCCCGGGCACGGACCAGGTGCATGTCCCGGCGGCCGTTCCGCAGCTCCATGCCCGCCGACAGCACGCCCATCCGCGCCAGCAACTGCCCATGACGCTCCTGCCCCTCCATCCGCAGCCGGGCCTGGACCTCGTAGCGCTCGTTGCTCGCATGCACGCTGTCCAGCACCAGCGCGTCGCCCTGCCAGTGCACGCGTGCCCGCGCCCGGGCCTGCCCCGAATCGACCAGCCGGTCCATCCAGCGCGGATACCCGTGGCCGCTGCCGAACAGGTCGACCAGGAAGCCGACGTCGCGCGCCGCCACCTCGACCGTGCCGGACACCGAATTCGGCGCGGCCAGGTCGATCCGCGCGCCCGGCATGTCGATATTGGCCCACCAGCCCTGCCGCGCCTGGCCGTCGGCGGCCCGGAAACTCACGTTGCGCAGCCGCACCTGGCTGCCGTCGAGGACGAACTGGCGTTGCGCCAGGTCCGCGCGCCTGAGCTGCGCGTCGAGCGCGACGTCGCCCTTGAGCTGGCGCCCGCCCATCGACATCCGCGCGCCATGGCCCTGCACGCTGACCGTGCCGTGGCCGATGTTGCCCACGCCGTCCAGCCGCAGGTCCGCGCTGGCCGTGCCGCTGCCGCCCTCGATGCGCATCTGCTCGGAAAGGAAGCGGTTGTAGACGCGCAGGTCGGGCACCTGCGCGCCACTGAAACGCAGGTGCGCGCTGGTCGCGCCCAGTGCCTGGCCTTGCATGGGGCGGCCCTCGACGACGACATCCAGCTGGAGATCGTTGCCTTTCGCATACGGCACGGCCGCCGTCGAGCCGCCGGCGATCGCGTAATCGTCCAGCTGGACCGACAGGCGGCTCTGCAACGGCCCGCCGTCCCCGGCGACCAGGTCCGCGCGCACCCGGCCATGTCCGCGGATGTGGTTGTCCATCACCACGGCGGCGACCGCGACCTCGGGCAGCTCGACATGGCTGCCCGGCGCCGGGCGCCCTGCTTCCATGCGCAGGTCGGCGACCAGTTCGCCCGAGCCGTCCAGCTGCAGCCAGGCCGGCGCGTTGAACATCGCCGGTACCCACGCCAGCGACGGGAAATGCCAGTGGCCGACCACGTGTCCCGACGCGCGCTGCAACACGGCCGGCAGTCCGCCACCGGTCGGCAGTTCGCGGCCCGGCAGGCGCAGCTCCGCATCCAGGTCGAGGATCCCGCCTTCGCGACGCGGCACCTGCAGGCGCAGCGCGATGTCATCGTCGACGCTGGCCCGTACCTGCATCTCGCCACCCAGCGGTGCACCGGTGATGCCCACCCCGTGCATGGGGGCGGTCCAGCTCAGCGTGCCGCCGGGTTGCAGCACGCCGTCGCGCATTTCCAGTCGCGCATGGAGCTGGCCGCCGCCGGGGATGGTGGCGACCTGGAAGCGGCCCTGCGGATCGACGTAGCCGCGCAGCGACGAGCCTTCGCCGTCGATCGACACCGTCCCGTCCGTGAGCAGCAGCTTGCGCATCCCGGGGGCCTGCGCGCGGGTGTGGCGCTTCATCGAGAACGTGCCGTCGAGCCTGACCCCGTCCAGCAGCTCGTCGCCGTCGGCCAGCAGGCGCGCGCTGTCGAAATGGACCGACGAGGGCAGGATCTGCATCGGCCCGCCGCGCAGCTGCTTGGAGAAGCCGAATACCGCCGTGCCGTCGCCCTCCAGCACCAGCTCGTCGAAGTGGCCGCGCAGGACATGGTCGGCGGCGATGCGGTCGAACAGCAGGGTCCAGCCGCCCTCACGCGGCGGTGGCGGCTCGCGGTTGCGTTCGACGTGGCGGGCACCGCCGGTCACGCCCGAGGCGACGATCGCTGGCACGCGGATTTCCTTGCCCAGCAGCGGCCACAGCGCCAGGCGCCCGCGCACGCGCTGCGCCTGCACGTCCCAGTAGAGGTGGCGCACCTGGCCCTGCAGGCGGACATCGCGTGCGACGACATGGCCGGGGTAGAGCGTGAAGGCCGGGCCCCATTGCGCCTGGAACTTCTCCGGCGTGCGGTTGGCCGCCCAGGGACCCAGCGGCGTGTTGAGGAACAGGTTGCCCAGCAGCAGGTAGAAGCCGTAGGCGACCAGCAGCGCCCATGCCGCGCGCCGCAGCCATCGCGGCCGGCCGCGCCAGAACGCCAGCCATCCGGCCCACCGGCGCCGGACCGCCTCTCGTGCCGTGCCAGACGTCCACGTGCGTGCTTCCATGGTCGGCGACCTTCCTGCAGCAGGGGCGCATGCACGCTACCGCGAATGCCGCCGCCGCGCACTGCGTGTAGGCACGCAGGCCGCGGCCCGGCGGAGAAGCTCAGGCCGCCACGCCCGTGCGGGCCTGCGCGCGCCGGGCACGCACCGCCTGCGCCAGGCGCTCGAGCACGGCGACCGAACGCTCCCAGTCCAGGCAGCCATCGGTGATGCTCTGGCCGTAGGTCGGCGCGCAGCCGTCGACCAGTTCCTGGCGCCCGCCGACCAGGTGGCTTTCCACCATCACCCCGATGATGCGCGCGTCGCCGCCCTCGACCTGGCGGGCGATATCCTCGACCACCGCCGGCTGGTTCTCCGGGTTCTTGCCGCTGTTGGCGTGGCTGGCGTCGATCATGATCCGCGCCGGCAGGCCGGCCTTGGCCAGGACTTCGCTGGCCGACTGCACGCCGGCGGCGTCGAAGTTGGGCGCCTTGCCGCCGCGCAGGATGACGTGGCCGTCGGGATTGCCCGCGGTGGCGGCGATCGCCGAGCGCCCGTCCTTGGTCACGGCCAGGAAATGGTGCGGGTTCGACGCGGCCATGACCGCGTCGGCGGCGATGCGCACGTTGCCGTCGGTGCCGTTCTTGAACCCGACCGGGCACGACAGGCCCGAGGCCATCTCGCGGTGGATCTGGCTCTCGGTGGTGCGCGCGCCGATCGCGCCCCAGGCGACCAGGTCGGCGATGTACTGCGGCGAGATCGTGTCCAGGTATTCGCAACCGGCGGGCAGGCCCAGCGCGTTGATGTCGCGCAGCAGCGTGCGCCCGACCTGCAGGCCCTTGTTGATGTTGAAGCTGCCGTCCAGGTCGGGATCGTTGATCAGCCCCTTCCAGCCGACCGTGGTGCGCGGCTTCTCGAAGTACACCCGCATCACGAGCTCCAGCGCGTCACCGAGCGTGTCGCGCAGCGGGCGCAGGCGGCGCGCGTACTCCATCGCCGCGACCGGGTCGTGGATCGAGCACGGGCCGATCACCACCGCCAGGCGGTCGTCGTGTCCGTGCAGGATGCCGTGCAGCGCACGGCGCGCGTCGGCGACGGTATCGGACACCTCGTCGGTGCAGGGGATCTGCGCGATCAGCTGCGCCGGGGGAACCAGCGCGTCGATGCGGCGGATGCGCAGGTCGTCGGTGTGGGGGGCCATGGGGGAAATGCTCCTGGTCGGGTATGCGTCCCGCCTGCGACCGGCGACAAAAAAGCCGCCAGGTTCGCTGGCGGCTTTCAGGGGTGTGTTCTGCTTCGGTACCGTCAGAACGCGCGTGCCCCTTCCTCCGCCTGTGGCTTCGGAAAGTAGTACCAAAAATAGAAGGGCGCGCGCGGCGTGTTCACGGCGCCATTGATAACAGCCGCTTCCGGGGCACGCAACCGTTACAGCGGCAACGGCGGAAGTCCCGGCGTCCCGGAGCGGTCAGACGACTTCGAAGAACAGCAGGTACACCAGTCGCCCGTTCTGCAGCGAATCGCCGAAGGACTCACCCGCGGTATGCCACAGCCAGGGCCGGAACATGACCAGGCGGTTGAAGCGCATCGGCACGCGCATGGTCATTTCCCACTTGCTGTCGTCGCAGGTGTCCCGGCCGACGATCTCGCGGTTCATCTGCTCCTGCGACTCGAAGCCGGCGGCGGCCAGTTCGGCGTCGGTCATCGGCGCCCGGTCGCTGTTGGTCGGCAGGTGCCGGTAGAACTCCGTCCCGCCACGGCAGTCCTCCGGCAGGCTCAGGTACAGCAGCCCGGACCAGTGCGCCTTGTCGATATGCACCTTGGACCGGCCCACGTCCTTTTCCAGGGTGATCCGGAACTTGGCGTGGGACTGGGGAGGGGGCGCCGGGCGCAGCCGTTCGCCGACCAGCCGCGAGATCGCCTCGTCGAGGCCGTCGATCTCGATCCGCTCGACCGAGTTGCGGCCGGGGAAGGCCCCCTGCAGGTCCGGATAGGTCAGCCGCAGGCCGGCCGCGCGCAGGGCCAGGGCGTCCCGTGGCCCGAGGAAGTCGTCAACGATCAACAGCGAGGTCGGCATGGTCCCGGAGGCTAACCGCCCTGCGCGCACCAACTCAAGGCGCCCCGGCGCGCCTGACCGCCACCGACCGCCACCGACCGCCGGCGCCCGGGGTGGCGGGGCCCCGCCGTGCCAGGCAGGTCCCGCCGGACCCGCAAAAAGAAACCCCGCCTTGCGGCGGGGTCTCCTGCATCGCTCGGTACGACCGGCCGGATCAGAAATCCATGCCGCCCATGCCGCCCATGCCACCGGCGCCCGGCATCGCCGGCTCGTCCTTCTTCGGGGCCTCGGCCACCATCGCTTCGGTGGTGATCATCAGGCCGGCGATCGACGCGGCGTTCTGCAGCGCGGTGCGGGTCACCTTGGTCGGGTCCAGGATGCCGAACTGCACCATGTCGCCGAACTCGCCGTTGGCGGCGTTGTAGCCGAAGTTGCCCGAACCGGCCTTGACCTGGTTCACGATCACCGACGGCTCTTCGCCGGCGTTGGTGACGATCTCGCGCAGCGGCGCTTCCATCGCGCGCAGGGCGATCTGGATGCCGTGGTTCTGGTCTTCGTTGATGCCCTTCAGGCCTTCGATGGCCGCCTTGGCACGGATCAGGGCGACGCCGCCGCCCGGGACCACGCCTTCCTCCACCGCCGCACGGGTGGCGTGCAGGGCGTCCTCGACGCGCGCCTTCTTTTCCTTCATCTCGACTTCGGTAGCCGCGCCGACCTTGATGACGGCGACGCCGCCGGCCAGCTTGGCCACGCGCTCCTGCAGCTTCTCGCGGTCGTAGTCCGAGGAGGTCTCCTCGATCTGCGCCTTGATCTGCTTGATGCGCGACTCGATCGCACCGGTATCGCCGGCGCCGTCGATGATGGTGGTGTTCTCCTTGGAGACCTGCACCTTCTTGGCGCGGCCCAGGTCCTTGATCGTGGCCTTCTCCAGCTGCAGGCCCACTTCCTCGGAGATCACGGTGCCGCCGGTCAGGGTGGCCATGTCTTCCAGCATCGCCTTGCGACGGTCGCCGAAGCCCGGGGCCTTCACGGCCACGACCTTGACGATGCCGCGGATGGTGTTGACCACCAGGGTCGCCAGGGCCTCGCCCTCGACTTCCTCGGCGACGATCAGCAGCGGCTTGCCGGCCTTGGCCACGCCCTCGAGGACGGGCAGCAGGTCGCGCACGTTGGAGATCTTCTTGTCGTGCAGCAGGATGAACGGATCATCCAGGTCGGCGCTCTGCGACTGCTGGTTGTTGATGAAGTACGGCGACAGGTAGCCGCGGTCGAACTGCATGCCCTCGACCACGTCCAGCTCGTTCTCCAGGCCCGAGCCTTCCTCGACGGTGATCACGCCTTCCTTGCCGACCTTCTTCATCGCCTCGGCGATGATGTTGCCGATCGACTCGTCCGAGTTGGCCGAGATCGTGCCGACCTGCGCGATCGCGTTGTCGTCGGCGGTCGGCTTGGACAGGTTCTTGAGCTCGGCCACGGCGGCCACGACCGCCTTGTCGATGCCGCGCTTGAGGTCCATCGGGTTCATGCCGGCGGCCACGGCCTTCATGCCCTCGCGGATGAACGCCTGGGCCAGCACGGTGGCGGTGGTGGTGCCGTCGCCGGCGTTGTCGGAGGTCTTGGAAGCGACTTCCTTGACCATCTGCGCGCCCATGTTCTCGAACTTGTCGGCCAGCTCGATCTCCTTGGCGACGGACACGCCGTCCTTGGTGATCGTCGGGGCGCCGAAGCTCTTCTCGAGCACGACGTTGCGGCCCTTCGGGCCCAGGGTCGCCTTGACGGCGTTGGCGAGCACGTTCACACCGCGGACCATGCGGGCGCGGGCGTCTTCACCGAAACGGATATCCTTGGCAGCCATTGCGGAATTACCTCAGTTCAATTGATGCGAATGGGGAAGTGCGGCGAAGCGGCGGGCTCAGCCCAGCACGGCGAAGATGTCGTCTTCCTTCACCACCAGGTACTCGGTGCCGTCCAGCTTGACCTCGGTGCCGGCGTACTTGCCGAAGAGCACCTGGTCGCCAACCTTGACCTTCGGCGCGCGCACGTTGCCGTTGTCGAACACCTTGCCCTCGCCGACGGCGACGACCTGGCCCTTGATCGGCTTCTCGGTGGCCGAATCCGGAATCACGATGCCACCGGCGGAGACCTTCTCTTCCTCGGTGCGCTTGATGACGACGCGGTCGTACAGCGGCTTGATATTGCTCATTTCAATCCCTCTCAAGTGATTGACTGGGTTGGAAAAAGGGCGGCTAGACTAGCACTCGCGGATGACGACTGCCAGCGCCACGGGCGGACAAAACCCGGTCTTGGGCCGGGATGTCAGGGCAGATGGGGGAGGCCGCCGCGGCTTTCAAGGGCCACCCGGCGGACCGGCACCCCGGGCCGCGGCCGTTACACTGGCGCGATGCCGGTCCACCTCGTGTTCTGCAGCTGCCCCGACCCCGAGACCGCCCAGCGCCTGGCGACCGCCCTGGTGGACGCGCGCCTGGCGGCGTGCGTGAGCGTGCTGCCGGCGATGCGCTCGGTGTACCGCTGGCAGGGCGCGGTGGAGCAGGCCGACGAGGTCCTGCTGCTGGCCAAGACGCCCGGCACGCAGCTGCCGGCGCTGGTCGAAGCGCTGCGCAGCCAGCACCCCTACGAACTCCCCGAGATCGTGGCGGTCGAAGCCGCCGCCGGCCTGCCCGCCTACCTGGACTGGGTGGCCGACGCCACCCGCGAGTGAACCTGTCCCCCATGTATTCCAAGCTTCGCCGGCGGATCGCCGCCTCCCTGCTCCGCCTGCCGCTGTCCCTGCTCGTCCTGGCGACGGCGCTGCCGGCGTGGGCGGTGGACGAAAGCGACCTGCTGCCGGTCGACCAGGCCTTCGTGCTCAGCGCCGGGGCCCCGGCCGCCGACCGCATCGAACTGCGGTGGAAGATCGCCGACGGCTATTACCTCTACCGGCACCGCACCTCGGTGAAGGCCAGCGCCGGTTTCAGCGGCGGCGAGCTGCAGCTGCCGGACGGGGCGCGCCATACCGACGAGTTCTTCGGACCGGTGGAGACCTATCGCGGCGAACTCGTCGCCACCCTGCCCGGCCGCCAGGCCGGGACCGGGCCGGTGCAGCTCGAGGTCAGGTACCAGGGCTGCGCCGACCTCGGGATCTGCTATCCACCGCAGACGCGGCGCCTGCAGGTCACGCTACCGCCGGCCGCGACCGCCGGGCTGCCCGCGCCCACCGCCGCGACCTTGCCCGGACTGGGCGGCAGCAGCGGCGCGCGCGGCCTGCGACTGCCCGGGCAGCAGGCGCTGCCCGACACCCAGGCCTTCGCGCTGGACGCGATCGCCGACGGCGGCAACCGCATCCTGGTCCGGCTGCAGCCCGCGCCCGGCTATTACATCTACCGCGACCGCAGCCACTTCGAACTGGAGGGCGACGCGGGCGTGCACGCCCGCGCGCCTCGCTGGCCGCAGGGCAGCCGCCACCACGACGAACACTTCGGCGACGTGGTCGTGTTCTTCGAGCCGGCCGAGGTCGACCTGCCGGTGCGCCGCGCCCACCCGCGCCCGACCCGGGTAACCGTGGTGGCGACCTTCCAGGGTTGCCAGACCGACGGCATCTGCTACCCGCCGATGACCCGCCGCCTCCCGGTCGACCTGCCCGCCGGCCAGGTCGACACCGACAGCGTGACCCCCGCCCAGCCGGCGGCACCGGTCGCCGCGGCCGTAGCCGGTAGCGGGGCGCCAGCGGCCGCGACTCCGCCGCCGGCCGCCGATGCCGACGGCCCGGTGCCGGACGCGTCGGCGGGCAACGCCATGCGCACGCGCGCGCCGCCGGCGGCGGACACCCCGGCACTGGCCGGCATCCTCCTGCTGGCCCTGCTCGGCGGCCTGCTCCTGAACCTGATGCCCTGCGTCCTGCCGATCCTGTCGCTGAAGGCGCTGGGCCTGGCGCAAAGCGGCGGGAGCCGTGAGCGGGCCCGCAGCCATGCGCTCTGGTACACCGCCGGGGTGCTGGTCGCCTTCGCCGCGGTGGGTGCGCTGGTGGTGGCGCTGCGTGCCGCCGGACAGGCGGCGGGCTGGGGGTTCCAGCTGCAGCAGCCCTGGTTCGTCGCCGCACTGGTCTACCTGATGTTCGCGGTCGGTTTGAGCCTGTCGGGGGTGTTCACGCTCGGTGCCGGGCTGGGCGGCGGCCTGGCCGCGCCGCGCAGCGGCCCTGCCGGCGACTTCCTCACCGGCGTGCTGGCCTGCGTGGTCGCCAGTCCCTGCATCGCGCCCTTCATGGGCCCGGCGCTGGCCTATGCGTTCGCCGCCCCGGCCCTGGCCGGGATGCTGGTGTTCCTGGCCCTGGGCCTGGGCCTGGCCCTGCCGTTCGTGCTGATCGGCTTCGTGCCGGCGCTGGCGCGGCGGCTGCCCCGGCCGGGCGCGTGGATGGAGACGCTCAAGCAAGTGCTGGCCTTCCCCATGTACCTGACCGCGATCTGGCTGCTGTGGGTGCTCGGACGGCAGCGCGGCGTGGATGCGATCGCGCTGGTGCTCGCCGGTGCGGCGCTGCTGGCGCTGGCGCTGTGGTGGTTCGAGCGCAGCCGCTGGCAGGGTCGCCGCGTGGCGGCGGCCCTGGCGCTGGGGCTGGCGGTGGTCGCGCTGTTGCCCGCCTGGGGCGTGACCCGGATCGTCCCGCCGGCGGCCGCGGCCGCCCAGGAAGGCGATGCGCTCGCGTATTCGCCCGATGCCCTCGACCGGCTGCGCGCGGCCGACGCGGTCGTATTCGTCAACATGACCGCCGACTGGTGCGTCACCTGCAAGGCCAACGAACGCAACGTGCTGTCCAGCGAGGCTTTCCACCAGCTGCTCGACCGCACCGGCGCGCGCTACATGCGCGGCGACTGGACCAATGCCGATCCGGCGATCAGCGCCTTCCTCGAGGAGCACAAGGCCGTCGGCGTGCCGCTTTACGTCGTCTACGGCCCGGGTGCGCCGCCGGCGGTGCTGCCGCCGGTGCTCACCCAGGCCATCGTCGAGGACGCGCTGCTGCGCGCGGCGGCACGATGAAGCCGGCAGCGCGCCTGCTGCTGGTGGCCGCGGCCGCCGGCGTGGCCGGCCTGCTCGCCGGGGTCTGGCACGGCCGCAGCCCGCTCCAGGACAGCGACGCTGGACAGCGCGCACTGCAGGCCATGGCCGACGCGACCGCGCCGACGCCCCCTGCCGGGGTGACGCCGGCCCGCCCGGGCGATCCGCTGCCCGCCATCCGCCTGCCGGGGCTGGACGGGAACGTCGTCGAACTCGCCGCGATCGCCCCCGGCCGGCCGTTGCTGGTCAATGTCTGGGCCAGCTGGTGCGGGCCGTGCGTCGAAGAGATGCCGGAGTTGCAGCGATTCGCCCGTGGACAGGGCGACACCGGGATCCAGGTGGTCGGATTGGCGCTCGACACGCCGGAAGGCGTGCGCGCCTTCCTCGAACGGGTACCGGTGCAGTATCCGATCCTGCTGGAGACGCCGGGGCCGGCCGACGCCAGCGTCTGGCTCGGCAACACCCGTGGGCTGTTGCCGTACACGGTGCTGGTGGGTGCGGACGGGCGGGTGATCCGGCAGAAGCTCGGTCCTTTCGCCAGCGGCGAGGTCGATCGCTGGGTCGCGAACTGAGACCGCCCCGGCACGGAAGGCGGGACGCGCGCCACGGTCCGGGCGGATTCAATCGTTCGCTTGAAACGCTGGCATCTTCGCCGAACTGGACAGTAATGACGCCTTCGCGCAGACTGCCGCCCTTTCCGGTTCCGCAGCCCCGATGTCCAAACTGCTGGTCCTGCACGGCCCCAACCTCAACCTGCTCGGAACACGCGAGCCGGAGGTCTACGGGCGCACCACGCTGGCCGACATCGACGCGGACCTGGCCGCCCGCGCCACGGCGGCCGGGCACGCGCTGGAGTCATTCCAGTCCAACGCCGAGCACGCCCTGGTCGACCGCGTCCAGGCCGCCCGCGGCGACGGCACCGCCTTCATCCTGATCAATCCGGCCGCCTTCACCCACACCTCGGTCGCCCTGCGCGACGCGCTGGCGGCGGTGTCCGTCCCGTTCATCGAGATCCACCTGTCCAACCCGCACGCCCGCGAACCGTTCCGCCAGCACAGCTATTTCAGCGACAAGGCGGTCGGCGTGGTCTGCGGCTTCGGCGCCGACAGCTACCGCTACGCCCTGGACGCCGCGCTGGCGCGCCTGCCGGGCTGACTTCCCCCTGTACCGCGCCCCGGCGCGGGGCTCCCAACACAGAGGCCACCATGGACCTGCGCAAGATCAAGAAGCTCATCGACCTGCTGGAAGAATCCAACCTCGCCGAAATCGAGATCAAGGAAGGCGAGGAGAGCGTGCGCCTGTCGCGCATCCCGACCGGCGTGGCCGTGGCCGCCCCGGCCGCCGCGCTGGAAGTGCGCTCCCCGGTCGCCGCCGCCCCGGCCGCGGCACCGATGCCGATGAGCTCGCCGACCGAGTCGGCCACCGGCGGCGCGCACAAGGCCGGCGCCGACCTGCCCCCGGGCCACGTGGTCCGCGCGCCGATGGTCGGCACCTATTACGCCGCGCCGGGTCCGGACAAGCCGGTGTTCGTCAGCGTCGGCCAGGCGGTCAAGGCCGGCGAGACGCTGGGCATCATCGAGGCGATGAAGATGTTCAACCCGATCGAAGCCGACGTCGCCGGCACGGTGGTCGCGATCCTGTGCGAGAGCGGCCAGCCGATCGAGTTCGACCAGCCGCTGTTCGTCATCGGCTGAGCAGCGGCGCGAGCCGCGCGCCTGCGAACGCCCGCCGGCGAGCAGCCCGGCGGGCCGGAAGAACGAACTGGGAAACGAACATGCTCGATAAAGTCGTCATCGCCAACCGCGGCGAGATCGCGCTGCGGATCCTGCGCGCCTGCCACGCGATGGGCATCCGCACCGTCGCCGTGCACTCGACCGTGGACCGCAACCTCAAGCACGTGGCCATGGCCGACGAGTCGGTCTGCATCGGCCCGGCCGCCTCGGCCGACAGCTACCTCAACATGGCCTCGATCATCGCGGCCGCCGAGGTCACCGACGCGCAGGCCATCCACCCCGGCTACGGCTTCCTGTCGGAAAACGCCGATTTCGCCGAGCGCGTGGAGCAGTCCGGCTTCATCTTCATCGGGCCCAAGGCCGATACGATCCGCCTGATGGGCGACAAGGTCGAGGCGATCCGCGCGATGAAGTCGGCCGGCGTGCCCTGCGTGCCCGGCTCCGGTGGCCCGCTCGGCGAGGACATCGTCGCCAACACCAAGATCGCCCGCGAGATCGGCTACCCGGTGATCATCAAGGCGGCCGGCGGCGGCGGCGGGCGCGGCATGCGCGTGGTCCACGCCGAGGGCGCGCTGAAGGCGGCGATCGAGACCACCAAGACCGAGGCCAAGGCCGCGTTCGGCAATGGCGAGGTCTACATGGAGAAGTTCCTGGAGAACCCGCGCCACGTGGAGATCCAGGTGCTGGCCGACGGCCAGGGCAACGCCATCCACCTCGGCGAGCGCGATTGCTCGATGCAGCGCCGCCACCAGAAGGTGGTCGAGGAGGCGCCGGCGCCGGGGATCACGCCCGAGCAGCGCGCGCAGATCGGCAAGGTCTGCGTCGAGGCCTGCATCCGCATCGGCTACCGCGGCGCCGGCACGTTCGAGTTCCTGTACGAGGACGGGCGCTTCTACTTCATCGAGATGAACACCCGCATCCAGGTCGAACACCCGGTCACCGAGATGGTCACCGGCATCGACCTGGTCGCCGAGCAGCTGAAGATCGCCTCCGGCCAGAAACTGTCGATCCGGCAGGAGGACGTGGTCCTCGAAGGCCACGCGATCGAGTGCCGGATCAACGCCGAGGACCCGGAGAGCTTCATCCCCAGCCCCGGCCTGATCCAGCACTTCCATGCCCCGGGCGGCCCGGGCGTGCGCGTGGACACCCACATCTACGAGGGCTATCGCGTGCCGCCGAACTACGACTCGATGGTCGGCAAGCTGATCGTGCACGCGCCGGACCGCGCCACCGCGATCGCGCGCATGCGCGTGGCGCTGAGCGAGATGGTGGTGGACGGGATCAAGACCAACATCCCGCTGCAGCAGCGGATCATGCGCGACCAGGGGTTCCAGGCCGGCGGCCAGAACATCCACTACCTGGAGAAGCGCCTGGCCGAGCGCAAGAACAAGTCCATCGCGCTGGGCTGACGCGCCGCCCCCCCCCGCTCCGCCGCCGTGCGCGGAGCGGGAGCGGCCACGTGAGACAATCGGCGCCCGCCACACTGCACCGCCGCCGACATGCCCTACCTGGAACTGAGCCTGCGCAGCACCGAGGCCGACCAGCCGCGCTACGAGCGTGCGCTGGAAGACGTGGGCGCGCTCGCGGTCACCCTGCTCGACGCCGATGCCGACACGCCCAACGAGCGGGCGATCCTGGAACCGGGCGTGGGCGAAACCCCGATCTGGAAGTCGCTGGTGCTGACCGCGCTGTTCGACGCCGACACCGACGCGCTGGCGCTGCTGGCCGCGCTCGAGGCGTTCGACCCGGGGCTGGAATGGAGCGGTGCGTCCTTCCGCAAGGTCGAGGACGAGGACTGGGAACGTGCCTGGCTGGACATGTTCCAGCCGATGCGGTTCGGCGCCAGCACCTGGATCGTGCCCTGGGACCACGAACTGCCCGAAGACGCCGCGACGGCAGGCGCGGCGGTCGTGCGCCTGGACCCGGGCCTGGCCTTCGGCTCGGGCACCCACCCGACCACCGCGCTGTGCCTGCGCTGGCTGGACGCGCTGGCCGCCGACGGCCGCCTGCGCGGCGCGCACGTGCTGGATTTCGGTTGCGGCTCGGGCATCCTCGCCCTGGCCGCGCTCAAGCTCGGCGCCGCGCAGGCGGTCGGCGTGGACAACGACCCGCAGGCGATCCAGGCGACCCTGGACAACGCGCAACGCAATGCCGTCGATGCGCGCATGGCGGTGTACCTGCCACAGGACGAACCGGCCGCGACCTACCCGGTGGTCGTCGCCAACATCCTCGCCACCGCGCTGGACGCGCTGGCCGAGGTGCTGGCCGCGCGGGTCGCCCCCGGCGGCCGCATCGCCCTGTCCGGCATCCTCCGCGGCCAGGAAGCGGAATTGCTGCAGCGCTACGCCGCCTGGTTCGACGAGCTGCAGGTGGCCACCGACGAGGACTGGGTGCGGATCGACGGCGTGCGCCGCTGATCCGTCGCGCGCGGCATGGGCGGCATGCTTGAATAGGCCATGTTCGTTCCCTGCCCGCACTGCCAGTTCCTGGTCGCGCACCCTCCGCAGCTGCGGCCGTTGCCGGCGGCCTGTCCCCGTTGCGGCAAACCGCTGGATGACGGACAGGACGCCGCCGCGGCGTCCGTCGAAGAGTCCGGCACCGGACTCGCGCAGGACAGCACCGGACATGCGGCGGTACCGGTGGCCGACCCGGAGGAAGGCGCGACCGCGCCGGCCCAGGTGGACGAGGTCGACCCGGCCCGGACCGCCTCCCCCGACGCAGCCGCTGCGTCGGCGACGGCACCGGCGGCGTTCGCCGCGCGGCCGTCCCGCTGGATGCGCTGGCGCTGGGCGCTGATCGCGCTGCTGGGCCTGCTGCTCGCCCTGCAGATCGCGCTCGCCGACCGCGCGCGGCTGGCAGCCGATGCACGCTTCCGGCCGCTGGTGGAGGTCCTCTGCGGCGCGCTCGGCTGCACGCTGCCGCCATGGACCGAGCCTTCGGCGTTCACCATGCTCGACCGCAAGGTGCGTCCGGAGCCACGCCAGCCCGGCGCGTTGCGCGTGGACGCCACCTTCCGCAACGACGCCCGCTGGGCGCAGTCCTGGCCGGCCCTGCAGCTGGCCCTGTCCGACGCGGACGGACGCGTCCTCGGCAGCCACGTGTTCGCGCCCGCCCAGTATCTGGGGCGGACGCCGGCCGCGCCGCTGGCCCCGGGCCAGAGCGCACAGGTGAGCTTCCTCGTGCAGGAACCCGCCCCGGGGACGGCCGCGTTCTCGTTCGAGTTCCGCTGAACACGCATCGGTGCCGCCGGCCAATGGCAGCGGCCCGGCTCCCGCGCTAGACTCCCCTGCCCGCTTCGACGCGGCCGCGTTCGCGCGCCGCTTCCCACTGGAACTCCCGTGCAGCAGACCGCCACTTCCCGCGCCGACGCCGGCCGCACCGCTTCCCGTCCGCCGTTGCGCGAGCACGTGGCCCAGTCGGTCCGGCGCTACCTGCGCGACCTTGACGGCGTCGATGCCAACGACGTCTACGAGATCGTGCTGCGCGAGATGGAAATCCCGCTGTTCGTGGAAGTGCTCAACCACTGCGAAGGCAACCAGAGCCGCGCCGCGGCGCTGCTGGGCATCCACCGCGCGACCCTGCGCAAGAAGCTGAAGGACTACGGCCTCACCTGAGGTCGCGCCGGGCCGGATCCGGACGGGCGGCTATAATTCCGCTCCTCCTCCGCATCGCCCCTCCCGATGACCGCCGACCTCCTGCCCGTCCGCCGGGCACTGCTGTCCGTTTCCGACAAGACGAACCTGCTCGAACTCGCCCGTGCGCTGGCCGCGCGTGGCGTCGAACTGCTCTCCACGGGCGGCACCGCCAGGGCGATCCGCGACGCGGGGCTCCCGGTCAGGGACGTGTCCGAGGTCACCGGCTTCCCGGAAATGATGGACGGGCGGGTCAAGACCCTGCACCCGCTGGTCCACGGCGGCCTGCTCGGCCGCGCCGGCGTCGATGATGCGGTGATGGCCGAGCACGGCATCGGCGCGATCGACCTGCTGGTGCTGAACCTGTATCCGTTCGAGTCGGTGACGGCCAAGGCCGGCTGCACGCTCGACGAAGCGGTGGAGAACATCGACATCGGCGGCCCGGCGATGCTGCGCTCGGCGGCCAAGAACTTCGCCCGCGTCGCGGTGGCGACCGATCCGTCGCAGTACGCCGGCCTGCTGGCCGGGCTGGAAGCCAACGACGGCCGCCTGTCGGCCGCGCAGCGCTTCGCCCTGTCGGTGGCGGCGTTCAACCGCGTCGCCCAGTACGACGCGGCGATCAGCAACTACCTGTCCGCGGTGGCCGAGGCGACCGCCGGGGTGCCGGCGCGCACCGAGTATCCGGCGCAGATGAACTCGACCTTCGTCAAGGTGATGGACCTGCGCTACGGCGAGAACCCGCACCAGTCCGGCGCGTTCTACCGCGACCTGTACCCGGTGCCGGGCACGCTGGCGACCTTCACCCAGCTGCAGGGCAAGGAACTGAGCTACAACAACCTGGCCGACAGCGACGCGGCCTGGGAATGCGTACGCCAGTTCGACGTGCCGGCCTGCGTGATCGTCAAGCACGCCAACCCCTGCGGCGTGTCCGTCGCCGGCGACGTGGGCCAGGCCTACGAGCGCGCTTACGCCACCGACCCGACCTCCGCGTTCGGCGGCATCATCGCCTTCAACCGCACGCTCGACGCGGCCACCGCGAAGACCATCCTCGACCGCCAGTTCGTCGAAGTACTGATCGCCCCGGACTACGAGGATGGCGCGCTGGACTACGCGAAGAAGAAGGCCAACGTGCGCGTGCTGCGCATCCCGCACGGCGCCGGCCTGAACAACTACGACTCCAAGCGGGTGGGTTCGGGCCTGCTGCTGCAGTCCTCGGACAACCGCGGCATGAGCGCGGGCGAGCTGAAGGTGGTCACGAAGATCGCCCCGGACCAGGCGCAGCTCGGCGACCTGCTGTTCGCCTGGCGGGTGGCCAAGTTCGTCAAGTCCAACGCCATCGTCTATGCGAAGGGCCTGCAGACCGTCGGCGTGGGCGCCGGGCAGATGAGCCGGGTCTATTCGGCCCGCATCGCCGGGATCAAGGCCGCCGACGCCGACCTGGTGGTGGAAGGGTCGGTGATGGCCTCCGACGCGTTCTTCCCGTTCCGCGACGGCATCGACGCCGCGGCGGCGGCGGGGATCAAGGCGGTGATCCAGCCGGGTGGCTCGATGCGCGACGCCGAGGTCATCGCCGCGGCCGACGAGCACGGCATCGCCATGGTGTTCACCGGCGTGCGCCACTTCCGGCACTGAACACGGCCGCCACGGCAGGGTCGCCGGCACGCCGGTGACCGCCCTGCCCGGCTGGCGACGGATCGCGCGCATAACGCGCCTTGACGCCCGAGCCGCTAGGCTGGACACCCCAGTCCATGCAGCGAGACGGCCGCCATGTGGATCCGCGAGGAAGGCCCCGACGACATCGACGCGATCCACGACCTGGTGCGCCGCGCCTTCGCCGGCGCGCCCGGCGAGGGCCGCCTGGAAAGCCGCACCGTCGACACCCTGCGCGCCGATCATGCGCTGGCGGTCTCGCTGGTGGCCGACATCGACGGTCGCGTCGCCGGGCACGTGGCGTTCTCGCCCGCCCGGCCGTCGCGCGACGGCGACCGCTGGTACGTGCTGGGGCCGGTGGCCGTGGATCCGGCCGACCAGGGCCATGGCGTCGGCGGCGCGCTGATCCGTGCCGGCCTGCGCATGCTCGAGGAGCGCGAGGCCAATGGTTGCGTGGTGCTCGGCGACCCGGCGTACTACCGTCGCTTCGGTTTCCGGCCAGACCCGCTGCTGACGCTGCCGGCCACCCCGGAAGGCGCGTTCCAGGCGTTGCGGTTCACCGACGCCGCATCCGCCGGCGAAGTCGTGCTGCATCCGGCCTTCGGCCACCACGAATACGACTGAAACCGTCGCGCGGCCAGGCCCGGGAGGCCGGAGGGCGTGCCCGGCACGCTAGAATCGCGCTCCCCTTCGCGATCGAGCCGCCCGCATGTCCAAAGTCCTCGTGATCGGTTCCGGTGGCCGCGAGCACGCCCTGGCATGGAAGCTGGCCCAGTCGCCGCGCGTTTCGGAAGTGGTCGTCGCTCCGGGCAACGCCGGCACGGCCAGCGAAGCGCGCTGCCGCAACGCGGCGGTCAAGGTCACCGACATCGACGGGTTGCTGCAGCTGGCGCAGGCCGAAGGCGTGGCGCTCACCGTGGTCGGTCCCGAGGTCCCGCTGGTGGCCGGCGTGGTCGACCGTTTCCGCGCCGCGGGCCTGCGCATCTTCGGTCCCACCGCGGCGGCCGCGCAGCTGGAAGGCAGCAAGGCGTTCGCCAAGGACTTCCTGGCCCGCCACGGCATCCCGACCGCGTACTACGCGGTCCACACCGATGTCGATGCGGCACTGGCCTACCTCCGGGAGAAGGGCGCGCCGATCGTGGTCAAGGCCGACGGCCTGGCCGCGGGCAAGGGCGTGATCGTGGCCATGACCCTGGACGAAGCCGAAGCGGCGGTGCGCGACATGCTGTCGGGCAACGCGTTCGGCGATGCCGGCGCCCGCGTGGTCATCGAGGAATTCCTCGAGGGCGAGGAAGCCAGCTTCATTTCCATGGTGGACGGCCGCACCGCGCTGCCGATGGCCACCAGCCAGGACCACAAGCGCGTGGGCGACGGCGACACCGGGCCGAACACCGGCGGCATGGGCGCCTACTCGCCCGCGCCGGTGGTCACCCCGGACGTGCATGCCCGCGTGATGCGCGAAGTGGTGAACCCGACCGTGCAGGGCATGATCGCGGACGGGGTCCCGTTCACCGGCTTCCTGTATGCGGGCCTGATGATCGACGCGTCCGGCGCGCCGAAGGTGATCGAATTCAACGTGCGCTTCGGCGACCCGGAAACCCAGCCGGTGATGCTGCGCCTGCAGTCGGACCTGGTCGACCTGGTCGAGGCGGCGATCGACGGGCGCCTGCATGAGGTGGACGCGCAGTGGGATCCGCGGCCATCGCTGGGCGTGGTGCTTGCCGCGCGTCCCTATCCGGAAAGTCCGGTGACCGGCGACGTGATCAGCGGCCTGAACGCGGTGCCGGCCGGCGCCAAGGTGTTCCACGCCGGCACGGCCCTGGATGCGGCCGGCAACGTGGTCAGCGCCGGCGGACGCGTGCTGTGCGTGGCCGCGCTGGGAGACTCGGTGTCCGATGCGCAGCGCCGCGCCTATGCCGGCGTCGACGCCATCCGCTGGGCCAACGAATTCCACCGCAGCGACATCGGCTGGCGCGCGATCGAACGCGAACGCGGCTGAGCCTGCGACCGGGCGTCGCGCCCGGTTCGCGGACGCCTGAAGCGGGTCGACCGCGCTCAGCGCACGCCTGGACCGCCGCTGCCGAGGTAATCCAGCGCCACCTGCAGCATCGCCCGCGCACCGACTTCCAGCGCTGCTTCGTCCGGCGCGTAACGCGGGGAGTGGTTGATCGGCATCGAGGCCGGATCCTGCCCGGCCGGCGTCGTGCCGACCATGAAGTAGGCGCCGGGCACCTCGTTGGCGAACTGCGAGAAGTCCTCGGCGATGGTCTGCAGCGGCATCTCCACGACACGTTCGGCGCCGACCGCCGCCTGCAGCGACGGCAGCACACGCCGCGCCAGGGTCGGGTCATTGATCGTGGCCGGTGCGTTGTTGACCACCTTGAGCTCGGCGCTGCCCCCGGCGGCATGCGCATAATCCTGCGCGATGCGGTCAAAGCGCGCGATCACGTCCTCGCGCACGGCCGGATCGAACGTCCGCAGCGTGCCGACCAGCTGGGCCTGGTCGGGAATGATGTTGAAGCGCACGCCCGCATTGAACTGGCCCGCGGTCAGCACCACCGGCGTGCTGGCGATGTTGACCTGGCGGGCCACCAGGCTCTGCGTGCCCAGCAGGATCTGCGCGCCGATCGTGATCGGATCCACGCCGTCCCATGGCCGCGAGCCGTGGGTCTGGCGGCCCCTGACCGTCAGGCTCCACTCGTCCGCGCTGGCCAGCAGCGGACCGCTGCGGAAGCCGACCTGCCCGACCGGCAGGCCGGCCCAGACATGCAGGCCGAACACCGCGTCCGGCCTGAAGCCGTCGAACACGCCCTGGTCCAGCATCAGCCGGGCGCCGAACGGGGCGCCCGGTTCGTCCGGGCCCTCCTCCGACGGCTGGAACACGAACATCACCTCGCCACGCAGCGTGTCGCGGCGCGCGGCCAGGGCGCGGGCCACGCCGAGCAGGATCGCCACGTGCATGTCATGGCCGCAGGCGTGCATCACGCCTACCGGCTGGCCACGGTAGGTGGAGGTCGCCACCGACGCGAACGGCAGGCCGGTGTCCTCCTTGACCGGCAGCGCATCCATGTCCGCGCGCAGCGCGATGCGCGGCCCGGGCAACGCGCCCCTGAGCACGGCGGTCACCCCGGTGCGGGCGATGCCCGTGCGCGGTTCCAGGCCCAGTGCGCGCAGCTCGTCGGCCACCACCCCGGCGGTGCGGACCTCGTGCCCGCCCAGTTCCGGATGGCGATGGAGATCGCGGCGCCATTCCACCATGGCCGCCTGCTGCGCCCGCGCCGCCTCCGCGGGCGATGGCGCGGCGGTCGCCCCGGGTATAGCGCCCAGCAGCAGGCAGGAACACAGCAACGCATGCATCCGGCTCATGGAAGGTCCGAGTCGACGTGGGCCGGCATGGTAGTACGGGCGAGGCTCAGACGTTGGCCTCGTCCGGTGGCAGCACCGTCGCCAGCGCCGCCGCGCCCGGCTGCGCGCCCGTGTCCGGGCAGTGCACATCCAGCGCATACGCGGTCATCGACAGCGATCCGTAGGCGTAGCCGTCGACCAGCACCTCGGCCTTGCGGCCGCCGGCGCTGGCCAGGCCCGCGATGTACAGCAGCGGCAGGAAGTGGTCCGGGGTCGGCACCGCCATGCGGAAATCCGGATGCGACGCGAGCGCGGAAATGTCATGCGGCCGCTCGAGCATAAGTTCGCGGGCGCGGTCGTCGAAGCGGCGCGCCCAGTCGAACGCGCCATCGGGTTGCTGCCAGTCGATCGCGCGCAGGTTGTGGACGACATTGCCGCTGCCGACCACCAGCACGCCGTGTTCGCGCAGCGCGGCCAGCTTCGCGCCCAGCGCCAGGTGCCACTCCGGCGGCTTGCGCGCGTCGATCGACAGCTGCACCACCGGGATGTCGGCGTCCGGGAAGGCATGCACCAGCACCGACCAGGTGCCATGGTCGATGCCCCAGCCGTCGACATCCGCGCCCACGTGGTCGGGCCTGACCAGGTCGGCGACCTCCTCGACCAGCCGCGGCAGGCCCGGCGCCGGGTACTGCACGTCGAACAGGGCCTGCGGGAATCCGTAGAAATCGTGGATGGTGCGGGGCCGCTCCATCGCCGTCACCGCGGTCGCGTTGACGTACCAGTGCGCGGACACGGCCAGGATCGCGCGCGGCCGCGGCACCGCCTCGCCGAAGGCCCGCCAGGCGTCGGTGAAGCGGTTGCGCTCGAGCGCGTTCATCGGGCTGCCGTGGCCGAGGAACGCGGCGGGCATCGGCGTGCTGGCCATGGAGAACTCCTGCAATGGCGACCCGGGCACTCTAGCAATGCCCGCCGGCGCGGGCGCCGCCACCGGTGCAACGGACCGTCGCCGTGCGCGACCGTGCCTGCCGCCGGACAACCGGCGGCCATCGCGCTCTGCTAGGCTCCGCGCAGTTCCGCGGAGACCCGCATGTCCGGCCACAGCCAGTTCTCGCTGCTGACCCAGCGCCGCTTCCTGCCCTACTTCATCGTCCAGGCGCTCGGCGCGTTCAACGACAACGTCTACCGCCAGGCGATCATCGGCCTGCTCGGCGCCATGGTCCTGTCGGGCGCGCTGAGCGAGGACGCGCAGGCGCTCTACACCCAGCTGGCGCCGGCGATCTTCATCCTGCCTTACTTCCTGTTCTCGGCCACCGCCGGGCAGGTCGCCGAGCGGCTGGAGAAGCAGAAGCTGATCGTGGCCACCACCGCGATGGAGATCGCGATCATGTCGCTGGCGGCCGTCGGCTTCCTGCTGCACAGCATGCCCGTGCTGCTGGTCGCGCTGTTCTGCACGGGGCTGCAGTCGACCCTGTTCGGGCCGGTGAAGTACTCGATCCTGCCCGCGGTGCTCAAGCCGGAGGAACTGACCGGCGGCAACGGCCTGGTCGAAATGGGGACGTCGATCTCGATCCTGGCCGGCATGATCTTCGGCGGCCTGATCTTCGTCCTCGCCGGCGAGAGCGGCCCCGTGGTGGCGGCGGTATCGATCGTGCTGCTCGCGCTGGCCGGCAACATGGTCGCGCGCCGCATCCCGCGGGTCGACGCGGGCGCGCCGGACCTGCCGATCGACTGGAACATCGCCCGCGAGTCCTGGCGGATCTGGAAGCTGACCCGGCGCCAGCCGGCGGTGCGCAACGCGGTGCTGGGCGTGTCGTGGTTCTGGTTCATCGGCACGGTGCTCACCGCGCAGCTGCCGATGTATGCCAAGGCGAACCTGGGTGGCACCCAGGCACTGTACATCATGGCCCTGGCGCTGTTCTCGGTCGGCGTCGGCGTCGGTTCGCTGCTGTGCGAGCGGCTGTCCGGGCGCACGGTGGAGATCGGCCTGGTGCCGCTGGGCGCGTTCGGCGTCAGTGCGTTCCTGTTCGACCTCTATTTCGCCCGGCCGGGCCAGGCGCTCGCCGCCGGGCTGGACGTGGCCGGGTTCGTGGGCAGCGAAGGCAGCGTGCGGATCATGCTCGACCTCACCGGCATCGGCCTGTTCACCGGCTTCTTCGTGGTCCCGCTGTTCGCGCTGATCCAGAGCCGCACGCCGAAGGCGGAGATCGCCCGGGTCATCGCCGGCATGAACATCCAGAACGCGATGTTCATCGTCGCCGCGGCGCTGGCCGGCATCGCCGTGCAGCGCCTGCTCGGCTGGACGATCCCGCAGGTGTTCCTCGCCCTGGCGATCGCCAACGCGCTGGTGGCGGTGTGGATCTTCACGATCGTGCCCGAATTCCTGATGCGCTTCCTCAGCTGGCTGCTGGTGCGCACGCTGTACCGGCTGCGCCTGCACGGGATCGAGAAGCACGTCCCCGACGAGGGCGCCGCGCTGATCGTGTGCAACCACGTCAGCTACATGGACGCGCTGATCCTGGCCGCGTGCATCCCGCGCCCGGTGCGCTTCGTCATGTACTACCGGATCTTCAACATCCCGCTGATGCGCTGGATCTTCCGCACCGCCAGGGCGATCCCGATCGCCGGCGCGCGCGAGGACCCGGAGCTGATGCGGCGCGCATTCGACGAGATCGACGCCACCCTGGCGGAGGGCGAGATGGTCTGCATCTTCCCGGAAGGGGCGCTGACCAGGGACGGCGCGATCGCACCTTTCAAGTCCGGCGTGGAGAAGATCCTCGAGCGGGCCGCGGCCGCCGGGCGCCCGGTGCCGGTGGTGCCGATGGCGCTGCGCGGGATGTGGGCCAGCATGTGGAGCCGGCGCGACTCGCGTCTGGGCCGGATGCGGGTGCCGCGCCGGTTCCGCGCGCGCATCGAGGTCGTGGCGGCCGCGCCGGTCGCCGGTCCCGTGCAGGCCGAGGAACTGGAGGCGCAGGTGCGTGCGTTGCGCGGAGACGCGGCCTGACGCCACGCCAGCGCTATGCCCGTCACCGCCTGTCGGTTAGTCTTTCCTCCGACCGCCCGCGGGGAGCGCAGGCCGCACCACCCGCCGTGTGTTCCGCCCCAGGCCCGTGACG
This sequence comes from Pseudoxanthomonas fibrivorans, assembly GCF_041464125.1. NCBI lineage: Bacteria > Pseudomonadati > Pseudomonadota > Gammaproteobacteria > Lysobacterales > Lysobacteraceae > Pseudoxanthomonas > Pseudoxanthomonas fibrivorans. Next base: position 268,612 of record NZ_JBGNUG010000002.1, on the reverse strand, counting down.
GGGCGCTGGCGCCACGCTGTAACGCATGATTCCCAACCGATACCGCCAGGAGGCAGTGCCATGAGTTACGTCCCGCCCCCCACCCCGACCGCGCCGCCGGCGCACGAGCCGATCCCGAACCACCTGGCCTGGGCGATCATCTCGACCGTGCTCGCCACCTGCCTGTGCTGCCCGCTCGGCCTGATCGGCATCGTGGCCATCGTCTTTTCCGCGAAGGTCAACGGCCTGCTTCGCCAGGGCGACCTCGAGGGCGCCCGCCGCGCGTCGGCCAACGCCAAGACCTGGTGCTGGGTCGCCACCGCGCTGGCGATCATCGGCGTGCTGCTGAACATCTACATGTTCTCGACCGGTGGCATGGCCGAGTACCAGCAGATGCTGGAGCAGATCCAGGCCGCGCAGTAAGGCCCGATGGCAGCCACGCGCGCGCTCCGCGTCGTTGCGGTGGCGTCGGCCGCGGTCGCGGCCGGCGCCGGCGTGTGGCTGCTGCGCACGTTCGACCCCAACCTGGCGGGAAGCCCGTTCCCGCCCTGCATGTTCCACGCGTTCACCGGGTTGTACTGCGTGGGCTGCGGACTGACCCGCGGCCTGCACGCACTGGTCCACGGCGACCTGGCCGGCGCGTTCGCGATGAATCCGCTCGGCATGCTGATGCTGCCGCTGATGGCCTTGATGGTCGCCTGGTCGCAGGGGTTGCAGCCGCGCGCGTTGCGGCCGGTGATGGCCGTGGCGATGGAACCGAAGCTGTGGCTGTGGGTGCTGCCCGGATACTGGATCGCCCGCAACCTGCCCTGGTATCCCTTCACCCTGCTCGCGCCGGGCTGAGCGAGCGGCCCGGCGCGGCGCGCCAAGGCCCGCCGTGGCCTGCCATGCGGCGCGGATCACCCGCCAGCCGCGGTGGCCTTCGTGTGTTGCGCGCACGCCCCGAAAACTGCGAGCCGGCGCGGCGTGGCGCCTATTGCTTCACCGCGAAGGCCGCTCAGTTCACCCAGCCGGCGATCACGAGCAACGCCAGCAACGCCAGCCAGAGCAGCAGCATGCGCCAGACCAGGCTCATCGCGTCGCGCAGTTCGACCAGTTCCCCGGCCGCGGGCGGCAGCCGGCCCGCCTCGAGGTAGTCGGCGGCTTCCTCGGCCAGTTCGCCCCGCACGGCGGCCCGGCCGGCGGATTCGAGGAAGCCGCTGCCGGCTTGCCAGCGGTCGCCTCCGGCGGCACGCCATGCACGGAACACCAGGTCGAAATTGCCGGCCAGGGCGAGCGCCAGCACCATCAGCTGGGCGACCGGCCACTCCAGCACGCGCAGGGCGTCGCGTGCGCCAAGAACGTTCTCCGCCGGCAAGGCGACGGCATGGGCCAGCGCGGCCCGCTCCACCAGCCGGTACAGCACCGCGCCGACCGGGCCCAGCAGCAGGAACCACAGCAGCGGCGCGAACCAGCGGCGCAGCGCGCTGCGCATCAGCAGGCCCGGCAGTGCGGGACCCTCGGCCACCCCCACGCCCGGCTCCGGCGCCAGCTGGTCCAGTCGCGCCCGGCGGGTTTCCGGCTCGGTGGCATCGAGCGCCGACTCGACGTCGATGTCGAGGTCGCGCGGACCCCACGTGCAGACCAGCACGATCACGCCGAACAGCAGGCTGGCCAGGCCGAGCAGCCGGCCGGACAGCGCCACCTGCACCAGCAGCACCAGCAGGACCGGTGGCAGCAGCGCCAGCCAGATGCCATGGCGTCCGCGCCAGAATCCGCCCTCGTCCACGTGCGAGCCGAGCCATTCCAGCCACTGGCCGAACCAGTGGAACTGGCGCAGCGATGCACCCAGCGCGGGCGCGACGTGGCCCAGCACCAGCGCAGCGATGACGGCGACCAGCGTTGTGAACATTGAGGGACCTCCCTGCGGCGATTCTAGCCGCAGCCCGGCGCGGGGGACGCTAAGCGGGCGTGAGCGTGGTCCCGCGGCGGTGCCAGTGGGCGATCAGGGAGCGTGCGATCGATATCGGCGGGGCCAGCAGGATGCCTTCGCTCCCGGTCCCGTCGCGCAGCAGTGCCTGCCCGACTTCCTCGCGGGTGAACCAGCGCGCCGCTTCCAGTTCGCCGTCCACGCACGGCTCGTCGGCATCGGCGAGCGCTTCGAACCCCAGCATCAGTGCACCGGGAAACGGCCACGGCTGGGCGCCGAGGTAGCGGCAGGCGCGCACGCGCACGCGGGTCTCCTCGTGCACCTCGCGGACCACCGTCTGCTCCGGAGCCTCGCCCGGCTCGACGAACCCCGCCACCACCGACCAGCGCCGCGGCGGCCAGCCCGGCTGGCGTCCCAGCAGCAGTCGCTCGCCATCGCTCACCGCCACGATCACGGCCGGATCGACCCGCGGGTAATGGTCGGTCCCGCACTGCCCGCAGCGCCCGACGAAGCCGCCGCGCTCGAAGGCGATCGCGCCGCCACAGACGCCGCAATGGCGGTTGCGCCCCTGCCAGTGCAGCATGCCGCGTGCGTAGGCCATGGCGCTGGCGATCCCGGCCGGCCAGTCCGCCGCCGCGCGGCGCAGGTCGATCCATTGCGCGGCCTGCACCGTTGGCGCGCGGGAGGCCTCGCACGCGAACCAGGCCTGCGTGCCGGCCTGGCCCAGGAAGATCGCCGGGCCCGGATCGTCCCCAAGCTCGCCGCCGCGCAACGGCAGGAGCATGCCTTCCGCATCGGCGGCAGCCCGGCCGTCAGGATCGAGCACCAGCAGCCGCGCACCGGGCCACAGCCCGCGCAGCGCTTCCGCGTCGCCGCGCAGGGCGTCCGCGCGGTCGAGCGTGGCGGCCACGAAGGCGAAACCGTCGAGGATGGCCGGGGAGGGCATGGCGCCGGCCCGGCCGGGTCAGACCGTGAAACTGCTGCCGCAGCCGCAGGTGGTCTTGGCGTTCGGATTGCGGATCACGAACTGGGCGCCGCTCAGGCCTTCGCTGTAGTCGACCTCGGCGCCCATCAGGTATTGCAGGCTCAGCGGGTCGACCAGCAGGGTCACCCCGTCGGTGCTGACGGCCATGTCGTCGTCGGCCTGGTTCTCGTCGAACTCGAACCCGTACTGGAACCCGGAGCACCCGCCCCCCTGGATGTACACGCGCAGCTTCAGCTCCGCGTTGCCTTCCTCGGCGATCAGTTCGCGGACCTTGGATGCGGCGGAGGGGCTGAAGCGCAGGGGCTGCTCGAGTTGCTGGTAGCTGGGCAGGATGTCCATGGCGCCAAGATGGGGGCGATGCGCCCGCCGATCAAGCCTCGGCGGCGACCACGGTCAGCGTGACCGGGGGCGCGGCTTCCGGGGCGGGCAGCGCGCGGGCCTGCGCCTGCGCATGGACCAGCCGGCCGGTGAGCTGGGCGCCCGCGCTCATCTCCACGACGGTGTAATGGACGTTGCCTTCCACCCGCGCCTTCTGCGCCAGTTCCACGCGTTCGCCGGCATGCACGTCGCCGCTCAGGGTGCCGTTGATGATGACCACCGGTGCGTGGACCTCGCCCTCGATCACGCCCTGTTCGGCCAGCAGCAGGCTGGCCGGCTTGCCCTCGGCAGCGGTGACCTTGCCGACGATCCGGCCTTCGACATACAGCCCGCCGCTGAATTCCAGGTCCCCGCGGATCACCACGTCGGCACCGATCAGGGTGTCGATGGCGAACCCGTCGCGCTGGGTGGACTTGTTCTTGAACACGTTCATTTAGCTCCCCCGCTACCCGCGAGTTTCCATTCGAAATTCTGGTCCGCGCCCCCCGCGCCGCCGCGCAGGGAGACTCGCACACGCTGCGGGGTGAAATCCTTGGGCAGCATCACGTTGCCGGTCAGCTCCTGGAAATAGCGGAACGAATAGTCCTGCCCCGGGCTGCCCGGCTTCTGGTGCAGGTCGTCCCAGCTCACGGTCGCCAGCTTGCCGGCACGCACGCCCTCCACCGAGAAACGCAGCTGTCCCTGGCTGATCGCGCCGCGGTTCAGGTTCTGGGTCAGCACCGCGCGGTAGTTCCAGGTGCCCGCCTCGGTCGGTGCGAATTCGATGGAATGGACGTTCAGCCCCTTGCGCTGGGCCGTGGCGCCGACCAGGCGTTCGTAGAAGGCCACGTCGGCCCGGAGCGCCGCGATCTCCTCGTCGCGCTCCGCCAGCGAGGACTGCAGTTCGCTGTTGGCGGCCCGGCTGATCTGGTCGGAGCGCGAGAGGGTCACCATGCGCTGGTTGAGCTCGTCCAGCTCGCGCTGGCGCTGGGCGGCACTGCGTTCGGCCGCACGCAGCTGCCCGCGCGCATCGCCCAGGCCGGGCGCCGCGAACCAGGTCGCCAGTGCCCACACCACGACCAGCGAGAGCAGCCAGCCGACGACGATGGCGATCACGGCCCCCCTCGCGGGAAAGCCTGACTGGCGGGGGACGACGCGGAAACGGGGAACGGGTTCTGTCATCTCGGAAGGGCGGGCGCGTACACGGCCGGGACCGTGCCGATCCGCCTATACTGCGGAGGAGACGGACCAGTCTAGCCCAGCGCCCGCCCCTTCCGGGACTTCGTCCGCCGCGGTGGCGACCACGGCAGGAGTGCACCATGACCGACGCCCACCTCTATGTGATCGGGATCCTGCTGGCCTGGATGGCCGGGATCCGGGCCTACCTGACCGTGTTCGGCGTCGGCCTGGCCGGCCTGCTGGGGTGGGTCGACCTGCCGCCCGCGCTGGAAGCGACGCAGTCCTGGTGGGTGCTCGGCACCTCGGGCGCGCTCGCGCTGGCCGAGTTCTTCGCCGACAAGATCCCGGGCGTGGATTCGGCCTGGGACCTGGTCCAGACCCTGGCCCGCGTTCCGGCCGGCGCGTTCCTCGCCGCCGCCACGCTCTCGCCGGACGGCCAGCTCGGCGCGGGTGCCCTGGCCGCGGGGGCCGGGGTGGCCCTGGCCAGCCATGGGCTGAAGGCCGGCTCGCGCGCGCTGCTCAACACCTCGCCCGAGCCGGCCAGCAACTGGATCGCCTCGGCGGCCGAAGACACGGTCGTCGTCGGCGGACTGGCCCTGGCGATGGCACACCCGTGGATCGCCCTGGTGCTGGTGGTCGGCGCCAGCCTGGCCGGCGCGCTGCTGGTGTGGTGGATCTGGCGCGTGATCACGCGGGGCGTGCGGCGCCTGTTCGCGCCCCCGGCCACGTGACCGGTCCATGCCCGGCGTACTTGTCCTCGTGAGCGCAGTTGGTCACATAATGCGGTCCCAGCAGGGGGAAGACTGATGGCCGCAAGAGAACCCGCTTCACTGCCGGAGGATTCGGCTGCGCGCCAGCGGCTGCGCGCCGAAACTCCGCCGTCCCGGTACTGGCGCCGCTGGGCCCAGGACGCGCAGGCCCAGGCCAGCGAACCGGAAGCGGCCCCGGGTGGCGAACCGCGTCCCGCCTCGCCGGCAACGCAGGCGGCGCCGGCGACGACCGCGGCCCGGGACGCCACGGCCGAATCCCCCTACCGGATCCTGATCGTCGAGGACGACCGCACCCAGGCCCTGTTCGCGCAGAGCGTGCTGCATGGCGCTGGCATGAAGGCCGACGTCCAGATGCAGCCCGAGGGCGTCATCGACGCCATCGGCCGTTTCGATCCGGACCTGATCCTGATGGACCTGCACATGCCCGGCCTGGACGGCATGCGCCTGACCACCCTGATCCGCCAGCAGCCGGGCTTCCAGCTGCTGCCGATCGTGTTCCTGACCGGCGATCCCGATCCGGAGCGCCAGTTCGAGGTGCTCGAGAGCGGCGCCGACGATTTCCTCACCAAACCGATCCGCCCGCGACACCTGATCGCCGCGGTCTCCAACCGGATCCAGCGCACGCGCGCCCAGCTGCGCCAACCGGCGGCGGCGGACAGCACGATGCTGCGCAGCCACCCGGAAACCGGCCTGGCCACCCGCGGCTGGCTGCTCCAGCAGATCGACCAGGCCCTGGCGGACGGCGCGCCGGGCGGCCTGTTCTTCATCGAGATCGCCAGTGCGCTCGGCCTGCGCGAGCGTTACGGCTATGCGGCCTTCGAACGGCTGATGGCCCAGGCGGGCGTATGCCTGGCGCGGATCAGCGCACCGGCCCCGGTGGCGCGGCTGAACGACAACAGCTTCCTCGCCCTGGTCCGCGACCTGGACGAAGCCGCGCTCGAGGAGCACGCACAGCGGCTGCGCAGCGGCCTGGCCGAACAGGGCTTCCCGATCCGCGACGAGGAACAGGTGCAGCTGCGCAGCGCGGTGGGCTACACCGCGCTGTCGATCGGCTTCGAGGGCGCGGGCCCGGCGCTGGAAGCGACCGAGCGCAGCGCGTTGCAGGCGCGGCTCCACAACGACGGCGTCGCCGCGTACGTGCCGCCGAGTGATACCGAAGCACAGGAACGCATGGCCCTGCTCGAGGGCCAGCTCGAACTGGCGTACCAGCCGATCGTGGCGGTGGCCGGCAACGAGCAGGCCCAGTACCAGGTCCTGCTGCGCCTGCGCCAGCCCGACGGCACCCTGCTGTCCGCCGGGCAGGTGGTGCCCGCGGCCGAGGCCAGTGGCCGCATCGCCGACCTCGACCAGCAGGTGATGGAGCACGCGCTGGACATGATCGCCGCGCGCGCCGCCGCCGGCAGCCCGCTGCGCCTGTTCGTGTCGCAGTCCCCGCGCACGCTGGCGCGCGAGGCGTTCGCCGAATGGCTGTTGCAGACCATCGCGGCGCGCAGCATCGACGGGACCTCGGTGGTCATCGACCTGCGCCTGGGCGATGCCCTCATCCACAGCGTGACCCTGGGCGAGTTCTGCAGGCGGCTGATGGCCGCGGGCGTCCAGTTCTGCCTGAGCCAGTTCGAACCCGGGCCCGAGGCCGACGCGCTGCTCAACCAGCTGCCGCTGGGCTACGTGCGCATGGCCGCGCGTTTCGCCGGCGCGCATGCGGATGCGCAGCTGCGCGACCAGCTCCGCGGCACCATCGACCTGGCCCACCGGCTCGGCCTGCAGGTGATCGGACAGCAGATCGAGGATCCGCAGGCGGCCGCCGCGATGTGGATGGGCGGCATCGACTACATCCAGGGCAACCTGGTGCATTCGGTCGGCACGGAGCTCGACTTCGACTTCCAGAACGCGGTGCTGTGATGGCCGCGCCGGCGCAGCGACGCGTCTGGCCGGTGCTCGCGGCGATGGCCGGCGCGTGCACCCTGCTGTCCATCGGCCTCGGGCTGAGCGGCAATGCGACCGCCTCCTGGTGGACAGTCGCCGCCGGGCTGGCCCTGGCCACGCTGGTATTCGCCTTCGGCGCCGTGGTGTCCAGCGGTGCGCAGGCCCGCGACCTCAACGAGGCCAATGCACGGGCGGCGGCGGCCGAGGACGAGTGCACGCTCCTGCAGCGTGACGTCAACCGCCACGACCAGCTCGAGCAGCAGCTCCTGCAGGCCAAGCGCGCCGCCGAATCCGCGGCGCTGGCCAAGGGCGAGTTCCTGGCGACGATGAGCCACGAGATCCGCACCCCGCTCAACGGCATCATCCCGATGCTGGACCTGGTCGCGCGTGGCAGCCTGGCGCCGGACCAGCGCGAAATGCTGCGCACCGCGCACGAGTCTTCCCTGCAGCTGCTGCGCATCGTCGACGACATCCTCGACTACTCCAAGCTCGAGGCCAATCGCCTGGAGCTGGAAATCACCAGCTTCAACCTGCGCGAACTGCTCGACGCGGTGCTGCAGCTGATGCAGCGGCCCGCCGAAGGCAAGGGCCTGCGGCTGGAACTGAACATCGACCCGAACGTGCGGCTGCCCGTGCGCGGCGACCCGGTCCGCCTGCGCCAGGTGCTCACCAACCTGATCGGCAACGCGGTCAAGTTCACCGAGCGTGGCAGCATCCAGCTCGGCGTGCGCCGGCTCGGCGAAACCGCCGCCCAGCACATGCTCCGCTTCGAGGTGCGCGACACCGGCATCGGCATCGGCCATGCGCAGCAGCAGCGGCTGTTCCGGGCCTTCACCCAGGCGGACGCCTCGACCACCCGCCTGTACGGCGGCACCGGCCTGGGCCTGGCCATCTGCAAGCGCATCGTGGACCTCATGGGCGGGCGGATCGGCGTGCAGTCCGAACCCGGGCAGGGGTCGACGTTCTGGTTCGAGGTGCCGTTGCTCAAGGTGATCGGCGACGTGCAGATCCGGCAGACCGCCCACGACGCACGCCGCGTGCTGGCGGTGACGCCCAACCTGCGGTTGCGCCAGCGCATGGCGCTGCTGCTGCCGAACTGGGGCATGACGGTCAGCATCGTCGAGACCACCCAGGAAGCACTGGACCGGCTGCGCCAGCAGACCGCGCCCGGGCAGGCCGCCAACTTCGTGGCCGTGGTCGCCGACTACGACGGGCTGCGCCACAGCGCGCGCGCGCTGCACCGTGCGCTCACCCGCACGCCGGCCTACGCGAACGTGCGCCTGCTGTGGCTGTACGGCGAAGAGGACATTCCGGCGGAACTGCGCGAGGGCACGGACCTGCTTCCGAGGCTGGCTCCGGACGCGGACCTGCGCAGCGCCCTGCTCGAGCCTGTCCCCGCCGAAGCACCCAGGGACCCGGTGCCGGACCTCGCCTCCGTCGCCCCCACGCCGGCACCGGCGCCCGAACCGGCGCAGCCGGCCCCGCCGGCGCGCCTGCTGCTGGTGGAGGACAATCCGGTCAACCTGCTGGTGGCGCAGAAGCTGCTATCGGTCCTGGGGTACGAATGCGATACCGCGCCCAACGGCGAGGTGGCGTTGTCGCACATGGCCAGCGGCGGCTACGACCTGGTGCTGATGGACTGCCAGATGCCGGTGCTCGACGGCTATTCGGCCACGCGCCGTTGGCGCGAGCACGAGGCCGGACAGGCACCGGGGCGGCGCCTTCCGATCGTCGCGATGACCGCCAATGCCATGGCGGGCGACCGGCAGCGCTGCCTGGACGCCGGGATGGACGACTACCTGTCCAAGCCGGTCGCCCGCGAACAGCTGGATGCGTGCCTGCGACGCTGGCTCCGTGCGGCCCCGGCACGGGCGGCAGCACGGCTCGCCGAGGCCGTCGCCCCAGTCCAGGCGCCAGCACCCGAACCGGCCGGCCCGGCGCCCGCGCCGCTGGTGAACGCACCCGCTCCCGCCGCGGTCCCCGCCCCGGCTCCGGCTCCGGCTCCGGTCGTATCGGCCGCGGCGGCCGCCGCTTCGCCCGCGGTCGCACCGGTCATGGCCGCGGAGACCCCGGCCGCGGGGCCCGCCCCCGGGGCCGCCCCTCCCGCCGCGGTCCCCGCCCCCGCTCCGGCTCCGGCTCCGGCGCCGGTCGTATCGGCCGCGGGGGCCGCCGCTTCGCCCGCTGTCGCACCGGTCTTGGCGGCGGAGACCCGGGCCGCGTATCCGGCGCCGGTGACGACGGCCCAGGTGTCGATCGAACCGGAAATGCCGATCTTCGTTCCCGCCCCCGGCGCCGCCTCTCCCGCCGCGGCCGAAGCGCCCGCGCTCGAAACGCCGACCGCCCAGCCGCCACCGCCCCCGGTGCTGGAGCCGGAAATGCTCGACGAACTGCGTGATATCGCCGGCGACGAGGCGCTGACCATCGTCAACCTGTTCCTCGAGGATGCGCCGCGCCTGGTCCGGCTGATGGAACAGGCCTCGGCGATCCCGGACATGGAGGTCATGCGCGAGGCGGCGCACGCGCTCAAGTCATCCAGCGCCAACGTCGGTGCGCTGGCGCTGTCGGCGGCCGCCAAGCGGATCGAACTCGGCGCGCGCGCGCATGCGCTCGAGCGGCCTGCCGTGGCCGTGGCGTTGCTGATCGCGGAGTTCGCGCGCGCGCGCGTGGCGTTGCAGGGATGGCTTTCGACCGCCGCCGCCGCTCAGTCCTCGAGCTTGCTGAGCAGGTAGTTCGGTTCGCCGATCCGGCCGATCAGGTCCAGCTGGGTTTCCAGCCAGTCCACGTGCTCCTCTTCGGAGTCGAGGATCTTCACGAACAGCTGCCGGCTGACGTAGTCGCCGATCGAATCGGCGTAGGCGATGGCTTCGCGCAGCACCGGTAGCGCTTCCATTTCCAGCGCGAGGTCGCACTCGAGCAGTTCGCGCGGGGTCTCGCCGATGCGCAGCTTGCCGAGGGCCTGGAAGTTCGGCAGGCCTTCGAGGAACAGGATGCGTTCGGACAGCCAGTCGGCATGCCGCATCTCGTCGATCGATTCCTTGTACTCGTGCTCGGCGAGTTCCTTCAGCCCCCAGTTCTTCAGCATCTTGGCGTGCAGGAAGTACTGGTTGATCGCCGTAAGCTCGTTGTACAGCGCCCTGTTGAGGTACTCGATGACCTTGGCGTCGCCTTTCATGGCCGCGCTCCTTGATGCGGGAAACGGGCGCACTCTATCGCGCCGCACGTGGCGGCGAAGTAACGCGAATCGTGTTCATTACCGGCGCACGCCGGCAGATGCGGTCAGGCCGCGCAGGCCAGCACGGGCAACGGCAACGTTGCCTGCATCTCGGCGATCATCGAGGCGGCCATGTCCAGGCAGGACCCGCAGTTGGCACCGCAGCCGGTGCGCATGGTGAGCTCGCCGACGCTGCCGCATCCGTTGTCCACGGCCTCGCGGATCTGGCGATCGGTGACACCGTTGCAGAGGCAGACGTACACGGGCGGAGGACCTGGAGAGCGACGAGCCCATTCCAGCAGGGATGAGAATCGTTGTCAATTGCGACGGGATCGCAGCGTCAGGCGACCCACCCGCTCGTTCAGGCGGATGAACGGCGCCCCCGGCTCCCGCGCGGACGCTTTCGCGGCCGTTCGTGGCCCGCGGTGTTCCCGGGAAGCCACGCCTCCTGGGCGGCCGAGGGCATCTGCCTCACCGACGCCCCGTGGCCTTCGGCCACGGGCGCGAGATGGCGCAGCGCGCGCGCGTAGACGCCGCGCTTGAAGCTCACCACGTGCTCGACCGGATACCAGAAGTCGACCCAGCGCCAATGGTCGAACTCGGGGGTTTCGGTGGCGTCGAAGCGCACCAGCGACTCGTCCCCGAGCAGGCGCAGCAGGAACCACACCTGCTTCTGGCCGATGCATACCGGCCCATCGCCGCCGCGCCTCACGGCGCGGCCAGGCAGGCGATAGCGCAGCCAGCCGGGGGTGGCGCCGAGCACTTCCACGTGCTCGGGCAGCAGCCCGGTTTCCTCATGCAGCTCGCGGAACATGGCTTCGGCCGGGGTCTCGTCGCTGCGCATGCCGCCCTGCGGAAACTGCCAGCCGTCCCGGCGCACGCGGCGCGCCCAGAACACCTGGCCATCCGGGCGCATCAGCACGATCCCGACGTTGGGCCTGTATCCGTCCGGATCGATCACGATGCGGACTCCAGAATGTTTTCAACTGGCCCGACTCTGCCACGGGCCCGCCGGGGCGACAAGCCGCGCATTTGACAGCGCGGCCGCGACCATGAAGAATTCGCGGTTCTCCGCGAGGCTATGTAGCTCAGCCGGTTAGAGCACAGCACTCATAATGCTGGGGTCGGTGGTTCGAGTCCACCCATAGCCACCACGCCTTGATCGCTACCAACCCCATGATTCCATGGGGTTTTGTTTTTCGGGCCGCCGAACAGTCTCGCGACGCGACGCTGTCCCCCTGGACCGTCCTGTTGATCCGGGCGCGCGCGCCCCGAGCGCCCGCGACAATGCAGGACGAGCGATCGCACACCCGCCCGGACGCGGCCGCCGGCCGCACCCCGAGCGCCTGCGGGCGCCGATGGCATCTCACCGTGCGCCTGCGCAGTGGACTTCCCCGTCCTATCATCGGCCGGGGCCGGGGGACGGCCGATTCCGGGAGATCCGATGACGTCGACCGCGCGCTGGGCCGCCGCCCTCTGCATGCTCGCCTGCAGTCCAGCCCATGCGGCTCCCGCCCTCGAGCTCAACGCGCAGGGCTACTTCGAAGCGCCGGGCCTGAATGTCACCGTCTTCGCCGACATCTACCCTGACGGCCACCAGACCGGCGTCACCATCATCCAGCATGGGGAGCGCGTCGCGGCGAATGGCGACCTGCGACTTGAACCGTCGCCGGGGCAGTGGTCGCCGATGCCGGCCGCGGTCGGCAAGCCGGTCGTGGATGCGGCGGGCGGTACCGTGAGCCAGACCCTGCGCTATCCCGACGAAAGCAAGGACCGCAAAGGCTTCAACCCCATCGAGTATCCCGACCTGCACTTCACCTACCACGTGCGGGTCACGCCGCTGGAAGGCCATGCGTTCCAGGTGGCGGTCGACCTCGACAAGCCGTTGCCGGCCGAATGGGAGGGCAAGGTCGGCTTCAACTTCGAGCTGTTTCCCACCGACCTGTTCGGCAAGTCCTGGCTCATGGACGGCGCCTCGGGAATATTCCCGCGCCAGGCCAACGGGCCGGTGCATCACCACCCGGGGCAGTTCGTCACCGCACCACTGGCCTCGGGCAGGACGCTGGTGGTCGCGCCCGAAAGCGAACTGCAGCGCCTGACGATCGAAAGCACGAGCGGCCGGCTGCAGCTGCTGGACGGCCGCGGCAACATGAACAACGGATGGTTCATCGTGCGCGAACCGACCCGGCGCGGCGCGACCCGCAACGCCGTGTCCTGGACCATCACGCCACACGTGGATCCGGACTGGCGCTACGCCCCGGTGGTGCAGGTCTCCCAGGTCGGTTACCGGCCGGGGCAGGCGAAAACCGTCGTGATCGAACAGGACAGCCGCGACCAGGGCATCGATCCTCTCCTCGTGTACCGCATGACCGCCGCCGGTCCCAGCGAAGTGGCCCGGCTCATGCCCGAAACGTGGGGCAGGTTCCTCCGCTACCAGTACCTCACCGCCGACCTGGACGCGGTGGCAGAACCCGGCATGTACGTGCTCGAGTACCGAGGCAAGCGCACGCACGCTTTCCGCATCGCCGAGGATGTGTACGACCGCGGCGTCTGGCAACCCACGCTCGAGTACTTCCTGCCCGCGCAGATGTGCCACATGCGGGTCACGGAGAACTACCGCACCTGGCATGGACTCGACCACCAGGATGACGCGCGCATGGCCATGCCCGGCGTCCATTTCGACGGCTACGACCAGGGTCCGGACACGCTCACGCGCTATCGTCCCGGCGATCGCGTACCCGGCCTGACCGCGGGTGGATGGCACGACGCCGGCGATTACGACCTGCGCGTGGAAAGCCAGATGGGCACGGTGTGGCTGCTGGCGAAGATGGTCGAGGAGTTCGGGCTGGACTACGACGCCACCGGGATCGACCAGGCGAAGAAGGAAGTCCGACTGCTCAGGCCCGACGGCGTCAACGACGCCCTGCAGCAGATCGAACACGGCCTGCTCAGCGTGCTCGGGGGTTATCGGGCGCTGGGCCGCACGTATCGCGGCATCATCGAGCCGACACTCGATCAGTACGTCCTGCTCGGCGACGTGGCCACGCAGACCGACGGGCTGCGGTACGACCCGTCGCTCGCGCCCGGCGCCCGCACGGCCACGACCTCCTCCATCGCCGATGACCGCTGGGTATTCACCGAGGACAACCCGGACCGCGAACTGGACACCGCGGCCGGCCTGGCCACGGCGGCGCGCGTGCTGCGGCAGACCCATCCGCGCATGGCCGCCGAGGCGCTGGCGGCCGCCCGCGACCTGCATGCGCGCGCGATCGACCGCGCCACCCGGGTGCGGCCGCGCGTCTTCGCCACCGCGGAACTGGCCCGAAGCACGGGCGAGCAGGCGTATCTGGACCGGCTGCTGGCGATGAAGGCCGACATCCTGGCGCATATCGACCAGGCGGGCCCACCCCTGGCCGAGGCCCTGTCGCTGATCGAAGACCCGGGTTTCCTGCGCGAGGTCGATGCAGCGGTGCGGGCGCACCAGGCCAAGCTCGCCGAGCAGGCGACCCAGACGCCGTATCGCGTGCCCTACGTACCGCACATCTGGGGCGCGGGCTGGGACATCCAGAAGTTCGGCGTGGACCAGTACTTCTTCCGCAAGGCCTGGCCGCAGCACACCCCGGTCACCTTGCAGCAGGACGCGCTGAACTTCGTCCTGGGAGTGCATCCGGGCAATCGCACCGAGTCGTTCGCCTCGGGCGTGGGCGCCCACTCGGCCACCGTCGCCTACGGCACCAACCGGGCCGACTGGAGCTACATTCCGGGTGGCGTCATTTCCGGCACCGCGCTGATCCGCCCGGACCTGCCTGAGCTGAAGGTCTGGCCCTATTTCTGGCAGCAACGCGAGTACGTGATCGGGGGCGGCGCGGAGAACTTCATGTTCCTCGCGCTGGCGGCCGCGCAGCGCGGGGACTGAAGATCCGCACCCTGGTCCGGGCCGGAGCGGCCCGGGTCACGCCCGCCGCCGCATGCGCGGTCCGGGCCGTGCGGACGCCGCGTGGCACGCGCGGCCCTCGCTGCGCGGCGCCCCAGGCGGGCTAGAGCGTGTCCTTGTAGATCACGCCGTCCTTCATGATCACCTTGAAGCTCTGCTCGGGCCGGGTGATCAGCGAGATGTCGGCGACCGGATCGCCATCCACCAGCAGCAGGTCGGCCAGCGCGCCCTCACGCACCACCCCGATCGTGCCCGGATAGGGATTGCGCTTGCCGGTCAGCTGCAGCAGTTCGCCGTTGGTGCCGGTGGCCATCACCAGCGCCTCGCCCGGGCTGTACCAGCGGGTGAGGCTGGCCAGGATCGCGCCCTGCTGGGTGGCCAGCGCGGCGGAGAACAGCACGTCGGTGCCCCAGGCGGTCTTGAGCCGGTACTTCTTCGCCAGGTCGTAGGCGTGGTTGTTGCCGGCGAACACCTCGTCGGCCTTCTTCCGCTCGAAAGAACCCGGCGGGAATGCGTCGGCCAAGGCATCCGGAAACGGCTGGATGCTCAGCCAGACGCCCTTCTGGGCGATCAGCCGCGCGGTCGCGTCGTCCATCAGGCTGCCATGCTCGATGACCTTGACCCCGGCCTCGATCGCCTCGCGGATCGCTTCGGGCGTATAGGCATGCACGGTGACATACGTGCCCCAGTTGCCGGCGGCTTCCGTCGCGGCGCGCAGTTCCGCCGGGGTGAAGGTGATCGCATCGAGCGGACTGTGCGGCGAGGACACGCCGCCGCCCGCGGTCAGCTTGATCTGCGAGGCACCGCGCATCAGCTGCTCGCGCACGCGCATGCGGACCTCGTCGGGACTGTCGGCGATGGCGGTGTCACCCTCCAGGTCGGTCGGGCCCGGCGCGCCCATCGTCCGGGGCAGGTCTCCCGCGTGGCGGAAGTCCCCGTGCCCACTGGTCACGCTGATCATCGCCCCGGACGGGTAGATGCGCGGGCCGGGGAGGATGCCCTCGTCCACCGCCTGCTTCAGCCCGAAGGAATTGCCGCCCACGTCACGCACGGTGGTGAAGCCGCGCATCAGCGTGCGCGTGGATTCGGCGGCGGCGATCGCCGTGAGGTAGCGATGGTCGCCGTTGAGGATCGCGCCCAGCGACGGGGCGGCCATCATGCTGTGCCAGTGCGCGTCGATCAGGCCGGGCATGAGCACGCGGCCGCCGCCCTCGATCACGCGCGTTGCCGGTTCGGGTACCGCCCCGGCACCGATCCGTTCGATCCGGTTGCCGCGGACCAGCACGTCGCTCGGGCCTGACACCCGGCCGGAGACGCCATCGAAGATCCGCACGTTGCGGAACAGGACCGACCCGGGCGCCTGCGCCGCCGGGGTCGCGGTGGACCCTGCCTGCGCGGCCGCCGCGGCGAGCGAGTGGTCATGGGCCCCGGCATGGCCGGCGCACACCGTGGAAGCGAGGACAGCCACCGCAACGAACAGCAGACGCGAACCGGATCCCATGTTCCCTCCACGGCCTCGATGGATGCATCGATCATGTCACAGCGCCGCCGGGCGCGTGCGACGCTACTTGATGAAGTCGTACTTGAGCGAGGTCTGCAGGCGGAACGCGTCGCCGTCCCCACCATCCTGCCGCTCAAGTTTCCCGTAAAGCAGCTCCAGTCCCCAGCTCCAGCTCGGCAGGGGGGAGTAGACCAGGTTGGCGGCGGCATAGTCGCTGCGCCGGAACGCGTCCGCAGCCAGGCCCTCGTTGTGCTCCAGGCCCAGGCGACCCCAGGTCACGGTCGATCGCCAGTGTGCGCTCCACGGATGGCCGTATCCGATCCAGACGCCCCACTCGTCCAGCACCTCCAGCGAACCGTCGTCGTCGACCACCGCGTCCAGCCCGATGCCGCCCAGGTCGCCGACGTAGGCGGCGATGCCGCGCCCACCCACGAGGCCCCAGGTCACGTAACTGCCCGCGTCGGCCGTCCATGCGCCGCTTATTGCGAGCCCGCCGGCCATGGCCTCGTCGCTGCCCGAATCGCCGCGGTAGGCCAGCTGGCGCAACAATGCGCCCGCCTGCACGTGCCCGCTGCCGCCCTCATGCCGGGCCGCGAGCACCAGGTTCGGCGCGGTGGTCCGGGCCGCGCCGTCGCCCGCGGTGATCTCCGGCGGGGCGTGTTCGGCGGCGACCACCAGCTGGTTGCCGCCCGCCAGCGGCACGTACTGGCGGATGCTGGCCAGCCGCGCGAACGGCATGGCGCCCGGGCCGGCGAAGTCGAGCGTGTCGGGCCCCGAATCCAGGTCGAGGAATGCGGAGAATCCGTAGCCGACGTAGGTGTTGCCCAGCTGGCCCCAGGCGTGGCGGAGGTTGTATCCGTAGGAACCACCCGGCCCGTAGAAGTCGTTCTGCAGGACGAAGCGCAGCCCGCCGTAGTCGGTCTGCCGGCGGGCCTCGATCGTGAACCGGGTCTGCCGCGCGTGCATGTTGAAGCTGCCGTCGCCTGACTGTTCGCCGGCGGGAAGGGTGGAGGTGATGAACTGGTCGCGGTCGCCGGCGTCATCGCTGTCGTACATCGCGTCCAGCTTGGCGTAGCCGCCCAGGCGCAGCCAGGTCGACGTGCCGCGCACCGGGAAGAAGCCCTCCTGGCCATCGTCGCCCGGGTCCAGCTCGCTGTCGGCGCGCGCACCACCCTGCTCGTCCTCGCTGAACGAGGGATGCGCGGGCAACGGCGATTCCTCCGGCACCGGCATCGCCACGGCCGCCGTCGCGGCCACGGGTGGGGCGGTGGACGGAGGCGTTCCGGGCGACACGACGGGCGCGGGCGGGGAAGCCGCGACCGGCGGCGCGCCCGGGGCGGCCCGCTCCGCTTCCAGGACTTCGATCCGCCTGACGAGCAGGTCCACAGTCTCGCGCAGGCGGGCGATTTCCGCATCGCGCTCGTCGTCGGTCACCTGCGCGCCGGCGGGCGACGCCGCCAGGGCGGCGATCACGCACATCGCCGGGACCATGTATCGCATGAGCCACCTCCTGCGACCGCCAGCCGCGCAAGCATCCCCGCAACCCGGGCCTGGCCCGCCCCGCACGCGCCTGGACTGCCGGCGGCGGTGCCTCGCCGCGATCAGCCCTGCGGCACGCCCGCCATGTTCGGCAGCTGGTGGGCGATGCCCTTGTGGCAGTCGATGCACGTGCGTTCGCCCGTACCCAGCCACAAGCGGTGGATCTGCGCGGCACGCGGGCTCTGCCGGGTCAGGTCCATCGAATCGAAGTCATGGCAGTTGCGGCACTCCAGCGAGTCGTTGGCCTTCAGCCGCTCCCACTCGTGGTTGGCCAGCACCAGGCGTTCGTCGAGGAACTTCTCGCGGGTATTGATGGTGCCGAAGATCTTGCCCCAGACCTCCTTGGAGGCCTGCATCTTGCGCGCGATCTTGTCGGTCCAGTTGTGCGGGACGTGGCAGTCCGGGCAGGTCGCGCGCACGCCGGAGCGGTTGGTGTAGTGGATCGTGCCCTTGAGCTCCTGGAACACGTTGTCGCGCATCTCGTGGCAGCTGGTGCAGAACTTCTCGGTATTGGTCGCCTCCAGCGCGGTGTTGAACCCGCCCCAGAACATCACCCCGGCGATGAACCCGGCCACGGTCAGGAACCCCAGGCTGTAGTACCGGCTGGGCGAGCGCAGGGTGCGCCAGAAGCCGAGCGCGTGCGGCTTGATCCGCCTCCACATGCTCAATGTCCTCCCGGCGGCGGGGCGGCCAGCAGGCTGTCGATGTCCTTGAAGCCGTTGGCGACCAGCGTCGGCGCGTCGGTCTGGACCACGTGGCACTGGTTGCAGAAGTAGCGGCGCGGCGAGATCGTGGCCAGGAACTGGTCGTCGCGGTCCATGTAGTGGGTGACGCTGACCGGCGGCGCCTGGAAGGTGGCGGCGTTGGCGCGCGCGTGGCAGAGCATGCAGCGGTTGCTGTTCTTGTCGACCTGGTAGCCGTCGATGGTGTGCGGGATCGTCGGCGGCTGCATCGGGTAGTTGCGGACGCGGCGGATGTCGGTGTTCTCCACCCGCGCCATCGGCGGGGGGTGGCCTTCCTTGTCGACCGGCACGCCGCGGCGGATCGCATCGATCTGGCCGTCGCCGGGCACGAAGATCGCGCGCGCGCCCACCGGCTGGGAGGCAGGCGCCGAGGCCTGTGCAGGCGGCGGCCGCTTGTGGCTGCCGAACATCCAGCCGGCGGCGAACACCAGCACCGACAGCAGCACGGTCAGGGCGACGGCGACGAGCAGGGGCTTGTTGCGCATGGGAACGCTCCTAGGCGACCACGACCTTGACCGCGCACTTCTTGTAGTCGGTCTGCTTGGAAATGGGATCGGTCGCGTCCAGCGTGACCTTGTTGATCAGCTGGCCGGCATCGAACCAGGGCACGAACACCATGCCGACCGGCATGCGGTTGCGCCCGCGCGTCTCCACCCGGGAACGCATCTCGCCCCGGCGCGACACCACCCGGACCTCGTCGCCGCGCTTGAGCCCGCGCGCGCGCGCGTCATCGGGATTCATGAACACCACCGCGGCCGGGAACGAGCGGTACAGCTCGGGGATGCGCATGGTCATCGAACCGGAGTGCCAGTGCTCGAGCACCCGCCCGGTGACCAGCCACATGTCGTACTCGGCGTCCGGCGATTCGGCCGGCGGCTCGTATGGCAGGGCCCAGACCACCGCGCGGTTGTCGGGGAAGCCGTAGAACTTGTGCCCCTCGCCCGCCTTCACGTACGGATCGGCGCCCTCGATGTAGCGGCGGCGGGTCTCCTTGCCGTCCACCACCGGCCAGCGCAGGCCGTGGGCCTCGTGGTACATGTCGAACGGCGCGAGGTCGTGGCCATGGCCGCGCCCGAACGCGGCGTACTCCTCGAACAGGCCCTTCTGCACGTAGAAGCCGAACGCCTCCGATTCCTGGTTGGCGTAGCCCTCGGCGATGTCGGACACCGGGTAGCGGTCGACGTTGCCGTTGCGGAACAGCACGTCGAACAGGGTCTTGCCCTTGAACGCCGGGTTGGCCGCCAGCAGTTCGGCCGGCCAGCACTCGTCGGTGGTGAAGCGCTTGGAGAACTCCATCAGCTGCCACAGGTCGGACTTGGCCTCGCCGGGCGCGTTGACCAGCTGGTGCCAGAACTGGGTGCGGCGTTCCGCATTCCCGTAGGCGCCTTCCTTCTCCACCCACATCGCCGCGGGCAGGATCAGGTCGGCGGCCTGGCAGGTGACGGTCGGGTAGGCGTCGGACACCACGATGAAGTTGTCCGGGTTGCGGTAGCCCGGCCAGGTCTCCTCGTAGAGGTTGGCCGCCGCCTGCATGTTGTTGTTGACCTGCACCCAGTAGGCGTTGAGCTTGCCGTCGCGCAGCATGCGGTTCTGCTGCACGG
The DNA here is from genome assembly GCF_041464125.1 of Pseudoxanthomonas fibrivorans. Classification (NCBI taxonomy): domain Bacteria; kingdom Pseudomonadati; phylum Pseudomonadota; class Gammaproteobacteria; order Lysobacterales; family Lysobacteraceae; genus Pseudoxanthomonas; species Pseudoxanthomonas fibrivorans. Next base: position 248,978 of record NZ_JBGNUG010000002.1, on the reverse strand, counting down.
CGTGGTAGCCGGGCTTGGGATTGATCAGCCCGTGCGGGACCTTCCAGATCTCCTCGGCGTGCTTGCGGTGCTCGGGGTTGGCGACCAGCATGTCCGCCGGCAGGCGGTGGCTGAAGGTGCCGACCTCGCGCGCCGTGCCGCAGGCCGAGGGCTGCCCGGTCAGCGAGAACGGACTGTTGCCGGGCGTGGATATCTTCCCGGTCAGCAGGTGGATGTTGTAGACCATGTTGTTGGCCCACACGCCGCGCGTGTGCTGGTTGAAGCCCATGGTCCAGAACGAGGTGACCTTGATGTCCGGGTCGGCGTACAGCTCGGCCAGCTGCTGCAGCCAGCCGCGTTCCACGCCGCTCATCTCGACCGCCTTGTCGAGCGTGTACGGCTTCACGAACTCGGCGAACTGCTCGAAGGTGATCGCCTCGCCGCCGCCCGGGTCGTCCGCGTTCTCGGCCGCCTGCTCCAGCGGGTGGTCCGGACGCAGGCCATAGCCGATGTCCTGGTTGCCCTTCTTGAAGTTGAGCCGGTTGTCGACGAAGAACTTGTTGACCCGGCCGGTCTGGATGATGTGGTTGGCGATGTAGTTGAGGATGACCAGGTCGGTCTGCGGCTTGAACACGATCGGGATGTCGGCCAGTTCGAAGCTGCGGTGCTCGAACGTGGACATCACCGCGACCTTGACGTGCGGGTGCGACAGCCGGCGGTCGGTGACCCGGGTCCACAGGATCGGGTGCATCTCGGCCATGTTCGAGCCCCACAGCACGAACGCGTCGGCGGCCTCGATGTCGTCGTAGCAGCCCATCGGCTCGTCCATGCCGAAGGTGCGCATGAAGCCCATCACCGCCGAGGCCATGCAATGGCGCGCGTTCGGGTCGATGTGGTTGCTGCGGAAGCCGGCCTTCATCAGCTTGTTGGCCGCGTAGCCTTCCCAGATGGTCCACTGGCCGGAGCCGAACATGCCGATCGCGTCGCCGCCCTTGGCCTTGAGCACCTTCTTGAACTGCTCGGCCATCACGTCGAAGGCCTCGTCCCACTCCACCGGGGTGAAGTCGCCGTCCTTCGCGTAGACCCCGCCCTTCTTGCGCAGCAGCGGCTTGGTCAGCCGGTCCTCGCCGTACATCACCTTGGACAGGAAGTAGCCCTTGACGCAGTTGATGCCGCGGTTGACCTCCGAGTGGACGTCGCCGTGGGTGGCGACCACGCGGCCGTCGCGCACGGCCACGTTCACCCCGCAGCCGGTGCCGCAGTAGCGGCACGGCGCCTTGTCCCACTTGAGCGAGGTCAGGTCGCCCTCGGTGATGACGTTGCTGCTGCCGCCGGGCAGCGGCAGCCCGGCCGCGGCCGCGGCGGTGGCGATGGCGCTGTGGCGGATGAAATCGCGGCGTGTGCTGCTCATGCGGGTGTACTCGCGGTGGCATCGGGAATGGGTTCGTCGAGCGCGGCGTCCGGCTCGGCATGGTGGTAGACCAGCAGCACGTTGAGCACGCCGGGCACCTCCTTGAGCTGGTCCACGCGGTCCATCACCGCGTGGCGGTCGGCCGATTCGCACAGGACCACGCTGCGGGTATCGCCGGGCACCGCCAGCTCCAGGTCGGCATGGCCGTCGACCATCGCCGCCACGGCCGCCGCCCCGCCGGGGCGGTGCTGGACGACGAAGCTGGCGATGTGGACCTCGTCGGCGCGGCAGGCGCTCATGCGGGAACCTCCTGTGGCGCCCTGGCGAGCACGATCGCGCCCGTCGGGCAGATGCCGACGCAGGCACCGCAGCCGGTGCAGCGCCCGGGGTCGATCGCCGCCGGCCCGCGCGCCCCCGGGGCGACCCGGATCGCATGTTCGGGACAGGCTTCGCGGCAGCTCGCGCAGACGATGCCCTGAGCCGACAGGCATCCCGCCGCCACCTGGGCGCGGAGTTCCCAGGGCGGTGAAAGCGCGCCGTCCAGTGCGCCGCTGCCGCAGGCGCGGGTGCAGTCGCCGCAGAAGGTGCATTCGCCCTGCGCCGGGTCGAAGCGCGGCCGGCCGTCGCGGTCGCGGACGAGCACCTGCCCGGGACAGGCTTCGACGCAGGCGTCGCAGCGGGTGCAGCGGGCCGCGAACTGCGGCCCGTCCAGTGCCCATGGCGGACGCAGCGCGGGTGGATCGACCGCGTCGCGGCCGAACAGGAGGGCACGTCGGTTGAGCGTCGCCGTTGCCATCGGGGTCACGCGCTCGGCGGACCGGCGAACAGGAGCTGCCACATCCACACCAGGAAGCCGTAGCCGGCCACGATCAGGATCGCGATCAGCGGGAAGATCACCCCCACGACGAGCAGGAACGCGAGGCGCTCCTGGTTGCGGGTGGCCCTGACCTCCTGGCTTTCCTGCTCCATGTGCCTGGCCCTTTCAGGATGGGAACGCAGCAGTGCTGGCCCGAGGCTAACACAGGGAGGCGGGGCGGGCGCTACCTCGCGTGTGCGGCACGGCACGCTTCGGGATGCGGCGCGCGCTCACCACGCGCGCGTGCCAACAAGATGCGATGGCCACGCGGGCGTCGCCCCGTGGCGCCACGGACCGTGGCCCGGCGCCGAAGGTGGCGGTCCTGCTGCGTCGCGGAAAGCCGCGGTCCTAGCGGCGTTGCTGCGACCGCGCGCGCGGCGTGGCCGGCACCTCGCCGGCCGAAGCCGCGGCCAGCGCCGGTCCGACCAGGATCAGGCCCGGCAGGCCGGGTTCCAGTGCCAGCGCCGCCCGCACGAGTCCATGCAGCGGGGACACGACGCGGCGCTCGCCGGGCTGGCTGGCCGACTGCACGATCGCCGCCGGGGTGCCGGGTGGAAGGTGGCGGAGCAGGCCCTCGACGATCGACGCGAGCCGGCCCATGCCCATGTAGATCGCCAGGGTGGTGCCGCTGCGGGCCAGTGCTTCCCAGTCCGGCTCGCCGTGGTCGGCGGTATGCGCGGTGACGAAGGTGATGCCATGGCAGTGATCGCGGTGGGTCAGCGACACGCCCAGCGACGCGGCCGCGGCGAACGCGGCGCTGATGCCGTTGACCACCCGCACCGGCACGCCGGCCTCGCGCAGGAATGCGATCTCCTCGCCGGCGCGGCCGAACATCAGCGCATCGCCGCCCTTGACCCGGACCACGCGCAGGCCCTGCAGCGCGTAGCGCCGCATCAGACGGCAGATGAAGGCCTGCGGCGTGGAGCGGCAGCCGCCGCGCTTGCCGACCCGGACCACGCGGGCGTGGGGCGCGAGCTCGACGACCCCGGGATTGACCAGCTCGTCCAGCAGCAGCACCTCGGCCTGCGCCAGCGCGCGCACCGCCTTGAGCGTGAGCAGCTCGAGGTCGCCGGGACCGGCCGAGAGCAGCACGACCTCGGCAGGAACGCGGCGCGGCTCCGGCGCGGCGGGAATCGGCGGCGTCGCCATCGTGCCCTCCGGGGCGTCATGGAAGTTCATGCGCTGGCCACCTCGCGCGCGAGCCGGGTCAGCTGCGGCACGCAGGAGCCGCAGACCGTGCCGCAGCCCAGGCGCAGCTTGAGCGCGGGCACGTCGGCGCCGGCGCGCACTTCGGCGCGGATCGCCGATTCGCTGACCTGCCGGCAGACGCAGACCACCGGGTCGCGGGCGACCTCGGCCAGCGCCGAGAACGCGGCCAGGCGTGGCCCGCGCCAGGCCGCCCCGGCCAGCGCGGTGCGCAGCAGCGATTCGCCGCCCGGCTGCGCGTCGGTCCACAGCAGGCCGTCGACGAAGTTCGCGCCGGCGTCGTTGCGCCAGGCCACCCGCTTGAGCAGGCCGCGGCGGGCGTCGCGGTACTCGAGCGTGTCGGGGCCGGCACACAATGCAAGCGCGCCGTCCAGCGTGGCCAGCCACTCCGCCGGCATCGCCTGCTCGGCGGCGGCGCGCATCACCAGCCAGGCGACGCCATCCTCCTCGCCGGGTGCGGCCTGCAGCGTCAGGCTGGCGTACCCGCATTCCTTCAGCAGCGGCTGCACCGCCGCGCGCAGCGCCAGCGCATCGCCGCGGCGCGCGGCCAGCAGGTGCCAGCCGAACGCGGCCTTCTCCACCCGCACTGCCGCGTGCTTGAGTTCGGGTTGGCGCGAGCGTGCGTCGAACGCCGGCTGGCTGACCTCGTTGATGCCGCCGCTGGACAGGTGCTGCCCGCTCCAGTGCATGGCCGCGAACACGGTGCCGGACCCGACCTCGTCGGACAGCTCCAGCGGCAGCACCAGCTCGCCGCGCTTGCTGGCGATGCGCACCAGCTCGCCGGCCTTCAGGCCGCGGCGGACGGCGTCGTCCGGATGCATGCGCAGGCCCGGCTCGGGGCTGTGCGCGAACAGCTGCGGCACCCGGCCGGTGCGCGACATGCCATGCCACTGGTCGCGCAGGCGGCCCGTGAGCAGGCGCAGCGGATAGCGCGCGGAGGTCGGCTCGGCCACCGGCCTGTAGGCGGTGGCGTGGAAGCGTGCGCGGCCGTCGGCGGTGGCGAACACGCCATCGGCGTAGCGGCGCGCCTGTCCCTGCGATTGCCCGGCCGGGAACGGCCACTGCTGCGGGCCGTCGCCCTCGAGTCGCGCGTAGTCCAGGCCGCCGATGTCGAGGTCGCGACCGACGGTGAGCGCGCGGTGCTCCTCGAAGATCGCCGCCGGCGTGTCGGCCTGGAACAGCGGCTGCGCGCCCGGCGCGCCCAGTCGCGCCTCGATCCGGCGCGCGACTTCGCGTGCGATCCACCAGTCGGCCCGGGCCTGGCCCGGCGCGGCCGTGGCGGCGCGCACCCGCGAGATCCGGCGCTCGGAATTGGTGACGGTGCCTTCCTTCTCGCCCCACGTGCTGGCCGGCAGCAGTGCGTCCGCATAGGGCACGGTGTCGGTGTCGGCGAACGCCTCCTGCACGACCACATACTCGGCGCGCTGCAGCGCCTCGCGCACCTGGCCGATGTCGGGCATCGAGTGCACGGGGTTGGTGCAGGCGATCCACACCGCCTTGACCTTGCCCACCCGCACCGCCTCGAACAGCTCCACCGCGGCCAGGCCCGGCTTGCCGGACAGGCTGCCCGGCGGCAGCTTCCACAGCGCCTCGACCTCGGCGCGATGGTCCTCGTCGGCGATCTCGCGGTGCGCGGCCAGCATCGTCGCCATGCCGCCGACCTCCCGCCCGCCCATCGCGTTGGGCTGGCCGGTGAGCGAGAACGGACCGGCGCCCGGCCGGCCGATCTGGCGCGTGGCCAGGTGCAGGTGGATCAGGGCCAGGTTCTTGTCCGTGCCGTGCGCGGACTGGTTCAGGCCCATGCAGTACAGCGACAGCGCCGCCGGGCTGCGGCCGAACCATTCGGCGGCGGTGACCAGGTCCTGCGCCGGGATGCCGCAGATCTCGGCGGCCATGCGCGGCGTGTACTCGCGCAGCAGCGCCTTCAGCGCGGGAAAGCCGGCGGTGTGCGCGTCGATGAAGGCCTGGTCCAGCAGCCCCTCCCAGACCAGGTGGTGGAGCATGCCGTTGAACAGCGCCACGTCGGTGCCCGGCTGGATCGCCAGGTGCAGGTCGGCCATGGCGGCGGTGTCGGTGCGGCGCGGATCGACCACGATCCAGCGCACCGACGGGTCGGCCGCGCGCGCCGCCTCCAGGCGCCGGAACAGCACCGGATGCGCGTAGGCGGCATTGCTGCCGGCGAACAGCACCGTCTTCGCCAGCTCCAGGTCTTCGTAGCAGGTCGGCGGCCCGTCGGCACCGAGCGCCAGCTTGTAGCCGGTCACCGCGCTGGACATGCACAGGCGCGAGTTGGTGTCGATGTTGTTGGTGCCCAGCAGGCCCTTGGCCAGCTTGTTGAAGACGTAGTAGTCCTCGGTGAGCAGCTGGCCGGAGATGTAGAACGCCACCGCGTCGGGGCCGTGCCGTTCCACGATCCGGGCCAGGCGCTCGGCGACGGTGTCCAGCGCCAGCGCCCAGTCCACCGGCCGCCGCGGCTCGTGCCGCTGGCCACGCACTTCCGGCGCCAGCAGCCGGCCCTCCAGCCGGCGGGCGCTGTCGGCCAGGGCCAGGCCCTTGCTGCACAGCCGGCCGAAGTTGGCCGGATGACGCGGGTCGCCTTCCACCCCGGTGATGCGCTCGCCGGCGGCGGTGCGCTCGCTGTGGATCAGCACGCCGCAGCCGACGCCGCAGTAGCAGCAGGTGGAGCGCGTGGTCCGGCGCTCGCCGGGCAGCAGCGGGGCGCCGGCGCCGTCCATCAGGCGACCACCTCCGGCGTTGCGGCCGCCGGTGCGGCTTCGGCGAGCGGCGCCAGCGACAGCCATACTTCACCGTCGCGCACCTGCACCGGGTACCTGCGCGCGCAACCCACGTCCGGTGCGCAGGCCTGGCCGCTGTCGAGCTGGATGTTCCAGCCGTGCAACGGGCAGGTCACCGTATCGCCGGAGACGATCCCCTGCGACAGCGGGCCACCCTTGTGCGGGCAGCGGTCGACGAGCGCGAACACGCGCGCGGCGGCCGGCCGGAACAGGGCGATGTTGTCGCCGCCCGCGCATTCGAGCACGCGCGAACCCAGCAGCGGGATGTCGTCGACCGCGCAGACGCGGACCCAGGTTTCATCGGCTGCGTGCATCTCAGTCCTCCAGGGCCACGGCGATCTGCCGGCCGGGCCTGGCCGGTTCGAGCTTCAGCGGCAGGTACTCGCGCGCCTGGGTGCCGGCGATGCGCGCCGCCCACGGATCGGGCAGGCCCTCGAGCGCGAACAGCAGGCGTTCGTACAGCGCGCGGCGGCTTGCCGCGTCCTCCACCACCTTCTGCCTCGCGTATTCCAGGCCGACGCGCTCGAGGTAGTGCACGGTGCGGTCGAGGTAGTACGCCTCCTCGCGGTACAGCTGCAGGAACGCACCGGTGTATTCCTTGACCTCCTCGGCGGTCTTCACCTTGCACAGGAAGCGGGCGACCTCGGTCTTGATCCCCCCGTTGCCGCCGACGTGGATCTCCCAGCCGGAATCGACAGCGATGATCCCCACGTCCTTGATCCCCGACTCGGCGCAGTTGCGCGGGCAGCCGGACACGGCCAGCTTGACCTTGTGCGGGCTCCACATGTTGGCCAGCATCGTCTCCAGGTCGATGCCCATCTGCGTGCTGTTCTGGGTGCCGAAGCGGCAGAACTCGCTGCCCACGCAGGTCTTCACCGTGCGGATCGACTTGCCGTAGGCGTGGCCGGAGTTCATGCCCAGGTCCTTCCACACCCCGACCAGGTCCTCCTTCTTCACCCCGAGCAGGTCGATGCGCTGGCCGCCGGTGACCTTGACCATCGGCACCGCGTACTTGTCGGCCACATCGGCGATGCGGCGCAGCTCGTCCGCGCTGGTCACCCCGCCCTTCATCTGCGGGATCACCGAGAAGGTGCCGTCCTTCTGGATGTTGGCGTGCGCGCGCTCGTTGATGAAGCGGCTCTGCGGATCGTCCACCGCCTCGCGCGGCCAGGTCGAGAGCATGTAGTAGTTCACCGCCGGCCTGCAGGTCGCGCAACCGTTGGGCGTGCGCCACTCCATGAAGGCGTAGGCCTGGGCATGGCTGACCAGGTGGTGCTCGCGGATCGCCTGCCGCACCTCGCCGTGGGTCAGGCTGGTGCAGCCGCACACCGCCTTGGTCTTGGGCGTCTCCTGGAAGTTGGAGCCGAGGCAGTTCATCAGGATCTGCTCGACCAGGCCGGTGCACGAACCGCACGAGCTCGCCGCCTTGGTGTGCTTCTTGACCTCGTCCACGGTGAACAGGCCCTGCTCGCGCACCGCCTTGACGATCGTGCCCTTGCACACGCCATTGCAGCCGCAGACCTCGTCGCCGTCGGCCATGCTCGCGGCACGGTCCTGGCCGGCGGTGCCGGCGTCGCCGAGCGCGGTCTCGCCGAAGGCGAGCGTGTCGCGGCGCTCACCGATCGCGCTGCCGTCCTTGATCTGCTTGAAGTACCAGGCGCCGTCGCCGGTGTCGCCGTACAGGCAGGCGCCGACCAGCTTGTCGTCGCGGATCACCAGCTTCTTGTACAGGCCGCCGGCCGGGTCGGAGAGCACGATCTCCTCGGTGCCCTCCCCGCCCATGAAGTCGCCGGCCGAGAACAGGTCGATCCCGGTGACCTTGAGCTTGGTCGAGGACACCGAGCCCTTGTAGATGCCGATGCCGTAGGTGGCCAGGTGGTTGGCGCAGATCTTGGCCTGCTCGAACAGCGGCGCGACCAGGCCGTAGGCGATGCCGCGATGGCTGGCGCATTCGCCGACCGCATACACCCGCGGGTCGTAGGTCTGCAGGGTATCGTTGACCACGATGCCGCGGTTGCAGTGGATGCCCGCGGCCTGGGCCAGGGCGGTGTTGGGTCGGATGCCGGCGGCCATCACCACCAGGTCGGCCGGGATCTCCTCGCCGTCGGAGAAGCGCACCGCGGCCACTTCGCCGTCGGCATTGCCGACGATCTCGGTGGTGGAGGTGTTGAGGCGGAAATCCAGGCCGCGCCCGGCCAGCGACTTCTCCAGCAGCGCACCGGCGACCGGATCGAGCTGGCGCTCCAGCAGCCAGCCGGCGAGGTGGACCACGGTCACCTCCATGCCGCGCAGCTTCAGGCCATTGGCGGCCTCCAGCCCGAGCAGGCCGCCGCCGATCACCACCGCGTGCTTCTTCACCTTGGCGGTGTCGATCATGGTCCGGGTGTCGTGGATGTCGCGGTAGCCGATCACGCCCTTCAGGTCCTTGCCCGGCACCGGCAGGATGAACGGCACCGACCCGGTAGCCAGCAGCAGGCGGTCGTACTCGGCCTCGGTCCCGTCGGCGGCGATGACCTTGCGCCGCACGCGGTCGATGGTGGTGACCTCCTTGCCCAGGTGCAGGGTGATGCCGTTGTCCGCATACCAGGACAGCGGGTTGAGCACGATCTCGTCGAACGCCTGTTCCCCGGCCAGCACCGGCGAGAGCAGGATCCGGTTGTAGTTGGGGTGCGGTTCCGCGCCGAACACGGTGATCTCGTACATGTCCGGCTGCAGCTTCAGCAGCTCCTCGAGCGTGCGGATGCCGGCCATGCCGTTGCCCACCACCACCAGTCTTGGCTTCTTCATCGTTCGTTCCGGTTGTGCGCGCCGGCCAGGGCGCGCGTCATGAAGGTGCTGCAGGGGTCCTCGGAATAACTGGCGAACGGACCGCAGGGGGCGAAACCGAAGCGGCGGTAGAGCGCGCGCGCCGGCGCGAACTCGGGCTGCGAGCCGGTCTCCAGGCTCAGCCGCCGGTAGCCGCGCTGCTCGGCCGCCTCGAAGATCCGCCGCATCAGCGCCGCGCCCACCCCGCGACCGCGGTGGGCGGTGGCGGTGCGCATCGACTTGACCTCGCCGTGCCAGCCGTCCAGTTCGCGCAACGCCGCGCAGCCGAGCAGTTCGCCGTCGGCCCACGCGCTCCAGAAGGTGACGTCGGCGCGGCGCAGCTTGGCCAGGTCCAGCGCGTGCACGCTCTCCGGGGGCGAGATCCGGTACATGTCGTCCAGGTGCTCGCGCAGCAGCGCGGCGATCTCCTGGCCGTCCAGCGGGTCGACGACGATCTGCAGGTCCATGGCTCAGACCCGCGCCGCGCCCGTGGCGGCCCAGTGCAGGCGCCAGCGCTGCTTGACCCCGACCAGGCACAGCGAGGCGGCCAGCGCGACCGCCGCGAACGCCCACAGTCCGGGCGAGTACGAACCGGCGTGCTGCTTGACCACGCCCAGCCCGGCCGCCAGCAGGAAGCCGCCGACGCCGCCAGCCATGCCGATCAACCCGGTCATCAGCCCGATCTCGGCGCCGAAGCGTTGCGGCACCAGCTGGAACACCGCGCCATTGCCCGCGCCCAGGCACAGCAGGGTCAGCACGAACAGCGCCACCGTCGCGCCCGCCCCGCCGATGCCCAGCGCGGCCGTGGACACCAGCACGGTGACGGCGACGTAGACCATCTGCAGCGAGCGGGTGCCGCCGATGCGGTCGGCGATGACCCCGCCGAGCGGGCGCATCAGCGACCCGGCCAGCACGCAGGCGGCGGTGGCCCAGCCGGCGATCTTCGGCGCGAAGCCGAACTCGTCGTGGAAGTAGCCGGGCAGCGCGCTGGCGAAACCGGCGAAGCCGCCGAAAGTGATCGCGTAGAAGAACATGAACCACCACGAGTCGCGGTTGCCCACCAGCACCCGGGCGTAGTCGCCCAGGGTCTTGCGCGCCACCGGCACCGGCGCGTCCTTCGCGCAGGCGGCGAACACCGCCAGCACCACCAGCAGCGGGAGGCAGGCCAGGCCGAACACGTTCTGGTAGCCGAAGGCGATGGCCAGCACCGGCGCGAACAGCGCCGCCAGCACCGTGCCGGAGTTGCCGGCCCCTGCAATCCCCATCGCCGTGCCCTGGTGCTCCGGCGGATACCAGCGCGAGGCCAGCGGCAGGGCCACCGCGAACGAAGCACCGGCCACGCCCAGCATCGCGCCCAGCAACAGCACCTGCGCCAGGCTGTCCACGCCCAGCCGCCATGCGGTGAACAGGGCGAGGATCACCACCACCTGGGCCAGCACGCCGGTGCGCTTGGCGCCGATGCGGTCGGCCAGCAGGCCCAGGAACAGGCGCAGCACCGCGCCGCACAGGATCGGCACGGCCACCATCAGCGCGCGCTGCTGGGTGTCCAGCTGCAGCGCCTGCGCGATCTGCACCTGCAGCGGACCGAGCAGGTACCAGACCATGAAGCTCACGTCGAAGTACAGGAACGCCGACAGCAGGGTCGGTGCGTGTCCGGCTTTCCAGAAGGATCGGTTCATGCCGCGCCATCTCCGGTGGGCCGCGCCGTGGGGACGCGGCATGTGGGGTGCTGGAACGAAAACGGCGTCCCCCGGTTCGCACCGGGAAGACGCCGTTGTCTGGGTGGCCGGGCCGCCGTTGGCCGGGCTACCTGATCAGGTTGTAGGCGGCCACGCCGTTGTGCCCGCCTCCATGCCTACGCAACCGCCATGCCAACTCGTGGCGCAGTGCAGCATCCGGCGGAAATTGCAAACACGATCAACGAGTTGCCCGGGACCGCGACGGGCACCGGAAGACACCTGACGCGGCGGCCCGGCCGGTCACTGCACCGGCGAGGTGCCGGGCGGCACTTTCGCGGTGCCGTTCGCACCATCGCGTGCCGCGGCTGGGTGCGCGGGCGTGCCGCAACCTATCCCGGTTCCTCCACGCCCACGCGCGCGGCCGCATCCCGCCACGTGGCATGCCGGTAGACGTCCGCCAGCCAGGCATCGTCGTCCGGCTCGCTGCCGGCCGGCGGCGGAAGCCATCGCCAGCGGCGGAACTGCGCGAGGAACCAGCGGCCGTTCGCGATGCGCGGCGCGTTCGCCGCGCCGCCGGCATGGAACTGCAGTGCCTGCCCGGGCGGCAACTCCGTACCCGGCAGCAGCGCCGCGGCGATGCGCGCGACCGGCAGGCCGATGACATCCGGCGCGGCCAGCCAGGCGGCCGCCTGTTTCCGGTTGGCCGGGTCCGCGTCCAGCCAGCGGCACGCCTCGAGGACCGCGGCGGCCAGCGCGGCGGCCAGCCCCGGCTGCAGGGCGGCGAAGTCACGGCGGCAGGCCAGCACCTTTTCCGGGTGGCCGGGCCGCAACTGGCCCGTGCGCACCACGCGGCGGCCGGCGCCGGTCGCTTCGGCCTGTTCGCCCCACGGCTCGCCGGCGCAGAAGCCGTCCAGTTCGCCATCGGCCAGCGCCTGCGGCATCTGCGGCGGCGGCAGGGTCACCGCCTCGATGTCGCGCATCGGGTCCACGCCCTGGGCCGCCAGCCAGTCGTACAGCCACAGCGCATGCGTGCCGGTCGGGAAGGTCTGCGCGAACACCGGGCGCCGCGGCAGCGTGCGCATCGCCTCGGCGAGCGGACGGCCAGCGGCCAGCGCATCGGCCAGCGCCGGGGCCACGGTGATCGCCTGCCCGTTGCGGTTGAGCCCGAGCAGGATCGCCAGGTCCGCGCGCGGGCCGCCGATGCCGGTCTGCACGGCCAGCACCATGGCCTCCATCGCGTGGGCCGCGTCCAGCTCGCCGGACAGCAGGCGGTCGCGCAGGCCGGCCCACGACGCCTGGCGGTGCAGCCGCAGCTCCAGGCCGTGGCGCCGGTCCAGGCCCAGGCGCACGGCCACGTGCAGCGGCGCGGCGTCGAGCAGCGGCATGAAGCCCACGTCCAGCGCGCGCGGCGCGGCAGGTACTGGGTCGGTCATCGCGGCGTGGTTCCCGTGGTTCATGGTCAGACACCCGGCCCGAGCAGTTCGGCCATCGACAGGATGCGCCGCGCCACCTCGGCCAGCTTCAGCCCCTGCTTCATCGCCTGCTGGCGCAGCGCGGCGTACGCCTGCTCTTCGCTCATGCCGCGGCGCTCCATCAGCAGGCCCTTGGCGCGGTCGATGTCCTTGCGGTCGCCCAGCCTCTGCTCGAGTTCGTCCAGGCGCTGGCGCACGTGCGCCTGCTGCTCGAAGCGGGCCATGGCCACGCTCAGCACCGGCGCCAGCCGCGCCGGCGACAGGCCGTCGACCACGTAGGCGGCCACCCCGGCACCGAGCGCATCGCGGATCAGGCCGTCGTTGCCGTCGGCCGAGAACATCACCACCGGTCGCGGCGCATGCCGGTGCAGCATCGCCAGCTGTTCGAGGGTGTCGCGGGACGGCGAGTCGACGTCGAGGATGACCACGTCCGGCTGACGGTCCTGCACCGCGCGCAGCAGACCGGCCGCGGCGGCGACATGGGGCAGCACGTCATAGCCCGCGTCCCGGAGCGCCTGCTCCAGGTCGGCGATGGGCTTGTCCGTGTCGTTGACCAGCAGGACGCGAAGCATGGGGCGACGTTGGGCGGGGGCGCCTCGATGTTGCCATGCAACATGGAGCCGCGGCGAGCCCTCCGGCGCCCGGGAGGCCGCCCCGCTAGAGGTGGAACATCGCCTTGGCCAGCACCGCGATCGCCAGTACGTGCAGCAGCACGCTCAGGTGCAGGCGGTGCGCGCGGCGGCCGTCCAGGCGGCCGCGGCGCTGCCAGGCCATGGCGGCCAGGAAATGGCCGAAGACGCTGGCCGCCAGCACGATCTTCAGCGAGAGCAGCAGTCCGAACGTGCTCGCCAGCGGCTGCGCCAGCGCGCCGCGGTGGTGCCAGGCCAGGCCTAGGCCGGCCAGGTACAGTGCCGCCAGGACCCACGGCATCACCTGGCGCGCCTGCGCGGCGAAGGCCACGTCCAGGCGCCGCCCACCCGCCGCGGGCAGCCGCCGGCGCACCCCGGGCAGGAACAGCACCTCCACCACCACGGTGCCGATGAACAGGATCGCGGCCAGCAGGTGGGCCAGCAGGAGCAGCAGGTAGGACATGGCGCCAGCGTGATCCGGCCCGCCCCGCGGCGCCTTGATCGGGATCAGGCCACGGCGTGGTCATCACCTGCCTGAAGGAATCGCCGGCAACCATTGCAGATTGACCTGCATCAAGGACACGCCCCCGTCCCGGTCCTAGCCTGTCGCCATGGCCACCCTGTCCTCCCTCTTCGACCCGCGGCTGCTCCAGCGCTACGACGTGCCGGGGCCGCGCTACACCTCCTACCCGACCGCGCCGCAGTTCACCCCCGGCTTCGGCGAAGCGGAACTGCGCCAGGTGGCGGCCGCCAGCAACGGCGACCCGATCCCGCGGCCGATCTCGCTGTACCTGCACATCCCGTTCTGCACCAGCCCGTGCTTCTACTGCGGCTGCAACCGGATCATCACCCGCGACAAGACCCGCGGCGAGGCCTACCTGACCCGGCTGTACCGCGAGATCGCGATGGCCTCCACCCTGTTCGACCGCGACCGCGACGTGGAGCAGGTGCACTTCGGCGGCGGCACGCCCAACTTCCTCGACCCGGCGCAGATCGCCGAGGTCGTGGACGTGCTGCGCCGGCACTTCTCCTTCGCCCGCGGGCCGCGGATGGACTGCTCGATCGAGCTGGACCCGCGCTTCGTCAGCCCGGACGAGATCGGCCAGCTGGCCGCGATCGGCTTCAACCGCGCCAGCCTGGGCGTGCAGGACTTCGACCCGGTGGTGCAGCAGGCGGTCAACCGCGTGCAGGGCGTCGAGCAGACGCTCGGGATCATCGAGGCCTGCCGCACGCATGGCTTCCGCTCGGTCAACGTCGACCTGATCTACGGGCTGCCTAAGCAGACGCTCGAGGGCTTCTCGCGCACCCTGGACCTCACCCTGCAGGCGCGACCGGACCGCCTGGCGATCTACGGCTACGCGCACATGCCGCAGCTGTTCCGCCCGCAGCAGCGCATCCATGCCGAGGACCTGCCCTCGCCCGAGGCCAAGCTGGACCTGCTGCGGCTGGCGATCGACAAGCTCGGCGCGGCGGGCTACGAGTACATCGGCATGGACCACTTCGCCCTGCCCGAGGACGAGCTGGCCCGGGCCCAGCGCGAAGGCGGCCTGCACCGCAACTTTATGGGCTACACCACCCACGCCGAGAGCGACCTGGTCGGCCTGGGCGTGAGCGCGATCAGCCACATCGGCGCCAGCTTCAGCCAGAACCCGCGCGACATCGGCAGCTGGGAGCAGGCGATCGACGCGGGCCGCCTGCCGGTCTGGCGCGGCATGCGCATGGACGAGGACGACGTGATCCGGGCCGACGTGATCCAGGCCCTGATGTGCCACGGCGAACTGGATTTCGACGCGCTCGGCAAGCGCCACGTGATCGATTTCCGCGACTATTTCCGCGGCGCGCTGGAGCGGATCGCACCGCTCCAGGACGACGGCCTGGTCGAGGTCGACGCCCACGGCCTGCACGCCACCTCGCGCGGCCGCCTGCTGCTGCGTATCATCGCCATGTGCTTCGACCGATACCTCGCCCCCGCCGCCGACGCGGCCACGCCCCGGTTCTCGCGTACCGTCTGACGGCGGGGGAGGCCCGCGCATGAGTCCTTCCGGGGTCGTCTTCCCCCGCACCGGCCCCGGGGTCATGGCCGATGACGGCGATGCGCTGACCTTCTGTTCCACCTGCGCCTTCTCCCAGGCCTGCCTGTCCGAAGGCATGGACAAGCACGCGCTGATGGACCTGCACGTGCTGGTCGAGCACGTCGGCCCGCTGCACCCGGGCGAGCACCTGTTCCGCGAAGGCGACCCGTTCACCGCGATCGCCGCGGTGCGCGCCGGCACGGTCAAGACCTACCAGATCGACCGCAACGGCCACGAGCAGGTGCTGGGCTTCCACCTGCCCGGCGAGGTGATCGGGCTCAACGGCATCCACGGCGACCGCTACCCGTGCAATGCGGTGGCGCTGGACACGGTGATGCTGTGCCGGTTCTCGTTCCCGAAGATCGCGCTGCTGGCCCAGCGGCTGCCCAACCTGCAGCAGCACCTGTTCCGGCTGATGAGCCGCGACATCGGCGTGGCCTCGCTGTTCGCCCGCGACAACACCGCCGACGAGCGCATGGCCGCCTTCCTGCTGGGCCTGTCGCGGCGGCTGGCCGCGCGCGGCTTCTCGCCGCGCCGCTTCCAGCTGACCATGTCGCGCACCGACATCGCCAACTACCTGCGGCAGGCGCCGGAGACGGTCAGCCGCGTGCTGCGCCGCTTCGAGACCGAGGGCCTGCTGCACATCAAGCAGCGCGACGTTGAGATCGTCGACATGGAGCGGCTGGAAGCGCTGGCGCTGGCGGTGCTGCGCGAGTAGCGCCGCGGCGCAGCGCCGGCGCGACGTCAGCGGACCGCCGCCGTCGCCGTGGCGCACGGCAACGTGCGTTCCTCGTGGAGGATGCCCAGGACCTGGGCGATGACGTCCGGATCGCGGTACAGGTCGTGGCCGTGGTCCACGACCCGGGTCGATCGCGCGCCCGGCAGGCGCGCGCTTTCCAGCGGCACCACCCCGTCGCCGCCCTGGCCGTGCAGGTCGCCGGCGATGGTGTGGTAGCGCACGCCCGCCACCGGCAGCAGCGCTTCGCCGGCACGCCGCACCGGCTGCATCGCCTGCAGCGTGGAAATGCTGTTGAGCCGTGCGAAGCGGTAGCTCTCGGCCACCTCCGGGCGCACCGCGTCGGGATGGTCGAGGGCCAGGCGGCGCAATGCCTGGATCTCCGGCGCGCGCCGGCCCACCAGCAGGCGTGCGAACCGGCCGATCGCGCCCGAGGCGGTCGGGCTGCCCTTGTGCGGCGCGGCGAGCATGACCAGCGCGCACGCGCCCGGGTACGGCTTGAGCAGGAAGGTCGCGCGGATGCCGGCCACGTCCGCCGGCGGACCCTTGATCGCGGCGGGCGGCACCGTGAACGCCGCATCCCACAGCACCGGCCCGCTGTCCACCGCCAGCAGGCGCGAGACCACGCCGCCCAGGCTGTGGCCGACCAGCACCATCTTCCGCCGCGCCGGGTCGTCGTTCTCCGGGTCCAGGATCGCCCACATCCGGTCCAGGTAGCCCTGCACCCGCAACCGCGACACCAGCAGCGGCGCATTGGTCTGGAAGACGATGTGGATGACCTGGTAGGCCTCGCGCAGCTGCGGGTCGGCCCAGATCGCGCCGGACAGCTCCGACCAGATGATCGGATGGCTGCCCAGGCCGTGGATCATCACCACCGGCACCTTGGCGGGATCGTAGTCGCGCAGCAGGTACACGCCGGCGCGCCGGCCGACGTCGTCGCCCCCCAGCAGGCCGTAGATGCCCTGCCGCGGCAGGCGCGAGGCGGCCGCGCCCAGCTGGTAGAACGACAGCGCATCGAACGCCAGCGGCACGCGCCGTCCGCCGATGGTGGCGTCGGGCATGGTGGCCGGATCGACGATGCGGACGCGCGGCCGCCCTTCGTGCCCCGGTTCGATCCACGCGGTCGCCCACTGGTGGATCCCTTCGGCCGGATACAGCACGCAGCGCGGATCGTCCTCGCAGCGGTCGGTGCGCAGCACGATCGCCAGGCCGAAGCCCGGCGTGCGGAAATTCCATCCGTCCGGCAGTTCCACGTCCCGCGACGGCACGATCCGGTAGGCGCCGCGGAACATCGCGCTCGCGCCCTCCACGCGCAGCTCCGCCTCGCGGCCGGCGATGTCGAGCGGGCCCGGGACCCAGCCGCGCGGCCGGCGGTGGAATTCGGACAGCAGCACCTGGTCCGAGCAGTGGCCGGCCAGGGCGATCGCCTCCGGCGACGCCGGCGCCCCGCCGTCGAGTGCGGCGTGCACCGCAAGCACGCAGTCCAGCAGCAGACGCGTGCGCGCCGGCGAGTCGTCCAGCCGCGCCGCCCGGCGGGCCAGTGCGTTCGCCTCCAGCAGCGCGGGCGAATCCGCCGCGCTCGGCGGCGTCCCGCCACGGGACGACGGAGGTGGGCCGGTCGACGCGCAGGCGCCCGCCAGCGCCACGCCCAGCAGGAGCAGCATCCTTGCTGCCGCGCCCGCGCGACCGTGCGATGGCGCCGCGCGCACCGGTGCGGAAGAAGCGTGCCGTCCGTGGCACACCCGTGCATCGTGCACGGCGACGTCCATGAGCGGGGTGGCCGGCAACGCGCGCATCGGCCGGACCGCAGCGCCGGTCGCCGCCGGATGGCCTCAGCGCGCGGGCGCCGGCTGCGGCGCGCGCGCGGTGCGATGCAGCCGCAGCGCCTGCCACGCCGCACCGGCCAGGTAGACCAGGAAGCCGAGGCCGACCAGCATCTTCAGCGTGGGGTCTTCCGGACCGCTGAAGGCGGGGTCGCCCAGCGGCAGCCGCGTGCCGCCTTCGGTCAGCCCCGGGATCAGGTGGAAGAACAGGGTCAGCGAATAGCCGAGCACCGCGACATACCGCCGCGCGCCGGTCGCGCCCGCGCGGCGCTCGGCCGCCCAGGCCACGGCCAGCACGACCAGGGTGAGGATCGCCAGCACGTGCGGCGGGCCGAACCCGCCGTGGCGGAAGATGAAGAGCCCGGTCACCGACGTGGCCACCGTCAGCAGCACGTAGCCCAGGCCCGCGGGGGTCGCGGTGCCGATGCGGCCGTGGCGGACCAGCGCGGCGATCCCGCAGGCCACCGCGACCAGCGCGACCAGGGTGTGGAAGGCACCGAACGAAGACAGGTTGAACGTGTCGAGCATGGCGGCGTTCTCCGGCAGGGATCGCCCCGGCCCGTCCGTGGGCCGGGGCGTGGCGGTCAGGCGCGGGCGAAGGCGAGCAGGTCGGCGTTGAGCTGTTCGCGGCTGGTGTCGCCCAGCGAATGCGAGCCGCCCGGATAGATCTTGAGCGTGGCCCCGGGCACCAGCTTGGCCGACAGCCGGGCCGAGGCGTCGATCGGCACGATCTGGTCGTCGTCGCCGTGGATGATCAGGGTGGGCACGTCGAACTTCTTCAGGTCCTCGGTGAAGTCGGTCTCCGAGAACGCCTTGATGCAGTCGTACGCGTTCTTGAACCCGGACTGCATGCCCTGGTTCCACCACGCACGGATGTTGCCCTCGGACACCTTCGCCCCGGGCCGGTTGTAGCCGAAGAACGGGCCGCTGGCCACGTCGAGGAAGAACTGCGCGCGGTCGGCCAGGTAGGCCTGGCGGAATCCGTCGAACACCGACAGCGGCAGGCCGCCGGGATTGGAGGGCTTCTGCACCATGACCGGCGGCACCGCACCCATCAGCACCGCCTTCTTCACCCGTTTCGTGCCGTGCCGGCCGATGTAGCGCGCCACTTCGCCACCGCCGGTGGAGTGGCCGATCATGGTCACGTCGCTGACGCCCAGGTGCGCGAACAGCTGCTCCAGGTCGTCGGCGTAGGTGTCCATCTCGTTGCCATGCCAGGGCTGGCTGGAACGGCCGTGGCCGCGGCGGTCGTGGGCGATGCAGCGGAAGCCGTGGCTGGCCAGGTGGAAGATCTGCGGGTCCCACGCATCGGCGCTCAGCGGCCAGCCATGGCTGAAGGAGACGACCGGGCCCTGGCCCCAGTCCTTGTACCAGATGGTCGTGCCGTCGCGGGTGGTGAAGGTGGCCATGCGTCGTTCCTCGTGGGGGATGGGGGAAGCGGGGGCGCCCGCGGCCGGCCACGGCATCGCGGGCAGTGCGGCCGCCGCCAGTACCGCCGCGCCGGCCACGACCACGCGGCGGCGCCCGGGGTCGGTGGCAAAGTCGTCGTTTCGGTTGCGCATGCGGGCGGCATCGGCGTGTGGCGATGCCGGCAGGGTGGCGCGGCGCCGGTCGCGCCGCTTGCACATCCGTGCGTTCCGCGCCCGGGCTAGAGCTGGATGATGCCGCGCTTGATCGCGATGGTGACCGCGTGGGTGCGGTCGTTGGCGCCGAGCTTGGACAGGATGCTCTTCATGTGCGCCTTGACCGTCTCCTCGGAAATGCCGAGGTTGCGCGCCACCCGCTTGTTGGCGTTGCCCTCGGCCACTTCGCGCAGGACCTCGACCTCGCGCACGCTGAGGCCGTCGTCGGTGGCGTGCGCGGCCAGGCTGTCGGCGATCTCCGGCGGGATCCGCCGGCCACCGGCATGGACCACGCGGATGGTGTCGACCAGTTCGCGCCGCAGCATGCTCTTGAGCAGGTAGCCGTGGGCGCCGGCGCGGAACGCCTGCAGCGCCTGCACGTCGCCGCGGTAGGTGGTGAGCACGACGATCCGCGCCGCCGGGTCGTGCGCGCGGATCCCGCGGATGGCGGTGATGCCATCCATGCCCGGCATCTGCAGGTCCATCAGCACCACGTCCGGGCGGTGCCGTGCGTACAGCTCCACCGCCTCCGCGCCCTCGGTGGCCTCGGCCTCCAGCTGCATGTCCGGCTGGGTGCCGAGCACGGCGGCGATGCCTTCGCGCAGCAGCGGATGGTCGTCGACGACCAGCACGCGGATCGGGACGGCGGGCGCGGGGCCGGCGGGGGCGGAAGGGGAATCCATGGACGGCGGGGTCAGTCCGGTCTGCGGCGGAAGATAGCGCGCAGCCACGCCCAGCGCGAGGCCCGCAGGCAGGGACGATAGGCGCTGCCCGCGGCGATCCGCAGGTCGACCTCGGTGCCGGCGCCCGGCCGCGACCAGACCCGCAGCCGCGCGCCGATCCGCCCGGCGCGCTCGCGCATGCCGTGCATGCCCCAGTGGCCGGCGCGGCCGCCGCGCTCCAAGGTCTGCGCGTCGATGCCGCGGCCATCGTCGACCACCCGCAGCCGCATCTCGCGCGCGCCGTAGTCGACCTCCACGCCGATCCGGCCGGCACGCGCATGGCGGCAGGCATTGACCATCGCCTCGCGGCCGATCCGGTAGAGCTCGTCGCGCACGATCGGGTCGAGGACCTCGGGATTGCCGCTGGAGGACACCTCGAAGCGCGCCTCGGTCAACGGCGCGAGCTCCTCGCCCACCGCCGACAGCAGGTCCTCCAGCGCGCCCGCGTCCGGCGCGGTGGCGCGCAGGTCGAGCACCCGGTCGCGGCCTTCGACCAGCACGTCGTCCGCGCGCTGCAGCGCCTGTTCCATCGCGCTGCGGGCCGGGTCCAGCGGCGGCAGCGTCTCCGACACCGCCTGGAAGCGCAGCACCAGCCCCTGGATCCCCTGCAGCAGGGTGTCGTGCAGTTCGCGCGCGATGCGCTCGCGCTCGGCATGGCGCTCCTGCAGGCGCCCGCGGATGTGGCGGCCGAGCTGGCGCAGCCGCATCAGGTACGCCAGCCACAGCCCGCCCACCCCCACC
This sequence comes from Pseudoxanthomonas fibrivorans, assembly GCF_041464125.1. Lineage (NCBI taxonomy): Bacteria > Pseudomonadati > Pseudomonadota > Gammaproteobacteria > Lysobacterales > Lysobacteraceae > Pseudoxanthomonas > Pseudoxanthomonas fibrivorans. The sequence goes on along the minus strand of NZ_JBGNUG010000002.1, from coordinate 228,430 downwards.
AGCAGGCACAGCAGCAGGAACCACCAGGTCTGGTGGAAGCGCGGCTGCACGCTGAAGGCCAGCGCATCGCCGGCCTCGTTCCAGACGCCATCCTCGTTGGCGGCGACGACGCGGAACACGTAGTCGCCCGGCCCGACGTCGGTGTAGAACGCCACCCGCCGCGTGCCCGCCTCGCGCCAGCCATCGTCGTGCCCTTCCAGCCGGTAGCGGAAGCGCACCCGCTCGGGGATCGACAGGCTGGTCGCGGTGTAGGCCAGCTGCAGGTTGGCCGAGCCGGGCGGCAGCGCCACCGGCGCGTCGGCCGGGCGGTAGGTCCGCCCGTCCACCTGCAGCGCCAGCACGTGCACCGGCGGCGGCAGCGGGTTGCGCCGGATCGCGCCCGGCGCCATCGACACCACGCCGTTGGTGGTGGCGAACCACAGCCGGCCGTCGCCGGCCCGCACCGCGGTGGGGATCGGCCGCAGCTGCGCGGCCACGCCCGGCAGTCCGTCGAGGTGGTCGTAGAGCACGTGCGGCGGCTCGCCCGCCGCCGGTTCGAACAGGCGGCCGACGTCGCCCGCCGCGACATGGACCACGCCGCGCGCGCCGTTGAGCCAGAGCGATCCGTCCGGCGCGCGCACGATGCCGGAGATCCCGCGCAGCGCGCTGCCGTCGCGGGCCGCGCGGTTCTGCAGGCGACCGCCGGCGAAGCGCGCGATCCCGCGCTCGCCGCCGATCCACACCGCGCCGCCGGCTTCGTGCAGCGCGGTCACGTTGCCCACCTGCAGGCCCTGCGCGTCGCCGATCGCGCGCGCCGTTCCCTGCCTGAGGAGCAGGATCTGGTTGCGTGCGAAGCCCATCCACAGCGTGCCGTCGGACGCCGGCAGCAGGACCAGCGGCGAGGCCTCGCCGGGGAAGTCCGGCAGGTCGGCCGGCCCCCAGTGCCGCCAGCGGCCGTCGAGCAGCTGGTACACGCCGGGCGTGTTGATCGATACCCACAGCGCGCCTGCGGCGTCCGTCGCGATGGCCTGCACGCCGGAATAGCGGTCCACCGGCAGCGGAGCCACCCGCGACGCGACGCCATGCTGCAGCCGCCACAGGCCGCCCGGCCCGCCGAGCCAGGCCACGCCGTCGCCGCCGCGATGGGCCGCGGTGATCGGCGGGCCCACCGCGTCCAGCCCCGGCAGCGGGGCGCCGCCGGGCGCGCCGAGCACGCTGAGCACCATGGGCGGCTGGTTGCGGCTGCCGGCGAGCACGCGGCCGCCATCGAGCGCGGCGAGCGCGAAATCCTGGGCGCCGGCGGGCAGCATCGCCGGCACCAGGTGGGACTGGCGGAAGCGGTCCAGGCCACGGCTGCCGCCGACCCAGATGTTGCCTTCGCGGTCTTCGATCACCGGCAGCAGGTTGTCCGAACTCAGGCCCATCGGCTGCTGGAAGCGTTCGATCCGGTCGGCGGCGCCCGCCATGCGCGCCGCGTCGGGACGGGCGAGCCGCAGCAGCCCCTCGCCGAGCGTGCTCGCCCACAGGCTGCCGTCGCGGTCGAACACCAGCCCGGCCGACGAGCGCCCCAGCACCGGCGGCGTCGCGCCGACGACCGGCCGCAGCGGGCGCACGCCGCCTTCGAGCGTGGCCACCCAGAGCGCGCCGCCGGGCGCCTGCGCGAACTGCACCACGCGCCCGGCGCCGGCCACCGCGGTCTCGAAGGCGGCCTGGCCGCGGCGCCTGAAATGCACGTCGGTGTCGCTGGCCACCCACAGCGTCCCCGCCGCATCGACGAACACCGTGCGCGCCACGCCGGCCGGCAGGCCGGCAGCAGGGGCGAGCGGATGCCAGCGTCCGTCGCGCAGGAAGAACAGCCCGCCGAACGTGGCCGCCCACAGGGTGCCGTCGCGGTCTTCGGCGATGCGGTAGACGCTGCTGGTCGGCAGCCCCTGGGCCTGGCCGTAGTGGACCAGCCCGCCGTCGCGCAGCAGGCTGATGGACCCGTAGCGATAGCCGATCCACAACCCCGCGGGCGAGGCATGCAGCGTGGAAATGCTCTCGGCCGGGAACGCCTGGCCGGCACCGGGTTCGAAACGCTCGAACGCCACGCCGTCGAAACGGAACAGGCCGACCTGGGTGGCCAGCCACAGGTAGCCGTCGCCGGTCTGGGCCAGCGCGGTGATGCCGCCGGGCGCGCCTTCCTTGACCGTCCACGCGGTGTGGTGGAACTGGGCGATGTGGCGCGCCGGATCCAGCGCGCGCGCACCGGCCGGCGCCAGCAGCAGCCCCAGCAGCAGGAAGGACGCGTGCACGATGGCGGGCAGGCCGCCGCGGGGCGGCCGGCGCGATGCGCGCGTCGACGACGCGGGCAGGGCCATGGGCTGGAGCGTCATCGTGGGGTTCCGCCAGGGAGGAGCCGCCCGGTCCCGGAACGCGGGATCCATGCAACGGGGCGCGGCTGGGAGCATAACCGTCCGCTGCCCGCGGGGAATGCCGGCCGCGCGGCACGATACGCGAAGCCGCCCGGCACCGACTCCCCCGAACGGGTCATCCCGCGGCTCCCCGGATTGGCGTTCCGGCGAGGCACGCGGCCAACCGATCCTGTCGGCACGCCATTCCTCCCCCCGGAACCGGTGCCATGCCCGCCTGCCCGCCCGCGTCCGCTCTTCCCACGTCCACCGGACGGACCCCGCCGATGCTCGGCGAGCGCGCGTTCGCCCGTGCCGTCGCCTTCGTCGCCGGCCGCTTGGGCGAGCCGCTCACCCTGGCCGACATCGCCGCGGCGGCGTGCATCAGCCGCTTCCACTTCGCGCGGCTGTTCCGCGCCCGCACCGGCTGCAGCCCGATGGAGTACGTGATGCGGCTGCGGCTTGAGCGCGCACGCGAGATGCTCGCGCGCGACGACGGCTGCATCGCCGACACCGCCGCCGCGCTGGGCTTCTACGACCAGAGCCACTTCACCCGCACGTTCCGCCGCGTCCACGGCATCCCCCCGCGCCAGTTCCGGCTCCGCTCGCGCGGCGCGGCGGCGCCCGCCCCGCTCGCCTGCGCCCCCGAAGCGCACCCCTGAAGGAGTCCACCGCGATGGCCAAGGTCCTGGTCCTGTACTACTCCGCCTACGGGCACGTCGAAACGATGGCCCGGGCCATCGCCGAGGGCGCCGCCGGCGCCGGCGCGCAGGTCGATATCAAGCGCGTGCCCGAACTGGTCCCCGACGAGGTCGCGCGCAACGCCCACTACAAGCTGGACCAGGCCGCGCCGGTGGCCACGGTGGCCGAACTGGCCGGGTACGACGCGATCGTGGTCGGCACCGGCACCCGCTTCGGCCGGATGAGCTCGCAGATGGCCAACTTCCTCGACCAGGCCGGCGGCCTGTGGGCGCGCGGCGCGCTGCACGGCAAGGTCGGCTCGGCGTTCACCTCCACCGCCACCCAGCATGGCGGCCAGGAAACCACGCTGTTCTCGATCATCACCAACCTGCTGCACTTCGGCATGGTGATCGTCGGCCTGGACTACGGCCATGCCGGGCAGATGACCCTGGACGAGGTGACCGGCGGCTCGCCGTACGGCTCGAGCACGATCGCTGGCGGCGACGGCTCGCGCCAGCCCACCGCCAACGAACTGCAGGGCGCCCGCTACCAGGGCCGCGTCGTCGCCGAGACCGCGATCCGCCTGCACGGCTGACCCCCCCAACCCGACCATCCCTCCAGGAGTTCCCCCCATGGCCAAGGCCATCACCGGCGCCGCCGCGAGCCTGCTGACCCCCGACGACCACGTGCTGGTCATGATCGACCACCAGTCGCAGATGGCCTTCCCGGTCCGCTCGATCGACGTCGCCCTGCTGCGCACCAACACCGGCCTGCTCAGCCGCACCGCGGTCGGCTTCTCGGTGCCGACCGTCCTGACCACGGTGGCCAAGGCCAGCTTCTCCGGTCCGCTGTTCCCGGAGATCAGCGAGGCCTTCGGCGATGCGCCGGTCATCGACCGCAGCACGATGAACTGCTGGGAGGACCCGGCCATCACCGCGCGGGTCAACGAGATCGGCAAGGGCAAGCTCGTCTTCGCCGGGCTGTGGACCAGCGTGTGCATCGTCGGCCCGGTGCTGTCGGCGCTGGAGCAGGGCTTCCCGGCCTACGTGATCACCGATGCCTGCGGCGACGTCAGCGACGAGGCGCACGAGCGCGCGGTGCAGCGCATGGTCCAGGCCGGCGCGCAGCCGATGACCAGCCTGCAGTACATGCTCGAGCTGCAGCGCGACTGGGCGCGCGGCGCCACCTACGACCTGGTCACCGGCATCGCCCGCAGCAACGCCGGCGGCTACGGCATCGGCATCCAGTACGCCAAGTCGATGTTCGGCGCGCAGGAAGGCCACTAGGTGCACCGCTCCCGGCCTGCCGGCCGCCGTCGCGCCCGTCGCTCCCTCCCCGACACGGGCCCCGGCGGCCGTGCAGGCCATCCCGCCCGCGTGCCGGCCCGCCGGCCTCGACGGGCGATGCCCGCCGCGATCCACGCCCATGCATGACCGCGCGCGCCGACGCCTGCTGCAGGGGCTGGCGGCAGGTGCCGCCGCCTCGCCCTTCGCCTCCACCGCGCACACCCGGAACCCGCCGATGGCCGACCTGATCATCCGCAACGCCCGCGTCTCCACGCTGGCCCCGCCGGGCTCGGGCACGCCCGCCGAGGCGCGCGCGCTGGCGGTGCGCGATGGCCGCGTGCTCGCGGTCGGCGACGAGGCCGCGGTCATGGCCCATGCCGGCGCAGGCGCGCGCGTGGTCGATGCTGGCGGTCGCCGCGTCGTGCCCGGGCTCGACGACAGCCACACCCACCTCATCCGCGGTGGCCTGAACTACAACCTCGAACTGCGCTGGGACGGCGTGCGCAGCCTGGCCGAGGCGATGGCGATGCTCAAGGCGCAGGTCGACCGCACCCCGGCGCCGCAGTGGGTGCGGGTGGTCGGCGGCTTCAGCGAGCACCAGTTCGCCGAGAAGCGCCTGCCGACGCTGGCCGAGCTCAACGCGATCGCGCCGGACACGCCCGTGTTCCTGCTGCACCTGTACGACCGCGCCCTGCTCAACCGCGCCGCGCTGCGCGCGGTCGGCTACGACCGCGACACGCCCGACCCGCCCGGCGGCCGCATCGAGCGCGACAAGGCCGGCAATCCCACCGGCCTGCTGCTGGCGCAGCCCAACGCGCTGATCCTGTACGCGACGCTGGCCAGGGGCCCGCGCCTGCCGGTGGAATACCAGGCCAACTCGACCCGGCACTTCATGCGCGAGCTCAACCGGCTCGGCATCACCTCGGTGATCGACGCCGGCGGCGGCTTCCAGAACTGGCCCGAGGACTACGAGGTCATCCAGGCGCTGCACGCCGCCGGCCAGCTCACCGTGCGCATCGCCTACAACCTCTTCACCCAGAACCGCGGCGGCGAGCGCGCCGACTTCGAGCGCTGGAGCGGCATGCTGCGCCCGCGGCAGGGCGATGCGATGCTGCGCCACAACGGCGCCGGCGAGATGCTGGTGTTCTCCGCGGCCGATTTCGAGGACTTCCGCGAGCCGCGCCCGGAGCTGGCGCCGTCGATGGAGGCCGAGTTGGAAAGCGTGGTCCGCCTGCTGCTGGAGAAACGCTGGCCGTTCCGCATCCACGCCACCTACGACCAGAGCATCGACCGGATCCTCGGCGTGTACGAGAAGGTCGCGCGCGAGGTGCCCTTCGACGGCCTGCGCTGGACCATCGACCACGCCGAGACGATCTCGCCGCGCAACATCGACCGCGTGCGCGCGCTCGGCGGCGGCATCGCGATCCAGCACCGGATGGCCTTCCAGGGCGAGTATTTCGCCGAACGCTACGGCATGCAGGCGCTGGCGCACACGCCGCCGGTGCGGCGCATGCTGGAGGCCGGCGTGCCGGTCGGCGCCGGCACCGATGCCACCCGCGTGGCCAGCTACAACCCGTGGGTGGCGCTGCACTGGCTGGTCAGCGGCCGCACGGTCGGCGGCCTTTACATGTACGGCGACGACAACGTGCTCGACCGCGAGCAGGCGCTGCGCCTGTGGACCGCCGGCAGCGCCTGGTTCTCCGGCGAGGAAGCCGAGAAGGGCAGCTTGGAGCCCGGGCGCTACGCCGACTTCGCGGTGCTGTCGGCCGACTACTTCAGCGTGGCCGAGGACGCCATCCCCGACCTCCACAGCGAGCTGACCGTGGTCGGCGGCCGCATCGTGCATGGCAGCGGCGGATTCGGCGGACTGGCGCCACCGCTGCCGCCGCCGATGCCGGACTGGTCGCCGGTCAACCTGCCGCGCGCGACCCTCCCGCCGGTCGCCGCGCATGCGCCCGTGCACGCGCATTCGCACCAGGGCGGCGCCTGCCGCGCCCACGGCCACGGCCACGCCCCGGCCACGCCGCCGGTCGGCGACGCGCACGCCTTCTGGGGCGCGCTGGGCTGCAGCTGCTTCGCCTTCTGATGGCCGTGCCGCATCCCGCCTCCGCGCAGGCCGGTCCCTGGTCGCCACTGCGCCAGCCGGTGTTCCGCGCCTTGTGGCTGGCGATCCTGCTCGGCAACGTCGGCACCTGGATGCACGACGTCGCGGCGGCCTGGCTGATGGCCGAGCGCACCGCCTCGCCGCTGTGGGTCTCGGCGGTGCAGGCCGCGACCACGCTGCCGGTGGTGCTGCTGGCGCTGGTGGCCGGCACCCTGGCCGACATCGTCGACCGGCGCCGCTACCTGCTGCTGGCGCAATGCTGGATGTTCGCCGTGGCCACCGTGCTGGCGCTGCTGGCCGGCGGCGACCGGCTGCAGCCGGCCTCGCTGCTGGCGCTGACCTTCGCCCTCGGCTGCGGCGCGGCGATGGCGATGCCGGCCCAGGCCGCGGTGGTCTCCGAACTGGTGCCGCGGCCGATGCTCGCGCCGGCGGTGGCACTCAACTCGCTCGGCATGAACATCGCCCGCTCGCTGGGCCCGGCGCTGGGCGGGGTGGTGGTCGCGCGCTGGGGCGCGGCCTGGGCGTTCGCGGTCAACGCCGCCACCTTCCTGGTCGTGGCCGTGGTGCTGCTGCGCTGGAGGCGCCAGGTGCCGGCGGCGGACCTGCCGCCCGAGCACTTCCTCGGCGGGTTGCGCGCCGGCCTGCGCTACGCCGCGCACGCCCCGGCGCTGCGCGCGGTGCTGGTGCGCGCGGCGGCGTTCTTCGTCTTCGCCGGCGCGCTGCCGGCGCTGCTGCCGGTGGTGGTCCGCAGCGGGGCCGGCGGCGGCGCCGGCACGTTCGGCCTGCTGCTGGGCTGCGTCGGCGTCGGCGCGATCGCCGGCGCGCTGCTGCTGCCGGCGCTGCGTGCGCGGCTGGGCACCGAAGCGCTGGTGCGCGCCGCCTCGCTGCTGTGCGCGGCCACCCTGCTGGGCCTGGCCTGGATCCGCGAGCTGGCCGCACTGGCGCCGGTGATGCTGGCCAACGGCCTGGCCTGGATCTGCGTGCTGTCCTCGCTGCAGGTCGGCGCGCAGACCTCGGTCCCGGCCTGGGTGCGGGCGCGCGCGCTGTCGCTGTACATCCTGGTGTTCGCCTCGGGCATGGCCGGCGGCAGCCTGCTGTGGGGCGCGGTTGCCCAGCAGGGCGGCACGCCGCTGGCGCTGTCGCTCGCGGCCGCCTGCCTGGTGCTGGCGACGCTGGCGGTGGCGCGGTTCCGGATCGGCGGCGGCGAGCAGCTGGACCTGGCGCCGTCGGCGCACTGGCCGCAGCCGGTGGTCGCCGCGCCCGACGCCGCCGGGCGTGGACCGGTACTGGTGACCGTCGAGTACCTGATCGACGCCTCCGACCGCGACGCCTTCGAGGAATGCGTGCAGCTGCTCGGCCGCAGCCGCCGCCGCGACGGCGCGATGCAGTGGGGCGTGATGGAGGACGCCGCGCGGCCCGGGGTGCACCTGGAGTATTTCTTCCTCGCCTCCTGGCACGACCACCTGCGCCAGCACGCGCACGTGACCGGCGAGGAGCGCGCGCTGCAGGACCGCCTGCACCGGCTGCACCGCGGCGAGGCGCTGCCCCAGGTGCGGCATTTCCTCGGCCCGGCGCCATGACGGAGACGGCACCATGAACTGGCGACTGGCGGCGGCGGTGGCGCTCGGGCTGGCGATCGGCTTCGCCTGCGGCGTGACCGGCATCCCCGTGCCGGCGCCGCCGGTGCTGGCCGGCGCGCTGCTCGTGCTCGGCATGACCCTGGGCTACCAGGGCGCCGATGCGTGGCTGGCCCGGCGGGCGGCGCGCCATCGCGCGCACTGCGGAGGGCCGACCGGCGAACGCCGCCGGGCGGCGCCATGATCCTGTTCCTCGCCGGCCTCGCCACCGCCCTGCTGATCGGGATCGGCTGCCGCCTGCTCGACCTGCCGCTGCCCGCGCCGCCGCGCTGGCAGGGCGCGCTGCTGGTGGTGGCGATGACCCTGGGCTTCCTCGTCGGCAGCGCGGCGCTGGGCGGCTGACCGCGGCGTGCGTGTCAGCGGATCGCGCGCGCGGGCCGGTCGACCAGGTCGGGTTTTCCGCCGGCCAGCGCCGGTGCCGAGGCGGCGACCACTTCGTGCGGGAAGCCGGGCGCGATCGCGCTGGCCCGGTCCAGCCGCTCCAGCTGCGCGGGCGACAGCGCCACCGCGGCGGCGGCCAGGTTGTCGGCGAGCTGATCGACGGTGCGCGGCCCGATGATCGGCAGCACGCCGCGCGCCAGCACCCAGGCGATGGCGACCTGGCCCGGCGACACGTCCAGCTCGCCGGCCACCTCCAGCACCGCGTCGAGCACCGCGGTCTTGCGCGCGTCGGATTCGGCGTGGATCACCGCGCCCAGTCCCTGCGCACGGCCGGTCTCGCCCTTGCGGTACTTGCCGGTGAGCAGGCCGCCGCCGAGCGGCGACCAGCCCACGCTGCCGAGGTTGAAGCCGGCGGCCATCGGCAGCAGCTCGCGCTCGGCGGACCGTTCGACCAGGCTGTATTCCAGCTGCACCGCCGCCACCGGCGCCCAGCCGCGCAGGTCCGCCAGGGTCGCGGCGGTGGCCACGCGCCAGGCCGGAAAGTCGGACAGGCCGGCATACAGGACCTTGCCGGCGCGGACGATGTCGTCGAGCCCGCGCGCGATCTCGTCGACCGGGGTCACGCCGTCGGGCATGTGCACCCAGAGCAGGTCGATGCGGTCGGTCTTCAGCCTCCGCAGGCTGGCCTCGACCGACTGCAGCATCGCCTTGCGGCTGTTGCCCGTGCGCTGCAGCCCGGCGCCGGGGGCGTCGCCGAGCGCGAACTTGGTCGCCAGCACGATGTCGTCCCGCGCCGCCGCGATGAAGCCGCCGAGCATCGCTTCGGCCTGGCCGAACTGGTACTGGTCGGCGGTGTCGACGAAGTTGCCGCCGGCCTCGCGGTAGCCGTCGAAGATCGCGCGCGCCGCGTCCGCGTCGGCACCGTAGCCCCAGCCCTTGCCGAAGTTGCCGGTGCCCAGCGCCAGCGCGGACACGCGCAGGCCGGTGTTGCCGAGGATCCTGTAGCGCATCTGCAGCGGCTCCGGCCGGGACGATGCCGCGAGCGTGGACCGTCGGCGAGGCCCGGGCTTGGACGGCCGTGCGCGGTGCGCGGGGCGCAGGCTCGCCCATCCGGGGGATCCGGCGCGCGCGCCCGGTGCCGATGATGGAACACCGGAATCCAGGAGCACCCATGGCCGCCGTCCTGCCGCTGGTGGAGGCGATCCTCGACCACCACGCCGATGCGATCGCCTCGGACCTGCCCGGCTACCGCAACCACGTCCTGCGCGTCATCGCGCTGATGGACGCCATCGCGCCGCTGGATCCGGACGACCATGCCGTGGTCGCCACGGCCGCGGCCTTCCACGACATCGGCCTGTGGACCGCCCGGCGCTGGGACTACATCCCGCCGTCCATCGCCGCGGCCGGGCACTGGCTGCGGGAACACGCCCGCGAAGCCGACCTGCCGCTGGTGCGCGAGATGATCGTCCACCACCACAAGCTCACGCCGTGCCCCCCGGGCACCCATCCGCTGGTCGAGCACTTCCGCCGCGCCGACTGGTGCGACGTCAGCGGCGGCCTGCACGCCGGGGGCGTGCCGGCCGCACGCTACCGCGAGGTCCGCCGCCGCTGGCCTTCGCTGGGTTTCCACCGCCGCCTCGCCGGCCTGGCCCTGCGACACGCCTGGCGCCAGCCCCTGCGCCCGTTCCCGATGCTTCGCCTCTAGCGGCCCAGGGACCTTGGCGATCCTCGCGGTCCTGGCGAGGGGGCCAGTGGCCCCCATGGCCGCACGCCGGCGATCCCGGCGCGCACGCGCGGGACCCGATCCTCCCCGGCTTGACCTGCGTCATGGAGGGCGCGGGCGGCGGCGCCGAACATGCGCCCATCCCACGAGGAGAGAGCCGCGTCATGAATTCCACCCGCAAGCTTTGGGCAGGCCTGGCGGTCCTGCTCATCGCCTCGTTCGCCGTCCTGCTGTGGGTCGGCAGCGAGATCCACCGCCAGGCGCCACCGATGCCCGAACAGGTGGTCACCACCGACGGCACCGTGGTCTACACCCGCAAGGACATCGAGACCGGTCGCCAGGTCTGGCAGTCCATCGGCGGGCAGCAGCTGGGCTCGATCTGGGGCCACGGCGGCTATGTCGCTCCCGACTGGGGTGCCGACTGGCTGCACCGCGAGGCCGAGGCGATCCTCGACCTGTGGGCGCAGCGCGAGCATGGCCTCGACAGCTACAAGAAACTGGACGCGCCCACCCAGGCCGCCTACGCACGGCGCGTGCAGGACCTGCTGCGGCCCAACACCTACGACGCGGCCACCGGCACGATCACCGTCGACGCCGACCGCGCCGCCGCGATCAAGACGGTCGCCGCGCACTACATCGACCTGTTCGGCACCGATCCGGCGACCGCGGAGCTGCGCGAGGCCTATGCCATGCGCAACGACACCGTGCCCGACGCCGAGCACCGCCGCCAGCTGGGCGGGTTCTACTTCTGGGCGGCCTGGTCCTCGGTGACCGAGCGCCCGGGCGCGGACATCACCTACACCGCCAACTGGCCGCACGACGAGCTGGTCGGCAACACGCCGCCGTCGAACCTGTTCATGTGGACGGTGTTCAGCGTGCTGTTCCTGGTCGCCGGCATCGGCCTGCTCGGCTGGCACTACGCGGCCAACCACGGCGAGGAGATGGCGCCGGTCCTGCCCAAGAGCGACCCGCTGGCCTCGATCAAGGTCACCCCGTCGATGCGCGCCACCGCCAAGTACTTCTGGGTGGTGATCGCGCTGTTCCTGGTGCAGATCCTGCTGGGCGCGACCACCGCGCACTACCAGGTCGAAGGCCAGGAGGCGTACGGCTTCGCCCTGTCGGAGATCCTGCCCTACGCGCTCACCCGCACCTGGCACACGCAGCTGGCGGTGCTGTGGATCGCGACCGCGTGGCTGGGCATGGGCCTGTACATCGGCCCGGCGATCTCCGGGCATGAACCGAAGTTCCAGCGCCTGGGCGTCAACGTGCTGTGGACCTGCCTGATCGTGATCGTGGTGGGCTCGTTCGCCGGGCAGTGGCTGGCGGTCATGCAGAAGCTGGGCCTGGACAAGAACTTCTGGTTCGGCCACCAGGGCTGGGAGTACGTCGACCTGGGCCGCTTCTGGCAGTGGTTCCTGTTCATCGGCCTGCTGCTGTGGCTGACCCTGGTCGGCCGCGCGCTGTGGCCGGCGATGCGCCACGGCAGCGAATCCAAGTCGATCGTCAGCCTGCTGTTCCTGTCGGTGGTGGCGATCGGCATCTTCTACGCGGCCGGGCTGATGTGGGGCGAGCACACCCACCTGTCGATGGTCGAGTACTGGCGCTGGTGGGTCGTGCACCTGTGGGTCGAGGGCTTCTTCGAGGTGTTCGCGGTGGCGGTGATCGCCTTCCTGTTCACCCGCCTGGGCCTGCTGCAGACCCGCACCGCGACCATCGCCGTGCTGTTCGCCACCATCGTGTTCATGGCCGGCGGCGTGCTGGGCACCCTGCACCACCTGTACTTCACCGGCACGCCGACGGCGGTCATCGCCCTGGGCGCGAGCTTCTCGGCGCTGGAAGTGGTGCCGCTGGCCTACGTCGGCTTCGAGGCCTACCACAACTACAAGCTGGGCAAGGCCACGCCGTGGATGGCCAAGTACAAGTGGCCGATCATGTTCTTCCTGGCGGTGTCGTTCTGGAACCTGGTGGGCGCCGGCCTGTTCGGCTTCCTGATCAACCCGCCGCTGCCGCTGTACTACATGCAGGGCCTGAACCTGACCGCCAACCACGGCCACACCGCGCTGTTCGGCGTGTACGGCATGCTCGGCATCGGCCTGATGCTGTTCTGCCTGCGCGGGCTCAAGCCGGACCTGAAGTGGAGCGACAAGCTGCTGGGCACCTCGTTCTGGGCGCTCAACATCGGCCTGGCCGGCATGTCCGCCTTCACCCTGCTGCCGCTGGGCATCATGCAGCTCAACGCCGCGATCAAGCACGGCTACTGGTACGCCCGCTCGGCCGAGTTCATGCAGCAGCCGATCGTGGACCTGCTGGTGTGGATGCGGGTGCCGGCCGACACGCTGTTCAGCGTCGGCGCCGTGGCCCTGGCCTGGTTCGTGTTCCGCCTCTGGGTCTCGCCCAGGCGCGAAGCACCGGTGCCGTCGGCGACGGCCGTGGCCGCCGCGGCGCTCACGCCGAAGCACTGACGCACCGCACGATCCTGCCGTACCCATCGGGGCCGCCATGCGGCCCCGATGCTTTTCGGGCCCGCGCCCTCAGGCCGAGGTCGGATCGGCGGTGACGCTGCCGTCCCTCAGCCGCTGCAGTGCCCGGATCAGGGTCCGCGTATCGAACGGCTTGGCGCACACCGACAGGCCCTTCATCGAGTCCGGCAGCGTGCCTTCGTCGAAACCGGTCATCAGCATGACCGCCGCGCCCTTCTCGCGGGCCGCCGCCGCCACCGCCTCGGAGGTGCCGTGTTCCAGGCGCACGTCCAGCACCGCCAGGTCGAACGGCCCGGCGTCGTGCAGGACCGCCAGGGCGCCGGTCGCGGTCGAACAGGGCCCGAGCACTTCGGCGCCGGCATCCTCTAGGCATTCGGCCAGGGCGCCGGCGAGGATGTCGTTGTCCTCGAGGACGAGGACCCGCACGCCTGCCAGTGGACGCTTCATCGTGGTCTCCATGTGGACACCACCGTAGTGGCGGCGCCTTCACGAAGGAACCACCGTGCGACACCCTGGATGAACTGTTCAGGACTGGGTGGTCCCCGCCGGTCCGCCGCCGCCGCGCTGCCGCCTACCCGCCGGAGCGGCGCTTCGCCGCGCGCTCGGCCAGCGCCTCGTAGGTGCGCCGCAGTTCCTCCAGCTCGCGCTCGTCCAGTTCTTCCATGTTGAGCAGCTTGTTGTCGGCCTTGCGGGTGACGCGGATCAGCTCGTCCAGCTTCAGGTGCAACGCGGTGGTGTCCGCGTTCTGGGTGTGCTGGATGAGGAAGACCATCAGGAAGGTGACGATGGTCGTGCCGGTGTTGATCGCGAGCTGCCAGGTGTCGTTAAAGCCGAACAGCGGGCCGCTGCATGCCCACAGGATCACGATGCCCAGCGCCAGGCAGAACACCCATGGCGTGCCCGCCGCGTGCGAGGCCTTCTTGGCGATGGTGTTGAAGATCGACCGTCTGCTCATGGCATGGACCGGATCGGGAGACGCTCCGGAGCGTCAGCGCTCCCCCGTGGCCACCCGGTGAAGGCCCCGCTCCGGCCGCGGCGCGGGGCGCGCCGGCCCATGCCGGCCGGCTAGCTGCCGAGCCTCCGGCGCACCGCCTCGGCGGACGGGCCGACCGCCTGCACCGCTTCACGCAGCTGTTCGGCGGTGACGCCGAGCGCCTGGGTCCAGTAGCGCACTTCGTAGTCTTCCTCGAGGTTGATCCGGTCGCGGTCGGGCATGCCGGTATGTCGCTTGTCGTCGGTCATGGCGCGGGCCTCCTTTGCGGACCACGCTGCGGCCCGCCGCGTCGCCCGTCCGTGAACCGCGCCCGCGCCGCCTGCACGGCGGCCTGCGTTTTCTTCAGCGCCTCGCCGGCGCCGCGACCCTGGCCCACGTCGGTGCATGGTCGCTGGCCTTCTCCTGCAGGCGGACCCAGCGATGGACGCCGGCATCCTTCAACGTGGCGGCGAGCACCGGATTGAGCAGCAGGTGGTCGATGCGCAGGCCGCGGTCGCGTTCGGCGTGCTGGCGGAAGTAGTCCCAGAAGGTGAACACGGGCGCATCGCCGTGGACCTGGTGCAGGGCATCGGTCCAGCCCTGGGCCAGCAGGTCGCGGTAGGCCTCGCGCGCTTCCGGCTGCAGCAGGGCGTCGCGCCGCCAGCCTTTCGGATCGTAGATGTCGGCGTCGGTGGGGACCACGTTGAAATCGCCCAGCAGCGCCACCGGCACCGGCTGCCCGGCCAGGGTCCGCGCATGCCGCGCCAGCCGCTGCATCCAGCGCAGCTTGTAGTCGAACTTCGGCCCGGGTTGCGGATTGCCGTTGGGCGCGTAGATCGCCGCCACCAGCACGCCGTGCACGGCCGCTTCCAGGTAGCGGCTCTGGGTGTCCTTCGCATCGCCCGGCAGGCCGCGCCGGCTCTCCACCGGCACCACGCCGCGGCCGAGCAGGGCGACGCCGTTCCACGAACGCTGGCCCTGCCACAGCGCACCGTAGCCGGCCGCCTCCAGTTCCGCGACCGGGAACGCGGCATCCAGCGCCTTCAGCTCCTGCAGCGCGACCACGTCCGGCTTCTCCCGCGCCAGCCACGCCAGCAGGTGCGGCAGGCGCGCGCCGATGCCGTTGACGTTGAAGGTGGCCAGCGTGAGCAGCCTGCGCGCCATCGGGCCTCCGGCTAGGTCGGGAACAGGCCGCGCACGCGCGCGCTGGCACGGGTCCGGGCATGCATCGACGAGGCCAGCAACGCGAGGCTGCCCTTCCTGCGCGCCTCGCTCTGCGCCGCCACGCAGTCGGCCGGCACCCATACGGCGTACTCGCGCATGTTCGCGTCCTGGGCGGTGGCCAGCACGCACGAATCGGCCGCCAGCCCGGTGACCACCAGCCGGCGCACGCCGAGCTTGGCCAGCAGCACCGGCAGCGGCGTGGCCAGGAACGCCGAATGCTTGGGCTTGAGGACGTAGTAGTGGGGCTCGGCCGGACGCAGCCGCGTGGCGATGTCCGCGGACACGCCACCGGCGGCGAGGCAGCGCTCGACCAGGTCGCGGAATTCGCCGCGCCAATGGGTGAAGTTGTCGTTGACGTAGACCACCGGCGCGCCGGCGCGGTCGAACCGCGCGCGCAACGCCGCGATCCGCGGCGCGGCGGCCGCGGCCTGGCGGGCCAGCGGGCGACCGCCCTCGAAATCGAACAGGTTGATCATGTCCAGGATCAACAGCGCGGTGCTCGAACGGCTCATGGGACGACCGGCGTGGGGGAAGGGCAAGGGTTGGGCGCGCGGCGTCGGCACGCGGTGAAGCCCGGGGTCCCCGCGCGGCCGTGGCGCGCCGGGCGGCTCCCCTCCTCGAATGAACGGCTCAGCGTCGCTGCAATCGCTGCCATCCGTCTGGATCGGTCCTTCACCGCACCATCGGCATGCTCGGCGCATCCCCCGGATTGCCCAACAGTTGCCGAAGCGATGGACGCCGCTCCCCGCACCACCCTGAACCTGCGCCTGGCCGATGCATGCCGGGTCGAACAGCACGGCCTGATCGTCCTCGATGCGATCGCCGCCAACCGCAAGCTGGCGCGCGTCCTGCGCGACCGCGCCGAACTGCACCTGGTCGAGACCCAGGCGCAGCTGAACCAGACCCGTGCCGCACTCGCCACGCTCGCCCCCTCGCTTGCACGGCGACTGGCCGAACCGGCGGGCCATGGCGTGGACGGGCAGCCGGGCGCGGAACAGTGGATGGCGCTGGAACGGCGCGAGATCAGCGCGTACCAGGGCGTTCTCGCCTACTGCCACCATGGCGCGGTCGAGGGCCTGGCGGAAATGTGCGCGGCGGCGATCGACCTGCAGCGCGGCGTCCTGATGTGGCTCGAAGCCGGCCATGGCGACGATCCCAGGGCCGGCTGGCTGATCGGCCCCCCCGGCACCCTGGGCCTCGCCGGCTGAGCCGCGACGCGGGCGCGCCAGCAGCCCGCATCCGCCCGGGGCGCGCTCAGGCCGGATCGGATTCCAGCAACGGCTCGACCTCGCGCCGCCGGCGCGCCAGCAGCGACGTACGCAGCCAGCCCCCCAGCAACGCGCGGTATTCGGCCCGGCTGGCGGCGTCGGTCAGGCCGTGGTCGGCGTCGCGAAGGCAGCGCACGGTCAGCGAACACGCCTTCGGAAACGCGACCTGGAAACTGTCGGCCAGCCCGCGCGGCAGCACCTCGTCGCGACCCGACCACGCCAGCAGGACTTCCCCCTCGAACGCCGCGCATGCCGCCAGCGCGCGGTCGGTCTCCGGACCGGGTCCCTGCCTGCGGTAGGCCGCGAGCGCGTCGGCGTCGAAGCCCTCCTTGGGCCGTTCCCACCACCGGTCGGGATACAGCGCGGGCACGCGCAGCACCAGCCAGCGCACCGGCCTGGCCGCGCTCACCAGGCACGCCAGCCAGCCGCCGAAGCTGGTCCCGACGACCGCGGTCTCGCCGGCGTCCACGCCGGGCATCGCCGCCAGCGCGTCCCAGGCGTGGACCGCGTCGTCCACGCTCCGTTGCAGCGTGACCGCCGCGCGTTGCTCCGCGGTCGCGCCGTGGCCGCGCAGGTCGTAGTCCAGGCAGGCGAAACCGGACGCGGCGGCCTCGGCCATCGGCCCGGCCATGTCGCTGCGGCCGCCGCTCCAGCCATGGATGAACAATGCCCCGGGCGCGCGCGCCTGAACCACGCGCGTGCCGGCCAGTGCCGAGCCTGCGATCGCGATGCCTTCAACCCGGAGTCCGTTCGGATCCATGCGTGCGTTCCCTGCGGATGAACCGCGTTGTTCGCATGCGTACCGCCAGCGGTGCGTGAAGCCGGATGCAACGCCGGCGCACGACCGGGCGATGACACCGTCGTGACGTGCAGGCGCGGAGGATGCGACGCATGGACCGCAAATCCGACATCGATGCCGAACTGGGCCGCCTGGAAACGCTGTTGCCGGGACTGGTCGCCGAACTGCCCGCGGAAGACGTGCTAAAGGCCTTCGCCCGCGAAGCCGAGAGGTTGAACGCACGGGTGCCGGCCGAGCACGAAGCCTATGTCGCCCGCCGGATCAACTGCCTGCTCGCATCGGCCGGGCTGGTTCCGGGCGAGACCGAGGGCGAGCCCTGCCCGGCCGGCGGGGAAGACTCGCCGCTGGCCGGTGCCCCCGCGGACGAGGAGCGCGAACGATGAAGAAGACGCCCGCCACCGCCGACAACGCGCACAGCGACCAGGGCAAGGCGCACACGCCGGACCGGCACCGCACCGAGTCCGCCCGCTGGAAGGACCACGACCAGCCCGACGAACCGCGCGACGGCCGCCCGGATCCGGAGCAGGACTACCCGGACGCGCGCGTCGGTTCGCCCGGCCGCCACCGCGGCTGAGCGCAGGGCGGTCTAGCGGACGACCCGCAGGTGGGCGCGGCGCGCCGGGGCCGGCGCGCGCGGTGCAAGCGCCGGCACCGGCACCACGGCCGCGGGCTCGCCATATATCTCGTTGCGTTGCCGGGCCGCTTCGGCCGCGTAGCGCAATGCGTCGTCGCGCCGCGCGTAGACCGCAAGCGGTTCATGGCGTCCTTCGGCGCATACATGCCAGGCCTTGCGTCGCCTGATCACCGAATAGAGGGTTCGCTCCATCTCCGGTCCTCGCGCAGGTCACGCCCCGACCGTGCGTGCGGAAGTGTTCATTCCGCGTCAATGGAATGGAACGATTCCGCGAAGTTGTGACGCACTGCGCATGCATCCGCCGCCCGGCGGCAGCGCTTCGCCGACATGCGGTGAGGGGTTCGCCTCAGCGACGCTGGCTGCTGCAGCCGCACCCGCAACTGCCGCCGCTGCGCCCCGGAACCTCGGGCTCCTCGCCGGAGAGCTCCACCGCTTCGCCGAGCTGGCGCATCACCCGCACGACCTCCTCGGGCGGCAGCACCGTGAGCACCTTCATCCGGCCGCCATCGGGATCCAGCGCCACCTGCGCATCCGGGTCCAGCGCGCGCAAGGCGGCGTTGATGGCGGCCAGGCGCGACAGCCCGGCGGTGGGATCGGGCAGCGGGACCGGGGCGATGGACATGGCGTTCTCTCGGTGTTCGGGGAGTGGCAGCGCCACGGGGCGCACCGCGGCGACTGTAGGCAGCCGCGCCGGCGCCGGCCTTGACCGTGGTCAAGCCGATGCGGGTGGCGGCGATCGCCACGGGCCTGACCTGGATCAAGGCGTGGTCGCGGCACCCGCCGCAGACTGCGGCCATGCACATCGAGGTCGCTCCCCTGCCCTCCCCGCGCCGCACCGGCGCCTCGCCGCGCTGGCTGGCGCACGCACCGCACCGGCTGATGTTCTTCATCGGCGCGGCCAACGTGCTGCTGGCGATGCTGTGGTGGGCGCTGTGGTTGCTGGCCGCGCGCTTCGGCCTGTGGACGCCGCCGGCGCTGTCGATCCCGCCGGGCTGGCTGCATGCCTTCCTGATGCAGTACCTGGTCCTGCCCAGCTTCGTGTTCGGCTTCCTGCTGACCGTGTTCCCGCGCTGGATGGGCCTGCCCGACCTGCAACGCTGGCATTACGTGCCGGTGGGACTGGGCGTGATGGGCGGCCAGCTGGCGATCCTGCTCGGCGCCGCCGGCTGGGACGTGGGCCTCACCGTGGGCCTGTGGATGGCGCTGGCCGGCTGGAGCGCCGCGCTGGCCATCCTCGGCCGGCTGCTGGCCGACGAGAAGGGCCGCACCTGGCACGCGCGTTCCTGCTACGCGGCCCTGGTGCTGGGCTGGCTCGGCGTGGCGATGTTCCTGGCGTTCGTGCTGGGCGCGCCCGCGGGCTGGGCCTACGCCAGCATCAAGCTGGGCGGCATCGGCCTGCTGCTGCCGGTGTACGTGACCGTCGCCCATCGCATGTTCCCGTTCTTCGCCGGCAATGCGGTGCCCGGCTACGCGGCCTGGCGGCCGCTGTGGTGGCTGGGCGCGGTGTGGGCACTGGCGGTGCTGCACCTGGGCCTGGAACTGGTGCACGGCCAGGCCTGGCTGTGGCTGGCCGACCTGCCGCTGCTGGCACTGGCCGGCTATGCGGTGTGGCGCTGGTGGCCGCGCCGCGCCCCGGGAAGCGCACGGATGCCCGGGCTGCTGGCGGTGCTGTTCATCGGCACCGCGTGGCTGCCGGTCACCTTCGCCCTGTACGCGGCGCAGAGCCTGGTCTACGCGACCACCGGCGAGTTCATCCTCGGCCGCGCGCCGATGCACGCGCTGTTCGTCGGCTTCTTCGGCAGCCTGCTGGTGGCGATGGTGACCCGCGTCACCCAGGGCCACTCGGGCCGGCCGCTGCGGATGTATCCGATCGCATGGTTCGCGTTCGTCGCGATCCAGCTGGTGGCCACGCTGCGGATCCTCGCCGACGTGCTGCCCGACCCGGGGCTGTGGCAGGCGCTGGCCGCGGCCGGCTGGCTGCTGGCCCTGGCCCCGTGGGTGGCGCGGATCGGCCACATCTACCTGACCCCGCGCCGCGACGGGCGCCCCGGCTGACGCGCCTGCGCCATGATCACCTTCTACCCCGACATCAAGCTGGTCCACCTCGCCGCCGCGCTGCTCAGCGGCGCGTTCTTCGCGCTGCGCGCGCTGGCCCTGCTGGCCGGCATGCGCTGGCCGCGGCTGGCGCCGGTGCGCTACCTCAGCTACACGATCGACACGGTGCTGCTGACCGCCGCGTTCATGCTGCTGACGATCCTGCCGCGCGAGCTGTACGCCAACGGCTGGCTGCTGGTGAAGCTGTGCTTCGTCGCCGCGTATGTCGTGCTCGGCATCCTCGCCTTCCGCCCGCAGCGGCGCACCCTCCCGCGCGCGGCGCTGGTCGCCGCCGCGGGGCTGTGCTTCCTGCAGGTCTACTGCATCGCCCGTGCCCACCACCCGCTGGGCGCGTTCTACCTGCTGTCGGGCTGAGGCCCGCGGAGCACCCGATGGACACCCGCGAACTGGAACTTCCCGATCCCTGCCTGGAGGCCTGCCACCTGCTACAGGAAAGCTGGCAGGCCGCGGGCCTGTCGACCGGCACCGACGCCCGTCACGCCCCGCCCGCCGACCCCCGCGCCTGAGCGCACGGCGGCATCAGGGCATCCCGGCGCCGACCGTGCGCCGCACCGGGATCCCCCGCGGGTCGAAGCCCTCCAGGCAGAACACGTTGACCCCGTAGTGGTCGGGCGTCACCCGCTTGCGGTGGAACGGATAGATGCCGCACACCTTGCAGAAGTAGTGCCGCGCGGTGCGGGTGTGGAACTGGTATTCGGACAGCGCCTGCGCGCCGGACAGCAACCGGAACGCACGCTCGTGCACCTTGACCATCAGCGCGTTCCTGCGCAGGCAGATCGAGCAGTCGCAGGTGGTCAGCTCCGGGAAGTCGGTGTCGATCTCGAACCGCACCGCGCCGCAGTGGCAGCTGCCCGTGCAGGTCTGCATCGTTCGGCCCATCGTGTTCCCCGCGAAGGCTGGCGCAGGCGCCGGACCGGTGCCTGCCTGCGGCCACCATACGACACGCGGGGGAGCGACGGCACCGCGGCCGGCGCGGCCGCCGGGCCGCGTGCTCCGGCCCGGGCAGTTCGACGCGGGCAGTTCGACGCAGGCGATTCGGCGGGCGCGATTGGACCCGGGCGGATCAGCCCGGGCAGCCCGGCCCGGGCATGTCAGCCGGCGCGTTTGCGCGGGCGCGACCGCGCGGGCTTGCGCGCGGCCGCCGCATCGCCGGCCGGCGCGGTGCCGGCCTCGCGCAGGCGCTGCATGGAAGCGAGCGTGTCGGCATAGGCGATGAAATGCTGCAGGTAGCCCGGCGACACCGCCTGCATCAGCTGCAGTGCGCGATGGACCAGCATGTCCGAATTGAGCGGGCCGGCATCCGGCGGCACCTGTTCCATCGACTGGCGCAACTGGCTGTCGGTGCGCAGCTGCGCCCAGACCGTGCGCAACTGGCCCAGCACCGGCAGCTCGGCTCCGGGCGCGCCGGCCAATGCCGTGTCCTGCCCGGCGCCTGGATCCGCGGAAGGCCGCGCCATGCGGGCGATCAGGCCGGACAGCGTGCCGTCGCTGCCGGGGACGGTTTCCTGCGGTTCGCCCGCGCCGGCCGCGGCGCGCTGCAGCGCGCGGGCGTAGGCGTCGAGCCCCAGCGCCAGGCGCTCGTCCAGCAGTTCCCGCGCACGCCCCGCATGGGCGGGCGCGCGCGCCAGCATCGCTTCGAGGAAGCCGAAGCGCAGCGGATCCAGGCGGTCGTCGCCGTTGGCCCGCCATGCCTGCAGGCGCGCGCGCGCGGCCTCAGCGTCCATCGGCGGCGGCGGTCCGTGGCCGCGGCATCGGCGCGATTTCCACGCGGCGGTTGCGCGCACGGCCTTCCTCGTCGGTGTTCGGGCTGACCGGCTGGCTGGCGCCGAACGCGGCGGCGAACACCGACGTCGCCGGCACGCCCTCGGCGACCAGGGTGCGGGTGACGGTGAGCGCGCGTTGCGCGGACAGCTCCCAGTTGTCGGCGAAGCGGGCGTTGCCGCCGCGCACCTGGCGGTCGTCGGTGAAGCCGCTGACCATCAGGATTTCCTCGCGCGAACGCAGGTAACCGGCCAGCGGCGCGGCCAGGCTCTCCAGCAGCTCGCGTCCTTCCGGCTGCAGCTGGTCGGAGTTGAGCGCGAACAGCACGTTGCCGCGGATGCCGATGCGCCCGTCCACCAGGGTCACCCGGCCCTCGGCCAGCGGCGCGGCCAGCGCCTGCTCCAGCGCCTGGCGCTGCTGCGCCTCGGCCTGCCGGCGGCGCACTTCCTCGTCAAGGCGCCCGGCCAGCTCGGCCTGCACCGCGATCACGCCGACCAGCACCAGCACGAATGCGCCCAGCAGCACCGACATCAGGTCGGCGAAGCTGGCCCAGACCGGCGTGCCCAGCCCGGTGTCGACCTCGCTGTCGAGGCTCATGCGGTTTCGGCCTCGATGGCGCGCGCGCCGCCGAGCTGCTGCAGGTCGGCCATGATCTGGCGCTGCGCGAGCATGCTCAGGTCGACCACCTCGCGCGCCTGCGCCACGTAGTAGGCCAGCTGTTCGTCGCTGCGAGCGAGCGAACGGTCCAGCGCGCCCTCGATCGCCTGCAGGCGGTCGATCAGCGCGGCGTTGCCCTCGCCGAACGTCTGCACCGCCGAGGCGAACGCCTCGCCCAGGCTGGCCACTTCGGTCGCGGCCACCGCCACCTGCGCCGACACGCCCTCGAGCTTGCCGGTCTCGCCGGCGACCTGCTCGCCGAAACGGGTCCCGACCCGGTCGAGCAGTTCGGCCGAGGTCGCCACCAGCGCGTCGATCGCCGCGCGCTGCTCGGTCGAGGCGTGGTTGACCGCGGCCAGCAGGGTGTCGAGCGTGGCCATCATCTGGTTGCGCTCCTCGAGCATCGCACCGTCGCGGACCATGCTGTCGGACAGCTTCTGGCGCAGCTCGGCGATGACCTCGGCGGCGGCCCTGGGCGCTTCGGACGCGGCCTGCACCAGGCGCCCGATCTCGGCGATGGTCTCGCGCGCGTGGGCCTGGGCCTGGGCCGTGATCGCATCCGCGCTGGCGGCCAGCGCGTCGCAGATCGACTGCTGGCGCGCGGCGGCGTCCGCGCCGGCGCGCTCCCAGTCCTCGCGCAGCGCCGCGCCGGTGGCGGCCAGCCGCGCCGACCACGCCTCCAGCCGCTGCGCGTCCTGGGTGGCCAGCTGCTGCTGCAGCTGCGCATGCGAACGGTCGGTAGCCTCGACCAGCGCGGCCGCCCGCTCCTGCAGGCCGGCGGTCACCGACGCCAGCGCCTGCGCGCTGCGTTCGGCCAGCGCGGCCCCGGCCGCTTCCTGCCGCGCCTGCGCCTGCTGCCAGGCTTCGGCCACGCGCGCCGCCTCGCCGTCCATGCGTGCGGCCACCCCGTCGAGCAGGGCCGAGGACCGCTGCTCGAAGGTGGCGGCGAAGCGCTCCAGCCCGGCGTGCAGGTCGGCCGCGAGCCGCGCGTTGGCCTCCTGCTGCGCGGCCAGCGCCGCGTCCCAGCTGGCCGCGGTGGCCGCGCTGGCGCCGGCGAAGCCACTCGCCAGGCCGTCGAGCTGGTCGCGCACCGCGCGGGCCATGCTGTCCTGCATCGCGGCGGCGCCGCGCGCCAGCCCGTCCAGGGTCGCCTGCACCGCCGGTTGCAGCGCTTCGCCGACGGCGCGCGCGCTCGCGCTGGCGCCGGCCTGCAGCGACTGCTCGAACGCACTGGCCAGCCGCGCGTGCGCGGCCTCGGTACTGGCGTGCAGGGCCGCCTGTCCGGCGAGCAGGCGCTCGCCGGTGGCGACATCGCGCCGCTCGAGCGCCGCCATCGTCGCCTCCAGCCGGTCGACCAGCGCCGGCATCAGGCCGGCCTGCGCCTGCAGCAGGCGGAAGGACTCCTCGCGCTGGTGCGCGCGCGAATGCACGCGCAGCGAGGTCGCGATCGCCGCATCGAGCCGCTGTACCACCTGCACGCGCTCGCGCCGGACCAGGGCCGACAGCAGCCCGAGCATCGCCGAGCTGGCCACACCCGCGATCGAGGTGCCGAACGCGAAGCCCAGCCCCTTCACCGGCGCGGCCAGCGAGCCGCGGATCGCGTCGAGGTCGGCGGCGCTTTCCAGCGCCAGGCCGGTGCCGCGCAGCGTGGCCATCATGCCCAGCAGCGTGCCGAGCATGCCCAGCAGCACCAGCAGGCCGACCAGGTACGGGGTCAGCGCCGGCGCCGGCAGCGCCACGCGCTCGCCTTCCACCCGCAGGCGCACCGCCTCGCGCAGGCCCGGATGCAGCCGCTCCAGCCAGTCGCCCAGCCCGGTGCCGGCGGACGCGGCGTGCTCGAGCGCGGCGGCCAGCGTGCCGGTGGCCTGCCGGTAGCGGTACAGCTCCAGGCCGCCGGCCAGGTAGCCGGCCCCGATCACCAGGATCACGGCCACGCCCAGCGCGTTGCTGCCGACGTAGCCGGCGCCGATCCAGGCGACCACGGCCAGGCCGGCGAGGCCGATCAGGAACAGCGGGGCGGAGCGCAGGGAATGTCGGGTCATGGGAATCCGGAATCAGGGGCGGAGGGCCGCGAGCAGCCCGTCGATCGGGTGGAAGCGCACGTCGAGCTCGGCGCGCAGCACGCGGTGCATGTCGTGGTGGAAGCGCGCCCGCCAGTCGCCGGGCGACGGGTCGGGCGCCGCGTCGGCGGCGGCGCGCAGGCGTTCGAAGTGCGCCCCGAGCAGCGCCGGCACGGTGGCCAGCAAGGCCTGCTCGCGCGGGCTGAGGGTCTGCTCCATCACCGCGTCGACCTCGGCCAGGCGCGCCGCGTCGCCGGGGCGGCTGGCGAGGGCGTCGCGCAGGCGGCCGCGGAGCTGGCCGGTGGTCGCCTGCATCGAACGCTGCAGGTCCAGGTAGTCGCGGCGGTACGGGGCGAAGTCGGGCGCGGCATCGCTGGCGGGTGCGCGGCTGCCCCCGGGACCCCGCGCGGCGATCGCGTCCTCGAGCGCGCGGCGTGCGCGGGCGCAGGCCCCGGCTTCGCCGTCCGGCTCGATGCCGGCGGTGTCCGGGACGCCGTCCGCGGCCGCGGGCAGGCGTCCGTCCAGCGCCGCCGACAGCGCGACGGCGCGGTTCCAGTCGACCCACTGGCCCAGGCGCGCGGCGACGGGCGGGCCGGGGGCGGGGATTTCCTCGCCGGTGATGCGGGCCAGCAGCCGGACGAATGCCGGCCCCGGGACCGGTGTCCGCTGGTGCTCTGTGGCCACGATGCCGCTCAAAAGGCGGCGATTTTACATGAAAGGCCCCGGCGGCCCGGCCATGTCCCCGGCTGGCCGGGGCCGGGACGGCCGCCGCGGGGACGGGGCGGGCGGGCCATCCCCGGTCCCCGCCCCTCAGTAGGTGTACTGCAGCTGCAGCCAGAGCTTGTCGGTGTCGACCGTGCGGGACGGGTCGTCGCTGCGGTAGCGGGCCAGCTTCACCAGCCCCGCCACGCCCTTCAGTCCGGGCACCGGGTGCGCGTAGGACAGGTCGACCTCGTCGCCGTAGCGGCCGCCGCCGCGCTCGGGCGAGAACTCGTGGTACCAGGCCTGCAGGCTGCCCCCGGCGAGCGGCACGGTCGCGCCGAGGTAGGCGTCGTCGATCCCCTGCGCCGGCGTGGTCAGGAACACGTCGGCCCAGCCCTGGAACAGGTGCTTGGTCGCCAGCGGCGTCTGGAAGGCCCGGTTGCCTGGGCCGTCGCCGCCGCCGAGCGACTCGACGCCGGCCTTCAGCGCCACGCCGCGCACCTTCCAGCCCAGTTCGGCCAGGCGGTAGCGGCTGTCCAGCGTCCACGGGTTGCTGTCCAGGTCGCGCTGGCGCGCGTATTCGGCGGCATAGCTCCATGCGCCCTGCGCACCTTCCAGCCGCAGGCCGGTGGTGCGGCTGTCCAGGGTGCCGTACGGGGCGGTCGCGCCGACCGCGATCCCGTCGAGCTTGAGCTCGTGGTGGTAGGCGCTGGCAGCCAGCGCCGGCGCGAGCTTCCAGCCGACCTGCAGCAGGTGGCTGTGGCCTTCGATGTCCGAGGGGTTGGCGCGGCTGGAGGCCGCGCTGTCGTCGGGCCCGAACACGGTGTTGATGCCGTCGACGTAGCTGTAGTCGATGGCCAGCGCGTCGAGCGGCGCCAGCTGCAGGCGCGCGCCATCGTAGGTCTGCTCGTTCTGGCGCCAGCCCACGCCACCGACGAAGCGCTGGTTGCCCAGGTTGATCCGTTGCCGGCCGAAGGTGGCCGAGTGCTTCCCGAGGGCACGGCGCAGCAGCGCCTGGTTGATCTCGGCGCCCGGCCGGTCGGCGATGACCGGGTACTGGCGCTGGCCGTTGCGGGTGTCGTTGTAGCGGCCGTCGCCCAGGCCGAGCACGCCGTCGGCCTCGGCCAGCACCGACCAGCCGTGCCAGGCGGAGGTCGCATAGCCGGCGCGCACGCGCAGCGTGTCGGCGTGGGCATTCCGCGCGAACCCGGCCTGGTCGACGGATTCGTGGCGGTAGCGCAGGTCGAGGATCGGCGTGCCGGTGCCGGCGGCGAGCGCATGCCCGGCGGCGAGCGGGAGGACGACGAGGAAAGGCAGGATCGAACGGACGGCAGGGCGAGGCATCGGCGCTTCTCTGTGGGGTTGGGTGTGGACCCTAGAGGCGCGCGGCGCGCGCCTCCATGACCACGGTCAAGCGGCGCCCATCGCGCTGCAGGCGCGTGCGCCTGATGCAGGTCAATGCGGATGCAGGCCGCGGATGCAAAGCTGGCCGCATCGAACCCGTCCGGAGCGACGCGCGATGCACGCCCTGCTCGACCTGCGCCACCTGCCGCCGCCCGAGCCGATGCAGCGGATCCTCGACGCACTGGACGGGCTGCCCCCGGGCGGCTGCCTGCATGCCTTCACCCCGCACCGTCCCGGCCCGTTGCTGCCGCTGCTGGAACGGCAGGGCTACGCCTGGCGCATGGACGACCTGCGCGACGGCGGCGCGCGCATCGCGGTGTGCTGGCTGGAGGATGCGGCGGTGCTGCCGGCCGATCCGCCGTGACCGCCGCGATGCGATGACCGGACTGGCCCTCACCCGCGCGCCGCCCGCGCCGCGGCCGCTGCGCTTCCTGCTGAGCGCGCCGCTGTGGGGCGTGGTCGCCGGGGCGATGCTGGCCGCCTGGCCCGACGCGTTCGCGGGCGGGCGCTGGTCGCCGGCCGCGGTCGCGCTGGTGCATGTGTTCACGCTGGGCGTGCTCGGCAACGCGATGCTCGGCAGCCTGCTGCAGTTCCTGCCGGTGGCCGCCGCCACCGCGGTCCCCGCCGCGCGCCTGGCGCCGCTGGCGCACGGCGCGCTCAACCTGGGGCTGGTGCTGTTCGTGGTCGCGCTGCATCGCGATCCCGCGCTGCTGTGGCCGGCGTCCCTGCTGCTCGCCGTCGCGCTGCTGTGCGTGGGGGTGCCGCCGCTGCCCGCGCTGCTGCGCGCGGGCGCGCAACGGCTGCTGCGCGGCGGCATCGGCCTGGCGATCGGGTCGCTGCTGGCGACGGTCGCGCTGGGCATGCTCGCGGCGGCGGTGCTGGGCGGGCACGCTCCACTGCCGCTGGATCGCCTCGTCGATGCGCATGCCACGCTCGGCCTCGGCGGCTGGATGCTGGGCCTGCTCGCCAGCGTCGGCAGCGTGACCGTGCCGATGTTCCAGGGCACGGCCGCCGTGCCGCCGCGCGCGCTGGCCGCCTGGCTGGCGGGCGCCCTGGCGCTGCCCGCCCTCGCCGCGGTCGCCCGGCTGTGCGGTGCGCCGGCGCTGGTCCCGGCGCTGGCGCTGGCGCTGCCTGCGCTGGCATTCGCCGGGACGCTGCTGTGGCTGCACGGGCATGCGCCGCACCGTCGCAACCCGTCGCTGGTGCGTGCCTGGCGCGCCGGCAGCATCGCCCTGGCCGGCGCCGGCATCGCCGCGGTCGCGGCCGCGGGCGGTGGGCCGGGCGCGATGCTCGCCGGGATCCTCGCGCTCGGCATCGGCCTGCCGCTGCTGGTCAATGCCATGCTGCTGGAGATCGTGGCCTTCATCACCTGGATCGCGCTGCGCGGCCGGTGCCCGCGCGGCGTGCGCATCCCGGCGGTGGGCCGGCTCGTCACCGACGCGGAAAAGCACGCGCTGCTGCGTGCTCACCTGGCGACCGCGGGCCTGCTGCTGGCGGCGCTCGCGTGGCCGCCGCTGGTGCGCGTGGCCGGCCTGGCGATGACGCTGGCCTATGCCGCCAGCACCGCCTGCCTGCTGCGCTGCCTGTGGCGCGCGCACCGCTTCGCCCTCGAACACGCACACGCGCGGGAAACCCCACCATGAGGCGCAGGCCACCGCTGGTCTACAGCTGTTCGGGATGTTCCAGCGCCGCGCAGATGGCCAACCAGCTGGCGCTGTGGCTCGATCGCGCCGGGACCGCGGAGATGTCCTGCATCGCCGGGGTCGGCGGCGGCGTGACCGGGCTGGTGCGCACCGCGCAGTCCGGCCGGCCGATCCTGGCCCTGGACGGCTGCGTGCTGCAGTGCGTGCGCGCCTGCCTCGGGCGCGCCGGCGTCGCGGCGGACGTGCACGTGACCCTGTCCGACCACGGCGTGCGCAAGCGCAGGCATGCCGGATTCGACGAGGACCAGGCGCGGGCGATCTACCGGGACGTCGTGCAGCCGGCCATCGAGGCCCTCGCGACCGGCACCGCGGACGCGGCGGCACCGTCCGCCGCAGCGCCGGACAGCGCGGCCGCGGACTGATGCCTGCGCCGCGCGGGCCACCGATCGCCGCCGGCTTGATCTGGATCAGGAGCGGCGCGGCGGGCGGTGGCTAGCATCGCCGTGCCCGCCACCTGCCTCCGACCTGCATGTCCCCGCCCGGACGCCAGCCGCCCTCTTCCTTCTCTCCGGATGGCGCGGCACGCCACCTCGCCGCCGGCACGCTCGCCGGCGCGCGCCACGCGATCGACCGCGTCGACGATGCGGTCGTGGCGCTGGCCGGAGTGCGGCGTCGGCTGGTGGGCACGGTCCGGCTGAGCAAGCGCCTGGGAGGGCTGCCGGTCCGCGACGGCGAGCGCGAAGCGGGGGTGCTGTCACGCGCGCGGCGGGTGGCCGCGCGCGTGGCAGTGCCCGCCGACACCGCCGATGCGCTGATGCACGTGCTGATGTCCGATGCCTGCCGGCAGCAGGCCCAGGCCGTCGACGCCGGCCCTCCATTCCCGATCGCCATGCCCGTGCTTCCCGCTTCCGCCATTCCGCCCGCCGCCACGCGCCGCCTGCTGCACCTGCTGCCACCGCCCCGGCGCTGGAAGCCGCTGCTGCGCCGGCTGCCGCGCGCCGCGCATGCACCGCTGGCCGAACGCGCGCTGGCCCGCGCGGTGCGGCGGCTCGACCCGGGCACGCTCGAGCTGGTGCGCGGACGCCGGCTGGGCATCGACGTGCAGGACCTCGGCCTGGCCTGGGTGTTCGCCTGGGACGGGCAACGGCTGCGCGCATGCGCGGCGGAGGCCGAGGCGACCGTGCACGGCAGCGCCACCGACCTGCTCGGCCTGGCCAGCCGCCAGGAGGACGCCGACACCCTGTTCTTCCAGCGGCGCCTGCGACTCACCGGCGACGTCGAGCTGGGCCTGACCGTGCGCAACCTGCTCGACCGGCTGCCCTGGGAAGACCTGCCGCTGGGACTGCGGATCGTGCTGCATCGTGGCGGCGCGCTGCTGCGCGCGGCGCGCGACGCGCATGCGGGCATCCATCCGTGAGCCCGACCGCGCACGGGCCGGCCAGGCGCCCCCGCTGGGACCCGGAGCTGGAAACGCGCTACGCCGGGCTCGGCGCCACGCTCGAGCCGCTGCTGCCGTGCCTGGAATGGCCGCTGCACCTGCCGTGGATCGACGCGATCCGCACGCTCAAGCGCGAGCGCGGCGCGGTGATCATGGCCCACAGCTACCAGTCGCCGGAGATCTTCCACGGCGTGGCCG
Organism: Pseudoxanthomonas fibrivorans; assembly: GCF_041464125.1. Taxonomy (NCBI): domain Bacteria; kingdom Pseudomonadati; phylum Pseudomonadota; class Gammaproteobacteria; order Lysobacterales; family Lysobacteraceae; genus Pseudoxanthomonas; species Pseudoxanthomonas fibrivorans. The sequence goes on along the minus strand of NZ_JBGNUG010000002.1, from coordinate 198,893 downwards.
ACGTGACCGGCGACTCGCTGGCGCTGGCCCGCGCGGCGGCCGACTGCGAGGCCGACCTGATCGTGCTCGCCGGGGTCCACTTCATGGCCGAGAGCGCGAAGATCCTGGCCCCGCACAAGACCGTGCTGATTCCCGACCTGGAGGCGGGCTGCTCGCTGGCCGCCTCGATCACCGCCGCCGACGTGCGCGCGCTGCGTGCGCGCCACCCCGGCGTGCCGGTGGTCAGCTACGTCAACACCAGCGCCGAGGTGAAGGCCGAGTCCGACGCGTGCTGCACCTCGGCCAACGCGGTCCAGGTGGTGGAGGCGATGGCCGCCGAATTCGGCTCCGGCACCGTGATCTTCCTGCCCGACCGGTTCCTCGGCCACCACGTGGCCCGCCACACCGGCATCGGGCTGGTGCTGTGGGACGGACGCTGCGAGGTGCACGAGCAGTTCACCGCGCAACAGGCGCGGCATGCGCGCGAGCGCTTCGACGCGCGCCTGGTCGCCCATCCCGAGTGCCCGCCGGAGGTGCAGGAGGAGGCCGACTTCGTCGGCTCGACCACGGCGATGGGCGCGTGGCTGGAGCGGGAGAAGCCGGCGCGCGTGGCGCTGATCACCGAATGCTCGATGGCCGACAACCTGCGCGCGCGCTTCCCGCGGGTGGAGTTCATCAAGCCCTGCAACCTGTGCCCGCACATGCAGCGCATCACCCTGCCGAACATCCACGCCTGCCTGCAGGCGCTGCGCCACGAAGTGGTGGTCCCCGCGGACATCGCCGCGCGCGCGCGCACGGCCCTGGAGCGGATGCTGGCGGTGGGCCGCCACGATCGCGCGTGAGCGGCGGGCGCACGCCGCTGGTCGTGGTCGGAAGCGGCGTGGCCGGGCTGTCGGTGGCGCTGGCCGCCGCGCCACGCCCGGTGCTGCTGCTCGCGCGCGGCGCCGATGGCGCCGGCAGCGCCAGCGCGCTGGCGCAGGGCGGGATCGCCGCGGCGGTCGGCGCGGGCGATTCGGCCTCCGCGCATGCCCGCGACACGATGACCGCCGGCAGCGGCCACAACGACGCGGCCGCGGTGCGCTACCTGGCCACGCAGGCGCCGCGCGCGATCGCCCGGCTGCAGGCGATGGGCCTGGACTTCGACCTCGATGGCGGCCGCCTGCGCCTGGGCCGCGAGGGCGGCCACCGCGCCGACCGGATCGTGCATGCCGGCGGCGACGCCAGCGGCGCCCGGCTGGTCGACGCGCTGGCGCGTGCCGTGCGCCAGGCCGGGCATGTCGAGGTCCGCGGCGGTGCCTCGGTCGATGCCCTGCTGCTGCGCGGCTGCGGCGTCGCCGGCGTGCGCGTGCGCGATGCACGCGGCGAGGCCAGCCTGGTGGAAGCGGCCAACGTGGTCCTTGCGACCGGCGGCATCGGCGCGCTGTTCGCGGCGAGCACCAACCCGGCCGGCGCCGACGGCAGCGGCCTGGCCCTCGGGCTGGCGGCCGGCGCCGGTGGCCGCGACCTGGAATTCATGCAGTTCCATCCCACCGCGCTGGCGGTTCCGGCCGCGCCCGGTGGCGCGGCGCTGCCGCTGGTGACCGAAGCCCTGCGCGGCGCCGGCGCGCGCCTGCTCGACGACGACGGCCGGCCGCTGATGGCCGGCCTGCATCCGCTCGGCGACCTCGCCCCGCGCGACCTGGTCGCACGCCGGGTATGGCAGGTCATCCGGCAGGGCGGCCGCGCGTGGCTGGACGCCACCCACCTCGGCGATGCGTGGCCGCTGCGCTTCCCGACCGTGCACGGGGCCTGCCGCGCGCACGGCATCGACCCCGCCGTGCAGCCGATCCCGGTGACGCCGGCGGCGCACTTCCACATGGGCGGGCTGGCGACCGACCGCGACGGCTGCACCGGCGTGCGCGGCCTGCATGCGGTCGGCGAAGTAGCCTGCAATGGCGTGCACGGCGCCAACCGCCTGGCCAGCAATTCGCTGCTGGAAGGCCTGGTCTACGGCCACCGCCTCGGCCGGCGGATGGCCGTGTGCGCGCTGGGCCGCGCTGGCCGTGGCGCCTACGCCTGGGCCGGGCACGGCGAGCCGGCCGGCGCGCAGGCGCTGGCCCGGCTGGGCACCCTGCTGTGGACGGCGTTCGGTCCGGTGCGCGATGCCGGCGGGCTGCGCGCGGCGCGCGTGCGCCTGGACGAGGAGGCCGGTGCATACGGCTGGCAGGGGCGCCTGGCCACCCGCCTGGTCGAAGCCGCGCTCGCACGCGAGGCCAGCCTCGGCGCGCACTGGCGCGACGACGCCCCAGGCCGTGAGGCGGCCGGCCCGCGGCCGCGCGCGGCGTAGACCGGTAGCGCCGGCGCTTCCGGCGGGCGGCGCTCAGGCGTTCGCCGGCGCCGGCGCCGCGGCCAGCGCGGCCCTGCCCGGCTGGCCGTGCCAGTAACCGTTCAAGGCCGCGACCCGGGCCGGCGGCTCCGGCGCGTCGAGCATGGCCCGGAACCGGGCGACCACCTCGGCGGTGCCTTCGGCCTGCGGCGAGATGCGCAGCACGCCGATCCCGCAGGCCGCCAGCGCGTCGCGCTCGGGCGCCATGTCGACCACTTCGGTGCCCTGGACCTGGATCCCGTTGATGGTGAGGAACGGCTCGCCCTCGCGGGTGGCCAGCGGCAGCCCGTCGGGATGTTCGATGCAGCGGAAGCCGCACTGGTCCTTGGGCAGGTCCAGCGCGCGCGCGGTGAAGCAGCGCGCCGAGTACGCCAGCGGCAGGCGACCCCACGCCAGCATCTCCATCTCCGGCATGCAGCCGCCCCCGGCCTCGAGCGCGGCGCGCATTTCCTGCAGCAGCACCTGGCCCAGTTCGGCACCCGGCACCCAGCGCCGCAGGCCGTCCTCGACCAGCATCGCCAGCGCGCGGTGGTTGTAGACGTTCAGGCTCTGGCCGCCGACGAAGGGCACCCCGCGCTCGCGGCACAGCTGCACGGCGGACAGGTCGTTGGCCTCGACCATGAACGCGCCATGCTCGACCTGGCGCCGGACCACGCCGAGCTCGGACTCGGCCTCCACCAGCGCCAGGGTCGAGAGCACGACCTGCTTGCCCGCCGCGGACAGCGCCTCCGCCAGCGCCAGCCAGTCGCGGAAGTTGAGCTCCCGGCGCTTGCTGCACACCGTCTCGCCCAGGTAGACGATGTCGACCGGCCAGTCGGCGACCGCATGGTAGAAGGCCAGCGTCGTGGCCCGCGGCCAGAAGTACTGCAGCGGGCCCATGCTCAGTTTCATGGCGGCATGCATGCGCGGCTCCTCAATGCCAGGCGCGGTGGTAGGGACCCAGCGTGGTCTGCTGGCCTTCGGCGTGCGCGGACAGCGCGCGCTGCCACTCCGCCTCGGTGGTCCAGCGCTGCGGGTCGTCGCGGTAGCGGTCGATCGCCCGGCGCCAGGTCGACGCCACCGCGCGCACGTAGGCCACGCCGCGCTGGCGGCCCTCGATCTTGAGCGCGGCCACGCCGGCCTGCGCCAGGCGCGGCAGCAGCTCCAGCGTGTTGAGGCTGGTCGGTTCCTCGAGCGCGTGGAAGACCTCGCCGCCGACGGCGTAGCGGCCCTTGCACACGGTCGGGTAGCCGGCCGGCTCGCCGTCGGCGAAGCGGTCGATCAGCATGCCGTTCAGGCGCACGCTGCGGCTGTGGTCGTCGTGCTCGTCCCAGCGCACGAAGCTGGCCGGCGAGCACACGCCGTGCCGGTTCGGCGACTGCCCGGTGACATAGCTCGACAGCTGGCAGCGGCCCTCGACCATGATGCACAGGCTGCCGAAGGCGAATACCTCCAGCGGCACCGGCGAGGCCTCGCACAGGCGTTCGACCTGCTGCACCGACAGCACCCGCGGCAGCACCGCGCGGGCGATGCCGAAGCGTTCGTAGGCGTACCTCAGCGCCGGCGCGGTGGTCGCCGAACCCTGCACCGACAGGTGCCGGGCCAGCTGCGGGTGGGTCCGGCACGCGTAGTCGAGCACCGCCATCTCCGCGGCGATGATCGCATCCACGCCCAGCTCGGCGGCGTGGTCGACCGCGGCCTGCCAGTGCGGCAGGCGCACGCTGTCGGGATAGGTGTTGAGCGCCAGGTAGACCTGGCGGTCCATCGCGTGCGCGTAGGCGATGCCCTGGCGCAGTTCGCGACCGTCGAAGTTCAACCCTGGGAACGCGCGCGCGTTGGTCTGGTCGCGGAAGCCCGCATAGACCGCATCGGCGCCGGCGTCGACCGCGGCGCGCAGCGCCGGCAGGTTGCCGGCAGGGCAGACCAGTTGCATGGACGTGTCCTCGTCGAAGGGAGCGCCATGCTAGGGGCCGGCGCCATGCGGCTCATTGATCCATGTCAGGTCGCCGCGGTGCGGCCCGTCGATCCATGCAAGGCACCGCGGTGCGGATCGCGCGAGGAACCGGGTTCATTCCGGCTCCGGCGTGCGCAGCAGCGACGACCACAACGCGTCCATGCGCTTCTCGACCGCCGGATCCGGCGCGATCGGCCTGCCCCACTCGCGCGCCGATTCGCCGGGCCACTTGCGGGTCGCATCGAGGCCGAGCTTGGAGCCGAGGCCGGACACCGGCGTGGCGAAGTCGAGGTAGTCGATCGGCGTGTTCTCCACCAGCATGCTGTCGCGCGCCGGATCCACCCGGGTGGAGATCGCCCAGATCACCTGGCCCCAGTCGCGCACGTCCACGTCCTCGTCGGTGACGATCACGAACTTGGTGTAGGTGAACTGGCGCAGGTAGGACCAGACGGCCATCATCGTGCGCCGCGCGTGGCCGGGATACTGCTTGCGGATGCTGACCACGGCGATGCGGTACGAACACGCTTCCGGCGGCAGGTAGAAGTCGACGATCTCCGGGAACACCTTGCGCAGGATCGGCACGAAGATGTCGTTGAGCGCCATCGACAGCACCGACGGCTCGTCGTGCGGCGAACGGCCCATGTAGCTGCCGTGGTAGATCGCGCCGTGGCGCATGCGCATGCGCTCCACGGTCAGCACCGGGAACGTGCCCTGCGCGTTGTAGTAGCCGGTGTGGTCGCCGAACGGGCCTTCCAGCGCGGTGTCGCCCGGGTGGATGAAGCCCTCCAGCAGGATTTCCGCGCCGGCCGGCGCGTCCAGGCCGGTCAGTTCGCTGCGCCACACGCGGCTGCGCGAGCCGCGCAGCAGGCCGGCGAATTCGTATTCCGACAGCGTGTCGGGCACCGGCGCCACCGCCGCCAGCAGCGTGGCCGGGTCGGCGCCGATCGCCACCAGCACCGGGAAGGGCCTGTCGGGCCAGGCGTGCTGCCAGGACGCGTAGTCCTGCGCGCCGCCGCGGTGCGGCAGCCAGCGCATGATCACCCGGTTGCGGCCGATCAGCTGCTGGCGGTAGATCGCCACGTTCTGCCGCGGCTGGTGCACCCCGCGGGTCACGACCAGGCCGAAGGTGATCAGCCGGCCGGCGTCTTCCGGCCAGCAGCGCTGGATCGGCAGCGTGGACAGGTCGACACCGTCGCCCTCGACGACCTGTTCGTTGAAGGCGGCATCGTCGACCTGCTTCGGCGCGACATTGGCCAGCTGGGCCAGTTCCGGCCAGCTGTCGAGCGCGTCGCGCAGCGAGGCCGGCCAGCGCGGTTCCTTCAGCGAGGCCAGCAGCTCACCCAGTTCGCGCAGCGACGTGAGCGGGCGGTCGCCGAGGGCCAGCTCGATCCGCCGGCGGTGGCCGAACAGGTTGCCCAGCAGCGGATGCACCGAGCCGGTGGCGTTGTGCATCAGCAGCGCCGGTCCGCCCTCGCGCAGCGCGCGCAGGCTCAGGATGGTGCTTTCCAGCTCCGGATCGACCGGTGCGTCGATTTCCATCAGCTGCTGGTGTCGGGACAGGTGCTGGAGGAAGGCGCGCAGGTCGTGCATGGCGGTCGGCGGTCGCGGGACAGTCCTGCACGCTAGTGGCCGCCCGTCGCCGCGGCGATGACGCAGGTCAAGCGGGAGCATGCACGCGGCGGGAGGCCGGCTTGACCGGGATCAACGCCGGCCCGGCAGCGGCTGCCCAGAATGCCGCCATCCCACCAACGGAGGCGCGACATGCTTCCCCGGACTTCCACGGCGGCGCTGGCACTGGCCATCGCCGCTACCGCCCTGCCCGCATGCACGCCGGCGGCGTTGCCGGCGGCCACACCCGCGATGCAGGCCACGGCACCGGCCACCTCGGCGGCATCCGGCCTCCCGGCGGTGGAGGTGTTCAAGTCGCCGGCCTGCGGCTGCTGCGGCGCCTGGGTCGAGCATATGCGCCAGGCCGGCTTCACCGTGCGCGTGCACGAAACCGACGCCCTGGAGCCGGTCCGCAGGCAGCTCGGGGTGCCGTTCGGCAAGGGTTCGTGCCATACCGCCACGGTGGACGGCTACGTGATCGAAGGCCACGTACCGGCGGGCGACATCCGGCGCCTGCTCGCCGAACGTCCGGACGCGCGCGGCCTGGTGCTGCCCGGCATGCCGCTCGGCTCGCCCGGCATGGAAACACCGGACGGCCACGTGCAGCCCCACGTGGTCGAGCAGGTCGAACATGACGGCTCCACCCGCCCCTGGTCCACGCACGGCAACTAGACCCGCCGGCAGGCGCCAGGGAACCCCGCCTCACGCGGAAGAACCGCGCCGTGCTGCACCGCTGCTGGATTCCCCCGCGTCCGCGCGCCGTGTCGAGCGTGGTGGCGCCCTGGTCCGACCGTCCGGCGCGCGTCGACTCCGGCCCGTGGCGAATTCAGGGCCACGCCGACGCGCTGCGCCATCGCGCTCGGCGCGGACACGTTCATCGCCGGTAGGCCACGGGTGTGCGCGCCAGCAGGCGCGCCATGCCCGCTCTGCGTGCCGCCACAGGGCATCATCCCGGTCCGACGCGGACACACGGCCCGGCGCGACGGCCGGGCAGCCGCGGTTTGCCCCGCCGCTGCCGCAGGCGGCGCCCCCGGGGACGCCGCGGCACCCGGTCAGTACTTGACGTTGACCTTCACCCAGGCCGTGCGGCCGGGCTCGTTGATCCGCTGCGGATCGGCCGGATAGCCGAAGGCGCTGTTGCCGGCCAGGTTGAGGTGTTCGCTGTAGGCGCGGTCGAACAGGTTGTCGATGCCGGCGGTCAGCTGCACGTGCCCGCTGAAGCGGTAGCCGCCGTTGAGCGAGAACACCGCGAAGCCCGGGCTCGGGCCGAGGTCGCGGCCCACGACGTTGCCCTGGTCGGTGCTGACCCGGTCCTGCGACGCGGCGATCCGCAGCAGCGCGCCCCACGACCAGGCCTCGCGCTCGCCGCTGGCCGACAGCCTCGCCTCCAGCGGCGGCATCTGCGGCAGCGGGCCCTCGGCGGTCTCGCCCCAGGCGTAGGCCAGCGCGCCGGACAGCTTGAGCCCGTCCCGCGGCTTCCAGTCCACCCCGGCCTCGGCGCCGGCGATGTCGGCGTCGACGTTCCGCGCGCGCGTGGTCGAGCCCATCATCCCGCCGCTCAAGTAGTCGAACAGGATGTAGTCGTCGATGCGCCCGGCATAGGCCGAGGCCCACGCTTCCAGCGTGCCGCGGCGGAACTCAAGGCCGGCGTCGAGCTGGGTGGTGCGCTCGGGCCGGACGCCGGCGAACGCGTTCGCCGCGCCGGACGGGCCGCGCGTGGGCGAGAACAGCTCCCAGTAGTCGGGCATCCGCTCGGCATGGCCGAGGCCGGCGTACCAGCCCAGCGGTCCGCTCATGTCGTGCTCGTAGCGGACGAAGCCGCCGGGCAGGGTCTCGCTGCGGCGCTGGCCGGCGGTCGGGTTGGGCATTGCCATCATCCCGCTGCCGGTGGTGGCGCGCAGGTCGTCGACCTGGGCTCGGTCGATGCGCAGGCCGGACATGAGGTGGTGCACCTCGTCGATGTGCCAGTGCGATTCGGCGAACACGCCCAGCGTCCGGAAGCGCGCGTCCTCGGTCCACGGCTGCGCCTGGTAGGCGCCGCGACCCATCGCGCTGCGCTTGCGGTGCTCGCTCTGGCGGCCGTCGACCCCGGCGGTCACTTCCCAGCGGTCGTGCTGCCAGGTCAGGGCGACGCGGCCGCCCTGGGTGGTGTCGCCCACGTTGCTGGCCATCGGCATCGGCATGCTGCCGGCCGGGTCGGGGTCGCGCAGCGTGTAGTTGTCCATCACGTGGTCGACCTCGTTGCGGTAGACGTTCGCCGCCACCGCGTCGAGCACGCCGCCAATGTGCTTCTTCTCGAAGCGCAGGCCCAGGCCGTCGCGGCGGAAGCGCGCGCCGTCCATGCCGCGCCCGGCGTAGCGCGCCTGCGCGTCACCGGTGCCGGCGGACAGCTCGAGTACCGTGTCCGCGTCCGGGGTCCAGCCCAGCGCGCCGTCGACGTTCCACTTGCGCCACGCCGAGGGCACCTCGTCGCCGTCGCCGTCCTCGTAGTCGTCGGCCTCGGAGCGGTTGGCCGAGACGCGCGCGTAACCGGCCGGGGTGCCGGCGCTGATGTCGGCCACCTGGTCGTTCCGGTTGCGGCTGCCACCGAGCAGGCTGCCCTGCGCCTGCACGCCGGGCCGGTCGAAGTACGGGATCTCGCGCTCGAACCGCACCGTGCCGGCCGAGGCGCCGCCACCCCACAGCACCGTCTGCGGGCCCTTGATCACCGTCAGCCGGTCGTAGGTCTCCGGCGCGATGTAGGACATCGCATTGTCCATGCGCGAGGGGCAGGCGCCGCTGAGCGCGCCGTCGTTGGTCAGCAGCGCGATGCGCGAGCCGAACATGCCGCGCAGCACCGGGTCGCCGTTGGTGCCGCCGCTGCGCAGGGTGGAGAAGCCGGGGATGGTCTTGAGGTAGTCGGCGCCGTCGCTGGCCGGGACCGGCTGGCGTGGCAGCTTCGGATCGGTGACGAAGGTGGAGGCGGCGATCGGGGCGACCCCCAGCACCACCACGCCGTCCAGGTTGGTGACCGCCACCGACCCGGCGGCGCCGTGCACGTGCTCGGGTTCGGCAAGGGCCGGCGCCGAGATGGCGGCGCCGAGGACGGCGGCGGCCAGGGCGCGGGACAGCATAGTTCTCTTCATGGCGCGTTCTCTCTGTCTTCTCTCGTTTCGACGCCTCCATTGTTCCGGCCGGGCGGGACGCCCTGCCTTGATCCGGGTCAAACGTTTTCCGCCGTGCGCACCGCGCTTGACATGGGTCAAGCGGTGCACCGAAAGCGCCGACGTACCCCACCGGATTGATGCAGATCAAGGTGGCCGGGGCGGGCCGGTCGCAACCTTGCACCGTCAACCAACGACACACAGAGAGAGAGCCATGAAATCCCGTCACTCCCGCCTCATCGCCGGTGCCCTGGCCGTCGCGATCTCGTCGGTGTTCGCCGGCCAGGCGTTCGCCGCCAAGCCCGCCGCCGACGCCGCGCTGCCGGTCATCCAGGCCGTCCTGACCTCCCCGCCGGAAGTGCCGGCCCCGATCACGCGCAAGACCCCGGCCAAGGTCGTGGTGGACCTGGAGATGGTCGAGAAGGAAATGCCGCTGGCCGACGGCGTCACCTACAACTTCTGGACATTCGGCGGCACGGTCCCCGGCAGCTTCATCCGCGTGCGCGAAGGCGACACGGTCGAGTTCAAGCTGAAGAACCACCACAGCTCGCACATGTCGCACAACATCGACCTGCACGCCGTCACCGGCCAGGGCGGCGGCGCGGAAGCCACGTTCACCCTGCCGGGCAAGGAGACGCAGTTCACCTTCAAGGCGCTCAACCCGGGCCTGTACGTCTACCACTGCGCGATGGCGCCGGTCGCGATGCACGTGGCCAACGGCATGTACGGCCTGATCCTGGTCGAGCCGGAGGAGGGCCTGGAGCCGGTGGACAAGGAGTTCTACGTCATGCAGGGCGACTTCTACACCGAGGGCGCGCATGGCGAGAAGGGCCTGCAGCCCTTCAGCCTGGAGAAGGGCATCGCCGAGCACGCCGACTACGTGGTGTTCAACGGCTCGGTCGGCGCGCTGACCGGCGACAACGCCCTGACCGCGCATGCCGGCGAGAAGATCCGCATGTTCGTCGGCAACGGCGGCCCCAACCTGGTGTCGAGCTTCCACGTGATCGGCGAGATCTTCGACAAGGTCTACTTCGAGGGCGGCAGCAAGTACCAGGAGAACGTGCAGACCACGCTGATCCCGGCCGGCGGCTCGGCCGTCGTCGAGTTCAAGGCCGACGTCCCGGGCAACTTCGTGCTGGTCGACCACAGCATCTTCCGCGCCTTCCACAAGGGCGCGCTGGGCCTGCTCAAGGTCGATGGCGAGAAGAACCCGGAGATCTACACGGGCCAGCAGCACGACATCGAGTACCCCGAAGGCAAGCCGCAGGGCAGCAAGTGACCGAGTGATGCCCGGATGGAACGGATACGTCCCCTGATCCTCCTCCTCGCGCTGGCGCCGGCCCTGGCCGCCGCCGGCGACGGGGTCGAACCCGGCGGCTCCGCCTGGCAGGCGATCCCCGGCGGGGCGTTCCGTTCCTCGGTCCGGTTCGAGGAGGCCGCCGGCACGATGCCGGTGGCCCCGTATGCACTGATGGCGCGGCCAGTGAGCAACGCGCAGTTCGCCGCGTTCCTGGCACGCCAGCCGCAATGGCGGCGCGATCGCGTGCCGGCGGTGTTCGCCAGCCCCGGCTACCTCGGTCACTGGGCGGCCCCGGACGCGCCGGGTCCCGGCGTCGATCCCGACGCACCGGTCGCGCACGTGAACTGGTACGCCGCCGACGCCTACTGCCGCGATCAGCAGGCGCGCCTGCCCACTTTCCTGGAATGGGAGTACGCCGCGGCGGCCGACGCCACCCGCCGCGATGCCCGTTCCGATCCGCACTGGCGCATGCGCCAGGTCAACGACGGCACCCGCCAGGCGATCGATGCCGCGCCCGGCGCACCGGCCAACGCCTACGGCGTCCATGGCCTGCATGGCGCGCACTGGGAATGGAGCGCGGACTTCGCCTCCCTGCTCGGGGAAGGCGACCGCCGCGGCCAGGACGACGGCGAGCGCCTGCGCTTCTGCGGCGCCACCGCGCTGGCCTTCAACGACCCGGGCGACTACGGGGTGGTCAAGCGCTTCGTCCTGCTGTCCGCCCTCCAACCCGGGGCGACCCTGGGCAACCTCGGATTCCGCTGCGCAAGGAGCCAGCCATGAATACCGCCATCCGTCCCCTGCTGCTCGGCCTGGCGCTCGCGCTGGGCAGCGCTGCGGCGCACGCCGCCGATGCGCCCGCGACGCCGGCGCTGCCGGGCGAATCGCTCTACCACCTGCGGGCCGGCCTCACCGACCAGCAGGAGCGCACGCTCGCCTGGAGCGATCTCCAGGGCCGCCCGCAGCTGGTATCGATGTTCTACGCCAACTGCCACCTGATGTGCCCGCTCATCCTCGAGAACGCCAAGGCGGTGCAGAAGCAGCTGCCGGCGCCGCAACGCGACGGGCTGGGCGTGGCTATGATCACCCTGGACCCCGCGCGCGACACGCCCGCGGCCCTGGCCGAGGTGGCCACCCGCCACCGCACGCCGGACGGCTGGCGCTACCTGCGACCGGCGGCGGACGATGTCCGTGCGCTGGCCAGCGTGCTCGATGTCCGCTACCGCTTCCGCGAGGACGGCAGCATCAACCACACCAGCGTGCTGGTCTTGCTCGATCCGCAGGGCCGCGTGCTGGCCCGGTCGGAGGTCGTCGCCGCGGCGCCCGACCCGGCCTTCGTCGCCCAGGTCCGCGCCGCGATGGCGGCGGCGGACTGAACTTCCCGAACCATCCACCCGACGCAACACCCAAGGAGCACCCCATGAAACTCACCCGCACCCTCGTCGCCGTCGCCCTGCTCGGCGCCGCCGGCATGGCCCAGGCTGCCGGCAACTGCACCATCTCGCTCAAGGGCGACGATGCGATGAAGTTCGACCAGAAGGAAGTCACCGTCTCGGCCGGCTGCGCCACCATCACCGTCGAGCTGGCGCACACCGGCAAGCTGCCGGCCGCCGCGATGGGCCACAACGTGGTCATCTCCAAGACCGCCGACATGGCCGGCGTGGCCCGCGACGCGATCAAGGCCGGCGCCGCCAAGGACTACGTCCCCGCCGGCGACGCGCGCGTGGTCGCCCACACCAAGATCATCGGTGGCGGCGAGAAGACCAAGATCACCTTCCCCGGCAAGGCGCTGACCGCCGGCGGCGACTACAGCTTCTACTGCAGCTTCCCCGGCCACTCGACCATGATGAAGGGCAAGCTGGTCGTCACGAAGTAACCCACCCTCCCCGGTGGTTACCCCGTGCCGCTTCCCGGTCGGTGGCGGCACGGATCCTTTTCCCGGCGGGGCCGCACGGCACCGCCCGCATGTCCAGAGAGGAACACCCATGGAACTCGACATCCGCCTTCCGGCGCGGCAGGTCGACGTGGAACGGATCGAGCGCCAGCTGCTGGACTGCGATCCGGCCGGCGTCGTCGACCTGGCTCCGGCGACCGGCCACCTGCGCGTTTCCACCTGCGCCGCGCCGGACGAGGTCGCCCGGATCCTGTCGGACAGCGGGCATCCGGTCGCCGCGTCCGACATCAGCATCGTGCCGTCGGTCTGCTGCGGCGGCTGCAGCGGCTGAGCGCCGCGCTCAGTCCCACTCGATCCGGAACCAGGCCCGTGCCGCCTGGCCCGGGGCCAGCACGCGCGGATCGAGGTTGAACGCGTCGGCGGGGCCGCTCTGCGGCTCGATGCAGGTCGAATGCGCGGTCTCGTCGTACACGACCCAGTGGTCGCAGTCCGAGGACAGCGTCAGCCGCTGGGAACCCCGGTGCACGACGACCTCGCGGGTGTTGACGAAACAGTCGTCCCATGGGCCGGGCGTAGGCGCCACGGTCGGCAGGGTGGCGATGCCTTCGCCATCCCGCGGGTAGATGGCCGAAGGTTCGAACTCGATCCGGTCGGGTTTGCGGAACCACGGATGCCAGCCGAACGCGACCGGCATGGCCTCGCCGTCCGCGTGCACGGACAGCGTCATCGAGAGCGCGCGCGGGCCGGCCTCGATCCGCTGCCGCGCATGGCCGCCGAATGGCCAGCGCCGGTCGCGCGGCAGCCGCAGCGACAGCTCGATGGCGTGCGCATCGTGCGCGTCCACGGTCCACGGCAGCCACATCGACACGCCGTGGATCGCATGGCCGCCGAGGTTCTGCGGCAGCTGCCAGGCCTGTCCATCGAACTCGAAGCGGCCGTCGCGGATGCGCCCGGCCCAAGGCAGCATCGGGTAGCTGCCCCACGCGATCGCGCCGGGGAACCCGTCGCCGGGGCCCACGAGCTGTTCGATGCCCTGGTAGCGGACCTGCGCGATGCGCCCGCCGGCCTGCGCGGCGATGTCCACCTGCAGGTCGCCTTCGCCGATCCGCAGCAGCGGTCCGGGCTCCAGGGGCGCGTGCGGGTCGCCGGCTTGCGCTTCCGCCAGCGGCTCAGACGCCATACGGGTCGATCGGCACGATCCGGCCCTGCGCGTCGTGGTGCAGTTCTGCGACCTTGACCGAGCGCAGGTGGGTCACGCCGCCCGACAGCAGGGAGTCGTGGTAGAACAGGTACCAGCGGCCCTCGAACTCGCAGATCGAGTGGTGCGTGGTCCAGCCGACCACCGGTCGCAGCACCTGGCCCTGGTAGGTGAACGGGCCGTACGGGTTGTCGCCGGTGGCGTAGCACAGCAGGTGCGTGTTGCCGGTCGAGTACGACAGGTAGTAGCGGCCGTCGTACCGGTGCAGCCACGGGCCCTCGAAATAGCGGCGTTCGTGGTCGTCGGCGCGCAGCGGCTGGCCGTGCTCGTCGAGGATGACGATCTCGCGGGTCGGTTCGGCCAGCTCCTTCATGTCCGCGCGCAGGCGGCCGATGCGCGGCCCCAGGGCCGGCACCGCGCCGGCTGGTTCCTCGTGCGCGGCGTCATGGACATTGTCGCGGTACTTCTGCAGCTGGCCGCCCCAGATGCCGCCGAACAGCAGGTAGTGCTCGCCGTCGGTGTCGGCGAACACCGCCGGGTCGATCGAGTAGGTGCCGGCGATCGGCTCCGGCTCCGGCTTGAACGGGCCGGCCGGGTGGTCGCCGATCGCCACGCCGATGCGGAACAGGCCGTCGGCGGCCTTGGCCGGGAAGTACAGGTAGTAGCGCCCGTCCTTCACCGCCGCGTCCGGCGCCCACATCTGCCGCTCGGCCCACGGCACCTCGCTCACGTGCAGCGCCAGGCCGCAGTCGGTGGCCTGGCCACCGGGCGAGTCCATCGACAGGACGTGGTAGTCCTCCATGCAGAAGTGCGCGCCGTCGTCGTTGAACGCCACCCCGCCCTCGATGTCGTGCGAGCAGTAGATGTACAGCTTGCCGTCGAACACGTGCGCCGAGGGGTCGGCGGTGTAGATGTGGGTGACGACCGGCGCGGAGATCGCCTGCGCGGCGAGCTGCCGCAGGTCGTCGCTCAGCGCTGCCGGGATCTGGGGGGAGGTCTGCGCCATCGTCTCGTCTCCGTAAGTCACAGCCCGGCGCCGCCGCGGGCGCGGCGCTCGCCAAGCTCGCGCTCGATGCGCGATTCCATGGATTTGTTGATCTCGTAGAAGAACAGCAGCGCCACGCAGGCCAGGAACGGCAGCGAGGCGTAGATGCTCACCGCCATCCGGATGCCGTCCACCGCCTGCTGCGGCTGCGCGTCCGCGCCGGCCTGGTAGGCGTAGTGGGCCAGGATCGCGGCGACCAGCGCGCCGCCGATGCTCAGGCCGAGCTTGAGGCCGCACAGCATCGCCGAGAAGATGATCGCGGTGGCGCGGCGGTTGTTGCGCCACTCCGAGTAGTCGGCGACGTCGGCGATCATCGCCCACAGCAGCGGGATGGTGATGCCGTAGAAGAAGCCGTGCAGGATCTGGGAGAGGAACACCACGCCGATCGCGTCCGGCGGGTAGACGAAGAAGCCGAGCATGAACAGCGTGGACACGAACAGCGCCGCGCCGAACACGTCGCGCTTGCCGAAGCGGTCGGCCAGCTTCTTGGAGAAGCCGATGCCGACGATCATGAAGATGATGCCGCCGGCGTTGAACAGGCTGAACGCCGAGGTGGGTGCGTCCTCCGGCCACTGGAAGGAGGTCAGGCCGATGCCGGTGAGCACCGAGTTCAGCCCGGCGATGAAGCCGTTGAAGCCGATGCCCTGCAGGAACCGGGCCAGCGCCGCCTCGTCCAGGTAGTACTGGAAGTAGTAGACGTACATGCCGCCCTTCAGCGCCAGGGTGGTGAACACCAGCACCGTCAGCAGCAGCATCACCACCCACGGCCGGTTGCGCACCAGGTCGGACAGGTCCTGGACCACGCTGGACTTCTGCTCCGGCGCCGGGACGATCCGCTCGCGCGTGGTGAAGAAGGTGATCAGCAGGAACACGGTGCCGACCACCGCGAACAGCAGCATCGCGTTGTGGAAGCCCTGCACCTTGTCGCCGCCGCCGAGGATCAGCACCAGCGGCAGCAGCAGCGACTGCACGACCAGCTGGGCGATCATCACCGCCACGAAGCGGTAGGCCGACAGGCTGTTGCGCTGGGCCATGCTGCCGGTGAGCACGCCGCTCAGCGCCGCGTACGGCAGGTTGTTGGCGGCGTAGACCAGCACCAGCAGCGTATAGGTGGTGGCCGCGTAGAAGACCTTGCCCTGCGGGCCCAGGTCCGGGGTGCTGAAGGCCAGCAGCGACAGGACGCCGAACGGGACGGCCGTCCACAGGATCCATGGCCGGAACTTGCCCCAGCGGGTGCTGGTCCGGTCGGCCAGCAGCGCGATGAAGGGGGTGAACACGAAGGCGCCGAGCAGGCCGACCACGAAGATGATCGTGGCCGCGGTGCCGGCGGGGATGCCGAACACGTCGGTGTAGAAGAACGCCAGGAAGGTGACCAGCGTCTGGAAGATCAGGTTGGCCGCCAGGTCGCCGAGGCTGTACCCCACCTTTTCCCTGACGCTGAGGATTTCCGGATGGCTGCTCATGGTTTCCCGGGGTGTCGTGGACTGGATGGGCCGCCGGCGGACCGGCGCCCCGCATGGAAGCGGCCCGCCCCGGCATGACGCCGGAACGGGCCGCTGGTTACCGCCGCATCATGCGGCCGCTGGCTCAGAACGTGCCACGGATGCCGATGGTGTACGTGGTGCCCGGATCGTAGTAGTCGTTGACCGCGTTCGGGAAGGCGAAGTAGGAACGACGCTCCTCGCCGGTGATGTTGAGGATGTTGAACGTCAGCTGCGGCTTGCCGGCGACCCAGTCCAGCGTATAGGACGAGGAGAAGTCCAGCTGGCCCCGGTCCTCGCCGTAGATCTGCGCGAACGGGATGCCCTGCTGGTTCGGGCCGGTGCCGGTGGCGCCCTCGGACCAGGTGTACGACAGGCGCGCGGAGGCGACGTCGTTTTCCCAGTACGCCGTGGCGTTCCACATCGACGGCGCCACGCCGTAGACGTTGCCCGACAGCGCCTTGGCGTCCTTGCCCAGGGTCTTGATGTCGATCTCGGTGTAGTTGGCCATGAAGCCCAGGCCGTCGAGCACGAAACTCAGCGGCTGCACCCAGATCGCTTCCCAGCCGCGGATCTCGAGCTCGGCGTCCGCGTTGACCTGCTGGTTCACGTTGACGGTGGCCACGTTCGGGCCGCCGCGGTTGTTGATCGCCAGCTGCTGGGTGTCGGTCAGGTCCTCGAACGGGATGCCCAGGTCGGTGAACGGACGGGTGGTCACGCCCTGGAAGGTGTAACCCTCGATGCGCTTGTTGAACAGGGTCAGGCCGACGAAGCCTTCGTCGCCGGTGTACCACTCGCCACCGAGGTCGAAGTTGTTGGAGATGTACGGCGTCAGGTCGGGGTTGCCCTGGTTGGCCACCTGCGCCGACTGGTCGGTGAAGGTGGTGGCCGGCAGCATCGAGCTCGGGTTCGGGCGGGTCATGGTCCGCGAACCGGACATGCGCAGGACCACGTCGTCGGCCACGTCCCACGCGGCGCTGAACGACGGCAGCCACTCGCTGTAGTCGCCGTCCAGCGACTGCCACTGGCGCACGCCGCCGATGGTCACCGGGCCCGACACGTTCTGGTCGGTCTGGGCGTAGCGCACGCCGAAGTTGAAGCGCAGGTTGCGGTTCCAGATTTCCGATTCGCCGTTCACTTCCATGTAGGCCGCGATGGTGTCCTCGTCGAAGCCGCCGGTCGAGCCGCCGGTGTTCGGGCCGCCGGACTCCGGGGCGTTGTCGCGGTAGAACGCGTAGTTGGTGTCGTTCTTGAAGCGGTCGGCGTCGACCACGATGAAGCCGAACGGACCCGGGCGCAGGTAGCCGGCCAGTTCCGCGTTGGAGACCAGGGCCAGCGGGCCGCCGGCGCAGGCCGGGCGGGGGTTGGGCACGCTGCCGTCCGGGTTCAGGCCGCGGCAGACCAGGTCTTCCCAGGCGCCGCTGTTGTCGAAGCCCTGGATGCGGCGCTCGTTGCGGTCCCAGGCGACGCCGACCTTGACGTTCCGGCTGTCTTCGCCGAACTGCAGGTCCGCGCGCACGCCGCTGGTCTCGGTCACGCGCTTCTCGTTCTGCACGTTCAGGCGGCCGCCCGCCCAGGTCCAGCCCAGGTTCGGGTCGTTGAGGTCCAGGCCGCTGCTCCACGACGGGATGTCGCCGCCGTTGGTGTAGTCCAGCGTGGTGAACGGCGAGTTGACCAGGATCGTGGGCGATTCGCGGAACATCCAGCTGCGGCTGGTGTTGGCCTGCACGTCGAGCCTGATGTCCTGGTCGTCGCCGAACCAGAACCGCGCGCCCGGGGTCACCTGCCAGTACTGCACGTCCTCGATGTACTCGCGGTGCTCGAGGAAGAACTGCGCGTTGGTGAAGGTGGCGCTGGTGACGACGTTGTTCTCGTCCAGCTGCATGTCGAGCGGGATCATGCCGCCGTTGCGGCCGACCAGGTTCATGTCGACGCGGCTGTTGGTGCGGTGCGCCTTGGTGTACATCATGTCGACCCAGAAGTGCATGCTGTCGCTGGGCCGGTACTCGAACGAACCCAGGAAGCCGTCACGGTCGCGGTCGCCGGACATGTGCACCGGGCGGCCCAGGCGCGGGATCAGCGCTTCGCCGATCTGCGCGGTGGTCAGGCCCGGGTTGTTGGCCAGCAGCCAGTTCGCGTCGATGGCCTGGCCCGGGGTCAGGCCGGCGCCGATGGTCGCGGCGTTGTTCGGGACGACGTCCGGGATGCGCCAG
Source organism: Pseudoxanthomonas fibrivorans (assembly GCF_041464125.1). Taxonomy (NCBI): domain Bacteria; kingdom Pseudomonadati; phylum Pseudomonadota; class Gammaproteobacteria; order Lysobacterales; family Lysobacteraceae; genus Pseudoxanthomonas; species Pseudoxanthomonas fibrivorans. Next base: position 180,737 of record NZ_JBGNUG010000002.1, on the reverse strand, counting down.
CCGTTGCCGCCGGTCACGTTGCAGGGCTGGCCCAGCGCCGGGAAGCCACCGGCCGCGCCGCCGTTGCCGCACTGGGCGTTGGTGAGGTTGGGATTGGTCCAGCCGATGGTCTCGTAGCCTTCCACGCCGATCTTGCCGCGCGAGGAGGTCAGGCCCACGAGCGCACCGAAGGTGCCTTCCTCGTTGGTCCAGTTGCCGATCACCGAGCCGCGCGGGCTCACGCCGCCGGAATTGGTGTTGTGGTCGCCCTGCAGCGAGTAGGTGATCTGGTTGCGGGCGATGTCGAACGGACGCGAGTTGCGCATGTCGACCACGCCGGACGCGCCGCCCTCGACCAGGCTGGCGGTCGGCGACTTGTACACGGTGACCTGGTTGAAGAACTCGGTCGGGAACAGGTTCAGGTCGACTTCGCGGTTCTGGTTGGTGGCGTCCAGGCCGATCGAGGCGGTGGCCACCGACGCACCGTTGATGGTGGTCTTGGTGAAGCTGTTGGGCAGGCCGCGGATGGCGATGTTGAGGCCTTCGCCGTTCACGTCGCGGTTGAGCTGGATGCCCGGCACGCGCGCCAGCGATTCGGCGATGTTGGTGTCGGGGAACTTGCCGATGTCCTCGGCGAAGATCGAATCGGTGAAGCCGGTCGAGTCGCGCTTGGCTTCGGTCGAATACTGCAGGCTCTGGCGGAAGCCCTTCACCACCACGCTGTCCAGGTCGGTGACCTGTTCGGCGGGCGCCGGGTCCTGCGCCGGCGGCGCCGGTTGTTCCTGGGCCATGGCGGCCGAAGCGGCCATGCCGAAGATGGCCGCGCTCAGCGCGCGCGACAGCGTGGTCTTAGCGAGATGCATCTGCACCGTACTCCCCTCCCGTTTCTGGTGATGTGGCCCCTCCGGAATTGAAGGAAGCCTGGATCGTCCCTTTGGACGGGCCCGGCCGGATCGAGTCCTAAATCGGGTCCTGCGGACGACGGCAGATGGTAGCGCTACCATTTCCGGGGGCGCACGCTGCATAGCAGCATGACTGTCGGAAGGGTCCGCCGGCGCGGGTCTGATGATGCGTCGCACCACGTTTTTCCCGACGAATTCATCAATTCGTATGAGGCGGCGACGCATGCGGCCGCATCGGCGCGCGGTGTGATTATGATAGCGCTATCAGAAAATCGGCCTGCCTGGCCGTGCCCTGGGAGGGGCATTGCATGCATCCACTGCGAAACCGCCGGCTGGCCGGGGTTGTGGCATGAGCGCGCACGACGTGGCCGCGGCGCCGTCGTCGAATCCCGGTCGCTACCGCTGGCGCGTCTGCGCCATGCTGCTGGCGGCCACCACCATCAACTACATCGACCGCCAGGTGCTCGGCGTGCTCGCGCCGTTCCTGCAGGACGAGATCGGCTGGAACGAAATCCAGTACGGCTACATCGTCATGGCCTTCCAGGCCGCCTATGCGATCGGCCTGCTCTGCGCCGGCGCCCTGATCGACCGGTTCGGCACCCGCATCGGCTATGCGCTGGCGATCAGCGTGTGGTCGCTGGCGGCGATGGGCCATGCGCTGGCGGCAAGCGTGCTCGGCTTCATCGTCGCCCGCTTCGCGCTGGGCCTGGGCGAGGCCGGCAACTTCCCGGCCGCGATCAAGACGGTGGCCGAGTGGTTCCCGCGGCGCGAGCGCGCGTTCGCGGTCGGCATCTTCAACGCCGGCTCCAACATCGGCGCGATCGTGGCCCCGCTGATGGTGCCGGTCGTGGCCGCGGCCTGGGGCTGGCAGGCCGCGTTCCTGTGCACCGGCGTGCTCAGCGCCGCCTGGCTGGTGACCTGGCTGGTGTTCTACCGCACGCCCGAGCAGCACCCGAAGCTGTCGGCGGCGGAGCTGGCGCATATCCGCAGCGATCCCCCGGAACCATCGGTCAAGGTGCCGTGGGCGCAGCTGCTGCGCCACCGCCAGGCCTGGTCGTTCGTGGCGGCCAAGTTCATCACCGATCCGGTGTGGTGGCTGTTCCTGTTCTGGCTCGGCAAGTTCCTGGCGTCCGAGTACGAGCTGTCGCTGGCGCGCATCGGCCTGCCGATGATCGTGGTGTACCTGATGGCCGACGTCGGCTCGATCGCCGGCGGCTGGCTGGCCGGGCGGTTCATGCGCCTGGGCTGGGGCCCCAACCGCGCGCGCAAGAGCGCCATGCTGGTCTGCGCCCTGTGCGTGGCGCCGGTGGTGTTCGTCACCCAGGTCGACAACCTGTGGCTGGCGGTGGCGCTGATCGGCCTGGCGATGGCGGGCCACCAGGGATGGTCGGCCAACGTGCTGACCCTGCCGTCGGACATGTTTCCGCGGCAGACCGTGGCCTCGGTGGTGGGCATCGGCGGCTTCGCCGGCGCGGTCGGCGGCATGGCCATGTCGTACTTCACCGGCGCCCAGCTGCAGTCCACCGGCAGCTACGCCACGATCTTCATGATCGCCGGATCGGCCTACCTGTTCGCACTGCTGTGCGTGCACCTGCTGGCGCCGCGCCTGGAGCCGGCCCGCCTGGATGCCGCTGCGCCGCCACGACCGGCCGCTTGACGCCGCGTGCCCGCGGGCACGCGAAACCCCGGTTGCGGCGCCGCGTGGCGCCGTGGCCATGAAATGCCGAGGAAGCACACGATGACCCGATCCGTCCTTGCCCTCCTGCTCGTCGCCTTCGCCCTGCCGGGCCTGGCGTATGCCGGCGCGCGCGCCGGCTGCGGCGCCCCGGCGGCCGTGTGCGAAGCGCGCGGCGCGGGCAGCCTGGCCGTGATCGAACGCGGCACGCCGCTGCCGATCCTGGTGGACGAAGGCGACCACGCCGCCGTGCAGCGCGCCGCCGAGGCCGTGCGCGGCGACCTGGCCGCCGTCGCCGGCAAGGCGGCCGCGATCGCTCCCGCGCCCCGCCTGGCGATCATCGCCGGCACCCTCGGCCACAGCGCGCGCATCGACCGCATCGTGCGCGACAAGGCGATCGACACCACCGGCGTGGCCGGTACCTGGGAGGCCTACCTGCTGCAGGTGGTCGACAGGCCCGAACCCGGCATCGACCGCGCCCTGCTGGTGGTCGGCGCGGACCGCCGCGGCACCGCCTTCGGCCTCTACGAGCTGTCGCGCCGGATCGGCGTCTCGCCATGGACCTGGTGGGCGGACGTGCCGCCGCCCACGCGCACGGACCTGTACGTGGCGCCCGGCCGCTTCGTCGACGCGCCGAAGGTGAAGTACCGCGGCATCTTCATCAACGACGAAGACCCGGCCCTGGGCGGCTGGCTCAAGGCGCACTACGGCGGCGTCGCCGACCACCGCTTCTACGAGCGCGTGTTCCAGCTGCTGCTGCGGCACAAGGCCAACTACCTGTGGCCGGCGATGTGGATCCCGCGCGCGTTCTACGACGACGACGCGCGCAACGCGGAAATGGCCGACGAGTACGGCATCGTCATCGCCACCACCCACCACGAGCCGATGATGCGCGCCCACGACGAGTGGAGCCGCTACGGCAAGGGCCCGTGGGACTACACGAAGAACGCCGCGACCCTGCAGCAGTTCTGGCGCGGCGGCATGGAGCGGCTGCAGGGCCGCGAGGCGGTGGTCACCCTGGGCATGCGCGGCGACGGCGACGAGGCGATGACCGAGGGCACCGCGACCGCGCTGCTGGAGCGGATCGTCGCCGACCAGCGCAGGATCATCACCGAGGTGACCGGCAAGCCGGCCGAACAGACCCCGCAGGTGTGGGCGCTGTACAAGGAAGTGCAGGACTACTACGACGCCGGGATGAAGGTGCCCGACGACGTCACCCTGCTGTTCGCCGACGACAACTGGGGCAACATCAGGCGCCTGCCCGACCCGGCCAGCACGCGCCCGGGGGGTTACGGCGTCTACTACCACTTCGACTACGTCGGCGGCCCGCGCAACTACAAGTGGGTCAATTCCACCCAGGTCGAACGCGCGTGGGAACAGATGCGGCTGGCGTGGGCGCACGGCGTGGAGCGTCTGTGGATCGTCAACGTCGGCGACATCAAGCCGATGGAACTGCCGATCAGCGCGTTCCTCGACCAGGCCTGGGATCCGGACGCCGCCGACCTGGCGTGGATCAGCCGCTACCCGGCCGCCTGGGCCACCGAACAGTTCGGGCCGGAACACGCGCAGGAGATCGGCACGATCCTGAGCCTTTACACGCAGTACAACGCGCGCCGCAAGCCGGAACTGATCACGCCCGACACCTGGAGCCTGGTCCACGACGGCGAGGCCGACCGCGTGCTGGGCGAATGGGACGCGCTGGTCGAGCGCACGCTGCGGCTGGCTAAGCAGGTTCCCGCCAGCCACCGCGACGCCTGGTACCAGCTGGTCGAGTACCCGGTCCTGGCCAGCGCCAACCTCAACCACCTGCACGTGGCCGTGGGCCGCAACCGCCTGTACGCGGCGCAGGGGCGGGCCTCGGCCAACGCCTGGGCGGACAAGGCCAGGGCCCTGTTCGCGCGCGACGCCGAACTGCAGCGCGTCTACGAGCAGGACATCGCCGGCGGCAAGTGGACCAGCATGATGGCGCAGCCGCGCATCGGCTATACCCATTGGCAGTCGCCGGAGCGCAACGTCCTGCCCTACCTGGCCACGGTCGACGTGCCCGACCGGGGCGTGCTCGGCGTGGCGGTGGAGGGCGACGCGCGGCGCTGGCCCACGCCGCTGCAGAGCGCCACCCTGCCGGTGCTCGATCCGGTCGCCGCGCCGACCCGCGCCGTCACCCTGTTCAACGGCGGCCGGCAGAAGATCGGTTTCACCGCCAGCTCGAAAACGCCGTGGTTGAAGGTCTCGCCCGCGTCCGGCGAGATCGCCGACGCGCAGCCGCTCTCGATCGAGGTCGACTGGAACGCGTTGCCCGAGGGCGAACACGTGGGCCAGGTGTACGTGCGCGGCAAGGACTGGACCGAGGTCACGGTGGCCGTGCCGGTGCACAAGCCGCCGGCGCACCGCGGCGCGCGCGGCTTCGTCGAGGGCAACGGCGGAGTCGCCGTCGAGGCGCAGCACTACGGCCGCGCCGTGGCCCCGGCCGGCGGCCAGTGGCAGGTGGTGCCCAACCTCGGCCGCACCCTGTCCGGCGTCATCGCGTGGCCGGCCACGGGCGCGGCGGCCACGCCCGGCGGCGACGGCGCACGCCTGGAGTATCCGCTGGTGATGGACCACGACGGCGAAGTCGAGGTGCGGGTGGTGACCGCGCCGACCCTGGACATCCGCCACCGCGGCGGCCTGCGCTACGCCGCCTCCATCGGCGACCAAGCCCCGCAGGTGGTGAACATGCGCCTGGATCCCACCCCCGGCGACCGCGACTTCCGCGCCTGGGAGGCGGCGGTGATCGACAACTCGCATGCCTCGGTGTCGCGCCACCGCGTGCGTGCCGGCGCCAATACGCTCAAGCTGTGGCTGGTCGACCCGGGCCTGGTGTTCCAGCGCATCGAGGTCGTGCGCCGGCCGCGGCCGCCCACCACCCTCGGCCCGGTCGAAAGCGCGCGCCGCTGACCGCCCGCAGGCCCTCCCCGCACCCCCAGCCGATACCGACGCCATGACCACCCCCGGCCAGCCGCTGCACCTCCACGAAGACCGCCTGTTCGCGTCCGACCCGACCCAGCGCGCGATCGCGCGCCGCCTGTACGCGCAGGTGGCCGGGCGGGCGGGCGGCCGCCCCCCCCCGCCCCCCCCGCCGATACCGACGCCATGACCACCCCCGGCCAGCCGCTGCACCTCCACGAACCCCGCCGGTTCGCGGCCGACCCGACCCCGCGCGCGATCGCGCGCCGCCTGTACGCGCAGGTGGCCGGGCTGCCGATCGTCAGCCCGCACGGGCACACCGACCCGGCCTGGTTCGCCGGCAACGCCGCCTTCGCCAACGCCACCGAACTGCTGCTGGTACCCGACCACTACGTCTTCCGCATGCTCTACAGCCAGGGGATCCCGCTCGATGCGCTGGGCATCCCGCGCGCGGACGGGTCGCGCGCCGAGGTCGACCCGCGCGCGGCCTGGCGGGTGTTCGCCGGGAACTTCCACCTGTTCCGCGGCACGCCCTCCTCGATGTGGCTCAACCATGTCTTCCACGACGTGTTCGGCCTGCGCACGCGGCTGGATGCGGGGACCGCCGACGACTACTACGACACCATCACCGCCGCGCTGCAGACCGACGCCTTCCGCCCGCGCGCCCTGTTCGAGCGCTTCGGCATCGAGGTCATCGCCACCACCGAGTCTCCGCTGGACCCACTCGAGCACCACGCCGCGATCCGCGCCAGCGGCTGGCAGGGCCGGGTGGTCACCGCCTACCGGCCCGACGACGTGGTCGATCCCGAGCACGAGCAGTTCCCCGAGGCGCTGCGCCGCTTCGGCGAGCTGACCGGCGAGGACGTGCACAGCTGGCAGGGCTACCTGCGCGCGCACCGCCAGCGCCGCGCGTTCTTCGCCGCGATGGGCGCCACGTCGACCGACCACGGCCACCCCACCTGCGCCACCGCCGACCTGTCGCCGGACGAGGCGCGGCTGCTGTTCGCCAAGGTCGTCTCCGGCCGCTTCACCCCGGCCGAGGCCGAGCTGTTCCGCGCCCAGGTGCTGACCGAGATGGCCGCGATGAGCCTGGACGACGGCCTGGTGATGCAGATCCACCCGGGCTGCTTCCGCAACCACAACCCGCGGCTGTTCCAGCGCCACGGCCGCAACATGGGCGCCGACCTGCCGGTGGCGACCGAGTACGTGCACGCGCTCAAGCCGCTGCTGGACCGCTTCGGCAACGAGCCCGGCTTCACCCTGATCCTGTTCACCCTCGACGAGAGCACCTACTCGCGCGAACTGGGGCCGATGGCCGGCCACTATCCGAGCCTGTTCCTGGGCCCGGCCTGGTGGTTCCACGATGCGCCCGAAGGCATGTGGCGCTTCCGCGAGCAGACGCTGGCCACCGCGGGTTTCTACAACACGGTCGGCTTCAACGACGACACCCGCGCGTTCCTGTCGATCCCGGCGCGCCACGACGTCGCCCGCCGCATCGACTGCGCAGTGCTGGCGAAGCTGGTGGCCGAGCACCGCATCGACGAGGACGAGGCCGCCGACGTGGCCATCGACCTGGCCTACCACCTGCCCAAGCGCGCCTACCGGCTCTGATACGGAGGCGACGGCACGATGCAGAAGACCCCGGCGGCAGCGCCCGCGATTCCCCGCCCCGCAGGCACCGGCGCCGCCGCCCTCCTGCTGCTGTTCGCGCTCGCCGCGGCCGTCGTGCTTCCTGCGCGTGCGGCGTCCGCCGACGGCCCGCGCGAACGCATCCGCCTCGACGACGGCTGGCGCTTCCACCGCGGCGATCCGCCGGGCGTGGACGGCCGCCTGGACTACGACGTGCGCCCCGAGGTCGTGCAGAGCGCCGACGGCAAGGTCGCCGATGCGCGACCCGACGCGGCCGAAAAGGTCGAGCGCACGCGCCCCGTGCTCAAGCCGTGGATCCTGCCGACCGCCAATCCCTTCATCGCCGATCCGGCGCGCCGGCATGCGCGCCCCGACGGCCCGCCGCCCGGCGGCGACGTCGCCTTCCTGCAGCGCGACTTCGACGACCGCGCGTGGCAGACGGTGACCCTCCCGCACGACTGGGCGATCGCCGGCCCGTTCCTGGTCGAAGGCCCGTACGGCGGCATGGGCCGCCTGCCGAGCTGGGGCGTGGGCTGGTACCGGCGTGCGCTCGACCTTCCCGCCAGCGCCGCGGGCCGGCGCGTGTTCCTCGATGTGGGCGGCGCGATGTCCTATGCCACGGTCTGGCTCAACGGCCGGCTGGTCGGCGGCTGGCCCTACGGCTACAACTCCTGGCGCGTCGACCTCACCCCGTACATCGAGTTCGGCGGCGACAACCAGCTCGTCATCCGCCTGGACAATCCGCCCGAATCGGCGCGCTGGTACCCGGGCGGCGGCCTGTACCGCGACGTGTGGCTGACCATCGCCGACCCGGTGCACGTGGCGCAGTGGGGCACACACGTCACCACCCACGACGTGTCGGCGGACGCGGCGACGGTGGACCTGCGCGTGGATGTCGACAACGCCGGGCCACGCGCCGCGCGCGTGCTGGTCGCCAGCGAGATCTTCGCCCTGGACGAAGCGGGCCGCCCCGACGGCCCGCCCGTCGCACGCATCGCGCCGCAGGCCCTCGACCTCGGTGCCGGCGCAAGCGCGCGCGCGCAGGCCTCGGCACGCATCGCCCGCCCGCGCCTGTGGGGCCCGCCGCCGTCCCAGCAGCCCCACCGCCACGTCGCCATCACCACCGTCACCCGCGACGGCAGGGTCGTGGACCGCTACGAAACCCGCTTCGGCATCCGCGACGTCCGCTTCGATCCGGACCGCGGCGTGGTCGTCAACGGCGAACCGGTCCGCCTGCAGGGCGTCAACCAGCACCACGACCTCGGCGCGCTCGGCGCCGCGTTCAACCTGCGCGCGGCCGAGCGCCAGCTGGAGATCCTGCGCGGCATGGGCGTCAACGCGATCCGCCTGGCGCACAACCCGCCCGATCCGCAGCTGCTCGAGCTGACCGACCGGATGGGCCTGCTGGTGATCGACGAGGTGTTCGACTCCTGGGAACGGAAGAAGACGCCGCTGGATTTCCACCTGGTCTTCCCCGACTGGCACGAGGCCGACCTGCGCGCGATGGTCCGCCGCGACCGCAACCATCCCTCGGTCATCGCCTGGAGCGTGGGCAACGAGGTCGGCGAGCAGTACACCGGCGAGGAAGGCGCGGCGATCGGCCGCCGGCTCACCGCGATCGCCCACGAGGAGGATCCGACCCGGCCCACGGCCGCCTCGATGAACTGGGCCAAGCCGGACATGCCGTTCGCCACCGCGTTCGACACCATCAGCCTGAACTACCAGGGCGAGGGCATCCGCCAGGAGCCGGAGTTCGACGGCACCGACCGCATCCGCACGCCGCCACAGTACCCGGCGTTCCGCGCCGCGTTCCCCGGCAAGCTGATCATGGGCAGCGAGACCGCCTCGGCCGCCAGCAGCCGCGGCGTCTACCTGTTCCCGGTCACGCCGAAAACCAGCGCGCCGATCCGCGACGGCAGCGGCGGCGATTCCTCCATCAGCCAGGTCAGCGCCTACGAACTGCATGCGGTCGATTTCGGCTCCTCCGCCGACAAGGTGTTCGCCGCACTGGACCGCCATCCGTACGTGGCCGGCGAGTTCGTCTGGAACGGCTTCGACTACCTCGGCGAGCCGACGCCCTACTACGACGCGCGCAGCTCGTATACCGGCATCGTCGACCTGGCCGGCTTCCCCAAGGACCGCTACTGGCTGTACCAGTCGCGCTGGCGCCCGGACCTGCCGATGGCGCACCTGCTGCCGCACTGGACCTGGCCCGGCCGCGAAGGCCAGGTCACGCCGGTGCATGTGTTCACCTCCGGCGACGAGGCCGAGCTGTTCGTCAACGGCGTTTCGCAAGGCCGGAAGAAGAAGGGTCCGTACGAGTACCGCCTGCGCTGGGACGAGGTCGTCTACCAGCCCGGCGAGGTGCGGGTGCAGGCGTACCGCGACGGCAAGCCGTGGGCCAGCGAGACGGTGCGCACCGCCGGCGCGCCGGCGAGGCTGGAGCTGTCGCTGGACCGCGGCCACATCGCCGGCGACGGCCGCGACCTGGCCTTCGCCACGGTCGGCTTCGTCGACGCCGAAGGCAACCCGGTGCCCACCGCCAGCGACCACGTGCGCTTCCGCCTCGACGGTCCGGCGCGGATCGTGGCCACCGACAACGGCGATCCCACCGACATGACCCCGTTCCCCTCGCCCGCGCGCGATGCGTTCAGCGGCCAGGTGCTGGCGATCATCGCCGGCCAGCCCGGGCAGCAGGGCATGGTGACGGTGCACGCCGAGTCGGGCGACCTGCGTGGCGACAGCGCCACGCTCCAGGTCGGCGGCCAGCCCTTCGTCAAGACCCCACCCCACTGGCCGACGCCGGTGATGGACACGGTGCCACCGCCGCTGCCCGCGTTCGTGCGCGATCGCGCGGTGCTGGTGTTCTCCAAGACCAACGGCTTCCGCGACGACGCGCAGATCCAGGCCGCCAACCAGGCCCTGCGCCGGCTGGGCGAGGCCCGCGGCTGGGACGTGTACGTGAGCGAGAACGCCGCGCTGTTCAATCCGGAGGCGCTGGCGAAGTTCGACGTGGTCGTGCTCAACAGCACCAGCGGCGACACGTTCCTGCCCACCCAGCGCGATGCCTTCCGCCACTGGCTCGAGCAGGGCGGCGGCCTGGTCGCCCTGCACGGCGCCGGCGGCGACCCCCACTACGACTGGCGCTGGTACGCCGACACCGTGCTGGGCGCGCGGTTCATCGGCCATACCTATGCGCCGCAGTTCCAGCAGGGTGTCGTCGCGGTGGCCGAGCCTGGCCACCCGGCGATGCGCCCGCTGCCGGCGCGCTGGCAGCGCGAGGAAGAGTGGTACGCCTTCGACCGCGTGCCCAGCGGCCACGGCACCCGGATCCTGGCGCGCCTGGACGAAACCACCTACGAACCCGACCCGAAGCAGCGCATGGGCGACCACCCGGTCGTGTGGACCCGCTGCATCGGCACGGGCCGGGTGTTCTATTCCGCGCTCGGCCACCAGGCCGCGACCTATGCCGAGCCGCTGCACCTGGCGATGATCGACGGCGCGCTGGGCTGGGCGGCGCAGGCCCGCACGCGCGGCTGCGACTGAGCCCGCGATCGCGCGGCGATGCCGACGCACCACCGACGAGGAATGCGATGAGCAGGCCCTACTCCATGACCTTCGCACTGCTGGCGCTGATGGCCGGCGTCATTCCCGCCGGCCGCGGCGAATCGCAGGCCCGGCCCGCGGCGCAGACCTTGAAGCAGGCCTTCGCCGGCGACTTCCTGCTCGGCACCGCGGTCAACGACGACATCGTCTCCGGCCGCGACGCGCGCGCGCAGGCGCTGGTGCCGCTGCACTTCAACGCGATCACCCTGGAGAACGCGATGAAGGCCGAGGTGGTCAACCCGCAGCCGGGCACCTGGGATTTCGCCGCGGCCGACGCGTTCGTGGACTTCGGCGAGAAGCACGGCATGTTCATCGTCGGCCACACCCTGGTCTGGCACAACCAGACGCCGGACTGGTTCTTCCGCAGGCCCGACGGCACGCCGGTCGGCCGCGAGGCGCTGGTCGAGCGCATGCGCCAGTACATCGAACAGGTTGCCGGACGCTACCGCGGGCGCGTGGATGCCTGGGACGTGGTCAACGAAGTCATGGGCGAGGACGGCCGCTACCGTCCCACCAGGTGGGTCGAAGGCATCGGCGACGGCGACGAGCTGGTCCGCCTGGCGTTCACCTTCGCCCACCGGTACGCGCCCGATGCGGAGCTGTACTACAACGACTTCAACGCCTGGCGGCCGGAGAAGCGCGACGGCATCGTGCGCATGGTGAAGATGCTGCAGGCCGCCGGCATCCGCATCGACGGCATCGGCATCCAGGGCCACTGGGGCCTGAACTACCCGTCCACCGCCGACATCGAGGCGGCGATCGACGCCTACGCCGCGCTCGGGGTCAAGGTGATGATCACCGAGCTGGACGTGGACGTGCTGCCGCTGACCCGCGAGGGCCAGGTCATCGGCACGGTGATGGAGCACCCGCAGTTCCAGCTGCCCGAGTTCAAGCGCTACCTCGATCCCTACCAGGCCGGCCTGCCGGCGGAGGTGCAGCAGCGGCTGGCCGCGCGCTACGCCGAGCTGTTCGGCATCTTCCACCGCAGGCGCGAGGTGATCGACCGGGTCAGCGTGTGGGGCGTGCACGATCCGATGTCGTGGAAGAACGGCTATCCCATCCCCGACCGCACCAACTATCCGCTGCTGTTCGACCGCCAGTACCGGCCCAAGCCGGCGCTGGACGCGGTCCTGGCGGTGCCGCGGCGCCCACCGGCCGCGGCCGGCCCCTGAGCGCCGCGCCCGCATCCTCGGACGCGCGCGGCACGCCGCCGGTCAGCCCGCCGCGCCGAGCGAACGCTCGATCGCCTTGACCACCGCCGGCCGCGCCTTCGCGGTCAGGAAATCGCTGGGGATGCTGCCGAGCGGGCCGGAGGTCGACCGCGGCGGGCGGTCGCTGGCGCGGACGTAGGCCAGGATCTGCAGCGCGTGTTCGCGATCCCAGGCCCAGAGCAGCCTGCCGCGGATCGACCACTGCCACCAGGCATCGTCGGGCCACGCCAGCGTGTGCACGAATGGCGGACCACACCGTGCGCACTCGACCACCCCGCGATGCAGCAGCCGGTAGCCCTGGCCATCCGAAGGCCCGTCCGTGAGGAAGGTGTGCGTGCTGCCCTTCGGCGCCTGCCAGGGCAGCAGCGCCGGATAACGCTCGCGGATGTGCCAGCCGCCCCAGCGACGGATGCCCGCCTCGGCCACCGGCTTCGCGCTGAAGACGTAAGGCTCCACGAACAGCGCGCGTCCGCCGCAGCGCGGGCAGCGCGCATCGAGCCGGTCACGGATGGCCATCAGCGCTCCCGGCGCAGGGCGCCGTCCGGGTCACGGCCATGCGTACGCATGCACGCGGTAGTCGCGCACCGGCACGCCGCGGACCTGCAGGGTGGTGCGATGGGTGCAGTAGCAGGCCGGCTGCGGGCCTTCCGGCGCGCGGTAGCCGGTGCGGACGAACAGATGCCCGCCCACCCGCTGCACCGCGACCGACTCCAGGCCCAGGCCGCAGTTCTCCACCTGCGCGATCGCCAGGTGCAGGGCGTCGCCGGACCAGCGGCTGCGTACCGTGGTGCCGGTCGCCAGCGATGCATCGCACACATCGCTGGCCACCTCCACGCCGGACAGCGCCAGCGGCGTCCCGCGGAAGAACACCAGCGCGCCGCCGGCCAGTGCCAGCAGCACGATCAACGACATCCCGATGCGCCATCGCATGGCGTCCCCCTGTTTCCGTCATCGCCCCCGCCCGGCCGGGCATTCGCCCGGCCCTGCCCCCGCTTTACTCCCGGGCCCCTCAATCACCCGTCGCGCGCGCCGCGCCCCTGCGCCGCCATGTTCGCCGCAACAGGACCGCCGCGCCACCGGCCGTGGCGCCGAGCAGGCAGAGCAGCCCCAGGTGGTCCACGTCGATCCGGTACAGCAGCGGATTGGCGGACGTGAGCGGCCAGAACGGCCGCATGTCGGCATGCATGAACGCATCGAGCACGATGTGCGACAGGCTGCCGGCCCAGGCGCCGGCGAACGCCGCCGGCCAGCCGACCGGCACGCTCGCCGGCGACACCCGCCGCAGCACCGCATTGGTCACCGGCTTGCCGGTGACGGCGCCCACGCCGCCGATGAGCACGGCCCCGGCCAGCGTGTGCGTCGGGCCATGCAGGACCGCACTGCCGCGGAGGATGCCGACCAGGGGCTCCAAGTCCATCAGCACCTGGGTGCCGGCGAAGACCAGGAAGCTCATCCGGCGGCCGGCGACCGCCTTGAACACCGCGCCGGCGCCGAGATGCAGGGGGGTGAAGGGCATCGACCGCAGGCTCCTTTCGTACGTGGGTCAATCGGCCCGCCCCGGCGCGGCATGGGTGCAGCCCGCGCAGGACTCCCGCGTGCGCGGCACGCATGGGACGGCACGCGCGGCGGGCGACGGCGTACGGATGACCGCTCAGGCCTGCCGGTCGTCGCTGGACATGTACCGGTGGTAATGGGCGATGTAGTCGTCCAGGTGCGCTTCCAGCATCTTGGCGTACTCGGCCACGTAATAGTCGCGGATGCCGGCACGCCCGTCGACCAGCGCGTCGCGCGACCCGCTGTTGCATGCGGCGACATGCACGTTGAAGCGGGATGCGCCGTACAGGAACGACGCACTGACCCGTCCGCGGTCGGCGTCCTTGAGCTGTCCGTTCGCCAGGTGGATGTGGGCGTCGGCGCGGTCGTAGAAATGGTCGTCGGGGGCAGTGGGCATGGGTCGTCGTCGAGGTGGGGGCGCGGTCGGGTCCGCCGCCCGGCATAGTGCCTGCAATGACGGGTCACGGCACTGCAGCGGGGAGTGCCAAGTGCAGCTCGCAGGGCTGCGCAGCGGCCCGCACGAACAGCCAAGCCATCCTGCCGCCCCGCACTGGAACCGCTCGCTGGCAGACCGGCGCCCCTGTCTGGACAGCCAGACCGGTGCCCCACCGATACGAGCGCCACTACCCGCCTGACGCCGGAACTGAGCCGACTGGCGAAGCCGGTTCGGCTTGAATGAGTTGTCAGCCCTTCTTGCCAAACCTGCTTCCCAGCGGCAGGCGACCAGTGATTGCGTAGCAGCCGAACAGGTAGATTCCGTAGCAAGCGGAAACCGCAAGCAATCCCGACCACCCGTCAATTGAGCCAGCAGCGAAGAGTTCAAGTGCAGCGAACGCTACGGACAGAAGGCCCACAGCGGCCAATGCGCCACTGATAACCCGAAGCATGATTCGCGAATCTACTACTTCACTCTCATGTGTCATCAAGGGATCCTCATCAGGCCTAACGCCGGAGTTACGCCGCACCGCGAACCGGTGCCGGCTTGAGTGGATAGTCAGGCCGCGCGCCTGCCGCGCCTCAGCGACCTGAAAGCAGCAGGCAGCAAGAGAACACCCACAAGTACCAACGCGATTGAGCCGACAAGGACTGCCGGGCCTAGCCAAGAGGGAGAGGTACCCAGAGCCGCTGCATACGTGCGGCCAATCGTGACGCCAACCAAGCCAGGAGCGAGGCATCCGATTGCTGGAAGAAAGATGGCTAGCCACCTCTTGAAGTCCTTCATCGACCCTCCTGTGGCCCAACGCCGGAGTTAGGCCGACTGGCGAAGCCAGTTCGGCTTGAATGAGTTGTTAGGCCGCATTCTGCGCCGACATGATGCCGTAGACGAGTATGGCAAAGCTGGCCACGTAGACGACCAGCAAAACGCGCATGACGTTGGCCTGTAACAGAACCGCGCGATCACCCAATGATTCGGGTTTGCGAGTAAGCAGGAAGCTGAGAAGCGCGGACGTAGCCTGAGCCCCAAAGCCGCGAGGGCTGCCAATGCGTTGGTGCATCTCGGGATGCTTGTCGGCCAAGGCCCGAAAAAGCATTTGCACTAGTACCAGCCAAACAATGGCGAGGCAGAACAGTGCAAAGAACAAAGGGAGCGTGAAGTTGGTCATGCGGCCTAACACCTGAGTTAAGCCGCGCCGCGAAGCGGCGTCGGCTTGGACGAATTGTTAGCCATTGCCTCGTTTCCTCCAAGACTCGAGCACGAAGAGCGCCAGAGTGTGAGCCGCATGAATAGCCAACCGGGCGTGACGCGGCTCCAAGCGGTACGGTGCCTTGCCCGCGCCGTGTGCCGAACTCGCATGCGTACGCAGCGATCCGATGCCATGTACGACGGAAATGAGCCCAGTAAGAATCTGCTGAAGATCCTGATCTTCGATCTTGCTCGGATCAATCCCAAGGTGCTTGCGCACAACACTCCACACTGACTGTAGGTCCTGCTTGGAGGGCATGGGCAAACCCTCATCCGAGATCACGATCTTGCACACGGATTCAAGAATGTTGCTTGCAGCAGACACGGCCTCACGGGGGGAGGTCGCGGCGTTCTGGACCGCGCGCTGAAATTCTTGATCTATTGACTCTAGGTCACCCTCGCGAATGAACTCCGACAAGGTTCTGGTCGGTGTGCCCATGGCCCCGACGACTCGGCCACCTTTGACATATTGAAGATTGGCGTCTGCCAGTGCGCGGACCAACTTGTCACGTTGGGCAATCTTTTCCTTGTCCCAGCGGTCGTTCGGGTCTAGTACCTGCTCCATGTAGCCTTCGAGGATGCGACCTAACACCTGCAGCGGGTTGGCAGACTCGCTATTGGCACGGCGCAGCCAAGCCAGAGCTTTAGCGTGCTTGCTTCCCTCTGGCGGATCGCCAGGCGCGCCGGCATACGTAAAGAGGCTGTCCAAGGTGGCGTGCGTCTCGCGCTCGGAGCTGAGCTCAGCGGTAAGTGCGAGGACTGCTGCGGGAATCAACTGACGCATAGTGTGATGGCTAACGCCGGAGTTAAGCCGCGCCGCGAAGCGGCGTCGGCTTGAAGGAACTGTTAGGTGGCCAGCTTGCGAGATTCATCTGCGGATGCGATTGGCCAAGTCATACGCGCGGTCTCGCAAGGCGAGTAGCTCCCGATGCGACTCCGGGTTGGCTCCCTGCAAGTCTAGAAATGATCCCATGCCGCCCTGATACATTGCCAAAAATGCAGGAGTGCCAGATGTGCTTCCGGAAGCAATCTGATCGACGTATTTCTCGACGCGTTTGCGCCATTGCTTGGCTTCCGGCTCGCCAAGTTGCCGAACAAGGTCGCGCAGAGTCTCTTCGAGTTCGCGAAGCTCTTCCATGGCCACCTAACGCCTGAATTAAGCCGACCCGCGAAGCGGGTTCGGCTTGAATGAATTGTTAGAGCCCGCCCGATTACGACGGAGCTCTCGCGGAGAGTGTGGCGCGCAATGACCGACGCGTGAGGCTACATATGTGCGGCCTTGCATCGAAGTGAGCGATACAGCGCAAACAAATGGATCGCCATAAGTGAGCCGCGAGGGCTTTGTGTGTGGTACGAGGGCTCCGAACTCAAGAGTTATATGAGCGGCACTGATGGCCAGCCCATCCAGCCTAGATGTTAAGTAAGTGGCGTAGTGCAGAACAACCGCTCGGGTAACGGGGGTGTTTGGCTGCGAGATGCCAATCAAGAGATCCAGGTCGATGCTTGAAGCCGAGTGCGTCAGCGCATCTTGGTAGAGCTTACCGATACCCCAATATCCAGACACGTCGTTGTTGCGACTGATGAAAGTCTCAACAAGGCTGTTGGCTATTCCTTTCAAGTCGCGATTCCGCGTCATAAGGGCTCTAACGCCCGAGATAAGCCGACTGGCGAAGCCAGTTCGGCTTGATTGAGTTGTTAGGCGCAAACTTCAGCATTGCTGGGTCACTCCTTGGGCCGGTACAGCGAGACGGCACCAACAACCAGGCCAAAAACCATCAACGCAATTCCATGGAACCTGGATTGCGCGGGAGTCACATGCTGCGTGGGCGTGACGAAGCGCGAAGGTGTATTCCCACGGGGCATCATATTTGGATGCGAGGCGACCATGTCCGCGGGAAAGGCCGTGAGGTAGCCGCCAGCCGCCAGCATTGAAACCGCCAGAAAGAGTCCAAGCTTGCTGATAGACCCACTTAGCTTCATCGCGCCTAACGCCGGAGTTAAGGCGTGCCGCGAAGCGGCATCGCCTTGAACGAGTGGTTAGGCCGGCGACCCATCAGGCAAGAAGCCTGGATAGCCGAAGCGCCAGCCTGGTGATTGTGCGAGACGCGCGCCGACCGAACGCCTTCCCCGCGTCCGACCCGCTGCGATGCCGCACGCCAACGATCCATTGCGATTCCCCTACCGAAGTCCGACGACCCACCCCAAACACGAACGCCACAACCCGCCTAACTACCAGTAGACCCCCAGCAGGGGTGTAGCGCCGAGTCTGTGGCCACGTCCGGCGGGCCGTCAATCGAGAAACTCCTACGCCGATCACGGACTTGGCCGATACCGCCGGGGTCCGCGACGGGGCCACGCTGCCGGGTAAAGGCGGCAAGGAGGCCCCGATATGTCTTATGACGGCGAGCACACCCCGATATCTTCCGGCGGACGCCAGGGCGGGGAGCCGCGCCTGCTGGAGCAGGTGCGCGGCCGGATGCGGCTCAGGCACTACAGCCTGCGCACCGAGCAGGCGTACCTGTACTGGATCCGCCGGTATATCCGGGCGAACCTGCCGCGGCATCCGCGCGAACTTGACGGGGTGGCGGTGGAGGCTTTCCTCACCCGCCTGGCGACCCGCGACCACGTCGCCGCCAGCACCCAGAACCAGGCCCTGTCGGCGCTGCTGTTCCTCTACCGGGAGGTGCTGGGGATCGAGCTGCCGTGGATGGAGAACGTGGTCCGGGCCAGGCGGCCGCAGCGGCTGCCGGTGGTGCTGTCGCGGGCGCAGGTCGGGCAGCTGCTCGCCCGCCTGGCCGGGCGCGAGGCGCTGATGGCCGGCCTGCTCTACGGCAGCGGCCTGCGCCTCATGGAATGCGTGCGGTTGCGGGTCAAGGACGTGGGCCTGGCGCGCAACGAACTGCTCGTGCGCGACGGCAAGGGCGGCAAGGACCGGATGACCGTGCTGCCGGCGGCGCTGCGCGAAGCGCTGGCGCGCCAGCTGGCCGAGGTGCGCGTGCTGCACGCGCGCGACCTCGCGGCGGGGTTCGGCCGCGTGCACCTGCCGCATGCGCTCGCGCGCAAGTATCCGAACGCGGCGGTGGAGCTGGCCTGGCGGTACGTGTTCCCGGCCACGCGCCTCTCGGTGGACCCGCGCGATGGCGTGCAGCGGCGCCACCACATCGACGAGAAGGTGCTGCAGAAGGCGGTGCGGCGGGCGGCGCTGGAGTCGGGCTTCGACCGGCCGGTCACGCCGCACACCCTGCGCCACTGCTTCGCCACCCACCTGCTGGAAGCCGGGGCCGACATCCGCACGGTGCAGGAGCTGCTCGGCCACAAGGACGTGGCGACCACGCAGCGTTACACCCATGTCCTCAACCGGGGCGCGCACGGGGTGCTGAGTCCGTTGGACCGCTGACGGGTCGCGCGGCCGGCGGCGGCAAGCCGGCAAGGCCCCAGGCGCTGCGCGCAAGGCTTCCGGGCCTGCGCGCAAGGGTCGGAGGCTTGCGCGCAAGGCTTTTCGCCTTGCGCACGAGGCTCCAGGGCTCCGATCACGAGGCTTTTTGCCTTGCGCACGGGGCTCCGGGGCCCGATCACGGGGCTTTTGGCCTCGCGCACGGGGCGCCAGGGCTCCGATCACGGGGCTTTATGCCATGGGCACGGGGCTCCAGGGCTCCGATCGCAAGGCTTTTTGCCTTGCGCACGAGGTTCCAGGGCCCCGATCGCGGGGCTTTTTGCCTTGCGCACGGGGCTCCAGGGCTCCGATCGCGGGGCTTTTTGCCTTAGGCACGGGGCTCCAGGGCTCCGATCGCAAGGCTCGGAGGCTTGCGCGCAAGGCTTTTTGCCTTGCGCACGGGGCTCGAGGGCTCCGATCGCGGGGCTTTTTGCCTCGCGCACCAGGCTCCAGGGCTCCGGTCGCAAGGCGATGTGCCTCGCGCGCGAGGCCCGGGAACTCCGGTCACGGGGCCCTTTGCCGTGCGCGCAAGGCTCCGTGGCTTGCGCGCTGGACGGGGAGGCGGGCGATCGGGACCGCGGGGGCCAGGTTCCCGCGGCAACGCCGGCGTTCATGCCGCGATCTGCGGCGTCCGCCGGCTCACCCCACCACCCGCTCCAGGACCAGCACCCCCGCCAGCCCGATCACCGAGATCAGCGACTCCATCACCGTCCACGACTGGAAGGTCTGCTTCATCGACAGGCCGAAGAACTCCTTGAACATCCAGAACGCGGAGTCGTTGACGTGCGAGCCGAACACGCTGCCGGCGCCCACCGCCAGCACCATCAGCTCCGGCGAGGCGCCGGTGCTGGCGATCAGCGGGCTGACAATGCCGGCGGCGGTGATCACCGCGACGGTGGCCGAGCCGATCATCACCCGCAGGATCGCGGTGGCCAGCCAGGCGAACACCAGCGGCGGCATGTGCCAGCTGGCGCTGAGCGCGGCGATGCGGGCGCCGACGCCGCTGTCCACCAGCACCTGCTTGAACACGCCGCCGGCGGTGATGATCAGCAGGATCACCGCGATCCCGGCGATGGCGGCATTGAGCCAGCGCGTCTGCACCTCCAGGCCCACGCCGCGGCGATACCCCAGCCACCAGAACGCGACCAGCGTGGCCAGCAGCAGGGCCACGGTGGGATTGCCCAGGAACAGCAGCGCGGTCCGCCACACGCCGTCGGGCAGCAGCGCGTCGGCCAGCACCGAGGCGCTGATCAGCAGCACCGGCGAGAGCGCGATCAGGAACGAACACCACGCGCCCGGCAGCTCGCGCGGCGCTTCGCTGGCGGTGAACAGGTCCGGTAGCGGCGGGTTGATCGCCTGCAGGCGCCGGCCCAGCCAGGGCCCGGCGACGACCACCGCCGGGACCGCCATCGCGATGCCGTACACCAGGGTCAGGCCCATGTCGGCGCCGAACGCGTTGACCAGCACCACCGGGCCCGGGTGCGGCGGCAGGAAGCAGTGGGTGGTGCTGAGCGAGGCCACCGTCGGGATGGCCAGGTACAGGATCGGCAGGCCGGTCCTGCGCGCGAGCGAGAAGATAAGCGGCACCAGGATGATGAAGCCGGCATTGAAATACAGCGGGATGCCGACCAGGAAGCCGGTGAGCAGCAGCGCCCACTGGATGTTCCGCTCGCCGAAGCGGGCGATCAGGGTGATGGCGATCTTCTCCGCCGCCCCGCTCTCCTCCAGCACCTTGCCCAGGATCGCGCCGAGCACGATCACCAGCGCCAGCCCGCCCAGGGTGCTGCCGACGCCGGCGTCGATGGTCTTGAGCAGCTCCTGCGGCGTCATGCCCAGCAGCAGGCCCATCGGGATCGCCACCACCAGCAGCGACAGGAACGGGCTCAGCTTGCGCGCGGTGAGGAAGATCTGCAGCGCGATCGCCGCGGCGATGACCAGGAAGACGGTCATGCGCTGCACCCCTTGCCGGCCAGCGCCTCGCGCCCGGCGCGCAGCGTCTCGATGATCGCGTCCACGTCGTACACGCAGCCGGCCCAGGTGCCGCCGCCGGCGTCCTGCAGCGCGGCCCACAGCCGGGTGTCGTCCGGCAACCGGGGATGCGGGGCGATCGCCGGATGCAGCGGGCGCGCGGCCAGCACCGCGGCGGCGGCATCCGCATCGAGCGGCCGCTGCGCATCCTCGCCGATGAAATCCACGCGCCCTTCCAGCCTCGCGCGGTCGATCTCGATGCGCACGATGTCGCCGTCGCGCAGCCGACCCAGCGGGCCGCCGGCCAGCGCCTCCGGGCCGACGTGGCCGATGCAGGCGCCGGTGGACACGCCCGAGAAGCGCGCGTCGGTCAGCACCGCCACGTGCTTGCCCCACGGCAGGTACTTCAGTGCGGACGTGAGCTGGTAGGTTTCTTCCATGCCGGTGCCCATCGGCCCGCAGCCGGCGAGCACGACCACGTCGCCGGCGCGCACCGCGTCGTCGCCCTTGCTCTTGATCGCGCGGATCGCGTCGTGCTCGGAGGCGAACACGCGTGCCGGGCCGGTATGCCGGTAGACGTTGCCTTCGTCGACCAGCGAAGGATCGATCGCGGTGGCCTTGATCACCGCGCCCTGCGGGGCGAGGTTGCCGACCGGGAACACCATCGTGCTCGACAGGCCGGCCTTGCGCGCCGCGTCCGGGCCCATGATCACCACGTCGGGATCGACGCCGTCGAGTTCGCGCAGCCGCGCGCGGGCGGCGGCGCGGGTGGCGCTGTGCTCCCACCAGGCCAGGTTCTCGCCGACGGTGCGTCCGCTCACGGTCGGCACGTCCAGGTGCAGCAGGCCCATGTCGCGCAGGCGCAGCATCACCTCGGGCACGCCGCCGGCCATGAACACCTGCACGGTCGGGTGGTGGCGCGGGCCGTTGGGCAGCGCGTCGACCAGGCGCGGGGTGGCGCGGCTGGCCGCCATCCAGTCCTGCACGGTCGGCCGCGTCACGCCGGCGGCGTGCGCGATCGCCGGCACGTGCAGCAGCAGGTTGGTCGAACCGCCGAACGCGGCATGCACCAGCAGCGCGTTCTCCACCGCCTGGCGGGTCAGTACCGCCGACAGCGGCGTGCCCTGCCCGGCCATGCGCAGCAACGCCAGTGCCGAGCGCCGCGCCATGTCGGTCCACGCCGGCTCGCCGGACGGCGCCAGCGCACTGTGCGGCAAGGCGATGCCGAGGGCTTCGGCCACCACCTGCGAGGTCGCCGCGGTGCCGAGGAACTGGCAGCCGCCGCCGGGCGAGCCGCAGGCGCGGCAGCCCATCGCCGCGGCGTGCTCCAGGTCGATCAGCCCGTGCGCGAAGCGCGCGCCGATGGTCTGCACCTGGCCGGCGTCCTCGGCGCCGCGCGC
The DNA here is from genome assembly GCF_041464125.1 of Pseudoxanthomonas fibrivorans. NCBI lineage: Bacteria > Pseudomonadati > Pseudomonadota > Gammaproteobacteria > Lysobacterales > Lysobacteraceae > Pseudoxanthomonas > Pseudoxanthomonas fibrivorans. The sequence goes on along the minus strand of NZ_JBGNUG010000002.1, from coordinate 158,753 downwards.
CGGCAGCGTCACACCGCCGGGCACGATCACGCCGGGCAGGTCGCTGCATCCGGCCAGCGCCAGCATCATCGCCGGCAGGCCCTTGTCGCAGGTGGCGATGCCGAGCACGCCGCGGCGCGTGGGCAGCGAGCGGATCAGCCGGCGCATCGCGATCGACGCATCGTTGCGGTACGGCAGGCTGTCGAACATGCCGGTCGTGCCCTGGGTGCGGCCGTCGCACGGGTCCGAGCACATCACCGAGAACGGCAACCCGCCGTGGGCGGCGAAGGTCTCGGCGGCGGTGCGCACCAGCCGGTCGATCTCCCAGTGGCCGGTGTGCAGGCCCAGCGCCAGCGGCGTGCCGTCGGCGCCGCGCAGGCCGCCCTGGGTGCTGACGATCAGGTACGGGTCGCGCGCGACCTCGCTGGCGCGCCAGCCCATGCCGGCGTTCTGGGTCAGGCCGAACAGGTCGCCGCTGGCGGCCTCGCGCAGCATCCGCGCGTCGATCGGCAGGTGCCCGTGCGGGCCTTCGCCGGAGGTGCGCGTGCTGGCGAGCGGCGCGCCGTCGCCGAGGATGGCGTCGAGCTCGCCGGGCGCGCTCATGGCGCCGCGCTCCCGGGCGCGGCGTCTTCGACCGCGTTCTCCAGCACCAGCCCGTCGATGTCGATGCGCACCACGTCGCCGGCCTGCAGGGTGAAGTCCTCGCCGGGGACCACGCCGGTGCCGGTGAACAGGAACGCGCCGTGCGGGAAGCTCAGCTCGCGGCACAGGTAGCCGGCCAGCTCTTCCAGCGTGCGCTTGATCTGCGAGGTGCGGGTGGCGCCGGAGAACACGCGGGTGCCGCCGCGGTCGATGGCCAGCGAGATCGGCAGGTCGCGCAGCGCGTCGGCGCCGCACAGGCGGATCGCCGGGCCGATCGCGCAGGCGCCGTCGTAGACCTTGGCCTGCGGCAGGTACAGCGGGTTCTCGCCTTCGATGCTGCGCGAGGACACGTCGTTGCCGGCGGTGCAGCCGCGGATCGTGCCGGCCGCGTCGACCAGCAGGACCAGCTCGGGCTCGGGCACGTTCCAGTGGCTGTCGGCGCGCACCCGGATGCCGGCGCCGGGACCGCGCACGCGCCAGCCGGCGGCCTTGAAGAACAGCTCCGGCCGCGCCGCCGAATAGACCTTGGCGTAGACGTCGGCGTTCTGCGATTCGGCCTCGCGCGCCATCCGGCTGCTGAGGTAGGTCACGCCGCTGGCCCAGGCTTCCTGCGCGTCCTCGATCGGCGCCAGCCGCGGCGCATCGCCGACCGCGCCGCCGCGCGGCAGCGCGGCCAGCTGCGCGTCGGCCTGCGCCGCCGGCAGCGCCAGCCAGGCCCCGAGGTGGAAGTCGGCCGGCAGCCAGTGGCCATCGAGCGCCCAGCGCGGGCCGTCGGGCGTGGTGTGGCGGGTCAGGGTCGCAGGCATGTGGGGCTCCACGGGACAGGGTGGGAACAGCTACTCCGGGACGCGCTTTCCTTGCATCGCCCTCCGGGCGGGCGCCGGAGGTACCGCTTCAACACGGAGGGCCGGACCGCCGATGCCTGGGGCTCGCGGCATGGCCCTCCGACGTCACGCCGCCAGCGCGCGCGCCACCGCGGCCGGCGAGCCGTCGCCGAGCGCGGCGTACGCGCGGCGCAACGCCTCGACGAAACGCGCGTCGCCGGCCAGCGGGCCGAACACGCCATCGAGCGCGAGGAACGCATCGACGTCGTGCGCGGCTTCGCCGGTGGTGGCCGCGCCGATCCGCGCCAGCGCGTCGGCCAGCGGATCGACGATCGCCACGCCCGCCAGCGACTGGCGGCGCACGAACCGCAGCCAGCCGGCCACCGGCAGGCACAGCCGGTCGACGGCGCGGCCGGCGGCCAGCGCCTCGGCGATCGTGCCGAGCAGGCGCACGGGGATCTTCTGCGAGCCGTCCCAGGCGATCTGCGCGAGCAGGTGGCGGATGGCCGGGTTGCGGAAGCGGGCCAGGATCGCCTCGATGTACGCGTCCGGATCGAAGCCCTGCGGCAGCTGCAGCGACGGCACGATGTCCTCGTGCATCAGCCTGGCGACGAAACCGGCCAGCGCCGGCTCGCGCATCGCGTCGGCCACCGCCTCGATCCCCATCAGCGAGCCGAGGTAGGCGAGCGTGGAATGCGGCGCATTGAGCAGCCGCAGCTTGGCCTTGTCGTAGCCGGCGATGTCGTCGCTCAGGACCACGCCGGCGCGCTCCAGCGGCGGGCGGCCGTTGCGGAAATCGTCTTCCACCACCCACTGCGTGTACGGCTCGCGCTGGATCGGCCAGGCGTCGTCCATGCCGAGCTGCGCGGCGACCCGGGCGCGCAGCGCGTCGTCGGTGGCCGGGGTGATGCTGTCGACCATCGAGCGCGGGAATGCGACTTCGGTGTCGATCCAGTCGGCCAGCGCGGGATCGGACTGGCGCGCGAACTGCAGCACCGCGCGGCGCAGGCGGCCGCCGTTGTCGGCCAGGTTGTCGCAGCTGAGCACGGTGAACGGCTCCAGCCCCTGCGCGCGGCGCGCGCGCAGGCCGGCGACCAGCCAGCCAATGGCACTGACGGGCGCACTGACGGGTGCACGGGTCGGCGCGTCAAGCGTGGCCAGGTCGCGCACGATGTCCGGGTGCTGCAGGTCCACCCCGTCCGGCGACAGGCAGTAGCCCTTCTCGGTGATGGTCAGGGTCACCAGCCGCACGTCGCGGTCGGCCAGCCGCGCCAGCACCGCCGCGCCCTCCTCCGGCGCGCACAGCACTTCGCGGATCGAGCCGACCACGCGCAGCGCCGGCGACCCGTCGGCCTGCGCCTGGTCCAGCAGCGCCAGCGTGTACAGGCCGTCCTGCGGGCGCAGCGCGTCGCGCACGCCGGCGCTGTGCAGCGACACCGCGCTGATCGCCCAGTCCGGATCGGACGCGAGCAGGTCGTCGAAGTACACGGCCTGGTGCGCGCGATGGAACGCGCCGGGGCCGAAGTGGACCACGCCGATGCGCGTGCCGGCGCGATCGTAGGCGGGACGCCGTACCGCTGCCGGCAGCGCGGCGAGGGTGGCATCGGACAGGCGGGGGACGGCGGAAGTCACGGACATCGGGATCATCGGTTCCTGGAAGTGCGGATGCCGCAGGCGCAGGTGCCGCCGCAGGCATCGATGCCGGACGGGGGCCGGCATGCGGAAGAAAGAGGTCCGGCGAAGCCGGCGACCTGGGAGAGTCGCCGCCGGCTCCGCCTCGCCTCGCCCGGCCGCCCCTCCGGGGAGCGGAACGGCCGGTACAACGGGGTCAGCGCCTGCCCACCGTGAGCGGCACGCGGGCGCGGATGTCGGCGCTGGACGCGCCGACCTGCACTTCGTAGCGGCCCGGGTCGACCACGTAGGCCCCGGCCTTCTCGTCCCAGGTGCGCAGGTCCTTCTCCGGCACCACGGTGAACTGCAGCGTGCGTTCCTCGCCCGGCTGCAGCGCCACGCGCTGGAAGCCGCGCAGTTCCTTCGCCGCGCGGTCGCGGGCCGGGTCGAGCGGATGCAGGTACAGCTGCACCACTTCCTCGCCGGCGCGGGTGCCGGTGTTCTTCACCTTGACCGAGACCGTGACCGGATCGGTCGCCGCCGCACGCGCGCGGTCCAGCGCCAGCGCCGAGTAGCCGAACCGGGTGTACGACAGGCCGTGGCCGAACGGGTACAGCGGCTGGCCGTCGTAGTAGCGGTAGGTGCGTCCGTCCATGGTGTAGTCGGAGAACGCGGGCATCTTCGCGTCGGCGGTGTAGAAGGTGACCGGCAGGCGGCCGGCGGGGTTGGCGTCGCCGAGCAGCACGTCGGCGACCGCGCTGCCGCCGCGCTGGCCCGGGTACCAGGCGACCAGGATCGCCGGCAGGTGCTGCTTGGCCCAGTCCACCGCCAGCGCCGAACCGGTGGTCAGCACCAGCACCACCGGCTTGCCGGTCGCGTGCACGGCCTCCAGCAGCTTCTGCTGGGTCGCGGGCAGGCGGGTGTCGGTGCGGTCGCCGCCGGCGAAACCCGGGTAGTTGACCTTCATCTCCTCGCCTTCGACGTCGCCGGTCAGGCCGCCGACGAACACCACCACGTCGGCGTCGCGCGCCGCGTCCACCGCTTCCTCGAACGCGGGCTTGGCGCCGGGCATGCGCCAGGCCAGGCGCACGCCGGCATCGCGTTCCTGCTCCTGGTATTCCAGGCGGAGGTCGTAGGCGCGGCCGGCCTGCAGCGTCACCTTCGCGCCGTGCGAGGTCAGCCGGTCGGCCTTTTCCCAGTGGTCGATCACGCGCTTGCCATCCAGGTACACGCGCACGCCGTCGTTGGCGGCCGCCTCGAGCTCGTACTCGCCCGACACCGGCGGCAGCAGCTGGCCGCTCCAGCGGATCGAGAAGTTGTCGCTGGGCACCGCCTCGTCCGGGCCGGCCTCGCCACGGGCCATCAGGTTGTCGGTCGGCGAGCCGCGGTCCCAGCTGAAGCCGATCACCGGGTCGACCCGCACCAGCGCCGGCGTGCCGGACAGGTCGGTGTTGCGGAAGTACTCGCCACGCAGGCCGCGCTCGGGCGAGTCGGCGGACGGGCGCAGGAACTGCGCCTCGACCAGCGGCGTGGCGGCCGGGTCGTTGCGGCCTTCGACCAGGTCGGCGCCGCGCGCGTAGGTGATCTGCGCATCCGGCAGCGCCGCGCGCAGGCCGGCCAGCACGGTGACCGGCGCGGCCGGGGTGCCGTAGTAGTTGCCGAGCAGGGCCATGGTGTCGTCGGCGGTCGGGCCGACCACCGCGATCTTCCTCGTGTCGCGCGACAGCGGCAGCACGCCGTCGTTCTTCAGCAGCACCATCGAGGCCTGCGCCATCTTCCGCGCCAGCGCGTCGTGCGCGGCCGACTGGTTGACCGAATACGGGATCTGCGCCCATTTCACCTGCTGCGGCGGGTCGAACATGCCCAGCCGCATCCGCGCGGTGAACAGGCGGCCCAGCGCGTCGTCCAGTTCGGCCTCGGTGATCAGCCCCTGCTTCACCGCCAGCGGCAGGTGCTTGGCGTAGGTGCTGCCGCAGTTCAGCTCGGTGCCCTTCTTCACCGCCAGCGCCGCCGCTTCCTCGGGAGTGGCCACGATCTTGTGGTTCTCCCAGATGTCGCGGATGGCCCAGCAGTCGGACATCACGTAGCCCTTGAAGCCCCAGTCGCGGCGCAGGGTGTCCAGCAGCAGGAACTGGCTGGCGCTGGCCGATTCGCCGTAGACGCGGTTGTAGGCGCCCATCACCGCGTAGACGTCGCCTTCCTTGACCAGCGCCTCGAACGCCGGCAGGTAGGTGTCGTACAGGTCGCGCTTGGACGGATGCACGTCGAAGGTGTGGCGGTCGGCCTCCGGGCCGCTGTGCACGGCGAAGTGCTTGGCGGTGGCGTCGAGCTTGCGGTAGGTCGGGTCCAGCGGCGCGCCGGTCACCGGGTCCATGCCCTGCAGGCCGCGCACGAACGAGATGCCCATGCGCGAGGTCAGGTAGGGATCCTCGCCGTAGGTCTCCTGGCCGCGGCCCCAGCGCGGGTCGCGGAAGATGTTGATGTTCGGCGACCAGAAGGTCAGGCCCTGGTAGCGGCCGTGCTTGCCCTCGGCGAAGAAGCGGTGGTGCTTGGCGCGTGCCTCGTCGCTGATCGCCGCGGCGACCTGGTCCATCAGCGGGATGTCGAAGCTGGCGGCCATGCCGATCGCCTGCGGGAACACGGTGGCCCCGCCGGCGCGGGCGACGCCGTGCAGCGCTTCGTTCCACCAGTCGTAGGCCGGCACCCCCAGGCGCTCGATCGCCGGGCTGTCGTTCTGCATCTGCGCAGCCTTCTCCTCCAGCGTCATCTGCGACACCAGCGCGGCGGCGCGCTCCTCGAAGCTGCGCTGGGTGTCCAGCCACGGCCGTGCGTCGGCGGCGTGGGCCTGCAGCGCGGGGACGGTGGCCAGCAGCGCGGCGGCGCACCAGCGGGCCAGCGCGCGGCGGCGCGGTGCGGGGGTGGTGCGATGGTTCGCCGCGTCGCGCGCGGTCCTCGTGTTCGACTGCATGGGCCCTGCCTCCCTGGAGTTCGTCATCGTCATTCGTGCGGTGTCACGGTGCGCGTTCGTCGCGCGCGTACGGGCCGACCATGGCGCCGACGAAACCGCCGGCGGTCTCGGTGCTCAGCACGGTGCCGTCCTGGTCGCGGGCCAGCCATTGCCAGCCGCGGCCGTCGCCGGCGTCGTACGCGAAGCCGTAGTCGCCCTCCTCGCCGCTGACCTTCAGCTTCAGTGCCTGCGCCGGACCGGCCGCGCGCATGGCGACGATCTCCGACGGACCCTCGCCCGCGCGCTTCTCCAGGAACACCTCGGTGCCGTCGTCGCCGGCGCGGCGCACGCCGAGGAAGTACCAGTACTTCTCGTTCTGGAACGCGGCCAGGCCGGCGGCGATGCCGCGCTCGGGCCGCGCCAGCGCGGTGCTGGCCTCGAACACCAGGTGCTGCTGGCGGCGGGCCAGGAACGAGGGATTGCCGAGCGTGTCCAGGCCTTCGCGCCGCGGGTGGATCGACAGCGCGCCCGGCGTGGCGGTGAAGTCGGCCCAGGCGTGCCTGGGCACGCGCACCGACAGCCATTCGCGGCGCTGCGCCGGCGCGTCGAACTCGTCGCGCCAGGTGAAGTTGCCGGTGTTCGGCGCCTGCGAGGCGTCGCCGCGCATGAACGACGGCGCCTTGGCCACGTAGGGGATCGCCTGGCCGGGATCGAGGATCACCGGCCAGCCGTCCTTCCACGTCACCGGCAGCAGCCAGGTCTCGCGGCCGGTGTTGTAGTGGCGCACGTCGTAGTTGCGGCTGGCCAGGAACACCGCCCACCAGCTGCCGTCCGGCCCCTGCACCAGGTCGGCGTGGCCGGCGTTGGTCACCGGCAGCGCGCGGTCGTCGGGCAGGTCGCGCTGGGTCAGGATCGGATTGCGTTCGTAGGGCACGTACGGCCCCCATACGTTCCGGCTGCGCAGCACCACCTGCGAGTGCTGCGGGCCGGTGCCGCCCTCGGCATCGGACAGGTAGTACCAGCCGTCGATCTTGTAGACGTGCGGGCCTTCGATCCAGATCGGGTTCTCTTCGGGCTTCACCCCGCCGTCGATCAGGACCTTGCGCGGCCCCACCGGCTTGCCTGCCGCGACGTCGATCTGCTGCATCCAGATCGCGCGGTGGCCGTCGTAGCGCGGGGTGCCGGCCGGCGCGTCGTTGTTGACGATGTAGGCCTTGCCGTCCTCGTCGAAGAACAGCGACGGGTCGATGCCGCCGATGCCCGGCAGCCAGACCGGCTCGGACCAGGGGCCGGCCGGGTCCTTCGCGGTGACGAAGAAGTTGCCGCCGCTGTCCACCGCGGTGGTGACCACGTAGAACAGGCCGTCGTGGTACTGGATCGCCGGGGCGAAGATGCCGCGCGACACGCCCAGGCCGTCGAAGTCCAGCGTGTCCGGCCGCTCGATGGCGTTGCCGACCTGGGTCCAGTGGACCAGGTCGGTGCTCTTGAACACCGGCACGCCGGGGAAGAAGGTGAAGCTGGAGTTGACCAGGTAGAACGTCCCGTCCGGCCCCACCGTCACGCTCGGGTCGGCATGGAAGCCGGCCAGCACCGGGTTGCGGTAGTGGCCGGCCGGCAGCGGCGCTTCGAACGCGGCGTCGCGGCCGGTGTACTCGAACCAGTCGAAGACCGCCGGCGCCGCCGCGCCGCCGGCGGCGTGCGCCACCGGGGCGCACGCGGCCAGCGCGAGCGCCAGCCCGCGCCACCTGTTCCTGATCGACCCGCCCTTCCCCATCGGCCTGTTCCTCCTGTTATGCGATCGCTTCGGCGCTGGTGCTCACCAGTCCCACATCGAGCCGTCTTCCAGCCGCGCGACCGGCAGCTGCTTGGGCGCGTACGGGTACTTCGCCGCCAGCTTCTCGTCGATGTCCACGCCAATGCCCGGCGTGTCGCCCACATGCAGCCGGCCGGCGCGCAGGACGTAGTCGTGCGGGAACACCGCGTCGGTTTCCTCGGTGTGGAACATGTATTCCTGGATGCCGAAGTTCGGCACCCAGGTGTCGAAGTGCAGCGCCGCGCCCATGGTCACCGGCGACAGGTCGGTGGCGCCGTGGAAGCCGGTGCGCACCGAGTGCAGCGCGGCGAAGTCGGCCAGCCGGCGCACGTGGGTGATGCCGCCGCCATGGACGATGGTCGTGCGGATGTAGTCGATCAGCTGGTTCTCGATCAGGTGCTTGCAGTCCCAGATCGAGTTGAACACCTCGCCCACCGCCAGCGCGGTGACCGAGTGCTTGCGGATCAGCTCGAACGACTTCTGGTTCTCGGCCGGGGTGGAGTCCTCCAGCCAGAACAGGCGGTACGGCTCCAGGTCGCGGGCCAGGCGCGCGGCCTCGATGGGGGTCAGGCGGTGGTGCACGTCGTGCAGCAGCTCGACGTGGTTGCCGTGGTCCTTGCGCAGCTGCTCGAACAGCTGCGGCACCACCTCCAGGTAGCGCGGCGTGTTCCACACCGTCTCCAGCGGCAGTTCGCTCTCGGCCGGCTCGTAGCCCTTGGCGTTGGAGATGCCGTAGGCCTTCTTCACACCCGGCACGCCGCACTGCGCGCGCACCGCCAGGAAGCCCTGCTCGATGAACCTGCCGACCGCGTCGGACGCCTCGGCGATGTCGCGGCCGTTGGCGTGGCCGTAGACCAGCGCGCCTTCGCGCGAGCGGCCGCCGAGCAGCTGGTAGACCGGCAGGTTGGCCATCTTGCCGAGGATGTCCCACAGCGCGACGTCGACCGCGGCGATGGCGCTCATCGTCACCGGGCCGCGCCGCCAGTAGGCGCCGCGGTGCAGGAACTGCCACATGTCCTCGATCCGGCCGGCGTCGCGGCCGATCAGGTTCGGCACCACGTGGTCCTGCAGGTACGAGGCCACGGCCAGCTCGCGGCCGTTGAGGGTCGCGTCGCCCAGGCCGTACACGCCCGAGCGGGTGGTGATCTTCAGGGTGACGAAGTTGCGGCCCGGGCAGGTGACGATGACTTTGGCATCGACGATCTCGCGGTCATTCTTCGAGCCGTGCGTGGTGGTTTCGGTGGGGGCGGTCGTGCTCATCGGGCGTGGTCGTCGTGGGGCATGGGGGAAAGGGAAAGCTCGAACGGACCGGCCGGCAGGCCGGCGCCGTCGAACAGGGTGCACACCGGGCTGTCGGCCCAGCAGTAGCGGATGCGGGTGGCGGCGTGCGCCTCGGGCGTGCGCAGGGTCACGCGGTGGTTCCAGATCCGGGCGTCGGCATAGCGGCAGGAGCCCTTGTCCGGGCCGCACAGCTCGAAGCCGATCGGGCCGTCGGCACCATAGGCGACCAGGCCGTCGGTGACGTCGCCGAACTCGACCACGACCGCGTCGCCATTGCGGCTGGCCGATCGCGGCACCGGACCTGCGGCAGGAAGCGCCTCGCCGTACACCACATGGCGCGCGGCCCGGGCCAGGCGCCGGCCCAGCTCCTGCTTGTTGCTCGGGTGGATGTCGTAGCGGTCGCCCAGGTCGATCGCCACCACCAGGCCGGTGCGCGGGTCCTCGGCGGCGACCTGGCGCTGGGCCGCGCGCATCGACGCCCAGTCGCTCTCGCCCGGCTTGCTCGCCGGCGTGCCGTAATTGGGCAGCTGCACCACCAGCAGCGGCAGGCCGGCGCCGAACTGCGCGCGCCAGTCCTGGCGCAACGTGCGCAGCAGGTCGGCGTAGCGCTCGTGTTCGAAGGTGTTCGATTCGCCCTGGTACCAGAGCGCGCCGCGCAGGCCGTAGCGACCAAGCGGCGCGATCATGCCGTTGTGCAGCGTCGACAGGCCGGCGGCGGTCTGCCACGGCGCGCGCGGCGGCGTGCCGGCTTCCGGCGGGACGACCCGGTAGTGCCACTGGCCGTCCAGCGGCGCCTTGCCGCCGTCGGCGAAGTGCAGCACGTGCGCCGAACCGGGCCCGCCGAGGCCGCCGTCGCGGTAGGTGTCGAGCACGTTGACCACCACCGTGTTCGCGCCCGGGCGCAGCAGGCCCGGTGGCAGCCGGTACTCGCGGCCCGGGCCGGCGCCGTAGGTGCTGCCGACCGCGCGGCCGTTCACCCAGGTCATGTCGATCTCGTCGGCCGGGCCCAGCGCCAGCACCGCGTCCTGCGCCGCCTGCGCGGCGGTCAGCTCGACCGTGGTGCGGTACCAGACCATGCCATTGAAGTCGGCCAGCTCCGGTACGCCCCAGCGTTCCCACGCGCCCAGTTGCGCCGGCGCCGTGCGCCAGTCGCCGCCCGGCACGCCATGCGCGTTCCAGGGTTCGTCGCCGCCGGCCACGCCCGGGCGTCCGGACCACCAGCCCTGCCACAGCGCGCCCCAGTCGCCGAGCGCGGCGACCGGATCGACGGCGTAGCGCGCGAGCACGTCCAGCTCGGCGTCGTACCCGCCGGCGGTGCGCAGGGCGGGCGCGCTGGTCCAGGCCTGGATGCGCGAACCGCCCCAGGCCGCGTTGACCAGGCCCATCGGCACGTCGACGGTCTTCTGCAGTTCGCGCGCGAAGTAGTAGCAGGCGGCGGAGAAGTCGCGCACCGAGTCCGGATTCACCGGCTGCCACCGCACCGGGCTGGAAAACGTGGCCTGCGGCCGCGCATTGCCCGACTGCGGCACCGTCAGCAGGCGGATGCGGTCATTGCCGGCGCCGGCGATCTCGGCGCGCGCGTCCAGCGTGCGCCACACCTGCAGTTCCATGTTCGACTGGCCCGAGCACAACCAGACATCGCCGACCAGCACGTCGGCGACCGACTGCCTGGCCTCGCCCGCCGTGGCGGTCAGCGTGTACGGGCCGCCGGCCTTCATCGCCGGCAGCTGCGCGTCCCAGCGGCCGTCCTCGCCGGCACGGGCACGCACGCGCTTCCCCGCCAGCTCGACCTTCACTTCCTGGCCGGGTCGTGCCTGGCCCCAGACCCGCACCGGCTGGCCACGCTGCAGCACCGCATGGTCCTGGAACAGGGCGTGCAGCAGCGGCGCCGGCGCGTCGTCGGCGCGCGCCGCCGGAGTGGCGGCCATCACCGCCACCAGGACGAGCCCCGCCGCCGCCAGGCAGCGCGCGCGGCGCGCGCCCGCTTCGACGACCGCCCTCACTTGCCGTCTCCCGGCGCGAACGGGAACTGCAGCGACTGGTAGTACGCGAGGTCGTGCGGCGGCGCGGCTTCGCCGGCCGGCAGCGGCCGCTTCGAGAACGTCTGGAAATAGGCGATGGATGCGTCGCGCCACCATTGCGCCTCCTGCTCCTGGATCGCCAGGAACGCGGCGACCTGCGCGTGCCGTTCGGCGTCGACCTTGCCGGCCAGCCCGTCCCAGGTCGTGCGCATGCCGCGCACGTAGTCGACGCCGCGGCCGTAGCGGTGCACCAGCTCGTCCCACAGCGTGCGGCCCGAGGCCATGCGGTGGTCCCACGGCACGTGGTGGAACCACAGCAGGAACTCCTCCGGCACGGTGGCCAGGTCGCCGAACTGCGCGGCCACCGGCGCGGCGTACTGGGCCACGGCATTGCTGCCGGTCGCGCTGCGGTCAAAGCCAATGCCCTTCGCGTCGGCGCGGTGGTAGTAGACCGAGGTCCAGTCCGCGCGCGGGCCGCCGCTGACCCACGGCGCCGGGCCGTAATGGTGGCCACGGCCCATCAGGTGGTGCAGGCCGAGCGGGGTCATGTAGTCGACCACCGCCTCGCGCGAGCCCATCATCATCGCCACCACCGGATCGACCACCGCCGGATCGGTGGAGAACGTCATCTTCACCCACTCGCGGGCGATGGCTTCCGATTCCAGGTACGGGTCCCAGGCCAGTCGACCGAAGGCGAACCAGTTGGCCTGGTCGAAGTGCGAGCCGCTCCAGTTGCGGTCGCTGCCGATGTTGGCCACGCCGGCCATGCCGGTCAGCGCATGCCCTTCCAGCGAGCCGTCCACCACCTTGGCCACGGTCGAACCCGGCCCGCGCACCTGCGTGTCGGCGCGCAGCGCCTCCTCGTACAGCGGCGCCAGGTAGGCCAGGTGGGTGGCGAAGCCGAGGTACTCCTTGGTGATCTGGAACTCCATCATCAGCGGCGTCTTCGGCATCGCGCCGAACAGCGGATGGAACGGCTCGCGCGGCTGGAAGTCGATCGCGCCGTTCTTGACCTGGACCAGCACGTTCGGGGCGAACGTGCCGTCGTAGGGCACGAACTCGGTGTAGGCCTGCTTGGCGCGGTCGTCGGGCTCCTCGTGCGAATAGACGAACGCGCGCCACATCACGATGCCGCCATGCGGGGCCAGCGCCTCGGCCAGCATGTTGGCGCCGTCGGCGTGCGAGCGGCCGTAATCCTGCGGCCCGGGCTGGCCCTCGGAGTTGGCCTTGACCAGGAAGCCGCCGAAGTCGGGGATGGTGCGGTAGACCTCGTCGGCCTTGGCCTTCCACCAGCGGCGCACCGCCGGGTCGAGCGGGTCGGCGGTCTTCAGCCCGCCGATCTCGATCGGTGCGCTGAAGCGCGCGCTCAGGTAGACCTTGATGCCGTACGGGCGGAACACGCCGGCCAGCGCCGCCGCCTTCTCCAGGTACATCGGCGTGAGCATCTGCGCGCTGGTGTTGACGTTGTTCAGCACCGTGCCGTTGATGCCGATCGAGGCGTTGGCACGCGCGTAACCGGTGTAGCGCGGGTCCTTCCAGCCCGGCAGCCGGTGCCAGTCCCAGATCGACTCGCCGGCGTAGCCGCGCTCGACGTAGCGGTCCAGGTTGTCCCAGTGGTTGAGCACGCGCACCTTCGTCTTCGGTGCCTGGCGGATGTCCAGCGCGTGCAGCGGCTGGCCGGTCTGGATCAGGCGCAGGAAGTGGAACGCGCCGTACAACGCCCCGCGATCGGTGTTGGCGGCCACCACCGTGGCCTTGCGTCCGCCGATGGGCAGGCTGCGGATCAGGTAACCCTCCTCGCCCAGCGCGGCCAGGTCCGGTGCCAGCGCCGCCAGCTGCGGCGAACCGGCCGGCGTGCCCACGACCACGGCGCCATCGCGGCCGGCGCGGGCGGCCAGCGCCGGCGCGGTGCCGAGCAGGCCACGCAGGCCGCGCACCAGTTCCTCGCGGGTGGCCTGGCCGGTCGGGGTCGCCGAGGCGACCACCAGTTCGGTGGCGCGGGCGCGGTAGTCGGCGGCGCGCTCTTCCTGCACCGGCACGTAGCGCAGCCACAGGTCATGGCCGTCCTCGGCCAGCACGGGGCCGGCGGGCAGCAGCGCCGCCAGCCAGCAGGCGGCCAGGCGCAGGCCCCGCCGGATGCGGCGCCCCGCCGCATGCATGCGACCCTGTTCGCCAGTCCTACCTGTTAGCGATACCATCAAAACCTCCGGAGTACGGGTACGGGATGGGGATCCATCGGCCCGGTCGTGGCGCAGGCCGCGGCGACCCGGCCCCCGTTGCCGCCGACCGACCGAAGGGACCCACGTTGGAGAAACCGAGGAAATCGGTGCGCCGCAAGAGCCGCGGCGTCACCATCGACGAAGTCGCCACGCTCGCCGGCGTGTCGCCGATGACCGTGTCGCGGGTGATGAACGGCCAGGGCAAGGTCCGCGACGCGACCCGCGAGCGGGTCATGCAGGCGGTGCGCGAGCTGGACTACACGCCCAACCTGGCGGCCAGTTCGCTGGCGGCCGCGCAGCACACCCGCATCGCCCTGGTCTACAACAATCCCAGCGGCGCCTACCTGCGCGAGATGCTGGTCGGCCTGCTGCGCGTGGCCTCGCGCACGTCGATCCAGCTGGTGATCGACTACTGGGACAACGCCGACGCCGACGCCGAGCGCAAGGCCGCGCGGGCCATGGCCGGCAAGGTGGACGGGGTCATCCTGCCGCCGCCGGTGTGCGAGTCGCACGCGGCGGTCAGCGAATTCGTGCGTGCCGACGTGCCGGTGGTGGCGATTGCCGCGGGCCGTTCCAGCGACGAGATCTCCTGCGTGCGCATCGACGACCTGCGCGCGGGCAAGGAACTGGCCGAATACCTGATCGCGCAGGGCCACACCCGCATCGGCTTCATCAAGGGACGCCCGGACCTGAGCGCCAGCGCGCGGCGCTACGAGGGCTTCCAGACCGCGATGTTCGAGGCCGGGCTGGCGATCGACGCCTCGCTGGTCCAGCAGGGCGACTACACCTACCGTTCCGGGCTGAAGACCGGCGAGAAGATCCTGGCCCACAAGCGCCCGCCCACGGCGATCATCGCCTCCAACGACGACATGGCCGCCGCGGTGGTCTCGGTCGCGCACCGGCGCGGGCTGGACGTTCCCCGCGACCTGTCGGTGGTGGGCTTCGACGACAGTTCCTCGGCGACCACGGTGTGGCCGGAGCTGACCACCATCCACCAGCCGATCGCCTCGATGGCCAACGCGGCCATCGACGTCCTGCTGCGCACCATCCGCCGCCGGGACCGCACCACCCGCGTCCTCGTCGACCAGGTGGTGCCGCACCGGCTGGTGGTGCGCGGTTCGGTCGGCACGCCGGGCAAGCGCGGCTGACCGCGCGGGCCGGCCGGCCCCGATGACGATGCGCGCGATGACGGCGTCGCCGCCCATCGATCCCCTCCTCGATCAGGTGAAGCACGTACGGGTGGAACCCGCCGCTCCGGCGCCGTGGCGGCCCGCGCCCGCACGCCTCCCTCGGGCGCGGACGCGGGCACCGGCCGCCGCAGCGGCGTATCGCCTCAGCGCAGCAGGTACTGGTTGAGCAGGTTCTCGTAGCGTTCCTGCTTGCCGCTGATCTGCTTCGGCTCGCCGTTCCTGGCGCCGAGCGCGGCCAGGTCGGCCAGCGACAGCTTGCCCAGTTCGAAGTCCTTGCCGGCACCGCCGTCGAAGCTGGCGTAACGCTCCTTGCGCCAGGTCTCCCACGGCGAGTCGTTGAGCAGGGCGTGCGCCACTTCCAGGCCCTTGGCGAACGCGTCCATGCCGCCGATGTGGGCCAGGAACAGGTCCTCCATGTCGGTGGACTCGCGGCGCGGCTTGGCGTCGAAGTTCAGGCCGCCCGGCAGGCCGCCCTGGCGCAGCACCACCAGCATGGCGCCGACGGTGTCGTACAGGTCGGTCGGGAACTGGTCGGTGTCCCAGCCGTTCTGCGCGTTGCCGCGGTTGGCGTCGATGCTGCCCAGCAGGCCGTGGTCGGCCGCGACCTGCAGGTCGTGCTCGAACGTGTGGCCCGACAGGGTGGCGTGGTTGGCTTCGATATTGAGCGAGAAGTCCTTCTCCAGCCCGTGCTCCTTCAGGAAGCCGGCCACGGTGGCACTGTCGAAGTCGTACTGGTGCTTCATCGGCTCCATCGGCTTGGGCTCGATGAAGAACTGGCCCTTGAAGCCGATGCTGCGGCCGTAGTCGCGGGCCACGGTCAGGAAGCGGGCGAAGTGCTCGAGCTCGCGCTTCATGTTGGTGTTGTGCAGCGAGGCGTAGCCTTCGCGGCCGCCCCAGAACACGTAGTGCTCGCCGTCCAGCTCGACCACCGCGTCCAGCACCGACTTGACCTGCACCGCGGCGCGCGCGACGACGTTGAAGTCGGGATTGGTGGAGGCACCGTTCATGTAGCGCGGGTGCGAGAACAGGTTGGCCGTGCCCCACAGCAGCTTGACGCCGGTCGCCTTCTGGCGCTCCTTGGCCAGGCCGACCAGGTGCTTGAGGTTCTTCTCGTACTGGCCGACGTCCTCGGCGTCCGGCGCCAGGTCGACGTCATGGAAGCAGTAGTACGGCACGCCGATCTTGGTGAAGAACTCGAACGCCGCGTCGACCTTGGCCTCGGCCGTGGCCATCGCGTTGTCGCGCTCCCACGGGAAGTGGCGGGTGCCCGGGCCGAACGGGTCGGCGCCGGCGTTGCAGAAGGTGTGCCAGTAGCAGACCGCGAAGCGCAGGTGCTCGCGCATGGTCTTGCCGCCGATCACCTTGTCGGCATCGTAGACCTTGAAGGCCAGCGGGTTGTCGGACTTCGGACCCTCGTAGGGGATCGCGCCGATGCCGGGGAAATATTCCTTGGCGCCGATGAAGGGCTTGCTGCTCATGTCTGTGCTTCCGTCGGGAGTGTGGGGGGTGGTCTGGGAGGGCGCGTCAGGCGTACAGCGGCCGGATCGCGTCGAGGTGGGAGAGGAAACGCTGGTACTGGGCGGCGTAGGCGGCGGTCGCCTCGGCGTGCGGATGCGCGGACAGGCGCGGATCCAGGCGCACGTGCGCGGCGGCCAGCGCGGCCAGGTCGGCGCCCGGGTCGCTGGCGCGCTGGGTCGCCCACAGCGCCTGCAGCGCGGCGCCGAACGCCGCGCCCTCGGCCTGCTCGGGCACGTCGACCGGCAGCCCGAACACGTCGGCCACCATCTGCCGCCACACCGCGCTGTGGCTGCCGCCACCGGTCAGGCGGATCGCCTCGAAGCGCATGCCGGCATCGACGAAGGCGTCGTATCCGTTCTTCAGGCTGTAGACCGCGCCTTCCATCGCCGCGCGGTAGAGGTTGGCGGGGGTCAGGTTGGTGGCGGTCATGCCGAACAGGCTGCCACGGCCGTTGGGCAGGTTCGGGGTCCGCTCGCCGTTGAAGAACGGCAGCATCAGCAGGCCCGCGGCACCGGGCCGGGTGCCGGCCAGCAGCTCGTCGCCCTGCTTCGTGGAGAAGTCGCACAGGCCCGCGACCGCCTCGGTGGCCACGGTGCAGTTCATCGTGCAGATCAGCGGCAGCCAGCCGCCGGTGGAATCGCAGAACGCGGCCCAGCGGCCTTCGTCGTCGACGATCGGGCGGTCGGCATAGGCGAACAGGGTGCCGGACGTGCCCAGGCTCATGCTGAGCACGCCGGCGGACACGTTGCCGGTGCCGATGGCGGCCATCATGTTGTCGCCGCCGCCGGCCGACACGCGCACCTCGCGCGGCAGGCCAAGCTCGTCGGCGATGGCCCCGGCCAGCGGGAACGTGGCATCGGCCTCGACCAGCGGCGGCAGGCACGGGCGCAGGTCGCGGTCCTTGTCGGTCGCGGCGATCATCGCCTCGGACCACTGGCGGGTGCGCACGTCGAGCCAGCCGGTGCCGGAGGCGTCGCCGCGCTCCATCCAGCGCTCGCCGGTGAGCCAGAAGTTCACGTAGTCGTGCGGCAGCATGATCGTGGCCAGCTGCGCGTAGGCCTGCGAGCGGTGCTCCCGGGTCCACGGCAGCTTGGAGGCGGTGTAGCCGACCATGATCGGGTTGCCCGCGGCCTGGATCGCGCCCTGCGCGCCGCCGACCGCGTCCATGATCAGGTCGCACTCGGCCGCGGTACTGGTGTCGCACCACAGCTTGGCCGGGGCCAGCACGTTGCCGGCGCGGTCTACCGGGACGAACCCGTGCTGCTGGCCGGAGACGCCGATCGCGGTCGTCCGCGCGCGCAGGGCCGGGTCAAGCCGGGAGAAGCAGGCGCGGATCGCATCGATCCACCATTCGGCGCGCTGCTCGCGGCTGCCGTCATCGCCGGACGCCAGGTCCAGGGCCTGGCCGATGGTGGCGGCCACCTGCCGCGCCTGCGGGTCGTAGGCGACCAGCTTGACGCTCTGGGTGCCCACGTCCAGGCCGATGACGATCGGGGTGTTCCGGTCCATTCCGCTCATTCCAGTCAGCTCATCCCAGCAATCGTGTTAGCGCTACCATCGGGGTCAGGGAAAAACGGGCGCCTCGGCCCGTTGTCGCCCATGCCCGCCGCAACACGCGCGGACAGGGGCAAGTGCGGACTGTACCAGCCCCCCGGAAAATGGCTTGCTGCAGTGCGCAACCGCCGCCTGGGGCTGGTCCGCGGACGGCCGGCAGGGGGTGTCGGTGCCCGCCCGGGCGTGCCGGCTACCGGCTGGAGCGACAGCGGCGGGCGCGACCGGGCGGCCCCGCCCGCGCGGCGGCGGAGGGTCGCTCCCGGTACCGATCGGTTGATCGCCTGCGTCAACCGATCCCCCGGGATATCGTCCGGTCCGGGCACCAGCGCGACGTTCCGCGGCCTGCGAACCGGACGGCGGCCGTAGAATCGAAACGACCGTTTTCCCGCGCCTCGCACCGTCCCCGCGGATGCTGGCGCGGCCGCCCCGCCAGCGCAAAGCCCGCCATGAACACCGAATTCCGCAAGCCCCTTCCCGGCACGTCCCTGGAATGGTTCGACGCCCGCGCCGCCGTCGAGGCGCTCCGCCCCGGCGCATGGGCGACCCTGTCCTACACCGCCCGGGTCCATGCCGAGAACCTGGTCCGGTGCGCCGACCCGGCCCGGCTGCCGGCCTATCTGGGCCAGCTCGTCGAGCGCCGCCGCGACCTCGATTTTCCCTGGTTCCCGGTGCGCGTGGTCTGCCACGACATCCTCGGCCAGACCGCGCTGGTCGACCTGGCCGGCCTGCGCGACGCCATCGCCGCACAGGGCGGCGATCCGGCCCAGGTCAACCCGGTGGTGCCGGTGCAGCTGATCGTCGACCACTCGCTGGCGGTGGAATGCGGCGGCTACGATCCGGACGCATTCGAGAAGAACCGCGCGATCGAGGACCGCCGCAACGCCGACCGCTTCGACTTCATCGAATGGACCCGGCATGCGTTCCGCAACGTGGAGGTGATCCCGCCGGGCAACGGGATCATGCACCAGATCAACCTGGAGAAGATGTCGCCGGTGGTCTATACCCGCGACGGCGTGGCCTTCCCCGACACCTGCGTCGGCACCGACAGCCACACGCCCCACGTCGATGCACTGGGCGTGATCGCCGTCGGCGTGGGCGGGCTCGAAGCCGAAAACGTGATGCTCGGCCGCGCCTCGTGGATGCGCCTGCCCGACATCACCGGGGTCCGGCTCGACGGCCGTCCGCAGCCGGGCATCACCGCCACCGACGTGGTCCTGGCGCTGACCGAATTCCTGCGCAAGGAAAAGGTCGTCGGCCACTACCTGGAGTTCTTCGGCGAGGGCGCGGCGGCGCTGACGATCGGCGATCGCGCCACCATTTCCAACATGTGCCCGGAGTACGGTGCGACCGCCGCGCTGTTCTACATCGACCGCCAGACCCTGGACTACCTGCGCCTGACCGGCCGCGAGGAAAAACAGGTGCACCTGGTCGAGACCTACGCGAAGGCCGCCGGCCTGTGGGCCGACGACCTGGCCGCGGCTCAGTACGAGCGCGTGCTGGAGTTCGACCTGTCCTCGGTGGTGCGCAACATGGCCGGCCCGTCCAATCCGCACCGGCGCCTGCCGACCTCGGCCCTGGCCGAGCGCGGCATCGCCGACGAGGCCAAGCTCGAGGCAGCGCGCGGCGAAGAGGCGCGCGGCCTGATGCCGGACGGCGCGGTGATCATCGCCGCGATCACCAGCTGCACCAACACCAGCAACCCGCGCAACGTGATCGCCGCCGCGCTGCTGGCGCGCAACGCCAACGCACGCGGGCTGCAGCGCAAGCCATGGGTGAAGACCTCGCTGGCGCCGGGATCGAAAGCCGTGCAGCTGTACCTGGAGGAATCGGGCCTGCTGCCGGACCTGGAGCAACTGGGCTTCGGGATCGTCGCCTTCGCCTGCACCACCTGCAACGGCATGAGCGGCGCGCTGGACCCGGCGATCCAGCAGGAAATCGTCGACCGCGACCTGTACGCGACCGCGGTGCTGTCGGGCAACCGCAACTTCGACGGCCGCATCCATCCCTACGCGAAGCAGGCGTTCCTCGCCTCGCCGCCGCTGGTCATCGCCTACGCGATCGCCGGCACGGTGCGCTTCGACATCGAAAAGGACGTGCTCGGCGTCGACGCAGGCGGGAACGAGGTGCGGCTGAAGGACATCTGGCCGTCGGACGCGGAGATCGACGCGATCGTCAAGGCCAGCGTCAAGCCCGAGCAGTTCCGCAAGGTCTACGGCCCGATGTTCGACGTGCGCGTCGAGCACGCGGGCCGGATCGAGCCGCTGTACGACTGGCGCCCGCAGAGCACCTACATCCGCCGGCCGCCGTACTGGGAAGGGGCGCTGGCGGGCGAACGCACGCTGCGCGGCATGCGCCCGCTGGCGGTGCTGGGCGACAACATCACCACCGACCACCTCTCCCCGTCCAATGCGATCCTCGCCTCCAGCGCCGCCGGCGAATACCTGGCGAGGATGGGCGTGCCGGAAGAGGACTTCAATTCCTACGCCACCCACCGCGGCGACCACCTCACCGCGCAGCGCGCGACGTTCGCCAACCCGAAGCTGCTCAACGAAATGGTCCGCGACGACGCCGGCAACGTGCGCCAGGGTTCGCTGGCCCGCCTAGAACCGGACGGCACGGTCATGCGCATGTGGGAAGTGATCGAGGCCTACATGGAGCGCCGGCAGCCGCTGGTGATCATCGCCGGCGCCGACTACGGCCAGGGCTCCAGCCGCGACTGGGCGGCGAAGGGCGTGCGCCTGGCCGGCGTGGAGGCGATCGTGGCCGAGGGTTTCGAACGCATCCACCGCACCAACCTGATCGGCATGGGCGTGCTGCCGCTGGAGTTCAAGCCGGGCCAGGATCGCCACACCTTCGGCATCGACGGCAGCGAGACTTTCGACGTGGTCGGCGAGCGCCGCCCGCGCGCGGACCTGACCCTGGTCATCCACCGCCGCGACGGCGGACGCGTGGAAGTTCCGGTCACCTGCCGCCTGGATACCGCCGAGGAAGTGTCGATCTACGAGGCGGGCGGCGTGCTGCAGCGCTTTGCCCAGGATTTCCTCGAGGCGGCGAAGGCGGCCTGAGATGGCGCGAGGGCGTGTCGGATGAAGCGGTTCGCGCCGGACGAGGCGTTCTGGCATCGGCGATGTGGCTGGGACAGGCTGATATTCATCGGCCGATCCAGTGCGCATGCGCGGGACGACCTCGAGCACAGCTTGGTGGTCCATGGCATCCGGGAGAAGCTGGGCCGGCAGGCATTCGCTAGGCACCTCCGCCACCAGTCGCTCTCCGACCGCTACATGGATAAGCCGGAGATCAGGGAGCGGCTCTTGCATGTGGGTGCGAGCATGCAGTTCCCAGCCTTCACGGTGGAGCTCGACGCGTTGGTGGCTGAAGGCCTCCATGTCGAAGCCAGGTCGCGTAAACCATGTGCGGAACTCGCACGTTTCATCATTCTGCTCAACGAACAGATCGATCGGTATGGGCTACCTCCGGGAGGCGGCCATCGACCGCACATCACCCTTGCCTACAGTTTTACCGGCAGCCTGCCCCGCACGCAGTCGATGCCCCGGGTGGACTGGCCGATCGACGAACTGGAACTGGTCGTCGGTAGAGGCACCCCGTACGACTACACCACGCTCGGCAGCTGGAAGCTCGGTCCGGCTCGCCCGCAGCAGGCGCAGGACAGCCTTTTCTGAGCATGGCCCTTCAGCGACGCATCGGATTCCATGAACGCACTTCCCCAACTCCGCATCCCCGCCACCTACATGCGCGGCGGCACCTCCAAGGGCGTGTTCTTCCGCCTGCAGGACCTGCCGGAGGCTGCACGGCAACCCGGCCCGGCGCGCGATGCGCTGCTGCTGCGGGTGATCGGATCGCCCGATCCCTACGCCAAGCAGATCGACGGCATGGGCGGGGCGACCTCGTCGACCAGCAAGGCGGTGATCGTGTCCAGCAGCGCGCGGCCCGACCACGACGTGGACTACCTGTTCGGGCAGGTGTCGATCGACAGCGCCTTCGTCGACTGGTCCGGCAACTGCGGCAACCTGTCGGCCGCGGTCGGGCCGTTCGCGATCTCGTCCGGGCTGGTCGATGCATCGAAGCTGCCGCGCGACGGCGTGGCCACCGTCCGCATCTGGCAGGCCAACATCGGCAAGACCATCGTCGCGCGCGTGCCCGTGGCCGCCGGGCAGGTGGTCGAGGACGGCGACTTCGAACTCGATGGGGTGACGTTCCCGGCCGCCGAGATCCAGCTCGAATTCGTCGATCCGGCGGACGAGGGCGAGGACGGCGGCCGCATGTTCCCCACCGGGCAGCTGGTGGACACGCTGGAGGTGCCCGGGGTCGGCACGTTCCCGGCCACGCTGATCAATGCCGGCATCCCGACCATCTTCCTCAACGCAGCCGACATCGGCTACAGCGGCAGCGAGCTGCAGGAGGCGATCAACGGCGATCCGGCCGCGCTGGCCCGGCTCGAGGCGATCCGCGCCCACGGCGCGCTGCGCATGGGCCTGATCGCGGACGTCGCCGAGGCCGCCAGGCGCCAGCACACGCCCAAGCTCGCCTTCGTCGCCCCGCCCGCCGGCTACACCGCGTCCAGCGGCAAGCCGGTGGACGCGGGCGACATCGACCTGCGCGTGCGCGCGATGTCGATGGGCAAGCTGCACCACGCCATGATGGGGACCGCCGCCGTCGCCATCGGCACCGCCGCGGCCATCCCCGGCACGCTGGTCAACCTGGCCGCCGGCGGCGGCGAGCGCGGTGCGGTGCGCTTCGGCCACCCGTCCGGCACGCTGCGAGTGGGCGCGGAAGCGCGCCTGGCCGACGGCCAGTGGATCGTCACCAGGGCGGTGATGAGCCGCAGCGCGCGCGTGCTGATGGATGGGCACGTGCGCGTGCCGGCCGCCACGCTGCCGGCGTAGCGGCCTATGCGCGCGGCGCGAACGGCAGCCGCGCGTGCACGTCCAGCGCCGCCACCGCGGCCTGGCCCACCGCCACCGAGATCTGGTTCAGCCCGCTGACCACGTCGCCGATCGCGTACAACCCCGGCACGCCGGTGGTCTGGTGGCTGCGGTCGACCGGGATCTCGCCCGTGTCCGTCAGCACGACCCCGGCCTGTTCGGCGAGGCCGGCGCTGGTCTCGCAGCCCAGGAACGGATAGACCGCATCGAACCACCAGCAATCCTCGCCGACCAGATAGCCGCAGCGGCGGCCGTCGAACAGCAGCCGTCCGCCGCCCGGCAGCACCCGCGCGGCCACCTCGCCGAGGTCCCCGTCCGGTCCGGGCGCATCCTGCGGCAGCAGCGACAGCCGCGCGGTATAGCCGCGCAGGAAGCGCGCGTGGCGGACGATGTCCTGCCACGGGCCGAAGATCCCCACGTCCTGGTCGCTGGCCTCGTAGGCGTCGCAGACCGGGCACAGCCGCAGCGCGCCGCACGCGATCGCCTCGTCGCGATGCTCCATCGCCGGCAGGCGGTCGGCCAGGCCCGTGGCCAGGATCACCGCGTGCGCGCGCCAGCGCCGGCCATCGTCGGCCGTGACCACGTAGCCACTCGCGTCGCGCGCCAGCGCGGTGACCGTGGCGGCCTCGAAGCGGGCGTCGTGGGCCTCCGCCTGCTCGCGCATCCGCGCCAGCAGGTCGCGCCCCGGGATCCCGTGCGGAAACCCGGGACAGTTGTTGCTCTCGGGAATCCAGCGCGCGCGGCTGCGGCCGGCGTCGATCACCCGCACCCGCCGGTGCAGGCGCCCCAGATAGGTCGCCGCGGTCAGGCCCGCCGGCCCGCCCCCGATCACCAGCACGTCATCGATCCCGCCGTCCGTCCCGCCCATGCCATCGCCTCGCGCGCGCCAGGCCACCACCTTAGGCGGGCGGCGTGAACGCAATGCGCAGGCCGTCTCAGGGGGTGGCCACGTCCAGGGCCACGTCCATCACGGTGGCGTCGTCGGCGTCGGGGCGGATCCGGAAGCCCAGCTGCTGGCACATCGCCAGCATGGTGACGTTCTCGCGCAGGACCTGGCCTTCCACCACCTTCAGCCCGATCGCGCCGGCGTACTCGATCATGATCCGCATCAGCTGCCAGCCGATCCCGAACCCCTTCAGGTCCGAACGCACCAGGATCCCGTACTCGCCGCGCTCGTAGTTGGCGTCGGCCAGCAGGCGGACCGCACCGAGCATCTCGCCGCTGCCCGGGTCGATCGCCACCAGCGCGATCGAACGCGCGTAGTCGAGCTGGGTCAGGCGGGCGATGAACTCGTGGCTGAAGTGGCGCACCGCGGAGAAGAAGCGCAGGCGCAGGTCCTCGTCGCTGACCCGCCCGAAGAAGGCGCGGAACATGTCCTCGTCCTCCGGCCGCACGGGGCGCACGAACATGCGCCGGCCGTGGGCCAGCTCGACCTGGCGCTCCCATTCCTTCGGATAGGGCCGGATCACGAAGCGCGAATGCCACGGGCCCTTCTGCGCCGGCCCGGGGTGCGGGGCGATCGAGACCCGCGCGTCCACCGCGATCACGCCCTCGCGGTCGGCCAGCAACGGGTTGATGTCCAGCTCGCGCACCTGCGGGATGTCCGCCGCCATCTGCGCCAGCTTGACCAGCACCAGCGCGACCGCGCGCTCGTCGGCGGCGGGCACGTCGCGGTAGGCCTTGAGGATGCGCGAGACGCGCGTGCGCGCGATCAGTTCATGGGCCAGGCGCAGGTCCAGCGGCGGCAGCGACAGCGCCTTGTCGTCGATCACCTCCACCGCGGTGCCGCCGCGGCCGAACACCACCACCGGGCCGAAGGTCGGATCGTCGGCGAGGCCGGCGATCAGTTCGCGCGCCTTCGGCCGCATGATCATGAGGTGCACGGTGACGCCGTCGATCCGCGCGTCCGGACGCAGCTCGCGCGCGCGGGCGAGGATGGCGGCGGCGGCCTCGCGCACTGCCGGCGCCGTCGCCAGGTTCAGGCGCACGCCGTCGACGTCGGACTTGTGCAGGATGTCGGGCGACAGGATCTTCAGCGCGACCTGCGCGCCCTCCGCGAGCAGCGGCGCGGCCGCGGCGACCGCGGCGTCGGCGTCGCGGGCCAGGGTGACCGGCGTGATCGGGATGCCGTAGGCGGCCATCAGCGCGGTGACTTCCAGCGGGTCCAGCCACTGCCGGCCCTGCGCCAGCGCGGCGGAGACGATCGCCTGGCCGGCCGCGCTGTCGACCACGAAGTCCTCGGGCAGGCTCGGCGGGGTCTCCATCAGCGCCTGCTGCGCCTCGCGGTGCCGCACCAGGTAGGTGTAGCCGCGCACCGCGCCGGCCTCGGTGGTGTAGGTCGGCACCCCGGCCGCTTCCAGCCGGGCCAGCGCGTCGGCCTCGCGGCCGAGCCAGACCCCGAGCACCGGCTTGCCCGGTCCGGGGCGCGGCCGCCGCGCCAGCACCTCGACCACCGCGGCCGCAGCCTCGCCGGACGACGCCAGCGCGGTGGGCACGTTCATCACCAGCACCGCGTCGTTGCCCGGGTCCGACAGCAGCGCGTCCAGGGCGGCCGCGTAGCGGGACGCGTCGGCGTCGCCGACGATGTCCACCGGGTTCGAGCGCGACCAGGTCGGCGGCAGCACGCCGTCGAGCCGGCGCACGGTGGCCTCGTCCAGCGCGGCCAGGGTGCCGCCCAGGTCGACCAGCCGGTCCACCGCCAGCACGCCGATGCCGCCGCCGTTGGTGAGGATCGCCAGCCGCCGCCCCGGCGCGCTGCGCAGGTGGCCCAGGGTCTTGGCCGCGGCGAACACCTCGTCCAGCGACAGCACCCGCAGCAGGCCGGCGCGGCGGAAGGCCGCCTCGTACACCGCGTCGGAACCGGCCAGCGCCCCGGTGTGGGTGGCGGCGGCCTTCGCCCCCTGGGCGTGGCGCCCGGACTTGACCACCACCACCGGCTTGGCGCGGGCGGCGGCGCGCGCGGCGGACATGAACTTGCGCGCGTCGCGGATCGATTCGATGTACAGCAGGATCGCGCGGGTCTTCGGGTCCTGGGCGAACCAGTCGAGCAGGTCGCCGAAGTCGACGTCCACCGCATCGCCGAGCGAGACCACCGCCGAGAACCCGATCGAGCGCGCCACGCCCCACTCGACCAGCCCGGAGGCCACCGCCCCGGACTGCGAGACCAGCGCCAGGTCGCCCTTCAGCGGGCTGCGCGCGCCGAAGCTGACGTTGAGCCCGGCATGGGGCGCCATCACCCCGAGGCAGTTGGGCCCGACGATGCGCAGGCCATGCGGGCGGGCGATGTCGCGCAGCTTTTCCAGCAGCGAGCCCGGCCCCTGCCCCAGCCCCGCGCTGACCACCACCGCAGCCCTGGCGCCCACGGCGACCGCCTCGGCGATCACCCCCGGCACGGTCGCCGCCGGCGTGGTCACCACCACCAGTTCGGGCTTGAACGGCAGGTCGGCCAGCCGCGCGACCGCGGTCATCCCGTCGATCTGGCGGTGCTTCGGGTTGACCAGCCCCACCGGTCCGGCGAAGCCGGCCTCGCGCAGGTTGCGGACCACGGCGCGGCCGACCGACCGCTCGCGCGGGCTGGCGCCGACCACGGCGACCGAGCGCGGGCGGAACACCGCATCCAGGGCGTAGGTGCTCATGCCGTCGATACTCCTGCCGTTCCATCGCAGTCCCGGCACGATACCGCGGCCGGTGCCCGGCGCCCCACCCCCGGACAATCTGACCGGGTCACAAGGCCGCCGGATCGGCCTATGCTTTGTCCGAGGGCTAACCCACGCGCCGGCAGGCGGACAGGCGGTCCCGCCGGTCCGCAGTCCTGCCTGGCGCGTCGGGTACGAGGGATAGCCCGGTGCCATCGGCCGGTCATTGATCGCAATCAATGACCGGATCACCCCACAGGGGGATGATCGCCCCCGTTCAGACTGAGGGACGGACCGCATGCAAAGCGTGCAGGGGACTTACAACGACAAGGTGGTGCGCCAGTTCGCGGTGATGACCGTGGTCTGGGGCATCGTGGGCATGGCCGTGGGCGTGCTGATCGCCGCCCAGCTGTACTGGCCGGCATTGAACTTCGACCTGCCGTGGCTGAGCTACGGCCGGTTGCGGCCGCTGCATACCAACGCGGTGATCTTCGCCTTCGGCGGCAGCGCGCTGTTCGCGACCAGCCTGCACGTGGTGCAGCGTACCTGCCACGTGCGGCTGATTTCCGACGGGCTCGCCGCGTTCGTGTTCTGGGGCTGGCAGCTGGTGATCCTGCTGGCGGCCATCACCCTGCCGCTGGGCCTGACCCAGGGCAAGGAGTACGCCGAGCTGATCTGGCCGATCGACATCCTGATCGCGGTGGTGTGGGTGGCCTACGCGGTGCTGTTCATCGGCACCATCGCCAAGCGCCGGGTCAAGCACATCTACGTGGCGAACTGGTTCTACGCCAGCTTCATCATCGCGGTGGCGCTGCTGCACATCGTCAACAACATCGCCATCCCGTCCGGCCCCCTGCACTCCTACCCGGTCTATAGCGGCGCGGTCGACGCGATGGTGCAGTGGTGGTACGGCCACAATGCGGTCGGCTTCTTCCTGACCGCCGGCTTCCTCGGGATGATGTACTACTTCGTGCCCAAGCAGGCCGGGCGGCCGGTGTACTCCTACCGCCTGTCGATCGTGCACTTCTGGGCGCTGATCGCCGTCTACATGTGGGCCGGCCCGCACCACCTGCTCTACACCGCGCTGCCGGACTGGGCGCAGTCGCTGGGCATGGTGTTCTCGCTGATCCTGCTGGCCCCGTCCTGGGGCGGCGCGATCAACGGCGTGATGACCCTGTCCGGCGTCTGGTACAAGCTGCGCACCGACCCGATCCTGAAGTTCCTGATCGTCGCGATCTCCTTCTACATGATCGCCACCTTCGAGGGACCGATGATGTCGATCAAGACGGTCAACTCGCTGTCCCACTACACCGACTGGACCGTGGGCCACGTCCACGCCGGCGCGCTGGGCTGGGTGGCGATGATCTCGGTCGGCTCGATCTACTCGCTGCTGCCGCGCCTGCTCGGCCGCGAGCAGATGTTCTCGATCAAGGCCATCGACCTGCACTTCTGGATGCACACCCTGGGCGTGGTGTTCTACATCGCCTCGATGTGGATCGCCGGCGTGATGCAGGGCCTGATGTGGCGCGCGACCAACGACGACGGCACGCTGACCTACAGCTTCGTCGAGGCGCTCAACGCCACCTACCCGTACTACCTGATCCGGCTGTTCGGCGGCCTGCTGGTCCTGGCCGGCATGTTCGTGATGGCCTGGAACGTGCTGCGCACGTACCGCGCCGCCCCCGCGATCGAGTCGCAGCCGGTGATGCCGGTCGACGCCTCCCAAGTGCGCGCCTGAGGCCTCCCAATGAGCGAACACAACCAGAATCCCCACGAGAAAATCGAGAAGAACGTCGGCCTGATGGCGGTCCTGATCGCGGTCGCCATCTCCTTCGGCGGCCTGGCCCAGATCGTGCCGCTGATGTTCCAGGCCGAGGCGATCAAGCCGCTGGAAGGGGTCGAACCCTACCCGGCGCTGGAACTGGCCGGCCGCGACGTCTACGTGCGCGAGGGCTGCTACAACTGCCACTCGCAGATGGTGCGCACGCTGCGCTTCGAGTCCGAGCGCTACGGCCACTACTCGCTGGCCGGCGAGTCGGTCTACGACCGTCCGTTCCAGTGGGGCAGCAAGCGCACCGGCCCGGACCTGGCCCGCGTCGGCGGGCGCTACTCCGACGACTGGCACCGCGTGCACCTGATCAACCCGCGCGACGTGGTCCCCGAGTCGAACATGCCCGGCTTCCCGTGGCTGGCGGACAGCAAGGTCGACGGCGCCACCGTTTCCCGGCGCATGTCGGCGCTGAAGACGCTGGGCGACCCGTATACAGACGAGCAGATCGCCCAGGCCGCGGCCGACGTGGACGGCAAGACCGAACTCGATGCGGTGGTCGCCTACCTGCAGGCCCTGGGCCGGCATGCGCCGCGCGGAGGCCAGCCATGATCGCCGGCCTGTTCACCGCGGCGCTGCTGGTGCTGTTCATCGGCGGCTGGATCTGGGCGTGGAGCCCGAAACGCAAGCGGGCGTTCGACGAAGCGGCGCGACTGCCGCTGGATGACGGCGACGCCGGCCGGGAAGACAAGGGGAACGTGGCATGACTAGCGGATGGACCTGGTTCGTCATCGTCCTGGTGGCCATCAACATCGTCGGATGCGTGTGGCTGCTGTGGTGGACCGCACGCCGCCGCCCGGGCGATCCCAAGCCCGAGGACACCTCCCACGTCTGGGACGGCGACATCACCGAATACAACAAGCCGTTGCCGAAGTGGTGGATCAACCTGTTCTACCTGACCATCGTCTTCGCCGTCGCCTACCTGGTCTGGTTCGGCGGCCTGGGCGGAATCCCGAGCTACGCCGGCTGGACCTCCACCGGCGAGCACGCCAGGGCCAAGGCGGTCGAGGATGCCAAGCTCGAGCAGACCTTCAAGCCGTTCGCCGGGCAGGCCATCGACCGGCTGGCGCAGGACCCGAAGGCGGTCGCGCTGGGCCGTTCGATCTTCAGCAACACCTGCGCCACCTGCCACGGCTCCAGCGGCCAGGGCGCGATCGGCTACCCCAACCTGACCGACGACATCTGGCACTGGGGCGGCTCGCCGGACCACATCCTGCAGACGGTGCTCGACGGCCGCGAAGGGATGATGCCGGAGTGGGGCACGGTGCTCACCGGCATGGGCGGCCCGGACGCGGTGGACTACACCATCGCCTACGTGCGCACCCTGTCGGCGCCGGAAACGCTGCAGAACAACTACATGGCGGCGCGCGGGCGCAAGCTGTACGAGGGCGTGTGCGCGGCCTGCCACGGCGTGGACGGCACCGGCAACCAGGACCTGGGCGCACCGGACCTGACCGACGACTACTGGCTGTACGGCAGCAGCCGCGAGAGCCTCTACCAGACCATCGCCCACGGCCGCCACGGCAGCATGCCGGCCCACCGCGAGCTGCTGGGCGAGACCCGCGCGCGACTGGTCGCCGCCTACGTCTGGTCGCTGTCGCATAATGGGGGCACGTCCGCTGCCGAGCCCGCCGCGAAGTGACCGATTTCAGCGAGCCACGCTTCGACCACCCCCCGCGCCCGCTCGCGCAGCGCGTGGGGGCCATCGCCTGGCCCAGCTTCTTCGCCGCCGGCGTGGCGACGATGGTGTTCTTCGCCTTCGTCGACCCGCTGGCGCTGCGCGACCTGACCTTCCCCACCCTGCAGATCACCCGCGAGCTCGGCTACACGCTGGGCTTCTTCATGTTCTGGCTGGCCACCGCCTCGTCCAGCCTGTTCACGTGGATCCTGCTGCGTCCGTCCAGCCGCTTCAACCGCGCGCTGCCGCCCGAGTAACGCGGCGCCGCGGCGTGCGCCCCCTGCGGCAATTTGTCGTCTGGCGCACCGTCGCAATCGGCGGATACTTGCAGGGCAGGCCACAGGATCCGCCCGCCACGCCGCACCGCGGCCCAGCCGACACCATGAACGCAACCGACCCCCACCGTAACGGCACGCGCCCCCGCGGGTGCGCGACGCCGCAGCCAGGACGGCAGCCATGAGCAAGCGCATCCCGCTCGACGTCGTCGACGAGCAGGGCAATTCGTTCTACGTCAGCGAGCGCAAGGTCTATCCGCGCGACGTATCCGGCCGCTTCAACCGGCTGCGGGTGGCGGCCGTGGCCTGGCTGCTGGGCATGTTCTACCTGTTCCCGTGGCTGCCCTGGGATGGCCGCCAGGCGGTGCTGTTCGACCTGCCGGCGCGCAAGTTCTACGTGTTCGGGCTGGTGTTCTGGCCGCAGGATTTCCTGTTCCTGGCGCTGCTGCTGATCATCGCGGCGATGGCCCTGTTCTTCTTCACCGCGCTGGCCGGGCGCCTGTGGTGCGGCTACGCCTGCCCGCAGACGGTGTGGACCGAGGTGTTCCTGTGGATGGAGCGCTGGACCGAGGGCGACCGCGGCCGGCGGATGAAGCTGGACGCGGGCCCGTGGAACCGCGACAAGATCCTGCGCAAGGGCGCCAAGCACGCGCTGTGGGCCGTGTTCGCGCTGTGGACCGGCTTCACCTTCGTCGGCTTTTTCACCCCGATCACCGACCTGGCCGCGCGCCTGGTGCCGTTCGCCTGGGGCGGCTGGGAGACGTTCTGGGTGCTGTTCTACGCGCTGGCGACCTGGGGCAACGCAGGTTTCCTGCGCGAGCAGGTGTGCAAGTACATGTGCCCCTACGCGCGCTTCCAGAGCGCGATGTTCGACCGCAACACCCTGCTGATCGCCTACGACCCGATGCGCGGCGAACCGCGCGGCCCGCGCAAGCGCGGCCTGGGCAGCGTGCTGGAGCGGGCGCGCGGCCTGCTCGACCCGAAGACCGCCTACGACTACGTGTTCCGCGCCAGCGCCCATCCGACCGCGGCCGACAACCGGCTGCAGGCGCACGGCACGATCACCCTCGGCGGCGCCGGCGAGAAGCCCCAGCCGCTGCCGAAGTTCGCCCACGAGGAACTGGGCGACTGCATCGACTGCACGATCTGCGTGCAGGTCTGCCCGACCGGCATCGACATCCGCAACGGCCTGCAGTACGAGTGCATCGCCTGCGGCGCCTGCATCGACGCCTGCGACGAAGTGATGGACAAGATGGGCTACCCGCGCGGCCTGATCCGCTACTCGACCCAGAACGCGATCGACGGCCGCTCCACCCGCGTGCTGCGCCCGCGCATCTTCGCCTACGGCCTGCTGCTGCTCGCGCTGTGCGGGGCCTGGGCCTGGGGCGTGGCCAGCCGCAGCGAACTGATCGCCGAGGTGCTGCGCGACCGCAACGCGCTGTACCGCGAGGCCGCCGGTGGCCACGTCGAGAACGACTACACGCTCAAGCTGGTGAACAAGAGCCAGCAGGGCCAGCGTTACCGCATCACCCTGGAGGCCGGCGGCGCCGACCTGCGCCTGTCCGCCCCGCCGGTGGTCGAGGCCGGTCCGGAGCAGGTGCTGCCGGTCGCCCTGAGCGTGGCCGCCCCGCCCGGCGTCGGCGGCCGCCACGACATCCGCTTCGTCGTCGAGAGCGAGGACGGCCGCGAGCGGCGCGTCGTCGACAGCAGCTTCTTCGGACCCAGCCCATGAACGATCCGCTTCCCCACGACGCCTCGAAACCCCTCTGGCGCAACCCGGTGATGTGGCTGGTCGTCGGCCTGCCGCTGCTGTCGATCGTCGCCGGCGTCGGCCTGGTCATCGTCGCCACCCATACCGGTGGTGCCGACAGCGTCACCGACCCGGTCCGCCGCGTGGCCCAGATCCAGACCACGGACCTCGGTCCGGATGCGGCGGCGCGCAAGCTCGGGCTGAGCGCGGTGCTGCGGGTGGAGGACGGGATCGTCGAGGTCCTGCCGGCCACCGGCCGCTTCGCCCGCGACCGCCCGCTGCGGCTGCTGCTGGAACATCCGACCCGCCAGGCCGAGGACCTGCAGCTGGAGCTGCCGCCGGGAGGCCCCGGCTGGCGCCTGCAGCAGGCGGTCGACCCGCAGCACGACTGGGTCGTGCAGCTGCACGCGGCCGATGGCAGCTGGCGCCTGCACGGGCGCCTGCCCAGGCAGCAGCATGCCGCCCGCCTGGCACCGTCGCTCGGCGCGCCGCCGCCCGACGCGAGCGGCTGAGGCGAGCGTGTCCGTCGACCTGGCCATGCCCGCGGCGGCCGTCGCCACCGGCGCGTGCCACCACTGCGGCGAGGCGCTGCCGGCGCATCCGTGCCTGCAGGAAGTCGACGGACGCACCCGGTCGTTCTGCTGCCACGGCTGCGCCGCGGCCGCCGAGTGGATCGGCCAGGCGGACCTCGAAGGCTATTACCGCCTGCGCAGCGCCAACGCCGGCAACGGCACGGGCGGCCGGGTCGGCGACGAGCTTCCCGACCTGTCGGTGTGGGACCGCGACGACGTGCAGGCCGCGCACAGCCGCGCGGTCGCCGATGGCCGCGAGATCACCCTGCTTACCGACGGCATGCGCTGCGCCGCCTGCGCCTGGCTGATCGACCGGGCGATGGCGCGCGAGCCCGGCGTGGTCGATTGCACCGCCAACGCGGTCACCGGCCGCATCCGCATCGCCTGGGATCCGGCGCGCACCGCGCTGTCCACGCCGTTGCGGCGGCTGGCGATGCTCGGCTACCGGCCGTACCTGGCCGGCAGCGAAGCGCATGAGCGTGCGCGCGTGCGCGAGCGGCGGCGCTGGCTGCTGCGGCTGGGCATCGCCGGGCTGGGCATGCTCCAGGCCATGATGCTGGCCGAGGCGCTGTACCTGGATTTCCACGACACCATGCCCACGGCCACGCGCGACTTCTTCCGCTGGCTGACCTTCCTGCTGAGCACGCCGGTGGTGTTCTACTCGGGCTGGCCGTTCATCGCCGGCGCCCTGCGCGAGCTGCGCGAGCGACGCCTGGGCATGGACGTGCTGGTCGCCGGTTCGACCCTGCTGGCCTACTTCGCCAGCCTGTTCGAGACGATCCGCGGCGGCGAGCACGTCTGGTACGACGCGGCGGTGATGTTCGTGTTCCTGCTGCTGGCCGCGCGCATGCTCGAGCAGCGCGCGCGCAGCGTGGCCAGCGCCCAGGTCGATGCGCTGGCCCGTGCGCGCCCGGCCTTCGCCACGCGCGAACGCGACGATGGCAGCCGCGAGACCGTGCCGCTGGCGGCGCTGCAGCCGGGCGATGTGGCCTGCGTGGCCGCCGGCGAGGCGGTGCCCGCCGACGGCGTGTTGCGCGATGCGGAAGCCTGGTTCGAGGAAGCGCTGCTGACCGGCGAGTCGACCCCGGTGCGCAAGGCGGTGGGCGACCCGGTATACGCCGGCACCGTCTGCCGCGAACGACCGGCGCGCCTGCGCGTGGACTGCACCGGCGCGGCCACGCGGATCTCGCAGCTGGCGCGCCTGGTCGAGCAGGCACAGGCGCACCGTCCGGGGCTGGCGCGCGTCGCCGACCGGCTGGCCGGGCGCTTCGTCGTGTTCCTGCTGCCGGTCACGCTGGCGGTGTTCGCCTGGTGGTGGCAGCACGAACCGGCGCGCGCGCTGGAAGTCACCCTGGCGCTGCTGGTGATCAGCTGTCCGTGCGCGCTGTCGCTGGCGGTGCCCGCGGCGCTGGCCGCCGCGCACGGCGCGCTGGCCCGCATCGGCCTGCTGGCCGTGCGCCCCGACGCACTGGACACGCTCGCCCGCGCCACCGACATCGTGTTCGACAAGACCGGCACCCTCAGCGACGGCCGGCCGGTGCTCGCGTCGGTGGAGGTCCTCGATCCTTCGCTGGAGCCGTCGCACGCGGTGGCCATCGCGGCCGCGCTCGAGCGCGACAGTGGCCACCCGCTGGCCGCCGCATTCGCCACCGGGCAGGACCGGCCGCTGGCGGCGACCGGCATCGAAGCGGTCCCCGGCCGTGGCGTGCAGGGACAGGTGGACGGCCGTCACTGGCGCCTGGGCCGCGCCGACTTCGCCGCCGCATGCGAAGACGACGGCGCGCTCTGGCTCGGCGACGGCGGGCGTGCCTTCGCGCGCTTCCTGCTCGAGGAGCGCGAACGCGCCGACGCGTTCGCCGCGATGGTCCAGCTGCGCGGCCTCGGCCTGGGCCTGCACCTGGCCAGCGGTGACGGCGAAGCGGCGGTGCGGCGCATGGCCGGCGTCCTGGCGCTGGACGAGGCGCACGCGCGCCAGTCGCCGGAGGACAAGCTCGCGCTGGTCCGCGGCCTGCAGGCGCAGGGACGCGTGGTGGCGATGGTCGGCGACGGACTCAACGACGCGCCGGTGCTGGCCGGCGCCGACGTGTCGATCGCGATGGGCGACGGCGCCTCGCTCGCCCACCGGGCCGCGGACCTGGTCACCACCGGCGGCAGCCTGCAACGCGTGCCCGAGGCGATCGCCCTGGCCCGGCGCACCCGCCGCATCATCCGCCAGAACCTGGCGTGGGCGGCCGGGTACAACCTGCTCGCGCTGCCGGTCGCGGCGGCGGGCCTGGTCACGCCGTGGATCGCGGCGCTGGGCATGGCGGCGTCCTCGCTGGCGGTCACCCTCAACGCGCTGCGGCTGGCGCATGCCGGGGCGGCGGCCGCGCCGCGCCGCCACGCCGGCCACCCGGAGGAATCCGCACGATGAACATCCTGCTGCTGCTGATCCCGATCAGCCTGGTCCTGCTCGGCATCGCGATCGCCGCGTTCGTGTGGGCGGTCAGGCGCGGCCAGTTCGACGACCTCGACACGCCGGCGCTGGACATCCTCGAGGATGACGACCGGCCGGCCCCGCCCCGCGACCCGCGCGGATCCTGAGTGCCCGTCGACCTGCCCACGCTGCTCGCCGCCGCGCTCGCCGGCGTGCTTGGCGGCCTGCACTGCGCGGTGATGTGCGGCGGCATCGCCGCCGGCTTCCCGGCGATGGCGCCGGGGCGCGCGCTTGCGGTGGCCTGGCAGGCCAACGTCGGCCGGATCGGTGGCTACGTGCTCGCCGGCGCGCTGGCCGGCGGACTTGGCGGCGGACTGCTCCGGGTGCTGCGCATCGACGCGCTGGTGGTGGGCGTGCGCATCGCCGCGGGCGTGGCCCTCGTCCTGGTGGCGCTGCGCCTGCTCGATCGCGGCGGCCGGCTGGACCTGCTGGCCAGGCCCGGGGTGCGGGCCTGGCGCCGGCTGCAACCATTGCACCGGCGCCTGCTGCCCGCCGACCGCGCGTGGCGTCGCGTGGCGCTGGGCGCGCTCTGGGGCTGGATGCCCTGCGGCCTCAGCCTGGGCCTGCTCACCGTGGCCTGGCTGCAGGCCAGCGCGGGCGGCGGCGCGATGGTGATGGCTGCATTCGGCCTGGGCACGCTGCCGGTGATGCTGCCGCTGACCTGGTCGGGCGCGCGCATGAACCGCTGGCTGCAGCGCCCGCGGCTGCGCCTGGCGCTCGGCGGCGTGGTGCTGGGCGCGGGCCTGCTGACGATCGCGGCGCCGTGGCTGATGCAGGTGCCGGCGCTGCATGGACCGCTCGCGGCGATGGGCTGCCGTCCCTATCCGGGGTAAGGCGCGTTCCTCAGGAGCGGACGCAGTCGCGACCCGCGTCCTTGGCCCGGTACAGGGCTTCGTCGGCGGCCCCCGTCCAGTCCTCGATCGCCTCCATGCCCGGAGCGAGTTCGGCCACGCCGATGCTGAACGTGACCGGCACGCCCGCGATGGCCACCTCCGCGGCCACCGCGCGGCGCAGGCGTTCGGCCACCTCGATCGCGGCCTCGCGGGCGGTGCCCGGCAACAGCACGCCGAACTCGTCGCCGCCATAGCGTCCGGCGGTGTCGGCGCTGCGCAGTCCTTCGCGCAGGATCCGGCTGACGTCGTGGATCACCTGGTCGCCGACCAGGTGCCCGGCGCTGTCGTTGATGCGCTTGAAGTGGTCGATGTCGACCATCAGCAGCGAGGACACCGCGCCGTAGCGCTGGAACCGGCGCAGCTCCGCGGCGACCAGCGCCAGCCACTGCGGGCGCGTGGCCAGGCCGGTCTGCGCGTCGATCCTGGAGCCCTGCACCAGGACGCGCTTCTGCGCGCGCACCTTGTCGGCGAACATCCGCGTGGAGGCGCCGATCGCCAGCAGGTACAGCACCAGGAACGGCATGCACCACAGCATGGTCGTGAACTGCGTCCGCGGCTGGAACGCGAACCCGTTGAAGGCGGACGTGACCAGCGCCACGGCGGCCATCACGCCCATCGAGCGACGGGTCAGGGACCAGCCGCCGGCCACGGTCCGGTCCATCGCCATCACCGCGGCGAGCAGCGCGCTGGGCAGCAGGTCAAACTGCGCCATCGCGATCCAGAACCCGGCAAGGCCGGTATCGATGGTGAGGTTGCGGAACTCGGCCTTGAGTGGATCGCTGGCCGCCCCCGACAGCCGCCACGCCAGCACCGGCCAGCACAGGCAGGTGAAGCCCAGCAGCAGGAGGGTCGTGGCCGGCGCGCCCTGGCCGTGCAGGGCCGAGCCGATGCCGAGCATGCCCGCATAGAAGCCGAGCGCGCGCATGGCGCACGTGTACCGCACGAAGTGGCGGATTCCGGATTCGACGCTGGCGGGACGGTCTGGCATGACGGACGACGGACTGCTCGGGCCCGCTGGAGGACGCAAGGAGCATGCCACTTTCGGCCGGAGGCGGCGTGCAGCAGGCACTTTTCGCCGGGCATGAAAAAGCCCGGCCTTTCGGCCGGGCTTTTCGAAGATGGCAGCCCCGGATGGATTCGAACCACCGAATGCCTGAGTCAGAGTCAGGTGCCTTACCGCTTGGCGACGGGGCTGTAGGCAGGGCGGAATTATATGCCCGCCCGCGGTCGAATGCATCCCATCGACGCACTCCACCGCGATGGCGGGACCAGGCCGGCATGGCCCGGTCCGCCGTGGCCGCATCCCGCTGAAGGGATGCGACCGTCCAGGCGCATCAGCGCTTGGAGAACTGCGTGGCGCGGCGGGCCTTGTGCAGGCCGACCTTCTTGCGCTCGACCTCGCGGGCGTCGCGGGTCATGAAACCGGCCTTGCGCAGGTCGCTCTTCAGCGACTCGTCGTACTCGACCAGCGCGCGGGCGATGCCCAGGCGGATCGCACCGGCCTGGCCGGTGGTGCCGCCGCCGGTGGCGGTGACGACGACGTCGAACTTGTCGGTGCTCTGGGTCAGCTCGAGCGGCTGGCGCACGATCATGCGCGCGGTCTCGCGGCCGAAGAACTCGTCAAGCGGACGGCCGTTGACGGTGATGCTGCCACTGCCCTTGCGCAGGAACACGCGGGCGGTGGAGGACTTGCGACGGCCGGTGCCGTAGTTCTGAGTGGTAGCCATCGTTGTGCCTTAGATGTCCAGCGGCTGCGGCTGCTGGGCCGCGTGCGGGTGTTCGGAACCGGAGTAGACCTTGAGCTTGCGGTACATCGCACGGCCCAGCGGGCCCTTCGGCAGCATGCCCTTGACCGCGATCTCGAGGACGCGTTCCGGGTGGCGCTCCAGCGCCTGGGCCAGGGTCTCGCTCTTCAGGTTGCCGATGTAGCCGGTGAAGCGGTGGTACATCTTGTCCTGCAGCTTCTTGCCGGTCACCGCGATCTTCTCGGCATTGACCACGACGAGGTAGTCGCCGGTGTCGACGTGCGGGGTGTAGACGGGCTTGTGCTTGCCGCGGAGGCGGTGGGCAAGCTCGGCGGCCAGGCGGCCGAGGGTCTTGCCGGAGGCGTCGACGAGGTACCAGTCGCGCTGGACGGTCTCGGACTTGGCGATGAAAGTCTTCATGGGAACTCGGGTCGTTGGTCGGGTTGGTTCCGTGGCCGGGTTGCCCGGGCGGAACTTCGCCTCGCGTTGTGAAAGGTGCAGCAAAGAGGCGGAATGATACCCGCCGCGTCAGTTTCGTGCAAGCCGCCCCGGCTGGAGCCGCACGGCCCCCGCGGCGGGTTGGCAGCCGGCCCATGGCGGGCGGACAATCAACGGGCCTTGGACCATCCGGCGCATGCCCGGGAGCCCGCAGTATGACCGTTGTGCGCCACCTCTCGCCGATCGACCGGGTGCTGGTCGAGGCGCAGCGCGCGCTGGAGACCACCCTGGGCGACCCGCCCGCGGCCCGGCCCTACCCGGCGACCGCTTCCGACCCGGTCCTGCCGGCCCCGGCCCGGCGCCATGCCGCAGGCCTGATGCGGATCAACCACGTCGGC
Source organism: Pseudoxanthomonas fibrivorans (assembly GCF_041464125.1). Lineage (NCBI taxonomy): Bacteria > Pseudomonadati > Pseudomonadota > Gammaproteobacteria > Lysobacterales > Lysobacteraceae > Pseudoxanthomonas > Pseudoxanthomonas fibrivorans. The sequence continues at coordinate 120,523 of NZ_JBGNUG010000002.1, read as the reverse complement.
GAGGTCTGCGCCCAGGGCCTGTATTTCGGCCAGGCGGCCGTGGCCCGCGACCCGGCCACCCGCGCGCACCTGCTGGACGCGGCCCAGGAAGAGACCGACCACCTGGCCTGGTGCGCCCGCCGGCTGCAGGAACTGGACAGCCGGCCAAGCCTCTTCAACCCGCTCTGGTACGCGGGCAGCTACGCCATCGGCGGCCTGGCCGGGCTGCGCGGGGACGGCTGGAACCTCGGTTTCGTGGTCGAGACCGAGCGCCAGGTCGAGGCCCACCTCGACGAACACCTGGAATCCCTGCCTGCCACCGACATGCGCAGCCGCGAGGTCATCCGGGTCATGAAGGAGGACGAGGCCCGCCATGCCGAGCATGCCGAGCAGGCCGGCGCCCGGGTCTTGCCGCCGCCGATCCCGCAGGCGATGGCGCTGGCTTCGAACCTGATGAAGCTGGTCGCCTACCGCATCTGAAGGCCGCTCACGCCGGCGAGACCAGCTTCAATCCGATCACCCCGGCCACGATCAGGCCGATGCAGGCCAGCCGCGCCGGCGAGGCGCTTTCGCCCAGCAGCAGGATGCCCAGCAGGGCCACGCCGACCGCCCCGATCCCGGTCCAGACCGCATAGGCGGTGCCGACCGGCAGCGTGCGCATGGCCAGGGTCATCAGGTACAGGCTCACGGCCGCCGCCGCCGCGGTGCCCAGGCTCGGCCACAGCCGGGTGAAGCCGTCGGTCTGCTTGAGCCCCAGCGCGAAGCCGATCTCGAACAGGCCCGCCAGCAGCAGGTAGGTCCACGCCATGTCGTTCTCCTCCGGAAGGTGGAAAAAAAAAGCGGCCCGGAGCTGTGCTCCGGACCGCCGTCGGTTTCGTCCGCGGCCTTCGCCGCGCGCGGGCCGTCCCGCGATGTGGCGCCATGGTGCCGGCGCCTGGCTGAACCCCCGCGCACCCGCAGGCGCGCCGGGCGGTCACTCGACCAGGTTGCGGCCGTGGAACAGTTCCTCGATCTCGCGCTTGAGCAGCGCCTCGATCCGCATCCGGTCCTTGAACGACAGGTTGCGCGCCTTCTCCTCGAACAGGTAGGTGTCGAGGTCGAACTCCTTCAGGTGCATCTTCGTGTGGAAGATGTTTTCCTGGTAGACGTTGACGTCGATGGACTCGTAGCGCGACTTGATGTTCTTCGCCAGGAAGTCCTGGATCGAATTGATCTTGTGGTCGATGTAGTGCTTCTTGCCCTTGATGTCGCGGGTGAAGCCGCGCACGCGGTAGTCCATCACCACGATGTCCGACTCGAAGCTCTCGATCAGGTAGTTCAGCGCCTTCAGCGGCGAGATCACGCCGCAGGTGGCCACGTCGATGTCCGCGCGGAAGGTCGCGATCCCGTTCTGAGGGTGCGTCTCCGGGTAGGTGTGGACGGTGATGTGGCTCTTGTCCAGGTGCGCGACCACGGCATCGGAGATGATCTCCTTGCCGGCGTCCTTCTTGTCGATGACCGGCTCCTCGGAAATGAGGATGGTCACCGACGCCCCCTGGGGGTCGTAGTCCTGGCGGGCCACGTTCAGGATGTTGGCGCCGATGATCTGGGCCACGTCGGTCAGGATCTGGGTCAGGCGGTCGGCGTTGTACGCCTCATCGATGTACTCGATGTAGCGCTGGCGCTCGTCCTCGGAGACCGCGTAGCAGACGTCGTAGATGTTGAAGCTCAGCGCCTTGGTGAGGTTGTTGAAGCCTTGCAGCCTCAGGCGCGGCAGGGGTTTGACCACGGCGGTCATGCCTCTGGGGGTGGAAAACGCGGCATTATGGGCCAAAGCCGGTGACCGCGATATGTATGGCGGCCACCGGGGTTTGCCGGCCAGCCCTCGGCCGGCTATCTTCGGGCGCCAACTCACCCATGAAAATCAGGAATCCCGCCGTGACCCCCCTGCGCTTCACCAGCAGCCCGCTGACGCTGGACCAGGCCGCCGTCGAGCGCTTCCTGGCCCATTGCCAGCGCCGGCGGTACCCGAACCGGACCGACGTGTTCCGCCCCGGCGATCCGGCCGGCACCCTGTACTACGTGGTCAACGGCTCGGTGAGCATCATCGCCGAGGAGGAGGACGGCCGCGAGCTGGTGCTGGGCTACTACGGCGCCGGCGAGTTCGTCGGCGAGATGGGGCTGTTCATCGAATCGGACAGCCGCGAGGTCATCCTCCGCACCCGCAGCGCCTGCGAGCTGGCCGAGATCAGCTACGACCGCCTGCAGCAGCTGATGCTGGGGCCGCTGGTCGGCGATGCCCCGCGGCTGCTCTATTCGATCGGGGTCCAGCTTTCCCGGCGCCTGCTGACCACCAGCCGCAAGGCCAGCCGCCTCGCGTTCCTGGACGTCACCGACCGGATCGTGCGCACCCTGCACGACCTGGCCAAGGAACCGGAGGCGATGAGCCACCCGCAGGGCACGCAGATGCGCGTGTCGCGCCAGGAGCTGGCCCGACTGGTCGGGTGCTCGCGCGAGATGGCCGGCCGCGTGCTCAAGAAGCTTCAGGCGGACGGGCAGCTGCACGCGCGCGGCAAGACCGTCGTGCTGTACGGCACCCGCTGACCGGCGGCGTGCCCGGTCCACGGGACGATGGAGTTCGGCGAGACCTTCTTCTGGTTCGTGCTGATCGGCCTGGCGGCGCAGCTGGTCGACGGGGCGCTCGGCATGGCCTACGGGCTGGTCTCCTCCTCGGTCATGCTGGCCATGGGCCTGCCACCGGCGCAGGTCAGCGCGAGCATCCACGCCGCTGAAGTGTTCACGACCGGCGCCTCCGGCGTGTCCCATCTGGCCATGGGCAATGTCGACCGGCGCCTGTTCCTGCGCCTGGCCATCCCCGGCATGGTCGGCGGCGTCATCGGCGCCTACGTCCTCACGCAACTGCCGGGCGATTTCATCCGCCCGTTCGTCTACGCCTACCTGCTGGTGCTGGCGGTGCTGATCCTGGTCCGTGCCAGCGGCCGGCTGGTGCCGCGCCGGGAGGTCCGGCGGGTGCCGGTGCTCGGCTTCTTCGCCGGCCTGCTCGATGCCAGCGGCGGCGGCGGCTGGGGCCCGCTGGCCACCTCGACCCTGCTCGCCGGCGGCGGCCAGGCCCGCACGGTGATCGGCTCGGTAAGCGCGGCCGAGTTCGTGGTGACGCTGGCGGTGTCCATCACCTTCCTGCTGTCCATCGGCCTGCAGCACCTGCAGATCGTGCTGGGCCTGCTGGTCGGCGGCATGATCGCCGCCCCGGTGGCGGCGCTGCTGGTCAAGCGCGTGCGCGAGCAGTGGGTGCTGGTGGCGGTGGGCGTGCTGGTGCTGTGCATCAGCCTGTTCCAGATCGGGCACGCGCTCCTGAAGCTGTAACCGGCGTGGGGCTCAGGCGGCCGGCATGCCGGCGCGGTCCCGGCAGCCCCAGTTGAGGATCGGCGTGCCCGGTGGCAGCACCCGGCGGAACATCTCCACCCTGCCCGGCTTCGGATTCACCACGACCGGGCTGCGTGCGGCCTGCAGCAGCGGCAGGTCGGCCGAGGAATCGGAGTACGCCACGTCGATGTCGGCATAGCCGCGCTCGCGCAGCATGCGGACCTTCTCCTCGTTGTGGCAGTGGCGGGTGGCGACCACCGCGCCCAGCCGCGGCCCGACCGCGGTGCCGATCACCGGCACGTCCTCGTGCGCGACGAAACCCAGGATGGCCCGCGCCAGTTCCGGCGGCGCGCCCGTTGCCACGACCACGCGATCGCCCTGCGCGCGGTGGCGGGCGAACACCTCGAGCGCCACCGGCAACAGCCGCCCGGCGATCTCGTCGCGGTGGCCGGCGACGTAGCGGTCGATCACGCGGTCGAACTCGCGCGCCGCGTGCAGGCCGAAACTGCCGATCCAGACGTAGCCCGAGATGCCCCAGCGCCGCGTCGGCAGGAACGCCACCATCGGCCCGAGCAGCGGCGTGGCCAGCAGTGCGGCGGCCACCCGCAGGGGGTTGCGCCGGATCAGCCAGGCGAACAGGTGGCTGCCCGAGTCGCCGTCGTACAGCGTGTGGTCGAAGTCGAACACCACCAAAGGCGCGTCGTCGCGCGGCGTCGGATAGGGTCCCGCGCTCACTGGGGCGGCCTCATGCATCGAAGAACAGCTGCCGCAGCGCCTCGCCCGGCTCCTCGGCGCGCATGAAGGTCTCGCCGACCAGGAACGCGTGCACCCCGGCGTCGCGCATCCGCGCCACGTCCGCGTGCACCAGGATCCCGCTCTCGGTGACCAGCAGGCGGTCGCGCGGCACCGCGCCCTTCATTTCCAGGGTCACGTCCAGCGAAACCTCGAACGTGCGCAGGTTGCGGTTGTTGATGCCGACCAGCGGCACCGGCACCTGGATCGCCCGCTCCAGTTCGTCGATGTCGTGGACCTCGACCAGCACGTCCATGCCCAGTTCCATCGCCAGGCCCGACAGGTCGGCCAGCTGCATGTCGTCCAGCGCGGCCACGATCAGCAGGATGCAGTCGGCGCCGAGCACGCGCGCCTCGTGCACCTGGTAGGCGTCGACCGTGAAATCCTTGCGCAGCACCGGCAGGGTGCAGGCGGCGCGGGCCTGTTGCAGGTAGTCGTCGGCGCCCTGGAAGAAATCCACGTCGGTCAGCACCGACAGGCACGACGCGCCGCCGAACTCGTAGCTGACCGCGATGTCGGCGGGCCGGAAATCCGGCCGGATCACGCCCTTGGACGGGCTGGCTTTCTTGACCTCGGCGATCACCGCGGGATCGCCGGCGGCGATCGCGGCCTTCAGCGCGGCGGCGAACCCGCGGACCGGCCCCGCATCGCGCGCACGCGCCGCGACCTCGGCCAGCGGCACCCGGCTCCGGCGTTCGGCGATCTCTTCCGCCTTGCGGGCGAGGATGGTCTGCAGGATGTCGGTCATCGGCGGTCGCAAGCTGGCGCGCGGCGGACGGGCATTCTCGCATGCGCCGGCACCGCCGGTGCCTCAGCCTCCCTCGAAACCGGAGGCGCGCTCGACCCGCGCCACGCGCAGTTCGTAGTGCTCGTACCAGTGGCGGCGGCCATGCCGGCGCACCTGCGCATGCTCGGCATGCTCGCGCCAGGCGCGGATGGCGGCCTCGCTTTCCCAGTAGGAGACGGTGATGCCGAAGCCGTCCGCCTCCCGGGCCGACTCCACCCCGAGGAAGCCGGGCTGCACGCGGGCAAGCTCCAGCATGCGGTCGGCGGCGGCGGCGTACTCCCCGGGGTCCGCGCCGTTGCGGCGCGAACTGAAGATCACCGCGTAGTAGGGCGGCGCCGGCAGCCTCGCGAAACCGCCGCTCATGCCGGCGCCACCTGCGCCGCCAGGTCGCGGGTGGCCTGGACGAAGCCGGCCAGCGCCTGGCGCGCCGCGCCGCTGTCGAGGGCCGCGCGCGCGCGCGCGATGCCGTCGGGAATGTCGGCGGCCACGCCGGCGACGTACAGCGCCGCGGCCGCGTTGAGCGCGACGATGTCGCGCGCCGGTCCGGCCGCGCCGTCGAGCACGCCCAGCAACATCGCGCGCGACTCGCCGGCATCGGCGACCTTGAGGTTGCGGCTGGCCGACATCGCGATGCCGAAGTCTTCCGGGTGGATCTCGTACTCGCGCACCACGCCGTCGCGCAGCTCGCCAACCATGGTCGCCGCGCCGAGAGATATCTCGTCCATGCCGTCGCGACCCCAGACCACCAGCGCCCGCTCGGCGCCGAGTTCGTGCAGCACGCGCGCCTGGATGCCGACCAGGTCCGGGTGGAACACGCCCATCAGGATGTTCGGTGCGCCGGCGGGGTTGGTGAGCGGCCCGAGGATGTTGAAGATCGTGCGCACGCCCATCTCGCGGCGGACCGGCGCGACCACCTTCATCGCCGGGTGATGGACCGGGGCGAACATGAAGCCGATGCCGGCGCGCGCGATCGACTCGGCGACCTGCTCCGGCTGCAGCTCGATCGCGGCGCCGAGCGCCTCGAGCACGTCGGCGCTGCCGGATTTCGAGGAGACGCTGCGGTTGCCGTGCTTGGCCACCCGCGCGCCGGCGGCCGCGGCGACGAACATCGAGCAGGTGGAGATGTTGAAGGTGTGCGAGCCGTCGCCCCCGGTGCCGACGATGTCCACCAGGCGGCTGCGGTCGGCCACGTCCACGGTGCGGGAGAACTCGCGCATCACCTGCGCCGCGCCGGCGATCTCGCCCACGGTCTCCTTCTTGACCCGCAGGCCGGTGAGGATCGCCGCGGCCATGACCGGGGAGACGTCGCCGCGCATGATCTGCCGCATCAGCCCGACCATCTCGTCGTGGAAGATTTCGCGGTGCTCGATCGTGCGCTGGAGCGCTTCCTGGGGCGTGATGGTCATGGCGGCATGCGCGGCGGTGCGGTGTCGCCCCAGTCTAACCGCCGCGCCGCCGGGCGGTAGCGGAGGTCGCCGCTGAAACGAAAAACGCCGGCGTGCGCCGGCGTCTTCCGCTGCGTGGCCGGCCGGGGGCCGGGACGCGGGTCAGTGCTTGAGGGTGCGGCGCAGGCGCTCGAGCGCCTGCAGCTGGGCGGAGACCTCGGCCAGGCGCTTCTGCGCCTCGACCACGTCCATCGCCTCGCCGCGATTGGCGAGCACCCGCTCGGCCTCTTCCTTGGCCTTGCGCACGGCCGCCTCGTCGATGTCCTGGGCGCGGATCGCGGTATCGGCCAGCACCGTCACCACCTGCGGCTGCACCTCGAGGATGCCGCCGGAGATGGCGAAGTCCAGCTGGGAGCCGTCCGCCAGCGTCACCACGACCTTGCCGGGCTTGAGCCGGGTGATCAGCGGCGCGTGCCGCGGCGCGATGCCCAGCTCGCCGAGCTCGCCGGTGGCCACGACCAGGGTCGCCTCGCCGTGGAAGATCTCCTGCTCGGCGCTGACGATGTCGCAACGGATGGTGGTGGTCATGCTTGGCTTCTCTTTCCGTGGGCTGCGGCAGCGGGAACCCCGCCGCTGGCGGGGCTACCGGGGATCAGGCGATCTTCTTCGCCTTTTCGGCCGCTTCCTCGATGGTGCCGACCATGTAGAACGCCTGCTCCGGCAGGTGGTCGTACTCGCCGTCGACGATGCCCTTGAAGCCGCGGATGGTGTCCTTCAGCGACACGTACTTGCCCGGGGAGCCGGTGAACACCTCGGCCACGTGGAACGGCTGGCTGAAGAAGCGCTCGATCTTGCGCGCGCGCGACACGGCCAGCTTGTCGTCTTCCGACAGCTCGTCCATGCCCAGGATCGCGATGATGTCCTTCAGCTCCTTGTACTTCTGCAGGGTCTGCTGGACGCGCTGGGCGGTGTCGTAGTGCTCGTGGCCGATGACGTTCGGGTCCATCTGGCGGCTGGTCGAGTCCAGCGGGTCGACCGCCGGGTAGATGCCGAGCGAGGCGATCGAGCGCGACAGGGTCACGGTCGAGTCCAGGTGGGCGAAGGTGGTCGCCGGCGACGGGTCGGTCAGGTCGTCCGCGGGCACGTACACGGCCTGGATCGAGGTGATCGAACCGGTCTTGGTCGAGGTGATGCGCTCCTGCAGCACGCCCATCTCGCCGGCCAAGGTCGGCTGGTAGCCCACCGCCGACGGCATGCGGCCGAGCAGCGCCGACACTTCGGTGCCGGCCAGGGTGTAGCGGTAGATGTTGTCGACGAAGAACAGCACGTCGCGGCCCTTGCCCGAGGCGTCCTTCTCGTCGCGGAAGTACTCGGCCATGGTCAGGCCGGTCAGCGCGACGCGCAGGCGGTTGCCCGGCGGCTCGTTCATCTGGCCGTAGACCATCGCCACCTTCGATTCCTTCGGGTTTTCGACGTTGACGACGCCCGACTCGATCATCTCGTGGTAGAAGTCGTTGCCCTCGCGGGTACGCTCGCCCACGCCGGCGAACACCGACAGGCCCGAGTGCGCCTTGGCGATGTTGTTGATCAGCTCCATCATGTTGACGGTCTTGCCGACGCCGGCGCCGCCGAACAGGCCGACCTTGCCGCCCTTGGCGAACGGGCACATCAGGTCGATGACCTTGATGCCGGTCTCGAGCAGCTCGGTGGCCGAGGCCTGCTCGTCGAAGCTCGGGGCGTCGCGGTGGATTTCCCAGGTCGTGGCGGCGTCGATGTCGCCGGCCTCGTCGATCGGCGCGCCGAGCACGTCCATGATGCGGCCCAGCGTGCCGGCGCCGACCGGCACCGAGATGCCGCGGCCGGTGTTGGTGGCGACCAGGTTGCGCTTGAGGCCGTCGGTGGAGCCCAGCGCGATGGTGCGGACCACGCCGTCACCCAGCTGCTGCTGCACTTCCAGGGTGATGGCGGTGCCATCGACCTTCAGCGCGTCGTACACCTTCGGCACTTCCGCGCGCGGAAACTCGACGTCGACGACCGCGCCGATGATCTGAACGACCTTGCCCTGACTCATTGCTGCATTCCTCTAGAAGAATTCTTTGTGGCTTCGCGCGTCAGACCGCTGCCGCGCCGCCCACGATCTCGGAGATTTCCTGGGTGATCGCCGCCTGCCGCGCCTTGTTGTAGACGAGGTTCAGGGTGCCGATCAGCTTGGTCGCGTTGTCGCTGGCCGCCTTCATCGCCACCATGCGCGCGGCGTGTTCGGAGGCCACGTTCTCGAGCAGCGCCTGGTACACCACGGACTCCAGGTAGCGGATGAGCACGTGGTCGATCACGGTCGCCGCATCCGGCTCGTAGATGTAGTCCCAGTCGTGGTTGGGCACGCCGGACGGCGTCGGCGGCAGCGGCACCAGCTGGTCGAACGTGGCCTTCTGGGTCATCGTGTTGACGAAGTGGTTGTAGACCACGTACACGCGGTCCAGCTGCCCGTCCATGTACGACTGCAGCAGCAGCTTGACCACGCCGCGCAGGTCGTCCAGGTGCGGCACGTCGCCCAGGTGGGAAACGCTGCCGACCATGTTCACGTTGATCCGGCGGAAGAAGGCCTGCGCCTTCTGGCCGACGGTGACCATGTCCACTTCCACGCCGCGTTCGTTGTGCTCGCGGATCTCGCCCAGCAGCTTGCGGAACAGGTTGTTGTTCAGGCCGCCGGCCAGGCCGCGGTCGGAGGAGACCACGATGTAGCCCACCCGCCGGACCTGGTCGCGCTCGACCATGAGCGGATGCTGGTAGTCGGTGTTGGCCTGGGCCAGGTGGCCGATGACCTGCCGCATCGCCTGCGTGTAGGGGCGCGAGGTCCGCATCCGGTCCTGCGCCTTGCGGATCTTGGAGGCCGAGACCATCTCCAGCGCGCGGGTCACCTTGCGGGTGTTCTGCACGCTCTTGATCTTGGTTTTGATTTCGCGTCCGCCAGCCATCTCTTCTTCCCGTGGGGCGGGCCATGGCCCGCCGTTGGACTTGGTCACCGTCGCGGCGGCGGGTCATCCCCGCGCCGCGCCGCGGCTTACCAGGTGCCGGTCTGCTTGAACTCGGCGATGCCCTGCTTGAACGCCGCTTCGATCTCGTCGTTCCAGGCGCCGGTCTTGTTGATCTGCTCGACCAGCGCGCCCTGGGTGTTGGCGAAATGTGCATGCAGGCCTTCTTCCAGCGCCAGCAGCTTGCCGACCGGCACGTCGTCCAGGTAGCCCTCGTTGACCGCGTAGATCGTCAGCGCCTGGTTGGCGATGGACATCGGCGCGTACTGCTTCTGCTTCATCAGCTCGGTGACGCGCTGGCCGCGCTCGAGCTGCTTGCGGGTGGCTTCGTCCAGGTCCGAGGCGAACTGCGCGAACGCCGCCAGCTCGCGGTACTGGGCCAGCGAGATGCGGATGCCGCCCGACAGCTTCTTGATGATCTTGGTCTGGGCCGAGCCGCCCACGCGCGACACCGAGATGCCGGCGTTGACCGCCGGGCGGATGCCGGCGTTGAACAGGTCGGTTTCCAGGAAGATCTGGCCGTCGGTGATCGAGATCACGTTGGTCGGCACGAACGCGGAGACGTCGCCGGCCTGGGTCTCGATGATCGGCAGCGCGGTCAGCGAGCCGGTCTGGCCCTTGACCTCGCCGTTGGTGAACTTCTCGACGTAGTCGGCCGACACGCGCGCGGCGCGCTCGAGCAGGCGCGAATGCAGGTAGAACACGTCGCCCGGGTAGGCTTCGCGGCCCGGCGGGCGCTTGAGCAGCAGCGAGATCTGGCGGTAGGCGACGGCCTGCTTGGACAGGTCGTCGTACACGATCAGCGCATCTTCGCCGCGGTCCATGAAGAACTCGCCCATGGTGCAGCCGGAGTAGGCGCTGATGTACTGCATCGCGGCCGACTCGGAGGCGGTGGCGGCCACGACGATCGTGTGGGCCAGCGCGCCGTTCTCTTCCAGCTTGCGCACGATGTTGGCGATGGTCGAGGCCTTCTGGCCGATCGCCACGTACACGCACTTGATCCCGGTGTCCTTCTGGTTGATCACCGCGTCGATCGCCATAGCGGTCTTGCCGGTCTGGCGGTCGCCGATGATCAGCTCGCGCTGGCCGCGGCCGATCGGGATCATCGCGTCGACCGACTTGTAGCCGGTCTGCACCGGCTGGTCGACCGACTTGCGCCAGATCACGCCCGGCGCCACGCGCTCCACCGGCGCGGTCAGCTTGGCGGCGATCGGGCCCTTGCCGTCGATCGGCTCGCCCAGCGCGTTGACCACGCGGCCCAGCAGCTCGCGGCCGACCGGCACCTCGAGGATGCGGCCGGTGGTCTTGGCCACGTCGCCCTCGCGCAGGTGCTCGTAGTCGCCGAGGACCACGGCGCCGACCGAGTCGCGCTCCAGGTTCAGCGCCAGAGCGAAGGTATTGTTGGGCAGCTCGATCATTTCGCCCTGCATCACGTCGGCCAGGCCGAAGATGCGCACGATGCCGTCGGACACCGAGGTCACGGTGCCTTCGTTGCGGGCTTCAGCCGACAGCTTGACCTGCTCGATGCGGGTCTTGATCAGGTCGCTGATTTCGGAGGGGTTGAGCGTGGTTGCCATCTTGGTTTCCTTGGAGTCGCGGGCCCGAGCAAGAGGCTCGGTGTTTGCGACCTGAAAAGTGAACTGTCTGGTGCCGGGTCAGCCCGCCAGCGCGGTCTGCAGGCGCGCGAGCTTGCCCTTGAGCGAGCCGTCGATCACCACGTCGCCGGCGTCGATCACCGCGCCGCCGATCAGGCTGGCGTCCACCGCGGCCTCCAGCTCGACCTCGCGGCCGAAGCGGCGCTTGAGCGCGTCACGCAGCTTGTCCAGCTCCTGCGGCGACAGCTCGGCGGCGGAAGTGACGGTGGCGCGCACCACGCGCTGGTCTTCGGCGCGCAGCTGCTCGAACAGGCCGGCGACGTCGACCAGCAGCGGCAGGCGCCCGGCCTCGGATAGCAGGCCGAGGAAGCGGGTGAACGAAGCCTCCGCGCCCTGCGGGGCCAGCAGCGCGACCGCCTGGTCGCTGCCCAGCTCCGGGTTGAGCAGCAGGCCGGCGACGCGCGGGTCGGCGGCGACCTGGGCGGCGAAGCCCAGCGCCTGCGACCACGCGTCCACGCGGTTCTCGTCGCGCGCGGCCGCGAAGGCGGCGCGGGCGTAGGGACGGGCGAGGGTGAGGGCCTGGCTCATGCTCAGATCTCGGCCGCCAGCTCGTCGAGCAGCGCCTTGTGGGCGTTGGCGTCGATTTCGCGGCGCAGCAGCTTCTCGGCGCCGTTGACCGCCAGCGACGACACCTGCCGGCGCAGGTCCTCGCGGGCCCGGTTGGCGGACGCGTCGATCTCGGCCTGGGCGGCCGCCTTCTGGCGACCGGCCTCGGCGAGCGCTTCCTCGCGCGCGGCGTCGACGATCTGGTTGGCGCGCGCGTGGGCCTGGTCGATGATCTCGTTGGCCTTGGCGCGTGCTTCCTTCACCAGCTCGTTGACCTTGTCCTGCGCCTGCGCCAGGTCCTTCTGGCTGCGGTCGGCCGCGGCCAGGCCCTCGGCGATCTTCTGCTGCCGTTCCTCGATGGCCTTCAGCAGCGGCGGCCAGATCTTGGTCGCGATCAGCCAGATCAGCGCGGCAAAGGCCAGCGCCTGGGCGAAAAGGGTCAGATTGATGCTCATTGGTGCGCTCTGCCTGTGGTGACGGGACCGGCGGACATGCCGGCCGGCCCCTCCATCCTGTCAACGCCCGCGCGGATGCGCGGGCGCCACCCGAGGTTCGATCAGCCGCCCAGCTGGGCCAGGAACGGCGCGACGAACGGCGAGGCGAAGGCGAACAGCAGGCCGACGGCGACCGAGATGATGAACGCGGCGTCGATCAGGCCGGCGGTGATGAACATGCGGACCTGCAGCACCGGGATCAGCTCCGGCTGGCGCGCGGCCGACTCCAGGAACTTGCCGGCCATGATGGCCAGACCCAGGCCGGCGCCCAGCGCGGCCAGGCCGATCATGATGCCGATGGCCAGAACGGTCGAAGCCTGGACGGAAGCGAGAGCGGTCAGTGCGATTTCCATGGTTTTCTCCGGAACGAATTGCTTTAGTGGTGGACAGCTGATGAAAGCAGGTGGGAACGAAGGGTGAAGCGGAACTCTAGTGGCTGTCTTCGGACAGGCTCAGGTACACGATCGACAGCATCATGAAGATGAACGCCTGCAGCGGGATCACCAGCAGGTGGAAGATCATCCAGCCGAAGCCGAAGGCCGCGCCGGCGAACATGCCGGCGATGCCGGCGCCGCCGAGCACCCAGATCAGCAGGAACACGATCTCGCCGCCGAACATGTTGCCGAACAGTCGCATCGCCAGCGAAATCGGCTTGCTCAGCCATTCGACGGTGTTGAGGATGAGGTTGAACGGCATCATCCACTTGCCGAACGGCGCGGCCAGGAACTCCAGGGTGAAGTGCCCCAGGCCCTTGGCGCGCAGCGCGAAGAAGATCATCAGGAAGAACACGCTGACCGACATGCCCAAGGTGGCGTTCACGTCGGCGGTCGGCACCGGCTTCCAGTAATGGACGCCGACCCAGCCCAGCGGGATGGCGAAGAAGTCCGCCGGGATCATCTTCAGCAGGTTCATCAGCAGGATCCAGAAGAACAGGGTGATCGCGATCGGCGTCACCAGCTTGCTGGTCCCGTGGTAGGTGTCGCGCGCCTGGCGGTCCACGAACTCCAGGCAGATCTCGACGAAGGCCTGCCACTTGCCCGGCACGCCCGCGGTGGCCTTGCGCGTGGCCAGCCAGAAGATGAACACCATGAACAGGCCCATCAGCACCGCGGTCACGAAGGTGTCCACGTGCAGCGTCCAGAAGCTCCCCTCGCCTAGGTGCGCGACCTGGTTCTGGAGGTGGTGCTGGATGTAGCTGGTTGGGGTCAGTTCCGCCTCAGCCGCCATGGGTCCGGTTTTCCTGTTCTAACAGCCTGAATTGAGATCGATCGCGCGGATCAGCGCGCCAGTGCCAGCGCCAGGACCTGCACCGCCAGTACCACTACCGCCGCGGCGAGCATCGGCAGCGCGGGCAACCCCCACGCCAGCACGCCCAGCACCAGCATCGCGACCAGGACCAGCCACTTGGCCAGCACCCCGGCCACCAGCCTGGCCAGCGCCGGGACCGCGGCTGCGACGCCGCCCCCCAGCGCGAGCCTGGCCGAGAACCATCCGGCCAGGACCACCGCGCCGCCGCCCACCAGCGCCGCCGCCGACCAGCGCGGCCCCTGCCAGAGGCAGGCCAGCGCGACCAGCAACGTCGCCCCTGCCTGCCAGGCGATCGCGCGACCGGCCTGTCGCCGGCCAGCGGCAACGGAGTTCAGCACGCGATGGTTACCTGCGGGAGTAAGCGGATGGCGGGCGTGAAACGGCCCCTGCCGAGCCGCAAAAGTATAGCAGCGGGACATTTTCGGGGACAACCGGCGAAGGTTGGGGCGGGCGTATGGAACTCGGGCCAGGCGCCGGGGTCCATGGGAAGCCGGGACGGAGAACCTCGTCGGTCCAGTCCGGGCACCGCCCCGGCCCCCACCGGGGCTTTTTCGTGGATCGCGGCGATTGGATGCCGTTGTGCGGTGGATCGACGGCTTTCACGCCTTATCCATGCGTGCATCACGACTCATGGACCACGGCGACGGGATAGTCCGAGGCCTCCCCCCGTCGCGAGCCTCCGCATGAACCGTCCACGTTCCCGCCGCCTTCCCGCCCTCCTCGCCCTGCCTGCCCTGCTGGCGGCTGCCGCCGCCGGTGCCCAGGAGGCCGACCGCTTCACCTTGCGGCTGGGCGCCATGAGCGCCGGCGCCGACAGCACCCTCTCGGGCGAGACCACGTTCATGGACGAGCGTTACCGCTTCTCGGAGAACGTGGACTTCGGCAGCGACGAATGGGTGCCCAGGATCGATGGCGTGTTCCGCATGGGCGACCGCCACCGCCTGGTGTTCGACTACTTCAACTACGACAAGAAGCGCCGCGAGACGCTGGACCAGGACGTGTCCTTCGACGACATCACGATCCCGGCCGGCAGCTTTGCCCGGGCCGAACTCGACTTCCAGCTCGCCAGCCTGCTCTACGACTTCGCGGTGGTGGAGAACGACCGCTTCAGCATGGGCCTGCAGATCGGCGCCGAATGGGCGAAGGCCGAGGCGACCCTGCTGGCCGAGGCCGGCGACGAGCGCTGGACCGACCGCGCCAGCGAGACCGGCTACGCGCCGGTGGTCGGCGTGCGCCTGACCGCGCGGCCGAGCGAGCGCTGGCTGTTCAACCTGCAGGGCCAGTACCTGGATGCGGGCTGGGGTGATTTCGGCGACTACGACGGCAGCATCAGCCGCGCCAACGCGGTGGCCGAGTACCGCTTCACCGACAACTTCGGCATGTTCGCCGGGTACGAGTGGTACCGGCTGGACGTGCAGCGCGACGTGCGCGGCGACTACATCGAGGACGGCATCATCGGCTGGGACCAGCGCTTCAAGGGACCGGTGGTGGGCGTGACCCTCGCCTTCTGAGGTCCGCCACCGAGGCGCGCGGATGAAGAAAGCCCCGGCATTGCCGGGGCTTTCCACGTCCAGCCGGCAGGCAGTCCGGCTTACTTCTTCTTCGGGATGTACAGGTCGGTGATCGTGCCCTCGTACACCTCCGCCGCCATCGCCACCGTCTCGCCCAGGGTCGGGTGCGGGTGGATCGTGGCGCCGATGTCTCCGGCTTCGGCGCCCATCTCGATCGCCAGCGCCAGCTCGGAAATCAGGTCGCCGGCATGCACGCCGGTGATGCCCGCGCCGATGATGCGATGGGTGTGCTCGTCGAAGATCAGCTTGGTGAAGCCTTCGCCGCGGCCGATGCCGACCGCGCGCGCCGACGCCACCCACGGGAACTTGCCCACGCCGACCTTCAGGCCCTTGGCCTTGGCCTCGGTTTCGGTCACGCCGACCCAGGCGATCTCCGGATCGGTGTAGGCCACCGACGGGATCACCCGCGCCACCCACTCCTTCTTCTCGCCGGCGGCCACTTCGGCCGCGAGCTTGCCCTCGTGCGTGGCCTTGTGCGCCAGCATCGGCTGGCCGACCAGGTCGCCGATGGCGAAGATGTGCGGCACGTTGGTCCGCATCTGCCGGTCGACCGGGATGAAGCCGCGGTCGGTGACCTGCACGCCGGCCTTGGCCGCGTCGAGCTTGCCGCCGTTCGGCGAACGGCCCACCGCCACCAGCACGCGGTCCCAGGTGCCCGATTCCAGCTCCGGCTTCTGGCCTTCGGTGGCGCTCTCGAACGACACGGTGATGCCCTTCTTCGAGGCTTCGACCTTGGCCGCCTTGGTCTTCAGGTGCACGACCACGCCCTGCTTCTTCAGGCGGTCGGCGAGCGGCTTGACCATGTCCTTGTCGGCGCCCGGCATCAGCTGGTCCATGAACTCGACCACGGTGACTTCCGCGCCCAGCGCGCGATACACGGTGGCCATCTCCAGGCCGATGATGCCGCCACCCACCACCAGCAGCGACTTCGGCACCTCGGCCAGCTGCAGCGCGTCGGTGGAATCCATCACCCGCGGGTCGTCCCACGGGAAGTTCGGCAGCTTCACCGCCTGCGAACCTGCAGCGATGATGCACTGCTCGAAGCGCAGCAGCTGGGTCTTGCCGTCGCTGCCGGCGCCCGCTTCTGTCGAAATCAGCAGTTCGTTCGGCGACACGAACTTCGCCACGCCCTGCACCGTGCGCACCTTGCGCTGCCTGGCCATGCCGGCCAGGCCCTTGGTGAACTGGCCGACGACCTTGTCCTGCTTGAAGCCGCGCAGCTTGTCCAGGTCGATCTTCGGCTTGCCGAAGCTGATGCCGATGCCGTCCGAGTGCGATGCTTCCTCGATCAGCGCCGCCGCATGCAGCAGCGCCTTGGACGGGATGCAGCCGACGTTGAGGCAGACGCCACCGAGCGTGTCGTAGCGCTCGACCAGCACGGTATCCAGGCCCAGGTCGGCGGCGCGGAACGCGGCGGTGTAACCGCCGGGGCCCGAACCGATCACCACGATGCGGCATTCGATGTCGGCCGGCTTGCCGGTGCCCAGTGCGGGCTTCGGTGCCGCCGGCTCGGCCGGGGCCCGGTGCGACGGTGCGACCGGCGGCTTGCTGCCCGGCGCGGCGGCCGCCGCGGGTGCGGCGGCGGCCGATTCGAGCACCGCGACCACGTCGCCCTGCGACAGTGCGTCGCCGAGCTTGACCTTCAGTTCCTTGACCACGCCATCGGCGGTGGACGGCACCTCCAGCGTGGCCTTGTCCGACTCCAGCGTGACCAGGCCCTGGTCCTTCTTGACCGTGTCGCCAACCTTGACCAGCACTTCGATCACCGGCACGCCGCTGTAGTCGCCGATGTCGGGCACCCTGATCTCGACCGGGCCGGACGAAGCGGCAGCCGGTGCGGCGACTGCAGGCGCGGCCGGGGCCGGTGCGGCAGCCGGGGCCGGTGCGCCCGGCGCTGCGGCCGGCGCTGCAGGCTTCGGCGCCGCAGGCGCCGCGGCACCCGCGGCTTCCAGCACGACCACCACGCCGCCTTCCGACAGCCGGTCGCCGATCTTGACCTTGATCTCCTTGACCACGCCATCGGCGGTCGACGGCACTTCCAGCGTCGCCTTGTCCGATTCCAGCGTGACCAGGCCCTGGTCCTTCTTCACCGTCTCGCCGACGGCGACCAGCACCTCGATCACCGGGACGTCGCTGTAATCGCCGATGTCCGGGACTTTCACTTCGATCGTGTTCGCCATGGTCGCGTCCCCTTACAGCAGCACGCGGCGCATGTCCGCGAGGACCTGGGCCAGGTAGGTGGTGAAGCGCGCGGCGGCGGCGCCGTCGATCACGCGGTGGTCGTAGCTCAGCGACAGCGGCAGGGTCAGGCGCGGCACGAACTGCTTGCCGTCCCACACCGGCTGCTGGCTCGACTTGGACACGCCCAGGATCGCCACTTCAGGTGCATTGATGATCGGGGTGAACGCGGTGCCGCCGATGCCGCCCAGCGAGCTGATCGAGAAGCAGCCGCCGCTCATGTCGGCCGGGCCGAGCTTGCCGTCGCGCGCCTTCTTGGCCAGTTCGCCCATTTCCTGCGCGATCTGCAGCACGCCCTTCCTGTCGACGTCGCGGATCACCGGCACGACCAGCCCGTTGGGCGTGTCGGCGGCGAAGCCGATGTGGACGTACTTCTTCAGGGTCAGGTTCTCGCCGCTGGCGTCGAGCGAGGCGTTGAAATCCGGGAACTGCTTGAGCGCGGCGGCGCTGGCCTTGAGCAGGAACGCCAGCATGGTCAGCTTGACGCCCGACTTGGCCTTCTCCTGCTCCTGGTTGAGCTGCACGCGCAGCGCTTCCAGGTCGGTGATGTCGGCCTGGTCGAACTGGGTGACGTGCGGGATCATCGCCCAGTTGCGCGCCAGGTTGGCACCGGAGATCTTCTTGATCCGCGAAAGCGGCTGGGTCTCGACCTCGCCGAACTTGCCGAAGTCGACCTTCGGCCAGGGCAGCAGGTTCAGGCCGCCGCCGGAGGCGGCGGGCGCCGCCCCCGCGCCGGCAGGCACGCCGCCGGCCAGCGCGGCCTTGACGAAGCGCTGCACGTCCTCGCGGCCGATGCGGCCGCCGCGCTCGCTGCCCTTGACCTGGGCCAGGTCCACGCCGAGCTCGCGGGCGAACAGGCGCACGGCCGGGCTGGCATACGGGACCTGGTCGGGCAGCACGCTGGCCGCGCCGAACTCCACCGGCGGGGTGCGCGGCGGGTTGGCTTCGGGGTCGCTGCCGCCCTTGGCCGGTGCCGCCTGCACCTGGGCGATCTCGCGCTGGGCGATCTTGTCGGGCTCGGCCGCCACCGCGACCGGCTCGACCCTGGCGCCGGTCTCGGCGGTCTTGACCGGCGCGGCCGGTGCGCCGGCCTTGGCAGGAGCGGGGGCGGCGGCCTTGGCCGCCGGCGCGGCACCGTCGGCCGCCTCGATCAACGCCACCACGCTGCCCTCGGACAGGGTGTCGCCGAGCTTGACCTTGAGCTCCTTGACCACGCCGGCGAAGGGCGCGGGCACTTCCAGCGTGGCCTTGTCGGACTCCAGCGTGACCAGGCCCTGGTCCTTGGCCACGGTGTCGCCGACGGCGACCAGGACTTCGATGACGGGCACGTCGCTGTAATCCCCGATGTCGGGGACGCGCGCTTCCTTGATTTCGGCCATGCCAGGACTCCGGCGTATATGCGTGGGGAAAGACCCCTATTGTGTCCGCCCGCGCCGCACCCGCCAACCTCCGCGACACCGCGCCGCCCGCGCGCGGGCGCCTGTCCCGCGACAGGTTTCAACGGTGACGAATCACGACGGGCCGCGCGGTGACAGTACGCCTGCGGATGCGGCCCGAAAACATCCGGCGCGTGTCGCGACTCCACGGCGCATTCACGGCCTCGCGCCGGCCCACCACGCTCACGCGGGAATCAGCTGGGTGAACCACGCCGGAGGATGCGACCTCGCAGCGGCGCGGCTTTCCCGGGATTGCCTGAACCATGCCTGTTGCATGCGGCCGCATGCGGGTTTCCGTTCATGGACCCGCCGATACGGTCTGCCGCGCCCACTCCAAGGGCCCTAAAACAATGAACAGGAGACACCCCATGCGTTCCATTCGAATCCTGAGCCTTGCCCTGATTCCTGCGCTGGCCGCCGCGCCCGCGTTCGCCCAGGACACGACCGACGCGGGTACCGCCGCCGGCAAGCGCTTCGCCGTGGTCGGCAGCTATACCCACCTGGATCCCCAGAGCGATGCCGCCCCGGGCCTGACGGTCGACGGCGGCGCCGCGCCGACCATCAGCGCCAGCTGGTACGCGACCGACAACTTCGCGGTGGAGCTGTGGGGTGCGGCCGA
The DNA here is from genome assembly GCF_041464125.1 of Pseudoxanthomonas fibrivorans. Lineage (NCBI taxonomy): Bacteria > Pseudomonadati > Pseudomonadota > Gammaproteobacteria > Lysobacterales > Lysobacteraceae > Pseudoxanthomonas > Pseudoxanthomonas fibrivorans. Next base: position 101,318 of record NZ_JBGNUG010000002.1, on the reverse strand, counting down.
CAAGTTCAACCACCGGGTCCGCGCCGACGGCGTCGGCAAGATCGGCACGGTCGAGCAGCAGCCGCTGGCGCTGAGCGGCCAGTGGCATTTCGGCCAGGCCGGCAACGTGTTCCGCCCGTTCGTGGGCGTGGGTTACTACGAGTCCAACTTCAGCAACGAGGACATCTCCGGCGGCGGCGACCATGTCGGCCTGGAGACGGCCAAGGGCGCGATCGGCACGGTCGGCGTGGACATGAACATCAACGAGACCTGGTTCGCGCGCACCGACGTGCGCTACATGCACTCCCGCCCGGAAGTGCGCGTGGCCGGCGAAGGCACCGGCCAGGACCTGAAGCTGGACCCGTGGACCGTCGGCATCGGCCTGGGCGCCCGCTTCTGATCCAGCGGCAGACGAGGAAAGGGCCCCGAAGGGCCCTTTCTTCTGTCGGGCTCAGACCGGCGAGCGGTCGTAGCCGCGGTGGCGCTCGTAGCGTCGCGCGCGGCGCCACAGCGCGCCCGCCTGCGCGGTCGCGTAGCCCAGCAGCAGCGCCGCCATCGCCAGCAGGCCGGCGTGGCTGAGCCAGCCGGTGTCGGGCCAGGTCGCCCCCTGCGCAGCCACGCGGACGGTCTGCACCAGGCCTGCGCCCAGGCGCACCACCACCAGCAGCATCACGCCCAGCACCAGCCAGCGGTTGGACCGGTAGTAGAGGCCTTGCGGCGTGGACTCGAAGCGGGTCAGCGCATGCCCCGCCAGCCCCAGCAGCAGGCCGCCTGGATAAGCCACCGCCACGTAGGCCCAGGCCAGCGGCCAGAACAGCCCCGCCAGCGCCGCGAACACCATGAACAGCAACGACGAGGCGAGCGAGGACCACCACGCCAGCGCCAGCACCCAGGCGCGCGCGCGCCGGCGCGCGCGCGAGACCCGGTAGCGCTGCCACAGCGACAGGGGCAGCAGCACCAGCAACGTGGCCAGCACCAGCAGGATCGCGAGCGGCAGGGCGAGCAGCAGCGGCATCGGTGCTCCCGGAGGCCTGGCGCCGGCTCAGAACGCCGGCAGCACCGCGCCGCGGTACTTCGCCTCGATGAAGGCCTTGACCTCCGGCCCGGTGAGCGCGCGCGCCAGCGCCTGCACGCGCGGATCGTCGCGGTTGTCCGGGCGCGCGACCAGGAAGTTCACGTACGGCGAATCGCGGCCCTCGATCGCCAGCGCGTCGCGGGTCGGGTCGAGCCCGGCATCGAGCGCGTAGTTGGTGTTGATCAGCGCCAGGTCGACCTGCTCGAGCACGCGCGGCAGCATCGCCGAATCCAGCTCGCGGAACTTCAGGCCCTTCGGATTGGCGGTGATGTCGCGCTGGGTCGACAGCGCGTTGGTCGGGTCCGCCAGGGTGATGACGCCGGCGGTGTGCAGCAGGATCAGCGCGCGCGAGTTGTTGCTCGGGTCGTTGGGGATGACCACGTCGGCGCCGGCCGGCAGCGCATCGAGCGAGGTGAAGCGGCGCGAGTAGGCACCGAACGGTTCGATGTGCACGCCGGCGACGGTGACCAGGTCGGTACCACGGCCGCTGTTGTAGGCCTTGAGGTAGGGCTCGGTCTGGAAGTAGTTGACGTCGATCTGCTTCTGCGCGACCTGGTCGTTGGGCTGCACGTAGTCGTTGAACACGCGCACCTGCAGGGTCACGCCTTCCTTCTCGAGGATCGGCTCGACCACCTCGAGGATCTCGGCATGCGGCACGGCGGTGGCGGCCACGCTCAGCGGCTTCGCGGCCGCATCGGCGGACGGGCCGGAACCCCCGCCGCAACCGGCCAGGGCGGCCAGGGAGAACAGGATCGGCAGGAAGGTCTTGCGCATGGGGATACCGTGGGAAGGCTGGAGGGAAAGAGTGCGCCGGCGACCGGTGGCCGGCGGTGAACGCGGCTCAGCGCCGGCTGTAGCGTGCGACCAGGCGGTCGCCGACGACCTGCACCGCCTGCACCAGCAACAGCAGCAGGACCACCGTGACCAGGGCCACGTCGGTGTGCGAACGCTGGTACCCGTCGCGGAACGCCAGGTCGCCCAGGCCACCCGAGCCGATCGCGCCACCCATCGCGGTGAACCCGACCAGGGCGATGGTGGTCACGGTGGCGCCGGCGACCAGTCCCGGCCGCGCCTCCGGCAGCAGCACGCGCCAGACCAGCTGCCAGGTGCTGGCGCCCATCGCCAGGGTCGCCTCGATCACGCCGCGGTCGACCTCCCGCAGCGAGGTCTCGACCAGGCGCGCATAGAACGGGGCCGCGCCGACCACCAGCGGCAGGATCGCGCCGCGCACGCCGAGCGAGGTGCCCATGACCGCCAGGGTGAGCGGGATCATCGCGATCATCAGGATGATGAACGGCACCGAGCGCAGGATGTTCACCACCAGCGACAGGACCACGTGCAGGCCGCGCTGTTCGTGCAGCTGCCGCGGGCCGGCCAGGAACAGCAGCACGCCCAGCGGCAGCCCGACGAGCAGGGTCAGCGGCAGCGCGCCGGCGAGCATGGCCAGGGTGTCCAGCGTGGCCTGGCCGATCTCGGCCCACTTGCCGGCGTCGAGGTTGCGGAAAAAGCCGCCGCCGGCGGCGAGGAACAGCATGCTCATGGACGCAGCACCTCGACGGTGACCCCGGCTTCGACGAAGGCCCGCTGCGCGGCGTCCGCGTCGCCGCCCACCAGCGCCACGACCAGTTGTCCGTACGGCGTCTCGCGGATCCGGTCGATCCGGCCGGACAGGATGTTGTAGTCCACGCCGGCGTGCCGCGCGACGCGGCCGAGCAGCGGCGCATAGGTATCGGGACCGAGGAAGGTCAGGCGCACGATGCGACCCTCGACCGCGCGGACATCGGCATGCAGGCCGCCCTCGTCCACGTGCTCGGCCTCGGAAACGAACCGCCGCGTGGTCGGATGCTGCGGATGCAGGAACACTTCGGTCACCGGCCCCGCCTCCACCAGGCGGCCGGCGTCGAGCACCGCCACGCGGTCGCAGATCCGGCGGATCACGTCCATCTCGTGGGTGATCAGGACGATGGTCAGGCCCAGTTCGCGGTTGATCCGCGACAGCAGCTCGAGCACCGAGGCGGTGGTCTGCGGGTCCAGCGCACTGGTCGCCTCGTCGCAGAGCAGGATCTTCGGTTCCGTCGCCAGGGCGCGGGCGATGCCGACGCGCTGCTTCTGGCCGCCGGACAGCTGCGCCGGGTACTTGCCGGCGTGCTCGGCCAGGCCTACCCGCTCCAGCAGCCCGGCCACGCGCGATGCGACCTCGGCCCGCGGCGTGCCGGCCAGCTCCAGCGGGAAGGCGACGTTGCCGGCGACGGTGCGCGAGGACAGCAGGTTGAAGTGCTGGAAGATCATCCCGATCCGCCGCCGCAGCGCGCGCAGCCCGTCGCGGTCGAGCGCGGTCACGTCCTGGCCTTCCACCCGCAGGCGCCCGCCGCTGGGTTCCTCCAGCCGGTTGATCAGGCGGATCAGGGTGGACTTGCCGGCGCCGGAGTGGCCGATGATCCCGAACACCTCGCCGGCCTGGATCTCCAGGTCGAGCGGGTGCAGTGCGGCGACCTGGCGTCCGCCGGCGGCGTAGGACTTGTGGACCTGCTGGAGCTGGATCGACGGGGGCATGGAAGGCGCCTGCGGGGGCGGGAAGACTAGCAGCTGCGCCGTGGACGCAGGCGGTCCCGGCGTCCCATGCACATTCCGCATCGTTCTAAGCCCGGGCGGCGCTCAGGAATGGTCGATCGGCGCCGCCCGCTCCGCACCGACCACGCGCTCGCGGCGCAGCAGGTACAGCCCGCTGGCGACGATGATCGCCGCGCCGCTCCAGGTCCAGGCGTCGGGCAGCGTGCGCCACAGCAGCCAGTCCCAGGCGATCACCCAGACCAGCCCGGTGTATTCCAGCGGCGCGATCAGCGAGGCCTCGCCGCGCATGAACGCGGCGGTCAGCGCGATCTGGCCCAGCGCCCCGGCCAGGCCCATGCCCAGGATCAGCGCCGCGTGCTCCCAGCGCAGCGGTACCCAGCCCGGGATCGCCGCCAGCCCGGCACCGACGGCCATGATCGCCAGGAACCACACCACCATCGCCTGCGGCGTGTCGGTGCGGGTCAGCAGGCTCACCGTGACCGCGGCGATCGCATAGGCGGTCGCCGCCAGCAGCACCATCAGCCCGGGGAAGGAGATGATCCCGCCCACGCCCGGGCGCAGCACCACGATCACGCCGGCCAGGCCGATCGCGATCGCGGTCCAGCGCCGCGGCCCGACCTTCTCGCCCAGCAGCGGCACCGACAGCGCGGCCACCAGCAGCGGTGCGACGAAGTAGATCGCGTAGGCGCTGGACAGCGGCATCCGCTTCAGCGCGAACACGAAGCACCCGATCATCACCATGCCCAGCACGCCGCGCAGCAGGTGCAGGCCCCAGCGCACCGGGATGATCGAGCGCGGCCCGGCGGTGGCCAGCACCCAGACCAGCACGAACGGCAGCGAGGCGGCGCCGCGCAGCAGGGTCACCTGCAGCGGCGGGTAATCGGCCGACAGCAGCTTCATGCCCGCGTCCATCAGCGAGAAGCTGGCGACGGCGGCGAGCATCCAGCCGATGGCGGCCAGCGGCCGGCGGCGAACAGCGGGGCGGGGCGGGGACATGCGCGCATTATCGCCGGCCACCACTGCCGTTGTCCGCCGTGAGGCTATGCTCGCGCCTTCTTCGAGGAGACCACGATGGCGCCCGGATCCCTGCCCGCCCTGCTGCTTCTCGCCCTGTCCTCCACCGCCGTCGCGCATGCCGCGCCGCCGGCGCCTTACCCGGCCGAGCTGGCGCGACTGGACGGCTATGCCCGCGGACTGGCTGACGCCGGCCTGTTCTCCGGCGTGGTCCTGATCGCGCGCGACGGCGAGCTCCTGTCCGAGCGGGCCTACGGATTGCGCGACGAGAACGGCGACGCGCCGCTGGCCGCCGGCGACCGGTTCAACCTGGCCTCGGCGGGCAAGATGTTCACCAGCGTCGCGATCCTGCAGCAGGTGGCCGCCGGCCGGCTGGGCCTGGATACGCCGGTCGGCGAGGTGCTGGCCGACTATCCCAATGCCGTGTTCGCCCGCGACGTCACCGTCCGCCACCTGCTCACCCATACCGGCGGCGCGGGCGACATCGACGAGCTGTTCGGCGCCGGCAACGCCGACCGGCGCGCGCGCCTGCGCACCCTGGCCGACATGGTCGCGCTGCACGGCGAGCGCCCGCCGGCGTTCCCGCCAGGCACGCGACAGGCCTACGGCAACTACGGCTACATCGTCCTCGGGCGGATGGTCGAGGTCCTGTCGGGCGAGGATTTCGAGCATTACCTGCGCGCCCATGTCTTCGAACCGGCGGGCATGGCGTCCACCGGCTTCGTCGACTGCACCGATCCGGCGCCGGACATCGCCGCCGGCTACGTGGACGTGGATGGCAAGCGCGTGCGCAACTGCGCCACCCTGCCCGCGCGCGGGATGGCCGCCGGCGGCCAGGTGTCCACCGCCCGCGACATGCTGCGCTTCGTGCAGGCCCTGCAGTCCGGGCAGCTGTTGCCGAAGGCGCTGCTCGAACAGGCCACCGCCACCCAGCGCGAGTTCATGGGCCTGGGCTTCTTCGCCACCGACTACGGCCCGGACCATCCCGCCCGCGATTTCCGCTGGGGCCACGGCGGCAGCGCCGACGGCATCTGCACCGACGTGCGCACCTACCCGCGCACCGGCGAAACCCTGGTCGTCCTCTCCAACCGCGACGCGCCGGCCTGCTACGGCGTCGCCCGCTTCCTGCACGCGAACTGGCCGGGCCCGGACTGAAGCCGGGCCGGGCATGGCCTAGAATGGGCGCATTCCGCAGGAGTTCTCCCCATGCCTTCCTTCGACATCGTGTCCGAAGTCGATACCCACGAACTGACCAACGCGGTCGACCAGGCCAGCCGCGAACTGACCACCCGCTTCGACTTCAAGGGCGTGGACGCGAAGTTCGTGCTCGAGGAGAACGTGATCTCGCAGTCGGCGCCGAGCGATTTCCAGCTCAAGCAGATGGTCGACATCCTCAAGCAGCGCCTGACCGCGCGCGGCATCGACATCCGCTGCCTGGAATTCGGCGAGGTGGAGACCAACCTGGCCGGCGCCCGGCAGAAGGTCACGGTCAAGCAGGGCATCGAGCGCGAGACCGCCAAGAAGATCCAGGGCTCGCTCAAGGACGCCAAGCTCAAGGTCGACAGCCAGATCAACGGCGACAAGCTGCGCGTGAACGGCAAGAAGCGCGACGACCTGCAGGATGCGATCGCCCTGCTGCGCAAGGCCGATTTCAGCATCCCGCTGCAGTTCGAGAATTTCCGCGACTGAGCGCGGGAGAGCGATGATGGACAGCAACCCGTTCGACACCCCAGAGGGTCCCGGCGAGGAGGAAGCCATCGCCGCGATGCGGCGCTGGCTCGAGCGCGCGGTGATCGGCCTGAACCTGTGCCCGTTCGCCAAGGCGGTGTACGTCAAGCAGCAGGTGCGCTTCGCCTTCAGCGACGCGACCACGCCGGAGCAGCTGCTCGAACAGCTGGGCGAGGAACTGCTGCGGCTGCGCGACACGCCCGCCGAGCAGGTGGACACCACCCTGCTGGTCCACCCTTACGTGCTGCAGGACTTCCTGGACTACAACGACTTCCTCGACCAGGCCGACGCGCTGGTCGAGGCGCTGGAGCTGGATGGCGAGCTGCAGGTGGCCAGCTTCCACCCCGACTACCGGTTCGCCGACAGCGACCCGGACGACATCGAGAACTACAGCAACCGCGCGCCCTGGCCGACCCTGCACCTGCTGCGCGAGGACAGCGTCAGCCGCGCGGTGGACGCGTATCCGGAGCCGGACTCGATCGTCGAGCGCAACTACGCCACCTTGCGCCAGCTCGGCCACGCCGGCTGGCGCCGGCTGTTCGACGACAGCACCCGCCACTGAGGCACCGCGCACACGCGCCGTGCATCGGGCGCGCGTGATACTGGGCGCCCGTCACCGCGGAGCGCGGCCATGTCGCTGGTTCCTCCCCTCACCGCATGGAATCCGGCGCCGCTGCAGGACCGCGTGGTCCTGGTCACGGGCGGCGCCCAGGGCATCGGTCGCGGCATCGCCCAGGCGGTGCTCGGCGCCGGCGGCCAGGTCGCCCTCGCCGACCTCGATGCCGACGCCGGCCGCGCGTGCCTGCGCGAATGGGGGTTGTCGCGTCGCGCCATCTTCCGCCGCGCCGACGTGGCGCGCGAGCGCGATGTCGCCGCGTTCGTCGGCGCGGCGCTCGACCGCTTCGGCCGGATCGACGGGGTGGTCAACAACGCGGGCATCGCCGATCCGCAGGTGCCGCCGCTGGACGCGCTGGAGTTCGCCGAATGGAACCGGCGCCTGTCTAGCCTGCACGGGGCCTTCCTGTGCAGCCGCCACGCGCTGCCCGCCCTGCGTCGGGCCGAAGGCGGCGGCGCGATCGTCAACATCGCCTCCACCCGCGCGCACCAGTCCGAGCCGCACGGCGAAGCCTACGCCGCGGCCAAGGGCGGCCTGCTGGCCTTCACCCATGCGCTGGCCGCCAGCGAAGGCCCGCGCGTGCGGGTCAACGCGATCAGTCCCGGCTGGATCGCCACCGACGCGTGGCGTGCGCCGGCGCGCCGGCGCACGCCGAAGCTCTCGCGCGCCGACCATGCGCAGCACCCGGCCGGGCGGGTCGGGACGCCGGAGGACGTCGCCGCGCTCGCGGTGTACCTGCTGGCGCCGACACTGTCCGGCTTCGTCACCGGCCAGGAGTTCCTGGTCGACGGCGGCATGAGCCGGAAGATGCAGTACGCCTGACGCCGGGCATCGGCCCGCGCCGCGGGTGTTCAGCGCACCGTGGCCCCGCGCAGCACGGGCTTGCCGTCATGCACGTCGGTCCATGCCAGCCATGCGGCACCGCCGCTCCACTGCAGCCGCGGCAGGCCACTGGCGCGGCCACGCGCGGACAGGCGGGCGACCTCGATCCGCTCCCCCTGCCCCCAGTCGGCGTCGTAGCGACCCAGCACCAGCCGTTGCGAAGCCGGCGGGCCGTCCTCTTCCAGCCAGGCCGCGAGCAGGCGTCCGTCGCCCAGGGCGAGCGCGATGCGACCGAGCACCTGCGCCCCCTTCGCCAGGACGACCGGTTTGCCGAAATGGTCGCCTGCGTCGTCCGAGCGCGCCGCGCGCAGTTCCGGGACGCCCCCGGACTCGGTGTACCACGCCACCCAGACCGCGCTGCCATCGGCCACCACCGCCGGGCCGTTGACCGGGCAGCCGGCGAACCGCCAGCCATCGGCATGGACGTCGCGCGGCGCGGTCCAGGTGCCGTCCTCGAGGCGGACGATGCGGGTATCGCGGACCTCCTGCGCGTCCCGCCCGCGGTACACGACCACCACGCCGCGGTCGGTCATCGCCGACGACGTCGTGCAGCAGTCGCAGGTCGAGGCGTCGAGCGGCCACTCCGCCTCCTGCGTGCCTTCCGGCCCGTGGAGGGCGGCGCGCAGCATCATCGCCGGGCCGCCACCGTGGTGGCCGTCGTGCGCGGCGCCGGTGGCGTGCGCGGCAGCCGCCTTCTGCCGGCTGTCGAGCCAGGCGATCCCCACGCGGTCGTCGGCCTGGGTCCAGTAGGTCACGAAGCCGTGGTCGCCGCGGGTACCTGCCGGATGCACTTGCAACGGCGCCGACCAGTGCGCGCCGCCATCGACGGAGCGGACCAGGGCGATCCCGTAGTCCATCCGCGAAGGCCCGGTGCTGCGCAGCCAGTGCGCCCACAGCGAGCCGTCCGGCAAGGCATGCACGCGAGGCGTATCGGCCCAGTTGACGAACCAGCCGGCGCCCGACGCCACGGTGTGCACGGAACTCCACGCGGTGGCGGCGGCGGGCTTGGCCGAGGCCAGCTGCAGCCGGTGGCCATCGGCGACCGGCTCGATCCAGCTCAGCAGCAGGCGCCCGTCCGGGGCGAGCGCCAGGTCGGGCTGCGCGGCGCCTTCGCCCGCCGGCAGCGCCCACGCCTCCACGTTCGGCGCCGGGGCCACGGCGGGCGTCGGCGCGGGGTGCTTCGCGGTCGCCGCGTCGTCGTTGCCGCAGGCCGTGAGCACGGCGATGAGCGCGAAGGCGGACCAGGGGGTCGATCTGGACATGCGTGTTCCCTCGAAGGTGATGGGCGCGGTGGTGCGCGTCGGCCATGTCGTGCATCCATGATCGCGCGTCCCGCCTGCGCCCGTGCAATGCGCCCGGGCGCCGGGGCCGGCCGTCGGCGTCCCGCAGGCCGGTCATGCGGCTGGCGGTTGCCGTGCTCGCCGGGCGGCGTGGCCGGGCAAGGCGGACATGCGGCGGCCGCCATGCCGGAGGTCGACCGATGCAGGCGTGCCTAGAACGAACGCCGCAGCAGCAGCTCCCAGCTGCGCGGGTCGCCGAGGTAGACCATGTTCGCGTTGAGCGCGTACGCCACCCAGGTGCGGTCGCCGAGGTTGCGGCCGCGCAGGACCAGTTCGCCCTTCGGGCCGGCCTTCCAGCGCACGTGCGCGCCCCAGGTCGCGTACCCCGCGGTGGACAGGGTGTTGGCCGCATCGACGTAGCGCGATGACACCGCGCGCAGGTCCACGCCTGCCGACCAGTGGTCGTCGAAGGCATAGTCGGCCCACAGGGTGCCGACCCGCGCCGGCGTGTTGGCCGGCGTGTTGCCGGCACGCGACACCGCCACGCCGCCCACGGTCTCGGTGAACGCATCCAGCCGCGCGTCGACCCAGGCGAGGTTGCCGTCGATCGACAGCGCATCGCCGGGCTTCCAGCCGAACGCCACCTCCACGCCGCGCGAGGACTGCTGCCCGACCGGCAGGGTCTGCCCGGGGTTGGCCGGATCGCTGGTGGCGAGGTTGCGGCGCACGATGCGGTAACCGGCAACGGTGCCGTAGGCGCGCCCGTCGCGTGACTGGAACCGGGCCCCGACCTCCACCTGGCGCCCGGTGCTGAGATCGAAGTCGCGGACCGTGGCCAGGCTGGCGGTGCTCAGCACGCCGGCGGGCGGGTCGGCGGCGGTGCTGTACTGCGCGTAGACGCGCTGCTGCCCGGAGAGGGCCCAGTCGAATGCCACGCGTCCGCTGGTCGGCCGGTACCGCCGTGCGAAGCGCGACGGGTTCGCGGGGGTGGCGGTACGGTGGTTGGTCACGTCCAGGTCGATGCGGTCGTGGCGCAGGCCGGTGAGCAGCGACAGCGAGGGCGTCAGCGAGGTCAGGTTCTCCACGTACGCGGCCAGTGTGTGCACGCGGTTGGTCCTGTCGGCCGCGTACGTAAGCGACATGCCCGGCACGTCGAGGAAGCGGCCCGGGGCGACCGCGTCCAACGGCACCGTGTCGACGGTGCCGGGCAGCGACAGCGGGAAGCGCGTTTGCCGGTTGTAGCTGGCGTCGGCGCCGATCGCCCATTGCGTGGGCAGGCCCGCGAGCGTTGCGGTGCGGGTCCAGTCGACGCGGTCGCCCCAGACCTGCTGGTCATGGCGCTGCAGCAGCGCACCCGAACGCACCACCGCATCGTTACCGGGCGTGAGCCGGTAGCTTTCCACGTTGCGGTAGTCGCGCAGCGCGTCGTAGTGGTAGGCGGTGTTGCGCAGGGTCTCGCCCTCGCCCGGAGCCCATTCCAGCAGCGAGCGCGCCCACCGCACGTCCTGTCCGTAGTAGCCGTCGCCGACGTTGTAGTTGCGCCCCACCGCCGGCTCCGGCACCGACAGGCGACCGCCCGCCCGTTGCCGCGCGGGCGTGCCCCAGTACGGGCGATGGTTGTCTTCGTCCTGGTACTCAAGCGCCAGCGTGTGCTGCAGGCCTGGCGCGACCTCGACCCGCCACGAACCCGCGATGGCCAGCGCCTCGCGCTGCTGCCGGTCGATCCAGCTGCCGGCATCGCGCCAGCTGGCGTCCAGCGCCAGCGCCTGCGGAACGCGCCTTGTGCCGAGGCGCAGGTTGCCGCCGAAGGCCACGGTGTAGTCGTCGTGGGATCCGATCGACACCTGCCCGCGCGAAGTGTCGCCCTGCAGGTCGGCCAGTCGCGTGACGTAGTTGATCGCGCCGCCCACCGCGCCGGCGCCGTACAGGAAGCTCGACGGTCCGCCGATCGCCTCCACCCGCGTGTACTGCCACGCATCGACCGGGCGTGCGGCGATCGTCGCGTACTGCACATCGATGCCGTTGAACAGCTGGCTGACCTGGCTGCCGGAAAACCCGCGCCAGGTCACTGCATTGCCATTGCCCGGCGGCGCGGCAACGGTCACGCCGGGAATGCCGGCGAGCGCGTCCTGGGTCGTGCGCACCCCGCGGACGTCCATGGCCTGGCGATCGATCACCGTGACCGACGCCGGCAGGTCGCCCACGTCCAGGGCCAGGTGCGAGGTGCTGCCGGCAGATGCATCCAGCGGCGTCTGGCGGGCCTTCACCTCGATCGCGTCCAGGGTTGTTGGAACCGGCCCATCGTCGACGACTTCGGCGGCGCGCGCCGCGGAGGAGACGAGGATCGTTGAATACAGCGCTGCGGACAGGGCCAGCAGCGGACATGACGCACGCGGCGCCACTCGAAGAGCAATCGGCATGGGAACTCCAAAGCACACGGGCGCGGCACCGGGGCCACGCGGATCAGGTGGTGACGGTGTGGTTCAGAGCAGGACCGGTGGACCGCGGCTGCCTAGGCCGCGCAGGCGTTCGCGCGCGCGCGCGCGCGGCGCCACGGCGGGGAGCGGAATATCCCGCCGCAACGCGGGCGGCAGCAGGACGCACGCCAGCAGCAACAGCGGCAACGACGCGGCCAGCGGGCAATAGGCGCAATCGGCTTCGCTCGAGGGCTTGGCCGGCGACGACGCGGCCGCGTCGCCGGACGGGCGTGCGTCGCTGGGAAGCGACTTCAGGCCCATGGTCGTGCACAGTTCCGACCAGCCGGCCACCACGCCCGGGGTGGCGCCGGCCAGCACGCGGCTGACCGCTGGCGCGAGCGCGAGCAGCAGCACGGCCAGCAGCGCGAGCCGGGTCATGCGGCGATCGAGGGCGCGGGAACGGAGCACGCGCCGATTGTAGGTGGGACGCCGCGCGCCGAGGCTCCGGCGGCGGCGGGTGGGACGATATGTCCACCGCCGCGTACCGGGCGGCGCTGCTCAGCCGGCCGCGACGCGCGCCTCGAGCAGCCGCTGCGCCTCGCCCAGCGACGGGACGATGCGATGGGCCAGCGCACGCACCGCTTCGTCGGGCTCCAGCAGGTCGGGCACCTGGACCGGGGTCATGCCCGCGGCCAGCGCCGCGCGCACGCCGGTCGGCGAGTCCTCCAGCACCAGGCAGCGCGCCGGGCCTACGCCGAGGGTCGAGGCCGCCAGCAGGTAGACATCCGGGGCCGGCTTGGGTCGCGGCACGTCGCTGCTGGTGCAGACCGCGTCGAAATAGCCCAGCAACCCGGCCGCCTGGAGCTTGCGCATCGCCAGCGGGCGCCGGGTGGAGGTCGCCACCGCGCGCGGGATGCCGCGCGCGACCAGCCATTCGAGCAGCTCCACGATACCGGGGCGGTGGTCGATGCCGGCATCGGCGACGGCGTCGTAAAGCAGTTCGGAACGCTCGAGCAGCACGTCCGCCGCCGCTTCGCCGATCTGCTCGGACACCAGCCGCCGGCACAGGCCGTCGCCGCCGCCGATCATCTTCAGCCACAGCGCATCGGGCAGCGCGTGGCCGAGGTCGCGCGCGGCCTGGGCCATGCAGGCGTTGATCGCGCGCTCGCTGTCGAGCATCAGGCCGTCCATGTCGAAGATCACCGCATCGGGCACGAACGGCAGCGGGGCGGCGGGGGGCAAGGGGCTCACGCGGTCTCCAGCTTGAACAGGGAATCGAGGTCGGCCGCGCCGAGCGCGCGCCATTGCCCCTCCGGCAACCCGTCCAGCGCAAGCCCGCCGACCTGCGGCCGGTGCAGCGCTTCGACGTGGTTGCCGGTGGCGGCGAACATCCGCCGCACCTGGTGGTAGCGGCCTTCGTGCAGGGTCAGGCGCGCGCGGCGCGGGCCGAGCACCTCCAGCCGGGCCGGCAGCAGCGGCGTGGTTTCCGACTCGAGCATCAGCGTGCCGCTGGCGAACAGCGCGGCCTCGTCGCCGCGCAGGTCCTGCGCCAGCGTGGCCTCGTAGACCTTGGCCAGCTTCGATTTCGGCGACACGATCCGGTGCAGCAGGCCGCCGTCGTCGGTCATCAGCAGCAGGCCGGTGGTCTCGCGGTCCAGGCGCCCGACGGTGGACAGCACCGGATCGCGTTCGCGGAAGCGCGACGGCAGCAGGTCGTAGACGATCCGACCCTTGTCCTTGGTCGAACAGGTATGGCCGGCCGGCTTGTGCAGCATCAGCACCAGGCCCGGCGGCGGGTCCAGCGGCTCGCCATCGACGCGGACGTTGTCGTGGTCGAGCGGGTCGTCGGCGTACAGCACCTCGCCATCGGCATCGGTGACGCGGCCCTCGCGGAACATCCACGCGACCTCCTTGCGGCTGCCGTAGCCCAGGTTGGCCAGGTGCTTGACCAGTTGCATCGATTTCCTGCTCATCGGCGCCTCTCCTTCATCCGCCGGTCCTTCACCGCACGGCCATCCGCGGCCTGCCCGTCCACCGCCTGGGCCTTCACCGCCTCGATCACCTTGAAGCCGCCGCCTTCGGCGAGCACGCGGTGCGTGGCGAATGCCTGCGCCACCGTCGCCTCGTACGGCAGGTGGCGGTTGGCCACCAGCAGCAGGCGGCCACCGGGGCGCAGCGACTGCGCGGCGACCTCGATGAAGCGCTGGCCCAGTTCGGGGCGGTCGCCGCGGTCGTGCCCATGGAACGGCGGGTTGCTGACGATGAAGTCGTAGCCGCCGGCCGGCAGGCCGGTGGTGACGTCGTGCCAGTGGAACCCCAGCGCCACGCGCGCGGCGTGCGGATCCAGGTTCAGGCGGGCCAGTTCGACCGCGCGCGCCTCCGCCTCGTACAGGTCGAGCGAGGCCACGCGCGGGCAACGCCCCAGCACTTCGGACGCGAGGTATCCCCAGCCGGCACCGAGGTCGGCGCCACGGCCGGCCAGGTCGGCGGGCAGGTGCGCGGCCAGCAACGCCGAGGCCGGATCGATCCGGTCCCAGGCGAACACGCCGGGCCGGCTGTGGAAACGCCCGCCCAGGATCGGGCGCGGCGCATCGGCCTGCCGCCAGCGCGCCAGCAGGGCCGCGTCGTGCGCGCCGGACAGCGGCGCAGTCCAGAACACGCGGCAATGGAACTTGGTGAGCGTGCCGCCGAGCCCGGCCAGCTGCTGCAGGTCCTTCTCCCGCGAGCGGGCGCCTTCATCGTTGGCCACCGCGGCGACCACGCGCGCGCCCGGCGCGGCCATCCCGACCGCGCGTGCGAGCAGCGCCCGCGCCTCGTCGCGCTGGCGGGGCGGCAGGACCAGCACCAGCGCGGCGCCCGCGGCGTCTTCCAGGTCCGGCTGCACGTCGAGCCCGGCCTGGCGCAGGCCATCGGCCAGCGGCCGGAATCCCTGTTCGCAACGGAGATGCCCGATGGGCCGCTGGCGCAACGGCCAGCCGTCGCGGGCGCGCAGGAACGCGATGCTTCCCTGCGCCGGCCATGGCAGCGCGCCGCCGTCGAACGGCAGCATCAGGGCCTTCAGGGGATCGTCGTCGGGGCTCAAGCGCAGGCACGCGGCAGTGGGCGGGCCATTATCCGCCATCGCCGCGACGGGGTGGCCGCCATTCCCCGCCAGCGGTTGCTCCGGGTCGCGCTGCGTTCACCCGGCGTCCGCGCGCGGCCGCAGCGTCGGCCTGACCCAGGTCAAGGCGATGGCCCATCCCTTGCGCGACCCTTCCCGCGTCCCCATTGGCAGAAGATGGACATGCCACACCCCCGGCTCGAGATCGACGGCGCGATGGTCGCGCAGGCGCTGGGCCTGGAGGTCGCCGCCTTCCGGCAACTGATGGACGACGGCAAGGTCCGGGTGCTGTGCGAACGTGGCACCGGCGAGGACGCCGGCACGTGGCGCGCGTCGTTCTACCACGGTACGCGACGCGCGCGTTTCGTCGTCGACGCACGCGGCAGGCCTGTCGGCGCTTGAGCGGCGGGGAGCGCACGGTCAGTGCAGCGGGCGGCCGGCCTCACTCCGGCTGCACGAGGTATTGACCGGGGCTGCACGCGGTCGCGCGCAGCCTGACCCTCGGCATCCAGGTGCGAGGTGACCCATGCGTGCCCTCTTCGTCGGCGGCGTCGTCGACAACAGCGAACTGGACATGGACGACGGCGAACCGCCCATGCACTACCCGGCCGACAGCGGCGGCGGGCAGCCGCGCTACCGACTGCACCAGCGCGGCGTGCGCACGGACGGCAGCGTGGCCTATGCGGTCTACGGTGCGCCCGGGATCGACGAGGCCGAAGTCGGGCGCGTCGCCGGCGAGCGCGACTACGCCCGGGGCGCTTCGAGGCCGAGCCCCGTCCCGTCGCGCACGGCGACTGACCTGCCGCCAGCGACGCACACGGGTCTTTCCGTGGCCGCGTGCCTCCAGGCCCGCGGCCGCATCGCCTCGATGCATCAGACCGGCGTCGGATTGCGGTACTTGAACCCGGCCTGGTGCCAGTACGGATACGGCCTGGTCACGGCGCTGGCGGCGTCGAGCTTGGCCACCTGGTCCGCGCTGAGGTTCCAGCCGACCGCGCCGAGGTTCTGCCGCAGCTGCTCCTCGTTGCGCGCACCGATCACCACGGTCGACACGGTCGGGCGTTGCAGCAGCCAGTTCAGTGCCACCTGCGGCACCGAGCGGCCGGTTTCGGCGGCCACGTCGTCCAGTGCGTCGACGACGTTGTACACGTGTTCGAAATCCACCGGCGGACCGGAATCGACCGCGGTCTGCGACTGCAGGCGGCTGGACTCGGGCAGCGGCTGGCCGCGCCGGATCTTGCCGGTGAGGCGGCCCCAGCCCAGCGGGCTCCATACCACCGCACCCACGCCCTGGTCCTCGGCCAGCGGCATCAGCTCCCACTCGTAGTCGCGGCCGAGCAGCGAGTAGTAGGCCTGGTGGGCGACGTAGCGGGGCCAGCCGTAGCGGTCGGCGGTGGCCAGCGACTTCATCAGGTGCCAGCCGGAGAAATTGGACACGCCCAGGTAGCGGATCTTGCCGGCGCGGACCAGGTTGTCGAGCGTGGACAGCACTTCTTCCACCGGCGGGCGCGCGTCGAAGCCGTGCAGCTGGAACAGGTCGATGTAGTCGGTGCCCAGGCGCTTCAAGGCGGCATCGACCGCGTTGATCAGGTGGTAGCGGGAGGAACCGACCTGGTTCTCGCCGTCGCCGAAGCGGAACGTGGCCTTGGTCGAGATGAGCAGCGAATCGCGCGGGCGGCCCTTGATCGCTTCTCCGAGGATTTCCTCGGCCGCGCCCCTCGAGTACACGTCGGCGCTGTCGAACATGTTGAGCCCGGCCTCCAGGCAGATGTCGACCAGCCGCCGCGCCTGGGCCACGTCGGTGCTGCCCCAGGCGCTGAACAGCGCGCCGCTGCCGCCGAAGGTGCCGGTGCCGAAGCTCAGGACGGGGACGCGGAAGCCGGAACGGCCGAGATAGCGGTATTCCATGGAGATGTCCGGGGGAAGGAGACAGGAGCGTCATTTCACTCCCGGCGCACGGTCGGCTCAAGGCCGCCGGTGGGATGCTGGGTTGCCGGCGTTCCGGATGCGGCGCCTCGCCTGCGTCGTGTCCGCTCAGCGCGTGCGCGGCGGTCCAGCCGCCCTGGCGGCCTTCAGGTCGGTGGGGTCGCCCAGCGATGCGTTCAACGCCACCGCCTCGGTGACCAGCGCGCGCCCCACCGTCGCGGCGATCGCATCGCCCGCCCCCAGCTCCAGCGTCGCCATCTCGTATTTTCCACCGGGCTTCAGCCGGGGCTCGATCGCACGCAGGCGCTGCCCGCGCCAGAAGCCGAACAGCACCCGCGCCGGCTCGGCGCGGATCAGGCACACCGGTCCATTCGCCGCGTACACCAGGTGGCCCCACCGGATCCGCTCCTCGAGCGTGGCCGCGTCCAGTACCGCCTGGCGCAGGGCCCGCACGCAGCCGGCCTGCCAGCCGCCGAGCGTGGCCAGGTAGGCCTGCGGGTCCGGCGCGGACCCCATTTTCCCGGGCATGACGCCTCCTCCTCCGCTCAGCGCGCGGATGCTCCTTCGGGTTCGTGCGGATACACCGCCGCGACCGCGCAGCGGAATCCCGCGCCGCTGCCGGCGACCGGACCGCCTGCCCCGCTGCCGTCGACCGATACGATCTGGTCGCCGGGGTTGCCGCAGATCACGCCGATGCCGAAGCCCGAACGGAACACGATCGCCGGCGCCGAATCCAGGTCCGGGCAGCTGTTCGCCAGCTCGACCCGGTAGAAGCGATGGCCGCCGGAGCGGCGCGGCGACAGCTCCACCAGCAGGCCCTGCGGATCCTCGGCCCAGGCCCGCAGGTAGCGCGGATTGAAGCAGTAGTTCGCCGAGCCGGCGAAGCCGCGCCGGCGCGCCTCGCGCACCTCCACCGGCGCGAGCGTCCTGATCTCTTCGTCGCGCTGGTCGGCCGCGCGCGACAGCGTCGCGTACTCGCGCGCGTCGACGGCCACCAGGCCTGCGACCGGACACAGCGTCGCCCCCGCCCGGACATACTCCTGGCCATGGCCGCAGACCCAGCCATCGCGCGCCAGCAGCTGCGCGCCGGCATCGCCGGCTTCCGGGCAGTCCACGCCCAGGTCGATGCGGAAGCGCTGGCCAGCCGCGTCCATGACCGCCAGCGCACCCGGCGCGGGCTGGCGCATCTCGACCATCCGCCGCGCATCCAGGCAGCCCGCGGCCGGCGGCGTCCGCTCATCGTCAAAGGCTTGCGCCGGGCCGGCCAGCACCGCCATCGCGATCACGATCCCGCGCATGCTTCCGTCCCGTCCGTGCGTTCGCGGCATGGTAGTGCAGGACGGTATCCTTGGCGCATGTCCCTGCGCCGCCTCGCCGCCACCCGCTACGTGACCCCGCTGCGCGAGGGCGGCTCGATGCCCGCGGTGGTCGAAGCGGACGACCAGGGCCTGTACGTGCTGAAGTTCCGCGGCGCGGGCCAGGGCCCGAAGGCGCTGGTCGCCGAGGCGATCGCCGGTGGCCTCGCGCACGCCCTCGGCCTGCCGATGCCGGAGATCGTGCTGATGGACCTCGACGCCGAGCTCGCCCGCACCGAGGGCGACCCGGAGATCCAGGACCTGATCAAGGCCAGCGCGGGACTCAACTTCGGCATGGACTACCTGCCCGGCGCGATGAACTTCGACCCGGTGGCCGAGCAGCCCGACCCCGGCCTCGCCTCGCGCATCGTCTGGTTCGATGCGTTCACCAGCAATGTCGACCGCACCGCCCGCAACCCGAACATGCTGGTCTGGCACGGCCGGCTGTACCTGATCGACCACGGTGCCTCGCTGTACTTCCACCATGGCTGGGACGGCGATACCGCGCAGGCCGGCAAGCCGTTCGCGCTGGTCCGCGACCACGTGCTGCTGCGCTGGGCCGACCGCATCGCCGACGTCGACGACGACATGGCCCGCCGGCTGGCGCCCGAGGTGGTCGCCCGGGTCGTCGCCCAGGTGCCCGACGACTGGCTGCAGGGGCCGGATGCGTTCGCCGATCCGGCCACCCAGCGCGCCGCCTACGTCGACTACCTGTGCCGGCGCCTGGCGCAGCGCGACGGTTTCGTCCAGGAGGCGATCCGTGCACGCGCATGACACCTACGACTACGCGGTGGTCCGCGTGGTGCCGCGCGTGGAGCGCGAGGAGTTCGTCAACGTCGGGGTGATCCTTTCCTGCGAACGGGCGAAGTTCCTCGAAGCCCGGATCGAGGTCGACGAGGCGCGTTTGCGCGCGCTCGCCCCCGACATCGACCTGGCCCAGGTGCGGCGCCACCTCGAAGCCATCGCCGCGATCTGCCGGGGCGGCGAGGCCGCCGCACCGATCGGCCTGCTGCCGCCGCGCGCGCGCTTCCACTGGCTGACCGCGAAACGCAGCGCGATCATCCAGACCTCGCCGGTGCACATGGGCCGTTGCGGGGGCGACCTGGGCGGCACCCTCGAGCACCTCATGGACCGCATGGTGCGGGTGCAGCGGTCTTCGCGCTGAGCGCGGCAGGCGGCGCTCAGGAATCGCGCGGTTCGACCACCACGGCGGTTCCATAGCACAGCACCTCGGTGAGGCCCGCCATCAGCTCGGTGGCGTCGTACCTGACCGCGACGATCGCGTTGGCGCCCAGCTGCCGGGCGTGCTGCAGCATGTCGCCATAGGTTTCCTGTCGCGCCTGCTCGCACAGTTCGGTGTAGATCGTGATGTTGCCGCCGAACAGCGTCTGCAGCCCGCCGAGGAAGTTGCCCACGATCGAGCGCGAGCGCACGGTGATGCCCCGGACCAGGCCGATGTTGCGCACGATGCGGTAGCCGGCAAGCTCCGGCGCCGTGGTCACCATCGCGTCGGCCAGCGACAGCGACGGCGGGCGGGGGGCGAAGGATGAGTTGTACGGATCGGTCATGGACTTCCCCTGTCGGTTCTGCATGGCGGACCGGCGGATCGCATGCCGGGGTTTGGAGGCGAACTCACATGGCCGCGCCCGCGCGCCCGGCCGCCGCTTCGGCACGGGCCGCGTCGACCGCGGCACGGGGATTCAGCAGGCGCTGGCCGGTGGCGTTGGGTGTGGCGCTGGTCTCGAGCAGTTCGCGCAGGCGCGCGCCGCCAAGGCCCGGCGCCACGGCCAGCATCTTCGCCGCGGTGTTGGCCACCAGCGGTGCGGCCATCGACGTGCCCGAGGGAAACGAGACGCTGCCGCCGGGCAGGCGGGCGGGCACCCTGTCGCCGTTGGCGAACAGGCTGATTTCGGCACCGGTGTTGGTCCAGTCGGTCGCCGCGCCGGTGCGGTCGACCGCGCCGACCATGAGGAAGTTGGGCAGGCTGAAGCGGGTGGCCGGGTTCTCGTCCTGCAGGCTGGCCCCGGCGTTTCCGGCGGCGCCGACGAACAGCACCTGGGGCGCGTTGCGCATGCCGTCCTGCAGGACCGAGCGGATGCGTTCGACCGTGTAGCGCGCCAGCGCCGTGCGCTCGGCTTCGGGCATCTGCGGCGCGCAGGCCTTCAGGTTGCCGAGGTAGGCGCGCTCGGCGCGCCCCCATGACATGTTGATGACGCGTGCGCCGTTGGCCACCAGGAAGTCGAGCAGGTCGCCGATCGACGCGGCCTCGCGGTCGGCCAGTTCGCGCGTCCAGCACGGCACCGGCGGGCGGCCGTGCCACCACTGCTGGCGGGCGACCACGATCTGCGCGCCGGGAAGGCCGCGCAGGGCGATGTCGGCGATCGCGGTGCCGTGCACGTAGCCGCTCCAGCGGCCGGTGACGTCGTCGAACGCGTCCGCCTCGGCCGGCGTCTGCGCCTTCATCCGGGCCGAGATCTCGCGCGCCGCCGCGCTGTCGACGCCACCGTCGCGGTCGTCCAGCGCCCGCAGTATCCCGTTCAGTTCGTCCTGCCGCGATCTCATTTCGTCGGGCAGCACCGCCATCGGCGTGTCCTGGCGCCGCTTGAACGCGTCGTAGCCGCGCACCAGCGGCGCACCCTGCGCGTCCAGCGCCACCTGCGCCGGAAACAGGGCCAGGTCCACGCCGCTGTCCCAGATCCCGATCCGCACCGGCGCGGCCGCCGGGTCGCCGGCCACGTCCGCCTCCCGCGCATCCCAGAACGGCCCGAGGCTGGCCTCCTGCGCCGCCGCCGCGGAAGCCAGCGCGCACAGCAGTGCCGCCACCACCCGTCGCGCCTTCCACCCGATCGCATTCATGGCGTTCCCCAGCCGGGGCGATCCCGGCCGGGCCATCTTGCCCGACCGTCAGGGCTGCCGCATCCGCGCCCGCGGAGCCGGCGCTCAGCCCGTGTACTGCAGCGGCACCCGCTTCACCGCGCACAGCAGGCGGTAGGCGCTGGTCTGGCTGTGGGCGACGACCTGCGCCGCCGGCACCTGGTTGCCCCACAGCTCCACGCGGCTGCCGACGCCGGCCTGCGCATGGCCGGTGAGGTCGACGGTGAGCATGTCCATCGAGACGCGGCCGACCAGGCGGCCGGGGCGGCCGTCGATCGCCACCGGCGTGCCGTTCACCGCGAACTGCGGGTAGCCGTCGGCGTAGCCCATCGCGACGACACCGATGCGCGTCGGCCGTTCGGTGACGAAGCGCGCGCCATAGCCGACCGGCTCCCCGGCGGGCAGGTCGCGCACCGCGATCAGCTTCGATTCCAGGGTCATCACCGGGCGCAGCTCCGCGGCGATGGCGTTCGCCTGCGGGAAGGGCGAGACGCCGTACAGCATCAGCCCGGGCCGGGCCCACTCCGCGCGCGCCCGTGGCCAGCCGAGCAGCGCCGGCGAGTTGCACAGGCTCGATTCGCCCGGCAGGCCGGCGGTGGCATCGTGGAAGGTGGCCAGCTGTTCGTCGGTGCGCACGCACTCGGGTTCGTCGGCGCGCGCGAAGTGGCTCATCTTCACGATGCCGCCCACGTGCGGCAGCGCGCGCAGGCGCTGCCATGCGTCGCGGTAGTCCGCCGCGCCCAGGCCGACGCGGTGCATGCCCGAGTCCAGCTTCAGCCAGACCTCGACCGGCTTCCGCAGCGGCGTACGCTCCAGGGCGTCGACCTGCCACGGCGCGTGGACCACGGTCCACAGGTCGTGCTGCACGATCAGCGGCAGTTCGTCGGCATCGAAGAAGCCCTCAAGCAGCAGGATCGGCGCGCGGATGCCGGCCTCGCGCAACGCGAACGCCTCCTCGATGCAGGCCACCGCGAAGCCGTCCGCCTCGTCCTGCAGCGCGAGCGCGCAACGCGCCGCGCCGTGGCCGTAGGCATCGGCCTTGACCACGGCCAGCGCACGGCCACCACCGAGCCTGCGCGCCATCCGGTAGTTGTGGCGCAGGGCCTCGAGGTCGATGAGGGCGCGGGCGGGACGCATCGTGGAGTCGGCCGGTCTCTGGAGCGGGGTCGGAGCCGTGGATGCCGGCGTACCGGGACCGCGGCGTGGCGCCCCGGCGTGTCGACCCGCGGAGGGTCGGCGCGCCGGAGCGGGAATCACCCGCCGATTGTCGCCGGAATCGCCTCGCCATCCATCGCCGGCGTCGCCGCAGCGCGTCCGTAGCGGGAGATGTCCAGGCCCTCGCTGCGGATCCGGGTCGGCCGGTGGGCGATGACGTCGGCCAGGTAGCGGCCCGAGCCGCAGGCCATCGTCCAGCCCAGCGTGCCGTGGCCGGTGTTGAGGAACAGGTTGCCCAGCGGCGTGGCGCCGACCACCGGCGTGCCGTCCGGCGTGGCCGGACGCAGGCCGGTCCAGAACTCGGCTCGCGCCAGGTCGCCGCCCTTCGGGTACAGGTCGCCGACGACCTTCTCCAGGGTGGCGCGGCGGCGCGGATCCAGCGACAGGTCGAAGCCGGACACCTCGGCCATGCCCCCGACGCGGATGCGGCGGTCGAAGCGGGTGATGGCGATCTTGTAGGTCTCGTCCAGCACGGTCGACGCCGGCGCCATCGACGCGTCGGTGATCGGGATGGTCAGCGAGTAGCCCTTGAGCGGATATACCGGCAGGCGGATGCCCAGCGGCTTGAGCAGCTGCGGCGACCAGCTGCCCAGTGCCAGCACGTAGCGGTCGGCGGTCTCCAGCTTTCCATCGATGCGCACGCCGGTGACGCGCCCGCCATCGGATTCGATCGCCTCGATGTTCGCGCCGTAGCGGAACTCCACCCCGCGCATCTTCGCCAGCGCGGCCAGGCGTTCGCAGAACAGCTGGCAGTCGCCGGTCTGGTCGCCCGGCAGGCGCAGGCCGCCGACCAGCTTGTCGGCGGCGGCGGCCAGCGCGGGCTCGACCCGGGCCACGCCGGCGCGGTCCAGCACTTCGTACGGCACGCCGGCCTCGCGCAGCACGGCGATGTCGCGCGCGGCGGCATCGAGCTGGGCCTGGGTGCGGAACAGCTGGGTCGTGCCGAGGCGCCGGCCTTCGTAGGTCAGGCCGGTTTCCGCGCGCAGCTCGTCCAGGCAGTCGCGGCTGTATTCGGCCAGGCGGACCATGCGCTCCTTGTTCACCGCGTAGCGGCCGGCCGTGCAGTTGCGCAGCATCTGCGCCAGCCACAGGTACTGGTCCGGGTCGAGCGTGGGCCGGATCGCCAGCGGCGCGTGCTCCTGGAACAGCCACTTGATCGCCTTCAGCGGCACGCCCGGGGCAGCCCACGGCGAGGCGTAGCCCGGCGAGATCTGCCCGGCGTTGGCATAGCTGGTCGAACGGGCCGGCCCCGGCTCCCGATCCACCACGGTCACGTCGAAACCGGCCTGCGCCAGGTACCACGCGCTGGTCACGCCGATCACGCCACTGCCCAGTACCAGAACCCTCTGCATCGCCCGATCCTCGATTCAGGCGCTTCCACTGGATGAATGGGGAAGCCGCCGGCAAGGCGCGCAGTATATGGACGAATATCCGGTTGTTTTTTCCGTTTTATCAGCGTGTTAAGGTGGATTCGCCTTAACAACCGGGCTCCCCGTGGAGGTTTCCTTGGCCGACCGCCCCACCCGTGCGCGCCAGGAGCGCGCCGCCCGCGACCTGGACCGGATCGACCGCCACATCCTGCGCATCCTCCAGCAGGAAGGCCGCATCTCCTTCACCGAACTCGGCGAGCGCGTGGGGCTGTCCACCACGCCCTGCACCGAACGCGTGCGCCGGCTGGAGCGCGACGGCGTGATCGAGGGCTACTACGCGCGGCTCAATCCGCAGGCGCTGAAGGCCGGGCTGCTGGTGTTCGTCGAAATCAGCCTGGCGTACAAGTCCGGCGACATCTTCGAGGAGTTCCGGCGCGCGGCGCTGAAGCTGCCCAACGTGCTCGAGTGCCACCTGATGTCGGGCGACTTCGACTACCTGATCAAGGCCCGCATCTCGGAGATGGCGTCGTACCGGAAGCTGCTCGGCAGCAGCCTGCTGACCCTGCCGCACGTGCGCGAGTCCAAGAGCTACATCGTGATGGAAGAGGTCAAGGAGACGCTGTCGCTGGCGATCCCGGACTGAGCGGCGCCGCCACGGCGGGCCCTGGAACGACATCGGCGGCCTGGGGCCGCCGATGCGTGGACGATGGGCGTGGCCCGAGCGCTCAGTCCGCCCAGCGCACCGCCGACTGCGTGCCCGGCAGCACCTGCGCCGACAGCGGGCGGTCCTGCTCGAGCAGGTCGATCGCATTGGCCAGGATCGCCGCCGCCTCGCGCTGCAGCGGGTCCGGACGCTTCTCGGCGGCCTTCTCGCGCGCGGCGTCGCGGACGACGTCGCGTTCGTTGGCGGTCAGGCCGTCGTCGGTTTCCTCGGCCAGCGGGTCCAGGTCCAGGCCCTTGGCCTTGCGGATCGCCTGGCGTTCCTTGCGCTGCGTTTCCTGGCGGTCGCGCTCGGCGCGGCGCTCGGCCTCGTTGAGCGACAGGTACTTCTTGGCGGCCTCGGCGCGGTAGTGGGCCACGTCCTCGCTCCACCACTGGAACTCGAGGTCGTCGGCGATGCGGCCGGCATGCATCTGCTGCAGCCGCGGCAGCATCGGCGCGAAGTTGCCGTAGCGCGCGTGCGGCACCGCCGAGATCCGGGTCCACGGCAGCGCGTTGTCGTAGGTGCTCTCGCCGAACTCGTTGGCGTCCACGCTGACCGGGTAGGCGATGTCGGGCACCACGCCCTTGTTCTGGGTGCTGCCGCCGTCGGCGCGGAAGAACTGGGCGATGGTCAGCTTGACCTGGCCGTAGCGCGGGCCTTCGCCGGCCGCCGGCCAGCGGTCCAGGTCGAGCAGGTTCTGCACCGTGCCCTTGCCGAAGGTGGTCTCGCCGATGATCAGCGCGCGGCCGTAGTCCTGCATCGCGCCGGCGAAGATTTCCGAGGCGGAGGCCGAGCCGCGGTTGACCAGCACCGCCAGCGGGCCGTCCCAGGCCACGCCCGGGGTGCGGTCGCTGTAGACCTGCACGCGGCCGCCCGACTCGCGCTGCTGCACCACCGGGCCCTGGTCGATGAACAGGCCGGTGAGCTGCACGGCTTCGTCGAGCGAGCCGCCGCCGTTGTTGCGCAGGTCCAGGACCACGCCGTCCACGCCCTTGGCCTGGAACTCGGCCAGCAGGCGCGCGACGTCGCGGGTCGCGGAGGTGTAGTCGTTGCCGTTGCGGCGGCGGCCCTCGAAGTCCTGGTAGAAGGTCGGCAGCTCGATCACGCCGACCAGCCGCTCGGGCATGCCGCCGTGCGCGGGAAGGGTGTAGGTCTTGCTCTTGGCCGCCTGTTCGGCCAGCTGCACGCGCTGGCGGGTCAGGGTCACGGTGCGGTGTTCGCCGTCGATGCCGTTCTCGGCCGGGATGTACTCCAGCTTGACCTGGGTGCCCTTGGTGCCGCGGATCTTGGCGACCACGTCGTCGATGCGCCAGCCGATCACGTCCTCGATCGCACCGGTCTTGCCCTGGCCGACGCCGACGATGCGGTCGCCCGCCTTCAGCGTGCCGTCCATCGAGGCCGGGCCGCCGGGGATGATCTCGCGGATGACGACGATGTCGTCCTGGCGCTGCAGCTGCGCGCCGATGCCTTCCAGCGACAGCGACATCTGCTGGTTGAAGTTCTCGGCGCTGCGCGGGTCGAGGTAGTCGGTGTGCGGGTCGACCGACGCGGTGTAGGCGTTGAGGAACAGCGCGAACACGTCCTCGCCCTTGAGCTCGGACACCGAGCGGGCGACCTGCTGGTAGCGCTTGTCCAGGGTCTTGCGGATCTCGTCCGGGGCCTTGCCGGCGAGCTTGAGCCGCAGCCAGTCGTTCATCACCGACTTGCGCCACAGCGCGTCGAGCGCGGCGGCGTCGGCGGCCCACGGCGCCTCCTCGCGGTCGTACTCCCAGCGCTCGTTGCCGGTGAAGTCGAAATCCTTCTTCAGCAGCTTGCGGGCGTAGTCCACGCGCTGGTCCACGCGCTGGCGGTAGACGCCGAACATCGCGAATGCGGCGGCCGGGTCGCCCTGGCGCACGGCGTCGGCCATGGTGTCGCGGTAGGGCTGGAAGCGGGCGATGTCGGCAGCGGTGAAGAACTGCTTGTTGCCGTCCAGCGCCTCGAGGTAGCGGCGGAAGATGTCTTCCGACAGCGCATGGTCGGCCGGCCGCGGGCGGTAGGCCAGGCGGCTGTCGGACAACGCGCCGTAGACCATCTTGGAAATGGTGGCCTGGTCGGCGGTGGGCGCCACCGCCAGCTGGTTGCCGTCGGCGCGCGCCAGCAGCGCGAGCGGGACGGCCAGCAGGGTGGCGGCGAACAGGGCGACGGGGGCGGAGACTCTGCGTTTCATGTAGGGGCTCATGGCCGGCATCAGGCCGGTCGGATCAGGCTGGACCAGGGGTGTGACTGGCGGACAGTGCCGGAAGTTGCAGCCGTCCGGACCAGGCCATAGCGGTACGGTTCACCGCAGGCTAGCCGCTGCGGTGTACGGAAAAGTGAACAGTCCGCCACGGGCGGGAGCGCGAAACGGTGGGCGCCGGTGGCGCTCAGGCCGCGACCCCGGCGCCGGCCGCCTGGCGGTCGGCGTGGTAGGACGAACGGACCATCGGGCCGGACGCGACATGGGCGAAGCCCAGCGCGTACCCGTACTCCTCCAGCGCCTTGTATTCGTCCGGCGTCCAGTAGCGCATCACCGGGTGGTGGTGCGCGGTCGGCTGCAGGTACTGGCCGATGGTGACCATCTCCACGTCGTGCGCGCGCAGGTCGCGCAGGGTCGCCTGCACCTGCTCCATGGTTTCGCCCAGGCCGAGCATGATCCCGGACTTGGTCGGGATCGACGGATGCTGCGCCTTGAACTTCTGCAGCAGGGTCAGCGACCACTGGTAGTCGGCGCCCGGCCGCACGTTCGGGTACAGGTCCGGCACCGTCTCGATGTTGTGGTTGAACACGTCCGGCGGGTTGGTCGCCAGGATCTCCAGCGCCCGGTCCATGCGGCCCTTGCCGCGGAAGTCGGGGGTCAGGATCTCGATCCGGGTGCCCGGCGCCCGCTCGCGGATCGCGGCGATGCAATCGACGAAGTGCTGGGCGCCGCCGTCGCGCAGGTCGTCGCGGTCGACGCTGGTGACCACCACGTAGCGCAGGCCCATGTCGGCGACGGTGTTGCCCAGGCTGACCGGCTCGCTGGCGTCCGGCGGCTTGGGCCGGCCGTGGGCGACGTCGCAGAACGAGCAGCGGCGGGTGCAGACCTCGCCCAGGATCATGAAGGTCGCGGTGCCGTGGCCGAAGCACTCGTGGATGTTCGGGCAGCTGGCCTCCTCGCAGACCGTGACCAGCCGGTTCTCGCGCAGCTTGGCCTTGAGGTTGGCGACGGCATTGCCCGAGGGGATCCGCACCCGGATCCAGGACGGCTTGCGCAGCACCGGGGCGTCGGCGAACTGCACCGGCGAACGGCCGATCTTGTCGCCGCCCAGCTGCTTGGCGCCGACCTGGAGCGTGCCCGCCTCCTGTGGCGCCGGCGGCGCGGCGGAGTCGGACAGGACCTGGAGCGGAATGGAGCGGGGGGCTGGGGACGTCATGGGCCTATTGTAGGCCGGAGCCCGGATGGCTGCCGCCCGGCCTTGGCGCCGTCGCCGGAACGCTGGCGGCCCCGGATGGAACGCAAGGCCGGCCGCGGCCCGGGCCGGGCTAGGCGGACAGGTCCGGCAGGCCCGCCTGCGGTTGCAGGACCAGGCCGAACTGGCGGGCGACCTGCTCCAGCAGCACCGGCTTGACCGCCTCCAGGCCCGAGGGACCGCCCAGGTCCCGGACCGAGGTCACCTGCAGGCCCTGGT
Source organism: Pseudoxanthomonas fibrivorans (assembly GCF_041464125.1). Taxonomy (NCBI): domain Bacteria; kingdom Pseudomonadati; phylum Pseudomonadota; class Gammaproteobacteria; order Lysobacterales; family Lysobacteraceae; genus Pseudoxanthomonas; species Pseudoxanthomonas fibrivorans. The sequence continues at coordinate 73,524 of NZ_JBGNUG010000002.1, read as the reverse complement.
AGCCGCAGGGATTGATCCGGTGGAACGGCTCCAGGTCCATGCCGACGTTGAAGGCCAGCCCGTGGAAGCTGCAGCCGCGGCGCACGCGAATGCCCAGCGCGGCGACCTTGGCTCCGCCCACGTAGACGCCCGGCGCACCCTCGCGGCGTCCGGCGCCGATGTTCCACTCGTCGAGCGTGTCGATGATCGCTTGCTCGATCCGGCACACGTAGTCGCGCACGCCGACCTTGAGCCGGCGCAGGTCCAGCAGCGGATACAGCACGATCTGGCCGGGCCCGTGGTAGGTCACCTGACCGCCGCGGTCCACGTGCAGCACCGGGATGTCGCCCGGCGCCAGCACGTGCTCGGGCTTGCCGGCCTGGCCAAGGGTGAACACCGGCTCGTGCTCGACCAGCCACAGCTCGTCGACCGTGTCCTCGTCGCGCGCGTCGGTGAAACGCTGCATCGCCCGCCATACCGGCTCGTAGGCCTGGCGGCCGAGGTCGAACAGCCGTGCCGGCTGCGACGCCGGCGGCCGGGCGACCGCGGTGGCGCAGGCCGCGTCGGCCGCGCTCACAGGGTCCACTTCACTTCCGGGTGGTCGCGCAGCGCCTTGTGCGCGGCGTCGTACTGCTCGCGGCTCTCGGCGCGGAAGCTGATCCGCACCGACACGTACCTGCCGTTGGAGGAATGCTTCCACTGGATGCTCTCCTCCAGCACTTCCACGCCGAAGTCCTGCAGCAGCCGCGGCAGCTCGGTCTCAAGCCCCTTGTCGGCGGTGCCCATCGCGCTGAGCTCGAAGGTGCCGGGGAACTGGAAGCCGTGCTCGGGGTTGTCGGATCTGATTTCCATGACCGCATTATGGGTCCGCCTCCCGGGCAACCCAAGGGTGCGTCGCACTTCGCCCGGAGACGCCGGTCCCGTGCGCCAGCCGTGCCCCGCTACGGAGCGGCGGCCGCCCGCTTCCGGTAGTACTCGCGCAGCACGTGGAAGGCCTGCTTCGGCTCGCCCGTCTCCGACGTCAGGCCCTTGCGGTTGAAGCCGTCCTGCACGCCGGGCAGCGGCCGGCGCGGGGAACGGAAGTCGGACAGGATCCACGGCGAGGTACCGGCGAAGCCCTCGATCCGGTCGAGCATGCGCAGCGTGCGCCGGTACAGCTCGGCCTGGTATTCCTCGGTCCAGATCGCGCCGGCGTCGCCATGCAGGCCCTGTTTCGCGTCGGCGCCGAACTCGCTGACGAACACCGGCTTGTCGTACGGGATCTGCCAGCGCACCCGGTCGATCTTGTCCAGCGAGCCGTCGTACCAGCCGATGTACTGGTTGAAGCTCACGAGGTCGACCAGGTCGGCCAGCGGATCCTCGACCACGGCCACGTCCGGGTCGTCGTTGCGGTAGTGCTTCTCCATCGCCGCGCTGAGCAGGCGCGTGTCGTCCAGCGCGCGGGCACGCGCGGCCAGCCGCGAGAGGAAGCGGTTGCGCGGCTCGGACACCGGGGTCTCGTTGGCCAGCGACCAGATGATCACCGAGGCGCGGTTGCGGTCGCGGCCGATCATCGCCTCCAGCTGCGCCTCGGCGTTGCGGTAGGTCGCCTCGTTGGTCCAGTCGATGGTCCAGTAGACCGGGATTTCCGACCACACCAGCAGGCCCATCTCGTCGGCCAGCCGCGCCATGTCCTCGTTGTGCGGGTAGTGGGCCAGGCGCACGAAGTTGACCCCGAGCGCGCGCGCGCGTTCCAGCAGTGCACGCGCCTGGGCCTCGTCGCGCACGCGCCCGCCGCCGTCGGCCGAGTATTCCTCGTGCACCGAGATGCCACGCAGGAACAGCGGCTTGCCGTTGAGCAGCAGCTGCCGGCCACGGGTGGCGATCGTGCGCAGGCCGACCCGGTCGACCAGGGTGTCGCCGCCGCTGGCGATCTCCAGCCGGTACAGCCGCGGGTGCCCCGGCGACCACGGCTCGGCCTGCGGCACGCGGAAGCGGAACGCCGCACGGCCGCCGGCATCGGCGCGCACGGCTTCGCGGATGCCCAGCTCCGGCATCGACACCTCGACCCGCTCGCCGCCACGCGCGCCATCGAGCTGCACGCTGCCGGCCACCTCGCGGGCGTCGAGCGATTCCAACGCGATGCGGTAGTCGCGCACGAACACCGCCGGCACCACCACCAGCTCCACCGTGCGCGTGATGCCTCCGTAGTTCCACCAGTCGGTGTTGAGGGTCGGCACCGCGTCGGCGCGGCGCGTGTTGTCGACCTTGAGCACCAGCGAGTTGCCGCGGGCCTTCAAGCCGCCGGTCACCTCGAAGCGGAACGGGGTGAAGCCGCCCTCGTGGACGCCGAGCTTGCGGCCGTTGAGATAGACGTCCGCGCGGTAGTTGACCGCGCCGAACTCCAGGAACACGCGGTCCGATGGCCCGCGGGCCGGCGCATCGAAGGTGCGGCGGTACCAGACGCTGCCTTCGTAGTAATAGAGCTTCGGGTCCTGCGTGTTCCAGTCGCCGGGGACCTGCAGCGACTGGGCGCGGTCGAAGTCGTATTCGACCAGGTCGGTCGGCGAACCGGGCTTCGCGTCGCGGAAGTACGCACCTTTCGGCGGGTCGGCGAGCTGGTCGAACGGCTGGTAGCGGTAGTTGTAGTAGCCGTTGCCGTAGGGATCGACGATCACCTTCCACGCGCCGTCCAGCGACTGCGTCGCGCGGGTATGCACCTGCATCGGCGCTTCCGCGGCCGCGGCATGGAGGGCACCGAAGATGCCGGCCAACCACAGCACCGAGGTCCAACACGGGCGATGCAGGTGAAGTCCCACGTCGTTCGCTCCGGGGCAGGCGATGTCGCCGGCGAGCATACCCGACCGTGCCGGGCGATCGCCGCGGGATGGCGCGCACCACCCCGAAAAAGAAAATGCAGCCGGCTTGCGCCGGCTGCCTGGGGTGCCGCGGGAGCCGGAGCTACTTGGCCAGCTCGGTCATCGTGGAATTGACCCAGCCCTTGTTCCCCAGCTCGTCTTCGACCTCCCACATCATCCCTTCCTTGGCGCCGGTGGGGTACAGCAACATGCCCGGATCCAGGTCGCGCACCGCCGAACCGGTGCCCTTGGCGTTGGCCAGCAGGCGCGCCGGCTTGGTCACGCGCAGCGCCTGGGAGACGTTGGCGGCCGAAGCGTTGTCCGGCAGGCCGCCCAGCTGCGCGATCAGGTCGGTGTAGGCCTGCAGGTAGGCCAGGGTGATGACCTGGCCGATTTCGGTATTGGCGTAGCCACCGACGCCCGCGGCGCCGAAACCGCTGCCGCTGAACAGGCCCGCGCTGGTGCCCCAGCCGATGTCGGTCTTCTTGGCACTGCCCTCGGCCATGGCCACCTGTTCGGACGAACGCACGTCGGTGACGGTGAGGACCACGTCGGCGGTCTTCTTCTTCAGGTTCAGCCCGCCGATCAGTGCGCCGGCATTGCCACCGACCAGGCCGCCAAGCAGGCCGCCGATCGCATTGCCGCCGGCGTTGCTGTTCTGCGCGATCAGGTCGGGGATCAGGACGTAGTCGGCCGCCTTGACCTGTCCCTTGCCGATGTTCGATCCGCCACGCAGGTCGCCATCCGCGGCCAGGCCGCGTTCGTACTGCGCCGCCGCCATGCCCGCCCCGCGATCGACCAGGGTGAAGCAGCGCGACTTGTTCACGAACACCTTGATCAGCTTCGACGGTGCCGGCAACTGCTGGCCCGTCCACCAGTTCACCGCGTCCTCCGGCTCGATCACCGAGATCGTGCCCAGCGGCTTGGCGCATACCGGCAGCTGCGCCGTCTGCTGCTGGCGCGTTTCCTGCGCCGTCTGTGCCAGCGCCGGCACCGCCGTCATGGCCAGCAGACCCGCCGCCAGCATCACCGCTCCCGAATTCCTTTTGTGCATCACATTCTCCGTCTGTGGTGGAAGGCGCGAACCGGACGGGTGCGCCTGCCTCGCGGCCTGCGCGCATCGATGTCCTTCACGCCCCGCCTCGATGATAAACCACGGCCGCGGAGCGGCTTCATGCGGTGCCAGGTGTCGAAACGAAGACAGCCGGCATGCGCCGGCTGTCGTGGTCCACCTCGTCGCGGAAGGCGTCAGTCCGACTCCCACCACATCCAGAACGCATCCCACAGGCGCTTGAAGAAGCCGGCTTCCTCGACCGCGGTCGCCGCGACCAGCGGCGCCTGCGCGATCACCTTGCCGTCCAGGCTGACCTTCACCGTGCCGATTTCCTGGCCCGCCGCGACCGGCGCGACCAGCGACTTGGGCACTTCCATCGCCGGCTTCAGGTCGGCGTAGCGGCCGCGCGGCACGCTGACCAGCAGCGGCTGGGCCACGCCCAGCTGGACCTGGTCGGCCTTGCCCTTCCACACCTTCAGCTGCGCCACCGCCTTGCCGGGTTCGTACAGCTTGTGGGTCTCGAAGAAGCGGAAGCCCCAGTTGAGCAGCGCCAGGCTGTCGTCGGCGCGCTGGCGCTCGGAGGTCGAGCCCATCACCACCGCCACCAGGCGCTGGTCGCCGCGCTTGGCCGAGCTCATCAGGCAGTAGCCGGCGCCGGAATGGTGGCCGGTCTTGATGCCGTCCACGCTCGGGTCGCGCCACAGCAGCAGGTTGCGGTTGGGCTGGGTGATGCCGTTGACCGTGAATTCCTTGATGCTGTTGTACGCGTAGGCCTCCGGGTAGTCGCGCACGAAGGCGCGGCCCAGCAGCGCGAGGTCGCGCGCGGTGCTGTAGTGCTCCGGCGCCGACAGGCCATGCGCGTTGACGAAGTGGCTGTTCTTCATGCCGATCTTCGCCGCGTAGCTGTTCATCAGGTCGGCGAACGCCTCCTGGGTGCCGGCGACGTGCTCGGCCAGGGCGATCGCGGCGTCGTTGCCCGACTGCACGGCCATGCCCTTTTCCATGTCCAGCAGCGGCGCGCGCTGGTTCACCGGGAAGCCGCTGAAGCTGCCGTCGGTGCGGGCGCCGCCCTCGCGCCAGGCGCGCTCGGACATCAGCACCTGGTCGTCGGGCTTGACCTTGCCGTTGGCGATCTCCGCGGCGATGACGTAGGACGTCATCACCTTGGTGATGCTCGCCGGCTCCACCCGCTCGTCGACGTTCTCGCCGGCCAGGACCTGCCCGGTGGCGTAGTCCATCACCAGCCACGCGGTGGACTGGGCCGGCTCGGGCGCATCGGGAATGGCGACGGCGGCCGGGGCGGCGGCGGCGGCCGGCTGGGGCGCCGGTGCCTGGGCGAAGGCCAGGCCGACCGCCGAGGTGGCGGCCAGGGCGGCGGCGAACACGCGGGCGCGCGCGCCGGTGGCGAAACGGAACTTCATGCGGACGGGAACTCCTGCATTGGCCGGCGCGGGGCGGCGGCGGAACGGATGGAATGCGTCGGGCGGGAGCGACGCCAGGATGGATTGTGCGGAATTGTAGCGGGCGACGGCGCGGTATCCGTCCGCGTCATTCACGTACCAGCTGCGGTGTACCGAAGCCGAGACCGGCGATGCGCCCCGCAAGTTCCGCCGTATCGCCCGCGCCGGGCGCCACGCGCAGGCGCCAGAACGTGCGGCCACCGGCGACCACGTCGTCCAGCCGCGCGCCGGGGATGCCGGCGGCCAGCAGCCGTTCCAGCGCGCGCCGCGCATTGTCGAGGCTGGAGAAGCTGGCGACCTGAAGCTCAGGCCCCGAGGGGCCCGCGACGGCCGGGGCGAGGGGCGCGAAGGTGCCGGCCTGCGGGCCCGTCGCCGCGCCCTGCGCGACGGCCGGCGCCGGCACGGAAGCCGCGGCAGGCCGGACCTCGTGCGCGGGCGGCTCCGGTGCGGTGGCGGGCGGTGCGCTCGGCAGGGCCTGGACCAGCTGGTCCATGGCCGTGGCCGGCGTGGCCGGGGCGGTCGTGGCCACTGCGCGGGCCGGCGCCGCCGCCGGCCGGGCTGGCGCGGCCGCGGTCCGCGGCGCATCGGCGTCGCCAGGCTGCAGCGCGCGCACCTCGACCCGGCCGGTGCCGCGCGCCACGATCCCCAGCTTCACCGCGGCCGCGTAGCTCAGGTCGATGACCCGGCCCTCGTGGAACGGGCCGCGGTCGTTGACCCGGACCACCACCGACTCGCCGTTGTCCAGGTTGGTCACCCGGGCGAAGCTGGGCAGCGGCAGGGTCTTGTGCGCGGCGGTGAAGGCGTACATGTCGTACACCTCCTGGTTGGAGGTGCGGCGGCCGTGGAACTTGGCGCCGTAGTACGACGCCGTGCCGCTCTCCACGTAGCCGCGGGTGCGGTCCATCACGTGGTACTTCCTGCCCAGCACCGTGTACGGCGAGCGGTTGCCGACCGCCGAGCGCGGCTCGTCGACCACCAGCGGCTCCGGGATGCAGGCCACGTTGGGCACGTAGCTGGGCGTGGTGTCGCGCACGCCCGGCTTGTACAGGCCGCCTGCGGTGTAGTCGCCGCGGGTGGACGGGTCTTCCTGCGCGGCGGCATACGGCGATGCGCCGGTGCAGCCCGGCGCCGGCACGCCCGTCGCCGCCTTGGAACCGGCGACCGGGGTGCCGCCGGCGGCGGTGGCCGCGGGCTTCTTCGGCGCGCTGCCGCACGCGGCCAGCGCCAGGACGGCGAGCATCCCCAGCGCGCGCGCCGGCCAGGCGCTCATGCCGGCGGGATCTCGCGCCCGGCGATCGCCTGCGACAGCTGGTACACGGCCATCGCGTACATCTTGGAGATGTTGTAGCGGGTGATCGCGTAGTAGTTCTGGAAGCCGAGCCAGTACTGCGGGCCGGCGCTGCCTTCCAGCGACACCGGGGTGGCGGTGGCGCCGGCCGGCACCGGCTGCCGCGGCGCGTAGCCGCGCGCGGCCAAGTCGGCCAGCGAGTGGTTCGGGGTCCAGTCTTCCGGGTTGAACGGCTCGCGTCCCGGCGCCAGCGTGGCCGGCACCGCGACCGGCGCGTTGGCCACCCAGCCGCCCTTCTTCACGAAATAGTTGGCGATCGAGGCGAACACGTCGTCGAGGCTGCCGAACAGGTCGCGGCGGCCATCGCCGTCGCCGTCCACCGCGAACTCGCGGTAGCTCGAAGGCATGAACTGGCCCATGCCCATCGCCCCGGCGTAGCTGCCCCTGAGCGCGGTGATGTCCAGCTTTTCCTCCTTGCCCAGCGCGAACAGCTGCGCCAGCTCGTCGCGGAAGAACAGCTCGCGCCGCACTTCGCGCTCGAGCTTCGCCGGATCGCCGCTGCGCGGGTAGCGGAACGCCAGCGTGTACAGCGCGTCGAGCACCGAGTAGCGGCCGGTATTGGCGCCGTAGCTGGTCTCCACGCCGATGATCGCCACGACCAGCTCGGCCGGCACGCCGGTGCGCGCCTGGACCCGTTCGAGCCCGGCGCGGTGTTCGGCCAGGAACGCGCGTCCACCGTCGATCCGGGCCTGGCTGATGAACATCGGCCGGTACTCGTGCCACGGCTTGACCCGCTCGGCCGGGCGCGACATCGCGGCGACCACGCTGTCGAGGAAGTTCGCCTTCGCCAGCGTCGCCTCGATCTCGGCGGCGGGAATGCCGAAGCGCGCCGACGTGTCGCGCACGAAGTTCGCGCGCGCGGTCTCGAACGGGACGGGGGTGAGGTCGACCGGCGGCGCGGCGGGCTTCTCGGGCGCTGCTTCGGCCGGGGTGGCGACGGGGGCCGACGAAGGCGGGGAAACGAATGCTTCCTTCGGGATGCAACCGAGGAGGCAGAAGGCCAACAGGCTGGCGAGCACGGGCTTCATCATCGGCCGCAGGGTAGCATCGTGTGCAAACACGCGGAACCACCGGATTTCGGCCTGCATCCGCGGGCCCGCGCGTCAGCGGTAACCGTGCACCGGCCGGTGCGTGCGCACCGCCATCACCAGGCCCAGCCCGGCCAGCAGCGAGACCGCCGAGGTGCCGCCGTAGCTGAGCAGCGGCATCGGCACGCCGACCACCGGCAGCAGGCCGGAGATCATGCCGCCGTTGACCAGCACGTAGACGAAGAACGCCAGCCCGAGCGAGCCGGCGAGCAGGCGCGAATACGTGTCGCGCGCCTCGACCGCGATCCACAGGCAGCGCCCGACCACGAACAGGTACAGCGCCAGCACCGTGGCCACTCCCAGCCAGCCGAATTCCTCGCTGAGCACCGCGAAGATGAAGTCGGTGGTCTGTTCAGGGATGAAGTTCAGGTGCGACTGGCTGCCCTCGCCCCAGCCCTTGCCGGTGAGGCCGCCCGAGCCGATCGCGATCTTCGACTGGATGATGTTCCAGCCGGTGCCTAGCGGGTCGCGTTCGGGCTCCAGGAAGGTGAGGATGCGGTCCTTCTGGTACGGCCGCAGCAGCCAGATCCATGCCACCGGCGCGACCGCGGCCACGCCGCCGATCGCCACCCCGACCCACCACCACGGCAGACCGGCCAGCAACAGCGCGAACACGCCGCTGGCGGCGATCAGCATCGCCGTGCCGAAGTCCGGCTGCAGCAGGATCAGCCCGGTCGGTACCGCGATCAGCAGGCCGGCGACCAGCACGGTATCGATCCGCGGCGGCAGCGGCCGGCGGTGCAGGTACCAGGCGACCATCATCGGCAGGGTGATCTTCAGCAGCTCCGATGGCTGCAGGTAGAACACCCCCAGGTTGAGCCAGTGCCGGCCGTGCTTGCCGGTGCCGATCACCAGCACCGCCACCAGCGGCAGCAGCGCCAGCAGGTAGACGCTCGGCGACCACGCGCGCAGCCGGATCACCGATACCCGCGACAGCGCCCACATCGCCACCAGGCCGACCACGAAGCGCGCGCCCTGGGCCTTGATCAGCGCCGGGCCGCTGCTGGCGCCCCCGGCGCTGTACAGCACGGCCAGGCCGAAGGCCATCAGTGCCGACAGGGCCAGCAGCAGCGGCCAGTCCAGCGTGCGCGTGGCGCGCCCTGCCATGTCGAGCAGCCAGCGCAGGAAATCCCTCACCGGTCCTCCTCGCCTGTGGTCGCCGCGTCCGCATAGCGCGGCGCGGCGGCCTCGCGCGCGCCGGGGCGACGCGGCTCGGCCCCCGGTGCGGCCGCAGGCGCCGGGGGCGGAACCGGTGCACCCGGCGTTCCGCCCTGCGGGGCCGGCGCGGGCGCGGCACCCGCCGGCACGGCCGGAGGGGCGGCCGCATCGGCCGCGGGCGCCGCCGCGATGCAGCCGGCATCGCCGGCCGCGCACGCCGGCGCCGGCTTCGGGCCGTCGATCGGCTCCAGCCCGGCGGGCAGCTTGCCCAGCAGCCAGGCGTCGAAGATCGCCTTGGCGATCGGCGCCGCGGTGCTGCCGCCGTAACCGCCGCCTTCCACCGCCACCGCCACCGCGATCTGCGGATCGTCGGCCGGCGCGTAGCCGATGAACAGCGCGCGGTGGCGCAGGTGCATCGGCAGGCTGCGCGGATCCACCGCGGCGGTGCCGCGGCGGCTGACCACCTGCGCGGTGCCGGTCTTGCCCGCGATCAGGTACGGCGAACCGGCGCCGATCGCGCGCGCCGTGCCGCCCGGTCCGTGCACGGTCATGACCATGCCCTCGCGCACCACCTGCAGGTGGCCGGGACTGTCGCTGATCCGGCCCGGGGCCGGCTGGGCCAGCGGCGTCCACGGCGCGTCGAAGCGGTCGCGGCGCGCGTCGACCAGGTGCGGGTGGCGCAGGCGCCCGCCGTCGGCGAGCGCGCCGGTCCCGCGCACCATCTGCAGCGGCGTCACCTTCCAGTCGCCCTGGCCGATGCTGATGTTGACCGTGTCGCCCGGGTACCAGCGCTCCTTGCGGTGCTTCTGCTTCCACGCCGGGTTGGGCAGGATCCCGGTGTTCTCGCCGGACAGGTCGATCCCGCTCGGCTGGCCGAAGCCGTACCTGGTCAGGTACTGGTCGATCGTGCCGATCCCCATGTCCAGGGCGAGCTTGTAGTAGTACGTGTTGACCGAATCGGCGATCGACTTGCGCGCATCGGTCCAGCCATGGCCGCCGCGGTGCGAATCGCCCCAGCCGCGGCGCGTGCCCGGCAGGTAGAACATGCCGGTGGACAGGGTCCGGTCCTCCGGCCGGCGGGCGCCGCTGTCGAGCCCGGCCAGCGCGAGGAACGGCTTGAGCGTGGAGCCCGGCGCCACCCCGCCGAGCACGGCGCGGTTGAACTGCGGGCGCGAGGGGTTGTCGCTCAGCGCGCGGTAGTCGGCGTGGGAGATGCCGTTGACGAACAGGTTGGCGTCGAACGACGGCAGGCTGACCAGCGCGAGGATCTCGCCGGTGCGCGGATCCATCGCCACCGCCGTGCCCTCCAGCTCGCCGAACGCGGCCACCGTGGCGCGCTGCAGCTCGGCGTCGATCGACAGGCGCAGGTCGGCGCCGGGCCGCGCCGGCACCCGCCCGACCGTGCGCAGCGCGCGGCCCTGGACGTTGGTCTCGATCTGCTCGTAGCCGACCTGGCCGCGCAGCGTCTCCTCGTACGAACGCTCGATGCCGGTCTTGCCGATGTGGCTCAGCGCCGCCCCGCCCTCGCCCAGTTTTTCCAGGTCGTCCTCGTCGACCCGGCCGACGTAGCCGATCACGTGCGCGAACAGGTCGCCGTAGGGATAGTGGCGGGTCAGGTAGGGCTGCAGCTCCACCCCGGGGAAGCGCCAGCGGTTGACCGCGAAGGCGGCCATCTCCTCGTCGCTCAGCCGCAGCTTCAGGGTCACCGGCAGGAAGCCGCGGGCGCCCTTGCGTTCCTTGCGGAAGTGCGCGATCTCGTCCTCGCTCAGCGGCACCACCTTGCCCAGCTCGGCCAACACCCGGTCCAGGTCGCCGGCCTTGTCCGGGGTGATGTCGAGGCGGAATGCCGGCAGGTTCTCGGCCAGCAGCCGGCCCTTGCGGTCGTAGATCATGCCGCGCGCCGGCACCACCGGCCTGGGCCGGATGCGGTTGGCTTCCGAGCGGGTCGCGTAGTCGGCGTGCTGCAGCACCTGCAGGCGGAAGTACCACGCGCCGAGCGCGACCAGCGCCAGCGCCACGCCGACGAAGCCGAGCGCGGCGCGGCGGCGGAACTGTTCGGCTTCCGCGTGCGGGTTCTTGACCGGGCGACGGCTGTTCACGGGTGCACGCGGTCAGTCGCCACGCCGGCCCAGCCGCAGCGCGTCGAGCAGCAGGAACAGCGGTGGCCACAGCAGCACGCCGAGCAGCGGCGCCCACCAGTAGTTCCACGGCAGCGTCGGCTGGCCCAGGGCCAGGTGCACGGCCGCATCGACGATGCGGTCGTTGAGCAGCAGCGCGCCGATCGCCAGCGCCTGCTGCGACAGCGGGAAGAAGCGCAGGCGGGCGCGGAAGCGCTGCAGGATGAAGGCCATGATCACCAGCCGCAGCGCCTGTTCGCCGAGCAGGCCGCCGTAGGCGATGTCCGCGGCCAGGCCGACGCAGAACGCCAGGCCCAGGCCGGCGCGCGACGGCGCCTCGATCACCCAGTACGCCATCACCAGCGCGAGCCAGTACGGGCGCAGCGGCTGCAGCGCCCCGGGCAGCGGCAGCAGGCCCAGCAGCAGGGCCACGAGCAGGCTCGCCGGCAGGATCCAGCCGCCATCGCGCAGGCGGCTCATCGCGGCGCCTCGGTGGGGGGGGCCGCGTCGGGCCCGGGCGCAGGCGCGGTGCCCGGCGTCGGCGATGGACGCTCCCCGCCCGCCGTCGCGGGCACCGGCCGCGGCTGCGCCGGCGCCGGAGCGGGCCGGGACGGGACGTCCGCCGGGTTCGGGCTCGCCGGGTCGCTGCCTGCGGCCGGCGGCGCGGACGGTGCGGCCGTGGTCCCGCCGGCCGCGGCGGGAACGGTCGCGGCCGCACCCGGCAACGGCGGCGCGCCGGCCCGCAGCAGCAGCACGTCGCGGCCGCGGTCGAGCTGCGCGGCGGGCGCCAGTTCGCCGACCAGGAACGCCTGGCTCTCGTCCGGGCGCAGCGCGGTGATCGTGGCGACCGGGAAACCGGGCGGGAAACGGCCGCCCAGTCCCGAGGTGACCAGGGTGTCGCCGACCTGCACGTCGCGGTTCAGCGGCACGTCGCGAAGCTCCAGCCGGTCGCCGCCGCCGTAGGCGATCAGGCGGACACCATTGCGCGCGATCATTACCGGCACCGCGTGGTCCGGGTCGGTCAGCAGCAGCACGGTCGAGTGCATGGGGGTGACTTCGATCACCTGGCCCAGCAGTCCGCCGGCATCGAGCACCGCCTGGCCCAGGCGCACGTCCTGGCGGCTGCCGGCCGCCAGCACCAGGCGCTGCCGCGACGGCTCCAGGTCGATGTCCAGGATCGGCACCAGCTGCACGTCCAGGCCGCCGCGCTCGACCACGCCCAGCAGGTCGCGCAGCTGGGCGTTGTCGATGGCGGCGTTGCGCAGCCGGGTCAGGCGCGCGTTGGCCAGCAGCAGGTCGTTGCGCAGCTGCCGGTTTTCCTCCAGCAGCGCGCCGCGCGAGGCAAGCCCGTCCTTGAGGCTCGAGCCGACCCGGCCCGGCCAGCCGGCCATCGACCACACCGGCTGGGCCACCAGGTTGGCCTGCAGCCGCAGCTGGCGCAGCCAGCCGCCGCGGTGGTCGAGCACCAGCAGGGTGATGGCCAGCGCCAGGTAGGCCAGCAGCCGCAGCGTGCCGGCGGTATCCCCGGGACGGGCGGCGGTGGCAGGTCCGGGATAGGACGACACGGAAGGCGTTCGGGGGTCGCGGCGACGGGAGGCAAGTATGGCGGCGGACGCGGGACCCGTGGCGGGCCGCGCCGCCGCGGCCGGTCCGCGCAGGCCGGGCTCAGTCCGGCGCGAAGAATTCGTTGCCGTGCATGTCGACCATTTCCAGCGCACGACCGCCACCGCGGGCGACGCAGGTCAGCGGGTCGTCGGCGACCTGCACGTGCAGCCCGGTCTCCTCGGAGATCAGCTTGTCCAGGTCGCGCAGCAGCGCGCCGCCGCCGGTCAGCACGATGCCGCGCTCGGCCACGTCGGCGCACAGTTCCGGCGGGGTCTGCTCCAGCGCCAGCTTCACCGCGGAAACAATGCCCGACAGCGGCTCGTGCAGCGCCTCGAGCACCTCGTTGGAGTTGATCTTGATCATCTTCGGCACGCCCTCGGCGAGGTTGCGGCCGGAGATCTCCAGTTCGTGGACCACGGTCTGCGGGTAGGCGCAGCCCAGCTCGACCTTGATCCGCTCGGCGGTCGCTTCGCCGATCAGCATGCCGTGGTTGCGGCGCACGTAGTTGGTGATCGATTCGTCGAAGCGGTCGCCGCCGATGCGGACCGAGGCCGAATAGACGATGCCGTTCAGCGAGATGACCGCGACCTCGGTGGTGCCGCCGCCGATGTCGATGACCATCGAGCCGCGCGCCTCGGACACCGGCATGCCGGCGCCGATCGCCGCGGCCATCGGCTCCTCGATCAGGTACACGTCGCGCGCGCCGGCCTCCTCGGCCGACTCCTTGATCGCGCGGCGCTCGACCTGGGTCGAACCGGCCGGCACGCAGACCAGCACGCGCGGGCTCGGGCGCAGGACGCGCGACTTGTGCACCTTCTTGATGAAGTGCTTGAGCATCGCCTCGGTGTAGGTGAAGTCGGCGATGACGCCGTCCTTCATCGGGCGGATGGTGGTGATGTTGCCGGGGGTGCGGCCCAGCATCTGCTTGGCCTCGGCGCCGACGGCGGCGACCGAGCGGGTGCCTCCGATCGCGCGGTCCTGGCGCACCGCCACCACCGAGGGCTCGTTCAGCACGATGCCCTGGCCGCGGACGTAGATCAGGGTGTTGGCCGTGCCCAGGTCGATGGACAGGTCGTTGGAGAACATGCCGCGGAGCTTCTTGAACATCGGGAGGGGCGGTCCTGGGTCTGGCGGGGGGCGGGGGGCCCGGCGACCGGCGCCCGGGGGATGGCGGCGGTGGCGAAATTTTGGGCAGGCGACCGCGCGAATCGCGGCCGGCTAGCCTAGCAACGGGACCGGGTGCGGGCAAGGCGATTCCGCGGCAAAAACCGGCCTTTCGCGGCGCCCGGGGGCCCTCCGGGCAGGACCGGCGCCCGCCGCCGGGCTGGCCGCGCAGGAACGCAGCCGGTAACCTCTGCACCGCGGCGCCGTGGTGCCGGGATGCGCCGCGTCCCGTCCGCGCGCCGTCAGCGCCCCCTCGCCCGCCCGCCGCGCCTCCCGAGCAGCCCGACGATGTCCACCCTGATCTGTGGTTCCCTCGCCTACGACACCATCATGGTGTTCCCGGACCAGTTCAAGAACCACATCCTGCCGGACAAGGTCCACATCCTGAACGTGTCGTTCCTGGTGCCGCGGATGCGCCGCGAGTTCGGCGGCTGCGCCGGCAACATCGCCTACAACCTGCACCTGCTCGGCGGCACCCCAGTGCCGATGGGCACCGTCGGCTCGGATTTCGGCCCCTACCGGGAGCATTTCCAGGCGCTGGGCATCGACCTGTCGCGGGTCAAGGTGATCGAGGAGCTGTTCACCCCGCAGGCGTTCATCACCACCGACCACGACAACAACCAGATCACCGCCTTCCACCCGGGCGCGATGATGCGCTCCTACGAGAACCACGCGCGCGACGTGCCCGGGGTCACCCTGGGCCTGGTGGGCCCGGACGGCCGCGAGGGCATGCTCCAGAACGCGGTCGAATTCCAGGAAATGGGCGTGCCGTTCATCTTCGACCCGGGCCAGGCCATGCCGCTGTTCAACGGCCAGGAGCTGCGGCGGTTCATCGAGCAGGCCGACTACGTGGTCGTGAACGACTACGAGTCCAACCTGCTGCAGGAACGCACCGGCTGGAACGACCGCGAGATCGTCTCCCGGGTCAAGGCCTACATCACCACCCAGGGCCCGCGCGGCGCGCTGGTGCATACCCCCGAACAGACCTACGACGTGCCGCCGGCGCACGAGCGCCGCGTGGTCGACCCGACCGGCTGCGGCGACGCGTTCCGCGCCGGCCTGATCTTCGGCATCGACAAGGGCTACGACTGGCTGACCATCGGCCGCATGGGCAACCTGATGGGCGCGCTCAAGGTCGAGCATCCGGGCACCCAGAACCAGCGCTTCGACTTCGCCGAGTTCAACGACCAGTTCAAGCAGCAGTTCGGCTACTCGCTGTCCTGAGCGGGCCGGCCGCCCGCCTCACCGCCGTAGCCTGCCGCCTGCCGCTCCAGCCATGCCGGCAGGTCGCGCCGCCTGACCCGCTCGCGCCTGGCGCGTCCCAGCCGCGCCAGCATCCACGCCCGCTTGCGCGGGTCTCCGCCGGCGAAGGACAGCGCCAGGTCGCGGTCCATCCAGCGCCGGAACAGGACGAACAGCGCGACATGCAGGGCGATGGCCAGCGCACTGGCCACGCCGACGACGAGGTAGTCGAGGTTCATCGCGGCCGGCGCACGCCCGGGCGGCTCAGTCCCAGCCCGGCATCTGCCCGCCGTCCAGGCCGCCGACCTCGAACAGCGCGGTGCGGGTGCCACCGGCCTTCACCGGGAACTCGACCTCGAGCACCTGCGCCTTGCGCATCTGCTTCCACAGGCCGCGGTAGTCCTCGATGAACATGGCGATGGCCTCGTCGGTCTTCGGCCGCCACGCGGACATCGGCCTGGCGGGCGCGTCGTCGAAGGCGACCTTGACCTTGCAGCCGCCGTAGCAGTCGAAATCCCCGCCTTCCAGCACCAGGTAGGCGCTGCGCTTCCATTCCGGATGGTCGCGGATCACCAGCTGCACGGTCGCCGGCGCCGCGCCGCCGGTGTCGACCGGCGCCTTGCTGAAGATCGCCGCCGAACGCTGCTCGCCCTTGCCCGCGGCCACGCGCGCGTAGTTCCACAGCGCGGCCAGCCGGCGCTGCTCGCGCGCGGCCTCGGCCCTGGCGGTGACGTCGGCGAGCGACGCCTCGATCGCGGTCGCCGCGGGCGTGCCCGGATACTGGGCCAGCAACGCGGCGCCGTGCACGCGCGCCAGCTCCCAGTTGTTGGCGGCCACGGCCGCGTCGTATTCGCCCTGCAGCCTGGCGGCAGCCTGTTCCTTCGCCTGCGCCTCGGCGGCGGCCTGTGCCTGGCGCTGCGCTTCGCGGTCGGTGCAGGCGGTGCCGAGCAGCATGGCGGCGCACATCAGCGCCGGGAGGGCCAGGCGGGAACGGGTGCGGTGCATCGACGCGCTCCTTACGGATGCGGAAAGGAAGCGCGCCGGTCGAGCCGGCGCGCCTGGATGGGTCATTGCGGAGCCGCCTGCCCGGCGGGCGCATCGGCCGCGGGCGCCGGAGCGGTCGGAGCGGCCGCTCCGGCGGCCTTGTCGGCCCGCTGCAGCAGCGCCTCGACCGAAGCGGTGGTGATCGGGTGGTAGCCCGGACGCGCGCGGGCGAACGCCTCATGCGCGAAGGCCAGGCCGTCCGGCGTTTTCACCAGCTCCTCGTAGATCGGCATGATCAGCTTGCGGCGGCCGACGCGCTCGATGAACTCGCCGGCGGCCGGGCGCGCTTCCAGGTAGCCGCTGCGCAGCGCCAGCGGATACCAGCGCATCGCGATCTCGCCGTTGGCCGTGCCGGTGAACTTGTAGGCGGCGTCGAGCTGGGCCAGCTGCTCGGGCTTGAGCGTGTCGCCCATCCCTTCCAGGAAGTGCACCCAGGCCTGGGTGCCCCACTCGCTGGTGATCTGCGCGTTGGGCAGCAGCGCGCTGCCGCGCCAGGCAATGCGCGCGGTGTCCACGTTCGAGAACGTGCGCGACTGCGCCGGCGGCGCGAAGGCGGGGATGCCCGGCTGGTTGAGCCACGCATCCAGCTCCTCCGGACGCACCGCGTTCGGATTCTTCGGCAGCAGGTGCTTCTTCAGGTAGGCGACGAACTGGTCGCTGTCCGCGCTCTGGAAGGCGTGGTCGTCGAACCAGCCGCGCAGGAACGGATCGAACACCTCGCGGCCGAAGCGCTGCTCCAGGAACTGCAGGAACCACGAGCCCTTGACGTAGGCGACCTCGCTCAGCGCCTCGTCCGGGTCGCGTTCGGTCAGCGCCGGCAGCATCAGCGCCTGGTCGGCCGGGCTCATGCCGGCCATGTCCTTCTTCACCCCGGCCTGGTCGATCTGGCGCTCCATCTCCGCCATCTCGGCGCCGTACAGCGCCTCGGTGATCCGGCCCTGCACGTAGGTGGTGAAGCCCTCGTTGAGCCAGATGTCCTTCCAGCTGGCGTTGGTCACCAGGTTGCCCGACCAGCTGTGCGCCAGCTCGTGGGCGATCAGCGAGACCAGCGACTTGTCGCCCACGATCACCGTCGGGGTGATGAAGCTCAGCCGCGGGTTCTCCATGCCGCCGAACGGGAACGACGGCGGCAGCACCAGCATGTCGTAGCGCTCCCAGCGGTATGGGCCGTAGAGCTTCTCGGTGGTCGCGATCATCTGCTCGGTGTCGGCGAACTCCGCGGTCGCCCGGTCGACCATCGCCGGCTCGGCCCACACGCCGCTGCGCTCGGAGATCGGCTTGAACACCAGGTCGCCCGCGGCGATGGCCAGCAGGTACGAGGGGATCGGCTGCGGCATCTTGAAGCTGTAGTCGCCGTCGCGCACGGCGGCGGGATCGTTGTCGGCGCTCATCAGCACCATCACGTCCGGCCGGCTGCTGACGTGCGCGCTGTAGGTGAAGCGCACGCTCGGCGTGTCCTGCAGCGGCACCCAGCTGCGGGCGTGGATCGCCTGCGACTGGCTGAACATGAAGGGCAGCTGCTTGCCTTCGGTCATCGACGGCTCCAGCCACTGCAGGCCCGAGGCGGTCGGCGCGGTGCGGTAGGTGACGCGGACCTGCGCGTTGCGCTGCGGAGCCTCGATGGTCAGCTTGCTGCCGAACACCGGGTCGGCGTCGGCCAGGGCGAACTGCAGCGGCGCCCAGGCGCCGTCGGCCTGGCCCTCGACCTTCTGGATGGCCAGTTCGCGGGTGTCCAGCACCAGGCGGGTGGCCTTCGGGTCGGTCCAGTCCAGGGTATAGGTGGCAGTGCCGGCCAGCTGCTTCTGGTCGAAGTCCAGCGCCAGGTCCAGCGCCAGGTCGGTGATCCGGACCTTGTCCGGCTCGGCGTAGGAGCTTTCGTCGTGGCGGCGCGCCGACGCGGCGGCGGCCTTGGCGGGCTTGGCGGCGGGCTGGGAGTCGGCCGGGGCGGTGTCGCCGGAGCAGCCACCGGCGGCGGCGACCATGGCGAGGGAGAACAGCAGGGAAAGGCGCATGCGAGGGTGCCGCTCGGAACTGGGATGGGGCGCAGTTTAACCGCGCCCCGGTCCCTTCCGCGGCCTGGCGGGTCCGGCACGCCTCCCCCGCTGGCGACAGTTCAGCACCGCGGCGTGGCGCGCAAGCCCCGGCATGGCCGGGAAGCGGGCCGGCGCGCGCGCGGCCCGCGCCGGCTCAGACCCGGTAGCCGGTATGCACCGCCACGATCCCGCCGCTGAGGTTGACGTGGCTGCAGCGCGAAAGCCCCGCCTCCTCCATCATCGCCTGCAGCTGCGCCTGGGGCGGGTGCTTGCGGATGCTCTCGGCCAGGTACTGGTAGCTGCCGGGGTCGCCGGCGAACAGGCTGCCGAGCTTCGGCAGCACCTTGAACGAGTGGAAGTCGTAGAGCGGCCTGAACCACTCGGCCTGGACTTCGGAGAACTCCAGCACCCGCGCCTGGCCGCCCACGCGCAGCACGCGCGCGATCTCGCGCAACGCCGCGTCCTTGTCGGTGACGTTGCGCAGGCCGAAGGCCATGGTCACCAGGTCGAAACTGGCATCCGGGAACGGCAGCTTCTCGGCGTTGCACTGCACGTAGTCCAGACCGGAGACGAGGCCGCGGTCGGTCATCCGGTCGCGGCCGACCGAGAGCATGCCGGCGTTGATGTCGCCGAGCACGATCGTCCCCGCAGGCCCCACCCGCGGCTTCAGCAGCGCGGCGATGTCGCCGGTGCCGCCGGCCAGGTCGAGCACGCGGTCGCCCGGCTTCACCTGGCAGGTCGCGACGAAATAGCGCTTCCAGACCCGGTGGATGCCGAGGCTCATCAGGTCGTTCATCAGGTCGTACTTGCCGGCGACCGAGGTGAACACCTCGCCGACCAGCTTCTGCTTGTCGCCCGCGGGGACGTCGCGGAAGCCGAAATGGGTGGTGCCGGTGTCGTAGGGGGACGGCTTGTCGTGTGCGCTGCTCATGCGCCGATTATGGCACCGCCGGCCGCGCCCGGCCTGAAGGTGCATCGCCGGCCTGGCGCAGGCAGACTGGAGCGCCATCGCGCAGGACCCGCCATGACCGCTCCCGACTACCGCGCCATGCTCGCCGTCGCCGTGGAGGAAGCCCGCCAGGGGCTGGCCGAGGGCGGCATCCCGATCGGCGCGGCACTGTTCGCACGCGACGGCACCCTGCTCGGCCGCGGCCACAACCGCCGCGTGCAGGAGGGCGACCCGTCCGTGCACGGCGAGACCGACGCGTTCCGCAAGGCCGGCCGGCAACGCTCCTACCGCGACACGATCATGGTCACCACGCTGTCCCCGTGCTGGTACTGCAGCGGCCTGGTGCGCCAGTTCGGCATCGGCACGGTGGTGATGGGCGAGTCGGCCAACTTCTGCGGTGGCCACGAATGGCTGCGCGAGCACGGGGTCGAGGTGGTCGACCTCGCCGACCCGGAATGCATGTCGATGCTCGGCGACTGGATCGCCGCCAACCCGGGCGTCTGGAACGAGGACATCGGCGTGGACTGAGCCGCCACGGTCGCCGCGCCCCGGCCGGGGCGCGGGCTTCGCCCAGATCAGAGGATGTAGCGGCTCAGGTCCGGATCCTGGACCAGCTCGCCCAGGTGCGCGTCGACGTAGGCGCGGTCGACGGTGACGGCCTGGCCGTCGCGGTCGGGCGCCTCGTAGCTGAGGGCATCGAGCAGGCGCTCGAGCACGGTATGCAGGCGGCGGGCGCCGATGTTCTCCTGGCGCTCGTTCACCTGCGCGGCGATCTCGGCGAGCCGGTCGACCGCATCCGGGGTGAACTCCAGCTTCACCCCTTCGGTCGCCATCAGCTCCACGTACTGGCGGGTCAGCGCGGCCCTGGGCTCGGTCAGGATGCGGACGAAGTCGTCCTTGCTCAGCGCCGACAGCTCCACCCGGATCGGGAAGCGGCCCTGCAGCTCGGGGATCAGGTCGCTCGGCTTGGCCAGGTGGAACGCGCCGGAGGCGATGAACAGGATGTGGTCGGTCTTCACCGTGCCGTACTTGGTGGAGACATTGGAGCCCTCCACCAGCGGCAGCAGGTCGCGCTGGACGCCCTCGCGGCTGACGTCGCCGCCGCCGGCCGTGTCGCCGCGCTTGGCGACCTTGTCGATCTCGTCGATGAAGACGATGCCGTGCTGCTCGCAGGCCTCGATCGCCTGGGCGCGCACGTCGTCCTCGTTCACCAGCCGGCCCGCTTCCTCCTCCACCAGCAGCGGGCGCGCGGCCTTGATCGCCACGCTGCGCCTGTGGGTCTTGCCGCCGCCGAGGTTGGCGAACATCTGCCGCAGCTGCTGGCCCATCTCCTCCATGCCCGGCGGGGTCATGATGTCCACGCCCGCGCTGGCGGCGAGCTCGAGCTCGATCTCGCGCTCGTCCAGCTCGCCGGCGCGGAGCATCTTCCTGAACTTGGCGCGGGTCGCATCCTCGGGGCCGGACACCTGCACCTCGGCCCGCGCTTCCGGGTCGAAGCCCATGGCCGGCGCGCGGCGCGGCAGCAGCGCATCGAGGATCCGCTCCTCGGCGCGTTCCTCGGCCTGCAGGCGCACCTTCGCCTTGGCCTGCTCTCGGTACATCTTCACCGCGGTATCGGCCAGGTCGCGCACGATCTGCTCGACGTCCTTGCCGACGTAGCCGACCTCGGTGAACCGGGTCGCCTCGACCTTGACGAAGGGGGCATTCGCCAGCGTCGCCAGCCGCCGCGCGATCTCGGTCTTGCCCACGCCGGTCGGGCCGATCATCAGGATGTTCTTCGGCATCACCTCGTTGCGCAGCTCCGGCTGCAGCTGCATGCGCCGCCAGCGGTTGCGCAATGCGATGGCGACCGCGCGCTTGGCCTGCTGCTGGCCGACGATGTGCCGGTCCAGCTCCTGCACGATCTCGCGCGGGGTCATGGTGGAGGAGGTGGAATCGATCTGCGGCATGGGGTGCTCACTGGGGAAGGCCCCTGGGCCAGGGGCGGCCGCGAAGCGGCGGTGTGTGGGAGTCGCGGCCCCGGACCGCCATCGGTGCGGGAATCGCTGGCGCGGCGGCGCGCATGCGCCGGCGCCTCGTCAGAGTTGTTCGATGACGACGTTGCGGTTGGTGTAGATGCAGATGTCGCCGGCGATGTTCAGCGCTTCCACGGCGATCGACCGTGCGTCCATCGGCGTGTGCGCCAGCAGGGCGCGCGCCGCCGACAGGGCGTAGGAGCCGCCGGAGCCGATCGCGATGATCCCGTCTTCCGGTTCGATCACGTCGCCGGTGCCGCTGATGATCAGCGAGGTTTCCCTGTCGGCCACCGCCAGCAGCGCCTCGAGCTTCCCGTAGCGGCGCTCGGTGCGCCAGTCCTTGGCCAGCTCCACGGCGGCGCGTTGCAGCTGTCCGTGCTTCTCGAGCTTGGCCTCGAACAGCTCGAACAGGGTGAACGCGTCGGCGGCGGCGCCGGCGAACCCGGCCAGCACCTGGCCGTCGCGGCCCAGGCGGCGCACCTTGCGCGCGTTGCCCTTCATCACCGTGTGGCCCAGGGTGACCTGGCCATCGCCGGCCACGGCGACCTTGCCGTCGCGGCGCACGGAAATGATGGTGGTGGCGTGGAACACGTTCGGGTTCTGGCTGGGGTCCATGCGGCCTCCGGAAGCTTGTCCGCACGACATGGGGACAGGCCCGGCACCGATCAAGCCTCCTGCCCGCGGGCGGTGTTCAGGCGCGCTCGGCCAGGCAGGAATAGCAGCCGCGCCGGGCGTTGTGCAGGTGGACGTAGGCGACCTCGCTGCGCCCGAAGGCGTCTTCCAGCCAGGCGCCGACCGCGCCGCCCTCGCGCACCTCGGCATCGACCATCAGGTGCGCGGCATCGTAGGCACGCAGTGAGATCAGCCGGTCGGCCACGTACGGCGGCACGTCGCCCGGCGCCAGCACGCGGCGGCGCGCATCGCGGCGGACGAAGACCGGCCCGCACGCGCGGTACGGCGACAGCGCCGGCTGGTGCCCGTACGGCAGCAGCAGCAGTTCGTCGCCACGGCGTGCGTCCTCCAGGCCGACGCGGCAGGGAAAGCCGCGGTCGGCATCGGCGAAGCGGCGGGCGATTCCGCGCACGGCCAGCTGCGCGTCATCGAGCAGGAACAGCGGTGCGAACGGCGCCGGATCCAGGCCGGCGAGGCGGAACGAAGGCATGCGGAAGCTCCTGCGGAATGGAGATCCGCAGGTTCGCCGCACCTTCGCACCGGCGCTCGCCACATCCGGACATGGCAGCGCGGCGCGGGGGCGACGGCGCACGCCTAGAGCGCGGCGTGTTTCGGTCGTCGCGGATCAGGCTCGATGCCCCACGCCAGGTACCAGTCCTCGCCCTGGGTTTCGGCCGGATGCATGACCCGGCCCGAACCGTTCCCGCAGGCCAGCGCGTCGTCCGCGCAGTAGCGGTCGCAGCCCCAGCAGATCCGCTCGGGATGTTTGGGATTCAGTGGAAACGGCCTCGCCACGACATACGCCTCTGCCAACTGGCTAGCAGGATGCTTCGCGCAGGCGGTGACCGCCCTGATCCAGCGCAAGTCGACGCCTATTCAGGCTGTGCGTACCGGCTTCGTTCAGCCGCCACCCTTGCGCTTCGCGCGTGGGTGCGCCGCGTCGTAGACCTTGGCCAGGTGCTGGAAATCCAGGTGCGTGTAGATCTGGGTGGTGGCGATGTCGGCATGGCCGAGCAGCTCCTGCACGCCGCGCAGGTCGCCGGAGGATTCGAGCACGTGGCTGGCGAAGCTGTGCCGCAGCATGTGCGGGTGCACGTGCTTGAACAGCCCCTGGCGCGCGGCCAGCTGGCGGATCCGGATCTGCACCGCGCGCTGGCTGATCGGGCCGTCGCCACGGCCCGGGAACACGAACGCATCGCTGCCGGCGCCGGTGGATGCGCGCCATTCCTCCAGCGCGCGGCGCGCATGCGAGCCGACCGGTACGCTGCGCTGCTTGCCGCCCTTGCCGAGCACCGTGACCAGGCCCGCGTCCAGGTGCAGGTCGCGCCAGCGCAGCGCGCACAGTTCGCTCAGGCGCAGGCCGGAGGAATAGAACAGTTCGAGCAGCGCGCGGTCGCGCAGGCCCAGCGGCGCGTCGGTCGGCACTTCGACCAGGCGCACCGCCTCGTCGACATCCAGCACCTGCGGCAGCCGTCGCGGCGCCTTCGGCGCACGCAGGCCGGCGGCGGGGCTGGCCGGGATCGCGCCGTTCCTGAGCAGCCAGGCGTAGTAGCTGCGGCAAGCGGACAACCGCCGCTGCAGGCTCTTCGGCGACAGTCCCCGGCGATGCTCGGCCGCCACGAACTCGCGCAGGCGGGCGGCGTCCAGCCGTGCCGGCTCGTCGGCGCCATTCGCCTGGGCCCATCCCGCCAGTGCGTCCAGGTCGCGCCGGTACGCGTCCAAGGTGTGCGCGGACACGGCCCGCTCCACCCTCAGGTGCTCGAGGAAGGCGTCGATGCCGGTCATCGGCGGCGGGCGGGGACGTGCATGGAGCGGATGATGCGCGCAAAACGCGCGCGCCGCGAACGGGCCCGGGTCAGTCGGCGAAACGCTGCAGCGCCACCACCAGCGACTCGCCCATCATCCGCAGGAACAGCGTGCCCATGCCCGGGTAGAAGCGGTTGCCGTCGTGGCTGCCGACGGCAACCAGGCCCACGCCAGTCAGCGGGAGCAGCGCGCTGGACTGGACCTCCTCCTGGCGGAGCCCGTACAGCACCGCATTCTTCTCCGCCTGCAGGCGCCCGCACAGCGGCTCGCCATCGCGCAGCGCGTCGCGGAAGGGCGCCAGCTCCGGCTCGCCCTCGCCGCGCACCTGCAGCCATTCGGCGTCTTCCATGCCGGCCACCGGGCGGAACGAGACGATCCGCACCAGGTCGCCGCTGAAGTCCTCCGCCAGCGAGGCGGCCATCGCCCGCAGGGTATCGGCGTAGTTGTCCTCGCGCATCAGCGACAGGGTCAGCTGGTGGGTGCGCACCGCCAGCCGCTCGTTGACCTGGGCGTTGGCCGACAGCTCTGCCAGGCGCCGCGACAGCTCGCGGTTCTTGTCGCGCAGCACTTCCAGCTGGTAGCTGGCCAGCGAGGCGGTGCGGCCGTCGTCGCGCGGCACCACCAGGCTCAGGGCCAGGTCGGGGAACTGCTTGAGGAAACCCG
Organism: Pseudoxanthomonas fibrivorans; assembly: GCF_041464125.1. Classification (NCBI taxonomy): domain Bacteria; kingdom Pseudomonadati; phylum Pseudomonadota; class Gammaproteobacteria; order Lysobacterales; family Lysobacteraceae; genus Pseudoxanthomonas; species Pseudoxanthomonas fibrivorans. The sequence continues at coordinate 49,290 of NZ_JBGNUG010000002.1, read as the reverse complement.
GATGCCGGCGCAGCCACGCCGCGACCTCGTGCGCACCCAGCTTGTCCTGCCCGTGCTTGTCCTGGAGCTGGTCGCTCATGCCTGCCATTCCCCTTCGAATACGAATGCCGCCGGTCCGGCCATGATGACTTCCGCGCCGTCGTCCGGCCAGCGGATGCGCAGGTCGCCGCCGGGCAGCGACACGGTCGCCTCGCGCGCGATCCGGCCGCGACGCACCAGCGCCGCCACCGCCGCGCAGGCGCCGCTGCCGCAGGCCAGGGTCTCGCCGACGCCGCGCTCGTACACGCGCAGGCGTACGTGGTCCGGCGCCAGCACCTGGGCAAACCCGACGTTCACCGACTGCGGGAACGCCGGCGAGCGCTGCACCGCCGCGCCGAGCCGGGCCACGTCGGCGGATCCCACGTCGGCCACCTCGACCACCGCGTGCGGGTTGCCCATCGACACCGCGCCGAAGGCGACGCGTGCGCCCTCCAGGTCGAGCACGTACTCCGGCTGCGCGGCGTGGAAGCCGGCCAGCGGGACGTCGGCCGGGTCGAAGCGCGGCACGCCCATCGCGATCGCGAAGCGGCCGTCGCCGAGGTCGTCCACCTCGTGCGTGCCCACCGGGCTGTCGACCACGAAGCGCGCGCCCGAAGCGACGCCGTCGCGCACCAGCCAGGCAGCCACGCAGCGCGCGCCGTTGCCGCACTGGCCCGAGGGGCTGCCGTCGGCGTTCCAGATGCCGTACGCGGCGACCGCGCGGGCGCTGCGCGGCGGCTCGATGGTCAGGATCTGGTCGCAGCCGATCCCGCGGTGGCGATCGGCCAGCCGCGCCGCGAGCGCGGCATCGGGGGGCGGCGTGCCGTCGCGCAGGTCGACGACGACGAAATCGTTCCCCGCCCCGTGCATCTTGCTGAAACGCAGGCGCTCAGCCATCCGTGGCGTCCGCCGGCGCGGTGGCGGGCTCGGGCGGCGTTCCGGTGTCGGCCGGTTCGGCCGGCTCGGCGGGATCGGCCGGCGCGGCCGGGGCGGGCTCTTCCACCGGTACCGGCTTCTGCGGCATCACCAGCGGGCCCTTGTTGCCGCAGGCAGCCAGCAGCAGGACGGAAACGGAGGCGGCGAGCAGGGTCGTGGTCTTCATCGGGCGAGTATAGCGAGGCACCGGCGCATGGCCGTGCGCGCGGCCGTCACGGCGCCGGGCCGTCCCCGCGCGGCTCGGGCCGCAGCCACAGCCAGGTGCCGACCACCAGCATGCAGCCGATCGGCACCGCCACCATCCAGCCACGATGCGAGGGCACGGCCACCATCACCCCCAGCAGCACCGCCGCGCAGGCGAGCATGGTCCAGGTGGCCGCCCACTTGGCCCGGCGCGGCACCGCGCGGTCCTGGCGCCAGGCGCGGATCACCGGGCCGAATTGCGGGTGCGCGAGCAGGCGCTGCTCCAGCCGCGCCGAGCCGCGCGTGGCGGCCCAGGCGGCGATGATCACGAACACGGTCGTCGGCAGGCCCGGCACGAAGACGCCGACGATGCCCACGCCCAGGCTCAGGTAGGCCAGCAGCCACCATGCCCAGCGGAAGCGGTTGCGCTCGCGGTCACCCATCGGCGCCGATCATAGGCGCAGCCGCGCTCAGCGGGTATCGGCCACGCCCAGCTGGTCGAGGACGAAGGCGTAGTACTCGGCCTGCTCGCGGAAGCGCTGGAAGCGGCCGGACTTGCCGCCGTGCCCGGCCTCCATGTTGGTGCGGAACACCACCGGATGGGTGCCGGTGTTGACGTCGCGCAGCTTCGCCACCCACTTGGCCGGTTCCCAGTACTGCACCTGCGAATCCCACAGGCCGGTGCCGACGAACAGCGCGGGGTACTCCTGCGCCCTGACGTTGTCGTAGGGCGAGTAGGACAGCATGTAGTCGTAGAACGGCTTCTGCGCCGGGTTGCCCCACTCGTCGTACTCGTTGGTGGTCAGCGGAATGGATTCGTCGAGCATGGTCGTGACCACGTCCACGAACGGGACCTGGGCCACCATCACCCGGTAGTCGGCGGGCGCCTGGTTGGCCACCGCGCCCATCAGCAGGCCGCCGGCGCTGCCGCCCGAGGCGGCCACGCGCCCCGGCGCGGCGTAACCCTGCCTGACCAGCTCGCGGGTCACGTCGACAAAGTCGTTGAACGTGTTCTGCTTCTTCAGCAGCTTGCCGTCCTCGTACCACTGGCGGCCCATTTCCTGGCCACCGCGGATGTGCGCGATCGCATAGACCACGCCGCGGTCGAGCAGGCTGACCACCGGCCCGTTGAAGCCCGGGTCCATCGAGATGCCGTAGCTGCCATAGGCGTACTGGAACAGCGGTGCGGTGCCGTTCTTCTCGAAGCCCTTGCGGTAGACCAGCGAGACCGGGACCTTGGCCCCGTCGCGCGCCGTCACCCACACCCGCTCGGTCACGTACTTCGACGGATCGTAGCCGGGCACCGGCTGCTGCTTGAGCAGCCGCCGCTCGCCGGTGGCGACGTTGAGCTCGTAGGTGGTCGCCGGTGTGGCCAGCGAGGTGTAGCCGTAGCGCAGCCATGGCGTGGCGTGCTCGGCGTTGACCGACAGGCCCATCGAATAGGCCGGTTCGTCGGCGCCGACGTACTGTTCGCTGCCGTCGTTCTTGAGCAGGCGGATCCGCTCCAGCCCTCCGGACCGCTCGGCCACCGCGGTGAAGCCGTCGAACAGCTCGACGTCCTCGATGAACACCGACGGGTCGTGCGCCAGCCAGTCGCTCCACTGCGCGCGCGAGGTGGCGTTGCTGGGGGCGGTGACGAGCTTGAAATTGGTCGCCGCCTTGCCGTCCGCGCCGGGCGCGTTGGTCCGGATCACCCAGCGCCCGCCGAGGTGGTCGGCGTCGTATTCGACGTCGCGCTGGCGCTTGGCCAGCACGGTGAACTCGCGCGGATCGGAGGCCGGCGCGTAGCGCAGCTCCGAGGCCACCGTGCTGTCCACGCCGATGGTGATGAAGTGGTCGTCCCGGGTGCGGCCGATGCCCATGTAGAAGCTGTCGTCGTGCTCCTCGTAGACCAGCGCGTCCTGCGCGGCGGGCGTTCCGAGCACGTGCTTCTTCACCCGCACCGTGAGCAGCGTGTCCGGGTCGTTCTCGACGTAGAAAAGCGTGCGGTTGTCGTCGGCCCAGACGATGTTGGGCGAGACGCCGCCGATGGTTTCGGGATAGACCTCGCCGGTCCCGAGGTCGCGGAAGCGGACCGTGTACTGGCGGCGGCCGACGTCGTCGTCGGCCCAGGCCAGGATCCGGTTGTCCTGGCTGACCGCGTAGTCGCCGACGCTGAAATAGCCCTTGCCCGCGGCCATCGCGTTGACGTCCAGCAGCACCTGCTCGCCGGCGAAGTCGCCGCGCGCGTTGGCGGCCTGGATCGACAGCGCGTCCACGCCTGGCCCGTCCTGGCGGCGCGCGTGCACCGGATAGTCCTTGCCGACCTCGAAGCGCGAGTAGTACCACCAGCCCCGCTCGCGGTACGGCACCGAGCTGTCGTCCTGCTTGATGCGGCCGACGATCTCCCCGTAGAGCTTGTCCTGCAGCGGCTTGAGCGGCGCCATCACCGCGTCGGTGTACGCGTTCTCCGCCTCGAGGTAGGCCAGCATCGCCGGCGCCTTGCGGTCGTCGTCGCGCAGCCAGTAGTACTCGTCGTCGCGGCTGGCGCCGAACGGCGCGGTGACCGCATGCGGCGTGCGCGCGGCGTCGGGCGGAGTCGGGGCGGCGGGGGCGGTGGGCGGCAGGGTCATCAGCAGGGCGAGCAGCGGAAGGTGGAGTTTCATCGATGGGGTCCGGTCAGGCCGATTCCAAGAGATTCCAGGCCATGCAAGGAAAGCGCCCCCGGGGGACCGGGGGCGCGGTTTCGTCACTTGCCGATGGTGCCGTTGGCCGCGCCGGCCGGCGCGCCTTCGCCGCCGGACAGCCGCTCCCACAGGAAGCGGTAGGCCAGCGCCGACATGTGCGCGGCCTGGGCGTTGTTGGCCGCGCCGCCGTGCCCGCCCTCGATGTTCTCGTAGTAGGTCACGTCCTTGCCGGCCTCGATCATCCGCGCGGCCATCTTGCGGGCATGTCCGGGATGGACGCGGTCGTCGCGGGTGGAGGTGGTGAACAGCACCGGCGGGTACTTTTTCGCCGGATCGAACAGGTGGTACGGCGAGAAGCCCTGGATGAACGACCAGTCGTCGGTGTCCGGGTCGCCGTACTCGGCCATCCACGAGGCGCCGGCCAGCAGCTTGTTGTAGCGCTTCATGTCCAGCAGCGGCACCTGCACCACGATCGCGCCGAACAGGTCCGGGTACTGGGTGAGCATGTTGCCCATCAGCAGGCCGCCGTTGCTGCCACCCTGCGCGCCCAGGTGCGCCGGCGAGGTGATGCCGCGCTTGAACAGGTCCTGCGCCACCGCGGCGAAGTCCTCGTAGGCCTTGTGCCGGTTGGCCTTCAGCGCAGCCTGGTGCCAGCGCGGGCCGTACTCGCCGCCGCCGCGGATGTTGGCGACGACGTACACGCCGCCCTTGTCCAGCCACGAGCGGCCCAGGCCGCCGGAATAGCCGGGCACCATCGGGATCTCGAAGCCGCCGTAGCCGTACAGCAGGGTCGGGTTGCGGCCATCGGCCTTCAGTCCCTTCGGCCGCACCAGGAAGTACGGGACGCGGGTGCCGTCCTTCGAGGTCGCGAAATGCTGTTCGACGGTGTCCTTCGATGCGTCGAAGAACGCCGGCATCGCCTTCAGCGCCTGGGCCTCGGCCGCAGGCGCGGACGCGTCGGCGAGCAGCAGCGTGGTCGGGGTCAGGTAGCTGGTGGTGGTGACCCACAGCAGGTCGCTCTCGTCGGCGTCCACCGCGCTGACGCTGGTGGTGCCGATCGCCTCGCCGCCCAGCTGCAGCGGCTGCGCCTTCCAGCCGCCGGCGCCGTGGGTCAGCACGCTGATGCGGTTCTTGACGTCATCGAACACGTTGAGCACGACGTGGTTGCGGGTCAGCGTCGCGCCGGCCAGCGAGGTGCTCGCGTCCGGTTCGAACAGCACGTCGAACGCGCGCTCGCCGGCCATGAACCCGTCGAAGTCGGCGACGATGAACGAGCCGGCCTTGTAGGTCTTGCCGCCGACGGTCCATGGCTCGCGCAGTTCCAGCGCCAGCCACTGGCGCTGGACCGACTTCTGCGCCGAATTGGGCACGTCCACCTTGACCAGCGCGCCGTCCTTGGCGACCAGGTACAGCTCGTCGTTGTAGAACGCCAGGGTGCGGGTGACGAAGTCGCGCTCGTAGCCGGGCGTGTCGTCGTGGCCGGCGGCGATGTACATGTCGTCGGCCTTGCCCTCGTACACCACCTGCGCGGCGGCCAGCGGGGTGCCGCGCTTCCAGCGCTTGACCACGCGCGGGTAGCCGGACTCGGTCATCGAGCCGGCGCCGAAGTCGGTGTAGACGTAGACGGTGTCGCGGTCGATCCAGCCCAGGCCGCCCTTGGCCTCCGGACGGAAGAAGCCGTCCTCGACCCAGCGCCTGGTCGACAGGTCGAACTCGCGGGTGACGTCGGCGTCCGCGCCGCCGCGCGACAGCGCGACCAGGCAGTGGCGGTAGTCCGGGCGCAGGCACTCGGCGCCGTGCCAGACCCAGTTCTCGCCCTCGGCCCTGTTCAGGGCGTCGAGGTCGATGATGGTTTCCCAGGCCGGCGCGGGCTTGCGGAATTCCTCCAGCGTGGTCCGGCGCCAGATGCCGCGCTCGTGGTTCCGGTCCTTCCAGAAGTTGTAGTAGTAGCCGCCCATCTTCTGCACGAAGGGGATCTTGGCGTCGGAATCGAGCACTTCGCGGATCCCCGCCTCGGTGCTCTTGAACGCGGCGCTCGACGCCAGCGCGGCGTCGGTCCGGGCGTTCTGCGCGCGGACCCAGTCCAGCGGCTTGTCGCCGGTGACGTCCTCGAGCCACTGGTACGGGTCGTCGGCCACGGCGGGCTCCTGGGCGTGGGCCGCACCGGCGGCGATGAGGCCAGCGAACAGGCAGGCCTGGGCGAAACGGGACATCAAGCGGCTCCGGAATGCGGTCGGACAGACCGGGGACGCTAGCACAGGCCCCGCGCGCGGCTCCCCTGCCGATGGTCAGGCCCGCCGGGCCGGCCGGGGCCGCGGGATATCACGCCGCGCGCGGCAACACCGCGGCGGCCGGGGTCCTGCGCGCCCGCCGCCGCGCCTGCGCACCCCGCCGCGACCGACGGCCCAGGCCTGCCTTCAGGCGGGCCGGCAGCCGGAAGCGGTGCAGCGCCCACCAGGCCACCGCGGGCATCGCCACCAGCCACATCGGCCACCAGCCGAGCCACGCGCTGGACCCGCGCAGGGCCGGGACCAGGGCGACCGCGAGCAGGCCCAGCAGCAGCCAGCGCCGCAGCAGCGCCTCCAGCGCCGGATCGGGCCGGTGGCCGGGCAGGGACAGGGCGAGGGCGGCGCGGGTGGGCGACCAGGTCGGCATGGCGGCGGCTCCTTGGGTTGGGAGCCGCAGCCTGCGCGGGGCGCATCTCACGGGCTGCGATCAGCGGAACGCCGCCCCCCGTCGCGGCGGCGGTCGCCCGCCGGCGTCAGCGGTCGTACTGCGCCAGCGCGAGCGCCAGCAGCGATTTCGCCTGCTCGCGCAGCATCGCCGGCTCGACGATCTCCGCGTCGGCGCCGTAGTGCAGGACGTCCATCAGCAGCTCGCGCGGCACGCTGTAGGGCAGCTTGAGCTCGTAGCGGCCATCGGCCAGGAACCGGCCCTGCTGCTTCGAATGCCAGTGCTCGTCGGCGACCCAGCGCGCGACCTTCGGGCTGAACACGATCGTCGCCCAGCCCTTGGGCTCGCCGGAGAAGATGCCGTAGCTGGAGGCCAGGTGCTGGTCGAGCACGCCCTCCTCCACGTCCTGGGCCGCGTCGTCCAGCAGCCGGGCCTGGCTCACGCGGTCGACGGCGAAGCTGCGCAGCGCCTCGCGCTCATGGTCCCAGGCATCGAGATACCAGTTGTCGCGATAGTGGGTGATGCGCTGCGGCGACACCTTGCGGCGGGTGGTCTCGTCGGTGGAGCGGGCGCGGTATTCGAACGCGATCCGGCGCCTTTCCAGCACGGCCGAGGCGACGGTCCGGAAACTGGCTTCGTCCAGGCGCCGGCCGCGGTGCGGGATGACCCGCACGCGGTCCACCGGCCACTGGCTGGCGCCGGCCTGGGCCGCGAGCAGGCCCTCGATCCGCTGCTGCAGCGGCGCCAGCACGGTGGACAGCACCCCGCCGCCGGTGCGGCGCAACAGCTGCTGCGAGGCCAGCAGCGCGTGGAGTTCTTCCGAACTCAGCCACAGGCCGGGAAGCTCGAAGCGGTCGCTTTCGGTGGCGGCGTAGCGGAAGCCCGCCTCGCCGTCGCCCTCCACCGGCGCCATCAGCGCGTCGCGCAGGAACGCGAGGTCGCGGTACACCGTGGCGCGCGAGCAGCCGAGTTCCTCCTGCAGGCGCGGCACCGTGACCGGGTAGCGCGCCGCCTTGAGGATGCGGTGCAGCGCGTTGATGCGTTCGTAGCGGTCCATGCCCGGATTATGGCGCGGTTGCGGGGACGCGGCGACGGCCGCCTGCGACCCCGGCCATCCCCCGCCACCGTGGCGGGTGGCGGGTCGGCCGGGCCCGCGGCGGCAGGCCACGGCCGCCACCGGGCCGCGCGCGGGACGTCACCCCAGGAAACGCGCCGCGCCGCGCGCCAGCAGGTCGGCGGCGACCGAACCGCCCAGCGCCTGCGGCGCGGAGGCCGGTCCCTCGCCCGCGGCCGCCACCCCGCTGCCGTCGGCCGCCGAGCCCACCCACGCATCCAGCCGCAGCCGCTCGCCTTCGATTTGGGCGTACGCCGCGACCGGCACATGGCAGCTGCCATGCAGCGCGCGGTTGAGCGCGCGTTCGGCCTCGATCCGGGTCCGGGTGGGGCCATGCTCGAGCACCGCCATCCGCGCGGCGGTGCGCGCGTCGCCGGCCAGGGTTTCCACCGCCACCACCGCCTGCGCCGGCGCCGGCAGCCAGGCCGGCGGCGCCAGCCGTGCGCGGATGCGCGCGTCCAGTCCCAGGCGCTGCAGGCCGGCGCAGGCCAGGACGATCGCGTCGTACTCGCCGGCGTCGAGCCGGGCCAGGCGCGTGTTGACGTTGCCGCGCAGGTCGCGCAGCTGCAGGTCTGGTCGGCGGGCACGCAGCTGCGCCTGGCGGCGCAGCGACGACGTGCCGACCACCGCGCCGCGCGGCAGCGCGTCGATCCCATCGAAGGCATTGCTGACGAACGCATCGGCCGGGTCGGCGCGCTCCAGCACCGCGGCGAGCGCGAAGCCCGGCTCCAGCTCCATCGGCACGTCCTTCAGCGAATGCACCGCGCAGTCGGCCTCGCCGCGCTGCATGGCCAGTTCGAGCTCCTTCAGGAACAGCCCCTTGCCGCCGATCGCCGCGAGCGAGCGGTCCAGCTGCTCGTCGCCGCGGGTGCTCATCGGCACCAGCACGACCTCGAGGCCCGGGTGGGCGGCGCGCAGCCGCGCGGCGACGTGTTCGCTCTGCCACAGGGCGAGCGGGCTCTTGCGGGTGGCGATGCGCAGGGGAGTGTCCATCGGCGCATTATCCGGGATCGGCGCGCGCCGCGCCGGCCGGCGATCCCGCGCGCCAGGCCGATCTCCGCCGTTGCGCCCGCGCGGCGACGGCCGGCTGGCGTGGCTGCCCGGCTCAGAGGTGGCGCAGGGTCTGGCGCAGCCAGGGCACGCAGCGCCGGCTCACTTCCAGCGGCGCGCCACCGCTGCGCAGCACCGCCTGCACGTGGCCATCGGCGCCCCGGCGCAGTTCGACCAGCTCCTGGCGCGCGACCAGGCAGTTGCGGTGGATGCGGACGAAGCGCTCGGCGAACTCGTCCTCCAGCGACTTGAGCGATTCCTCGATCAGGTCCTCGCCGCGCGCATGGTGCACGACCACGTACTTTTCCTCGGCCTGCAGGTAGCGCACCTCCTCCAGCGGGATCAGCCGCAGGCTGCCCCGCAGGCGGGCGCAGAGGTGGTTGCGGCGGGCGCTGCCCCCGGCGGGCCTCCCGGCCAGGAACGTGCGCACCCGTTCCAGCGCGGCGGACAGGCGCTCGGGGCGGACCGGCTTGACCAGGTAGTCGAGCGCAGCCGCCTCGAAGGCCGACAGCGCGTGCGCGTCGTAGGCGGTGCAGAACACCACCGCGGTGGGCGGGCTGTCGGCGGCCAGGCGGCGCGCGGTTTCCAGCCCGTCGATGCCCGGCATGGAAATGTCGAGCAGCACCGCGTGCGGCCGGTGCACGGCGCAGGCGTCGAGCACCTGCTGCCCGTCGCCGGCCTCGGCCACCACGTCCACGCCCGGCTCGTCGGCAAGCAGCATCCGCAGCCGCTCGCGCGCCAGCGGCTCATCGTCTGCGATCACCAGTCTCAGGCTCATGCGTCCGCGGGGCGTGAACTCCGCGGCATAGTAGCCGCCGCTCCCGTCCACCGTCACCCGTTCCGGCCGCGGCCCGGAACCGGGGGGATCCCGTCAGCCGGCCAGTCGCTGCCCGAGCCAGTCGCCCAGGTCGGCGATTTCCTCCGCGCAGACCTGGTGGGCCATCGGATACCGCTGCCAGCGCACTTCGAAGCCGGCACGCTCCAGCATCTGCGCACTGGCCTGGCCGTACTGCACCGGGATCACCGGGTCGCTGTCGCCATGGGCGAAGAACACCGGCTGGGCGACGGCGTTGGCATGGCGCTGGCCGGCGACGGCGGCGCCCCCCGGCAGGTAGGTCGACAGGGCGACCAGGCCGGCCAGCGGCTCGCGCCGGCGCAGGCCGGTGGCCAGGGCGATGGCGCCGCCCTGCGAGAAGCCGGCCAGGACGATCCGCGACGGCGGGATGCCGCGTTCGACCTCGCGTGCGACCAGCGCCTCCACCTGCGCCACCGATTCCTCGATGCCCGCGGCCTCGGCGCGCGTGGCGAAGTCCATGCCCACGATGTCGTACCAGGCACGCATGCGCATGCCGTTGTTGATCGTCACCGGGCGCACCGGTGCGTGCGGGAACACGAAGCGCAGCGCCGGCCAGTGGGGCCGCACCAGTTCGGGCACGATCGGGGCGAAGTCATGGCCGTCCGCCCCCAGGCCATGCAGCCACAGCACCGTCCACGCCGGCGAGGCACCGGTTTCCTGTTCGACACACTCCAGCAGCATGGCCATCCCTTTTCGAGGAACCGCCGGCATTATGCCTGCGGCTGCAATGCCGCCGCGCGCAGTTCGGCGGCGCGGCGCAGCACCGGCGGCGGATCCAGCTCCTCGGGGATGCACAGCACCCGGTGCCGGCGCAGCCAGCGCCCGGGCGTGCGCGCGGAGGTGATCCAGACGGTCGGGATCGCCAGCACCATGCCCACCACCACCGGCGCCATCCACAGCGCCAGGCCGGGCGACACCGCCCAGGCCAGCAGGCCCATGAAGGCGCCGAACAGGCTCAGCCCGGCGTAGCTCTGGACCAGGCTCCAGAACGGCACGCTGCCATCGTCGCGGCGCTGCGCCTCCCAGCCCGAATCGCGGCCGGCCAGCACCTCGGCCACGCCGCGCGACTGCCGGTACATCACGATCGGCGCCATCAGCGCGGCCAGCACGCTCTCGACCAGCACGCCAGCCAGGGCCCGCAGCGCGCCGCCGGCACCGCGGCGCGCATCGGCGTCCACCACCGTGGCGATGTAGCCGAATACCTTCGGCGCGAACAGCACGCCCATGGTCGCGGCGAACAGCCAGGCCACGCGCTCGGCGTCGGCCGCGCGCCAGTAGGCCAGCGGCGAGAACCCCTGCAGCTGGAAGCCATCCCAGACCAGGTCCGAGCGGTACAGCGGGATCGCCAGGCCGACCAGCATCAGCATCGCCCACATCGGCGCGGTGAAGTAGTGGCCGATGCCGACCAGCATGTGGGTGCGGCTGATCCAGTGCAGGCCGGCGCTGCCGACCACCTTGCCGTGCTGCAGGTTGCCCTGGCACCAGCGGCGGTCGCGCACCAGCAGGTCGGTGAGCGAGGGCGGGCCCTCCTCGTAGCTGCCGTCCAGCTGCGGCACCAGGTGGATCGCCCAGCCGCCGCGGCGCATCAGCGCCGCCTCGACGAAGTCGTGGCTGAGGATATGGCCGCCGAACGGCTTGCGGCCGGGAAGTTCCGGCAGGCCGGCGTGGTCGGCGAAGGCGCGGGTGCGCAGCATCGCGTTGTGGCCCCAGTAGTTGCCCTCGCTGCCGTGCCACCAGGTCACGCCGCGCGCGATCACCGCGCCGTAGACGTGGCCGCCGAACTGCTGCATCCGCGCGAACAGGGTCTGGCCGTTGACCACCCGCGGCAGGGTCTGGAGCACGCCCACGCCCGGATTGCGCTCCAGCGCCGAGGCCAGCCGCACCAGGGTGGCGCCGCTCATCACGCTGTCGGCGTCGAGGATCAGCATCTGCGGGTAGGCGCCACCGAAGCGCTGCACCCATTCGGCGATGTTGCCGGCCTTGCGCCCGGTATTGTCGGTGCGCCGCCGGTAGAACAGGCGGCCGTGGCCGCCGGTGCGCTCGAGCAGCGCGGCGAACTCGCGCAGCTCGGCCCCGGCGACCTCCTCGCGGCGGCTGTCGCTGAGCACGAAGAAGTCGAACGCGCCGATCTGCCCGGTCGCGGCCACCGATTCGTACACCGCCTGCAGGCCGGCCATGATCCGCGCCGGGTCCTCGTGGTAGGTCGGCATCAGCAGCGCGGTACGCGCGCCTACCACCGGCAGCGGCGCATCCGGATCGATGCCCAGCACGTTGGCGCGTCCGGCCAGCAGCAGGACGAAGCCGCAGGCCGCGCTCACGCTCGACAGCGCGATCCACGCGAACAGCGCCACGAACAGGACCAGCAGCACGCCATCGAGCACGCTCAGGCCGCCCACCCGCAAGACCTGCAGCATGCCCATCGCGGCCAGCACGGTCAGCGCGGCGGTGCCGCCGACCACGAACAGGCGGCGCCAGCCGATCCCGCGCGGCGAGGTGGCGAGGCGTGGACCGGTCAGCCGGCCGGTGCGCAGGGTCTGGCCCGGCATCGGCAGCGGCGACTCGCCGGCGGGAAGCCATGCCGACTGGCGCGTGGCGTGGTCCGGAGTCGCCGTCATGACCGCAGGGCCCGCGGGCCGGCGGAACGTTCGGAAGCTGGCACCACGCGGGTTCTCCGGAGCGCGAGGAACCGGCCCCATGGGCCGGCGGTTCGCAGACCCGCTATTGTGCGGCGCGTCACCGCCCTCGCGGCAAGGGGGTACGGCGGGCGGTTCGGGCCGGTTTAGACGGAAACCGCTTCCATGCCGCCACCCGCGGCCGCACCCGTGGCGGTCCCGGCTACTCGACCTCTTCCGGCGGCGGCACCACCCCGTCCGGGTCCACCGCCAGGCGTCCGGCCATGAGCACGGCCTGGGTGCGGTTGTTGACCCCGAGCTTGCGCAGCACCGCGGTCACGTGGGCCTTGATCGTCGCCTCCGACACGCCCAGGTCCCAGGCGATCTGCTTGTTGAGCCGGCCTTCGCCGAGCATCTGCAGCACCTTGAACTGCTGCGGCGTCAGCTCGCGCAGGCGCTGCGCCACGGCCTGCTCGTCGCGGTCCATCGCCGGCGCCGCGGCGGCGGCGGCCGGCGCCCAGCGCTCGCCGTCCAGCACCTGCCCGACCGCCTCGCCGATGGTCTCGGAGTCCGCGCTCTTGGGGATGAAGCCGAGCGCGCCGTGGTCCAGCGCGCGCCGCATCACCGCCGGCTCCTCGCGCGCGGAGACCACCACCACCGGCAGCTGCGGATGCAGCGCGCGCAGGTGCACCAGTGCGCTGAAGCCGTGCGCGCCGGGCATGTTGAGGTCCATCAGCAGCAGGTCGGCGTCGGCATGCGCCTCGACCAGCCCGTACAGCGCATCCACGCTGTCGGCCTCGTGCAGGGTCGCCCCCGGCAGGATCCGCTGCACCGCGCCGCGCAGGGCCTCGCGGAACAGCGGGTGGTCGTCGGCGATGAGGATCGTGGACATGTCGGCGCCGTCCCGCGGCTTCATTTCACCTTGCGTTCGTTGACCAGCGACTCGACCACGGTCGGGTCGGCCAGGGTCGAGGTGTCGCCGAGCTGGTCCGGGGCGTTCTCGGCGATCTTGCGCAGGATCCGGCGCATGATCTTGCCCGAGCGGGTCTTCGGCAGGCCCGGCGCCCACTGCAGGTGGTCGGGGGTCGCGATCGGGCCGATCTCCTTGCGCACCCACGCGACCAGCTCCTTCTGCAGCTCGTCGCTCTGCGCCTCGCCGGCCTTGAGGGTGACGTAGGCGTAGATGCCCTGGCCCTTGATGTCGTGCGGGAAGCCGACCACCGCCGCCTCGGCGACCTTCGGGTGCAGCACCAGCGCGCTCTCCACCTCGGCGGTGCCGATGCGGTGGCCGGAGACGTTGATCACGTCGTCGACCCGGCCGGTGATCCAGTAGTAGCCGTCGGCGTCGCGGCGGCAACCGTCACCGGTGAAATAGGTGCCGGGATAGGTGCGGAAATAGGTGTCGATGAAGCGCTGGTGGTCGCCGTAGACCGTGCGCATCTGCCCGGGCCAGGAATCGAGCAGGACCAGGTTGCCCTCGGCCGCGCCTTCCAGGCGCTCGCCGTTGGCGTCGACCAGCGCCGGCTGCACGCCGAAGAACGGCAGCGTCGCCGAGCCGGGCTTGAGGTCGGTGGCCCCGGGCAGCGGCGAGATCAGGATGCCGCCGGTCTCGGTCTGCCACCAGGTGTCCACCACCGGGCAGCGGCTGTCGCCGACCACCTCGTAGTACCAGCGCCACGCCTCCGGGTTGATCGGCTCGCCGACGCTGCCGAGCAGCCGCAGCGAGCTGCGCGAGGTCTTCTTCACCGGCGCCTCGCCCTCGCGCATGAGCGCGCGGATCGCGGTCGGTGCGGTGTAGAAGATGGTGACCTGGTGCTTGTCGATCACTTCCCAGAAGCGCGAGACGCTGGGCCAGTTGGGCACGCCCTCGAACACCAGCGAGGTGGCGCCGTTGGCGAGGGGCCCGTAGACGATGTAGCTGTGGCCGGTGACCCAGCCCACGTCGGCGGTGCACCAGTAGACGTCGTCCTCGCGCAGGTCGAACACCGCCTCGTGGGTGTAGGCCGCGTACAGCAGGTAGCCGCCGGTGGTGTGCAGCACGCCCTTGGGCTTGCCCGTGGATCCGGAGGTGTAGAGGATGAACAGCGGGTCCTCGGCGTTCATCCGCTCCGGCTCGCATTCGGCCGGCTGGCCGTCGACCACGTCGTGGAACCAGCGGTCGCGCGGCGCCTGCATGTCCACCGCGCCGCCGGTGTGGCGCACGACCAGCACGGTCTCCACGGAGTGGGTGCCCGGCAGCTTCAGCGCGGCGTCGACGTTGGCCTTGAGCGGGATCTTCTTCGAGCCGCGCAGGCCTTCGTCGGCGGTGATCACCAGCTTGCTGCCGCAGTCGGCGACCCGGTCGGCGATCGAGTTGGGGGCGAAGCCGCCGAACACCACCGAGTGGATCGCGCCGATGCGGGCGCACGCCAGCATCGCCACCACCGCGTCGGGGACCATCGGCAGGTAGATCGTGACCCGGTCGCCCTTCTCCACGCCGAGGTTGCGCAGCGCGTTGCCGAGCCGGCAGACGCGCTCGTACAGCTCGCGGTAGCTGACCTTCTGGGCCGGTTGCGAGGGGTCGTCGGGCTCGAACAGCAGCGCGGTCTTGTCGCCACGCGTGGCCAGCTGCCGGTCCAGGCAGTTGACCGAGGCGTTGAGCTCGCCGTCCTCGAACCAGCGGATGCGGAAGTCGTCCAGGGCGTAGCTGACGTCCCTGATCCTGGACGGCTTGCGGAACCAGTCCAGCCGGTCGGCGGCCTTGCGCCAGAAGCCCTCCGGGTCGCGCACCGATTCGGCGTACAGGTGCTGGTACTCGTCCCTGCCGATCCGCGCGCGCGCGGCGAATTCGGGCTTGACCGGATACAGGTCGGACATGGCTTCTCCCTCCTCAAGATGCCGGGGACGGCCGCGCCTGCGCCGCCGCCCGTTACTGGACGGACAGTTTGACGCATCCACCGTGACGCATTGCAACAGCGCGGCTAAGACCTTGGTCGAAGGCATCGGCCCCCGTGCGCCGCCGGGCGGCGCGGCGGCCGCGCAGTGGCGGGCATCCACGCGTCCGCGCCGCGGGCTTCGACTAATGGCGAATAGGCGCCCCCGGCTGCCCACCGCAGTCTCCGGCCAACGGCTGCGCGCGGGCAGCGCGTCGATACGCGGTACCCGTCACCACAACGAGGGAGGAGAGGGGCAATGAACAAGCATCCATCCAGGCTGGTGCGACGGCCGCTGGCCGCCGCGTTGCTGGTGGCACTGGTCGCACCGGGCATGGCGTTCGCGCAGACCGCGCGCGAAAAGGCGCTGGAGGCGCGCGTGGCCGAGCTCGAGCGCCAGGTGCAGCTGCTGGTGTCCACCCAGCAGCAACAGCAGTCGCAGATCAGCACCACCCAGGAACAGGTCACCCAGGTGCAGACGGCGCAGGCCGCGGCCCCGGCCACGGCCGCCCCGGCCGGCAAGCAGCCGATCCAGGCCACCACGATCACCCCGGCGGCCAACCCGGGCACGGTGTTCACCTACGGCGGTTTCATCAAGCTCGACGCGATGACCACCGACACCAGCGACGGCCGCATCGCCGACGGCTCGTCCGGGCGCATGTTCTACGTGCCGGCCACGATCCCGGTCGGCGGGCCGGGCGCCGATGGCGGCGACCCGTACACCGACTTCCATGCGCAGTTCTCGCGGTTCTGGCTCAGCGCCGACCATGTCACCGAGGGCGGCGACAAGCTCAAGGGCTACGTGGAAATGGACTTTTTCGGCGGCGGCAGCAACGCGCTGGCCGGCAACGAGATCGCCACCAACACCTACGCGGTCACCCTGCGCCAGGCCTACGTGAGCTGGAACAACTGGCTGGCCGGCCAGACCTGGTCCAACTTCCAGGACACCGCGGCGCTGCCAGACGCGGTGGACTTCGTCGGCGTCACCGACGGCACCATCTTCGTGCGCCAGGCCCAGGTCCGCTACACCAGCGGCCCGTGGTCGGTGGCGCTGGAGAACCCGAACACCACGATGCAGGCCTATGCGCCGAATGCGGCCGCGGCCGGCGCGCGCACCACCACCGGCGACAACAACGTCCCGGACCTGACCGCCCGCTACAACATGAAGGGCGACTGGGGCCACTTCTCGGTCGCCGGCCTGCTGCGCCAGTTCAAGTCCGGCGACAACACCGATTCCGGCGGCGCGGTCAGCGTCTCGGGCAAGTTCAACCTGGGCGACAGCGACGACCTGCGCTGGATGGCCAACTACGGCAGCGGCATCGGCCGCTACATGGCGTTCGGTCTGGGCAGCGACGTGATGCAGGACGCCGGCGGCGACATCGAGGCGATGAACGGCTGGGGCGGCTTCGTCGCCTGGCGCCACGTGTTCAGCCCGAAGCTGCGCGGCAACCTGATGTATTCGGCCGCGGCGTTCGACAACGACGTCGCGCTGGTGGGCTGGGGCGTCACCGAGCGCTCGCAGTCCTACCACGCCAACCTGATCTACACCCCGTTCCCGAAGCTGGACATCGGTGCGGAGATCGGCTGGGGCCAGCGCTCGCTCGAGGATGACCGCGAGGGCGACCTGAAGCGCATCCAGACACACGTCAAGTACAGCTTCTGAGGGAGGGGATCCACATGAACGCAACCACGCATCATCATTCGCCGCAGGGCGAACTCGGCAAGGGCCACAAGAAGGTCATCTTCGCCTCGAGCCTGGGCACGGTCTTCGAGTGGTACGACTTCTACCTGTACGGATCGCTGGCCGCGATCATCGCCAAGCAGTTCTTCAGCGGCGTCAACGAGACCACCGGCTTCATCTTCGCCCTGCTCGCGTTCGCGGCCGGCTTCGCCGTGCGTCCGTTCGGCGCGGCGTTCTTCGGCAGCCTCGGCGACCGCATCGGCCGCAAGTACACGTTCCTGGTCACCATCGTGCTGATGGGCCTGTCGACCTTCATCGTCGGCATCCTGCCCACCTATGCGTCGATCGGCGTCGCCGCGCCGATCATCCTGATCCTGCTGCGGCTGGCCCAGGGCCTGGCGCTGGGCGGCGAGTACGGCGGCGCAGCGACCTACGTGGCCGAGCACGCCCCCGACGGCAAGCGCGGCCTGTACACCAGCTTCATCCAGACCACCGCCACGCTCGGCCTGTTCCTGTCGCTGCTGGTGATCCTGACCTGCCGCCTGACCCTGGGCACCGAGGCGTTCGAGGCCTGGGGCTGGCGCATCCCGTTCCTGGTCTCGATCGTGCTGCTGGGCATTTCGGTGTGGATCCGCCTGCAGCTGAGCGAGTCGCCGCTGTTCCAGCAGATGAAGGCCGAAGGCAAGGGGTCCAAGCAGCCGTTCCGCGACAGCCTCAAGGGCGGCAACCTGAAGCTGATGCTGCTGGTCCTGCTGGGCGCCACCGCCGGCCAGGCCGTGGTCTGGTACGGCGGCCAGTTCTACTCGCTGTTCTTCCTGACCCAGGCGCTGAAGGTCGACGGCACCACCGCCAACCTGCTCATCGCCGGCGCATTGGCCCTGGCCACGCCGTTCTTCATCTTCTTCGGCTGGCTGTCGGACAAGATCGGCCGCAAGAAGATCATCCTGGCCGGCTGCCTGCTCGCCGCGGTGACCTACTTCCCGATCTTCAAGGGCCTGACCCACTTCGCCAACCCGGCGATCGAGGAGGCCCGCGCGAATTCGCCGGCGCTGGTCCATGCCGATCCGGCCTCCTGCTCGTTCCAGTTCGATCCGGCCAACGTGCGCAAGTTCACCAGCGCGTGCGACGTGGCCACGGCGGCATTGACCAAGGCCGGCGTGCCCTACACGGTGCAACCGGCCCCGGCCGGTACCCTGGCGCGGGTCGAGGTGGGCGGAAACTCGGTGGAGTCGTACGACGCGGCCGGCCTGTCCAAGGACGATGCGAAGACGCGCGCGGCCGCGCTGGCGGCGTCGCTGAAGGCGGCGCTCACCGCTGCGGGCTATCCGGAGAAGGCCGACCCGGCGCGGATCAACATCCCGATGACGCTGTTCCTGCTATGGGTGCTGGTGATCTACGTGACCATGGTCTACGGCCCGATCGCCGCCTACCTGGTGGAACTGTTCCCGACCCGGATCCGCTACACCTCGATGTCGCTGCCGTACCACATCGGCAACGGCTGGTTCGGCGGCTTCCTGCCCGCGATCTCCTTCGCCCTGGTCGCCGGCAGCGGCAACATGTACTTCGGCCTGTGGTACCCGATCGCGATCGCGGTGATGACGCTGGTGATCGGCACGCTGTTCCTGCGCGAGACCAAGGACGTCGACATCTCGAAGTGACCTCCCCCCGCCGGCGGCGACGCCGGCACCCCCCGGCGCCGACCCTCGCGGGTCGGCGCTTTTTTTTTCAGCGCGGCTTCGGCGCGGCCTTCCGCGCGCCGCCAGGCGCGGCGCGCGCCTCGCGCAGGGCCATGCCCAGCAGCAATCCGCCGAAGGCCGCGTACACGCTGGTCGTGGTCTGGTGGGCGAACATCGACTGGGTGAGGCCGCAGAGCACGAACACGAGCACCATCATCGCGCCCGCCGACGCCGACCCCCGCAGGCGCCCGAGGGTCACGTCCCGCCGCAGGCGCATGAACAGCCACAGCGGAACCGCATACAGCAGGATCAGCGCCACGGCCCCCGGAAGGCCCATCGTGGCGCCCCATTCGGCCAGGTCGTTGTGCGCGTGGCCCAGGTGGCAGCGTTCGATCTTCAGCCCCGCCTCGCCTCGGCAGGCCGGCAGCCGCTGCATGGCCCGGTCGAACTCGCCGAAGCCCACGCCGGTCCATGGCGCGTCGGCGAACGCGCCGGCCGCCACCTGCAGCCGCTCCAGGCGCGCACCGGCGGACGAGTTGTGGTCGCCATGGTCCATGCGCTCGATGTCGCGGCGCAGCTCCGACAGCCGCAGCTGCTGGGTTAACGCCGGCACGGAGACGAGCAGGACGATGCCGCAGGTCACCATGCCGCCGAGCAGCAGGGCGCGGCTGCGGCGGCTGCGCCAGCCGCTGCCCAGGATCAGCACCAGCAGCAGGACCAGCAGGCCCGGCCAGGGGCCGCGCGTGCCGCTGAGCAGGATCGCCAGCACGCCCAGCGCCAGGGCGAAGGCCGACCAGTGCCAGCTGCGCGGCGGGCGGCAGAACACCGCCATCACCATCAGCACCAGGACCACGTCGGCGAACACGATCTCGTTGAGCCAGCCGCCGGCGCGGCTGGCGCCGGCCAGGACCTGGACCAGGGCCAGCGCCGCGGCCGCCAGCAGTCCCGCCAGCGCGCCGCGCCACAGCATGATCCGCGGAGGGTTCAGCGCCCATGCCCAGGCCATGGTCCACGGCAGCACCAGCAGCCGGTCGCGCCCGTCGATGCTCTCGTCCGAGCCGGTCATGTGGATGGAGGCCAGCGCCACCAGCAGCGGGACGACCGCGGCGGCGGCGACCAGCAGCCAGGGTCGGCCGATCTCGCGGGTGGCCCGCAGGACCCGCAACGGCACCAGCAGGGTCGAGGCGAGCAGCAGCAGGCCGAACGGCAGCAGGCCCTTGGGGATGCTCAGGGTCAGCGCTGGCAGGCACCAGAGGCCGAGGGCCGCGCACGCCGAGGCCCAGCGCCAGCGCAGGTCCATCCTGTTGTCCGCGTGCGTCGTATCCATGGCGGTCCTGCGTGGGCTGGCGCATGTTCACGGAAGCATCCGGAACACGCGCTGAGCCCTGGCCTCACTCCCCGGTCTGCTCGCGACCCTGCTCGGCGTCGGCGCGGGCCCGCTCCTCCTCGGTGGCCACGCATGGCCCCGTCACCGCGCCGGGCGGCACGAGCCACCAGCGACGACGGTTGGAGATGCCGGCCAGTTCGATCCGCTCCCGGTCGATGCATCCTTCAAGCGCGGCCTCCTGCACCAGCAGCCATCGCGAGGGCGACCGTGCCTGCCACGCCACGGCCGCGCCCAGTTGCGCCTCCCACGCGACCTTGAACCCGAAGTCGGTGACCTTGCGGTCGGCCATCAGCAGGTTCTGTTCCTTCCACGCGACCAGGCCCAGTTCGGCCTCGGGCCCGATCCGTTCGCCCGCCCGGGCCATGACGCCCCGTGCCGAGCTGGCGTCGTTGAGCAGCGGGTAGCCGACCAGGCTGTAGGCCACCCACAGGCCGCCGAGGGTGGCGAACAGCATGGCCACGCCACGACGGCGGAACGCCAGCGCGCAGCCCAGGCCCCACAGCCCGATCGCCAGCAGCATCCAGGCCAGCGCGCGGATCCCGGCCGGATCCAGCCCGCGCTGGCTCTCCATGCGCGCGACGAGCGGACTCCCCGGTTGCAGCAGTGCGGCGCCGCCGCCCAGGAACAGCAGGGCCAGTCCCACGGCCAGCGCAGCCGCCACCCATCGCGCCCAGCGCCGGCGCAGCAGCCCGGGCAGCAGGGGCGCCAGCACCAGGCACATCATCGGCAGCGCCGGCATGATGTAGACGTCGCGCTTGCCGTCCGGGATGGAGAAGAACACCAGCACCATCGCCCACCACGCCAGCGGCAGCAGGTAGCGCGCATCGCGACGCCTGAGCCGCCGCCACCAGGCCGGCAGCGCCCAGGGCAGCGCCAGCACCGGCGGGATCCACATCGTCAGCATCACGCCGAGGTGGTACCAGGCCGGCTGGTGGTGGTCCCAGGACTGCGAATAGCGCCTGGCGGTCTGCCGGAACAGGATGTCGTCCAGGTAGGCGCGGTATTCGGGCAGGTTCTTGGACAGTGCCACCGTCACCACCGGCAGCAGCCACAGCGAGACGGCCAGGACGAAGCCGAGCGGGCCCAGCCAGAAGCGCGGGTCGCGCGCGTGCACCTTCACCCGCGGCCAGCCGCGCAACGAGGCGATCGCCGCCGGCAGGACCATCAGCAGCGCGATCGCGCCGACGCCCTTGGTGATCGTGCCGATGCCCGCCGCGAACCAGCCCAGCGTCCACCACCGCCAGTCCGGGCCGAGCAGCAGGTGGCGCAGGAGGCCGTAGTTGGCCAGGGTGATGAAGAAGGTGACCAGCGGATCGATCTGCGCCTTCTTGGACTGCCAGGTGAACTGGAACGCGAACAGCAGCGCCCAGGCGGCGTACAGGCCGACCTTGCGCGTCCACAGGCGGCGGCCGAGGTCCTGCACGCACCACAGCGTGCCCAGCGCGGCCAGCAGCGACGGCAGCAGGAACGCCACGCGCCAGTTGCCGAACAGGGTGTAGAACGCCGCCTGCAGCCACATGAGCATCGGCGGCTTGTCCGAGTACAGCTCGATGCCGCGATGCGGGAACAGCCAGTTCCCGCTTTCCACCATCTGCTTGGCCACCAGGGCGAAGCGCGGCTCGTCGGCAGGCCAGGGGTCGCGCAGGCCCAGCCCGGCGCCCAGCACCAGCAGGGCGGTGATCCAGAACAGCCAGGTGTCGCGGTTGCGGGGGGTGAACGTCGGCATGGGCGCCGATGATAGGGGGCTCACCCGTTCTTGCGCAGGCGCGCGTAGAAAAAACCGTCCATCCCGTCCTCGCCGGGCAGGCGCTGGCGACCGGCGCCGGCGGCATGCCCGAACGCCGGTGGAAGCAGGTCGGCGGCCGCGTCAGTGGTCCGTTCGAGGAACGCGTCGACCTGGCGGGCATTCTCCTCCGGCAGGATCGAGCAGGTCGCGTACAGCAGCACGCCGCCCGGCCGCAGCAGCGGCCAGACCGCGTCGAGCAGGCGCGCCTGCGCCTGGACGAGGCTGGCGAGGTCTTCCTCGCGCCGGTGCAGCAGGATGTCCGGCTGCCGGCGGACCACCCCCGTGGCCGAACACGGCGCATCCAGCAGGACCGCGTCGAAGGTGAAGCCGTCCCACCACAGCGCCGGCAGGGTCGCGTCGGCCACGCGCACCTGGGCACGGTCGGCGACCCCGGAACGCCGCAGGTTGTCCTCGATGCGCGGCAGCCGGCGGGGATCCACGTCCAGTGCCAGCAGCTCCAGCGCGGGGTCGCGCTCGAGCAGGTGCGCGGCCTTGCCGCCAGGCGCCGCGCAGGCATCGAGCACGCGCGCGCCCGGCTCGGGCGCCAGCGCTTCGAGCGCCTGCTGCGCCGATCCATCCTGCACGGCGACCACGCCCTCGTCGAAACCCGGCAGCGCGGCCACCGGTACCGGCACTTCGAGGCGCAGCCCGTCGTCCAGTCGCGGATCGGTGGTGGCGGACAGGCCGGCCTCCCCGAGCCGCACCCGGTATCCATCGCGGGTGGCCAGGCGGCGGTTCACCCGCAGCCACAACGGCGCAGGCTGGGCGTTGGCCGCGAACACCGCCGCGGCCTGCGCCGGCCACGCCGCTTCGACCCGGGTACGCAACCAGTCCGGCCAGGCGCCGGCCGGGTCGGCGGCGGGGAAGCCTTCGCGCTGCGCGCGTCGCAGCAGGGCGTTGACCAGCCCGGCCTGGTGCGGCCGGCCCAGCGCGCGCGCCGCTTCCACGGTGGCGTCCAGCGCCGCATGGGCGGGCAGGTGCAGGGCATCCAGCTGCGCGCAGCCGGCCAGCAGCAGCGCCAGCAGCGGCCCGTCGCCGGGACCGGGCGGCTTCTGCAGCCAGCCGTGCAGCGCCGGCAGGTAGCGGTAGCGGCCACGCAGCGCGGTGAACGCGATCGCCTCCAGCAGCGCGCGGTCGCGGGTGTCGGACAGCCGCGGCAACGCCCCCGCCAGCTCGGATTTCAGCGAGCGGCCGCGATGCACGACCGCGTCCAGCACCTGCGCGGCGAGCACCCGCACCTGCACTCCCGGTGCGAGCGGCCGGCGTTCGCCGGCTCCCGGCTCGCGCGCGCGGTCGGCGGGGGAACGGGGCGGAACGGCCACGGTCAGGCGCTCCGCGCCAGGTCGCGACGCGCGTTGAGCCAGTCGGCGGCGGTGATCGCCCGGCCGCCCTCGCGCTGGACCACCCGCAGGCGCAACGCGCCGCGGCCGCAGGCGACGTCGATGCCGTCGCGCCCGGCCGCCAGCAGGGTGCCGGGCGCCGCGTCATGGCCGGCTTCGATGGCGACCGCGCCATGGATGCGCAGGCGCTCCCCGGCGACCATGCCCTCGGCGACCGGCCACGGATTGAAGGCACGCACCGTGCGCGCCAGTTCCTCGGCAGGACGGCCCCAGTCCAGCCGCGCTTCGGCCTTGTCGAGCTTGTGCGCGTACGTGATGCCGTCTTCCGGCTGTGGTTGCGGCTGCGGCCGCAGGCCCGCGCGCAGCAGGCCCAGGCCGTCGGCCAGCACCTGTGCGCCGAGGTCGGCGAGGCGGTCGTGCAGCTGGCCGCCGGTCTCCTCCGGCCCGATCGGCGTGCGCTGCTCCAGCAGCACCGGCCCGGTGTCCAGGCCCGCTTCCATCTGCATCAGGCCGACGCCGGTCTCGGCATCCCCGGCCTGGATCGCGCGCTGGATCGGCGCCGCGCCGCGCCAGCGCGGCAACAGCGAGGCGTGCACGTTCCAGCAGCCATGGGTCGGGATCGCCAGCACCGCCCGCGGCAGGATCAGCCCGTAGGCCACCACCACCATCAGGTCCGGGGCGAGCTCGCGCAGGGCCTGCCGCGGCTCCGCACCGCGCAGGGACTCCGGCTGCAGCACCGGGATGCCGCGGGCGACGGCCTCGAGCTTGACCGGCGAGGCGGCCAGGCCCCGGCCGCGGCCGGCGGGGCGGTCGGGCTGGGTATAGACGGCCACCACCTCGTGCTGCCGCGCGGCGGCGCGCAGCGAAGGCACCGCGAACTCGGGCGTGCCGGCGAACACGATCCTCATCGGACCAGCCTCATCGGATCAGGGACTCCTTGGTGCCGCGCCGCCACTCCTGGCATCACGGACGGGTGCCGGCGCGCGGCCGGCTCATCGGGAAGGACGGGGCGCGCGGACGACCGGGGCGGCACCCACGCGGCGCGGCTCAGGCCGCGTGCTTGCGCTGCTTGGCGAGCTTCTTGCGCACCATCTCGCGCTTGAGCGGCGAGAGGTAGTCGACGAACAGCTTGCCGTCCAGGTGGTCCATCTCGTGCTGGATGCACACCGCCAGCAGGCCGTCGGTGCTCAGTTCCTGCACGCGGCCCTGCCGGTCCAGGTGGCGCACGGTGATGCTGTCGGCGCGGGTCACGTCGGCGAAGATCCCCGGCACCGACAGGCAGCCTTCCTGGTAGACCTGCTCGCCATCGCGGGCGGTGATCTCCGGGTTGATGAAGACCATCGGCGCGTCCTTGCCCTCGCTGACGTCGATGACCATGAAGCGCAGGTGCTGGTCGACCTGGCTGGCGGCCAGGCCGATGCCGGGCGCCGCGTACATCGTCTCGAACATGTCGTCGACCAGCGTCTGGAACTCCGGCGTGGTCACCTGCGCGGGGTCGACCACGGCGGCCTTGGTACGCAGGCGCGGGTCGGGGAACTCGAGGATGGGCAGCAGGGCCATGGGGCAACTCCGGTGGGGACGGCCGGGACAAACAGGCCGGCCGTCGCAATTCTAGCGCGGAAGCTTGCGCAACGGCCTGAATTCTGGACTATAGTCCGCGGACCTGTTGGGGAATCAGGCGGGATCGCAACCATGCTCACACGCCTTCGGACGGTCCTGGCCGTCGCGATGCTGACCGTCGCCACCTATGCTGCCGCCGTCGAGTCGCGCGGCAGCCACCCGGACACGTATGTCGTGGTCCGCGGCGACACGCTCTGGGACATCGCCGGGCGCTTCCTCGGCAAGCCCTGGCTCTGGCCGGAGATCTGGCAGGCCAATCCGCAGGTCGCCAACCCGCACCTGATCTATCCGGGCGACGTCCTCAGCCTGGCCTACCTGGACCGCGTCGCGGTGCAGGCCGGGCCGCGCGAGGAAGCGCCGATCGGCGCCGTGCCGCTGTCCGAGATCGAGCCCTTCCTGCGCGACCTGCGCGTGACCGACGCGTTCGAGCACCTGCCTTACGTGGTGAACTTCGAGGACAACCGCCTGCGTGGAAGCGCCGGGCAGTCGGCCTACGTGAGGGGCCTTGAAGGCGTGCCGGCCGGCCAGCGCTACATGGTGCTGCGTCCGACCGTGCGCTACGCCATGCCGCGCACGTTCCAGCACCTGGAATACGACGGCAGCACCGTGCCGCTCGACGGCGTGCTGTGGAGCCAGTACGTGCCGCCGACGGGCCGCAACGACTTCCTCGGCTTCGAGCTGGCCAAGGTCAACGTCGGCACCATCACCCGCGCGTCCGGCACCGGCGGTGTCGAGGTGGCCACGCTGTACCTGGAAGACAGTGGCCACGAGGTCCGTGCCGGCGACCGCGTCGTCCCGGTCGAGGCGCAGCCGTACGACCTGCAGTTCTTCCCGCACCCGCCGGCGTCCCAGCCCGCCGAAGTGGCGGTGCTGGCGGTGGCCACGGGCGGCGGCACCGGCACCGCCGGCGGCCCGCGCGACGTCATCGCGATCTCGGCCGGCCGCCTGGACGGCATCGACAACGGCACCGTGTTCTCGCTCTGGCGGCCGGCACGCCACGTCAACGACCGGGTCACCGGTGCGCGCACGTCGCGCCAGGACGACCAGTTCACCGGTTCCGGCAGCACCGTCGGCCTGCCGGAGGAGTACGCGGCGCACGCCATGGTGTTCCGCACCTTCGACAAGGTCAGCTATGCGCTGGTGATGGACGGCATCAAGCCGGTGCGGGTCGGCTTCCAGGCCCGGCATCCGGACGCGCAGCAGTAACCGCGGCCGATTCCTACAGACGATGACGACGGCGCCCTAGGGCGCCGTCGTTGTTTCCGGCCCAGGATCGGGCCATGTCCACGCCCGATCCCCTGCCGCTTCTCCGCCTGGTGCTGGCCGGCGGTGCCCTCGCGCCGCGACGGGCGATGGTCGGCCGCCGGGATGCGCCCGGCGATGCCGCCCTGCAGGCCAGGCTGGACGGGGTCCCGGCGCGCGCCCTCGACCACGTCCTGGACTGGCTGGGTCGACCCGGCCACCACCTCGTCGGTTGCGACGATCCGCGCTTCCCGCCGCTGCTGCGCCAGTCGCCCAGCGCGCCGCTTGCCCTGTTCGTCGATGGCGACCCGGGGGCGCTGTGGATACCCGCGGTGGCGGTGGTCGGCAGCCGCAGCGCCAGTGCCGGCGGCTGCGACAACGCCCGGGCCTTCGCCTCCGCGCTGTGCGGTGCCGGCCTCGCCGTGGCCAGCGGCATGGCCGCCGGCATCGACGCGGCGGCGCACGAGGCCGCGCTCGCCGCCGGCGGCACGACCGTGGCGGTCCTCGGAACCGGCCCCGACGTCGCCTACCCCCGTGCCCACGCCAGCCTTCGCCGGCGCATCGCGGCGGCCGGCGCGGTCGTCAGCGAGCACCCGCCCGGAACCCCGCCCCGGCCGGCGCATTTCCCGGGCCGGAACCGGATCATCGCCGGCCTCTCGCTGGGCACGCTGGTGGTCGAGGCGGCGGTGCGCTCGGGCGCGCTGATCACCGCCCGGCTGGCGGCGGAGGCCGGGCGCGAGGTCTTCGCCCTGCCCGGCTCGATCCATTCCCCGGGCGCACGTGGCTGCCATCGCCTGATCCGCGACGGCGCGCAGCTGGTCGAGGAACCGGCCGAGGTACTGGCCGGCATCGCCCCGTTGGCCGGACGGCTGGCCGTCTCGCTGGGCCCGGATACCGGGGTGGCGCCGCCCTGCCGGACCGCCCCTCACCGGCCCCCGGCGCCCCCCGTGGGAGGCGATGCGGACCACCACACCTTGTGGCGCGCCCTGGGCCATGACCCCATCCCTATGGATGTTCTTGCCGACAGGACCGGATTGACGCCTGCGGTCCTGTCCTCCATGCTGCTGGCCATGGAACTGGATGGGCGGGTCGCGGTCGAACATGGCCGCTACGCACGCAGGTCCACCGGCGGCGGCGCGACCGACTGACCGGCTAGGCAGGCGGAGACGCGATGCCCGTGGTTCCCCACCCACGGCGCCCCCCAGCGGGGCGCAGGCCGAGGGCAATGAAAGAAAGCATCCTGGACGTCCTGCTCTACCTCTTCGAACACTACATCGGCGACGATGCGGACACGCTCCGCGACCGCGACCCGCTCCACGAGGGCCTGATCGAGGCCGGTTTCAGCCCCAGCGAGATCAGCAAGGCCTTCGACTGGCTCGACGGGCTGGCGCAGCAGCGCCTGGCCGGCGCCGGCGCGCGCGTCGACGGCCCGGTTCGCGTGTACCACGGGCCTGAACTGGACAAGCTGGACGTGGACTGCCGCGGCTTCCTGCTGTTCCTGGAGCAGCAGGGCGTGCTCGATGCCGACCAGCGGGAACTGGTGCTGGACCGGGCGATGGCGCTGGACCAGGACGAACTCGACCTGGACGACCTGAAGTGGGTGGTGCTGATGGTGCTGTTCAACCAGCCTGGCGCCGAGGCCGCCTACGCCTGGATGGAGACCCAGATGTTCGGCGAGGAACCCGAGCCGGTGCACTGAACCGCCCTGCGTTGCCACCCGATCGAAGCCGGCAGCAATGCCGGCTTCCGCGTTTCCGGGCCATGGGGCACACTGGCCGGGCACGCTCAGGGGAAAACGCATGAACGAGTGGTTTTACGCCACTGCCGACGGGCAGCGGCATGGCCCGCTTTCGGCCCAGGAACTGGGCGCGCTCGCCGCCCGCGGCGCGATCGGTGCGCCGACGCTGGTCTGGCGCGAAGGCCAGGCCAGCTGGCGTCCGCTGCAGGATTTCGCGCTCGAACTGGGCCTGCCCACCCTGCCGCCGCCGCTGCCGGCCGCACCGGTGGCCGCCGCCGCACAGCCGCGCCCGGGCGGGCTGTCCGGTTGCGCGATCGTCGCCCTGATCGCGGTGGCCGGCGTGTTCGTGGTCGCGGTGCTCGGCGTCATGGCCGCGATCGCCCTGCCCGCCTACAGCGACTACACCCTGCGTGCGCAGTCGAGCGCGGCGATCAGCCAGGCGCAGGCGCTGCAACCGCAGGTCACCGAATTCCTCGATGCCAACGGGCGTTGCCCGACCAACGACGATGACGGATTCGGCGAGCCCGCCAGCTATGCGGAGGGGGCGCTGGCCGAGGTGACCTTCGGCGAGTTCGAGGGCAGCGACCTGTGCGGACTGGAGGCGATCCTCGCAGTGCCCGGCAAGCCGGCGCTGGATGGCCACAAGGTCTGGCTGGAGTACGACCCCGCGACCTCGGCCTGGCAGTGCACCTCGGATGCCGAGGACAAGTACCTGCCCGTGTCCTGCCGCGGCTGACCCCTACACCATCCAACAGCAAGGAACGCAACGCATGACCGAGTGGTATTACGCCGACCGCCAGCGCCGCCAGGTCGGCCCCGAGACGGCCGAGGTGCTCGCCCGGCGTTTCCGCGCCGGCGAGATCGACGCTGCGACGCTGGTGTGGCGCGAAGGCCTGGCGTCCTGGCAGCCCCTGGGTTCGCTGCGCGCCGAACTCGGGCTGGAGGACGCCGCAGCCACCCTGGATTTCCGCGTCGAACCGGTGGCTTCCGCCCCCGCGCCGGCGCCCGCGGAACAGGCGGCCGCGATCCCCGCGCCGCCGACGGCTCCGGCCTACAGCCCGTACGCGGCCCCGAGCACGGTGATGGATGTCGCCCATGCGGGAGCGTCGCCGGTGCAGGGTGGCGAGGTGGTCATGGCCGGGCTGTGGCGCCGGGTCGCGGCGAGCGTCATCGACGGACTGGTGACCGGCGTCCTCGGCTACGCGGTGCTGATTCCGCTGACGCTCGGCTTCGGCGTCAGCCTGTCCAGCCTGGCGGAGAACGAACTCGCCGGCGCCGGTGCCAGCGTCACGTTCCTCGTCCTCTACTACGGCATCAGCATCGGCCTGCCCATGCTGTATTTCTCCTGGATGCATTCCTCGCGCACCCAGGCCAGCCTCGGCAAGATGGCGGTCGGGATCAAGGTGGTGCGCACCGCCGGCGACCCCATCGGCTTCGGGCGTGCATTGCTGCGCTACCTGGCCTACTTCCTGTTCACCGTGGTCACCTGCGGCCTGGGCGTGCTGATCTCCGGGCTGATGGTCGCGCTCACCGAGCGCAAACAGGCCCTGCACGACATGGTCTGCGACACCCTGGTGGTCGACAAGTGGGCCTACACCGACCACCCCGAATGGCAGGAGCGGGGGCTCGGCACCGTCACCGTGGTGGTGCTGGTGCTGTTCGGACTGATGCTGGCGGCCGTGCTGGTGATGGCCGTGGCCATGGTCGGCCTGCTTTCGGCGGCCGGCTGGAACTGACCCACGGCGCGCACCGGGAGGGGCGCCGGCCGGCCCGGCTTGACACGGCCGGCCGCGGCGTGATTCACGTATAAAAAGGACAGCGACCGCGCCCGGGGGCCCTCCCCCGGGCGTCGGCTTCTCTGGCGGGGGCTTCTTCACATGCCGCTCACCGCCCGCACCCGGTCCCGGAAGGACCGCCGCCGCACCCAGACCACCCCGCCATGCCCAAGCACCTCCTCATCGTCGAATCGCCCGCCAAGGCCAAGACGATCAACAAGTACCTCGGCAAGGACTTCACCGTCCTCGCCTCCTACGGGCACGTCCGCGACCTGGTGCCCAAGGAGGGTGCGGTCGATCCGGAGCGCGGCTTCGCCATGCGCTACGACCTGATCGACAAGAACGAAAAGCACGTCGAGGCCATCGCCAAGGCGGCGAAGACGGCCGACGACATCTGGCTGGCGACCGACCCGGACCGCGAGGGCGAGGCGATCAGCTGGCACATCGCCGAAATCCTCCGCGAGCGTGGCCTGCTCGACAAGCCGATGCACCGGGTCGTGTTCACCGAGATCACGCCGCGCGCGATCAAGGAGGCGATGACCCAGCCGCGTTCGATCGCCGGGGAACTGGTCGATGCGCAGCAGGCGCGCCGCGCGCTCGACTACCTGGTCGGCTTCAACCTCTCGCCGGTGCTGTGGCGCAAGGTCCAGCCGGGGCTGTCGGCCGGCCGCGTGCAGTCGCCGGCGCTGCGCATGATCGTCGAGCGCGAGGAGGAGATCGAGGCGTTCAAGGCGCGCGAGTACTGGAGCATCGGTGCCGAGCTGGCGCATGCCTCGCAGCCGTTCACCGCCAAGCTGGTCAAGCTTGACGGGCAGAAGTTCGAGCAGTTCACCATCACCGACGGCGAGACCGCGGAAGCGGCGCGCCTGCGCCTGCAGCAGGCAGCCGCGGGCGCGCTGCACGTCACCGACGTGGCCAGCAAGGAACGCAAGCGCCGGCCGGCGCCGCCGTTCACCACCTCCACCCTGCAGCAGGAGGCCTCGCGCAAGCTCGGCTTCACCACGCGCAAGACCATGCAGGTCGCGCAGAAGCTGTACGAAGGCGTGAACCTGGGCGACGAGGGCACCGTCGGCCTGATCAGCTACATGCGTACCGACTCGGTGAACCTGTCGCAGGAAGCGCTGGCCGAGATCCGCGACGTGATCGCGCGCGACTACGGCACCGCCTCGGTGCCGGACAAGCCCAATACCTACCAGACCAAGTCCAAGAACGCGCAAGAAGCTCACGAGGCGGTGCGCCCGACCTCGGCGCTGCGCACGCCCGCGCAGGTCTCGCGCTTCCTGACCGACGACGAGCGCAAGCTCTACGAACTGGTGTGGAAGCGCGCGGTCGCCAGCCAGATGGTCCCGGCCACGCTCAACACCGTCTCGGTCGACCTGGCCGCCGGCAGCGACCACGTGTTCCGCGCCAGCGGCACGACCGTCGTGTTCGCCGGCTTCCTGGCCGTGTACGAGGAAGGCAAGGACAGCAAGGCCGCCGAGGACGAGGACGAGGGCCGCAAGCTGCCGCCCCTCAAGCCCGGCGAACGCGTGCCGCTGGACCGCATCCACGCCGACCAGCACTTCACCCAGCCGCCGCCGCGCTTCACCGAAGCGGCGCTAGTCAAGGCGCTGGAGGAATACGGGATCGGCCGGCCCTCGACCTACGCCTCGATCATCCAGACCCTGCTGTTCCGCAAGTACACCGAAATGGAAGGGCGCGCGTTCAAGCCCACCGACGTGGGCCGCGCGGTCAGCAAGTTCCTGTCCGGCCACTTCACCCGCTACGTGGACTACGACTTCACCGCCAACCTCGAGGACGAGCTGGACGCGGTCTCGCGCGGCGAGGAGCAGTGGGTGCCGCTGATGGAGAAGTTCTGGGGCCCGTTCAAGGAACTGGTCGAGGACAAGAAGGAATCGCTGGACCGCACCGACGCCGGCAGCTCGCGCACGCTCGGCACCGACCCGAAGAGCGGCAAGGACGTGAGCGCGCGCATCGGCCGCTTCGGGCCGATGGTGCAGATCGGCACGGTCGACGACGAGGAGAAGCCGAAGTTCGCCTCGCTGCAGCCGGGCCAGAGCATCTACTCGATCTCGCTGGACGAAGCGCTGAAGCTGTTCGACATGCCGCGCCAGCTGGGCGAGAGCAACGGCGAGCCGGTGAGCGTCGGCATCGGCCGCTTCGGCCCGTTCGCCAAGCGCGGCAGCACCTATGCCTCGCTGAAGAAGGAGGACGATCCGTTCAAGATCGACCTGGCGCGCGCGGTGTTCCTGGTCGAGGAGAAGGAGGAGATCGCGCGCAACCGGGTGATCAAGGAATTCCCCGGCAGCGAGATCCAGGTGCTCAACGGACGCTTCGGCCCGTACCTGAGCGACGGCAAGCTCAACGGCAAGATTCCCAAGGACCGCGAGCCCGCCTCGCTGACCCTGGCCGAAGTGCAGAAGCTCATGGAGGAGACCGGCAAGCCGGCCCGCCGCGGCTTCGGCGCGAAGAAGGCCGTGGCGAAGAAGGCGCCGGCGAAGAAGGCGGCGAAGGCCGCGGCCCCGGCCGACGCCGCGGCGAAGAAGGCCCCGGCAAAGAAGGCCGCGAAGAAGGGCGCGGCGAAGAAAGCGGCAAAGAAGGCACCGGCGAAAAAGGTGGCGAAGAAGGCCGCCGACGCCGACCGGCCGCCCTTCTGAGACCCCGTCACCCGGACCTTCATCCGCCACCCGCAATCCCGCGGCTAACATCGCCCGCCATGGCCCGCACCCTCGCCATCGCCGAAGCCGCCTCCCTGCTGCAGCGGGGAGGGCTGGTCGCCTACCCCACCGAAGCGGTGTGGGGGCTGGGCTGCGACCCGGACAACGAAGCCACGGTGCTGCGCCTGCTTGAACTCAAGCAGCGCCCGGTGGACAAGGGGCTGATCCTGGTCGCGTCGCACCTGGACCCGTTGCGGCGCTGGCTGGACCTGCCCGCGCTGCCCCCGGAACGGCTGGCCGTGGTCCTGGCCAGCTGGCCCGGGCCGCATACCTGGGTGATGCCCGCCGCGTCCGACGCGCCGGCCTGGATCACCGGCGGGCGCGACAGCATCGCGGTGCGGATCAGCGCCCACCCGGTCGTCGCCGCGCTGTGCGAGGCGTTCGGCGGGGCGCTGGTTTCCACCAGTGCCAACCGGGGCGGCGAACCACCGGCGCGCTGCCGGGCCGACCTCGATCCGCTGCTGGACGATGCCATCGACGCCATCGTGGCGGGAGACACCGGCGGACTGGCGCAGCCGACCGCGATCCGGCTGGCGCTGGACGGCGCCATCCTGCGCGCCTGACGCGCGCGCCCGGATCGTCCGAGCGGGCGCCGCGCTAGGATGGCGGCCAGGTCACGGAGACGGCCATGATCCCGACGACGCGTTGTCCCCGCATGCCGGCCCGGGCACGAACGGCAGTGCGGCATACGGACCTTCCGGCTCGCCCGGCCGCCGCGGGCGCGCTGGTCATGCTGCTCGTGCTGGCGCTGCCGGTCCCGCGCGTGCACGCCGCTCCGGCGGAGGTCACGGTCTACCGGTGCATGGACAGTCGCGGACAGCTGGTGGCCCTGCGCGACTCGCCGT
Organism: Pseudoxanthomonas fibrivorans; assembly: GCF_041464125.1. Taxonomy (NCBI): domain Bacteria; kingdom Pseudomonadati; phylum Pseudomonadota; class Gammaproteobacteria; order Lysobacterales; family Lysobacteraceae; genus Pseudoxanthomonas; species Pseudoxanthomonas fibrivorans. The sequence continues at coordinate 16,463 of NZ_JBGNUG010000002.1, read as the reverse complement.
GCCGTCCCGGGGAGCGGCAGGAAGCCGTGCAGATGCAGCGTCCACAGGATCCACCTCCGCGCACGGTATCGACGATGCCTGCACCTGCCGCGCCGGCCGCGTCCGTGCGCGAAGTGCGCGTGGTCACCGTGCAGGCGCCACAGCCGCTGTTCGAGTGCACGGCGCCGGACGGCACGACCTACATCAGCGAGACCGACCAGGTCACCGAGCGGTGGGTCCCGCTGTGGACGCTCGGCTACCCCGTCGGGCCGGGACCCCGCCCACCGCGGCCGGTGCCCGCACCGCGCGGTGGAACATCGGTGGGCAGCAGCGGCGCGGGGCGCCTGCCGCCCTCCGGGGCGATCGTGCCGGCCGGCACCTGGGTCCGCGACTCCTGCGTGCGCCTGACCCAGCAGGAAGTCTGCACGCACCTGTCGGACCGGCGCTACGAGATCCTGCGGCTCTATCATGCCGCCATGCCCAGCGAACGGAACGCGCTCGACCGCGAGCAGCAGCAGATCGATACCCGGATGGCGAACGAGTGCCCGGGCTATTGAACATGACGTGGCGACTGCTGGGGTTCGCTGTCATGGGATGGTGCTGCATGGCGACGCAGGTCGCGGCACAGGGCACCACGATCTACCGCTGCACCGATGCCGCCGGGGTGTTGACCGTGCAGAACGCACCGTGCCCTGCCGGCAGCACCCAGCGCGAACAGGCGGTGCGCGACCTTCCGAGCAGCCCCGGGCAGGCCCCGGCGCCGGCGACCGCCCCGCCGGGAGTGGGTCCTGCTGGCGCCCCCGCAGCCGCCGCACCCGACGCTCCGGCGGCGCCGGCAACGCGAACGGCGCAGGACGAGTTCGTCACCACCAGCACCGGGCCGGAACCACGGATCCTCGACAGCGCCAACCTGCCGCGCACCCGGCAGGCGGATGCGGTCGCCGATCCGGACCGGCCGCCACCGCCGCCGCTGTTCCGGTGTGCGACCTACGACAACGACAGTTACCTGTCGGAAGACCAGGACGTACCGCCGCGCTGCCTGCCGCTGCGGACCGTGGGCCTGGACGGCAATCCCTCCGGGGGCGCAGGTCGCGCCTGCGAGATCGTCCGCGACCAGTGCGCGCGCGTCCCCGACGGCGCCGCCTGCGAGGCATGGCGGCGATACGCGCGCGAAGCGGAGACGCGATTCCGTTTCGCCCATCCCGACAACGTCGAACGTCGGCGCACCGAGTACGAGCGCCTGGCGGGGATCGTCACGGCGAGCTGCGGCGGCTGAGCCGGATCAGCCCGACCACGGCACGCTGACGCCCACCAGCAGCAGGAACAGCGCGAACACCCGGCGCAGCGCATCGCCGCTGAGCCGGTGCGCCAGCCGCGTACCCCACGGCGCGGAAATCACGGAGGCCAGCGCCACGCCGATCGCCGCCGGCAGGTAGACGTAGCCGATGCCGTGCGCGGGCAGCGCCCCGGCCGGCGCGTGCAGCGCGTAGCCCAGCGCCGAGGCCAGGCCGATGGCGACGCCGCAGGCGCTGGACGTGCCGACCGCGCGCACCGGCCGCACGCCGCGCCAGACCAGCAGCGGCACGGTCATGCTGCCACCACCGATGCCGACCACCGCCGACAGCGCGCCGATCCCGCCACCGGCGACGCTCATCGGCCAGCCACGGGGCGCCGGCACCTCGCTGCCATCGGTCGGCGCGCGGGTGCGGCCGAAACCGATCTGCCAGGCCGCGACCAGGCAGTAGCCGGCCACGATCCAGCGCAGCATCGCGTCGTCCAGCGCGACCGCCACGCCGCTGCCCAGCCAGCCACCCAGCAGCAGCCCGGGCACCATCCACGCGACGGTCGGCCAGAGCACGCTGCCACGCCGTGCGTGCGCCCGCGCCGAGGAGGCCGCGGTCAGCACGATGCTGGCCAGCGAACTGGCCAGCGCCGCATGCATCGCCGCGTCCTCCGGCACGCCGAACAGCGGCAGCAGCCAGGCCAGCGCGGCGACCAGCACCAGGCCACCGCCGATGCCGAGCAGGCCGGCGAGGATGCCGGCGACGACGCCGAGCAGCGGAAACAGCAGGAACATCAGCGGTGACAAGGTCTTCTCCATCGCGAAACGCCGCCGGTCGCGGGCGATGCGGCTCGCGCGCCGCATCGTCACGGCCATTCAGGCGCGTTGGGTATATTCGACCGCATGTCGCGCCCGGTCACCATCCCATCGCTGCGAACCCTGCGCCGCTGCGCGCTGGTCGCGTTGTTGTCACCCATGTTGGTGGCCGCCCGCCCCGCGTCCGCGCAGGCCGCCGCCGCCGCCACCAACGACGTGGCCATGCGGGCGGCGATCGCCGCCGCCCGGGCCGGGCAACTGGCGCCCGCGCAGGCCGACGCGCTGCGCGGCGATCCGCGCTGGCCCTGGCTCGAGTATGCGCGCCTGTCACGCGACCTCGATCGCGCCGACCCGGCGCAGGTCCGTGCCTTCCTGAAACGCCACGACGGCCAGGCCGCGGCGGCGGCACTGCGCCCGCTGTGGCTGGCCTCGCTGTCGCGGCGCGAACAATGGAGCGACTTCCTGGCCGACTGGAGCGCCAGCGACGACGCCGGGCTGCGCTGCGCCCGCCTCAACGCGCTGCAGGCGCTCGGCCGCGCGGACGCGGGCTGGAACGGCGAAGCGCAGGCGCTGTGGCGTTCGGGCAAGTCGCTGCCGGACGCCTGCGACGCGACGTTCGCCTCGCTGGCCGCCCGCGGCGCGCTGGATGACAGGTTGCGCTGGGAGCGCTTCGACCTGGCCGTGGCAGAGGGCGAACCGGGGGTGATGCGCACCGCCGCGCGTGGCCTGCCGGCCGATGCGCTGGCCCTGGCCAGCGACTACGCCGCGTTCGTCCAGGCGCCGCACGCGCGCGCCGCGCAATGGCCGCGCGATGCGCGCAGCCGCAAGGTGGCCGCCGCCGGACTGGCCCGCCTGGCCAAGGACGACCCGGATGCGGCCGAGCGCCAGCTGGCGCAGCTGGCGCCGCTGCTCGGGATGGACGAGGCCGAACGCGGCAAGGTCCAGTACCAGGTCGCGCTGTGGACGGTGGCGTCCTACCTGCCCGACTCGGCACGGCGCCTGGCGGCGGTGCCGGCGGCGGCGTACGACGAGCGCCTGCACGAATGGCGCGCGCGCGAGGCGATGGCGCGCGGGGACTGGCCCGCCGCGCTGGACGCGATCCGGAAGATGCCGGCCAGGCAGCGCGAGGATTCGCGCTGGCGCTGGTTCGAGGGGCGGATGCTGGAGAAGACCGGGCGCGGGACCGAGGCGCAGGCGCTGTTCCGCGCCGCTGCCGCCTCGCCGACCTTCCATGGTTTCCTCGCCGCCGACCGGATGCAGCTGCCCTACGCACTGTGCCCGTGGGATCCAGCCGATCCTCCGGGGCTGCGCAAGGACGTCGCGAAGGATCCCGCCCTGGTCCGAGCGCTGGCGCTGTACCGGATCGACCAGCCCGGATGGGCGGTGCGCGAGTGGAACGACGCGCTCTCCCGCTTCGACGACGCGCGCCGGCGCACGGCCGTGGCGTTGGCGCAGGAGCAGGAGCAGGGCTGGTTCGACCGCGCGGTGTTCTCGCTGGGCAAGGTCAGCGACGAACAGCGCCTGTACGAGCTGCGTTTCCCGCTGCACCACGATGCCGACATCCGCGCTGCCGCGCAGCGCAACGGCCTCGACCCGGCCTGGATCGCGGCGGAGATCCGCGCCGAGAGCACCTTCAATCCCAACGCGCGCTCGCCGGCCAACGCACGGGGCCTGATGCAGCTGCTCCCGGGCACCGCCTCCGGCGTGGCCCAGCGCACCGGCCTGCCCTACGCGGGCGCCGAAAGCCTGTACGACTCCTCCACCAACATCGCCCTGGGCAGCGCCTACCTGCGCGAGATGGAGGACAAGTACGGCCAGACCTACCAGGCGATCGCCGCCTACAATGCGGGGCCGACCCCGACCGCGCGCTGGCTCTCGCAGCGCCCGTCGCACGATCCGGACCTGTGGATCGAGACGATCAGCTACAAGGAAACCCGCGACTACGTGGCCCGCGTGATGGCGTTCAGCGTGATCTACGACTGGCGCCTCAACGGCGACGCGCTGCCGGTCAGCGAGCGCATGCTGGGCAGGACCGAAGGCGCGCGCAAGCGCTTCGCCTGCCCGGCACCGATGCCGGCGGGTTGATGGCGATGCCGGGAAGCCGGCGCGCGCGACGCGTCGCGGTATCCCGCCGGAGTACGATGGACGCATGGATACCTACCTGGTCGGCGGCGCCATCCGCGATGAACTGCTCGGCCTTCCGCCCGGCGACCGCGACTGGGTCGTGGTCGGTGCCACGCCGCAGCGGATGCTCGATGCCGGTTTCCGGGCGGTAGGCCGCGACTTCCCGGTCTTCCTGCATCCGCAGACCGGGGAAGAGCACGCGCTGGCACGCACCGAGCGCAAGAGCGGCCGCGGCCACCGCGGTTTCGTGGTCGACGCCGATCCCTCGGTGACGCTGGAAGAAGACCTGCAGCGCCGCGACTTCACCATCAACGCGATCGCGCGCGACGCGCACGGCGACCTGGTCGATCCCTACGGCGGCGTGGACGACCTACAGGCACGCGTGCTGCGCCACGTCGGCCCGGCCTTCGCCGAGGATCCGCTGCGCGTGCTGCGTGCCGGCCGCTTCATGGCCCGCTTCGCGCCGCTGGGGTTCCGCGTGGCGCCGGAGACGATGGGGCTCATGCGGCAGATGGTCGCCAGCGGCGAACTGGACACCCTGGTGCCCGAGCGGGTCTGGCAGGAGCTGCGCAAGGCGCTGGCGGCACCGCAGCCGTCGGCCTTCCTCGCCACGATGCACGCCTGCGGCGCGCTGGCCGCGATCCTGCCCGAGGTCGACGCGCTGTACGGCGTGCCGCAGCGCGCCGAGTACCACCCGGAGGTCGACACCGGCGTGCACCAGCAGCTGGTCAGCGACATGGCCGCGCGGCTGGCCCCCGGCGACGACCTGGTGGGGTTCGCGGCGCTGGTCCACGACCTCGGCAAGGCGCTCACCCCGGCGCACGTGCTGCCGAAGCACATCGGCCACGAGCACGCCGGGCTGAAACCGCTGGCGGTGCTGTGCGAACGGCTGAAGGTGCCGCTGGAGCACCGCGGCCTGGCCGAATGCGTGTGCCGCGAGCACCTCAACGTGCATCGCCTGGCCGAGCTGCGCGACGCCACCGTGCTCGAGCTGCTCGAACGCTGCGATGCGTTCCGCCGTCCCGAACGCGTGGCCGGCATCGCACTGGCCTGCGAGGCCGACAAGCGCGGGCGGCTGGGCAGCGAGGAGGCGGCCTATCCACAAGGCGGCGAGTTGCGCCGGCTGCATGCCGCGGCCATCGCGGTGAACGCGCGCGACCTGCCGGACATCGGCGCGCTGGCCGGGCAGCAGGTCGGCGTGGCGGTGCGCAAGGCGCGTATCGCCGCGATCGCCGCGGCACGCACGCTGCGCGCGGCGACGGCTGCCCCGTCGTCCTGAGCGCCGGGCCCGGCGCCGCCGGGCACCGCGGAGGCTGCGGTTAAGCTCTGCGCTCCCGTGGCCACGGCCGCGACGCCGAGGACGCGCCCGTGCCCAACGCCTTCCCGATCCCCCTGTCGCTGGGCATCTGCCTTGCCGCGGCGGCCGCATGCGTACCCGCGTCGGCAACACCCTCCGGCCGGTACGCCAACCCGATCCTGTTCGCCGACTACTCCGACCCGGACGTGATCCGCGTCGGCGGGGACTACGTGATGGTCGCCTCGACCTTCCACTTCTCGCCCGGACTGCCGGTGCTGAAATCGAAGGACCTGGTGCACTGGACCCTGGTCGGCCACGCACTGCCGCGGTTGCCGTTCGGCCCGGCCTACGACCTGCCGGGGCCGCTGGACTTCGACGATGCCTCCGCGCGTGCGCGCCTGGATCCGGCGATGGGCCACCGCTACAGCGCCGGCGTGTGGGCGCCCTGCATCCGCCACCACGACGGCCGCTGGTTCATCTACTTCGCCACGCCGACCGACGGCATCTTCATGGTGTCCGCGGAGCGGCCGGAAGGTCCCTGGAGCGCGCCGGTCGCGCTGGTGGCGCAGGCCGGCTTCGAGGATCCGACCCCGTTCTGGGACGACGACGGCAGCGCCTGGCTGCTGCACTCGAAGGTCGGCGCCGGACCGCTGATCCTGCGACGGATGACCGCTGACGGTACCCGCGTCCTGGATGCCGGCACGGTCATCGTCGAGGACCCGGTGAACCTGCCCGTGCTCGAGGGCCCCAAGCTGCTCAAGCGCAACGGCTGGTACTACATCTTCGCGCCCTACGGCGGCGTGGAGAAGGGCCCGCAGGCGGTCCTGCGCGCACGCGACATCCGCGGCCCCTACGAGTGGCGCACGGTGCTCGCGCAGGGCGATACCGACGTACAGGCGCCGCACCAGGGCGGGTACGTGGAGACCCCGTCGGGCGAGGGCTGGTTCGTCCATTTCAACAGCACCGGCGCGTATGGGCGGATCGTGCACCTGCAGCCGGTGCGCTGGGTCGACGACTGGCCGCTGGTCGGCGAACCGGTTTCGTCGACCACCGGCCAGCCCGTGCCCGGGCATGCGATGCCCGACGTGGGACGCGACTGGCCGGCGATCCGGCCACAGGCGTCCGACGGCTTCGACACGCGCGTGCTCGGCCCACAGTGGGAATGGAACCACAACCCGGTCGACTCGCACTGGAGCCTGGCCGCCCGTCCGGGCCACCTGCGCCTGACCGCGATGTACGCGCCCGGCTTCCTCGCCGCGCGCAACACCCTCACCCAGGTGCACCACGGCAGCGCGTCGCGGACCACCGTGCGGATGGATGTGTCGGCCATGCGCGACGGCGAACGCGCGGGCCTGGCCATGCTGCAGGTGCAGCCGAACTGGATCGGCGTGGCGCGGGAGGGCGGCCACCGCCACCTGGTGTTCGCCGCCGCCGGCGTCGAAACCCGCGGACCGCGCGCGGACGGAACCGTCGTCCAGCTGCGCCAGCACGTGGCGGACCAGCGCGTGCACTACGAGTACAGCCTCGATGACGGCCGCAGTTTCCATTCGCTGGGCGCGACCAGCGCGATGCGCTTCAGCTGGTGGAAGGGCGCGCGACCGGCCCTGTTCACCTGGTCGAGCGATGCGCACGCGGCTGCGCGCGGGCACGTGGACGTGGACCGGGTCGAGATCGAGACGCTGGCGCCGCTGGCCGGGAACCGGGCGGCCGGGTCCGGGGGCCAGGCCGTCCCGGCGCAGTCCCCATCGCACCACGCGCCTTGAACACGCCGGATTCCATCGTGTCGATCCCCGCGACGGCGGGACGTCGTCGTGCAACAGGCCGGCGCGGCCGGCCGCCAACCGCAGGAGATGCAGTCATGTCGTACGTGGACGGTTTCGTGTTGCCGGTGCCGAAGGACAAGGTGGCGGCCTACCGCGCGCTCGCGCGCAAGGCGGGCAAGGTCTGGATCGAGCACGGCGCGCTGGAGTACGTGGAGGCGGTCGCCGACGACGTGCAACCGGGCAAGGTGACGTCGTTCCCGCAGGCGGTGAAGCTCAAGGCCGGCGAAGTCGTGGTGTTCTCCTGGATCCGTTACCGCTCGCGGGCGCACCGCGACAAGGTCAACCGGCTGGCGATGGCCGACCCCCGGCTCGCCGGCATGGGCCCGGACAACATGCCCTTCGATGGCAAGCGCATGTTCTGGGGCGGGTTCAAGCCGATCGTCGACATGGCCGGCGAGTGAGCGGTACCGGCGCGAAGGGCAGGATGTCGAATCCTTCCGCCCCGGTCCGTCGTCCACACAGGGAGCCGCGTGGCTTCCACCCAGCGAGGAGACCCGCATGCGCGTCATGGTGATGGTGAAGGCGTCGGCCAGTTCCGAGGCCGGGGCGATGCCCGGCGAAGAACTGCTGGCCGCGATGGGCCGCTACAACGAGGAACTGGTCAAGGCCGGGGTGATGCTGGCCGGCGAGGGCCTGCACCCCAGCAGCAAGGGCGTGCGGGTGCGCTTCTCGGGCCGGCAGCGCAGCGTGGTCGACGGCCCGTTCGCCGAAACCAAGGAACTCGTCGCCGGCTACTGGCTGTGGCAGGTGCGCTCGATGGAGGAAGCCATCGAATGGGCGCGGCGCTGCCCCAACCCGATGCCCGAGGACAGCGAGCTGGAGATCCGGCCGGTGTTCGAGGAGGAGGACTTCGGCGCCGAATTCACCCCGGAGCTGCGCGAACAGGAACGCCGCCTTCGCGACCAGATCGCCGCGCGCGGATGAGCCCGGACGCCCCGGCGAACGCCCCCGGCGCGCCACGGATGGCGCGCCGCGCCGGACCACCGGCTCCCGCGCACCCTGGCATCCACCCACCCACGGAATCCGCCCATGCCCCGCAAGATCTTCGTCAACCTGCCGGTGAAGGACCTGGAGCGCTCGGTCGCGTTCTTCACCACGCTCGGTTTCCGCTTCAATCCGCAGTTCACCGACGAGAACGCCACCTGCATGATCGTCTCCGACGACATCTTCGTGATGTTGCTGGTGCAGCCGTTCTTCCAGGGGTTCACGCCCAAGCCGGTGAGCGACGCCCACCGGCAGACCGAGGTGCTGCTCGCGCTGTCGCTGGAAAGCCGCGCGGAGGTGGAGGACTTCGTCGCCAAAGCGGTGGCCGCCGGCGCGACCGTGACCCAGCCGCCGCGCGACTACGGTTTCATGTACCAGCAGAGCTTCGCCGACCTGGACGGCCACCAGTGGGAACCGTTCCACATGGCCGCCGACGCGGTGCCGCCGCAGGCATGACCGGCGCGGGACTTGCCGTGGCCGCGCCGCGGTGGTGTGATCCCCGCGCATGAACCACGACCACGGGCACCACGACATCCACCGCACCATCGACGCCGTCTGGCGGATGGAGTCGGCGCGCGTCATCGCCGGCCTGGTGCGCATGGTCCGCGACGTCGGCCTGGCCGAGGAGCTGGCGCAGGATGCGCTGGTGGCGGCGCTGGAGAAGTGGCCCGACACCGGCGTGCCCGACAACCCGGCCGCATGGCTGACCACCACCGCGCGCAACCGCGCCATCGACCGCCTGCGGCACCTCAAGCTGCGCGACGAGAAGCACGTCCAGGTCGCCTACGAACTCGAGCAGTTGCAGGAGGAGGCCGAACGGCGCGACGAGCACCTGCTGGACGACCCGGTCGGCGACGACCTGCTGCGGCTGATGTTCATCAGTTGCCATCCGGTGCTGCCGCCGGAGTCGCGCGTGGCGCTGACCCTGCGCCTGCTCGGCGGACTGGAGACCGGCGAGATCGCCCGCGCGTTCCTGGCCGCCGAAGCGACGGTCGCGCAGCGCATCGTCCGTGCCAAGCGCACGCTCGCCGAAGCCAACGTGCCGTTCGAGATCCCGCGCCGCGAGGAGCTGCCGGAGCGGCTGTCGGCGGTGCTCGGGGTGGTCTACCTGGTGTTCAACGAAGGCTACGCGGCCAGCAGCGGCGACGACTGGATGCGTCCGGCGCTGTGCGAGGAGGCGCTGCGCCTGGGGCGCGTGCTGGCCGGGCTGATGCCGGACGAGTCGGAAGTGCACGGCCTGGTCGCGCTGATGGAGATCCAGGCCTCGCGCCTGCATGCGCGCACAGGCGCCGACGGCGAGCCGGTCCTGCTGCTGGACCAGGACCGCTCGCGCTGGGACCGGCTGCTGATCGGCCGCGGGCTTGCGGCGCTGGAGCGTGCGCAGCGGCTCGGCGGCGCGCTCGGGCCGTATGCGCTGCAGGCGGCGATCGCGGCCTGCCATGCGCGCGCGGTCACGGCCGCGGAGACCGACTGGGTCCGCATCGTCGCCCTGTACGACGCGCTGGCCCAGCTTTCGCCGTCGCCGGTGGTCGAGCTCAACCGCGCGGTCGCGGTATCGATGGCCTTCGGTCCCGAAGCGGCGCTGGAACGCGTGGACGCGCTGCGCGACGAACCGAAGCTGGCCAGCTACCACCTGCTGCCGAGCGTGCGCGGCGACCTGCTGTTCCGGCTGGGACGGACCGGCGAGGCGCGCTCGGAGTTCGAACGCGCGGCGGCGCTGGCCGGCAATGGCCGCGAGCGCGCATTGCTGCTCGCGCGCGCCGCGCAATGCGCCGCATGACCCGCCTGCCGGAATGCACGGCACGCGCTGCCACGCGGGGCGTGTCCCGCCCGCCCCATTGGTGCGTCAGATCCTGACGTACCAGCCGCGCCGGTCCATCCCGCGCACCACCAGCCACCACGCACCGACGAACACCGCGGCGAACGCCAGCGAGGGCAGGTACGGTCCGAAGCGCGGCGTCATCCAGCCGGCGAATCCACCCCGGTAGAGCGGCTCCCACCAGCCCAGCGCGGCGAAGCCGTAGACCATCACCGCCGATCCCGCATAGGCCGCGATCGCATTGACCCCGAAGCTGCGACCGACGGCCGGCCATCCGCGCCGGTCGATGAGCACGTGTGCCGCGGCCAGCGCGAGCATCGCCCAGCCACCGGTCCACAGGACGTAGGAGGGGGTCCACAGGTTCTTGTTCAAGGGCAGCACGGTCGACCAGGCCAGGCCCAGCAGCAGCGCGGCGACGCCCGCGCAGGCCAGCGTGCGGACGCGTCCGCGCCGCAGCCAGGCACCGGCGCGAAGGCCCAGCAGCGTCGTGGCCAGCGCGCCGAGCGTGCTCAGCAGGCCTTCGGGATCGTGGCCCAGCCCGGTGGCCGGGTCGAACTGGTACAGCCATGGCCCGAGCAACGCGGTATCGACCCGGCTGGCGAGGTTGTGCCACGGCGCGAGGCTGCCACCGGCGGCGAGCAGGCCCCACCATCCCAGCAGCAGCGCCGCCAGCCACCACGCCTGCGCACGCGGCCGCAGCCACAGCGCCGCGGCACCGACGGCGAGGAAGCACAGGCCGATCCGCTGCAGCACGCCCCAGGGGCGGAAATGCGCGGTGTCCAGCCACCACCACGCCAGCAGGTGCAGGACCAGGCCCAGGCCGATGATGCGCAGCGACCGCACCGCCACGGCCCGCATCAGCGCGGGCCGCGGGGCGCCGGCCTCGACCCGCGGCACCATGCCCAGCGCGATCGAGACGCCGACGATGAACAGGAAGAAGGGGAACACCAGGTCGGTCGGCGTGCAGCCATGCCACGTCGCGTGCAGCAGCGGCGGGTACACATGGCCCCAGTCGCCCGGGTTGTTGACCAGCAGCATGGCCGCCACGGTCAGCCCACGCAGCGCATCGACCGAGGCGAAACGCGGCGCCCGCGCCGCGGGTGCGTGATTCATGCGATGCGCACGACCCGGCCGGTCATACGACATCCTCGCGCGCGCCAGCGATCCAGGTCGAGCGCACCTGCAGGTCGTCGTCGAGCAGGGCCAGGTCGGCCTGGCACCCCGGCGCGATCCGGCCGTGGCGCGCGGACAGCCCCAGGAACTGGGCCGGGTACGTCGAGGCCATGCGGGCGGCCTCGTCGAGCGGCAGGCCGAGCAGGCGCACGCAGTTGCGCACGGCCGTGGCCATGTCCAGCGCCGAGCCCGCCAGCGCGCCGGCGGCGTTGCGCACCACGCCATCCACCGCGGTGATCACTTCGCCGTAGAGGGCGAAGGCCGGATCCTCCGACCCGACCATCGGCATCGCATCGGTGACCAGGAACAGCTTGCCGCGCGGCTTGGCCGCCAGGGCCACGCGCAGGCTGGCCGGATGCACGTGCACGCCATCCACGATCACGCCGCACCAGCTGTCGCGGTCCTCGAGCGCGGCGCCGACCGCGCCCGGCTCGCGCCCCTGCAGCGGCGACATCGCGTTGAACAGATGGGTGAAGCCGCGCAGTCCGGCGTCGAGGCCGGCGCGCGCCTGCTCGTAGCTGGCGGCGGTGTGGCCGGCGACCACGATCGCGCCGCGCGCGACCATGTCACGGACCGTTCCCAGCGGCACCTGCTCGGGCGCCAGCGTGATCAGGGTGACGCCGTTGTCCAGCGAGGTCGCCATCGCCGCTTCGGCCGCATCCGGCACGCGGAACTTGGCTGCGTCGTGCGTGCCCTTGCGCGCCGGGGCGATGTAAGGACCTTCCAGGTGCACGCCGAGCACGCCCGGCACGCCGGCGGCGATCGCCTCCCGGGTCGCCGCGACCGCGCGTGCCATCACCTCGGCATCGTCGCTGATCAGGGTGGGCAGGAAGCCGGTCGTCCCGAACCGGCGGTGCGCGCGGCCGATCGCCGCGATCGCTTCCGCCCGGGTGTCGTTGTTGAACAGCACGCCACCGCCGCCATTGACCTGTGCGTCGATGAACCCGGGCACCAGCCAGCCACCGCCCAGGTCGTGGACCTCCGCGGCCTGCACGCGGGCCTGGCCGGCCGGCACGAGCGCGGCGATGTCGCCCGCCTCGTCCAGCAGCACCGCCACGTCGTCGCGGAAGCCGTCTTCGACCAGGACCCGGGCGTTGACCAGCGCACGCGTGGCCATCACACCGTCTCCGTGACCTTGTTGAGGTGCGGTGGCAGGTCGGGGTTGTGGCCGCGACGCAGCGCCAGCGCATTGATGGCGCGGTAGAAGCTCTGCACGGTCAGCAACGGTGCCAGCGCGGGATGCGCGGCCGGCGCCAGTGGCAGGCGGACGCTGGAGGATGCCGGGGTCGGCCCCTGGGCCGAGGCGACCCAGACCTCGGCGCCGCGCGCATGGAACTCGTCGGCCACCGCGACCGCACCGGCGCCGGTTTCGTCGGGCTGGGCGAACACCAGCACCGGGAATCCCGCACCGACCAGCGCCATGGGGCCGTGCTTCACCTCGGCCGAGCTGTAGGCCTCGGCGTGCAGGCCGCAGGTTTCCTTGAACTTCAACGCCGCCTCCTGCGCCGCGCCGAGGCCGAGGCCGCGGCCGAGCACGAACAGGTTGCGCGCGTCGACCAGGCCGTCGGCCAGCGGCGACCAGTCCTGCTGCCAGGCCTGGCGCAGCGACTGCGGCAGGGCCTCCAGCGCGGCCAGCAGCGCGGCGTCGTCCTTCCAGTGCGCGACCAGCTGGGCGATGGCCGCCAGCGAGGCCAGGTAGCTCTTGGTCGCCGCCACGCTCTTCTCGGGCCCGGCGCCGAGCGGGATCACCGTGTCGGCCAGCTGCGCCAGCGGCGAGTCCTCGACGTTGACCAGCGCCACCACGCGCGCGCCGCAGGCCTTGGCCGCCTCGGCGTTGCGCAGCAGGTCGGGGCTCTTGCCGGACTGCGAGATGGCGATGAACAGCGCGCCTTCCAGGCGCAGCGGGGTCGCGTAGACCGAACCGATCGACGGCGACAGCGAGGCGGTGACGATGCCCAGCTGGGTTTCGATCAGGTACTTGGCATAGGTCGCGGCATGGTCGGAGCTGCCGCGGGCGCAGGTGGCCACGAACGGCGGCGGCGCGGCGCGCAGCTGCGCGGCCAGCGCCGCGATCGTGCCGCGATTGCGGGCGAACTGCGCGGCGACCACGTCGGCGGCCTGCGCGGCCTCGTTGTGCATCAGGGTATCGGTCTCGGCGGGCAATACGCCGGGCTGCACGAGCGGCATGGTCATGCTTCGGAAGAGGTGGGGGGACGCGGTCGCGACTGCAGCGGCGCCGGGGCGGTGGAGCCGCGCACGACCAGCTGCGGCACGAAGCCCTGGTTGGACACGGCCAGCGGATGGTCTTCGTACGCGTCCTGGCGCAGGCTGCCGATCAGCAGGCGCGCCGCGTGGCGCGCGATCTCTTCGGTCGCCTGCTTGGCGGTGGTCAGCGCCGGCCAGGACTGGCGCGAGAACGGACTGTCCTCGAAGCCGGCGATGGACAGGTCGTAGGGAACGTTGAGCCCGACCGACTTGGCCGCGGCGAGCACCCCGGCGGCGATCTCGTCGTTGGAGCCGAAGATCGCGGTGGGCGGCTCGCGCAGGGCCAGCAGCCGGCGCGCACCGCGGAACCCGTCGTCGAAGGTGTAGTCGCCCGGAATCACCAGGTGCTTGTCCAGCGCGATGCCGTAGTCCTTCAGCGCGGCCTCGTAGCCGGCATAGCGCTCGCCGGAGGAATGGTGCTGCGCCCCGCCCCAGAGGAAGCCGATGCGCTGGTGGCCCAGCTGGATCAGGTGTTCGGTGACTTCGTAGGCGGCGTCGCGGTCGTCGATGTAGACGCAGGGGCCGTCGCCCGGATCCTCGGTGGCGGCGATGATCCTGACCACGCGGATGCCGCGCGCCACCAGCGCGGCGACCAGGTCGGTGCGCTCGGACATCGGCGCCGTGAGCACCAGCCCGGCCAGGCGCGAGCGCTGCACGAACTCCGCCAGCTCTTCCGCCAGCAGCGGCGAGGTCGAATCGCAGGGCTGGATCTGCAGGCCGAAGCCGGTCTCCCGGCAGGCGGCGAGCACGCCGTTCTGCACACCGATGATGTGGTACGGGTTCGGGTTGTCGTAGACGAGGCCGATCACGAACGGCGTGCCGCTGCGCAGGTTGCGCGCGGTGGCGTCCGGTTCGTAGTCGAGCTCGGCGATGGCCGCCAGCACGCGCGAGCGCGTGGCCTGCATCACCGACGGTTCGTTGTTGATCACCCGCGACACCGTCTTGAGCGAGACCTTGGCCCGCTCGGCGACGTCCTTGATGGTCGGCCTGCGCATGCGTTCGACTGCCTTGTGGTTCATCCCGCCGTCCATCATGCGGCAATCACCGCCCGGCCGTCAGGCCGGCGCGGTGGCCGCGCTGGGCGTAGTAGAGGATGTACAGGTAGCAGGGCACCATCAGGCCGGCGAACACCCACTGGAAGTCGGCGTGCTGCTTCAGCACCGCGAACGCCTGCGGGATGATCGCGCCGCCGGCGATGCCCATGATCAGCAGCGCCGAGCCGGTCTCGGTGAAACGTCCCAGGCCGCGGATCGCGAGCGGAAAGATCGCCGGCCACATCATCGCGTTGGCGAAGCCGAGGGCGGCGACGAAGCCGACCGACACATAGCCGCTGGTCAGCAGCGCGCCCACCGAGAGCAGCACGCCCAGCACCGCCGAGACGCTCAGCCATTTTTCTTGGCTGACTACGCGCGGGATCAGCCACAGACCCGCGATGTAGCCCAGCAGCATCGCAGCCAAGGTGAAGAAGGTGAAGTACTTGGCGTGGTCCAGCGGTAGACCGAAGGCTCGGCCGTAGGTGCCGATCGCGTCCCCCGCCATCACCTCCGCGCCCACGTAGACGAATAGGCACAGCACACCCAGCCACAGATGCGGGAAACGGAACACGCTCCCGCGCTCCTCCACGCCGGACCCCGGGGCGGCATTCGCTTCGGCGGCGCGGATTTCCGGAAGCGGCGAAAACAGGATGGCCACCGCCGCTAGCAGCAGAAGCGCTGCCATCACGACGTAGAAACCGCGGATTCCACCTGCGAAATCCGCCAACAGCGCATTGCGTCCTACCGCGTCGGCGGCCGCCACCGCGGCGGCGAGATCGTCGACCCCGTGCAGCACCAGCGTGCCGAGCAGCAACGGCGCAAGCATGCCTGCGACCTTATTGCAGATGCCCATCAACGCGATACGCCGCGCCGCGCTTTCGATCGGCCCGAGAATGGAAATGTACGGGTTGACCGCGGTCTGCAGCAGGGCGAGGCCGCCACCAATCACGAACAAGCTCGCCAATGCGCCACCGAAAATACGCAAGGTGGCGAACTGGCTAAACGCCAGCGCGCCCAGTGCCATGACGGCCAGACTCAGAGCCAGCCCCTTCTTCATGCCAGTACGGCGCAGGATCCACGAAGCTGGAAGGGCGAGGAAGAAGTACGACAGGTAGAACACCATTAAAACTAGGAACGCGGCCACTTCGCTCACGTCGAACGCCAACTGGACGAAGGTGATCAGCGGCCCGTTGATCCAGGTGAAGAAGCCGATGATGAAGAACAGGCCGCCGACGATGGCGATGGACGAGGCCAGGCCTGTGCGCGCGGGCGCGGTGGTGGTGACGGACATGGAATCTGGTGCCTCCCCGGCGATGGACGGTCCCCTGCGGCGCCATGGCGGCGGTCAGGCGGGAACAACGTTGTCACATTTTTTCCGTCGCGACGCCTGAAAAGTCAACCGGGCCACGATCTGCATCGCCGTTCGCGTGCTGCTCCGCAGCACGAATGGGACCATCTTCGCGCTCCTGAATACGCTCCATGTGGCTGATTTGCATCCATAACTGAACCCAATCTCGGTCTGCCCGGGACCAGGACGCTCGTTTTCGGAACCGGTCGCCGGCTCGTCCGAGGCCCCCGCGAAATTGTGTTGACATCGTTGTCAGATGGATTTCACACTCCGCCGGAACTGGTGCCGTGGCTTCGCCTGGCACCCCAGCCTCGGGGAGCGTTCGTGCCAGCAGTCGATCCAACGTTCGTGCCGGTTCCGCAGTCGCCGCCGTTCATCGCCGCCGACGTCGGCGGCACCCACGTGCGCATCGGCCTGGTCCAGGCCGGGGCGGCCGGGGCGCCGCTGCAGGTGCTGGCCTACAGCAAGTTCCGCTGCGCCGACTACGCCGGCCTGGCCGACATCCTGGCCGAGTTCATC
>NZ_JBGNUG010000001.1:1899476-2926951 GCF_041464125.1 Pseudoxanthomonas fibrivorans | reverse complement strand
CCGCAAGTCCGTACTTTCGGCCGCCATCGTCACCTGCCTGGGCTTCGCCGTGCAGGTCCAGGCGCAGGACGCCGCTCCGGCCACCGAGCCCACCGCCACCGAACTGGACACCGTCACCGTCGTCGGCATCCGCGGGTCCCTCAAGCAGGCCCTCGACGCCAAGCGCGACGCCGACAACATCGTCGACGTGGTGACCGCCGAGGACGTGGGCAAGTTCCCCGCGACCAACGTGGCCGAGGCGATCACGATCATCCCGGGCGTGACCATCGACAAGGCGTTCGGCCAGGGCGAGAAGGTCTCGATCCTGGGCACCGACCCGGCGCTCAACCGCACCCTGCTCAACGGCCAGACCGTGGCCTCGGCCGACTGGTTCATCACCGACCAGCCCGGCCGCACCTTCAACTACTCGCTGCTCGCGCCGCAGATCGTCGGCCGCGTCGAGGTCTACAAGTCGCCGGAGGCGCATGTCGACGAAGGCTCGATCGGCGGCACCGTCAACATCATCACCCGCAAGCCGCTGGACCTCGACAAGACCACGATCTCGGGCCAGATCGGCTACCTGTACAACGACCGCGTCGAGGACGGCGACCCGCAGGTCTCGCTGCTGATGGGCTGGAAGAACGACGCCGACAACTTCGGTGTGATCGTTGCGGCCCAGCGCGCCGACGAAAGCATCCGTCGCGACGGCATCGAGTCCTACGGCACGGTGACGGCACGCAACTACGCATACGGCACCGACAGCTTCGGTTCGATCTACAACCGCCCGACTGACTGGTCGGTGCCTGCGAACCCGGATGGCAGCCAGCCGACGCTCCCGCCGTCCTGCACCGGCACCTGCGCGACGACCATCCTCAACAACCTCGATGCGGTCGGCCCCAATTCGGTCAGTGCCCACTATTTCGAGCAACAGCGCACCCGCGACACCATCTCGGTGGCGTTGCAGTTCAAGCCGGTCGACCAGCTGGACATCGAGTTCAACGCGCTTGACGTCAAGGCGAACTTCGACAACATCAGCCACTCGATGTTCGCGTTCAACGGCAACGCGTACAACAGCCTGATGCGGCTGACCGACGCGACGATCGAGGGTGGCGTTATCACCAAGGCCTCGTTCGAGAACGCCCTGGTCGTCTACGACCTGATCAACCGTCAGGCTACCGTCGACACCGACTCCTACGACCTGAAGGCGACCTGGAACGATGAACGCTGGTTCGCATCGACCCACCTCGGAACTTCCAAGGCCACCGGCGGCACCGGCCGCCAGGTCTTCGGCGAGTTCCTGAACTGGTCCGACTACAGCTACGACATCAGCGGCAACCGCAGCCTGACGTTCCAGGGCGACAATCCGTTCCTGGATCCGAGCTCCTTCCGGATGGATGGCGGCTACGCCAACCCCTGGCACACCAATCCGCCAGGCCCGGACAACTGGGCGCCCGGCTGGGGCGGCAACATCGTCACCAAGCCCACCCGCGACGAGGAGAAGTACGGTCAGGTCGACTTCGGCATCCGCCTGGATTCGCCCGTCTACCAGGTCCGCTTCGGCGCCAAGCGCCGTGAGCACGAAACCGGCCAGTCGATGGCAGGCGTCTCCCTCGCGGCGATCCAGGGCTACGGCGATGCGACCGCCGACCAGTTCGATCCCCGCCCGCTGCCGGGCAACTACCTGAGCGGCTTCAGCGGAACCGGCGACCTGTCCGAACGCTTCACCATCGACGGCTGGAAGCTCGCGGACTACATTCTCAGCGGGGACTGGCTGGCGCCGTGGCAGACGATGCCCGTGCCCAGCACGTTCAATGATCCTTCGTTCGCTGCCAACACCTGGACCGTGACCGAGGACATCAACGCCTTCTACGTGCAGGGTGACTTCAGCTGGGAGCGCGTCCGCGGCAACTTCGGCGTGCGCTACGTCCAGACCGAGTCCAACAGCATGGGCTGGGCGTGCGGCGTGCCGACCGCCGGCCAGGCTTGCCCGGCGACCGCCTACGTGCCGACCAGCGTGAAGAAGGATTACGACAACATCCTGCCGAACGTGAACGTCGCCTTCGACGCGACCGACGACGTCGTGCTCCGCTTCTCCGCGGCCCAGGTGATGTCGCGCCCGAACTACGGCGACATGTCCAGCTACCTGTGGCTGGGCGACCAGACCCTGACCGGCGGCGGCGGCAATCCCGAGCTGGATCCGTACCGTTCGACCAACTGGGACTTCTCGGCCGAGTGGTATTTCAGCGAGAATTCGATCCTGGCCGGCACCCTGTTCTACAAGGACGTCTCCGACTACATCCTGGTCACCACCCAGGACGAGACCCACTTCAACCAGAGTCGAGGCCGCGACACGGTTTACAGCGTCTCGCGCCCGAACAACGCCGGCGACGCCAGCATCCAGGGCTTCTCGGCCGCGTTCCAGCAATCCTTCGACAACGGCCTGGGCGTGCTTGCCAACTACACCTACGCCGATGCGGAAGGCGACAACGGCGAGCCGCTGCCCTACAACTCGAAGAACCAGGTCAACGTCAGCCCGTTCTTCGAGAACGACGACTGGAGCGCCCGCATCACCTACTCCTGGCGTTCCAAGTACTACACCCAGGTCGACCGCGGCAACTTCCTGGTCACCGACGACTACGACTCGCTGGACGCCAACCTCACCTACAAGGTCAACGATTTCCTGAGCGTGAGCCTGGACGGCATGAACCTGCTGGACTCCAACTACTACACGTACGCGGAAGTCGACGGGATCGCCAACACCGAGAAGCTGGTCCGTGGCGACTACCGCACCGGTCGCCGCTACATGGCGACCCTGCGCGTGCAGTTCTGATTAGGGCAACATGACGGCAGCGCAGGTTGTCCGTTGCGGGGCGGGCCTGGAGGAATCCGGGCCCGTTCCGTTTCTTGACGAGCATGTCCGCAACGCACCACCGCACCAGGGAGTGACGATGAACCGACCCCGCTTTTCCCGTCCCGCGCGCCTGCTGTGCGCAGCCGGCGTGGCCGCCGTGCTGGCCGCCTGCACCGGCCATCAGGCCGCCGACACCGACTCGCAGGTGCCGCCCGCGACGCAGGCCACGGCCGTCCCGGGCCTTTCCCTGATTCCTCTGCCGGCCAGTGTCGTGCCGGCGGAAGGCCATTTCGTGCTGACGG
The DNA here is from genome assembly GCF_041464125.1 of Pseudoxanthomonas fibrivorans. Taxonomy (NCBI): domain Bacteria; kingdom Pseudomonadati; phylum Pseudomonadota; class Gammaproteobacteria; order Lysobacterales; family Lysobacteraceae; genus Pseudoxanthomonas; species Pseudoxanthomonas fibrivorans. The sequence continues at coordinate 2,923,819 of NZ_JBGNUG010000001.1, read as the reverse complement.
CCGCCACGCCGCTGCTCGCCGAAGGCGACGATGCCCGCACCGTCGCCGGCCAGTTCGCCGGCCTGCTGGCCAAGGGCTTCGCCGTGGAACCCGCGCTTGCCGGCGGCGCGGACGCGAAGGGCGCGATCCGCTTCGCGATTGATCCGGCGCGCGCGGCGGCCGGCCCCGAAGCCTACCTGCTGGAGGTGACGCCGGAAGGCGTGACCGTGAGCGCCGGCAGCAGCGCCGGCCTGTTCTATGGCGCGATGACCCTGCTGCAGCTGGCCAGCGCCGATGACGCGGGAGCGATCACCGTGCCCGCCCTGCGGATCGAGGACGCGCCGCGCTTCGGCTGGCGCGGATTCATGATGGATCCGTCGCGCCATTTCTGGACCGTCGAGCAGGTCAAGCAGGTCATCGATGCGATGGCCCTGCACAAGCTCAACACCCTGCACTGGCACCTGACCGACGACCAGGGCTGGCGCGTGGAGATCAAGCAGTACCCGAAGCTGACCGAGGTCGGCGGCTGCCGGATCCCGGCCGGCGACGGCGGCATCGAGCCGTCCACCGGCCAGCCGCGCCAGTACTGCGGTTTCTATACCCAGGACCAGGTCCGCGACATCGTCGCCTACGCCGCCGCCCGGCACATCACCATCGTTCCCGAGATCAACCAGCCCGGCCATGCGACCGCGGCGATCGCCGCCTACCCGGAACTCGGCACGACCGACCAGAAGCTGGTGCCGTCCAGCGAGTGGGGCGTGTTCCCCAACCTGTTCAATACCGAAGAGAGCACGTACCAGTTCCTGGAGAACGTGATCGGCGAACTGATCCCGCTATTCCCGGGCACCTACTTCCACGTCGGTGGCGACGAGGCGGTCAAGGACCAGTGGGAAGCCTCGCCGCGCGTCCAGGAACGCATGCGCGAAGTCGGCGCCAGGACCGAGATGGAGATGCAGAGCCACCTGGTCGCGCGGCTGGAGAAGTACCTGGCCGCGCACGGCAAGCGCCTGATCGGCTGGGACGAGATCCTGGAAGGGCCGATGCCCGCCGAGGCGACGGTGATGTCGTGGCGCGGCATCGAGGGCGGGCTGAAGGCCGCGCGCGAAGGTCATGACGTGGTGATGTCGCCGTCCGGCGACCTGTACCTCGATTACCTGCAGACGCATTCGCCGGACGAGCCGCCGGGTCGCCCGGCGACGATCCCGATGAAGCAGGTCTACGAGTTCGAGCCGGTGCCCAAGGACCTGGAAGAAAGCCAGCGCAAGCACATCCTCGGCCTGCAGGCGAACATGTGGACCGAGCACACCCGCACCTTCGAACGGCTGCAGCACAACGTGTTTCCGCGCCTGGCCGCGGTCGCCGAGACCGGCTGGACGCCGCAGGAGAAGAAGGACTACGCCGGCTTCCTGCGCCGCCTGCCCGCGCAGCTGGAACGGTACCGGCGCTGGGGCGTGGGCTATGCGCAGACCCCGTTCCAGGTCGACGCCACCGCCGATGACGACCGCAAGGCCGGGACCGCGGCGGTCACGCTGGTCAACCCGCTCGACTACGAGGTGCGCTACACCACCGACGGCAGCGAGCCGACCGCCACGTCGACGCTGTACACCGCGCCGGTGGACGTGACCCTGCCGGCGCAGCTGCGCGCATCGGCCTTCGCCGGCGGCAAGCCGCTGGCCGCGCCGCGGACCTTCGCCTACGACGCCGCATCGATGCTGACGCGCACCGACGAACAGCTGGCGACCTGTCCCGACGCCGGTCGCCTGCTGCTGCGGCTCGAGGACGACGGTCCGGCCGACGGCGCGCGTGCGATCTTCAACACCACGATCTTCTACCCGTGCTGGCAGTGGAACGGCGCGGACCTGGACGGAGTGGCCTCGGTGAAGGTGCGCGCCGGCAAGATCCCGTACTACTTCCAGCTGGCCCACGACGAGCCGGCACGCCGCTTCGAACCGGCGCGCTCGGCCCACGGCGAACTCGACATCCACGCCGACGGCTGCGGTGGCGAGCGGATCGCCAGCGTGCCGCTGCCGGCCCGGCCCGGTACCGACGGCTTCGTCGAACTCGTCGCCGAGCTGCCCGCGGACATCGCCGGCAGGCATGACCTGTGCCTGCGCTTCACCGGCGACACCCGGCCGACGATGTGGGTGCTCGACCGGGCGACGCTGCAGCTGCGCTGAGCGGGAAACGCGGCGCGCATGGCGGCATCTCCGCCATGCGCGTCGCCGCTCTAGCGGAACCGCTCCAGCAGTGCGTCGCGCCCCGGGGTCAGCGTCGTCAACAGGCCCAGGACCACCCCGGCCGCGTTGGCCACGGCATCGGCGGGATCCGCCATGCGCGTGGTGGTGAGCGCACCCTGCGCGACTTCGAGGCCGATCCCGAGCCCGACCAGGCCCGCGCCGGCGAGCCACAGGGGCATGCCATGGCGGAACACCTGCACCGCCGCCGCGGCGAGCACGGCATAGGCCAGCAGGTGTTCGACCTTGTCGCCATGGCGCGGCAGCTCGACCGCAGGCGGCGGCGTGAGGCTGAGCACGACCACCACCATGACCGCGAGCCACCAGAGGCCCAGCCACAACCACGGCCGGCGGAACGGCTTCAGCGCGCTGGTCACAGGCGCCAGCTCAGGTCACCCAGCAGGAACGCCGCACCCAGGTCGATGTCGCGGGTGAAGGCCATCGCCTGGAAGCGCTCGCCCATCTGCGCCGGCAGGGTCAGGCGCTTGAGTTCCTGGCGCAGCCGCATCGCACCGGCCTCGTCGGTGCGCTCCTCGGCGTCGGCCAGCAGGCGGTCGATGCCGTTGCCGAGCAGGAAGCTGGCCTGGCTGCAGTAGCCGGCCAGGTCGAAGCCCGCGCCGGTGCCCGCTTCGGCCAGCGCGGTGAAATCGACCGAGGCGGTGAGGTCCTGCAGGCCCGGCCAGCGCAGCACGTCCTCGTGCATGTGCTGGCGATAGAACGCGCGCAACGTGCCATCGCTGCGCTGCGGCAGGTAGTACTCGCGGCGGGGGTAGCCGTAGTCGAGGAACAGCATCGCGCCAGAACGCAGGCCCCCGGCGACCGCCTGCACCCAGTACGGCAGCTGCGGCAGCAGCTCCGAGCGGTAGCCGTCGGCGAACGGCGCGCCGACCCCGTTCTCGACGTGGCGCACCGCGGCGGCCAGCAACGCGTCGGCCGGACGGTCGGTGCGGACGAAGCGGCCTTCGCCGTCCAGCGCCACGTGCTCCTCGAACACCTCGCCGTCGCGCAGGGTGAACCGGGGTGTCGGCAGCGCGTCGATCACCTCGTTGGCGAACAGCACGCCATCCCAGTCGTCCTCGAACGGCCGGTCAAGCCACTCGACCAGGTCGAAGACCGGTGGCGTGAGGGTGCGCGCCAGGTGCTCGCGCTGGCGCTCGCGCAGGTCGGCGCTCGGTTCCAGGATCGCGTAGCGGTCCGGCAGCGCATCCAGTTGCAGCAGCCGCTTGAGCGCCACCTCGGCGAACGCGCCGCTGCCGCCGCCCAGTTCGAGCACCCGCGCGTGCGGACCCAGCGCCTGCAGCGCGACCGCCAGCACGCCCGACACCGTCGCCGCGAACAGGCGGCCCTGCTCCGGTGCGGTGACGAAATCGCCGGCGCCGCCGAACTTGGCGCTGCCGGCGCTGTAGTAGCCCAGGCCCGGCGCGTACAGGCACAGCTCCATGAAGCGCGAGAAAGGGACCGCGCCGCCCGCCGCGGCAATCTCCGCCCGCAGGTGGGACGCCAGCCGGTCGCTGTGCTGCAGGGCCAGGGGATCGGGGAGCGGCAGGTCGGCGTGCATCGGGCGCATCAGGCGGGGACAATGGCCAGCATAGCCGAGCGAGATCGCGCATGACTCCCGACCATTCCGTCGTCCTGGTCACCGGCGCCGCGCGCCGCATCGGCGCGGCCATCGCCCGCCGCCTGCATGCCGCCGGCTATGCGCTCGCGCTGCACCACCTGCATTCGCAGGGCGAGGTGGCGACGCTTGCCGGGGAACTGGACGCGATCCGGCCTGGCAGCGTGCACGTGCTGCAGGCCGACCTGCGCGAATTCGACCGGCTGCCGGAACTGGTGGCCGCCACCGTCGGCCGCTTCGGCCGGCTCGATGCGCTGGTCAACAACGCATCCAACTTCTATCCCACCCCGCTCGGCTCCACCACGCCGCGGCAATGGGACGACCTGTTCGCGGTGAACGCGCGCGCCCCGTTCTTCCTGGCGCAGGCCGCCGCGCCGCACCTGCGTGCCGCGCGCGGCGCGATCGTCAACCTCGCCGACCTGTACGCCGGCCGGCCATTGGCCACCCACGCCCCCTACTCGGCCGCGAAGGCGGCGCTGGTCTCGCTGACGCGGGCGCTGGCGCTGGAACTGGCGCCGCAGGTGCGGGTCAACGCGGTCGCGCCGGGCGCGATCCTGTGGCCCGAACAGGGCCCGTCGCCCGGGGCGCAGCAGGCGATCCTCGACGCGACCGCGCTGGGCCGCGCCGGCGCGCCGGAGGACGTGGCGGCCGCGGTGGCGTGGCTGCTGTCGGCCGACGCCGGCTACGTCACCGGCCAGGTCGTGCACGTCGACGGCGGCCGCGAACGGTAGTCCGGCGCCCCGCGCGCACGCGCAGGCGTCGCCACGGACTACAGGGCGACGACCTCGAAGCGTTCGCCGTGCTGCGCGTGCGCCCGCCAGAGGTCGGCCAGGGAAGCGCCCGAGAGGGGATCGAGGAACGCCGGCGCGATGTCGGCCAGCGGCTTGAGCACGAAGGCGTGCTTCAGCTCCGGCCGCGGCACCCGCACCCGCGCGCCATCGCGCACGACGGCATCGCCGTAGAACACGACGTCCACGTCCAGGGTGCGGTCGGACATGCGCGGCCCGCTGCGATCGCGGCCATGGCGGTCCTCGAGTCCATGCAGCCAGTCCTCCAGCGCCGGCAACGGCAGCGTCGTGCGCACCGCCGCGGCGGCATTGACGAATGGCGCGCCGTCGAAGCCCACGGCCGCGGTGCGGTAGGCCGGCGACACCACGACCTCGCCGAACATCGCGCGCAGTTCGGCGATCGCCGCCTGCAGGTGGCGTTCGGGGTCGATGTTGCTGCCCAGGCTGAGCAGCACCTCGACGGACCGCGGCGAGGCGGCTGGATCGGCGCAGGCGGTCACGGTCGGCGCGCGGCTACTGCTGTGCCGACTGGTCGCCGGGGTCGCGGCGCGCGGGCCCGCGCCGGGGCGGAAGCGGTGGCAGCGCCAGGCCCTCGACCGAGGTCGGCAACGCCGGCTCCCACGGGAACCGCGGCAAGGTGCGCACCGCGTTCTCCAGCTTGCGCGACCAGTTCTCGTGGATGTCGGCGTACAGCGGCGTGTCGCCTTCCAGGCGCATCTGCTGGCTGACCCGCAGGTCGCCGGCGCGGACCAGCGCCAGGTCGATCGGCAGGCCCACCGACAGGTTCGAGCGGATCGTCGAGTCTAGCGACACCAGCGCGCAGCGCGCGGCATCCTCCAGCGCGGTCTCCGGCCGCACGATCCGGTCCAGGATCGGCTTGCCGTACTTGGATTCGCCGATCTGCAGGTACGGGGTCTCGGGCGAAGCGGCGATGCAGTTGCCCAGTGGATAGACCATGTACAGGCCGGGCCGTTCGCCGGCGACCTGCCCGCCCAGGATCAGCGTGGCCTGGGTGCTCACGCCGCTGTACTGGTCGCTGTCGAGCGCCTGGACCTGGCTGGCGACCAGCACCTCGCCCACGTACTCGGCCACTTCGAAGAGGTGCTTGAACGTGCGCAGGCTGCGCGTGGCGGCCGGATCCCCGGCGTCGCGCCGCAGTCGCGAGATCGCCAGCTGGGTCGTGGCCAGGTTGCCCGAGCTCATCACCACGAACACGCGCTCGCCCGGATAGTCGAACACGTGCAGCTTGCGGTGCACGCGCACGTCGTCGAGCGAGGCGTTGGTGCGGGTGTCAGCGGCGAAGACCAGGCCTTCGTCCACTTCGATGCCGACGCAGTAGGTCATGTCCGGGTCGCGGGGGCGGTGCGGGTGGATTCTACACGCAGCGCACGGGGGCACGTTCGCGCGGCGTGATGGATGCGGAGGGCATTCAGCCCATGAAATAGGCCTCGGCGATGGCGTCGTGCAGCTGCCCCAGGTAGACCTGCGCCTCGTCCATGAAGCCGGCCGGATCGCCCTCGGCCAGCAGCACCGGGTCGGCCTGGCGCACCAGGCCGCCGGCGCGGGTCAGCGCCCGCTCGACCGCGGGGCGTGGCGGCATCGCCGGCAGGATCCTCTGCACCCGGGTCAGGCAGAACTGCACGCTGCGCGGGAACTCCGGATTGTGCAGCAGGAAGCGCAGCGCATGCGTCCCCGATACCCGCTGGCGCGCATGCCGCCGGTACATCTGGTAGGCCGCAAGCGCGCGCAGCACGGCCATCCACTGCATGTTGCGGTAGGCCTCGCGGTCGTCGTCGTTGCGCGGGGTCACCAGGCCCGAGGCGCCGGCGTCGATGATCCGCGTGGTCATGTCGGCCTGTTCGATCGCGGTGCCCAGTCGCAGGAAATGGAAGCCGATGTCGCGGCTGACGTTGGCCGCCAGCAGCCCCGACACCTTCAGGCAGCCATCGGTGATCCGGGCGATGAACTCCAGCCGGTAGCGCCGGGCCAGCACCCGCTCGCCCTCCGCGTCGATGTACAGGTGCAGGTCGTTGACCGCCTCCCAAACCTCCTGCGGCATCGCGTCCCGGATGCTGCGCAGGATCTCGCGCGCGCACGCCACCGAGGTGCGCAGCGACGAGGGATTGCGCGCGTCCAGCAGCAGGAAATCGAGCACGTCGCCGTCGCCCGGATCCGGGTGCGCCCCGAGGAACAGCGCCTCGGCGCCGACGGTGGCGATCATCGGGCGCCAGGTGAAGCGCACCGACCGCGGCAGGTCCAGCTGCAGCAGGCTGCCGACGCCGACCAGGCGCGCGGTGTTCTCGGCGCGGCGCAGGTAGCGGCTGAACCAGTAGAGCTGGTCGGCGACGCGCGCGAGCATCAGGCATCCTCCTCGAGGTCGACCACCCAGGTGTCCTTGGCCCCGCCGCCCTGCGAGGAATTCACCACCAGCGAACCCTCGGTCATCGCCACCCGGGTCAGGCCGCCGGTGGTCACGCAGATGTCCTCGCGCGAGAGCACGAACGGACGCAGGTCGATGTGCCGCGCGGAGGGGCCTTCGGGGGTGGCGATCGGCGCGGTGGACAGCGCCAGGGTCGGCTGCGCCATGTAGTTGCGCGGGTCGGCCTGGATCAGCGCGCGGAACTGCTCGCGTTCGGCGCGGCTGGCGCGGGGGCCGATCAGCATGCCGTAGCCGCCGGATTCGTTGGCCGGCTTCACCACCAGGGTGTCGAGGTGTTCGAGCACGTACTGCCGGTCGTCGGGGTCGTGGCAGAGGTAGCTCGGCACGTTCGGCAGGATCGGCTCCTCGTCGAGGTAGTAGCGGATCATCTTCGGCACGTAGGCGAACACGACCTTGTCGTCGGCCACGCCCGCGCCCGGCGCGTTGGCCAGCGCGACCTTGGCGGCGCGCCAGCTGCGGACCAGACCGGGCACGCCGAGCATCGAGTCGGGCCGGAACACCTCCGGGTCCAGGAACAGGTCGTCGACACGGCGGTAGACCACGTCCACCCGCTGCGGGCCGTACACGGTGCGCATGTAGGTGCAGTCGTCGTCGGCCACGAACAGGTCGTCGCCCTCGACCAGCTCGATGCCCATCGCCTGGGCCAGGTAGGCGTGCTCGAAGTAGGCGCTGTTGAACACCCCGGGCGTGAGCAGGGCGATCGTCGGGATGTCGCCGGGCCGCGGCGACAGCGCGGCCAGGGTGTCGTAGAGCTGAGCCGGGTAGTCGTCCACCGGCAGGATCGCGCTGGTCTCGAACAGCTCCGGGAACACGCGCTTGGCGACCATCCGGTTCTCGAGCATGTACGACACGCCCGACGGGATGCGCAGGTTGTCCTCCAGCGCGTACAGCGTGCCGTCGCCGGCGCGGACCAGGTCCGAGCCGCAGATGTGCGCCCACACGTCCAGCGGCGGGCGCACGCCCACGCACTGGGCCCGGAAGTTGGCCGACTGCTGCAGCAGTTCGGCCGGGAACACGCGGTCGCGCACGATCCGCTGCGCGCCGTAGATGTCGCCGATGAACAGGTTGAGCGCACGCATGCGCTGTTTGAGGCCGGCCTCGGTGCGGGCCCACTCGCGACGGTCGAGGATGCGCGGGATCAGGTCGAACGGCAGCGTGCGGTCGACGTTGCGGCCGTCGCTGTAGACGGTGAAGGTGATGCCCATGACCCGCGCGGCGACGTCGGCGGCGAGCTGGCGCTCGGCCAGTTCGCGCCCGGACAGGCCCGACAGGTACTCCACCAGCGCGCGCGCCGCCGGGCGCGGCGTGCCGTCGGCGTCGATCAGTTCGTCATACGACGGGGTCCGGTACTTCGCCCAGTCCATAGCACGCCGCCCTGCGGTCACCGGCGTCCCCACGCCGGTTTGTGCATTGCAACATGCCCCGCCGGGGGGCCGCCGTCAAGCAGGCTTCAGTGGTCTTCCTGCACCGCCCGCTCGATCACCACGCCCACCGCCTGCGCGCCGCGCACCGCGCCGGGCTTGCTCAGCTTCAGCCTCAGCCACGGCACGCCGAACTCCTCGATCACCAGCGCGGCGCAGCGCTCGGCCAGCGTTTCGACCAGGCCGAAGTCGGACTGGCCGACGAATTCGACCAGGCGCTTGCTCACCGCCTTGTAATCCAGGGTGTCGGCGATGGCGTCGGTGGCCGCGGGCCTGCGGTTGTCGAAGCCCATTTCCAGGTCGAAGCGCAGGGTCTGGCGGATGCGCCGTTCCCAGTCGTAGATGCCGATCAGCGCCTCGATCTCGAGGCCTTCGATGAATACCTTGTCCATGCGCGCATGGTAGCGCGCCACGCATGCACGTCCGGCGAAGGCGCCGCGCGGCGCCTCACGCTTCCCGCGGCGTCGCCGCCACCGCCGGCAGGGCCGCCATGTCCCAGCGCGCGGCGACCTTCACCTGTGCATCGTCGTGCTGGCCCGCCTGCAGCCGCAGCGCGCCGGCGAACGCGATCATCGCGCCGTTGTCGGTGCACAGCGACGGCCGCGGGAAACACGCGCGACCGCCGCGCTGCGCGCACATCGCCTGCAGCTTCGCGCGCAGGCGCTTGTTGGCGCCCACGCCGCCGGCCACCACCAGGGTATCGCTGCCGGCCGCATCCAGCGCCCGTTCGCACTTGATCGCCAGGGTATCGACCACCGCGTCCTCGAAACCGCGGGCGATGTCGGCGCGGGTCTGCGGCGACCGGTCGCACTGCTGCCAGGCCAGCAGCACCTGGGTCTTCAGGCCGCTGAAGCTGAAGTCCAGTCCCGGCCGGTCGGTCATCGGCCGGGCGAAGCGGAACGCGCCCGGCGTGCCCTGCTCGGCCAGCGCGGCCAGCTGCGGACCACCCGGATAGGGCAGGCCCATCAGCTTGGCGGTCTTGTCGAAGGCCTCGCCGGCGGCGTCGTCGAGGGTCTCGCCGAGCAGGCGGTAGCGTCCGATCGCGTCGACCGCCACCAGCTGGGTGTGGCCGCCGGAAACCAGCAGCGCCACGAAGGGCGGCTCGGGCGGGTCGTCCTCGATCAGCGGGGCCAGCAGGTGGCCTTCCATGTGGTGCACGCCCACCGCCGGCACGTCCAGCGCCCAGGCCAGCGCCCGGGCGGTGCCGGCGCCGACCAGCAGGGCACCGACCAGGCCGGGGCCGGCGGTATAGGCCACGCCGTCGATGTCGGCGGTGCCCAGGCCCGCCTCGGCCAGGGTCTGGCGGACCAGCGGCAGCAACTTGCGCACGTGGTCGCGGCTGGCCAGCTCGGGCACCACCCCGCCGTACTCGGCGTGCAGGGCGATCTGGCTGTAGACCGCATGGGCGCGCAGCCCCGCGGCACCGGGGAGGGCCGTGTCGTACACGGCCACGCCGGTTTCGTCGCAGGAGGTTTCGATGCCGAGGACGCGCATGGGTCTGCCGGATGGGGGTCGGGGATGGAGCCGGTCCCGGACCCGGCTTGCGGCCGGCCCCGGACCACGGCTATCATACGCGGCTCACCGGGCCCGGCCCGGTAATTTGTGTCCCGGAGATTCCATGCCCAGCGTCAAAGTCCGCGAGAACGAGCCCTTCGAGTTTGCGCTGCGTCGCTTCAAGCGCACCTGCGAGAAGGCCGGCGTCCTGGCCGAAACCCGCAAGCGCGAGTTCTACGAGAAGCCGACCCAGGAGCGCAAGCGCAAGGCCGCCGCCGCGGTGAAGCGCCAGATGCGCCGCATGTCGCGCGACGTCACCAAGCGCCAGCGCCTGTACTGACGTACCACGGTCCGGCCGCCCCGCGGCGCCGGCCCGTATCGACGACGAGGCAACCTGAAAGCCGGCACGCGATGCGTGACCGGCTTTTTGTGTTTCCAGCGAAACCACGCCGCCTGGCGCCCCTGCGCCGCGCCGCCCTACGACAGGATGTAGCCATGAGCCTCAAGCAGCGACTGACCGACGACATGAAGGCCGCCATGAAGGGCGGCGACAAGGACAGCCTCGGCGTGATCCGCCTGATCAACGCCGCGATCAAGCAGAAGGAAGTCGACGAGCGGGTCGAGCTCGACGACGCCGCGGTGCTCGCCGTGCTCGACAAGATGGTCAAGCAGCGCAAGGACTCGGTGACCCAGTACGAGGCCGCCAGCCGCGAGGACCTGGCCGCGGTCGAGCGCGCCGAGATCGTGGTGATCGAACGCTACCTGCCGGCCAAGCTGGACGAGGCTTCGATCCTCGCCGCGATCGACGCGGCCATCGCGCAGACCGGTGCCGCCGGCCCGGCCGACATGGGCAAGCTGATGGGCGTGCTCAAGCCGCAGCTGGCGGGCCAGGCCGACATGGGCCAGGTGTCGGCGCTGGTGAAGGCCCGCCTCGCCGGCTGATCCGGGAGCGCCGCGGTCGGCCGCCGCCCGCTGACCGGGTCGTCACACCCGCGCTGCTGCAATGCGGCCCCATCCCGTGGAGGCCGCCCATGGCCACGGTCCGCTCCACAGGCCGCACCCGCCTTCCGATCGTCCTGCTGGCGCCCTGCCTGGCGCTGGCGGGCTGCATCAGCAGCCACCACCCGCCGGTCAACGAATCCGGCCGGCCCGCGTCCATCGCCGCGCCCGCCGCGTATCCGCCGGGCACAGGCCCCGGACCGGTGCTGCCGGCGCCGCAGACCTCGCTGCTGCCCGTGGTCGAGATCGCCCCCGCGGTGGGCTGGACCGAGGGCGCCCACCCCGCGCCTGCGGCGGGCTTCGCGGTCACCGCGTTCGCCCGCGGACTGGACCACCCGCGCACGGTGCTGGTGCTGCCCAACGGCGACGTCCTGGTCGCCGAGACCAACAAACCCACCTCGCCCAGGCCTCCTGAAGGCCTGCGGCCGAAGGCGATGGCCGCGGTCCAGGAACGCGCCGGCGCCGGCGTGCCCAGCGCCGACCGCATCACCCTGCTGCGCGATGCCGACGGCGATGGCGTGGCCGAGCAGCGCCATGTGTTCCTGGCCGGCCTGCATTCGCCGTTCGGCATGGCGCTGGTCGGCGGGACGCTCTACATCGCCAACGCCGATGCGCTGGTCGCGGTGCCCTACCGCAGCGGAACGACCACGGCCACCGGCACGCCGCGCCAGGTCGCCGCGCTGCCGGCCGGACGCAACCACCACTGGACCAAGTCGCTGGTCGCCAGCGCGGACGGCCGCCGCCTGTTCGTCGGTGTCGGTTCCAACAGCAACATCGCCGAGCACGGCATGCAGGAGGAGGTGGACCGTGCCGCCGTGCTCGAGGTCGACCCGGCCACCGGGTCGGTACGGCCGTTCGCCACCGGCCTGCGCAACCCGACGGCGCTGGCGATCCATCCGCACGACGGGCGGCTGTGGGCGGTGGTGAACGAGCGCGACGAACTCGGCGACGACCTGGTGCCCGACTACCTCACCTCGGTGGCCGAAGGCGCGTTCTACGGCTGGCCCTACAGCTACTGGGGCCGGCACGTGGACGCGCGGGTGCAGCCGCAGGATGCCGCCCTGGTGGCGCGTGCGATCGCGCCCGATTACGGGCTCGGATCGCACGTGGCGCCGCTCGGGCTGGCCTTCCATCCGGGCACCGGCATGCCGGCGCGCCATCGCCATGGCGCCTTCATCGGGTTGCACGGCTCCTGGAACCGGCAGCCGAAGGTCGGCTATCGCGTGGTGTTCGTGCCTTTCGCGGGTGGACGGCCGTCCGGGCCGCCGGAACCCGTGCTGGACGGCTTCGTCGATTCGCAGGGGGATGCCCGGGGGCGGCCGGTGGGCGTGGCGGTGGATGCCCGCGGGGGCGTGCTCGTCGCCGACGACGTCGGCAACGCGGTGTGGCGGGTGACGGCCCGCGCCCCGCACTGAAGCGCGGGCGGCGCGCGACAATGCCGGCTCCGCCCCGGAGCCCGCCATGTCCATCTCCGCTTCGCCGATCCTGCTGCGTCCGGCTGTGGCCGGCGACGTCCCGCTGGTCCTGGACCTGGTCCGGGAACTGGCCATCTACGAGCGCCTGGCCGACGAAGCGGTGGCCACGGCCGCGGACATGCATGCGGCCCTGTTCGGACCGCGGCCGGCCGCCGAAGTGGTGATCGCCGAATGCGACGGCACGCCCGCCGGCTTCGCCCTGTTCTTCGTCTCGTTCTCGACCTTCCTCGGCAAGCCCGGGCTGTACCTGGAAGACCTGTTCGTCCGCCCTGAGCATCGCGGCCGTGGGGTCGGGCTGCGCCTGATGGGCCACCTGGCCCGGCTCGCGACGGAGCGCGGCTACGGCCGCTTCGAATGGTCGGTGCTGGACTGGAATACGCCGGCGATAGAGTTCTACCGCCGGCTCGGCGCGCGGCCGATGGATGGCTGGACGGTGCAGCGCCTGAGCGGCGAAGCGTTGTCCGCGCTCGCCCGAAGCCAGGGGTGACGGCGCGCTCACGCATCCGCCACGCCCGTCGCGCCACGCTGTCGGCGAGCGAATTCCCGTCCACGCGATGAAGCCGATCTCCCCCGCCAAGCTGCGCCGCCACCTGGACCGGCTGCAGCAGAGCCTGCCGGCGGCGCTGCTGCGGCGCTTCGTCGAGGCCGACCTGATGACCCAGGCCGCCTCGCTGTCCTTCTACACCCTGCTCTCGCTGGCGCCGCTGCTGGTGCTGCTGCTGTGGCTGACCGCGTCGCTGTATCCACCGGCGCAGCAGTCGCTGGTCGCCCAGATCGGCGGCCTGGCCGGCCCCAACGCCGCCGCGGTGGCCGAGACGGTGATCCGCAACGCCGACGAACGCCCCGACACCGGCTCGCTCGCCGGCTGGTGGAGCTTGGCGCTGCTGTTCCTCGGCTCCACCGTGGTGTTCGCGCAGCTGCAGGGCTCGCTCAACCTGATCTTCCGCACCGCCGGCGAACGCCTCGGCGGGCTGCGCGCATGGTTGCGCAAGCGCGTGTTTTCGCTCGGCGTGGTCCTGGCCCTGGGCTTCCTGCTGATCGTTTCGATGATCGCCACCACCGCCCTGCAGGTGGTGTTCGCGCGGCTGCCTTCGCTGCTGCCGGCGATCGGCTACGGCACCACCCTGCTGCTCTACGCGCTGGCCTTCGCCTTCCTCTACCACTACCTGCCGGACCGGCGCGTGGCCTGGCGGCAGGCGTTCATGGGCGGGGCGATCACCGCGGTGCTGTTCGCCCTGGGCCGCTACCTCATCGGCCTGTACCTGGCCCAGGCCGCGCCCGGCAGCGCCTACGGCTCGATGGGCGCGCTGGTCCTGCTGCTGCTGTGGATGTACTACGCGGCCGTGGTGTTCTTCGCCGGGGCCCTGATCACCGCCGTGATCGACGAGCGCATGCACTCGCGGCAGCGGCTGCGCGAGGCCGGCATCCGCGCTCCGGCCCATCCGGGCCCGGCCGGCGCGGGCGACGCGGCCGGGGGACACGCACCACCGCGATAGGGCACCTGCGACGGAGGCCGCGTGGCATCCTATTGCGATGGCCCGCCTGTCCGACGCGTTCATCGACGACCTGCTCGCGCGTTCCGACATCGTCGAGATCGTCGGCTCGCGCGTGCCGCTCAAGCGCAAGGGCCGCGAGTACAGCGCGCCGTGCCCGTTCCACGACGAGCGCACGCCCTCGTTCTACGTGTCCCCGACCAAGCAGTTCTACCACTGCTTCGGCTGCGGCGCGCACGGCACCGCGATCAGCTTCCTGATGAACTACGACCGCCTCGAATTCCTCGACGCGGTCGAGGAGCTGGCGCGCCGCGCCGGCATCGAGGTCCCCAAGGAAACCCGCCAGAACAACCAGGACAGCGACCTGCGCGACCAGTACGCGGCGCTGGAGGCGGCGGCCAGGCTGTTCCAGCGCCAGCTGGCCGACAGCGCGCGTGCACGCGACTACCTGGACAGCCGCGGCGTCGACCCGGACAACCGGGCCCGCTTCGGCATCGGCTACGCGGCCGACGGCTATTCCACCCTCAAGGACGCGCTGGGCACGGACGAACGCCGGCTCAAGCTGCTCGACCGCACCGGCATGCTGTCCAAGAACGACCGCGGCCATGTCTACGACAAGTTCCGCGACCGGGTGATGTTCCCGATCCACGACCGGCGCGGGCGGGTGATCGCCTTCGGCGGCCGCGTGCTGTCCGCGCCTGCTGACGGCCGGGACGCCGGCCCCAAGTACCTGAACTCGCCCGAGACCGCGCTGTTCCACAAGGGCCGCGAGCTGTACGGCCTGTGGCAGGCGCGCCAGGCCAACCAGAAGCTGGAACGGCTGATCGTGGTCGAGGGTTACATGGACGTGGTCGCGCTGTTCCAGCACGGCATCACCCAGGCGGTGGCCACGCTCGGCACCGCCACCACCGCCGACCACGCCGAGCTGCTGTTCCGCAACGCGCCGGACGTGTACTTCTGCTTCGACGGCGACGCCGCCGGCCGTCGCGCCGCCTGGCGTGCGGTGGAATCGGTGCTGCCGCGGATGAAGGACGGGCGCCAGGCGTTCTTCCTGTTCCTGCCCGACGGCGAGGATCCGGACACCATCGTGCGCAAGGAGGGCGCGCAGGGATTCGACGCGCGCCTGGCCCAGGCCACCCCGCTGTCGCAGTTCTTCTTCGACGAGATCGGCCGCGACATCAACCGCGGCACCCTCGACGGCCGCGCGCGGCTGGCCGAACGCGCGCGGCCGCTGCTGGCGCAGCTGCCCGACGGCGCGTTCGCCGACCTGATGCGGCAGGAACTGCAGCGCCAGACCGGCGTGGACGCGGCGCGTCCGGCCGAAGTCGCGGCGCGCCCGCCCAGCCGCAATGCCGCGCCCCAGCAGAAACGCAGCCTGGTGCGCAGCGCGATCGCGCTGCTGCTGCAGCAGCCGTCGCTGGGACTGCAGCTCGAGCAGCCGTACCGCTTCGCGGAGCTGCGACTTCCCGGCATGCCGTTGCTGGTGGAGATCCTGGAGATCGTGCGGCAGCGTCCGGAGATCAGTACCGGCGCGCTGCTCGAACACTTCGCCGCGCATGAGCAGGGCGACGCCCTGCGCAAGCTGGCCACGCAGGTGCTGCCGGGCGAGGAAGCCAGCTGGGCGCACGAGTTGCACGATGCGGTCGCGCAGCTCGAACGGCAGACCCTGCAGCAGCGCATCGACGAACTGCAGCAGAAGCAGCGTGCGCAGGGACTGGACGATACCGACAAGTACGAACTGCGGATGCTGCTGCAGGCACTGGCCGGCCGCGCCTGAGCCGGCTTACCCTGCGGTCCGGTCCGTCCGGAAGCCGTCCATGCGCCAGCCCCTGCTCGTGCTCCTGCTCACCGCGCTGCTGCCGCTGCACGTGGACGCCGCGCCGGCGGCCAAGGTCGACCGCCAGGTCGCCGGCAACCGCACCACCGAGAACGTGCCCGAGGTCCCGGCCGACCTGCTCGAGCGGCTGGACCGCTACCAGAACACGCGCGGCGCCAGCCTCGCCGGCTGGACCCGGAACGGCTGCATGCTGGTGGGCACGCGCTTCGCCGAGACCGCGCAGGCGCACCGGGTCTGCGCGCCGCTGGGGATGCGCGAGCAGCTGACGTTCTATCCGGAGCCGGTCACCGGCCTGGTGCCGGCGCCGGAAGCCGGGCCCGACGGCTTCGTCTTCGCCAAGGACCGCGGCGGCGACGAATTCTCGCAGCTGTACTGGTTCGACGATGCCGAGCGCACCACCACCCTGCTCACCGATGGCAGGCGCAGCCAGAACGGCGGCGCGGTGCTCAGCCGCGACGGCGGCCTGCTGGCCTGGTCGAGCACCGCGCGCAACGGCACCGACCGCGACGTGTGGCTCCGCGACACCCGCACCGGCCAGGCCCGCACCGTGCTGGCCGAAGGCGGCAGCTGGAGCGCGAGCGACTTCTCGCCCGACGGCACCCGGCTGCTGGTCAGCCGCTACGTGTCGGCCAACGAGACCTATCCGGGCGAGCTGGAGCTGGCCAGCGGCAAGCTCACCCTGTTCCCGGTCGACGGCGGCAAGGCCGCGCTGGGGCAGTTCCGCTATGCCCCGGACGGCCGGGGCGTGTTCTACGTGTCGGACGAAGACGTCGACGGCCGGCCGCAGCAGTTCCGCACGCTGCGCTGGCACGGCCCGGGCATGGGCGCGCCGAAGCTGCTCAGCGCGCACGTCCCGTGGGACGTGGACGAGGTGCGCATCGCCGGCGACGGACGCCACCTGGCCTACAGCACCAACGAGGACGGCATCTCGCGCCTGCACGTGCTGCGCCTGCCGGGCCTGCAGCCGGTGGAGCTGCCGGCGTTGCGCGAACTGCCCGTGGGCGTGATCGGCAACTTCGAGTTCTCGCCCGACGGCAGGCGCCTGGCGCTGGACCTCAACAGCGCCACCTCGCCCAGCGACGTGTACGTGCTCGACCTGTCCGGCAAGGCGCTGCAGCGCTGGACGCGCAGCGAAGTGGGCGGCCTGGATGCCTCGTCCTTCGTCGCGCCGACGCTGGTCCGCTATCCGACGTTCGACCAGGTCGACGGCAAGCCGCGCACGATCCCGGCGTTCTTCTACCGCCCGTCCAAGCCCGCCGCATCGGGCAGGTATCCGGTGCTGGTCAACATCCACGGCGGACCGGAAGGCCAGTCGCAGCCGGTATTCAACCCGGCCATCCAGTTCATGCTCGCCGACCTCGGCGTGGCGGTGCTGGTGCCGAACGTGCGCGGCTCCTCCGGTTACGGCAAGGACTACCTGCAGGCCGACAACGGCGCCCGGCGCGAGGATTCGGTCAAGGACATCGGCGCGCTGCTCGACTGGATCGCGGCCCAGCCGGAACTGGACGCCTCGCGCGTCGGCGTCTACGGCGGCAGCTACGGCGGCTACATGGTGCTGGCCTCGCTGATGCACTACAGCGACCGCATCCGCGCCGGCATCGACGTGGTCGGCATCTCGCACTTCCGCACCTTCCTCGAGAACACCGAGAGCTATCGCCGCGACCTGCGACGCGCCGAGTACGGCGACGAGCGCGACCCGGCGATGGCCGCGTTCTTCGAGAAGATCGCCCCGCTCAACCACGCCGACCGGATCCGCGCGCCGCTGTTCGTCGCCCAGGGCCGCAACGACCCGCGCGTGCCGTGGACCGAGGCCGAACAGATCGTCAAGGCCGTGCGCGGCAACGGCCAGCCGGTCTGGTACCTGGAATTCGCCGACGAGGGCCACGGCTTCCGCAAGAAGGCCAACAGCGACTACTTCGGCGCCGCCTCGATGCTGTTCTGGCAGCAGCACCTGCTTGCCGCGCCGGCGACCTTCGCCGAGCCGCGCGCGGGGCTGCACAGCGGCGGCCAGCCCGGCGCGCAGGACCTGGCGCGGCTGCATGCGCAGGGGGTGCGCACGGTCATCGACCTGCGGGGGCCGGGCGAGGACCGCGGCTTCGACGAGGCGGCCGAGGCCAGGCGGCTGGGCATGGCCTACGTGGCGCTGCCGGTGGCCGGCAAGGACGCGGTCACCCCGGCCAACGCCCGCGCGCTGGCCGCGTTGCTGCGTGAACACGGCGACGGGGTGCTGGTGCACTGCGCCTCGGGCAACCGGGCCGGCGCCCTGCTCGCCCTGGCCGAAGCGCAGGCGGGGGCTTCGCGCGAGCAGGCGCTGGCCTTCGGCCGCCAGGCGGGGCTGCGCTCGCTGGAGCCGGTCGTGGTCCAGCACCTGGACGCGGACGCCGGTCGCTGAGGACCGCCCCGCGCGCCCGGGCGGTTCACCGGCCGCATGCTAGGATCGCGCATCGAAGGGGAGTAGCCCCCCGCGCTCGCATCGTCATTACGGACCCCGGTCCCGGTGCAGCGGCAGGCCCTGCGGCCTGTGGGCAAGACCTTCGCCGTTCCGCGGCGAAGGTGTGTCCGGCCCCCACCGGTCTCCGATGCAGGTTCGCCGCGGCCCTGGAACCACCGGAGCCCCCACATGCATTGCCCCGCCTGCAGGACCGTGACCCTGGCCATGACCGAACGCCAGGGCATCGAAATCGACTACTGCCCCGAATGCCGCGGCGTCTGGCTCGACCGCGGCGAACTGGACCGCCTGATCGAACGCGCCGGCGCCGAGACCGCCGCCGCCGCGCCGCCCGCCTACCGCCCGGCCGAACGCCACGCGCCGCCGCGCCACGGCCACCACGACGCCCACGGCTACGGACACAAGCCGCGCAAGCCCAAGTCGCTGCTCGGCGAGCTGTTCGACTTCTAGCCCGCCGCCCCGCCCCCGCGCCGCCACGCCGCCTGAACCGGCGGGGCGGCATCCTGTGCCCGCACCCCTACGACCGAACCCTCCATGGAATCCCTGTTCACTCCCGAAATCCTGATCGCCCTGGCGACCCTGACCGCGCTCGAACTGGTCCTGGGCATCGACAACATCATCTTCATCTCGATCCTCGCCGGGCGCCTGCCGCCGGAGCAGCGCAGCCGCGCGCGCCACCTGGGCATCGCCGGCGCCGCGATCACCCGCCTGGTGCTGCTGTTCACCATCGTCTGGATCACGCGCCTGACCTACCCGGTGTTCGAGCTGTTCGGCCAGCCGTTCTCCTGGCGCGACCTGATCCTGATCGGCGGCGGCCTGTTCCTGATCGCCAAGGCGACGCTGGAGATCCACCACAAGGTCGAGGGCGCCGGGCAGGGTGGCCTGGCCCGCGCGGCCACCTCCTTCGCCGGCGTGATCGCGCAGATCATGGTGCTGGACATCGTGTTCTCGCTGGACTCGATCATCACCGCGGTGGGCATGGTCGACGAGCGCTGGGTGATGGTCACCGCGATCGTCATCTCGATCGCCTTCATGCTCGCCTTCGCCGGCCCGATCGGCGTGTTCGTCGAGAAGCACCCGACGGTCAAGGTGCTGGCGCTGGCCTTCCTGATCATGATCGGCCTGGTGCTGATCGCCGACGGCTTCGGCCTGCACATCCCCAAGGGCTACGTCTACACCGCGATGGCGTTCTCGGTGTTCGTCGAGGCGATCAACATGTGGATCCGCAGCCGCGAGAAGAAGGCGGTCGAGGCAGCCAGGGCGGGCAACGGCTGACGCCCGATGCAGGGCGCCCGGCGGGCGCCCTGCGATGCACGGTCCCCGTCCGGCGCCGCGCTGGCCGGGGACCCCCGGACCGGGCGGCACGGCGGCGCGTCGCCTCGCCGCCGCCGCGGTCAGCCGCGCAGCAGCAGCGGCAGCCAGTGGTCGACCAGCAGGAAGGCGAACAGCGCCATCAGGTAGATGATCGAGTAATTGAACACGCGCATGGCGAAGAACTCGTCCGGCGGATCCAGCAGGCGCCAGGCGTACCAGAGGAACACGCTGCCCAGCACCAGCGCGCCGCCCAGGTAGAAGAACCCGCTCATGCCGAACAGCACCGGCAGGATGCTCACCTGCAGCAGCAGCACGGTGTAGAACAGGATCTGCCAGCGGGTGTAGGTCACGCCGTGGGTGACCGGCAGCATCGGGATCAGCGCGCGCGCATAGTCCTCGCGGCGGAAGATCGCCAGCGCCCAGAAGTGCGGCGGCGTCCACACGAAGATGATCAGCACCAGCAGCAGCGCGTGCTGCCAGTCCCACGCGCCGTCCATGTTGGTCACCGCGGCCCAGCCCAGCAGCGGCGGCGCGGCCCCGGCGACGCCGCCGATCACGATGTTCTGCGGCGTGGCCCGCTTGAGCCAGCCGGTGTAGACCACCGCGTAGCCGATCAGCGAGGCGAAGGTCAGCAGCGCGGTGACCGCGTTCACCAGCAACACGAGCAGCGCCATCGAGGCCACGCCGAGCGCGACCGCGAACGCCAGCACCTGCATCGGCCTCAACGCGCCGGTGGCCAGCGGCCGGTGCGCGGTGCGCACCATCACCTTGTCGATCCGCTGGTCGATCAGGTGGTTGATGGCCGCCGCCGACGAGGCCGCCAGCCAGATGCCGAGCAGGCCGAACACGCTTTCCTTCAGCGGCGGCAGGCCCGGCACCGCCAGGAACATGCCGACCAGCGCGGTGAACACCAGCAGCGCGACCACGCGCGGCTTGGTCAGCTCCAGGTACTGGCGCCAGGGGGGAATCGCGCTCATGCGACGGACCCGAGTTCCTTCGTGCCGGGTTCCTTCAACCGTGCCAGCAGCGTCACCAGCACGAACAGCAGCGCCAGCGCGCCGGCGTTGTGCAGCACCGCCACCGGCAGCGGCAGGGCCAGCTTGACGTTGAGCACGCCGAGCGCGACCTGGGCCACGACCAGCAGCCCGAGCAGGAAGCCCCAGCCACGCATGCCCGGGTTGCGCCACAGGCGCAGCGCCAGCCACAGCAGGTATACGAACACGACAACGGCCATCAGCCGGTGCGCCAGCTGGATCGCGATGCGGGAGGCGCCGTCGAGCACGCCGCCCTCGTAGTCCACGCCGATCCCGCGCCAGAGCACGAAGCCTTCGCGGAAGTCGGCCCGCGGCCACCACTGGCCGACGCATTTCGGGAAGTCGAGGTAGTGGTGCTCGGCGGTGGTCCAGCCACCGCCGCCGCAGGCCAGCGCGGCGTAGTTCGCGCTGGTCCAGCCGCCCAGCGCGATCTGTATGCCCAGCACGGCCAGCCCCACCACCACCCAGCGCCGCAGCGTTCGCGCGTCGGCCAGCCGGATCGGCAGGTCGGTGGCGCGCCAGGCCATCCACAGCAGCAGCGAGAACGTCGCCAGTCCGCCGAGGAGGTGGCCCATCACCACGACGGGTTTCAGCAGCAGGGTCACCGTCCACTTGCCCAGCAGCGCCTGGAACACGATCACCGCCAGGGTCAGCACCGCCGCCCGGGCCAGGTCGATGTTGGACCAGCGCAGCGCGGCCAGCAGCAGGATCGCCTCGCCGGCGCCGGCCAGGGCGAAGGCCAGGCCGATCTGCCCGGCCATGTACGCCGGGATCGCGGCGGCCACCAGCAGCGAGGCGACGAGGATCTGGGCGATGCCCAGCCGCCGCCGGCGCGCGGCCAGGATCGCCAGCAGCAGCACCAGCACGCCCAGGGTCGCGGCCAGGTGGCGGTGCACCTGCTCGCGCCAGGCCTTGTGCGTCTCGAATGGACGGATCTCGCTGGCCGCGTGCGCGGCGGCGTCCTGTGCGGCCGACGGCCAGGTGGCGCGGCCGTAGCAGGTCGGCCAGTCCGGGCAGCTCAGCCCGGCGTCGGACAGGCGCACGAACGCACCGAACACGACCACGCAGGCGGTCAGCAGCACCGCCAGCCAGGCAAGGCGGTGGAAATGGCGGACCAGCGCGGGTCGGGCGATCGCGTTCATCGGTGCAGCCACCTCACTTCAGTTTCAGCAGGCGGGCGACGTCGGCGCGCACGCCGGCCGGGTCGGCATGCGGCGGGTAGCGCAGGACGACGAAGCCGTTGGGATCGATCACGAACAGCGGGATGCCGGCCGGATCGGCGGCGCGTGGCAGCGCCGCGCGCAGGGCGGGGTCCTCGCGCAGCACCCGCAGTTCGGGCAGTTCCGGCGCGCCGGCCGGCAGCGGCCCCAGCCACAGGATCTCGACCTGGTCGGCGTTGTGCCCGAACAGCTGCCAGACCTTGTCCAGCTCGGCGAGCAGGCGGGTGCATTCGTCGCTGCAGGCCGGTGGCGGCGCGACCACGATCCGCCAGGTGCGCGCGGCCGGCTCCCAGGCGTACGGGGTGCCGTCCGCCAGCAGCGGCGGCGCCTGGCGCAGGTCGGCCGGCGGCTGCAGCAGCTCGCCGTGGTTGCGCAGGCCGGCCGGCATCCAGCCGCTCAGGCGCAGCAGCACCGCGCCGAAGGCGGTACCGAAGAACAGCAGGAACAGGGCGATCAGCATCAGTCGCCCGCGGCGGGTGCGGGCGGCGTCGGAGGCGGGAACGGTCATGGCGGGGATTTTCGCACGTCGGGCACCGCGGACGGCACGCGACGCTCAGCGCCGGCGCCGGCCTCGGAAGGTCAGCAGCGTCGCGATGGCCAGCACCGCGCCGGACAACGCGAACCACTGCACCGCATAGCCGAGGTGGCGGTCCGGCGGCAGCGTGTTCGGCAGCAGTTCCAGGTCGCGGGCATAGCCCCCCGGCAGCGCCGGGTCCAGCCGCAGCACGCGCGGCGCCAGCGACGGCACGCCCAGCGCGGCGGCCAGCGCGGGCGGATCCAGCGCCACCACCAGCAGCGTTCCGTCCGGCTGCGGCGACACGACCGGCGCGACCAGCCCGGGCGAGGGCGGCGGCAGCAGCAGGCCCGCCACCTCCTCCGTTCCGGGGGCGGCCACCGCGGGCAGGCGGCGGTCGCCGGGCAACGGCAGCCAGCCCAGCTCCACCAGCAGCGCGTCCGGCGTGTCCGCGGGCAGGAAGACCCGGTAGGCGCGCACGCCGGCGCGGCCGTCGCGGTTCTGGTTGTCGAGCAGCACCGCGGGCGCGTCGAGGAAGCGGCCTCGGCCCGATGCCCAGTCGTAGGCGCGCGCGCGCGCCGGGTCGGCGGCCCGCGACAGCGGCTGCGACCGGCGCTCGTCCAGCACCCGCGCCGCGGCGTCGAGCTGGGCCTGCTTGGCCTGCATCCGCTGCAGCTGCCACGCACCCAGCGACGCGCACAGCGCGGCCACGCCCAAGGCCAGCACCCAGCCGGCCCACAGCGGCAGGCGCCGGCCGCTCATCGCGCCATCCCCGTCCGCGCCTGCGATAATGCCGGCCATCGCATCCACGCACGCACCGAGGCCACCGCCGTGAACGATTCGCTCAAGACCCTGGTGGTGGTGGCGTTCCTGATCGTCATCCTGTGGAACCTCGGCTCGGCCCTGTACTACCTGCTGGTCGACCGCGGCCAGAGCAAGCGCACGGTCAACGCGCTCACCCGCCGCATCGGCCTGTCGGTGGCGCTGATCCTGCTGGTCATCCTCGGCATCTGGACCGGGGTTATCCAGCCGCACGGCGTCGGCCGCTGAGCCCTGAAACGACGGGGACGCCCGGAGGCGTCCCTGTCGGCATACCGTGGTGGCCGGCAGCGTGCCGGCGCCCGGCTCAGAGCACGTAGACGAACAGGAACAGCGCCAGCCAGACCACGTCGACGAAGTGCCAGTACCACGCGGCGGCTTCGAAGGCGAAGTGGTTGTCGGGGGTGAAGTGGCCCTTGGCCACGCGCAGCCACATGATCGCCAGCATGATCGTGCCCAGCAACACGTGCGCGCCGTGGAAGCCGGTGAGCATGAAGAAGGTCGAGCCGTAGATGCCGGAACCCAGGGTCAGGTTCAGTTCCTGGTAGGCGTGGATGTATTCCTCGGCCTGGAAGAACAGGAACAGCAGGCCCAGCAGCACGGTCAGGCCCAGCCACAGCAGCACCTGGCGGCGCGCGTTGGCCTTGAGCGCGTGGTGGGCGATGGTCAGGGTCACGCCCGAGGTCAGCAGGATCAGCGTGTTGAGCAGCGGCAGGCCCCAGGCCGGGATGGTCTGGAACTGGCCACCGACCTGGCCCGGGCCGGCCGTCGGCCAGGCCGCGGTGTAGCCGTCCCACAGCAGGGCGTTGGTCATCACGCCGTCGCCTTCGCCGCCCAGCCACGGCAGGGCGAGGTGGCGGGCGTAGAACAGCGCGCCGAAGAACGCGGCGAAGAACATCACTTCGGAGAAGATGAACCAGATCATCCCCATCCGGAACGAGATGTCGACCTGGCGGTTGTAGTGGCCGGCCAGCGATTCGCGCACCACTTCGCTGAACCAGTAGAACAGCACCGCGAGCATCGCGGCCAGGCCGACGAAGAACGTCCACTTGCCCCAGGCCAGCCCGTTGAGCCAGGTGGCCACCCCGATCATCAGCGTGAACAGTGCGACCGAGGCCAGGATCGGCGCCTTGCTCTGCGCCGGTACGAAATAGTGGTCCGTCTGCGGTTGGGCCATGGCGGTGTGTTTCCGTGCTCGTCAGGGCGCCGCGTGCGGCGCGTTGGAGACCTGCGCCGCGCCCAGTCGCGCGGTGAGGTCCTCGTTCTTGAAGAAAGTGTAAGACAGCGTGATCGTCTTGACGTCGCCCGGCAGGTCCGGATCGACGATGAAGCGCACCGGCATGTCGCGCTTCTCGCCCGGCTGCAGGGTCTGGGCGGTGAAGCAGAAGCATTCGGTCTTGGTGAAGTGGCCCGACGCGCGCGCCGGCGCCACCGAGGGCACCGCGCTGCCGACGATCGCGCGGTCGCCGTCGTTGCGGGCGAAATACAGCGCCTCGTTGAGCTCCCCCGGCACGACCTCCATGGTCAGCTGCTCGGGCTCGAACGCCCACGGCAGCTTGGAGTTCACGCCGCCGTCGAACTGCACGGTGACCGTGCGCGACTTGCGCTCGGCGGCCGTGGCCACGGTGCCGGCGCGGGCCTGCCCGGTGCCGCCTTCCAGGCGGATGCCGAACACCTTCTCGCAGGCGATCCGGTACAGCGGCACCAGCGAGAAGGTGAAGGCGAACGCGGCCAGCGCCACGCCGGCCAGCTTCAGCCAGCCTGCGCCACGCTTCGCCGGGGCCTGCGCTTCGCTCATGCCGCGCCCAGCACGCCCGACAGGATGAAGGCGAGGTAGATCGCCAGCGCGATGGCGCCCACGACCCAGGCCGTGCGCGCCACGCCCTTGCGGCGCTGCGCGGTGTCCTGGTTGTGCCCGGTCGGTGCGGTCATGGTTGCTGCTTCTTCCTCAGGCCCGGCATCCGTTCGGAGCCGGCGCTTTACCGTTGAACGCCGGCACACGGCTGTGTCGGCTCTCGCGAGGGACTCGCCCTTTGAACCCCCGCACATGGATGTGCGGGCTGCTCCCAGGGATTCGGACTAGTGACTGACGTCGCCGTGGGCCAGGTCGCCGTCCTTGATCACCGGCGGCGTGGCGAAGGTGTGGTGCGGCGCCGGCGAGGGCACGGTCCACTCCAGGCCACGCGCCGCTTCCCACGAGCGCGCCTCGGCCTTGGCGCCGTTGCGCAGCGAGTGCCACAGGATCGCGGCCATCATGAACGGGGTGACGAACATGCCGAACGCACCGATCGAGCTGACCAGGTTCCAGTCGGCGAACACCACGTTGTAGTCCGGGATGCGGCGCGGCATGCCGGCCAGGCCGAGGAAGTGCTGCGGGAAGAACAGCAGGTTGACGAACACCATCGTCCACCAGAAGTGGAACTTGGCCGCCGCCTCGCTGTACATCCGGCCGGTCCACTTCGGCCACCAGTAGTAGACCGCGGCGATCAGCGCGAACACCGCGCCGGTCACCAGCACGTAGTGGAAGTGGGCGACCACGAAATAGGTGTCGTGGTACTGGAAGTCGGCGGGAACGATCGCCAGCATCAGGCCGGAGAAGCCGCCGATCGAGAACAGGATCACGAACGCGACCGACCACAGCATCGGTGCCTCGAAGGTCAGCGAGCCCTTCCACATCGTGCTGACCCAGTTGAACACCTTCACGCCGGTCGGCACCGCGATCAGCATGGTGGCGAACATGAAGTAGATCTCGCCGCCCAGCGGCATGCCCACGGTGAACATGTGGTGGGCCCATACGATGAACGACAGGAACGCGATCGAGGCGGTCGCGTAGACCATCGCCTGGTAGCCGAACAGCGGCTTCCGGCTGAAGGTCGGGATGATCTCGCTCACCACGCCGAAGGCGGGCAGGATCATGATGTAGACCTCGGGGTGCCCGAAGAACCAGAAGATGTGCTGGAACATCACCGGGTCGCCGCCGCCGGCGGCATTGAAGAAGCTGGTCCCGAAGAACTTGTCGGTCAGCAGCATGGTCACCGCGCCGGCCAGCACCGGCATCACCGCGATCAGCAGGAAGGCGGTGATCAGCCAGGTCCAGCAGAAGATCGGCATCTTCAGCAGGTCCAGGCCCGGGGCGCGCATGTTGAGCACGGTGGCGATGATGTTGATCGAGCCCATGATCGAGCTGACGCCCATCATGTGGATGGCGAAGATCGTGAACGCGACGTTGTAGCCGCCCTGCAGCGACAGCGGCGGGTACAGCGTCCAGCCGCCGGCCGGCGCGCCGCCCGGCAGGAACAGCGTCATCAGCAGCAGGGTGAACGCGAACGGCATGATCCAGAAGGACCAGTTGTTCATGCGCGGCAGCGCCATGTCCGGCGCGCCGACCTGCAGCGGGATCATCCAGTTGGCCAGGCCGACGAAGGCCGGCATCACGCCGCCGAAGATCATGACCAGCGCGTGCACGGTGGTCATCTGGTTGAAGAACTCGGGGCTGACGAACTGCAGGCCCGGCTTCATCAGCTCGGCGCGGATCACCACCGACATGGCCGCGCCGATGATGAACATGGTGAAGGAGAACAGCAGGTACAGCGTGCCGATGTCCTTGTGGTTCGTGGAGAAGAACCAGCGCTCGAAGAACCCCTGCTTGTGGCCGTGGTGGTCGTCGTGGTGCTCGGCGGCGGAATGGGCCATGGCGTTGCTACCTCTGAATGCGTGTGCGTGGCGGCCGCATGGCGGCCGTTGCGTTGATCGGGTCAGCCCTGCGCGGCGCCGGCCGCGGGGGCGGCGTCCTGCGGCGCGGCTTCCGGGGCCGGCGCGGCATCGCCGGCCGGCGCCTCGGTGGCGGCCGGCGCTTCGACGGCCGGGGCGGCGGCGGGCTCGGCGGCCGGGGCCGGCTTCTTCGCCGCCAGCCACTTCGCGAACTCTTCCTTCGACACCGCCTCGACCACGATCGGCATGAAGCCGTGGTCCTTGCCGCACAGCTCGGCGCACTGGCCGCGGTACACGCCCGGGGTCTTGATCTCGGTCCAGGCCTCGTTGATCAGGCCCGGGATCGCGTCCTGCTTCCAGCCCAGCGCCGGCACCCACCAGGCGTGGATCACGTCGTCGGCGGTGATGACGAAGCGGACCTTGGTGTCCACCGGCAGGACCAGGCGGTTGTCCACGTCCAGCAGGTAGTGCGGGTTGGCCTCGAGGCTGGGCTGCTCGCCGCTCTGGCGGATCCGGTCGGATTCGCGGTCCAGGCGGCTGGTGAAGGCCACGCCCTCGCCCAGGTACTCGTACTTCCACATCCACTGGTAGCCGGTGACCTTGACCGTCATCTCGGAGTCGCGGGTGTCGTACATCGCGATCAGCTTGGCGGTGGCCGGCCACGCCATCGCGATCAGGATCAGGACCGGGATCACCGTCCAGATCACCTCGGCGGTGGTGTTGTGGCTGAACTGCGCCGCGACCGCGCCCTTGGAGCGGCGGAACTTGAACATCGCGTAGCCCATCGCGCCGAACACGATCACGCCGATGACCACGCACACGATCAGCACGATCATGTGGGCCTCGTACGCGTTCTGCGAGGACGCGGTGACGCCGCGGCCCATGTTCAGCTGCCAGCGGTGCGGGTCCGCCGACTGGGCCCAGGCCAGCGCCGGCGCCACCAACAGCGCGCCCGCCGCCAACCACCGCTTCCACCATCCCTTCGCTTGCATCATTGCCTAGACCCTGGTTGCGTCATCGGTTGCGGCCTGCCTCGGCCGCCAGGAATTCTTTCAAGCACCGTGCCAGTTGCGAGCGTTCGGCCGGGCCCAGGAAGGCGCCCACCTCGACCCGCCGGCCGCTGGACGACAGCGTGACCCTGCCGTCGTCCCTCCCCACGTGCACCCGCACCCAGTGCGGATGGGCGCTGAACACGACATCGGCCCCGCGGCGGACGTCCACCGCGGAAGGACCGATGGCGATCTCCTCGCCGTGTTCCCCGCTGCGCCACAAACAGCGCAACGCCAGCGCGACCCCCGCGCTGTGCAGCAGGGCGAAGGCCGGGGCGAAGGCATTGCCGGCCAGCCAGCCGAGCCCGGCCACCAGCCACATCGCCCCCGCCAGCGCGGCGAACAGCGCCCTGAACTGGCGGGCCGTCAGGGCCCGCGGCGGGCGCAGCCGCAGCTGCGCGCCGGCGTCGCCGGACCTGGTCGGAACCACCTCGATCATGCCGCCCACCGCCGCTTGCCGCCTGCGGAAAACACCGAAGATGGTAAGCGCTGGGCACAGCGGGCGGCAACTTGCATTGATCCGGCTCAAGTATTTGCCGGCGCTCCGGCGGCCGGGGCGTGGCCGCTCCGGGCCGCGCATGGGCCCCCGGCCGACGCCCGCCCGCCCGCCTGGCGGGCCTGCCCGGCGCACGCTCTAGAATGCGCCCGTCCCGCCCGACTGCGACCGCGCCCCGTGAAGCCCGCTCCCCCGACCGTGGACGCCGCCGAGGTCGAGGCCCTGTTCGACTCGATCCCCGATGTCCTGTTCTTCATCAAGGACCGCGAGGGGCGCTACACCCATGTCAACGCGACCATGCTGCGCCGGCTGGGCCTGCGCTCGCGGCGCGAGATCATCGGCCGGCGGGCCAGCGAGGTGTACCCGAGCGGGCTGGGCGCCACCTACGGCCTGCAGGACCAGCAGGTGCTGGAAGGCGCGGTGATCGACAACCTGCTCGAACTGCACCTGTTCTCCGACCAGGAGCCGGGCTGGTGCCTGACCTGCAAGCGGCCGCTGCGGGTCGACGGCCAGGTGGCCGGGCTGGTCGGGATCTCGCGCGACCTGGCCAGCCGCGAGGGCCTGGGCGCGGACTACGCCTCGCTGCGGGAGGCGCTGGTGCACATGAACCGGCACTTCGCCGGCAACATCCGCATCCACGACCTGCTGGCGATCACCGGCTTCTCCGAATCCAAGCTCGAACGCACCTTCCAGAAGGTGTTCCAGCTGACCCCGCTGCAGCTGCTGACCCGGATCCGGATCCAGGCGGCGATGCACCGGCTGCACGGGCCGGGCAGCATCGCTTCGATCGCCCAGGCCTGCGGCTTCAGCGACCAGAGCGCCTTCACCCGCCGCTTCGTGGCCCTGGTCGGGATGACCCCCAGCGAGTACCGCGCCCTGCGCCAGGCCTGAGCCGGCGGGTTTTGTGCCGGCTTCCGCGCCGCGGACGCCGGAATCCTTCAAGCCAGGACGACCACCCGCCGGCCATGATGGACGGCTGGCGCCCCGCCCCATGCCGGCCCGTGGCAGGCCCTCGAGGCGCCGGCACCCGTCCCCGCAGCCGACCCCGCCCATGACCGCCTCGCCCGCCCGTCCCGATTCCCCGCCGCGTGCCGCCATCCCGGTCGCGCCGGCCGCCGCCGCCCCGTCCGCGCTGCGCGCGGCGATCACCGCCGCCTGGCTGCGCGACGAGGCCACCCACGTCCGCGAACTGCTGCTGCAGGCCCGCCAGGAGCCGCTGGTCCAGGCCGACATCGACGCGCTGGCCGCCGACCTGGTCCGCCGCGTGCGCGCCCGCGCCCAGGACCAGGGCGCGATCGAGGCTTTCATGCGCCAGTACGACCTGGGCAGCGAGGAAGGCGTGCTGCTGATGTGCGTGGCCGAGGCGCTGCTGCGCATCCCCGACCAGGAGACCGCCGACAAGCTGATCCGCGACAAGCTCGGCGACGCCGACTGGGAGAAGCACCTGGGCCAGAGCGAGTCGGTGCTGGTCAACGCCTCGACCTGGGGCCTGATGCTCACCGGCAGGCTGGTCAACCTCAACGACCTCACCCGCCACGACGTGCCGGGCGCGTTCAAGCGCCTGGTCGGCCGGGTCGGCGAACCGGTGGTGCGCCTGGCCGTGCGCCAGGCGATGCGGATCATGGGCCACCAGTTCGTGATGGGCCGCACGATCTCCGAAGCGCTGTCGCGCTCGAAGAAGGGCGACAACGCCCACTACCGCTATTCGTTCGACATGCTCGGCGAAGGCGCGCTGACGATGAAGGACGCGCGCCGCTACCTGCAGGCCTACCGCGACGCGATCCATGCGATCGGGCGCAGCGGCAACTACGTCGGCGCAGATGTCTTCGCCGCGCCGAGCATCTCGATCAAGCTGTCCGCGCTGTTCCCGCGCTACGAACACGCCAAGCGCGAGCGGGTGCTGGCCGAACTCGCGCCGGCCGTGCTGGAGCTGGCGCAGCTGGCGAAGTCCTATGGCATCGGCTACACCGTCGACGCCGAGGAAAGCGACCGCCTGGAGCTGTCGCTGGACCTGATCGAGGCGACCTTCTCCGATCCCTCGCTCGACGGCTGGGAGGGCTACGGCCTGGCCGTGCAGGCCTACCAGAAACGCGCGCCGTTCGTGGTCGACTTCCTCGCCGACCTGGCCCGCCGGGTGGGCCGCCGCATTCCCGTGCGGCTGGTCAAGGGCGCGTACTGGGACGCGGAGATCAAGCGCGCCCAGGTCGAGGGCCAGGCCGGCTACCCGGTGTTCACCCGCAAGCAGAACACCGATGTTTCCTACCTGGCGTGCGCGCGGCGCATGTTCGGCCACGCCGACGCGATCTACCCGATGTTCGCCACCCACAACGCGCAGACCATCGCCGCGATCCGCGCGCTGGCCAACGGCCGCGACTACGAGCACCAGAAGCTGCACGGCATGGGCGACGACCTCTATGCCGAAGTGGTGCCGGCCGACCGCCTCGGCGTGCCGTGCCGGGTGTATGCGCCGGTCGGCAGCCACGAGGACCTGCTGCCGTACCTGGTCCGCCGCCTGCTCGAGAACGGCGCCAATTCCAGCTTCGTCAACCGCATCACCGACGAGGACGTGCCGGTGTCCGACCTGGTCCAGGACCCGGTCGCCGCGGTGATCGGCTTCGATTCCGCCGGTTCGTCCATCCGCCACCCGCGCATTCCGCTGCCGCGCGACCTCTACACCCAGCAGGGCTTCGACAGGGACAACTCCATGGGCGCCAACTTCGCCGACGACACCGAACTCAAGGCCCTGGCCGAGCGCCTGAACGAGCACGCCGGCCCATGGCGCGCCGCGCCGCTGGTGCCGGGCGCCCTTCCGGCCGGCGAAAGCCTGGCCGTGGCCAGCCCGGCCGACCGCCGCCAGGTCGTCGGCCACTGGCAGCCGGCCGATGCGGCCACCGTGCAGCGCGCGCTGGCCAATGCGGTCGCCGCGCAGCCGGCATGGGACCGCACTCCGGCCGCCAGCCGCGCCGCGATCCTCGAACACGCGGCCACCCTGCTCGAGCAGCGCATGCCCGCGTTCATGGCGCTGTGCGTGCGCGAAGCCGGCAAGACGCTGCCCGACGCGGTCGCCGAGGTGCGCGAGGCGGTCGACTTCCTGCGCTATTACGCGGCCCAGGCCCGCCGCCAGTTCGGCGCGCCCGAGGCGCTGCCCGGCCCGACCGGCGAGTCGAACGAACTGCGCCTGCAGGGCCGCGGCGTGTTCGTCTGCATCAGCCCGTGGAACTTCCCGCTGGCGATCTTCCTCGGCCAGGTCTGCGCCGCGCTGGCCGCCGGCAACAGCGTGATCGCCAAGCCGGCCGAGCAGACCAGCCTGATTGGCCATGCCGCGGTGAAGCTGCTGCACGAAGCGGGCGTGCCGGCCGACGTGCTGCAGTTCGTGCCGGGCGACGGCGCCACCGTGGGCGCGGCCCTGACCTCCGACCCGCGCGTGGCCGGCGTGGCCTTCACCGGCTCGACCGAGACCGCGCGCGCGATCAACCGCGCCCTGGCCGCGCGCGAGAACGCGCCGCTGGCCGTGCTGATCGCCGAGACCGGCGGCCAGAACGCGCTGATCGCCGACTCCTCCGCCCTGCCCGAGCAACTGGTCAAGGATGCGATCGGCTCGGCCTTCACCTCGGCCGGCCAGCGCTGCTCGGCCGCGCGCGTGCTGTTCGTGCAGGACGACATCGCCGACAAGGTGATGACCATGCTCGCCGGCGCGATGGCGGAACTGAAGGTGGGCGATCCCGGCCTGCTGGCCACCGACGTCGGCCCGGTGATCGACGCCGAGGCGCTCGAGGTGCTCAAGGCGCATGCCACGCGCATGGACCAGGAGGCGCGCCACATCGCCACCGTGCCGATGGACACCGACCTGGCCCTGGGCACCTTCTTCGCCCCGCGCGCCTACGAACTGTCCTCGCTGTCGCAGCTCCAGCGCGAGGTGTTCGGCCCGGTGCTGCACGTGATCCGCTGGAAGGCCGAGCACCTGGACGCGGTGATCGACCAGGTCAACGCCACCGGCTACGGCCTGACCCTGGGCATCCACTCGCGCATCGACGAAACCGTCGAGCGGATCGCCTCGCGGGTCAAGGTCGGCAACGTCTACGTCAACCGCAACCAGATCGGCGCGGTGGTCGGCGTGCAGCCGTTCGGCGGCCAGGGCCTGTCCGGCACCGGCCCCAAGGCCGGCGGCCCGCACTACCTGCCGCGCTTCGCCACCGAAAAGACGGTCACGGTCAACACCACGGCCGCCGGCGGCAACGCCTCGCTGCTGACCCTGGGCGACTGACCGCCGCCGCGGCCGCGGCCACCGCCGGAACGGGAAGGGGCGCGCCATGCGCCCCTTTTTCGTGGCCGCGGGGCGCCCCGCCCGGGACTTGCCTGCCCGCGGCGCATCGGCGACGCTTGCGCGGCCCCGTACGGAAGCGGGATGCATCGGAGCGGGCGGCGGCGACCGCGGCAAGGACCGGGAGGCGGATGACCACCGATTTCTACAACCTCCTGCTCACCGACTGCGCGCTGGCGCTGATCCTGCTCGTGCTGTTCTGGCATGTCGCGCGGGTGTCGCGCGGCGTGCGCGGGATCGCCTCCTGGGGGGGCGGCCACTTCCTCTACTCGGTCGGCGCCGCGATGCTCGACGGCACCGCCACCGGGCTGGAGCGGGCCGGGTCGGCGACGGCCACGACGGCGGCGGCGATCGGCGGCATCCTCGCCTGCGGCGGGCTGGCGGTGCTGGCGGGGGCGTCCATCAAGTTCACCCAGCAGCGCCCGCTGCGGCCCGCGGAATGGGCGCTGGTGCCGGGGCTGGTCGGCCTGTCGTTGCTCGCCTGGCTGGCCGGCGACGCGATCGACGGCCAGGGCGCGGCGATGAGCCTGGCCGAACTGGTCATGCTCGCGGTCATGCTCTGGCAACTGCGCCGCCTGGACGTCCCCCCGCTGCGCGTGCCGGCACGGCTGGTGATGGTCGGTTGCGCGGTGCTGGCGGTGCTGTATGCCCGCGACCTGCTCAATGCGTTCACCGGCCGCTACGGACCGAACGACGCCTGGGTCAACGTCGACCTGTCGACCTGGTACCTGATCAACTTCTGCATGCTGATGCTGGCCAGCTTCCGCGCCGCCGAATCGCTGCGGCAGACGGCGATGCTCGACCCGCTCACCGGCACGCTCAACCGCCGCGGCCTGTTCGCGCGGCTCGATCCGGAGCTGGAGCGGCTGACCCGCGAAGGCCACCTGGCGGTGATCGCGCTGGACCTGGACCACTTCAAGCGGGTCAACGACCGCTACGGGCACGAGATCGGCGACCTGGTGCTGCAGAAGCTCAGCGACACCATCCGCGGCCAGACCCGCGAGCACGACGTGTTCGCGCGCACCGGCGGCGAGGAATTCGTGATCGTGGTGACCGGGCCCGACGCGTGCAACGCGCAGGCATTGGCCGAGCGCATCCGCGTGTCGCTGTCGACGATGCGCCTGGACCCGCCGTCGCCGCCGGTGCGGGTCACCGCCAGCCTCGGCGTGGCCGTCTCGAACCGGCCGATGCCGCTGTCGATGCTGATGCGCGGCGCCGACGAGGCGCTCTACACGGCCAAGCGTGCCGGCCGCGACTGCGTGGTGACGCACACGCTCTGACCCGCGGACGCCGCGGCGGGCAGGCTCAGCCGGCGACCAGCCGGACCCGGGCGAAATTGCGCTTGCCGACCTGCAGCACGCCCTCGAAGCCGGGCGCGAACGTGGTCGCCGGATCCTCGACCACCACGCCTTCCACCTTCACCGCGCGCTCCTTGAGCTTGCGGTTGGCCTCGGAGTTGGACGGGGTGATCCCGGCCGCGGTGAGCAGCGCGGCGATGCGGATGCCTTCGGCCGGCACCGCCACGTCCTGCAGCGGCAGCGAGGACGTGTCGCCCTGGCCGGTCACCACCGCGTGCCAACCGGCGATCGCCTGCTCGGCGGCGGCGGCATCGTGGAAGCGGGTGGCCAGTTCGCGCGCCAGGCGCAGCTTCACTTCGCGCGGATTGAGCGCGCCCGACTCCACCTCGGCCTTCAGCTTCGCCGCCTCGGCCACGGAGATGTCGAAGCTGAGCAGGTCGATCCAGCGCCAGGTCAGCGCGTCGCCGATCTTCATCGTCTTGGTCACGATGTCGATCGCCGGCTCGCTGATGCCGATGTAGTTGCCCAGCGACTTGCTCATCTTGTTGACGCCGTCCAGGCCTTCCAGCAGCGGCATGGTCAGCACGATCTGCGGCTTCTGACCGTAGTGCTCCTGCAGGCCGCGGCCCATCAGCAGGTTGAACTTCTGGTCGGTGCCGCCGAGCTCGACGTCGGCCTCCAGCGCCACCGAGTCGTAGCCCTGCACCAGCGGGTAGAGGAACTCGTGGATGGCGATCGACTGCTGCGCCGCGTAGCGCTTGGCGAAGTCGTCGCGCTCGAGCATGCGCGCCACGGTGTGCTGGCCGGCCAGGCGGATCATGTCGGCCGCGGCCATCTTGCCGAACCATTCGCTGTTGAAGCGCACTTCGGTGCGCTCGCGGTCGAGCACCTTGAACACCTGCTCCTCGTAGGTGCGGGCGTTGGCCAGCACGTCCTCGCGGGTCAGCGGCTTGCGGGTGACGTTCTTGCCGGTCGGGTCGCCGATCATCCCGGTGAAGTCGCCGATCAGGAAGATCACCTGGTGCCCCAGGTCCTGGAACTGGCGCATCTTGTTCAGCAGCACGGTGTGGCCGATGTGCAGGTCCGGCGCGGTCGGGTCGAAGCCGGCCTTGACCCGCAGCGGGCGGCCGCCGGCCTTCGCCGATTCGACCAGCCGCGCCTCCAGTTCCTCGCGCTTGAGGATCTCGTCGGCACCACGGCCGATGAGGGCAAGGGATTGTTCGACGGAGGGCTTGGCTTGGGGGGGAAACACGACCGGCTCCACAGTTCGGGTGACGACAAACTTGAACGAAATGTTACGTGCCGGTTAACCGGAAAGCCAGCGAAAAATTCAGCTTCTTCAATGGTTTGACGCACTAGTTTCAGGTGTTTATGGTACCTGCCCAGTGGGCCGCACTCCGGGGTCCCGTGAAGGAAGTTAAGCGATGTCCCTGACCGATCACGGCCGCGCCCGCAAGCAGCAGTTCCACGACCGCCTCGGCATCCTTCACCACCGCCACCTGCACCGCAAGCTGAAGGAGCGGTTTCCCGCCGCCTTCAACACCCGCTGGACCCGGCGCCACTGGCTGCACGCCAGCCTGTTCGCGACGCTGGGCGCGCTGCTGGCCACCATCGTGCCCGGCTTCTCCTCGCAGCTGCAGCCGACCTCGCAATCGCACGCCACGCTGCCGCTGCAGCTGCCGCCGCTGACCGTGCGCGCGGCCGGCGCGGCCGAAGGCGGTTACTGGGAGGTCCTGCAGGTCGAGCGTGGCCAGACCCTGGGCCAGCTGTTCGAGGAGATCGGCGCGCCGGCGACGACCATGCACCGGATCCTCGAGAACCCGGCCAACCGCGAGGCGCTCACCCGCCTGCGCCCGGGCACCGAGCTGGCCTTCCAGCGCGACGAGGCCGGCGCGCTGAGCGGCTTCCGCTTCGACCGCGGGCCGACCCAGCGCGTGGAACTGTCGCTGCAGGGCGACCGCATCCGCGAGAAGGTGCTCGAGCGCGCCACCACCACCCGCCTGGCCGTGACCAGCGCGGAGATCGACCATTCGCTGTACGCGGCGGGGCGCAAGGCCGGGTTGAGCCCGTCGGCGATCGCGGTGATGACCGACGACATCTTCAAGTACGACATCGACTTCAAGGACGTGCAGCGCGGCGACCGCTTTAGCGCGGTGGTCGAGGAGACCTGGCGCGAAGGCGAGCGGATCGGCACCGGCCGCATCCTCGCCGCGACCTTCAGCACCGACGGCAAGACCTACACGGGCTTCCGCTTCGAACGCAACGGCAAGGCCGAGTACTTCACCGCCGACGGCCGGCCGCTGAAGAAGAGCTTCATCCGCATGCCGATCCCGTATGCGCGCCTGTCCTCGAGCTTCGGCGCGCGCCGGCACCCGGTGCTGGGCAAGATGCGCATGCACAAGGGCGTGGACTATGCCGCCGGCACCGGCACTCCGATCATGGCCGCCGGCGACGCGCGCGTGCAGTTCGTCGGCACCCAGCGCGGCTACGGCAACGTCGTCATCCTCGACCACGGCCGCGGCCACACCACCCTGTACGCGCACATGTCGCGCTTCGGCAAGGTGCGCAAGGGCCAGCAGGTCGCGCAGGGCACGGTGATCGGCTACGTCGGCTCTACCGGCCTGGCCACCGGCCCGCACCTGCACTACGAATTCCGCGTCAACGGCGTGCACCGCAACCCGCTGTCGGTGACCATGCCGCCGCCGGAACCGCTCAAGGGCGCCGACCTGGCCGCGTTCCGCGCCGCCACCGCGCCGACCCTGGCGCGGATGGAGTCGATGGAGAAGCTGATGTTCGCCCACGCCGACACCGCCAAGGCGAAGAAGAAGGACAAGCGCGGCTGAGCCCGCGCCCGTCCCGGGCGGCGCCACGCGCCGCCTCCCCGCGCGCCGCCGTCCCGGTTACCCTGCGCGCATGTCCCAGCTCTTCATCGGCCTGATCTCCGGCACCAGCGCCGACGGCATCGACGCCGCGCTGGTCGAATTCCCCGATCCCGGCCACGCACGCGGCCTGCGGCTGCGTGCGGCCCACGTGCAGCCGTGGTCGCCGGCGCTGCGCGAGCGGCTGGTCGCGCTCGGCCAGGGCGGGGCGATGGAATCGCTGGACGAACTGGGCCGGCTCGACGTGCAGGTCGCGCAGGCCTTCGCCGCCGCCGCCCGGGCGTTGCTGGAGCAGGCCGGCGTCGCGCCCTCGCAGGTCGCGGCGATCGGCTCGCACGGCCAGACCGTGCGCCACCGGCCCTCGGGCGAGGCGCCCTTCACGATGCAGATCGGCGACGGCAGCGTGGTCGCCGAACGCACCGGCATCGCGACCGTCTGCGACTTCCGCCGCCGCGACGTCGCCGCCGGCGGCCAGGGCGCGCCGCTGGTGCCGGCCTTCCACGCCGCGCTGCTGCACGACGCCGGCGAGGATCGTGCCGTGCTCAACCTCGGCGGGATCGGCAACTACACCCTGCTGCCGCGCGGCGGGCACGCCGCATCCGCCGGCGCGGAGCTCGCCGTCCGCGGCTTCGACACCGGGCCGGCCAACGCGCTGCTCGACGCGTGGTGCCACCGCCACACCGGCCAGGTGTTCGACGCCGGCGGTGGCTTCGCCGCCAGCGGCACGGTCGATGCGGCGCTGCTCGAGCGCCTGCTCGACGACCCGTGGTTCGCGCTGCCGCCACCCAAGAGCACCGGCCGCGAGCAGTTCCACCTTGAATGGGTACAGGCCAGGCTGCGCGGCGGCGAAGCGCCGGCCGACGTCCAGGCCACCCTGCTGGAACTGAGCGCGGCCACCATCGCCGACGCGTTGCGCGCGCACCAGCCCGGGACCGCGCGGCTGGTCGCCTGCGGCGGCGGCGTGCGCAACCCGCCGCTGATGCGGCGCATCGCCGACCGGCTGCCGGGCGTGGCGGTGGAATCCTCCGCCGCGCACGGACTCGATCCGGATTTCGTCGAGGCCATGGCCTTCGCCTGGCTGGCCCGCGAATGCCTGGCCGGCCGCCCCGGCAACCTGCCGGCGGTCACCGGTGCGCGCGGCCCGCGCGTGCTGGGCGTGGTGCATCCGGCGTAGCCCGCAACGGGCCACGCCCTGGCGGCCCATGCATCGCGTACCGCCCGATGGGCCGCTGCACGATGCGGCGTTCCCGTGGGCGGGGTCCCGCCGGCCTCGCGCGCCGCACGTAACCGTGCCTGCGGGCGCGGCCGGATCCCGCGGCGGCCCGGCCGGCCGCCGCGTCCCGGGTGGCCGGGCTACTGCGTGCCGCCGAACTGGTGGGTGTACTGCAGGTTGATCGTGCGGCCGACCGAATCGAACCAGGAGATGTCGTAGTACGGATACGCCGTGTAGGTCGGGTCCTTCGGCGGCATCTTGTTGGTCAGGTTGGTCACCGCCAGCGCCAGGCGGGACTGGTCGTTGAACCGGTAGGACACCGACGCGTTGTAGCGGTAGGTGGCGGCGATGTACGGACCCGGGTCGCCCTCCTCCCACACCTGGTCGTACGACCAGCCGTTCGGCAGCTTGCCCAGGCGCTGGCCGTACAGGGTCGCCGACCAGCCGGCGTTCTCCCAGCCGATGCTCGCGTTGCTCTTGGTGCGCGGGATGTCGAACCCGCTGTTGACCGCGAACTCGTCCTCGACCGGGTCGCCGGGGAACTGCTGGAACTCGTGCTCGTTGACCCAGGTGTGGTTGAACGAAAGCGTCCAGCGCCCGACCGGCGTGTCGAAGCGGTAGCGCGCGGCCACGTCGATGCCGCTGGTGTACTCGCGCGCCACGTTGATCGGGTTGACGTAGATCCCGTACAGCGAGTCGTTGCTGGAGCGGGTCACCCGCGCAAGCGCATCCACGCAGGTCGGCGAGGCGATGTCGAGCTCGCCGAGCCGGCAGGCCGCCTCGTCGCGCAGGATCGCGTCCACGCTCATGTCCTGCACCTGGTCGCGCATGTCGATGTCGAACCAGTCGGCCGACAGGTCCAGGCCTTCCAGCGGCGACCACACGAAGCCGGCGGTCCACGAGGTGCTGGTCTCGGCGGCCAGGTCGCGGTTGCCCTCGCGGGTGCGGATCAGGCCTTCCTCGTAGTCCGAGCAGTCGTCGGCATCGTCGAGCAGGCAGTAGTAGTAGTCGTTGCCCGAGGTCTCGTCGTTGCCGATGCCGGCGTACACGTAGTGCAGGTCCGGCGCGCGGAACGCGGTGCCGTAGGAGCCGCGCACCAGCAGGCTCTCGACCGGCCGCCACTCCAGGCCCGTGCTCCAGGTCGCCTTGCCGATCGAGTTGCCCGAATAGCGGTACTGGTCGTAGCGCCCGGCCACGCTCCAGTCCAGCGTCTCCAGGAGAGGCATGCGCAGCTCGCCGGCCGTGGCCCAGCGGTTGCGGCTGCCGTGGCCGTCCGAATCCTTCCAGCTGTAGTAGTAGTACTGCGTGGCCAGCGGATCGGGGTTGAGTTCGTAGGCCTGGTGCCCGAACTCGACGGTGCCGGCGAAGCCCGCGTCGCCGCCCGGCAGGGTGAACAGGTCGGCCTTGCTGACGGTCAGCGCGACGGTGCCGGTCTCCGACTTCGGCCGGTAGACCGAGCGGGCGGCGATGCTGTCGTACTCGGCGCGGGTCAGCGGCGTGTACAGGCGCGCCGGATCGGCGTTGAAAATCGGGAAGCCGTCGTCGTCCACGCCCAGCTGCGGGCCGAGGAGCAGCGCGTTGGCGGCCGCGGCCACGATCTGCGGCCAGCTGATCTCGGCGCTGTACTGCGACCAGCTCAGCGAGGCCTCGTAGTCCCAGTCGGCGGCGAAGGTGCCCTTGAAGCCGGTGGTCAGGCTGAAGGTCTTCTGCGTGGTCTCGACCATGCCGCGGTCCAGGCCGCCCATCTCCTCGGGCGAGAACTGGCGCTGCCAGTATTCGACCTGGCCGGTGGCGTCGTTGTAGAAGTAGCCCTCCTCGTTGCCGTCCGGGGCCATGTAGCTCCACGAGGCGACGTCGCGGAACAGCTCCACCTCGTGGTAGCCGGCCTGCACGTCGGCGAACCATTCGGCGCCGCCGCCGAAGTCGTAGGACAGCGAGGCGTAGCCGTTCAGGCCGCGCCGCTTGCTGAGGATGGTGCCGTAGCCGATCGACTTGTCGCTGCCGCAGTAGTAGCCGTCGACCTCCTCGCCCAGGTCGTCGTCGTAGCCCCAGCCGGGACGCGAGGCGTAATAGGTGCTGCCCTGGTTCTGGCCGGCCAGCGCGTCGCACGCCGCCTGGCCCGGGTCGAGGTAGTAGTCCCACCAGTCGGTGCGCAGGTAGGCCCGGCGCGCGGCGCGGGAGCTCGCGGTCGGGGCGTCCAGGGTCGAATCCTGGATCCCGCGCTCGTAGGCCCACAGCGGCGTCTGCGACTGCAGCTCCAGGCCGTACAGGCCGCTGAAGCGGCCGCGCTCGAACCCGTCGACCAGGGTCGCGTTGAACGATTCGCCGCCGCCGTCGCTGGTGGTGCCGATGCGCATGTCGACGAGGGTGCCGTCCACGCGCTTCTTGAGGATGAAGTTGACCACGCCGGAAATGGCGTCCGAACCGTAGATCGCCGAAGCGCTGCCGGTCAGCACTTCCACCCGCTCGATCATCCCGATCGGGATGCCCGAGATGTCGGTGAAGTTGCTGCGGCCCTTGAACGGCATCGGGAAGTCGGCGATGCGGCGGCCGTTGACCAGCACCAGGGTGTGGTTGGGGCCGAGGCCGCGCAGGTCGACCTGCTGCGCGCCGGGGGAGAAGTCGGCACCGCTGGCGGACTGCTGGCTCTGCGTCTCGCCGCCGTTCTGGGTCATGCCGCGCAGGATGTCGGGCACCGAGGTGAACCCGTTCGCGCGGATTTCCTCGGCGGTGATCACGCTGATCGGCGCCGGGCCCTCGATCTGCGCCCGCGGGATGCGCGAACCGGTGACCTGGACCGCGTCGATCTCGGTCACGTCCTCTTCCTGGGCCGGCGGCGGGCTGCCCGCGGCGGCGTCCTGGGCGGCCGGCGCCGGCGCGGCCGCGCGGCGCGGCGCATCCACGCGCGCCACCAGCACCGCGCCGGTGGCCTGGTCGCGGCGCGCGCCGAAGCCGCTGCCGTGCAGCAGCTGCTGCAGCGCCTGGTCGGTGGAATCGGCGCCCTGCACGCCGGCGGTGCGGCGGCCCTTGAGTTCGTCGGCGCGGTAGACCAGCTGGGTATCCGACTGGCGCGCCAGGGTATTGAGCGCGGCGGCCAGGTCGCCGGGCGGGACGTTGATCGGGCCGGACGCCTCGGCCGCCTGCGCCGCCAGCGCGGTCGTGCAGGCCAGGCTCAACAGCAGGACACGCGACGGGTGACGCATCGGTTCTTTCTCCCCGGTGCCGGGACGGCACTCTTTCCAGCTATGGACGAACGACGCGGCCGATGCCCCCATCGCCGCGCACTCAACGCGAGTGCAGGACGATCCGGTCCGGGTGGCGCTCGGCGCGGACCGGGAAGCCCTGCTCGAGCAGGCCGACGAAACCTTCGAGGTTGGACCAGCGGAAGTTGCCGCCGATCCGCAGCCGGGCGACGTCCGGATCGGCCAGTTCCAGCCGGCGCGCGTTGAAGCGGTTGAACTCGCCGGCCGCCTGCGCCAGCGGGACGTCGTCGAAGGCCAGGAAGCCGTCGCGCCACTCCAGGTAGCGGCGGGCCTCGGCCAGCGGCAGCGACCGCACCAGGACCCCGTCCGGCCCGGCCGTGGCGACGCTGCCCGCGGGCAGCAGCGCGACCGGCCCCGGCGGCCCGCCCGCAGCGCCAGCGGCGGTGTCCTCCAGTCTCACCCGGCCCTCGGTCACCACCACCCGCAGCGCATCGCCGGTGTCGCGGCGCACCGCGTAGTGCGTGCCCACCGCCACCGCGCGCCGGCCCGCGGCCTCGACCACGAACGGCCGGCCCGGTTCATGGGCCACTTCGAAGAAGGCTTCGCCACGAAGCAGCGCCACGTGCCGGCGGGCGCGGTCCAGGCGCACCTCCAGCCGGCTGTCGCTGCTCAGGGTCGCGCGGGAGCCGTCCGCCAGCACCACCTCGCGCACCTGGCCCAGGGTGCTGGCATAGCTGGCCTGGTGCCGTCCTCCCAGCTGCCAGGCGCCCCAGCCCAGGCCCCCGGCGACCGCC
Source organism: Pseudoxanthomonas fibrivorans (assembly GCF_041464125.1). NCBI lineage: Bacteria > Pseudomonadati > Pseudomonadota > Gammaproteobacteria > Lysobacterales > Lysobacteraceae > Pseudoxanthomonas > Pseudoxanthomonas fibrivorans. Next base: position 2,881,730 of record NZ_JBGNUG010000001.1, on the reverse strand, counting down.
AGCACCAGGCCGGCCGCCACGGCACGGGGCCAGCGTCGCGGACGCGACCCGCGCGGCCGCCCGGCGAACGCGACCGCACGCAGGTCCGGCGGGGCCGGCGGGGCCGGCGGGGCCGGCGCATCGGGCCCGTCGAGGGCGGCCGGACGGGCCGGGGTCCTCCAGGGCGACCACCGGTCGCGCGCGGGCACCTGGCCGGACGGCAGGCCGGCGGCCAGCGCCTGCAGGCGCCCGGCTTCGGCCCAGGCCGACGCCAGCCGCAGCCACGCCACCCGGTGCGCGGTGCTTTCCTCCAGCCACGCATCCAGCGCGCGCTGGTCGCCCGCGCTCCAGGCCGCAGCGTCCCGCCGCGCCAGCCAGGCCGCGGCCTCGCGCTCAGTCTTCCTGCTGTCGGCCATGTCCCGGTTCCCCCTCCGCGCCGGGCCGTGGCGCCCGCCCGGCGCGCACGTCCGCCCCGCCCCCGTAAAGGTGGTCGGCGATCAGGCGCATGCCCTTGGCGAGGTGCTTTTCCACGGTCCTCCCGCTGATGCCCAGGCGCTGGGCGACGTCGTTCTGCGACAGCTCCTCCACCCGGCGCAGCCAGACCACCTCGCGGCAGCGCTCCGGCAGGGCATCCAGCGCGTCGACCAGCCGTCGCAGCGCCTGGCGGGTGCCGCACCAGCGTTCGGGCGACACCTCGTCGATCAGGTAGACGTTCGAGGACTCGAAATCACCCACCGGCTCGATCGACACCACCCGGCTGCGGCGCAGGCGGTCGGTCATCAGGTGGCGGGCGGTGGCGAACACGAAGGCCCGCGGCGTGGCCGGGCGGCTGCGCGCGGCCGCCTCGTAGACGCGGACGTAGACCTCCTGGCGCAGGTCGTGCACTTCGTCGCGCCGCGGCCAGCAGCGGTGCAGGTACTGCGTCAGCGTCCGCTCGTGGACCAGCACCTCGCGGACGAACCAGTCGTCCAGTTCGTTGGGCATGGCCGCACTCTAACCCGGCCGGCGCGGATCGATGGGGGATCGCGGCCGCCGGTTCGTCTAGGCTGTCTGCCGGCACGCAGCGTCGTGCCGTGGCCCCGGAACAGGAGTGGCGGAATGAAGAAGCGTGGTGGCGGTGCGTGGAAGCTGATGGGCCTGGTGGTCGCCTGCGTGCTGGCCGCGCCGGTGGCGGCGGCCGACTACGGCCATTACCTGCTCGGCGATACCGCCGCGAAGACACCGGGCCGCGTCCAGCCCGGGCTGCTGCTGATGGGCGGCGGCGACCGCAACTTCGACGCGATGCACTGGTTCATGAAGAAGGCCGGCAACGGCCACATCGTCGTGCTGCGCGCCTCGCAGGGCGGCGAGATCGGCGAGGAGTTCTTCAACGAGGTCGGCGGCATCGCTTCGGTGGAGACGTTCGTGTTCAAGGACCGGGACGCAGCCTCCGACCCGGCGGTGCTGGCCGCGCTCGGGCGCGCCGACGGCATCTTCATCGCCGGCGGCGACCAGTCGCGCTACGTGCGCTACTGGCGCGGCACGCCGGTGGCCGCGGCGCTGGACGCCCACGTGCGCGCGGGCAAGCCGCTCGGCGGCACCAGCGCCGGCCTGGCGATGCTCGGCGAATACCTGTACGGCGCGATGGACGGCGGCAGCCAGACCACGCCGCATGCGCTGGCCGACCCGCTCGGCGACGGCAACACGATCGAGACCGGCTTCCTGCACCTGGACGCGCTCAGGGGCGTGGTCACCGACACCCATTTCCGTGAGCGCGGCCGGCTCGGCCGGCTGGTCGCCTTCGTCGCCAAGGGCGAGGCGCTGGCCGGCAAGCCGCTGGTCGGCCTGGGCGTGGACGAGGACGCGGCGGTGGCGGTGGAAGGCGATGGCCGCGCCCGCGTCTATGCGACCGCACCGGGGGCCGGCGCGACCGTGGTCGAGGGCGGCTTCGCGCAGAAGCAGGCCGAGGACGAGCCGATGCAGCTGGCGCGGGTCGACACCGTGGTCGCCGGCGTGGATTCGGTGCTGCACCTGCCGTCGGGCAAGGTCGAGCGGCCCGCCGCCCGGCGCCACTACGCGGTGCGCGACGGCGTGCTGGTCGCGCTCGATGCGCCGCTGCTGGTGATCCACGGCGGCGCCGGGGTCGAGCGCGCCGGCCTGTCGGCCGGCGAGGAATCCGAGGCCCGAAAGGCGCTGGAAGCGGCGCTGCGCGCCGGGCATGCGCAGATCAAGGCCGGCAAGCCGGCGCTGGACGCGGTCACCGCCGCGATCCGGGTGCTGGAGGATGCGCCCCAGTTCAACGCCGCGCGCGGCGCGGTGTTCACCCACGACGGCAGGAACGAGCTGGACGCCTCGATCATGGACGGCGCCAGCGGCCAGGCCGGCGCGATCGCCGGCGTGCACCGGGTCAGGAATCCGATCACCCTGGCGCGCGCGGTGATGGAGCACTCCAGGCACGTGATGATGGTCGGCGGCGGCGCCGAGGCGTTCGCCGCCGAACAGGGCATCGAGCTGGTCGATCCGTCCTACTTCCGGACCGAGAAGCGCTGGCAGCAGCTGCAGCGGGCGCTGGCCGAGGAAGCCAGGGCGCAGGCGTCCGGCACACCGCTGCAGTTGCCGGGCAAGGCCTATTTCGGCACGGTCGGTGCGCTCGCGCTCGATGCGCAGGGGCGGCTGGCCGCCGGCACCTCCACCGGCGGCATGACCAACAAGCGCTACGGCCGCGTCGGCGACTCGCCGATCATCGGCGCCGGCACCTGGGCCGACGAACGCTGCGCGGTGTCAGGGACCGGCTGGGGCGAGTTCTACATCCGCGACGCCGCCGCGCACGAGATCTGCGCGCGCGTGCGCCTGGCCGGCCAGCCGCTGGCCCGTGCCGCCGAGGCGGTGATCGACCGCGACATCCCCAAGGCCGGCGGCGACGGCGGCGCGATCGCGCTGGGCGCCGACGGCAGCGTCGCCTTCCCGTTCAACACCGAGGGCATGTACCGCGGCTGGATCGGCGCCGACGGCGTGCCGCACGTGGCGGTGTTCCGCGGCGAGGCGCTGCCCCTGCCCTGAGCTCAGCGCGCGGCCAGCAGCGCCACGTAGCGCTGCAGGTCCGCCGCGGAGAAGCAGCAGAACACCACCGCGCGCACGGTCCGCGCCGGGAACGCGGCCACCGCGGCCACCGCCAGCGGCGCGGCCAGGTCCGGCGGATAGCCGTATGCGCCGGTGCTGATCGACGGGAACGCCACGTCCGTGCAACCGTGCGCCTCGGCCAGGGCCAGGCTGTTGCGGTAGCACGCGGCCAGCAGCGCCGGTTCGCCGTGGCCGCCACCGCGCCACACCGGGCCGACGGCATGGATCACGTGCCGCGCGGGCAGCGCGTGGCCCGCGGTGATCCGTGCCTCGCCGGGCGGGCAACCGCCGAGGGTCCGGCACTCCGCCAGCAGTCCCGGGCCGGCGGCGCGGTGGATCGCGCCGTCCACCCCGCCGCCGCCCAGCAGCGAGGCATTGGCCGCGTTGACGATGGCGTCCACCGCCAGGGTGGTGATGTCGGCCTGTTCGGCGCGCAGCAGCAAGGCCATCGCGGCCGCGCTCAGAAGCCCTTGCCGGCGGGCAGCAGCTTCAGCGCCGCGATCGCGTCGGACAGCGCGTCCACCTCGGGGTTCTCCAGCCCGCCGCGGACCTCGTGCTCGGACGCGAACAGGCCCTGCTCGATCAGGCGCAGGATGGTCTCGTGCTGGGTCCAGCCACGCGCCACCGACACGCGGCGGATGCGTTCGGCCAGGATCGGGTCGATGTCGCGAAGCATCAGGTCGGTCATGGCGCCTTCCCCCGTCGGCGTCGGATGGATCGGGTAGGTCGTGGGCAAGACTGCCACGAATCCGCAGCCCGCAGCGCATCGCCCCCGAGGGGTCAGCCGGCGGGCGCGGCGGTGCCGGGCTCGCGGATCCTGCGCCACAGCCAGGCCAGCAGCAGCAGCGTCGGCACCACCGTCAGTGCGCTCAGGGTGAAGAAGGTGCCGTAGGAACTCGCCTCCACCACGTAGCCGGACAGGCCGCCGGCGAACTTGCCCGGCAGGTTGGCCAGCGACACCATCAGCGCGAACTGGGTGGCGGTGAAGTTGCGGTCGGTCAGCGAGGACATGAACGCCACCAGGGTGGTCCCGGCGAAGCCCTGGGCGACGTTGTCGGCGGTGATCGCCGCATAGAACGCCCAGATCTCCGAAGGGTGGCGGGCCATCAGCAGGAACGCCAGGTTGGACAGGGCCACGCCCAGCGCCGCGACCAGCAGCATGCGGCGGAAGCCGAAGGCGGCCACGCACACGCCGCCGAGGAAGGCGCCGCCGATCCCGGCCCATATCCCGTAGAGCTTGGACACCGTGGCGATGTCGGCCTTGGTGTAGCCCGAATCCAGGTAGAACGGCCCGGCCATGACCCCGATCACCTGGTCGGGGAACTTGAACAGGCCCACGAACAGCAGCAGCGCGACGCCGAAGGCCACGCCGTTGTTGCGGAAGAAGCTGGAGAACGGCTGCCAGAACGCACCGATGAAATCGATCCGGCGCTGCACGGTCGCCTCCGGTGCGGCCGGTTCCCGGCTGAGCAGGGTGGCCAGCAGCGGCAGCAGCATCAGCGCGGACATGCCCAGGTAGGCCACCGTCCAGCCGGCGAAATCGGCCAGGTACAGCGCGCCGGCGCCGCCGAGGATCAGGCCGATCCGGTATCCCAGCGTGTACGTCGCCGCCAGCGCGGCCTGGGCATTGGCCGGGGCCACCTCGATCCGGTAGGCGTCGACCACCGAATCCTGGGTCGCGCCGGCGAAGGAGGTGAACAGCACCCAGCCCACCAGCGGCATCACGCCCAGTTCCGGGCGCACGAACGCCAGCGCGGCCAGGCCCGCGGCCACGCCGAGCTGGGCGCACAGCAGCCACGAGCGGCGGCGGCCGAGGAAACCGAGCGGCGCGAACACGTAGCGGTCCAGCAGCGGCGCCCACAGGAACTTGAACAGGTAGAAGAAGCTGGCCAGGCTGATCAGGCCGATGCTGTGCAGGTCCAGCCCGGACTCGCGCAGGCGCGTGGACAGGGTCAGCGAGGCGATCGGCAGGAACGGCAGGCCGCAGCCGAAGCCGAGCACGGCCATGGCCAGCGCCGACGGGGTGCCGAAGGCGCGGCGGATCCCGTCCCAGCCCTTGTACGAGGGCGGCTGCGCCGCCTCCTGCACGCTCACTTGCCGCCGTCCGCGTAGTCCACGGTGAACGGCGCGTGGTCGGAGAAGCGCACGTCGCGGTAGATCGAGCAGGCACGCAGCCGGTCGCGCATCGACGGCGTGACGAACTGGTAGTCGATCCGCCATCCGACGTTGTTGGCCCGGGCCGCGCCGCGGTTGCTCCACCAGGTGTAGTCCTGCCCTTCCGGATGCAGCACGCGGTAGGCGTCGACCCAGCCCCGCCCGGCCTTCGCATCGGCCTCGTCGGCGCGGTCCGCGCACAGGCCGTTGAGCCAGTCGCGTTCCGGCGGCAGGCAGCCGGAGTTCTTCTGGTTGGAGGTCCAGTTCCTGATGTCCAGGCGCGAGCGGACGATGTTCCAGTCGCCGCACAGCACGTAGTCGCGGCCGCTGGCCAGCCACCCGTCGAGGACGGGTTTGAGCCATTCCATGACCTGGAACTTGTAGCCCTGGCGCAGCTCGCCGGACGAGCCGGAGGGGATGTAGAACGAGACCACGCTCAGGTTGCCGAAGCGAGCCTCGATGTAGCGGCCTTCCTCGTCGAAGTCGGGCCGCCCCAGCGACGTGCGCACCTCGTCCGGTTCCCGCCGCGCGTAGATCGCCACGCCGCTGTAGCCCTTCTTGGTGCTCGCGTCGCGGTAGAAGCAGTGGTGGCCGTCGGGGCGGAAACGCGGGTCGGACAACTGATCCTCCTGCGACTTGGTCTCCTGCAGGCAGACCACGTCGGCCGCCTGCGTGTCGAGCCAGTCGAAGAAACCCTTGCTCGCGGCCGAGCGGATGCCGTTGGCGTTGAAACTGATGATGCGCATGCGGAGGAGCGTGGACGGGCCAGCCGCTAGCCTAGCGAATCCGGGCCCGCATGGCGTTCCCCCTGGCGCCACCCGGGATGCGGGCCGGGCACCGGGCCCCGCGACCGGGCCGGGTATCCTATCGGCCCCACCGGATCCCGCACGCCGATGACGTCCGACCACCGCACCCGTTTCCTGCAGCTGGCGCTGGACGCCGAGGCGCTGCGCTTCGGCGAGTTCACGCTCAAGTCCGGCCGCGTGTCGCCCTATTTCTTCAATGCCGGCCGCTTCGACAGCGGCGCCACCCTGGCGGGACTGGCGGCCAGCTACGCCGACGCCATCGATGCCTCCGGCCTGTCCTTCGACCTGCTGTTCGGCCCGGCCTACAAGGGCATTCCGCTGGCGACCGCGCTGGCCTGCGAATACGCACGCCGCGGCCGCGATCTGCCGCTGGCGTTCAACCGCAAGGAAGCCAAGGCCCACGGCGAAGGCGGCAGCCTGATCGGCGCCCCGCTCGCGGGCCGCCGGGTGCTGGTGGTGGACGACGTGATCACCGCCGGCACCGCGATCCGCGAAGCGCTGTCGATCATCGCCGGCGCCGGCGGCACGGTGGCGGGCATCGTCGTCGCCCTGGACCGGCAGGAGATCGCGGCCGAAGGCGACCGCCGGTCGGCGGCGCAGGCGGTGGCCGCCGAAGCCGGGGTTCCGGTGCTGGCGGTGGCCGGGCTGGCCGACCTGCTTGCATTCGCCGGGGGAAACGACACACTGGCCGAATTCCGTGCACCGCTGCTGGCGTACCGCGCCCGCTACGGCTGCGATCCGACGGGCTGACTGACAGCAGGGGGCTGCCGTGACGCCAGTGAACAGACACCACCGGGCCTTGCTGGCACTGGCCGCGACCGGCCTGGTCCTGCCGCTGCAGGGGTACGCCCAGGGCAAGGCCGGCGCCGAGAAGAAGCTGTACTGCTGGAGCGAGAACGGCCAGCGCAAGTGCGCCGACACGCTGCCGCCGGAAGCCATGGCCGCGGCCCGCGAGGAGATCAGCGTGCGCAGCGGCATGCGCACCGGCGAGGTGCAGCGCGCGCTGACCGACGACGAGCGCGCGGCGCAGGCCGAGGAGGAAGCCCGGCGCAAGACCGAGGCGCTGGCCGCCGAGACCCGCCGCCGTACCGACCAGGCGATGCTGACCTCGTTCCAGACCGAGGAAGAACTGCGCCGGGTGTTCGCCGAACGCATCAACCTGGTCGACAACAGCATCAACACCGCGCGCTACAACGTCACCAGCCTGCGCGAAGGCCTGGTCAGCCTGCTGCGTACCGCCGGCGAGCGCGAACTGTCGGGCAAGCCCGTGCCGGACAAGCTGGCCGGCGACATCCGCGTGCGCCACGCCCAGCTGCTCTACCACACCGCCCTCCAGGCCAGCTTCGAGCGCCAGCGCGCCGAACTGGACGTGGAGATCGAGCAGATCATGCAGCGCTACCGCGAGCTGAAGGCCAGCGACGCGCCGGGCGCGCGGCTGGCGGCGGACCTGCCGCCGGCGCCGAAGCAGTAGCCTTACCGCCGGCCAGCGGCCCGCCGTCGTCCGGCGGGCATGCACGGGGGGCGCGCGACGCCGCGCCCCGCCCTCAGAACTCCAGCGCCGCCTCGGGCAGCTGCACGCGCAGCTGCTCGCGGTAGAGGTCCCGGATCCGGGCCAGTGCGGCCTCGTCGTCGGCCTCGAAGCGCAGCACCAGCACCGGCGTGGTGTTGGACGCGCGCAGCAGGCCCCAGCCGTCGTTCCAGTCCGCGCGCAGGCCGTCGATGGTGGTCAGGCGCGCGCCCGCGAACGGCGCATCCTCAGCCTGCGCGGCGGCGGCGAAGCGCGCCACGATCGCGTGCGGGTCGCCATCCACCGGCACCTTGATCTCCGGCGTGGACACGCTGTCCGGCAGTTCGTCCAGCACTTCCGTCGGCGTCTCGAAACGGCCGGCCAGGATCTCCAGCAGCCGCGCGGCCGAGTACAGGCCGTCGTCGAAGCCGTACCAGCGTTCCTTGAAGAAGAAGTGGCCGCTCATCTCGCCGGCCAGTTCGGCCTCGGTCTCGCGCATCTTGGACTTGATCAGCGAGTGCCCGGTCTTCCACATCAGCGGGCTGCCGCCCTGGCGCAGGATGTAGTCGGACAGCTTGCCCGTGCACTTGACGTCGTAAATGACCAGAGCGCCGGGATTGCGCTGCAGCACGTCGGCCGCGTAGAGCATCAGCAGGCGGTCGGGGAAGATGATCTTGCCTTCCTTCGTCACCACGCCCAGGCGGTCGCCGTCGCCGTCGAACGCCAGGCCCAGGTCGGCGTCGAAACGCTTGACCATCTGCACCAGGTCTTCGAGGTTGTGCGGCTCGCTCGGGTCCGGATGGTGGTTGGGGAAGGTGCCGTCGACGTCGCAGTACAACGGGATCGCCTCGGCGCCGATCGCCTCCAGCAGCCGCGGGGCGATGTCGCCGGCCACGCCATTGCCGGCGTCGACCACCACCTTCAGCGGCCGTTCCAGCTGCACGTCGTCGGCGATGCGCCGGATGTAGTCCTCGTCCACCGCCTGCTGCACCAGCGAGCCGAGGCTGTCGGCGCGGTGCAGGCGGCCGTCGCGGATGCGGGTGAACAGGTCGTAGATCGCGTCCCCGGACAGGGTCTCGCCGCCGACCACGATCTTGAAGCCGTTGTAGTCGGGCGGATTGTGGCTGCCGGTGACCGCCACGCCGCTGCCGGCGCGCAGGTGGTAGGCGGCGAAATACACCACCGGCGTCGGCACCATGCCCACGTCGATCACGTTGCGGCCGGCCTTGCGCAGGCCCTCGATCAGGCCGCCGGCCAGTTCCGGACCCGACAGGCGGCCGTCGCGCCCGACCACGATGTCGGTCAGGCCCTGCTCGGCCATGACGCTGCCGACCGCCTGGCCGATCCAGGCCGCGACCTGCGGGGTCAGCTCGCGCCCGACCACGCCGCGGATGTCGTAGGCGCGGAAAATGCCCGGCTCCACCTGCGCGTCGGCGACCACCGGCGCGGCCCGCGTGGCCGCCGGCGCCGCCGGCGCCGACTCCAGGTCGCGCTGGATGGTCTGGCCGAGCGTGGGCATTTCGCTTTCGACCTCGGCCACGGCGCCCTTGCGACGCAGCTGCGGCAGCTTGCCCCAGGCCAGCAGCAGGACCGCCAGCGCCACCAGCGCCAGCAGCAGCGCGGCCACCAGGCAGGCCACCGCACCGAGGCCGAACGGGCCGCGGGCCACGTCCGGCACCGCCGCCGCCACCCGCAGGCCGGTCTTGCCGACTTCGCGCGACAGCACGTCGGCGCTGTCGGCCAGTTCGCCCTCGCCGCGTTCGGCGACGTTGTACCCGCCCTGGCGCAACGCCAGGTAGGCGTCTCCCGGCACCGCCGTCCGCTCCAGCGGGGCGGTGAGCACGGCCAGCGGCTTGCGTACGTACGCCACGGCGGGCGCCCCGGCCAGGGTCACCGGCGCGGCCAGCCCCAGCTTCGCGCCGCCCCCGTCGCGGACGACCGAGGCCGCCGCCGCCTGTTCGTTCATGGCCCGCTCGAGCAGGCCCAGTCGCGCATACCCGAACCGCTTGGCGTCGGCGTAGCCGGCCGCCAGGTCGGCGGGGAGGAACTGCGCGTCCTCCACGCCCTTCATCCCGGCCGACAATGCCGCCGCCGCCGCCGAGGCATCGCCGGCGGCCAGCGCCGCCTGCACGTCGTCGCGCCCGAGGCCCTGCTCCAGCGCCCGGGTCTGGGCCGACGCCACCGCGACCACCGCCTTGACCAGCCCGTCGCGGGCCGCCACGAGCTGGTGTTCGCGCGCGGCCGCGCGCCACTGCGTCACCCCGCTCCACGCGAACCACGCGGCGAGCAGCCCCAGCAACAGCACCAGCAACGGCGCGCGCTTCCTCAACTGCTCCGGTGGCAAGCGGCCTGCATCCATCTGGCTCATCGATCCTGGTCCCCTGTTGACCGTCCTAGCGTACGCCGGTGTGGCCGAAGCCCCCTTCGCCACGCGCACTGCCGGCGAAAGTATCCACCACCTTCAGCTTCGCTCGCACGATTGGTGCCAACACCAGCTGGGCGATGCGGTCGCCGGGCTGGATCGTGAACGCCTCCCGGCCCCGGTTCCACACGCTGATCAGCAGCGGCCCCTGGTAGTCGGCGTCGATCAGCCCGGTGCCGTTGCCCAGCACGATGCCGTGGCGGTGGCCCAGCCCCGAGCGCGGCAGGACCAGGGCGCACAGGCCCGGGTCGGCGATGTGGATGGACAGCCCGCTGGGCACCAGCGCCGCGTCGCCGGGCTGCAGGACCAGCTCGGTCTCCAGGGCCGCGCGCAGGTCCATGCCCGCGCTGGAGGCGGTGGCGTATTCGGGCAGCGGCCAGCGGTCGCCGAAACGCGGGTCGAGCAGCTTCACTTCCAGTTCGTGGGTCGTGGCCATGGCGCTCATGCCTGCAGCCGCTGGGCGACCAGCTCGACCAGGCCGTCGGCCAGCCGGACCTTGGGCGCGGCCGGGAAGTCGCGCTCGCCGCCGGGCCAGTACGCGGTCATGGCGTTGTCGTCGCTCTCGAAGCCGGCGCCCGGCACGCCGACGCGGTTGGCCACGATCAGGTCCAGGCGCTTGGCGGTCAGTTTCTGCCGTGCATAGTCGGCCACGTTGTCGGTCTCGGCGGCGAATCCGACCACCAGCTTCAGCCCGGCGTCCTCGCGGCGCGCGACCTCGGCCAGGATGTCGGGCGTGCGGACCAGGTCCACGGCGAGCGTCTCGCCGGCGCCGGTCTTCTTGATCTTGTTCGGCGAGAACGCACGCGGGGTGTAGTCGGCCACCGCGGCGGCGCCGATGTAGACGTCGGCCGGCAGCGCCGCGGCGACGGCCTGGCGCATCTGCTCGGCCGAACGCACGTCCACCCGCTGCACGCCGGGGGGCGTGTCCAGCTGCACCGGGCCGGCGACCAGCACCACCCGCGCGCCCTGCCGCGCCGCGCTGGCGGCGACGGCAAAGCCCATCTTGCCGCTGCTGCGGTTGCCCAGGTAGCGGACCGGGTCCAGGTCCTCGTAGGTCGGTCCGGCGCTGACCACGACCTTCAGGCCCTGCAGCAGGCCGGGACCGGCGGCGGCGGCCGAGCTCGCCGCCAGTTCGGCGACGATCGCGTCGGGCTCGCGCAGGCGGCCGGGCCCGGACTCGCCCTCGGCCAGCGGGCCGTCGTCCGGCCCGATCACCTGGACGCCGCGCCCGCGCAGGGTGGCGACATTGGCCACCGTGGCCGGGTGCTGCCACATGCGGTGGTTCATCGCCGGGGCCACGCTCAGCGGGGCCGTGGTGGCCAGGCACAGGGTGGTGACGAGGTCGTCCGCCAGGCCGTGGGCCAGCCGCGCGAGCAGGTCGGCGGTGGCCGGGGCGACGATCACGCGGTCGGCCCAGCGCGCCAGTTCCAGGTGGCCCATGGCCTGCTCGGCGGCGCCGTCCCACAGGGTGGTGCGCGCCGGATGGCCGGACAGGGCCTGGAAGCTGAGCGGGGTGACGAACTGCTGCGCCCCGGCGGTCATCGCCACCTGCACGTGGGCGCCGGCGTCGCGCAGGCGGCGCACCAGTTCCAGGGCCTTGTAGGCGGCGATCCCGCCGCCCACGCACAACAGGATCCGCTGCCCGCCGAGCGGGCCGGTGGCCGTAGCACTCACCTGGGATTTTCCTACGCTGAACAGGGCGACCAGCTTACTCCAAGCCTCCGCGTGCACCGATGCGCGCCGTGCACGCGGCAGGCAGGCTGGAGCCATGCACATCCGCGACTGGCCCAGCACCGAACGCCCCCGCGAGAAGCTGCTCGCCCGCGGCGCCGGCGCGCTGTCCGACGCCGAGCTGCTGGCGATCTTCCTCGGCTCCGGGCTGGCCGGGCGCGATGCGGTGCAGACCGCGCGCGACCTGCTGGCCGCGCACGGGCCGCTGCGCCGGCTGCTGGACCGTCCGCCGCCGGCCCTGGCCCGGCTGCCCGGCCTGGGGCCCGCCCGCGCCTGCCAGCTGGCGGCCGCGCTGGAACTGGGCAACCGCCACCTGGCCGCGGCCCTGGAACGGGGCGACGCGCTCACCGATCCGGTCGCGGCCGGGCGCTATTTCGCGCGGCGCCTGCGGCCGTACCCGCACGAGGTCTTCGCCGCGCTGTTCCTCGACACCCGGCACCGCGCGCTGGCGTTCGAGGAACTGTTCGCCGGCACCATCGACGGCGCCGAGGTGCACCCGCGCGAGGTCGTGCGCCGGGCGCTGGCGCACAACGCCGCGGCGGTGATCGTCGGCCACAACCACCCGTCCGGCTGCAGCGACCCGTCGGCGGCCGACCGCGCGGTCACCGCCCGGCTCAAGCAGGCGCTGGCGCTGGTGGAGGTGCGCCTGCTCGACCACTTCGTGGTCGGCGACGGCGAGCCGGTATCGCTGGCGGCGCGCGGTCTGGTCTGAACCGGCCGCGACCACGGCCGTCGCGCTAGATTTGCACGCACCGCCCTGCAGGATTCTACGATGCCCGCCTATGCCGCCCTGCTCCGCGCCGTCAACGTCGGCGGCACCGGCAAGCTGCCGATGTCCGAGCTGCAGGCCATGTGCGAGGCCGAGGGCTATGCCGGGGTGCGCACCTACATCGCCAGCGGCAACGTGGTCTTCCACAGCGACCTGGGCGAGGCGCAGGTCAAGGCGGCGCTCGAGCGGCGCCTGCAGGCCTACGCCGGCAAGCCGGTGCGCGTGCTGGTCCGCACCGCCGCCGAGCTGGCGCGGGTGCTGGCGGCCAACCCGTTCGCCGACGAGGCCCCCAGCCGCACGCTCGCCCTGTTCCTGGACGGGGCGCCGCCGCCGGACGCGCTGGACACCGTGAGCCACCAGCACGGGGAGCGGCTGGCCCGGGGCGAACGCGAGATCTACGTGGCCTACGGCGCCGGCATGGCCGACTCGCGCCTGCGGGTGCCGGCGGGCGAGGCCGGCACGGGGCGCAACATGAACACCGTCGCCCGGCTGGCGGCGATGGCCGCCGCGCTGGACGCCGCACCGCCCGCACCGCCGTCGCGACCGGCCCGGGCCCGGCGGAGCGGGTAAAATGCCCGGCCAGACCGCATGAACCCGCCCCCCGAGTGAAAACCCTCCTCAACGCCCTGATCGCCCAGGGCATCGACGCGCTGCGTGCCGCCGGCACCGTGCCGGCCGACGCGGCCACTCCCGACTTCGTGGTCGAGCGGCCCAAGACCCGCGAGCACGGTGATTTCGCCACCAACGCGGCGATGCTGCTGGCCAAGGCCGCGCGCACCAATCCGCGCGCGCTGGCGCAGGCGCTGGTCGACGCGCTGCCTCCCGGCGACGACGTCGCCCGCGTCGAGATCGCCGGCCCGGGCTTCATCAACTTCCACCTCGCGCCCGGCGCCTGGCAGCGGGAAATCACCGCCGCGCTGCGCCAGGGCGAGGAGTACGGCCGCAACACCTCCGGCCAGGGCCGCACCGCCGGGGTCGAATACGTGTCGGCCAACCCGACCGGGCCGCTGCATGTCGGCCATGGCCGCGCCGCCGCGATCGGCGACTGCATCGCCCGGGTGCTCGACGCGAATGGCTGGAGGGTCAAGCGCGAGTTTTACTACAACGACGCCGGCGTCCAGATCGAGAACCTGGCGCGCTCCACCCAGGCGCGCCTGCGCGGCCTGCGCCCGGGCGACGCCGAGTGGCCGGCCGACGCCTACAACGGCGACTACATCCAGGACGTGGCCGACGCCTACCTGCGCGGCGACGCGGTGCGGATCGAAGGCCACGAGGTCCGCGGCAGCGGCGACGTCGAGGATGCCGACGCGATCCGCCGCTTCGCCGTGGCGTACCTGCGCAACGAGCAGAACCAGGACCTGGCCGCGTTCGGCGTCGATTTCGACATCTACTTCCTCGAAAGCTCGCTGTACACCGACGGCAAGGTCGAGGAAACCGTGCGCGAGCTCGTCGCCAAGGGCCACACCTACGAGGAAGGCGGCGCGCTGTGGCTGAAGTCCACCGACTTCGGCGACGACAAGGACCGCGTGATGCGCAAGTCCGACGGCACCTACACCTACTTCGTGCCGGACGTGGCCTACCACCTGAGCAAGTGGCAGCGCGGCTACGAACGCGCGATCACCGAGCTGGGCGCCGACCACCACGGCTCGCTGGCCCGCGTGCGCGCGGGCCTGCAGGCGCTGGACGCCGGCATCCCGAAGGGCTGGCCGGAATACGTGCTGCACCAGATGGTCACGGTGATGCGCGGCGGCGAGGAGGTGAAGCTGTCCAAGCGCGCCGGCTCGTACCTGACCCTGCGCGACCTGATCGAGGAAGCCGGCCGCGACGCGACGCGCTGGTTCCTGATCGCCCGCAAGCCCGACTCGCAGCTGGTGTTCGACATCGACCTGGCGCGCCAGCAGAGCAACGACAACCCGGTGTTCTACGTGCAGTACGCGCATGCCCGCGTATGCGCGTTGCTGCGCCAGGCCGCCGAGAAGGGCTACGCGTACGACCAGGCCAACGCGCTGGCGAAGCTGGCGCGGCTGGACGACGAGGGCTCGCTGTCGCTGATGGTCGAGCTCTCGCGCTGGCCCGAGACGGTGGAAGCGGCCGGCCAGTCGCTGGAACCGCACCTGATCGCCCAGTACCTGCGCGAACTGGCCTATGCTTTCCACACCTGGTACGCGAACACGCCGGTGCTGGTGGAGGACGCGGACCTGCGCGACGCGCGCCTCGCACTGGCCCTGGCCGTGCGGCAGGGACTGGCGAACGGACTCGCACTGCTCGGCGTCGGCGCGCCGGAGCGGATGTGACGCGCCTTGGCGGCGCGGGGAACCATGACGGAGACAGGCAGTAATGGCGGCTAGACGTGGCAAGAACCAGGCCCGGCGCAACGGCGGCGGCAACGGCCGCCCGGCGTGGGTCTGGATGGTGGCGGGACTGGCGATCGGCGCCGTGGTGGTGCTGGCCGTGCCGGGCCTGCTGAAGAAGGACGGCGACGGCTTCGTCCGCTTCGGCCCGCGCGCCAATCCGGATGCGCAGCCCGCGCCGATCGCCGATACCGAAGCGATCGCCGACACGCCGCCGGCCGACGCGCCGGCGACCGGTGGCGAGACCGCGCCCCAGTACGACTTCTACACCGTCCTGCCCGGCAACGAAGTGCGCATGTCGGACGCCGAGCTGGCCGCCAGCGCGCGCGAGGAGGAAGCGCGACGCGCGCAGGAAGAGGCGCGCCGGGCGCGCGATGCGCTGGAGGGACGCGCCCCCGCCGCCACGACGGCGGCAGCCGGCACGCCCGCCACTGCGCCCGCGCCCGCTGCAGTCGCCGATGCTCCCGCTGCAACGGCCACCGCGGCCGCGGCGCCGTCGCCCGCAGCCGGCGACGGTGCCCGTTACATCCTCCAGGCCGGCGCCTTCGGCGCCTCCGGCGACGCGGAGGAGGTGAAGGCCAAGATCGCGATGCTGGGCCTGGGGGCCCGCGTCGAATCCGGCCAGGCCGGCGGCAAGACCGTCTACCGCGTGCGGATGGGACCCTACGGCACCGCCAGCGAACTGGCCGAAGCCAAGCGCAAGCTCGCCGACAGCGGCCTGCCGGCGATGGCGATCCGGGCGCAGTAACTCCGCCAAGGCGGAGTTACCCCAAGGTTTGCCGTGGCAAACCTTGGGCCCCGTGCCCGTTGCCCCCATAACCCCTGCGCCTGCCGGCGCGCCCCCTTGACTCAAGGGGGCTCCTCCTTTCTCCGATGTCTCGATAACGGATGCGGTCCGCATCGGGCGGACCACTGTGCCGCGATGGTGCGAGAATCGGCGGGTCCTCCCAACAGGAATCCGCGATGTCCAAGACGGCCTTCATCACCGGCGCCACCTCGGGTTTCGGCCTGGCCGCCGCGCGCCGCTTCGTCGGCGCCGGCTGGAAGGTGGTGGCGACCGGCCGCCGTGGCGATCGTCTGCAGGCGCTGGTCGACGAGCTCGGCGCGGCCCACGTGCACCCGGCGCAGTTCGACGTGCGCGATGCGGCGGCGATGGCCGCGGCGCTCGATGCGCTGCCCGAGGGCTTCCGCGATATCGACGTGCTGGTCAACAACGCCGGCCTGGCGCTGGGCACCGCGCCGGCGCAGCAGGCCAGCCTCGAGGACTGGCGGGTGATGATCGACACCAACATCACCGCGCTGGTGACGCTGACCCACCGGCTGCTGCCGGCGCTGGTCGCACGCAAGGGCGTGGTCATCAACGTCAGCTCGGTGGCCGGCGTGTATCCATACCCGGGCGGCAACGTCTACGGCGGCACCAAGGCCTTCGTCAGCCAGTTCTCGCTGAACCTGCGCACCGACCTGCACGGCACCGGCGTGCGCGTGACCACGATCGAGCCCGGCATGGCCGAGACCGAATTCACCCTGGTCCGCACCCACGGCAACCAGGCCGCCTCGGACACGCTGTACCGGGACGCGCAGCCGATGACGGCCGGGGACATCGCCGAACAGGTCTTCCACGTGGCCACCCTGCCGGCGCACCTCAACATCAACCGGCTGGAGATCATGCCGGTGACCCAGTCGTTCGCCGGCTTCCAGGTGTTCCGCGGCTGACCCCGCGCCGGGCGCCGGCCCGGCCCACCGCGTCCCGGCGCGCCAGTCCTCGCATGCGGCGCGCGGCTGGCCCGCCGCCGCGCCTTACGCCCCGGCCGACCGCAGCAGGGCGACCACGTCGCCGGCGACCTCGTAGACGCCGTTGATCACGAACTGCACGCCGATGCAGACCAGCAGAAAGCCCATCAGGCGCGAGAACGCCTCCACGCCGCTGTTGCCGAGCACGCGCATGATCGTGCCGGCGCTGCGCAGGCACAGCAGCAATATGGCGCTGGCCAGCAGGAACACCAGCGGCGGCGCCACGTGCATGACCCAGTCGGCGTAGGGTCGCTCGTCGCGCACCGCCGCGGCGGTGCTGATAATCAGGGCGATGGTGCCCGGGCCGGCGGTGCTGGGCATCGCCAGCGGGATGAAGGCGATGTCGTCGGTGCGGTGCTGGCGCAGCTCCTCGCTGCGGCGTTCCACCTCGGGCGTCTCGTCCAGCTTCTGCTGCGGGAACAGCATCCGGAAGCCGATGAACGCCACGATCAGCCCGCCGGCGATGCGCAGGCCGGTGATCGAGATGCCGAACACGTTCATGACCACCTGGCCGGCGTAGTAGGCCGTGGCCATGATCACGAACACGTAGATGGCGGCCTTGCGCGCCTGGCGGTCGCGCTCCTGCTCGCTCATGCCCCGCGACAGGCCCATGAGCAGGGCCACCGTGGTCAGCGGATTGGCCAGCGGCAACAGCGTGGCCAGGCCGATCGCGACCGCCTTCAACAGTTCCAGCACCGCGCGACCTCCGCCAGGGTCCCGGGGCCCACCATACAGGGCCCGAACGACATTGCCGAATCCCCGGGGCCCGCGCATCCGGGGCGCAGGCTCAGGCCAGCGGTTCGTCCGACAGGTAGGTGTAGCCGGTCAGGCCGGCCTCCAGCGCCTCGGCCAGCGCCAGCGATTCGGCCTCCGGCAGGCCGGCGGCGTGCACGCGCTGGGCATAGGCTTCGCGCAGGTCGTCCAGGCGGTAGCCGACGTAGTCCAGCATCACGTCGGTGGTGTCGCCGCGGCGCTGCTGGGTCAGCTCGTAGCCGCCGTCGCCGGTCAGCCGCACCTCCACCGCGTCGGTGTCGCCGAACAGGTTGTGGATGTCGCCCAGGATCTCCTGGTAGGCACCGACCAGGAAGAACGCCAGGCAATAGCTCTCGCCATGGCGCACCGGGTGCAACGGCAGCGAGGTATCCAGGCCGCCGTGCTCGACGTAGGTCTTCACCGTGCCGTCCGAATCGCAGGTCATGTCGGCGATCACGCCGCGGCGCGTCGGCGGCTCGTCGAGCCGCTCGATCGGCACGATCGGGAACACCTGGTCGATCGCCCAGGCGTCGGGGATGGATTCGAACACGCTGAAGTTGACGAAATACTTGTCGACCAGGCGGTCGTTGAGCTCGTCCAGCACCGCGCGGTGGCTGCGCTCGCCCCAGTCCAGCTGCGCGCGCACGCCGTGGGCGACGGCGTAGAACAGGTCGTCCACGCGCGCGCGCTGCGGCAGGTCGATCTGGCCCAGCGCGTAGGCGGACAGGCCTTCGGCATGGAAGTGCTGGGCCTCGTGGAACAGCTCCAGCGGCGGCCGCTGGTGCAGGTCGGCGTGCAGCTCGCGCAGGTGGCGGATCGCGGCGGGCTCGTCGTCGTGCGCGTCGGGCACGCGGCCCTCCGGCGCGGTTTCCACCTCGGTGGTGTTGGCCACCAGCACCGCGTGGTGCGCGGTCATCGCGCGGCCGCACTCGGTGACGATCCGCGGCGGCACCAGGCCCTGCTCGGCGCAGGCTTCGGCCAGCGGCTGGACGATGTTGGCCGCGTACTGGTTCAGCCCGTAGTTGATCGAGCACTCGCTGCGCGAGCGGGTGCCCTCGTAGTCGATGCCCAGGCCGCCGCCCACGTCCATGTAGCGCACCTTCGCGCCCAGGCGCGAGAGCTCGCTGAAGTAGCGGGTGGCCTCGCGCATGCCGTTGGCGATGTCGCGCACGTTGGAGATCTGCGAGCCCATGTGGAAGTGCAGCAGCTGCAGGCAGTCGGTCATGCCGGTGTCGCGCAGCGACTTCCACAGGTCGAGCAGCTGGCGCGGGGAGAGGCCGAACTTGGCCTTGTCGCCGCCGCTGTTCTGCCACTTGCCCGCGCCCAGGCTGGCCAGGCGCATGCGCACGCCCAGCCCGGGGCGTACGCCGAGGGTGGCGGCCTCTTCCATCACCAGCGCCAGTTCGGACGGCTTCTCGATGACGATGAAAGTCTCCAGCCCGAGCTTGCGCCCGATCAGCGCCAGTCGGATGTACTCGCGGTCCTTGTAGCCGTTGCAGACGATCAGCCCGCCCGGGCGCGACAGCGCCAGCACCGCCATCAGCTCCGGCTTGCTGCCGGCCTCCAGGCCGAAGCCCTCGCCCTGGTGGCTGGCCAGGGTGCCGGCCACGCCGCGGTGCTGGTTGACCTTGATCGGGTACACGGCGGTGTAGCCGCCGGCGTAGTCGGCGTCGGACATGGCCTGGGCGAACGCGGCCTGCAGGCGGCCGAGGCGGTCGCCGAGGATGTCCGGGAAGCGCAGCAGCAGCGGCAGCTGCATGCCCTGCGCGCGCGCGGACTCGACCAGGGCCGGCAGCGCCAGCGACGGACCGCCGGCGCCCCGCGGCAGGACCTGCATCGCGCCCGCGGCCACGTCGAAGTAGCCGCCGGACCAGTGCGGGATGGACCAGGTCTTGCGGGCGTGGTCGGCGGACCAGTCGCTCATCGGCGTGCGGCTCGGGCGGAAAGAAGGACGCGCATTCTAACCCCGGCGTTCAGAAGGCTCCGTTACAATGCGCGCCCCCTGCCGCCGGCCCCGCCCGCCGGGCCGGCCCGCCCCCGATGGCGCCCCGCGGCGCCCGCCCCACGAGGACCGCCATGAGCACCCAGGACAACTGGTACATCGAGCACTTCGAGCCGACCGGCTCGGCCATCGGCTACCGGATCGAGGCCAAGCTGGACGAGGTGCAGTCGCCGTTCCAGAAGATCGAGATCTACCGCACGACCGACTGGGGCAACCTGATGCTGATCGACGGCGCGGTGATGCTCACCAGCCGCGACAACTTCCTGTACCACGAGATGATCAGCCACCCGGTGCTGTTCACCCACGATGCACCCAAGCGGGTCGTCATCATCGGTGGCGGCGACTGCGGCACGCTGCGCGAGGTGCTCAAGCACCCGGGCGTGGAGAGCGCGACCCAGTGCGACATCGACGAGCAGGTCACGCGCATGGCCGAGAAGCACTTCCCGGAGCTGTGCGATTCCAACGGCGATCCGCGCGCCGAGCTGCTGTTCGACGACGGCGTGGCCTACATGGCCAACTGCCCGGCCGGCAGCGTGGACGTGGTCATCGTCGACTCGACCGACCCGGTCGGCCCGGCCGAGGGCCTGTTCAACAAGGACTTCTACGCCAGCTGCTTCCGCGCGCTGAAGGACGACGGCATCCTCGTGCAGCAGTCCGAGTCGCCGCTGGCGCAGCTCGAACTGATCAAGGCGATGCGTTCGGAGATGGGCAAGGCCGGCTTCAGCACCTTCAAGACCGTGCCGTTCCCACAGCCGTGCTATCCCACCGGCTGGTGGAGCGTGACCCTGGCGCGCAAGGGCCAGGGCTTCGGCTTCCGCGACGGCGACGCCGCGGCCAAGGCGTTCAAGACCAAGTACTACAACGCGCACCTGCACCAGGGCGTGCTGGTCGCGCCGCCGTTCGTGGCGGAAGCGCTGGGCGAGTAAAGCGGGCATCGATGGCGGCGCGGCCGGGGTGCCGCGCCTCCGGAAGTGTAGTGTCGGGCCGAGCACTGGAGGGTCGCGCCGGCCTCAGCAGCGCGGCCACGTGCACGGGCATCCGGCCGCCGGCTCAGTCGCCCATCCCGCACACCGCCCCCTGGCAGGTGAGCGTATTGAAGTCGTAGATCGCCGAATGGCCGGGATTGCCCGTCGGCCGCTGCACGCCCTTGGGCACGAAGAACGTGGCCGAATGCGCGCCGTACAGGCCCGGGGGCAGCTCGAACGACTTCAGCACCACGTAGCCGTTGTGCACCGTCATGCGCGAGGGCGTCCGCCCACCCGCCACCGGCGGCAGGTCGGCACCTGCGCGCGCGTCGTACGCCACCTTCCACGCCTGCGCATCGGCCTGGGTGGCCGGACGCAGCCAGCCCTGCGCGACCGCGTACTGCAGCCCGGCGGCGCCGCCGGCCAGCGAATCGGGCAGTCGGAACGCCGAGGCGGGGCGTGCCGCGGCGTCGGTCAGCAGGCGCGCGCCGGGCGCCACCGCCCCTCCGATCACGACCTTGCCGTCGCGTGCCGGGTGCAGCAGATCGACCGGGCGTCCGAACACCTGGCGCGCCAGCGGATTGAGCCCCGCCGAACGCTCTTCCGACACATAGAAGTAGCCACAGGGGCCGCGATTCTCGTGGGTGCTGACCAGCCGCGGCACCGACGCCGGCAGGCCGGTCACCACCTGGCTGTGGTAGCCGCCGACCAGCACCGCGACGATCCGCGTGCCCTCGGTCCAGCCGATGTTCCATACCGTCGGCTCGTAGTTGCCCAGCATGAGCGCCACCGGTACCGCGGGTGAATTCACCAGCACGTCCACGGTGGTGGCCTCATGCCCGCTGCGGTCGATCGCGTAACCGAGGTCGCGGCCGGAATAGGCGCCGGCGGCATACAGGCGGAAGGGGCCGGACTGCGCCAGGTCCGGGAAGCCGCAGGTCGCCGGTGCGGCTGCCGCCGGATCGGCGGTATCGAATTCGAAGGCGCGGGTCGCCGGGGCGCCAGGAGATGCCGGTGTCGCTTCGTCGCCAGGGGACGCGGCCACGGGAACGCCTGCGCCTGCGGCGGGCGCCGGCGGCGGCCGGGTCTCTCCGGATCGGTCCGCACCGTCCATCGCCGCCTCCGGCGACTGCTCCTGCGCCGCCGGGCGCTCGCCGAAGGCCGTCTCCAGCATCCGCTTGCCGCTGTCGCCGCAACCGGCCAGCACCAGCAACACGGGCAACAGTCCGGCGCCCATCAGCTTCCGTGCGTCCATGCGCTCCGCCTCCCCGACGGTCGTTGTCCAGGCGCCGCGACTACAGCGCGTCGGCGTCCAGTTCGCCGGTGCGGATCCGCACCACCTGGCCGAGGTCGTAGACGAACACCTTGCCGTCGCCGATCTTGCCGGTGCCGGCCGCGCGCACGATCGCCTCGACCACCGCCTCGACCTGGTCGTCGGTGACCGCGACCTCGACCTTCACCTTGGGCAGGAAGTCGACCACGTACTCGGCGCCGCGGTACAGCTCGGTGTGGCCCTTCTGCCGGCCGAAGCCCTTGACCTCGGTGACGGTGATGCCGGCGATGCCCTGGCCGGACAGCGCTTCGCGCACGTCGTCCAGCTTGAACGGCTTGATCACGGCCA
This sequence comes from Pseudoxanthomonas fibrivorans, assembly GCF_041464125.1. NCBI lineage: Bacteria > Pseudomonadati > Pseudomonadota > Gammaproteobacteria > Lysobacterales > Lysobacteraceae > Pseudoxanthomonas > Pseudoxanthomonas fibrivorans. Next base: position 2,859,780 of record NZ_JBGNUG010000001.1, on the reverse strand, counting down.
TGATCATCTTCATCCGGCAACTCCAGGCGGGGGCGAGCCGGAAGGATACCGCGTGCCGCGCTTGCCTCGCCCATGCCGCTCCGGTCCAATGCCCATTCGCCCGCATCGGAGTTTTCCGACCGCGCGCGGCGCCATCGCCCGATTCACGCCGTCGTGCCGCGGGCGCAGGCTAACCCCATCGCCGGAGACCCCCATGATCGACCTCACCCACATCGACGACCTGGCCCGCCGCCTCAGCGAACTGGTTCCGCCGGGCCTGCGCGAATCGGGCGAGGAACTGCAGGCGAGCTTCCGCAGCGCCCTGCAGGCCGGCCTGGGCAAGCTCGACCTGGTGACCCGCGAGGAGTTCGACGTGCAGCGCGCGGTGCTGCTGCGCACGCGCGAGAAGCTGGAGGCGCTGGAGCGCACGGTCGAGGACCTGGAAGCGCGCCTGCACGCCGCCAGCAGCGCGCCAGGCCCGCACTGAGGCCGCCATGGGCCTGGCGCTGGTGCACAGCCGCGCGCGGGCCGGGGTCGCCGCCCCGCCGGTCCAGGTCGAAGTCCACCTGTCCGGCGGCCTGCCCTCCACCCAGATCGTCGGCCTGCCCGCCGCGGCGGTGCGCGAATCGCGCGACCGCGTCCGCGCCGCCATCCTCTGCGCCCAGTTCGAATACCCGCAGCGGCGCATCACCATCAACCTCGCCCCGGCCGACCTGCCCAAGGACGGCGGCCGCTTCGACCTCCCGATCGCGCTGGGCATCCTTGCCGCCAGCGGGCAGATCGACCGCGAGGCGCTGGCCGGCTGCGAATTCCTCGGCGAGCTTGGCCTGACCGGCGAACTGCGGCCGGTCGACGGCGTGCTGCCGGCGGTGCTGGCCGCCGCCCGCGACGGGCGGAGGCTGGTCGTGCCGGCCGGCAGCGGCGCGGAGGCGGCGCTGGCCCGCGAGGCCGAGGCCTATGTCGCCCGCACCCTGCTGGAAGCCTGCGCCGGACTGGGTGGCCCGGCCGCGCTGCCGCGCGCGGAGGCGGCGATGGCATGCGCGGCGCAGGTTCCCGTCCCCGACCTGGCCGACGTGCGCGGCCAGGCCCAGGCACGCCGGGCGCTGGAAATCGCCGCCGCCGGCGGCCACCACCTGCTGATGAGCGGCCCACCCGGATGCGGCAAGACCCTGCTGGCCTCGCGCCTGCCCGGCCTGCTGCCGGAGGCCTCGGAGCCCGAGGCGCTGGAAACGGCGGCGGTCGCGTCCATCAGCGGCCGCGGCTTCGATCCTCAGCGCTGGCGCCAGCGGCCGTGGCGCGCGCCGCACCACGGCGCCAGCGCGGTCGCCCTGGCCGGCGGCGGCAGTCCGCCGCGGCCGGGCGAGATCTCGCTGGCGCACAACGGCGTGCTGTTCCTCGACGAGCTGCCGGAATGGAGCCGCGCCGCGCTGGAGGTGCTCCGCGAGCCTTTGGAGTCGGGCCGCATCACCGTGGCCCGCGCCGGGCGCAGCGCCGAGTTCCCGGCCCGCTTCCAGCTGGTCGCGGCGATGAACCCCTGCCCCTGCGGGTGGGCGGGCGATCCGTCCGCGCGCTGCCGCTGCACGCCCGACCGGATCCGCCAGTACTGGAGCCGCCTTTCCGGCCCGCTGCTGGACCGGATCGACCTGCACCTGGCGATGGCGCGGCTGCCGCCGCGCGCGCTGCGGGCCGACGCACCGGCGGGCGAATCCAGCGCAACCGTGCGCGAGCGGGTGGTCGCCGCGCAGGCGCGGCAACGGGCACGTGCCGGCCAGCTCAACGCCCGCCTGGACAATGCGGGCCTGGCGGCCAGCTGCCGCCTGGACGACGCCGGCCAGCAGCTGCTCGAGCAGGCCGGCGAACGCCTGCAGCTGACCGCCCGCAGCCTGCACCGGGTCCTGCGCGTGGCCCGCACCATCGCCGACCTCGCCGGTGCCGACCGCATCGCCACGGCCCACCTCGCCGAAGCCCTCGGCTACCGCGCGCCGCCGGCCTGCGCCACGCGCTGAGGCCTGCGCCTCCCCCATCGGTCATGGCCGCCGTTTAACGCGCCGGCAACGACCGCCGCCCCGTTCCTGCGCTAGCGTGGCCGCTCCGATGCCGTCCGGCATCCCCGGGGAACCTCCATGCACCGCACTTCGAAACTGTTCGCCGTCTCCAGCCTTGCCCTCGCCCTGGCCGCCTGCACGGGCAAGCAGGACGACACCGCCGCCGGTGCCGCCGCGCCGGCCGCATCCGAGGCGCCGAAAGAGGTCGAGCTGATCGCACGCGACGCCCTGTTCGGCAATCCCGAGCGCGCCGGCGTACAGATCAGCCCGGACGGCAAGTACCTGAGCTGGATCGCGCCGGTCGATGGGGTGATGAACGTCTGGGTCGCGCCGGCCAGCGACCCGTCCGCCGGCCGTGCGGTCACCGACGACAAGGCGCGCGGCATCCGCAACTACTTCTGGTCCTATCGCCCGGACACGCTGCTGTACCTGCGCGACAGTGGCGGCGACGAGGACTTCCACCTGTACGCGGTCGACCTGGCCAGCAACCAGAGCCGCGACCTCACTCCATTCGAGAAGACCACCGCGCAGGTGGTCGGCGTCAGCCCGACCTTGCCGGACAGCATCCTGGTCGGCATGAACGACCGCGACGCCAAGTGGCACGACCTGTACCGGGTCGACCTGGCCAGCGGCGCGCGCACGCTGGTGGAGAAGAACACCCAGGAGATCGCCGGCTACATCGCCGATGGCGCCTACAACCTGCGCTTCGCGCAGCGCTCCCGCCCCGACGGCGGCATGGACATCCTCAAGCGCGCCGGCGATGCGTGGGAAAAGGCCGACGAGGTTCCGTTCGAGGACGTGCTGACCACCAACGTGCTGGGCCTGACCCACGACGGCAAGACCCTCTACCTGTCCGACTCGCGCAACCGCAATACCGCGGCGGTCTATGCGGTCGACAGCGCCACCGGCGAGCGCAAGCTGCTGGCCGAGGACGCGCGCGCCGACATCGGCGGCGGCCTGTCCGACCCGCGCACCGGCGAGCTGCAGGCGGTGTCGGTCGACTACCTGCGCGAGGAATGGAAGACGATCGGCGATGCGCTGGCGGCCGACCTGAAGACGCTCGAGGGCATCGGCCCGGGCGAGGCCGGCGTCAACGCACGCACGCTCGACGACAAGACCTGGATCGTCACCTACTCGGCCGCCGAGTCGCCGGTGGTCTACTACCGCTACGACCGCATGCCCGGCGCCGAGGGCAAGCTGACCAAGCTGTTCTCCGCGCGCCCGGCGCTGGACGGAAAGCCGCTGGCGCCGATGTGGCCGCAGGAGATCAAGTCGCGCGACGGCCTGACCCTGCCCAGCTACCTGACCCTGCCGGTGCAGGCCGATCCGGACGGCGACGGCAAGGCCAATGCGCCGGTGCCGATGGTGCTGCTGGTCCACGGCGGGCCGTGGGCGCGCGACGACTACGGCTACAGCAGCTACGACCAGTGGCTGGCCAACCGCGGCTACGCGGTGCTGGCGGTCAACTACCGCGGCTCCACCGGCTTCGGCAAGGAGTTCACCAACGCCGGCGACGGCGAGTGGGCCGGCAAGATGCACGACGACCTGATCGACGCGGTGCAGTGGGCGGTCGGCCAGGGCATCACCACCGCCGACAAGGTCGCGATCATGGGCGGCAGCTACGGCGGCTACGCCACGCTCGCCGGCCTGACCTTCACCCCCGACACCTTCGCCTGCGGCGTGGACATCGTCGGCCCGTCCAACCTCAACACGCTGCTGGCGACCGTGCCGCCGTACTGGGCCAGCTTCTACGAGCAGCTGGCGCGGCGCATGGGCGATCCGCGCACCGAGGAAGGCCGCAAGTGGCTCACCGAACGCTCGCCGCTCACCCACGCCGACAAGATCAGCAAGCCGCTGCTGATCGGCCAGGGCGCCAACGACCCGCGCGTGAAGCAGGCCGAAAGCGACCAGATCGTCGAGGCGATGAAGGCCAAGAACATCCCGGTCACCTACGTGCTGTTCCCCGACGAGGGCCACGGCTTCGCCCGCCCGGAGAACAACAAGGCCTTCAACGCGATCGCCGAGAACTTCCTTGCCAAGTGCCTGGGCGGCCGCGCCCAGCCGATCGGCGAGGACCTGAAGGGCTCCAGCGTCACCGTGCCCACCGGCGCCGACGGCGTCGAGGGCCTGGGTGCGGCGCTGCAGGCGCATACGCAGGACGTGCGCAAGTAACTGCGGGAAATGGCGGGCGCCGGAGTCCGGCGCCCGCTGCTACGGCTGCCAGACCGTGCCGAGCGGATCGAGCTCCATCGTGTCCATCGTCCCGCCGCGCCAGCCGAAGCCGCAGACGGCGAGGACGCCTTCGTTCATCGGGTCCAGGCCCAGGGCCTCGTCCAGGCACGTCTCGTTGATCGCGCACGTCACGTAGGCGGCCAGGCCCGCCTCGGTGGCCGAGAGGTACAACGTCTGCGAGAGGTGGCCCGCCTCCAGCAGGACCGCACGGTAGGCCTTCGCGTGCTGGCGGTATTTCCAGAAGTTCCGCGCGTAGCGCGGGGCCATGATCGCGAGCACGTGCGCATCGGCGAACCAGGTCTGGCCGGCGACGGCCTCGCACATGAGCTTTTCCAGCGGCATTGCGGGATCGGGCAGGCGGCCCAGCGCGTGCTCGATGGGGTCGTAGTAGTAGATCCCGGGGTCCAGGCCGGCCACGTCCCTGACCACGACGTAGGCATCCACCGGGTGAAGCCCGCCCCCCGAAGGGCAGTTCTTCTTCAGGAATACCGTATCAGGCGTCACGGGTACCACGGCCTGCGCCGCGAACACGCGCTCGAGAACCTGGGTCAGCGACGCCAGCGGAAGTGCCCGTGATCGATCGAAGTTGCGGCACGTGGCCCTCCGCCTGAGCAGGTCGTCGAAGCCGTTCGACGCACTTCGCTGCAACGCGACCCTGGAGACGATGTCGCCACGAATGGCGCGTTCCGGCGGCGGCGGCCCGAGCACGTCCCGCAACTTGTCTGCCGTTTCCGTGCCCGTGCTCTGCATGGCCTCGACGGCATCCACCCCGTTCCAGCGGGTCAGGCCATGCGCAAGGGCCGAGAGTGGATGCCAGTGGCTTCGCCTGAGTGCCTCGTCCCTTGCACGGCGTGGATCGTCGGCGTCCGCCTGGTCGGCAAGGACCAGCCCACAGTCGATGAGCTCCTTCAGCTTCGGCTGCCACCCGTCCGGCAGGTCGGCCGGTTCGCTCCATTGCTCGGGGCTGAGACCGCCCAGGACCTCGCGGGCCAATGCGTCCACCACATACTCGCCGCCCAGGTGTGGTGCCAAGGCGATCCAGGAGCGGGCACGCCTGGCGCCTGTCCCGCCGGCGAGAAGATCACCCAGGTCGAAAGTGACCTCTTCCCTGGATTCGAGATAGAGCACCTTGCACCGGCGAACCCTCATGCCTTCCTCTTTCATGCGACGCGTTTCCCGTTAAGCTTCGCTGCGAAACCACCCCTGACGGGTGGTCAGGGGAAACCGATGTCCGATCCGAACCAGGGGGCTGCACCGGCTCCCCTCGCTCCCGAAGTCGCCGACCGCCTGCTCGACCTGCTGGCAAGTGACGATGATTTCCGGGATCTCTTCGCTCGAGACCCCGCAGCGGCGCTGGTCAAGGCCGGCTACGACCCCGGCGCGGCAGAGGATCTCAAGCTGCTCCATTCCCGGCTGAAGGTCGGAGGCCTGGCTTCCAAGGACGCCATCGCCTCGGCACGCGACGAGATCCGCTCTTCGCTGACCTCCGGGCTGGGCATGCAGCCGATCCTGCTCAACATCCAGTCGAAGGGCACGCGCGACGCGTGACCTCACTGTGTCTGGGCCGGCGGCAGCCTCGTCATCTCCAACCGCCGGTCCAGCACGCCCCGGTCACCAGCCGCCGCAGCCAGCGCGGCGGCGTGGCGCTCGGCAAGCCGGGCATCGACCACATTGAGACCCTGCTGGCACCACGCACAGCCATACTCCGCATAGGCCCGCCCCCTGTTGCCTGCAAGCCAGCGGGCCTGTACGAGCGCGGCGTCGGCTTCGCCTGCGGCCATGTAGGCCTCCATCAGGGCGACCCTGGCCTGCAGCGGCTCCGTTCCGTCGACGATGGCGTTGAGGGAAGCGATCGCCTCGTCCGGTTTTTCCGCGAGAATCAGCTGGCGGGCCGCCAGCACCGTAGCCAGGGATTTGACCGGCTGGATCGAGGCCAGCCTGTCGTTCTCCTTCAGCGCCGCCGAGACGGCCGCGGCCGGTGACGGGTCGCCCATCCGCTGCGCCAGCAGCGCGGCATGCAAGGCGAGCGTCGCATCGTCGCGCTGGTCCATGCCGCTGGTGGGCTGCCGGACGGCCGTCAGGGCAGCATCGACCGCCGACCGCAACACCTGCTTGGAAGTGTCCGCGTCCCCCATCGCCCAGAGTGCGACCGCCAGCGGCAGATGGCTCTGGCGGAAGCGGGCGGCATCCTTGCCCGCCCTTGCATGCACCCGGTCCGCCTCGGCCCTGGCGAGGCGCCACTTCCCTTCGTCGAGGTACATCGACACGCGTTCGAAGTAGGTCAGCTTGAGCTGGTCGTCGGGCGGCCAGAGCTTCTCCGCTGCAGCGAAGTCTCCTGCTGCCGCCAGCGCTGCGACCTGCCAGATCCGCATGCCCGGCGTGCCGGTATCACCGGCGGATGACAGGATCCGCCGGGCCTCGTCGAACTCGCCGCGTGCCAGGCGGAGCCTACCCAGAAGCTCCATGGAAACCTGGGCGAACTCGCTCTGCTTGACCGCCGCACGTGAAGCAAAGTCCAGCGCCTGCTCGTAACTGTTGTGAACCTCGAGCGCGAAGGCGGTGTTGGTCAGCGCGGGAAAATAGTCGGGATACATCTTCGCCATCTGCATCCAGGCGTCGGCGGCATGCTCCGGATCTTCCAGCTGCACCACCCACGCGTCGAGATAGACCTGGTCCCTTCCCTTCAGGTTCGCGCGCAGTTCCTGGGCCTTCCTGAGGTAGGGCATCCCCTCCGCCTGCTGGTCCAGCACGCTGTAGGCCCGCATGACGCCGATATGGGCCAGCGCGAACTCGGGATCGAACGAGATCGCCCGCTTGTAGAAGTCCCTGGCCTGGACGTAGTTGCCCGTTCCGTATGCCTCCTGGCCCAGGGCGTAAGCCCGCAGGGCATCCAGGCTCCGCGTCGCCACTTGCGGAAGAGGCTTGGAATCCTTCGAGAGTGCGACGCTGCCTTCGCCCAGCGCCGACCGCAACGACGCCGTGACCTCGTCGATCGATTCGAGGGTCGATTCCATCCCGACCCCATACGCCGAGGTGGAGAACAAGGTCTCCCTCGTCCGCGGATCGACCAGTTCCAGGCTGACATGGACCTGGCCGCCCACCTCCGATACCGAAGGGAGGACGAGGCCAAGCGCGCCGTCGCGGATGGCGACTTCGGACCCGACCTCGCGATCCACCAGCGCGAGCATCGGACGCCCCATGCGCGAGAGGGTATCCCGCACCTTCAGCTCCGACAGCACGTTGACGTAGCGCGACTGCTCCAGGCTCAGCCGGAAAGCCTGCTCCAGCGAGTCGTCCAGCACGGTCTGGCCGGTCATGTTGCGCAGGTCGCCCACCACCACCCAGTCGCGCTCGGAGAAGGCGATCGCCGGCTCGGGGCGGGTCATGAACCAGCCACCGACCACCATGCCGGTCGCCAGCACCACTTCCGCGGCGAGCGCCGCCGGCCTGCGCCACGCGGGGATGTCGCGCCGCGCCTTGGCGTCGCCGCGAGGGCCGCGCAACGGCGCCAGGCCCGGCTCGCCGACCTCGTGCACCTCCTGCACCTCCGGCACGCCCTTGAACAGCCAGCGGCCGTGGGTGCGCCATTGCAGGGCATCGCCGCGTTCGCCCAGCTCGCGGGCCGAGCGCCGCAGCAGCGGTTCGACCACCGAGGACAGCAGGATCTGGCCGGGCCGGGCCAGCTGCATCAGCCGCGCCGCGAACGGCTTGGCCAGGCCTTCGACTTCCACCGGCTTGGCCCCGGCGTTCACCGCCTCCTCGCTGTTGCGCCAGATCAGCACCTCGCCCACGTGCAGGCCGGCGCGTGCCAGCAGCGGGCCCACGCGATGGGCGCGACCGAGCGCGTCCAGCCCGCGGCGGTAGTCGAGCGCGAAGCCCAGTCCGTCGAGCGGGCGCTCGAACAGCAGCAGCAGGCCGTCGGACCGGTCGATCAGGCGGCCGCGCCAGCGTTGCTGCAGTTCCAGCACCAGCCGGTCATGGTCGCGGAACAGGGTGGCGGCCACGCCATCCCCGAGCTTCTCCACCAGCGCGGTCGAGTCGCACAGGTCGGTCAGCAGCAGGGTCCGCAACTGCGGGGCGTTGGCATCGTGCGGCATGCCGTCCATCCCGTCGTCCTCAGGTCGCCGGCACGCCGGCGGCGTCGATCCAGAACGCGCGGTTGCCGCCCAGGCGCTTGGCCTCGTACAGCGCCGAGTCGGCGCGGGCGTACCAGTCGTTCCAGTCCTGCTCCGCGTCCACCAGGCAGGCGCCCACGCTGACCGGGCAGATCGTCGGCACGGCCTGCTGCAGCTGCAGCAGGTTGCGGGTGGTGGCGACCACGAACTCGGCGTAGCGCATCACGTCCTCGCGCCGCTGCGCCGCGACCAGCAGGCAGAACTCGTCGCCGCCCAGCCGGCACGGCACGTCCTCGGCACCGGCGACGGAGCGCAGGATGCCGGCGATGTTCTGCAGCACGCGGTCGCCGACCAGGTGGCCGTGGTCGTCGTTGACCTGCTTGAAGCGGTCGCAGTCCACCAGCACCAGGCCGAGCGAGGCGGTCTGGCCGAGGCGGCGGCATTCCTGCAGGTGCAGGGTCAGGCCGCGGCGGTTGTACAGGCCGGTCAGCTCGTCGGTGCGGATCAGCTCTTCGGTCTGGTTGAGCTGGTGGGTGGTGGCGTAGAGGTTGTCCAGCGCCGTTTCCAGGTCCTGGTTGCGGCGGCGCAACTGCCGGATCAGGCTCTGCTCGTTGAGCACCACGCGGGTGATCGAGCGGCGCAGGAACTGCGCGACCAGGTGCGGATCGCGCTCGACCAGCTGCTGGAACTCCACTTCGCCCAGCTCGACCACGCGACCGTCGCTGGCGGCCACCGCGTCCGCGCTGCGCGTGTGCTCGCCGATCAGCAGGCCCAGCTCGCCGAAGAACTCCTGCGGCCCGAGCTGCTTGGTCGCCAGGTCGTTGCCGAAATCCAGCTCGACCCGGCCCGCGGCGATGACATACATGATGTCGCCGGTGTCGCCGCGGCGGAAGATGCGCTCGCCGTTGCGCACAGCGCGCTCGCGGCCGACGGCGGCGAACAAATCGAACTCGCACGCCGCCAGGGCGGCGTTTCCGCCACCACCGGCTTCCTGTTCGTTCCTGTCCCGGACGTTGCGTGCCACGCCGTCGCTCGACATCCCACGGCTCCCGAACCCGGCCCCCCCCGGGTGAAGACGGAGCATACCATCGGGGCGCGTACGGCATGGCGCCCGCCGGTTGGCCACGTGCCCGGAGCGCCAGGGGAACCGATGGTCCCGCCGGCGGCAGGCACCCGCCGGCCCCTCCGTCCTGCGCCCTCGTCCGTCGCGGCCCATGGCCTGGCTCCCGGCATGCCAGCCGCCGGCGGATGCCGGCCCCTATACCGGGGCAAACGCCGGAACGACCCCGCCACGGCCGTGCGGCGCGCAGGACCCGGGAGGCGTCCCTCCCGGGGACGCCCCCGCGGGGCGTCGCGGCTCAGGCCGCGGCGCGGTCGTGGAACTGCTCTTCCTCGGTCGAGCCCTTCAGCGCGGTGGTCGAGGACTGGCCCTGCTGGATCGCCTGGGTCACCTGGTCGAAGTAGCCGGTGCCGACCTCGCGCTGGTGCTTGACCGCGGTGAAGCCCTTCTCGGCGGCGGCGAACTCGGCCTCCTGCAGTTCGACGAAGGCGCTCATCTGCCGGCGGGCGTAACCGTGGGCCAGGTTGAACATCGAGTAGTTCAGCGCGTGGAAGCCGGCCAGGGTGATGAACTGGAACCTGTAGCCGTAGCCGGCGATTTCCTTCTGGAACTTCGCGATGGTCGCGTCGTCCAGGTTCTTCTTCCAGTTGAAGCTGGGCGAGCAGTTGTAGGCCAGCAGCTTGCCGGGGTACTTCGCGTGGATCGCCTCGGCGAACCTGCGCGCGAACTCCAGGTCCGGCTTGCCGGTCTCGCACCACACCAGGTCGGCGTACGGCGCGTAGGCCAGGCCGCGGCTGATCGACTGCTCCAGGCCGTTGCGGACCTTGTAGAAGCCTTCGACGGTGCGCTCGCCGGTGCAGAACGGCTTGTCGTTGTCGTCGACGTCGGAGGTCAGCAGGTCGGCGGCCTCGGCGTCGGTGCGCGCCACCAGCAGCGTCGGCACGCCCAGCACGTCGGCGGCCAGGCGCGCGGCGTTGAGCTTCTCCACCGCCTCGCGGGTCGGCACCAGCACCTTGCCGCCCATGTGCCCGCACTTCTTCACCGAGGCCAGCTGGTCCTCGAAGTGCACGCCCGAGGCACCGGCCTCGATCATCGCCTTCATCAGCTCGAAGGCGTTGAGCACACCACCGAAGCCGGCTTCGGCGTCGGCCACGATCGGCTGCAGGAAGTCGATGCTGTCGTCGCCCTCGGCATGGTGCAGCTGGTCGGCACGCAGCAGCGCGTTGTTGATCCGGCGCACCACCGCCGGCACCGAGTCGGCCGGGTACAACGACTGGTCCGGGTACATCTGCCCGGCCAGGTTGGCGTCGGCGGCCACCTGCCAGCCCGACAGGTAGATCGCGTTCAAGCCGGCCTTGACCTGCTGCATGGCCTGGTTGCCGGTCAGCGCGCCGAGCGCGTTCACGAAATCCTTCTCGTGCAGGTAGCGCCACAGCTTCTCCGCGCCGATCTTCGCGATCGAATGCTCGACCGGAATCGTGCCGCGCAACCGGACCACGTCGGCGGCGGTGTAGTTGCGGGTGATGCCGGCCCAGCGCGGGTCGGTGTTCCATTCGTGCTGGATCTGTTCGGCGGTCTTCAGGGTGGTCATGGCGTTCTCCGTGGGGTGTCGATGCGGTTCTGGATGCGGCTCAGTCGATGCGGGCGTAGGCGGGCAGGGTCAGGAACTCCACCAGCTGGCAGGCGCGGGTCAGTTCGTCGAGCAGGCCGATGGCCTCGGCAATCCGCGCGCCGCCGGGCAGCGCCGCGGTGTCGCCCAGGCGGCCCGGCAACGCGGCCAGGGTCCGCTCGAACAGGGCGAAGTCGATCACCGTGCCGTCGGCCAGGTGCACCGGGCTGCCATCGGCGTGGCAGCCGCGCGGATCGGAGTGGTGCAGCCACTGCCACAGCTGCGCGCGGGCGATCTCGGCGGTGGCCGCGTCCTCCATCAGCCAGTGGATCGGCACGCAGCCATTGCCGTCCAGCCAGGCGGCCATGTAACGCACGCACACTTCCACGTTGTTCTCGAAGCCGGCGCGGGTGATGGTGCCTTCGCTCGGGCGGATCAGCTCGTCGCGGCTTGCCCGGACATCCGCGCGCAGCACGTGGTGCTGGTGCGGCGTCGGCATGTGCGCGTCGAAGATCGCGCGCGCCACCGGGATCAGTGCCGGATGCGCCACCCAGGTGCCGTCGTGGCCGGCGGTGACCTCGCGCAGCTTGTCGGCACGCACCCGCGCCAACGCCTGCTCGTTGGCCGCCTCGTCGCCGGCGATCGGGATCTGCGCGGCCATGCCGCCCATCGCGTGCGCGCCGCGGCGGTGGCAGGTGCGGATCAGCAGTTCCGAGTAGGCCTTCAGGAACGGCTGGGTCATCGTCACCTGGCCGCGCTCGGGCAGCACCCGGTCGGCATGGGCGCGGAAGGTCTTCAGGTAGGAAAAGATGTAGTCCCAGCGCCCGCAGTTCAGGCCGACGATGCGGTCCTTCAGCGCATGCAGGATCTCGTCCATCTCGAACACCGCGGGCAGCGTCTCGACCAGCACGGTCACCTTCATCTGCCCGTGCGGCAGGCCCAGCATCGCCTCCACGTGCGACAGCGCGGTTTCCCACAGGGCGGCCTCTTCCATGCTCTGCAGCTTGGGGAGGTAGAAGTAGGGGCCGCGGTCGTTGGCCATCAGCGTGCGCGCGTTGTGCCAGGCGAACACGGCCATGTCGAACAGGCCGCCGGCGATCGCTTCGCCGTCGATGCGCACGTGCTTTTCGTCCAGATGCCAGCCGCGCGGGCGCACGATCAGCACCGCGCGTTCCTCGTACGGGCGCAGCCGGTACTGCCTGCCGTTGTCGCCCTCGAACTGCAGCGTGCCGTCGACCGCCGCGGCCAGCGCGCGCTGGCCGGCCAGCAGGTTGCGCCAGGTCGGGGCGGTCGAATCCTCGAAGTCGGCCATGTAGCACTGCGCGCCGGAGTTCAGCGCGTTGATCACCATCTTCGGGTCGGTCGGCCCGGTGATCTCGACGCGGCGGTCCTGCAGCGCGCGCGGGATCGCGGCGACGGTCCAGTCCCCGGCGCGGATCGCGGCGGTGTCTGCCCGGAAGTCCGGGAGGCCGCCGGCGTCGAAGAAGGCCTGGCGCTCGCGGCGCGCGGCCAGGCGGGCGCGGCGCTCGGGCTCGATCGCCCGGTGCAGCGATACGAGCAGGCCCAGCAACGGCGCCGGCAGCAGCTGCTCCTGCCCGGCGACGCGCTCGGTCAGCGAAAGCCCGGCCGCGGCCCGCGGCGCGACCGCGGCGACGGGCGGACGGGCACCGGAGGGGCGCGGCGACACGGGGATGGCAGTGGCGGACATGGCAGGCTCCTGGGCTGCACGGGTCGGGAGTCCACGCTGCGCTGCGACAAACTATTTGACAAAACAGTTTTGCCAATGTAGTTCATAAGCTTAACTAATATGCAGGCACAACCATCCCGTGCCCGGAAGCGCAAGTCCTCGTTTTTCCTACAAATCCGACCGCCTCAAGCCGCTGCGCGCGTTCTGCCAGACGGTCCGGCTGGGGTCGGTCTCGCGGGCGGCCGATGCGCTTTTCGTCTCCCAGCCGGCGATCACGCTGCAGCTGCAGGCGCTGGAGCGCGACCTGGGGGTGCGGCTGCTGGAGCGCAGCGGGCGGCGACTGACCCCCACCCGCGAAGGCGAAGTCCTGTACGAGATGGCCCTGCCGCTGGTCGAGCAGCTGGACGGGCTGGAGGCGGCCTTCCGCGAGCGGGTCCAGGGCCTCGATGCCGGCGAGCTGAAGATCGCGGCCAACAGCTCGACCATCCTCTACCTGCTGCCGCGGATCGTGGAGGCGTTCCGCGCCCGCCATCCCGACGTGCGCCTGACCCTGAACAACGTGGTGACCAGCGAGGGCACCGACCTGCTGCGCGAGGACGCGGTGGACCTGGTGGTCGGCACCCTGCTCGACGTGCCGGCGGACCTCAGCTACGAGGGCGCCTACCGCTTCGAACAGCGCCTGATCGCACCGCCCGGGCATCCGCTGCTGAGGAAGCCGCGGCTGGAACTGGCCGACCTGGCCCCGCATCCGCTGATCCTGCCCCCGAAGCGCCAGATCACCTGGCGGCTGGTCGACCTGGTGCTGCAGCAGAACCGGGTGCCGTACACGGTCGCGCTGGAGGTGAGCGGCTGGGACGTGATCAAGCAGTACGTGGCGATGGGCATGGGCGTGTCGATCGTGCCGTCGATCTGCCTGGGCGAGAACGACGGCGAGCGCCTGGGCTCGCGCTCGCTGGCCGCGTTCTTCCCGTCGCGCAGCTATGGCGTGATCGTGCGCAAGGGGCGCGTGCTGTCGCCGCAGGCGCGTGCGTTCATCGCCCTGATCAAGCCCGACCTGATGGCGCCCCGCGAGTACGACGAGGCCGGGCACTCCGAGCGTTGAACGGCTCGCCGGATCAGGCGTTCTTCTTCGGACCGGGGGTCGGCCTGGGCGGCGGTGGCGGCGCCTCCCGCCCCTGCAGGCGCGCCCCGTAGTGGTGGTCGTATTCGTAGGCCCGGCGCCGGGAGGCCGCCGGCTTGCCCGCCTGCCTGCGCGGTTCCTGCTTGTCCGCCATGCCGTCCTCCTCCCGCATCACCCGCCTCGCCTCGCGCGGCTGCGCGTGGCTGCCGATGACCGTGACAACGGCAGCCACGGGGGCGACAGGCCGGGCCCACGCGCACCACGCGCGCCGGAGCACCTGGCCGGCCGCTAGCATTGCGCGAGCATCAGCACGTAGCCGTCCGGGTCCTCCAGGCGGAACTCGCCAGCCGGCATGTAGAACGGGTGGGCGATGGACCCGGGCGCATGCCCGAGGGCTCGCAGCTGTTCATACGCCTGCCGGACATCGTCGACGTACAGGTAGAACAGCACCGCCTGCACCGCCGCATCGACCGGCGCGTCGGCCAGGCCGACCATCAGGTTCGCGCCGTCGCTTTCCAGCCACGCCCACGTCGGCGCCGAACCACCGTCCGGAACGACCGAACTGGCCACGGAAAATCCGAGGTCGGCGTAGAAGCGGATGCTGCGCGCGACATCGGCCACGTGGGCGAAGGCGACGAGGGAACGGGTTCGGGCGGCCATGTCCTTGCACTCCGGCGTGGGACCGTCGAGCCTAGCCGGTCGTCCCCGGGCCTGCGCTGCCTGCGCGCTGCCGCAGGTGCGCGGCCGTGGGCTGGAGCAGGTCCCAGAGGTTGCCGTAGAGGTCCTCGAACACAGCCACGGTCCCGTACGGCTGCTCCACCGGTTCGCGGACGAAGCGCACGCCGCGCGCGCGATACGTGCGGTAGTCGCGGCGGACGTCGTCGGTATACAGGAACAGGAACACCCGGCCGCCGGTCTGTGCGCCCACGTGCGCGGCCTGCTCCGCGGTCGACGCGCGCGCCAGCAGCAGCTGCGATTCCACCGCGCCCGGCGGCGAGACCACCACCCAGCGCTTGCCCTGTTCCGGCACGGGCGTGTCTTCCACCAGGCGGAAGCCCAGCGTGCCGACGAAGAAGTCGAGCGCCTCGTCGTAGTCGCGTACGACGAGGGAGACCAGGCCGAGGGACTGCTTCATCGGTGCGGGGCGCTCGCGCGGCGACGGTCGGGAGCGGCAGCGTAGCCGATCCGGGTCCGCGGCCGTGCCGCCCCTAGAGCTTGAACAGCGGCTGCAGCAACCGTGCCATCCAGCCGGAGAACCGCAGCGGCGCGTCGGTCGCCGCGACGCAGATGCAGGGCACGCCGGGCAGGGTCACCGGCTGGTGTTCCACGTCTTCGTCGAGGTCGGCGACATCGCCCGGGCCGAACTGGCCGATCGCGTCGCGATAGGCGCCCTGCAGGATCAGGGTCAGCTCGTTGCCCCCGTGGGTGTGCATCGGGACGCTGCGCCCCGGCGCGGTCCGCAGCAGCATCAGGTGCCCGTCGTCGCACCGGTCGGCGCGCATGTAGTGGATGCCGGGACCGATCATCCGCCAGCGCAGGTCGGCGTAGCGCTGGCCGAAATACGGCTGCAGGGTGCGCGGCAGTTCGCCGGACGGCGCGGAGCGCGCGGGCCGCGGATGAGGCGGGGCCAGGGGCGGCCCCTCCGCCAGCACGCGCTCCCGCAACCGGGAGCGCGCGTCCCCGGCCAGCGGTGCGCCATCCTGCTGGGCCAGCAGATGGCCGCCGATGCGGTCGGCCAGCGCGAGCTGCGCGCGGCAGTGCGCGCAGGCTTCCAGGTGCGCGGACACCACGGCCGAGAACGCCTGCGGCAGCGCCCCGGCGGAATGCGCGATCAGCGTCGACGGATCGGGATGATGGTTCGTGGTCATGGCCCGGCCCCCAGACCGGCCTTCAGGCGGGCGAACGCACGCCGGAGCGTGGACTTGACCGAGCCCAGCGGCATGCCGAGCTCGGCCGCGATTTCGCTGTGGCTGCGGGCTTCGAGGTAGGCCATGCGGATGAGCCGCGCCTGCGCCGCGGGCAGGCCCCGGATCGCGCGGTCCAGGCCGACATGGTCGGCGTAGGCGTCGGGCTGCACGCCGTCCTCGTCGACCGCCCAGCCATCGTCGCCATCCGGGAAGCCGGCCTCGGCATCGCGGTGCGCCGATCGCCGGCGCGCGTCGATCTGCAGGTTGCGGACGATGCGGAACAGCCAGGTCGACAGGCTGGCGCGGGCGGGGTCGAACGCGGCCGCACTGCGCCACAGCCGCAGCATCGCGTCCTGCACCAGGTCGTCGGCCTGGGCACCGGCGACGCCATGGCCGAGCAGGTAGCGCTTGAGCCGGGGCGCGTAGTGGTCGTGGATGCGCAGGAACGCGTCCATGTCCCCATGCATGGCGACCGCCCGCATCTGGTCGCTCCAGTGGCAGGCATCGTCCGGCATGGCGTCGATCGTGCTGGACACGCGCTTGGGCGCCGCGAGCGGCGTCACTTTCCTGGTGGCCGGGTCGATCGGCATCTTACCCTCGAGCCCCCGGATGGGGTCCTCCTGCTTACGCATGCCGCGGGCATTCGGATCCCCGTGGGCCGCGCACCGGTCACGGCAGCGGCGGCCGCGGCTGCGCTTCGGGCCAGTGCTGCGGCACCCGGCGCAGGCGCCCGGTGTCGTAGCCCATCGCCGCGACCTGGCGCACCAGTTCCCGGTAGCGCGCCTCGGGCAGGCTGGGGCTGCGGGCCATGATCCACACGTAGTCGCGCTTGCTGCGCGCGACGATGGTGTCCGAGTAGTCCGGCGCCAGCGAGGCGATGATGTACTCGGCCTTCACCGGCCAGACGAAGCGCATCCCCCACACCGCGTTCCCGGATCCCTCGCGGACGAAGCCGGTGGGCGTCATGGTCTCCAGCTCGCCGTCCGGGCGGCCCGCGCGGTAGCGGAACACCGTGTCGATGCGTCCGTCCGCGCCGCGCGAGTAGCTCTCCACCGCGTTGACCGCCTCGCGCTCCATGGGCGTCGGGATCGAGGCGATCACGTACCAGTCCCCCATGAAGCGGTCGATGTCGACATGGGCCACCGGCTCGATCGGGCGCGGGTGGCTGCCGCCGGCGCAGGCGGTGAGCAGGGTGGCGATGGCAAGCGAGGGCAGGAACGTGGCGCGGCGATGGGCATGCATGGGGTGGTCCTCAGCGCCTTGGCGCGAACAGGTAGTGGGCGACCATCCATTGCCGGCCACGGTCGTAGCCGAACAGTTCGGCGCAGGCCATCCAGAACATCCGCCAGCGCCGGAACCACAGCCGCGCCCGTGCCTTGCCGCCATAGGCTTCGGCGAGCACCGGCAGGAGCACGTCGCGGTGGCGGTCCTGGTTGGCCAGCCAGGCCTCGGCGGTGCGCTGGTAGTGGTGGCCGTCCACCAGCCAGCGGTCCTGCAGCACCAGGTCGCGCTGCAGGTGGAGCAGGGTGTCGGCCGCGGGCATGATCCCGCCGGTGAAGAAGTGCCGGCCCATCCAGTTGTCCCCGCCCTGCGCCTCGAACGCATAGGCCGCGACGCGGTGCACGAAGATGTGCACGAACAGCCGGCCCTCCGGCCGGAGCCAACCGGCGATGCGCGACATGAGCGCCTCGTGGTTGCTCACGTGCTCGAACATTTCCACCGATACGCACCGGTCGTACGCCGAACCTGCCAGCTCGAGCCGGTTGACGTCGCAGGTGAGCACGCGCACGTTGGCCAGGCCGCGCTCGCGGCAGCGGGCCTCGATCCAGGCGCGCTGCGACTGCGAGTTCGAGACGGCGGTGATGCGCGCGGCCGGGAAGCGCTCGGCCATCCACAGCGTGAGCGAGCCCCAGCCGCATCCCAGTTCGAGGATGTCCATGCCGTCGGCCAGGCCGGCACGGGCGGCGTACAGCGCCAGCATCGCCTCCTCGGCCTCGGCCAGGGTCGCGTCCTCGCGCTCGAACAGGCACGCGGAGTATTTCAGGCGCGGGCCCAGGCAATGCGCGAAGAACGCGGCCGGGACTTCGTAGTGCTGCGCGTTCGCGGCATCCACGTGCACCGCCACCGGCATCCGCCGCAGCGTCTCCAGCAGGTCCCGGTGGCGCGCCTGCTGCTGCGCCGCGCCGCCGGCCAGGCATTGCCGGAGGCGCTGCGCGCACAGGCGGCGGATGCCGTGACGGATGGCCGCATCCGGCAGCCATCCACGCTCGGCCAGTCCGGTGAGGCCAGCCTCCGGCCGCTCGCCGGGCGCTCCCGCCATGGCTGCCGCTGTATCCATCTCACGTGCTCCTGCGGTCGTGTTCGCGGGGAAACCAGGGAAAGAAGGCCGGGGTGCGTTCGCGGTAGCGGCGGTAGTCCTCGCCCCGGGTCCGCAGCGCCTGCGCCTCCGTCCAGGGAATGCCGCTGAAGTAGCGCAGGAACAGGTACATCAGCACCGGTCCGGTCCAGGAAAGCAGGTGCAGCGGCGAGCCGACCGACAGGGCTACGTAGGCGAACCAGTGCAGCCATTCGAAGAAATAGTTCGGATGGCGCGACCAGCGCCACAGGCCGGCGTCGCAGGTGCGCCCGCGGTTGCGCGGGTCGGCCCGGAACCGCGCCAGCTGGCGGTCGGCGACGGTTTCGCCGGCCAGGCTGCCCAGCCAGACGAGCACGCCCAGCAGGGTCCAGGCGGTGGGAACGGACACGGGATTGGCGGCCACGGCCACGAACGGCAACGCGAACAGCACCACCAGCCCGGCCTGGGCGAGGAACAGCAGCAGGAACGGCAGGCCGCGATCGTTCCAGTGCGCGCGCAGGTGCCGGTAACGGCCATCCTCCGCCTCGCCGCGTACCCGGTGCGCCAGGTGCAGGGCCAGCCGGAGGGCCCAGGCGCCGGCCAGCACCGCCAGCAGGGTCCGCGGCAGCGGCGCGCCGTCGCCCAGCCCGGCCGTCAGCAGCGCGGCCGCGCCCATCCCGGCGGCCCACAGCACGTCGACGATGCCGGCATTGCGGCGCGCGCGCTCGACACGCCAGCCGGCGAACATCACCGCCGCCATCAGCAATGCCAGCAGGCCCAGCTGCACGGGCACGCCCATCAGCCGGCGCCCCCGGCGACCCAGCGGTCGCCGTGCGGTGGCCGTGCGCCGGGGCGGGCCAGCAGCAGGTGCGACACGCCGATCGAACGCTCGAGGAAGCCGCCCTCGCAATAGGCCAGGTAGAAGTCCCACAGGCGCAGGAAGCGCTCGTCGTAGCCCTGCGCGCGGGCGCGGTCGAGCGCCTGCAGGAAGCGCTCGCGCCAGGCGCACAGCGTGCGCGCGTAGGACAGGCCGAAGTCCTCGAGGTGCACGAGCTGCAGGTCGCTGGCGCGGGTCTTGGCGGCGAGCATGCCCTGTACCGAGGGAATGAAGCTGCCCGGGAAGATATGCCGCTTGATGAAGTCCACCGATCGCAGCGCCCGGGCGTAGCGGTGGTCCTCGATGGTGATGGCCTGGACCAGGGCCATGCCGTCGTCGGCGAGCAACGCGCCGAGCCTGCCGAAGTACGTGTCCTGGTAGCCGGCGCCGATGGCCTCGATCATCTCGATCGAGACCACCCGGTCGTAGCGCCCGTCGAGGTCGCGGTAGTCCTGCAGCAGCAGCTCGATCCGGTCCTGCAGCCCGGCTTCGGCCACGCGCGCGCGGGCCAGTTCGAACTGCTCGCGCGAGATCGTAGTGGTGGTGACCCTGCAGCCGTACGCGGACGCGGCATGGATCGCGAAACCGCCCCAGCCGGTGCCGATCTCCAGCACCCGCTGTCCTTCGCGCAGGTCGAGCTTGCGGCAGATCGCGTCGAGCTTGCGGGTGGAGGCCTGATCGAGGCTGTCGCCCGTCTCCCACAACGCGGAGGAGTACATCAGGTCGGCGGACAGGAACAGGCCGAAGAAGTCATTGCCCAGGTCGTAGTGCGCGGCGATGTTGCGGCGCGAACCGGCCCGCGTGTTGCCGCGCAAGGCGTGCCAGGCGCGTTGCGCGGCGCCGCCCAGCCTCGCCGGCCCGGTCTCCATCGCGTCGAGCAGGCCGCGGTTGCGCACCAGCAGCCGCACCAGCCCGACCAGGTCGTCGCACCGCCAGAGGCCGGCGCCGTAAGCCTCGCCGGCGCCGATGCTGCCGTTGAGCGCCAGCATGCGGTAGGCACGCGGGTCGTCCACCACCATGCGCACTTCGCGCGCGCCGCGCTCGCCGAGGACCGCGCGCCCCCACGCGTCCTCGATCACCAGCGCGCCGTGGCGCAGCCCCACCAGCCGCTGCAGGAGGCGCGCGCGCAACCAGCCGTCGAGCGCGGACGGCGCGCCGCTGGCGTCGATGCGGAGGGAGGTCTGGGTCATGGCCGGGCGTCCGTGGGCGGATCCGGCGGCACGCCGTCCGCCAGCCGTGGGTGGGAGTGGAAGGGGGTTCGCTTGAGCCACAGCCGCAGCGCCTGCCAGTGGATCGCGCCGGTCACCTGCGCGGTCATCAGCGGATAGCGCCACAGCACGCGCGCCAGCGCGGCGCCGTCCAGCGGGCGCCGGCGCAGGCCGAGGGTCGCGTCGAACTCGCGGGTGGCGCCATCGCCGACCTGCATGTGCACGGCCAGGCCCTCGCCCGGCACGGTGAAGCGCCATTCGTAGCGGCGCGCCATGCCGATGAACGGCGACACGTGGAAGGCCTTGTCGAAGCGCCATTGCAGCGCCGGGCCACGCCGCTCGGCACGGGCGACCGGCAGGACGTAGGCGTGGCGTTCGGCCCACGGGGTGTTGGTGATTTCGGCGACCACGGCCTCCAGCGCGCCCCCGGCGTCGGCGGCGGCATGGCAGTAGTAGAAGGTCACCGGGTTGAAGACGTAGCCGGCGTAGCGCGGATGGCAGAGCATCCGCACCGGGCCGGCCGGACGTCCCGCCCCCGCCTGCTCGACCCGGTCCAGCACGGCCTCCCGCAGCGAGGGCACGTCCGGGTCGAGGAAGTCCCCGCGCCGCCACTCGGCGACGTTGCGGCGGCGGGACGACCACAGCCAGCGCCCCGCGAAGACCCGGTCGACCTCGTCCAGGTCCAGGTAGAGCTGGGCCACGCGGTAGCCGAACGCGTGCGCACGCGGCAGGTGGCGCCGGTGCACGACGCGGCCCTCGTACACGGCGCTGTGCAACGGACTCATGCCGCCGCCCCGATGCGGTGCGCGGCGTGCGCCTCGACCGCCGCCGCGACCTCCTCGCCGCTGCGGATGCCGTCTTCGTGGAAGCCCCAGCCCCAGTAGGCGCCCGCGAACCAGGTCCGGCGGAGCCCCTGGATCTCGCTGGCGCGCGCGCGCGCGGCGACCGACGCACGGGTATAGACCGGGTGCGCATAGCGCAGCCGCTTCACCACCCGCGCCGGGTCGATGGCGTGGCCGCGGTTGAGTGTCACCACGAACGGCTCGTGCGACTGCAGCCCCTGCAGCAGGTTCATGCAGTAGCTCACCGTGCACGGCGCCGCCGGATCGGCCGGCACGTACGCGTTCCATGCCGCCCAGGCCTTGCGATTGCGCGGCAGCAGGGCGGCGTCGGTGTGCAGGACGACGTCGTTGTCCTGGTATTCGAGTGCGCCGAGGATCGCCCGCTCGCGCGCGTCGGCGTCGGCCAGCAGCGCCAGCGCCTGGTCGCTGTGGCAGGCCAGCACCACGTGTTCGAACGGCTCTATCCCGGCGGCGTGGAGCAGGCGCACGCCGCCTTCGAAGCGGCGCACCGCCCGCACCGGGCAACGCAGGCGCACGTCCACGTTCCAGCGTTCGCGCAGGCGCTGGACGTAGGTGGACGAACCGCCCTCCACCACCCGCCACTGCGGCCGGCCGGCCAGCTGCAGCATCTGGTGGTTGGCCATGAACGCCACCAGGTATTGCACCGGGAACTCGAGAATGCGCGCCGCCGGCGATGACCACAGCGCCGAGGCCATCGGAACCAGGTGGTCGTCGCGGAACGCGTCGCCGTAGCCGTTCGCGGCGAGGTAGTCGCCGAGGGTCGGCCCCGGGCCGGGCTGGTGCAGCAGGCGGGGCGCCTGGCGGTAGAAGCGGACGAGGTCGGCGAGCATCCCCCAGAACCTCGGCGACGCCAGGTTGCGCCGCTGGCAGAACAGCGTGTCGGCCGAGGACGCGCTGTACTCCAGCCCGTCCTCGCGCTGCACCGAGAAACCCATCGTGGCCGGCCGGGTGGCGACGCCGAGGTCGTCGAACAGCGCGGTCAGGCGCGGGTAGTGGCCCGGGTTGTGGACGATGAAGCCGGTATCGACGTGGTAGGTGCGGCCTTCGTGGTGCACCTCGTGGGTGTGGGTGTGCCCGCCGAGGCGGTCGTCCGCCTCGAACAGCACCACGTCATGGCGCCGCGACAACCGCCAGGCCGCCGACAGGCCGGCGATGCCCGAACCCACGACGGCGATCCTCACCGGCGCACCGCCTTGCCCATCACCCAGGCCGGCACCGGACGCAGGCCCCAGACCAGCCCGAGGGCCTGCATCGCGCGCAGCACGTACCACGTCGGGTCGATCTCGTACCAGCGGAAACCCTGCCGCGCCGAGCCCGGGTAGAAGTGGTGGTTGTTGTGCCAGCCTTCGCCCAGGGTCAGCAGCGCCAGCCAGGCGTTGTTGCGGCTGTCGTCGCGCGTGTCGAACCGGCGCCGGCCGAAGCGGTGCGCCAGCGAGTTGATCGTCACCGTGGCGTGGAACAGCGCCACGGTGGACACGAAGAATCCCCAGACCAGCATCTGCGGCCCGCTGGTGCCCAGGCCCGGCATGAGCCGCGCCAGCAGCGCGCCGAGCGCGTACAGGACGACCGCGAGCAGCAGCGGGACCGCCGTGTCGTAGCGGTCCAGCCAGCGCAGTTCCGGGTAGCGGAGCAGGTCGCCGATGCGGCGATGGTCGGTGGCGAACGCCTCGGGGGTCAGGAACCAGCCGACGTGGCTCCACAGGAATCCGCGCACGCCGGGCGAATGCGGGTCGTCGACCGTGTCGGCATGGCGATGGTGGTGGCGATGGTGGGCGGCCCACCACAGCGGCCCGCGCTGCACGCCGGCGGCGCCGATGACCGCGAACAGCAGCTGCAGCGCGCGCGAGGTCTGGAAGGCACGGTGCGAGAAGTAGCGGTGGTAGAAGGCGGTGATCGCGAACATCCGCACCAGGTAGAGCGCGATGGCCACGCCCAGCGCCACCGGCGACACGCCCACCCAGATCACGCCAGCGCACCCGGCATGCAGCCCGACGAAGGGCAGCGCACGCAGCCAGTCGATCCGCCGGCCCACCGGGCCCTCGTTGCCGCGGCGCGCCGCGCCGCCGGCCAGCCACATGCCGAGCCGCGCCCATGCGGCGTGCGGGTAGGCCAGCGGCGTATCCGCCTGCGGAACGGCTTCGTGCATCGGCGATCTCCGGCCAGCGCGGTCCTGCGCCGGGTGTGCATACGCGGCACGAGGCGGAATGGATCCCCGCGGCACGCCGGATGCCCGGCGTGGTGGTGCATGGGATCCGATGGCGCGCTCCCGGCGTAAAGACCCCCGCTGCCGATCCGCGCAGCCACCCCTGTCCAACGCACGAGGCACCCCATGAAGCGCCATCGCATCGCCCTCGCCTTCTCTCTTGCCTTGCTCGCCCCGCTGGCGGCGCCGGCCGTGGCCGGCACCGCTGCGGCGCAGGCCGCCGTTCGCGGCGACATCGTCGCCGTCGCAAGCGGCTCGCCCCGGCACACCACGCTCGTGGCAGCGGTCAAGGCCGCCGGCCTGGTCGACACGCTGCAGGGCACCGGACCGTTCACCGTGTTCGCGCCGGTCGACGCGGCGTTCGACGCCCTGCCTGCCGGGACCGTCGACACCCTGCTGCAGCCGGCCAACACCTCGCGCCTGGCCGGCGTGCTGACCTACCACGTCGTGCCGGGCAAGCTCGATGCGGCCTCGCTGGCGGCCAGGATCAAGGCCGGCGGCGGCAAGGCCACGCTCACCACCGCGCAGGGCGGGACGCTCGTCGCGAGCCTGGATGGCGACCGCGTGCAGCTGACCGATGCCAAGGGCGGCTCGGCGCACGTGACCGCCGCCGACCTGGCCGCCAGCAACGGCGTGGTCCACGTCATCGACCGCGTGCTGATGCCCTGACGTACCCCGTTCGCCGGGTGGCGGTCATGCACCCCGCCACCGGCCACCCTACCGACGAGACCATCGCCATGAACAAGCTGCTGCTCGCCACCGCGCTCTGCACCCTCGCACCCGCGGCCTTCGCCGGCCCCACCGAAGGCCGCTTCTCGATGTCCGTGCTCGGCTCGCTCGACACTCCCGTCAGCGGCGACGTGCACAAGGGCGCCACCGTCGCGGTCCCCGACCTGGGTCCGCTCAACCCCGCGCTGGCCGGGGTCGATGCCGAACTGCGCATCGGCGCGCGCGGCCACGACCAGGTCTACGGTGCGGCGATGTCGGTCGGCCTGGAGCTGGCCTATGGCCTGTCCGAACGCTCCGAGGTGTTCGTCCAGGCCCGCCAGACCAGCGCCGACGACGGCCGCTTGCGGGTCGGCGCCGCCTACGTGCCCGCGCTGGCCACCGAGCTCGACGTCTTCGGCCACTTCTCCGGCTATGACGCCTACGCGTGGGAGTTCGGCTACCGGCACTACTTCGGCGAGGCGCGCTGGGCCCGGCCGTTCGTGGCGGCGCGCCTGGGCGCGACCGAGACCGATGCCATCCAGGCCACCTTCGACATTCCCGCCGCCGCGATCACGATCCCGGACGCCCCGTTCTTCGAGAAGGCGTGGGCCGTGAGCGGCGGGGTCGAAGCCGGGGTGCAGGTCCCGTTCACCGAGCGCTTCGGCATGACGATCAGCGGAGGGATCAACTACATCGGCGACCTGTCCGACGACGACTCCGCGCTTGCCGGGCTCGGCCTGGCGGCGATCAACGACACCGGCAGCCGGGTGTCGGTGCCGCTGTCGATCAGCGGCCGCTGGGACTTCTGAGTCCGATCCGCGCGCTGGCCCGCACGGGCCAGCGCCGGACCGCCGCCCGCCCCGCTCCATTGCGGCCCTGGGCCCGGCGCGTCAGCCCGACACGCCCAGCAGCCACCGCGCCATCCCTGTCCATGGCGCGGAGGTGATCGCCAGCAGCTCGATCGCGTGCACCGCGACCATCGCGCCTCCCGCCCACAGGTAGACCGGATGCACGCGCCGCAGCATGAGCCAGTCGCGTGCGATGGCGACCAGAAGCAGCGTGTCGGCCACGATCGAGAAGGTCACGAACGGATGCGGCACGCCGGGAAGGAAATGGCGGAACCGCAGCCAGGCCGGCGCCAGCGCCGAGATGGTGGCCAGCAGCAGCAGGCGCTTGTGGCTTTCGCCATCGCGGCGCATCGCCACGGCCGCGCCGACCAGCGCGCCGAACAGCAGCATCTCGACCAGGATGTTGACGAACTGGCCCAGCGCGAAGTCGCCGCCACCGGCCGCCAGGTCGCGGCGGGTCGCGAACAGTCCCACGCCCACGCCAGAGGCCATGATCGCCACGCACAGGCCGGCGCCGAACCAGCCCCAGCGTCGATGCTGCACCATCCGGCGCTGCCGGACGCGCCACGCCTGGGCGATGAACAGCAGCAACCAGCCGAACAGAAGCGCGCCATGCACGTGCACCACCGCTGGCGCGCTGAAACTCCGGCGCGCCAGCGGCACGAAGTACGTGCCCGTGAAGCCGGCCAGGGCCACGGCCAGGAACAGCACGCCCATGGCCAGGAAGAACCGGGCTCGCGGCCTGGCTTCGACACGCATCGTTCCCCCCTGCGACATCGTCACCGCCGGCGCCATCGTTGCGCGGAAAAACGCGGAAGCAGTCCCCGGCCGGCCACCGGCCCGTGCCGCGCTAGCGTACCTCCTCCATCAACCCGACCAGGTTGCCGTCGGGGTCGCGCAGGAATGCCGTCCACAACTCATGGTCGGGCATGCGCGCGGTGAGCTGCGGTTCGCGCTCGCCCGTCGCACCCCGCCCGCGCATCGCCGCGTGCGTGGCGGCGATGTCGTGCACGCGGAAGTAGAGGATCGAATTGGCGCCCACCGCGCCCGTGCCCTGCGGCGTGGTCAGCATGATCCTTGTCCCGTCGGCGTCCAGGAACGCCAGTTCCGGCCCCGCCCGGAACAGGAACGCCAGGCCGAGCACGTCGCGGTAGAAGCCGAGCGCCGCGTCGACGTCGGCGACGGTGATCGCGACCTGGCGGATGCCGTGCGCGCGCGGGTTGCTTTCCATGGTCAACCTCCTCCCTGGTGCAGGTTCAGCCGGCGGACGTCGAGGCGCGCAGGCCATCGCCGTCGTGGAGCTCGCGGATCCACCACTGGACGGCGGGATCGTCGCCGGCGAAGCGCATGTGCGACGCCATGTCGACCAGCATCGCGTCGTCCGGCCGCAGCCACGCCGCCACGTACGCGAACAGGTCGGGCGCACGCGCGCGGAACTCGAAGCCATCGTGGTCGAACTCGAACACATGGCCGGCCCGGTCACCCTCCGTCGCCACCAGGATGTAGTTGCCGGAACCCGGCACCTCGCCGACGACCAGCGCCGAGCCGAGCCAGGCCGGCCGCAGCCCGTCTTCGTCGTCGCCCAGTGCCGCGATCCATGCCCCGAAGCCTTCGCGAAGCGCCGGCCAGGCCGCCACCGGCGCGATGAACCGCCCAGCGTCGCCACTCGCCGCATCGTGGTACAGCGTCACGCTGCCGAAATGGCGGTAGAACTCGTCCACCCGGCCGGCGACCGGCGGCAGCCCGGGCGGCACCGGCGGCGCGACCTCATGGTGGAACGGAACCTCCCGCGTCCCTCCGCCCGCATGGATCCGCTCGCAGAGGAAGTGGCCGGAATGCGTGCGCAGGGCGAGTTCGAGGGCATGCGGTTGCAACGGGATCTCCCAGGCGGGGGCGCGATCGGAAGTCGCGCGTCCGCGGCCCGCGCGCTCAAGGGGCGGAGCGGGCGGGCACGCCGCGCTGCCGGCCGATGCTGCCGGGTCGCGGCGGCCCCGGCAAGCCGCGACCGGCTCAGCGCTTGCGCGGATCCAGCCGGTACAGCCGCCCCTGCGCGCCCTTGCCGCCGTCCTCGAGCAGCCAGACCGTGCCGTCCGGCCCCTGTTCGACCTCGCGGATGCGCGTGCCCATGTCGAAGCGCTCGGCCTCGCGCGCACGATCGCCGTCGAAGGCCACCCGCACCAGGCTCTGCGACGACAGGCCGCCGATCAGGCCACTGCCCTTCCAGCCCGGGTAGCGGTCGCCGCTGTAGATGACGAAACCGGCCGGCGAGATCACCGGCGTCCAGGTGACCACTGGCGCGCGGTACTGCGGCTGGGTGTCGTGGTCGGGAATCGGCTTGCCGTCGTAGTGGTCGCCGTTGGAGACGATCGGATAACCGTAGTTGGCGCCCTTCTCGATCAGGTTCAGCTCGTCGCCGCCCTTGGGCCCCATTTCGTGCACCCACAGCCGGCCATCGGCGTCGAAGGCGATGCCGAGCATGTTGCGGTGGCCCAGCGACCAGACCTGCTCGCTGACCTTGCCCTGTCCGGCGAACGGATTGCCCTCCGGCACGCTGCCATCGTCGCGCAGGCGCACGATCTTGCCGAGGTTGGAATCCATGTCCTGCGCCGGATCGAACTTCTGCCGTTCGCTGGAGGTGATCCACAGCAGGCCATCGCTGCCGAACGCGAGGCGGTGGCCGTAGTGGCCGTTGCCCGCGACCTTCGGCACCTGCCGCCAGATCACCTGCAGGTCGTCGAGCTCGTTGGCCTCCAGGTCCAGCCTGGCGCGCGCCACCGCGGCCCCGGAAGTGTTGCCTTCGCCGGCTTCGGCATAGCTGAGGTAGACCCAGCCGTTCTGCGCGAACTGCGGATGCAGCACCACGTCACCGAAGCCGCCCTGCCCGGCGTGCACGACCTCGGGGACGTGCGCGATGCGGGTGCGCTTGCCGCTGGCCACGTCCTGCACCCAGAGGCGCCCGGCCTTCTCGGTGACCAGCAGGCGGCCATCGGGCAGGAACGTCATCGCCCACGGTTCGTCGAACCGCGCCATCTCGACCGTATCGAAGGGGCGGTCCGCGGCCGCGGGCGCCTGCGCCGAGGCGGCGGCACTGGCGAGCAGGAGTGCGGACGCGAGCAGGGTGAGGGGGGAACGGCGCATGGCGTGACCTCGCAGGGCGGACGGAAGGGATCCGATGCTACGCGGCGCACGTCACGCCGCCGTGACGCGCCCGGCGCGCGTCAGCGCGCGCGCCTGAGCGCGGCGAAGGCATCCAGCGCCGCCTGCCGGCCTTCGGCCAGGCCGACCTGCGGCGTGCGCGGATAGCCGGGGGCGTGCCGGCGCAGCAGGTCCGGGTGTTCCCACGGCGCCCACCGCGCCGGCAGCGGCAGCGCGGCCAGCTCGGGCACCCAGCGCGCGATGTAGGCCCCGTCCGGATCGAACCTGCGCGCCTGGCTGACGGGATTGAACACGCGGAAGTACGGCGCCGCGTCGGCGCCGGTGCCGGCGCTCCACTGCCAGCCCTGGGTGTTGTTGGCCAGGTCGGCGTCGACCAGCGTGTCCCAGAACCAGCGCGCGCCGTGCTCCCAGTGCAGGCGCAGGTGCTTGGTCAGCCAGCTGGCCACGACCATGCGCACGCGGTTGTGCATCCAGCCGGTGTGCCAGAGCTCGCGCATGCCGGCATCGACGATCGGCACGCCGGTGCGGCCGTGCCGCCAGGCCTCGAGGCGGGCAGGGGTCGGCCTGGCCCAGCGGAAATCCTCGAAACGGGCATCGAGGTTGCGGTCCGGCACGTGCGGATGGTGGTGCAGCACGTGGTGGGCGAACTCGCGCCAGCCCAGCTCGGCGAGGAAACGGTCGCGATCGTCGGCGGCGATGCCGTCGCCGGCGTCGAGCACGGCCGCGGCCACGCGCTGCACCGATACCTCGCCGAAGTGCAGGTGCGGCGACAGCCGCGACGTGCCTGGCGAGGCGGCCATGTCGCGCGTGGCGGCATAGCCGTCGAGCACGCGCGCGGTGAACCCGGCGAGCGCCTCGCGGGCCCCCGCCTCGCCCGGCGTGAAGCGCTGCCAGAAGCCGGCGTCCCATGCCGGGCGTGGCGCCGGCAGCAGGTCGTCCAGCGCCGCGCCGTGCGGCGTCCCCGCTTCGTCCGGCGAGGGCAGCCGCGCCGGCGCGTCCCAGGTCTTCGGCGTGCGCCACTGCCCCCGCGCCGTGCGCCAGAACGGGGTGAACACCCGGTACGGGTCGCCCTGCCTGGTCGCCACCTCCCACGGCTCGAACAGCAGCGAGCCGTTGAAGCTTTCCGCGTGCAGCCCGGCCGCGCGCAGCGTGCGCTTGATCTTCGCATCGCGCTGTTCGACGGCCGGCTCGTAACGCCGCGTCCACAGCACCGCTTCGGCCCCGGTGAGGGCGGCGGTGGCCTGCAGCATCGGCAGGCTGTGCCCGTGCAGGACCAGCAGGCGCGAGCCGCGTGCCTCCAGCGCGGCCGCCAGCGCGGCCAGCGAGCGCCGGCGCCAGGCGTCGGACGCGGCCCCCGGCGCCCATGCGCCCTCCTCGTCCGGCGCGTGGATGTACACCGGCACCGGCAGCCAGCCGCGCTCCAGCGCGGCGCGCAGCGCCGGATGGTCGTCCAGGCGCAGGTCGTCGCGGAACCAGACCAGGGCGACCGCCATCGTCCGCCCCTATCCCGTGCCGCGGTTCCTGCCCTGCCAGGGCCGGTACCACTCGCGGATCGCGGCCATGTCGGCCGCCAGGTCGCCGCTGGTGTGGAACAGCGGGCCGATCCCGATGACCTTCTCGGGGTAGTGGAAGTAGGCCATCAGCACCGGCACGCCGGCGCCGTGGGCGATCTTCAGGAAGCCGGACTTCCACTGCTGGACCGGCTTGCGCGTGCCCTCCGGGGCCAGCGCGAACCACAGCTTCGGCGAACCCCGGATCAGCTCGATGCTCTGCCCGACCACGCCCTGCGGCTTGCTGCGGTCCAGCGGGATCACGCCCAGGTTGCGCAGCACCACCGACAGCGGCCACCAGAACAGCGAATCCTTGCCGAGGATGCGCGCGTCGAACCCCAGCGCCATCTTCGCGGCCATGCCCCAGATGCCGTCCCAGTTGGACGAATGCGGCGCGGCGATCAGCACCAGCCGCGGCACGTCGGGGAACGTCCCGGTGACGCGCCAGCCGCCCAGCCGCAGGATCGTGCGGCCGAGCCAGCGCGAGAAACGCCGCGAGGCCGGCACCTGCGGCATGTTCGGCGGGATGGCCGGCAGCAGCGGCGGAACGGTGGCCATGCTCAGTCCCAGCTGCGGGTGGTGCGCGCGCGCTTGATCTCGCCGCGTTCGCGCTTGCCGTCGAGCCGGCGCTGCTTGGCCGCACGGGTCGGCTTGGTCTCGATCCGGCGCTTGGGCACCGACAGTCCGGCGGCGATGAACGCGGCGAGCCGCTCGCGTGCGTCCTGCCGGTTGCGGTCCTGGGTGCGGAAGCGCTGCGCATCGATCACCAGCACGCCGGCATCGGTCAGGCGGCGGTCGCGGCGGGCCAGCAGGCGCGCGCGCAACGGCTCGGGCAGCGACGGCGAGCCGGCGATGTCGAAACGCAGCTCCACCGCGCTGGACACCTTGTTGACGTTCTGGCCGCCGGCGCCGCTGGCGCGCACGAAACGCTCGACGATCTCCGCTTCGGGGATCGCCAGCTCCGGGCTGATGGTGACGACGTCGGTGGACATGGGCGGCGATTGTACGGGAGCCCCTCGTCGCGTCGCTGTGTGCGGTGCAGCAGCGCGGGCCGCTGCTCAGCGGACCGGCAGGGTCCAGCCGAACAACGCCATCGCCCTGAGGAACTCGCCCTCGACCGGGGCCTCCACCCGCGTCGGCGCCCCCGTCCGCGGATGCGGGAAGCCCAGCTGCCAGGCATGCAGCAGCATCCGGTGCACGCCGCGCATGCGGAACGCGCGGTTGTGGCGGCCGTCGCCGTGGCTGGTGTCGCCGATCATGTGGTGCGAGGCGTGCTTGAGGTGGCGGCGGATCTGGCGGAAACGGCCGGTCAGCGGCTCGCATTCCAGCAGCGCGTAGCGCGAGGTGGCGAAACCGGCCGACGGCTCGTCCAGCTCGCCGGTCGCCAGGCGGCGGAACCGCGTCACCGCCGGCTTCTTCTGCGGCTTGCCCGGGCCGCCGTCCAGCGGGTGGTCGATCTCGAACGCCTCCTCCGGCCAGCCCCGGCAGACGGCCAGGTAGCGCTTGTCCAGCTGCTGGGCCATCACCGCCTTGCCCAGCGCCGAGGCGCTGTCCCGGTCGAAGGCCAGCAGCAGGCAGCCGCTGGTCGCCCGGTCCAGGCGGTGCACCAGGTGGATCGGCCGGCCGAACTGCGCGCGCAGGCGGTCGGCGGCGAAGTCGGTCTCGTCGGCGGCCAGCACGCTGTCGTGCACCATCAACCCGGCCGGCTTGTCGACCACCGCCAGCCACGCATCCTCGTACAGCACCTGCAACCGCATGCATCCTCCGGCGCCGCTGCGGGGACGCGCGGCATCTGCGACACTCGAAGCGCCGGCGTTCGCCGGCATCCTTGCACTGGAGACCACGGATGATCCCCGGAAAGCCCATTCTCGCATTCGCCCTGGCGCTGGCCCTCGCGCTGCCCGGCGCAGCACCCGCCGCGACCGCCCTGCCCAAGGGCGTGGCCGCCGGCCCCAGCATCGAGGGCATCAGCGAGTTCACCCTGGCCAACGGCCTGCGCGTGCTGCTGTTCCCGGACCCGACCAAGCCCACGGTCACGGTCAACCTGACCTACGGCGTCGGCTCGGTGCACGAGAACTACGGCCAGACCGGCATGGCCCACCTGCTCGAGCACCTGCTGTTCAAGGGTACGCCGACCCATGACGACATCAGCGGCGAAATGAAGCGCCGCGGCATCGAGTTCAACGCCACCACCTCGCTGGACCGGACCAACTATTTCGCGTCCTTCCCGGCCAACCCGGACACCCTCGCATGGGTGCTGGGCATGGAGGCGGACCGCATGCTGCACTCGCGCGTGGCCAAGGCCGACCTCGACAGCGAGATGACCGTGGTCCGCAACGAACTCGAGGCCGGCGAGAACAACCCGGTCGGCGTGCTGATGCAGCGGCTGCGCTCGACCGCCTTCCTCTGGCACAACTACGGGCACTCCACCATCGGCGCGCGCTCGGACGTCGAAGGGCTGCAAATCGGCCAGCTGCAGGCCTTCTACCGGACCTGGTACCGGCCCGACAACGCGACCCTGGTGATCGCCGGCCGCATCGACCCGGCCGACACCCTGGCCAAGGTGCAGGCCGCGTTCGGCAAATCCAGGAACCCGGAAACCGCGCTGCCACGCGCCCCCACGCGCGAGCCGGCACAGGACGGCGAGCGGGTGGTGACCGTGCGCCGCACCGGCGACCTGAACCTGGTCGCCGCGGCGTACCACATCCCGGCGCGCACCCATGCCGACAACGCGGCGCTGGCGGTGCTCGGCAACGTCCTCGGCCACACCCCGGGCGGGCGCCTGCACCGCGCGCTGGTCGAGCCCCGCATCGCCGCCGGGGCGGGCGCGAGCGCCGAAGGCCTCGCCGATGCGGGCCTGTTCACCGCCGTGGCGGTGCAGCCGCGCAGCGGCGACGCGGCGAAGATGGAGGACGTGCTGCTCGCCCAGCTCGAACAGCTGGCCAAGGCGCCGGTCACCGACGAGGAGGTGGCGCAGGCGCAGCAGCGCATCGCCAACGCGTACGACCTGTACTTCACCGACGTCAACGCGGTCGGCATGGGCCTGTCCGAGTTCGTCGCCGCCGGCGACTGGCGCCTGCTGTTCACCAGCCGCGACGCGATCGCGAAGGTCACCGCCGCCGACGTCAACCGCGTCGCCGCGCAGTACCTTCGCGCGAGCAACCGGACGCTGGGCCGCTTCGTGCCGACCGACGCGCCGGACCGGGTGGACGTCCCGGTCGCGCCCGCCGCGGCCAGCGTGGTCGCCGGCTACACCGGCCGTGCGGCGGTGGACGCGGGCGAGCACTTCGACCCCAGCCCGGCCAACATCGAATCGCGCACCGAGCGCTTCACCCTCGGTGACGGGCTGAAGGTGGCACTGCTGCCCAAGCGCACCCGCGGTGGGACCGTGGTGGTCAGCGGCACGTTCCGCTTCGGCGACGTCGCCTCGCTCACCGGCCGCGATACCGCGGCCGGGATGACCGGGGCGATGCTGATGCGCGGATCGAAGGCGCTGAGCCGCGTGCAGATCGACCAGAAGCTGGAGGCGTTGCAGACCCAGGGCGGGGTGTCCGGTGGACTGCAGGGCGCCAACCTGGCCCTGACGACGCGCCGCGCGCAGTTGCCCGAAGCGCTGGCGCTGATGGCCTCGCTGCTGCGCGAGCCGGCCTTCCCGCAGGACGAATTCGAGCAACTGAAGCTGCAGGCGATCACCGGGATGGAGGCCTCGCGCAGGGAGCCGGCCAGCATCGCCTCGCAGGCGCTGGCGCTGCATTTCGACCCGTGGCCGGCCGGACACCCGCTGCATGTGGAAACGCTGGACGAATCGCTCGCGCGCCTGCGCGCGCTGCAGCGCGATGACCTGGTCGCCTTCCATCGCGACTTCTACGGGACCGCGCAGGGCGAGGTGGCGATCGTGGGCGACTTCGACCCGGCGGCGGTGCGCAGCCAGCTCCAGACGCTGTTCACCGGCTGGACGACATCGCACGCGTACCGGCCCATCTCCACGCGATTCCAGGCCGTGTCCGCGGCGGTGGAGCGCCTGCCGGCGCCGGACAAGCCGAACGCGGTGCTGCTGGCGCGCCACAACGTCGCCGTGCGCGTCACCGACCCGGACTACCCCGCGCTGGTCGTCGCCAACCGCATCTTCGGCGGCGGCGCGCTGAAGTCGCGACTGGGCGACCGCATCCGCCAGAAGGAAGGCCTGAGCTACGGCGTGGGCAGCGCCATCCACGCCGACGACAGCCTCGGCGGCCAGGACGATGCCGGCAGCTTCAGCATCCAGGCCATCGCCGCGCCGCAGAACATGGACCGGGTCGAGGC
The DNA here is from genome assembly GCF_041464125.1 of Pseudoxanthomonas fibrivorans. NCBI lineage: Bacteria > Pseudomonadati > Pseudomonadota > Gammaproteobacteria > Lysobacterales > Lysobacteraceae > Pseudoxanthomonas > Pseudoxanthomonas fibrivorans. The sequence continues at coordinate 2,825,976 of NZ_JBGNUG010000001.1, read as the reverse complement.
CGCGGTGCGCGAGGAAATGGCCAGGCTGGCCACCGGCGGCGTCACCCCCGCCGAACTGCAGGATGCGGTGTCCGGGCTGCTGACCGAACGCGAGCAGGGACGCGCGGACGACGGCCAGGTCGCCGGCATGCTGCAGGACCAGCTGTTCTTCGGCCGCACGATGCAGTTCACCGCGGACCTCGATGCCCGGTACCGCGCGCTGACGGTGGACCAGGTCAATGCCGCGATCCGCAAGCACCTGGATCCCGCGAAACTGAGCGTGTTCGTGGCGGGCGACTTCGCCGCCGCGGCGAACGCGCCTGCGCCGGCGGCCGCCACGCCGCCCGGCGGCTGACCGCGCGCGAACCTGGGTCGTGGCGGGCGCGGCGAGGCCGCCCGCCACGAGGCGTCGCGGCTACCGCCGCGGCAGCGCCGCCAGGATCGCCCAGAGGCCGCCGAGGCCCGCGATCCAGGCCGACAGCGGCACGCCGAACAGGCGCGGCCCACCGGCCTCCAGCGCATACAGCACCGCGGCCACCACCAGCAGCCCGCTGCCGAGGATGGCGGCCACCGAGCGCCGCTGCATCGTCTGCAGCGTGCGAGCGACCTCGGCCAGCTCCTGCGAGCGGATGCCCATCTCGTGCCGGCCTTCGACCTGCTGTTCCAGCCAGGCGTGCAGCAGCCGCGGCATCTCCGGGGCGCGGGTCATCAGTTCCGGCGCGCGCTTGCGGAACTCGCGCATCAGCCGGCGCGGGCTGTAGCGCTCGCGCAGGATCCGCTCGAGCACCGGCTGCGCCACCGCCCAGATGTCCAGCCTGGGGTCGAGCTGGCGGCCGACGCCCTCGATGTTGAGCAGGGTCTTCTGCAGCAGGATCAGCTGAGGCTGCAGGGTCAGCTCGTAGCGCTGCGCGGTGCGGAACAGCTTGGCCAGCACCTCGGCCAGCGAGATCTCGCTCAGCGGCCGGGTGAAGTACGGCTCGCACACCGCGCGCGCGGCGGCCTCCAGCTCGTCGATGCGCACGGTCGCCGGCATCCAGCCGGCCTCCACGTGCAGCTCGGCGATGCGCCGGTAGTCCTTGTGGAAGATGGCCATGAAGTTCTCGGCCAGGTAGTACTGGTCCTGCGCCGAGAGCTGGCCGACGATGCCGAAGTCCAGCACCACGAAGCGCGGATCGAGCCGGCGCGCCGGGTCGTCATCGACCCAGATGTTGCCGGCGTGCGCGTCGGCGTGGAAGAAGTTGTCGCGGAACACCTGGGTGTAGAACACGCGCACGCCCTTCTCCGCCAGCACGCGCCGGTCGATGCCGGCCGCGTCCAGCGCGGCGACGTCATCGGACGGAATGCCGCTGACCCGCTCCATGGTCAGCGCGCGCTCGGCGGTGTGGCTCCAGACCACCTCCGGCACGTACAGGTCGGGCGAACCGGCCCACAGGCGGCGCATCACGCTGGCATTGGCGCCCTCGCGCTGCAGGTCCAGCTCGGCCGCCAGCGTGGTCTCGATCTCGGCCACCACCGCCTGCGGCCGGATCTTGTCGGCGTTGGGATGGGTGCGGTCGACCAGCGCCGCCAGCGACTTGAGCAGGGCGATGTCGGCGGCGATCTGCTTCTCGATGCGCGGCCGCAGCACCTTGACCACCACCTCGCGGCCGCCGTGCAGGCGCGCGGCATGGACCTGCGCGATCGACGCGGAGGCCAGCGGCACGGTGTCGAAGCGCGCGAAGGCGGTGCTGACCGGCTGGCCCAGCGCCTGCTCGACGATCGCGCGCGCGGCGTCGCCGTCGAACGGGGCCACCTGGTCCTGCAGCAGCGCCAGTTCCTCGGCGATGTCCGGCGGCAGCAGGTCGCGGCGGGTCGAGAGGATCTGCCCGAACTTGACGAAGATCGGCCCGAGCTCCTGCAGCGCCAGGCGCAGGCGCGCGCCGCGCGGCAGGTTCGCGATCGCGGCGGGCGCGCGCGGCGCGAACGGCTTGCCCAGCCTCAGCCAACGCTCCGCCGGGGTGTCGTCGAGCAGTTCATCCAGGCGGTAGCGCAGGACCACCCGGCCGATCCGCCAGGCGCGCAGCGCGGCCCTCACCGGGCCACCTCCACGCGCGGCAGGCGGGCGATGCGCGCGGCGATGCGCTCGACGTCGTCGCGCAACGCATCGACGTCGTCGTTGAACGCCGCCAGCTCGGCGCGCGCGACCACGTCGCGGCTTTCCTCGGTGAGGTATTCGGCCCCGGATCGGGCCAGGCCTTCGGCGGTCCGCTTCGCGCCGCGCAACGCCGCGGCCGCCGCGCTGGCGACCTGCACGCCGACGATCTCGCCGAAGGCGGCGACGAACGGCTGCTGCCAGTCCGGGTCGAACCCGGCCGCCAGCCGCTGCAGGCGCTGGGCCAGCTCGGCATCGCCGGACACATGCAGCCGGCCGCCGGGACGGGCGCCGGAGAAGAAGGGCANGGGTCGAACCCGGCCGCCAGCCGCTGCAGGCGCTGGGCCAGCTCGGCATCGCCGGACACATGCAGCCGGCCGCCGGGACGGGCGCCGGAGAAGAAGGGCAACTGCCCGAGCAGTCCGCCCACGGTTCCGCGCACCGCCAGGTCCGCCTCGCGCAACGGCGGGCCGACCTGCAGGTAACCGCGGTGCACGCCGATCTCCAGGGCCAGCGGCGGCGATTGCAGCGCCAGCGAAATGCGGCGCCCGTCCAGCGCCGCGAGCGCGTCGCGGGTGTCCGGGTCCAGCGCCACGGCGCGGTTGAGCGCCACTTCCAGGGCGCGTCCGGCCAGCGGCTTGAGGGCATCGAGGGGCGTCGGCATGGCCGCCATTCTACCGGCAAGGCATCGACGCCCCGCCGCCGCGGTGCCGACGCCCCGCAGAAAAAAAGACGGGCGGGGCCCAAGGCCCCGCCCGTCATCCGGCATCCCTGCCTGCCGCGCGCCGGTACGGTCACGGCCCGGGCGGCGAGCTCCCTCCGTGCGGGCGCTGCTAGACCTTGCGGCCGCGCAGCAGCGAAACGGCGCCCAGGATCAGGAACACGACGAACAGGATCCAGGCGATGTTGGTGGCGGCGCCGGCGATGCCGCTGAAACCCAGCAGCGCGGCGATGACGGCGATGACGAAGAAGACGACGGCGTAATGAAGCATCGGGGCATCCCTCGGTGAGCGCCACTCCGGGCGGTTGCGGGGGATAGTGCGGACCGGGCGGTGGTGATCAGGTGATGGCCGCCGCCGGCTGCCATGCGGCCTTCAGCCTTGTGAGCCCCTCGTCAAAGGACACCTGCGGCACGTACCCGAAATCGCGGCGCGCAGGTTCCATGCTGTACCAGTGCGGCGTGCTCAGCTGCTCGGCGAGGAAGCGGGTCATGGGGGGTTCGCCGCCCAGGCGCAGCAACGGCCACAGGCGCTCGCAGACCACGCCGATGCGGTAGGCGGCCTTGAAGGACAGGTGCCTGTCCACCGGCGGGGCGCCGGCGGCGGCCAGCAGCGCGTTGAGCAGTTCGCCCATCGGCCTGGGTTGGCCGTTGGAAATGAAGTACGCCTTGCCCGCGCACGCCGCGCCGGGCCGCAGGTGCTCGAACGCGTCGAAGTGGGCCTGCGCCGCGTTGTCGATGTAGGTGGTGTCGACCAGGTTCCGGCCGCTGCCGACGATGCGCAGGCGGCCGGCGCGCGAGCGCTCCACCAGCCGCGGCAGGATCTGCGCGTCGCCCGGGCCCCAGATCAGCCGTGGCCGCAACGCGACCACGGCCAGCGCCGGATCGTTGGCGGCCAGCACCTCCTGTTCGGCGATCGCCTTGGTCGCCGCGTAGGGCGCCTGGAAGTCCTCGCCGTACGGCACCTCGTCGGCGCCGAGTCCTTCCACCGGATGGGTCGCGCGGTGGGTCACGCTCGGCGTGGAGGTGTAGACCAGCCGGCCGATGCCGTGGCCGCGGCACGCGGCCAGCACGTTGCGGGTGCCGACGACATTGGCCTGGAAGTAGCTGTCGTAGCTGCCCCACGCACCGGCCTTGGCGGCGTTGTGGAAGACCGCGTCGACGCCGGCCGCCGCGTGCGCCACGGCGTTCGCGTCGGCAAGGTCGCCGCGCACCTGGCCGACCCCCAGCGCCGCCAGCGCCGGCGAATGGCTGCGCTGGAAGCTGACCACCTCGTGCCCGCGTTCGCGCAGGCCGCGGCACAGCGCCTGGCCGAGGAAACCGGCGCCGCCGGTGACCAGGATCTTCATGCATTCGCTCCAAGGCGGGTGGCGGCCCAGCCGGCCAGCGTCTCGCGGCCGATCTTGGCGTTGTGGCGGATGTCGACCGGGAACCCCGGGTGCGGCAGGAACGTGGCCACCCGCGCGGTGTGCGCGTGGCCGGCGCCGATCGCGCGCAGTTCGCCTTCGATGCGCGCGAACTCGCCGGCATGGATGCCTTCGGCCAGCTCCACGCACAGCACCGGGCGCTGCGCGCCGTGCGCGCCGACGCCGACCAGCGCGGTGCGGCGCACCTGCGGGTGCACGTTGAACACCGGTTCGACCTGTTCGGTGTAGAGCGGCCCGTCGGCGGCCTCCACGCGATGGGTCTTGCGGCCGCAGAACCACAGCCGGCCCTGCGCGTCGAAATAGCCGACATCGCCCATCCGGTGCACGACGCGCTCGCCGCCGCCGGCCAGCGCCTCGCGGATCTTCGCCGCGCGGGTGGCGGCGTCGCGGTTGAAATAGCTGTCGGTGGCGGTGGGGCCGGCGACGGTGATCTCGCCGACCTCGCCCGGCGCCAGGATGCGCACGCCCGACCAGTCGGCGACCGGCGCGTCGTCGATGGCGATGATCCGGACCTCGTTCGGCGGCACCGGCCGGCCGACGCAGGTGCCGGCGCCGGCTTCGGTCGCCGCGCGCGTGCCCTGCAGTTCGCGGCCTTCGATCACCGCCACCGGCAGGCATTCGGTGGCGCCATAGGGCGTCCAGAACTGGGCCTCGTCGGGCAGCAGCGTGCGGATCTTCTCGACCACCTCCGGCGGCACCGGCGCACCGGCCGAGGTCACCCGGCGCAGCGTCGGCAGCGGCCGGCCGTGGTCGGCCAGCACCCGCATCAGCGCCGGCGAGCCGAACAGCTGGCTGACGCCGAAGCGGCGGATCGCGTCGTGCAGGCGCTCCGGGTTGGCCCGCGCCGGGCGGGTCGGATCCATGTCCGGGATCACCGAGGTCAGGCCCAGCGCAGGATCGAACAGCGCGAACGGCGGAAAGGTCGGCAGGTCCACGCCACCGGGCTCGATGCCGAACGCCTCGCGCATCATCCCGACCTGGGCGACGAAGTGGCGGTGGCGGTAGACCACGCCCTTGGGCACGCCGGTCGAGCCGCTGGTGAACAGGATCGCGGCCACGTCGTCCGGTGCGGTGTCGGCCAGCTGGGGTCCGGCCTTCGCACCGTCGCGTTCGACCCGCGCCAGCGTGGTCCCGCCCCAGCCCCAGCGGCGCCCGACGGTCACCAGGTGCCGCGCCGACCCGGCCCAGCCCAGCACGCGCCGCGCCAGGTGCGCGAGCGGGATGCCGATGAAGGCCTCGGCCTGCGCCTCGTCCAGGCACTGCTTCAGCGCGCGCCGGTCGATGCCCGGGTCGACCAGCACCGGCACCGCCCCGGCCTTGAACAGCGCGAACATCAGCAGGAAGAATTCGGGCGAGGGCCGCACCATCACCACGGTGCGCATGCCGCGGCCGATCCCGTGGCGGGCCAGGCCGGCGGCGATCGCGTCGCTGCGCGCATCCAGCGCGCGGTAGTCGAGGACGACGTCGTAACGGGCCAGGCCGCCGCCCGCGGCGCGGCCGCCGGGGCAGCGGATCGCGGGCTGGTCGGGACGTTCGGCGGCCAGCCGCGGCAGCGCCGCGGCGATGTTGCAGGCCAGCCGCGGCGGCGCCGTGGCAAGGTCGGGTTGCGTCATCGGCCGATTATCGCCCATCCCACGCACGCGCCCGCCCCTGCACGAAGCTGAAGCGGGCGCGCTTGCGCGGCGTGGCGGTTGCGGCAGAATGCCGCGCCCCCTCCTCACGATCGCCGCGCAAGGCCCGGCTTCCATGGCCCACCCCTGCCTGTCCTGCGGCGCCTGCTGCGCCTTCTTCCGCGTCAGCTTCCACTGGAGCGAGGCGGATCCTTCGCTGGGCGGACGGGTGCCGGTCGAGCTGACCGACAGCCTGCGCAGCCACGAGCGGGTCATGCGCGGCACCTCGCAGTCCAAGCCGCGCTGCATCGCCCTGGATGCCGACATCGGCCGCTACAGCCGCTGCACCATCCACGACCGCCGGCCGTCGGTCTGCGCCGCGGTGCCGGCCTCGCTGGAGTTCGGCGAACGCAGTCCCCAATGCGACAAGTCGCGGCTGGCGCATGGCCTGCACGCACTGACCGAAGCCGACTGGGCCGGCGTCGCCGACGCCGAGCGCAATCCCCTGCCGGCGGCCTGAGCCCCGGCGCCGTCGCAGGCGCGGCGGCACGACCGGCGGTCGACCCGCAGGGCGCCCTGGAGCGATGGCGGCCGGGCACGCCGGCGCTGGCATGCGCAGGTGGCCCAGGTGCGCGCCGAGGCGCGGCGCCCGCACCCGGCACTGCGGTGGCTCCATCACACGCATCACGTCGGCCCGGGCCAGCAGCACCTGGGCGACCGCCGCTCCGGCCTCGTGCTCCAGGCCGGCGGCTTCCACGCCGCCCCATCCGCGAACACCTGTTCGGCGGCGGGACCGCGCCGGCGGTTCTGGCCGCGGGCGAGCAGCCCCCGCGGCGGCGCCGGCCCTCCGCTAGAGCGGGTGGGTATCGAGGAAGCGGCGGATCGCCGGCACCAGCAACTCGTGCTTGTCCTCCAGCACGTAGTGGCCGGCATCCTCGAACGCGTGGACCTCGGCATCCGGCAGGTCGGCACGGAAGCGGGCGAGGAAGTGGTGGTCGAACACGAAGTCCTTCAGGCCCCAGCCGATGAATGCCGGGCGGTCGGCGAAGGACGGCAGCGCCCTGCCGGCCGCCTCCAGCAGCGGCCATGCCGCGTCCTTCGGCGACAGCGGGATGTCCTGCATGAAGCGGATCGTGGCGATGCGGTGCTTCCACGAGTCGTACGGGGCCACGTAGGCGCGGCGCACGTCCGCCGGCATCCTCCGCTCCACGCCCAGCCACGACGCGCCGGCGGAGAACGCATTGAACCCGCGCACCACCATCTCGCCGACGAAGTAGTCGCGGCCCAGCGCGATCTGCCACGGCATGGCCTTGTCGGCCGGCATCGGGAACGCGGCGGTGTTGAGGACCACCAGCCGCTTGACCTGCGCGGCGTGCGCGAGCGCCCAGCCGAAGCCGATCATGCCGCCCCAGTCGTGCACGGCCAGCGTGACCGGCGTGGCGTCGTCGACGCCGGCATGGCGCAGCAGCGCCTCCAGGTCGTCCACCCGCGACTGCAGCGTGTAGTCGTAGCGCGGCGAGGAGGCGAGGTAGTCGTCGGGCTTGTCGGACAGGCCCATGCCGACATGGTCCGGCACGATCACGCGGTAGCGGTCGGCGAGCCCGGGCACCAGCGTGCGCCAGTAGTAGCTCCACGACGGATTGCCGTGCAGGGCGACCACGATGTCGCCATCGCGCGGGCCCTCGTCCAGGTAGGACATCGAGATGCCGGGACGGACCTCGAAGCGCTTCGGATGGGCGGGATAGCCGGGGAACTGGGACACGGGGCAGCCGGTTTGCGCGGAAACCGCGCATTGTAGGCCAGCGCGCGCCCCCGCCGGCCGGCGATCCGGGAGCGGATTCCGGCCCCTTGGCGCCCCGCAGGGACTACCATGCACGCCCCTTCCCGCTCCACGCCCGCCATGGCCACGCCCCCGCCCTACCTCGACGACGCGCAGATCGAACGGCTTTCCGCGCTGCTCGAACAACGCGCCGTTCCGTTCCGCGGCTTCAACCTGGAGGCGCTGGACGGCTTCCTGTCGGCGCTGGTGGTGGCGCCGTCGCCCGTGCCGCCGGAGGAGTGGCAACCGGTCGTGTGGGGCGGCAAGGAGCCGAACTGGGGCAGCGCCAGCGAGGCGCAGGACGTGCAGACCCTGCTGCTCGGCCACTGGAACATGTGCGCCGCGCGCGCGCGCCGCGGCGAGGAAGACCTGCCCGACCACCTGATGCCGCTGATGTGGCTGCCGGAGGACCCGGAGCAGGGCGAGGATGCGCTGGGCGAGGACGAACTGGACGTCGGCCGCGAATGGGCGCTCGGCTTCTTCGAGGGCGTGGGCCTGCGCGAAGCCGGATGGGACCAGTGGCTGGACGAGAACGAATGGATCGAGGAGATCTTCGACCTGCTCGAACGCCTGGTCACCGGCGAGGTCGCCGAGGATCCGGCGAAGGCGCCCACGCCGCTCGGCTATCGCGACCGGCTCGGGATCGTGATGGACCTGCCGGGCATGCTGGCCGACCTCAACCACCACCACGTCGAGGCACTGACGCCGCGCACGCCGATCCGCCGCGAAGAAGGCCCGGGCCGCAACGATCCCTGCCCCTGCGGCAGCGGGAAGAAGTACAAGAAGTGCTGCGGGACGGAGTGAGCCCCGCCGCCCACTGAAGCGGACCCGGCATCCCGTGCGGACCGGAAACAGCGCCGTACCGCACCCGCGAAAAGAAAAGGGCCGGACAGGCCGGCCCTTCGCGTCAGCCGCCGGAGGCGGCGGCTACCACTCCACCTCGGCCATCGAGCAGTTCAGGCCCGAACCGATCCCGAGCAGGGCGATGCGGTCGCCCTTCTTCAGGCGGCCGAGCTCCTTCAGCTTGCTCAGCACGATCGGCACCGAGGCCGGGCCGATGTTGCCGTGCTCGCCGAAGATGGTCATGACCTTCTTGGGATCCACGCCCAGCGACTTGATGAAGGCCTGGGTATGCGGCCGGCTGACCTGGTGGATCACGAACTGGTCCAGCTCGTCCACCGCCCAGCCCAGCGCGACCTTGGCCGCGGCGAAGGTCTTGGTCGCCAGCTTGATGCCTTCGATCAGCAGCATGCGGGTATCGGTGACCATGCGGTCCAGGTTGCCCCGGCACAGCTGGTTGAACTCGGTGGCCGAACGGGTCACGCCGCCCTTGTAGCGCGGCGCGTCGGGCACCAGCTCGCGGCGGGCCAGGACCATCGCGGCGGCGCCGCAGCCCAGGGTCAGCGCGGCCATCTCGTCGCGGAACTGCTGTTCGGTCACGTCCGGGGACGTCATCCGCTCCAGGGTCTTCTCGTACACCAGGTTGGCGGTCTCGCCATCCACCACCAGCGCGTAGTCGATCTCGCCGCGCTCGAGCATCCGCGCGGCGATGTCCATGCCGTTGATGAAGGCCAGGCAGGCGTTGGCGACGTCGAAGGTCATGCACTCGTCGGACACGCCGAGGTTGCCCGAGACGATCGAGGCGGTGGACGGCTCGAGGTAGTCGCGGCTGACCGAGGTGTTGACCAGCAGGCCGACCTTGTCCACGCCGACGCCGGCGTCGGCCAGGGCCTTGCGGGCGGCCAGGGTGGCCACGTCGGACGCCTGCACGTCATGGTCCCACAGGCGCCGCGCGTGGATGCCGGCGATGTCGCCGAGCACGTCGACCCGGATGCCGAGGCGGTCCAGGGTCGGCTTCAGCCGCGCGTTGATTTCCTGCGAGGTCAGGGTATGCGGCGCATCGACATGCGCCAGCCCCGCGATCGAGACGTTCTTGAAAAGCATGGCAATCCACGCCCGTGGGGCGAAAGGGTCACCGATTCTACCGGCTGACCGCCTTCACCGCACCTTTACGTATGGCGTGGCCGCCGCGGGGGTTCAGCCGCCGCAGCGCCAGGCCGAGAACCGCTGGGTTCCGCCCGCCGGATCGCCCAGCGGCTGGATGGTGTCCGCCGGCAGCGCGGCGGCCTCGTTGCGGGCCAGGGTCTCCAGCTCGTCGCGCACCTTCACCGCGTCGCGATCGTAGAAGGCCACGCTGTGCTTGACCGACACCTCGATCTCGCCCTGCTTGGTGCAGCCGGCCGGCGCCCCGCCCGCGGCGACGACCCGGACCTGCTTGGCCTCCGGCTTGATCGCCACCCAGGTGCAGGCGGACAGCGGCAGGAGCAGCAGCAGGACAGTCAGGGGTCGGAGCATGGGCAGGAGTCCAGTGGCGGGGCGCTGAGGGCAAGGGTGACCGCGGGCGCGTGAACGGTACGGGAGCGGACCGCGAGGGTGCGCGGGTGGATATCGGGGTGGCGGCGCGGCGTGGAGCCGCCACCCCTGTAAGGACCTACTTCTTCGCCGACGCCACCGGCTTGCCGTCGGCATCCACCACGCGGACCTCGCCCAGGTTCAGCGCGCGCACCGGCGCCTCGACCTGCTCGAGGTCGCCGACCACGACCCAGACCAGCTTGTCCGGATCGAGCGTGGCTGCGGCCTGCTTCACCTGGTCCACGGTCAGTGCCTCGATCTCGTCCTTGCGCTTGAACACGTAGTCGTCCGGACGGTCATAGCGGACGATGCCGCCGATCGTGCCCATCACCGCGCGACCGGTCTCGTAGGCGCCCGGCAGGCTGCGGATCTCGCTGGCCTGGATCTTGGCCACCTCTTCGGCCTTCGGCGGCGCCTTGCCGCCGGCGTACTCGCGGATCTCGCGGTCCAGCTCCCGGAGCGACTCGGCGGTCTTGTCGATCTGCACCGGCGCGAAGCTGATCCACGGCCGCTGCCCGATCGCACCCGGGGCGCTGCTGTAGGCCCCGTACGCCCAGTGCTTGTCCTCGCGCAGGTTCATGTTCAGGCGCGAGGTGAACTCGCCGCCGAGCACCGAGTTGGCGAAGTCGAACCGGATGGCGCCCGCGTCCTTGGTCGAGGGCACGACCTGGCCCGCCAGGATCGTGGCCTGCACCGCGCCCGGCTGGTCGACCAGGTAGACGGCCGGCCTGGCCGGACGCTTGACCTCCGGCAGCGCGGCGGCGGCCACGGCCGGCGCACCGGGCTTCCAGTCGCCGAAGTGCTTCTCCAGCAGCGGCACGACTTCCTCCAGCGTGGTGTCGCCGACCACGATGAGCGTGGCGTTGTCCGGGCGCACCCACTGCTTCTGGAACGCGACGAGGTCGTCACGGGTCAGCGAACCGATCGACGCTTCCGTGCCGCTGCCGCTGAACGGGATCGCGTAGGGATGGTCCTTGCCGTACAGCAGCGGCGGCAGCACGCGCAGCGCGGCGCCGTTCGGGCGCGCCTTCTCCTGGTTGATGCCGGCGATCCAGGTCGCGCGCACCCGGTCGATCTCCTTCTGGTCGAAGCGCGGCTGGCGCAGCATGTCGGCGTAAAGCCCGAGCGATGCGTCCAGGTTCTCCTTCAGCGCCGACAGGTAGGCATTGCCGCCGTCCAGCGAGGCGCCGGCGGCGAACACCGCGCCCAGCGATTCGGCGCGGTTGGCGAAGGCCAGCGCGTCCAGGTCGCCCGCGCCCTCGTCGAGCATGCCCATGGTGAAGCTGGAGGTACCCAGCTTGCGGCCCTGGTCGGCGGCGAAGCCGCCCTTGAACTCGTAGCTGAACTGCACCACCGGCACCGCGTCGCGTCGGGCGAGGATCACCCGGGTGCCATTGCTCAGCGTGGCCCGCTCGAGCGCCGGGAACTTCAGGTCCGGGAAGCTTCCCGGCACCGGCACGCCCTTGCTGCGATCGACCGTGGATGCGGTGGTCGTGTATTTCGCCTCGGGCTTGCCCGGCACGAACGGCGCAGGCGTCGGCGAGGGTTCCTCCTCGAGCACGGTACGGTCGCCCGGCACCACGACCAGGGTGTGCGACCCGTCGCCCAGCCAGCGCGCGCCGCTCTTCCTCAGGTCTCCGGCGGTGGCGTCGGCGATCACGTCCAGGCTGGTGCGGAAGCAGCCCGGGTCCTTCGTGTACACCGCGCACTCGGCCAGCGCGTCGGCCTTGCCGCCGAAGCCGCCGATGCGCTCCACGCCGCGCACGAAACTGGCGCGGATCATGGTCTGCGCCTGCTCGAGCTCGCCTGCGGTCGGGCCCTCGGCCAGCAGCTTCCGCAGTTCCTCGTCGATGATGGCCTCGACCCGGGCCGGGTCCACGCCCTGCTTCACGTCGGCGGTGATGTAGAAGGTGGAGGCGAGCTCGAACGGCTGCACGTAGGCGCTGACCTTGTCGACCAGCTTGTCCTCGTGCACCAGGCGACGGTCCAGGCGCGAGCTCTTGCTGCCGCCGAGCACCTGGCCGAGCAGCATCAGCCGGTCGAGGTCGGCATCCCCGTAGCCGGCCACGCTCCAGGCACGGTGGATGCGCGCCTGCGGAACCTTGTCGGTCATCGTCGCCCGCGAGGTGGCGCGCTCGACCGGGCCCGCCTTCACCCGCTGCATCGTCGGGCCGGCCGGGATGTCGCCGAAATAGCGCGACACCTTCTCCTTCGCCGTGGCCACGTCGATGTCGCCGGCCAGCACCAGCACCGTGTTGTTCGGGCCGTACCAGGCGCGGAACCAGTTCTTCACGTCCTCCAACGACGCGGCGTCGAGGTCGTTCATCGAGCCGATCGTGCTGTGGTGGTACGGGTGGCCCTTCGGGTACAGCGCGCGGTAGATCTCGTCGTCCGCCTGGCCGTAGGGCTGGTTCTCGCCCTGGCGCTTCTCGTTCTGGACCACGCCGCGCTGCTCGTCGAGCACCTTCTGGTCGATCGCGCCAAGCAGGTGGCCCATGCGGTCGGACTCCATCCACAGCGCCATGTCCAGCGCGGTGGTCGGCACGTTCTGGAAGTAGTTGGTGCGGTCGAGCCAGGTGGTGCCGTTCTGGTCGGTGGCGCCGGCCAGCTCGAAAGGCTCGAAGAATTCGCCGCGGTAATTCTCCGAGCCGTTGAACATCAGGTGTTCGAACAGGTGGGCGAAGCCGCTGCGGCCGGCCGGCTCGTCCTTGCTGCCGACGTGGTACCAGAGGTTCACCGCGACGATCGGCGCCTTGCGGTCGGTATGCACGATCACCCGCAGCCCGTTGGGCAGGGTGAACTCCTCGTAGGGGACCAGCTGCCCGCCGGTGGACGCGGCGGCCTTGGCGGCCAGGGCCGGCGAAGGCGCCAGGGCGGCGACGCCGAGCGAAGCGGTGATGGCCAGTACTAGGGCGGCCGTGCGCGGCCGACGGGCTACCGTCATGGTGACGCTCCTCGAGAGATGAACGCCGATCCTACCCAGCGGCCCCGGCCTTTACACTAGGCCACAAGCCATGCGGGCCGGGCCGTCCCGCCGGAGGCACCCATGCCGGAGCCGATCCACGCAGATCTCCAGTGCCTGGTGACAGGCGCCAGCCGCGGGCTGGGGCTGGAGTTCGTCCGCCAGTTGCTGGCGCGCGGCGACCGGGTGGTCGCGACCTGCCGGCACCCCGGCCGCGCCACCGCATTGAACACCCTTGCCGGCGAGCACCCCGGCCGCCTGCATGTGCTGCCCCTGGACGTGTCCAGCGCACGCAGCCGGGACGAACTGGTCCGCGAGCTGCCCCTGGTGCTGGAGGGCGCCCGGCTGGGGCTGCTGCTCAACAACGCCGGCGTCCTGCAGGGCGGCGAACGCTTCGGCACGGTGGCCGAATCGGACCTCGAGGCGAGCCTGCGCACCAACGCGACCGGCCCGTTCCTGCTGACCCAGGGCGTGGCGCCATTCCTGGCCGATGCCGGCACCTCGCAGCGGGGCGCGATCGTCGCCAACCTGTCGTCGGAGATCGGCTCGCTCGCCCGCCGCACCGAGTTCCGCACGCCCAGTTACGCCATCGGCAAGGCCGCCCAGAACATGGGCAGCGTGCTGCTCGGCCGCGCACTCGCGCCGCGTGGCATCGTCGTCGTGGCGCTGCATCCGGGCTGGGTGCGCACCGACATGGGCGGCGCCCAGGCCACGACCGCGGCGGGAGACGCCGTCAGCGCGCTGCTCGCGGTGATCGACCGGCTGGACGCCGCGGACAGCGGCCGCTTCCTCGACAGCCAGGGCCGCGAGCTGCCCTGGTAGGGATCAGGCGACCGGTCCCCGACCGGCATCGGCGCACCCGCTCATCTATAGGCGGTACCCGGCCGGCCCAGGGCGGCCCTCGTACGCCTGCGGCTGCACTGGCTGGGCCCTGAAGCCCTCGCGCCGACAGGTCCGACGGCAGGTTGCGCGTCCCTGATGTTGCCCTGCCGGACGTCCGCGCAGACCGCCGGACACCGCGGACACCTGAAAAATACTTGAAGCAACAACCACTTAAGGTTGGCACGAGGCATGCGTTGCTTACAGGTGCCGCACCGCCACCCGAACATCTACTGAACGGATGGTGAACAGAAGAGGGGAATCCAGAACTTCTGCTTGCGCTTGCTGGTTAGGTGTATTACTTTACTACCACACCACCGCTACACAACACCGGAGCACGCCATGAACGCCAAGACCCTCTCCGCCGCGATGAGCCTGATCCTGTCGCTGGCCGCCCTGTCCGCCAATGCCGAGACCCCGCGCGTCGACCACATCGTCGACCTGCCGGCCGTCACCGTCCGCCCCGACGTCGAACTGGCCCGCGTCGACCACATCGTCGACCTCCCCGCCGTCACCGTCCGCCCCGACGCCGCGCTGCGCGCCGAACTGGCCACCCAGGCCTTCGTCGCCCGCATCGTCGACCTGCCGGCCATCAACGTGCACCCGTCCGCCGAGCAGCTGGCCGAGCGCGCCGCGATCATCGCCGCCGAACAGGCCCGGGCCCTGACCGCCCAGCTGGCGTCCAACCTGCTGGCCGAGACCGTCGCCGTCACCCTGCCCTGACCGCCGCCGCGCGGCGGCGGGCAGGGCCCGCATACAATCGCCGCGATGCACGATCCTGTTTTCGACGTCCTGCTCTACCAGCCGGAAATCCCGCCGAACACCGGCAACGTGATCCGGCTCTGTGCCAACACCGGCGCGCGCCTGCACCTCGTCGAACCGCTCGGGTTCGCGATGGAGGACAAGCAGCTGCGGCGCGCCGGCCTGGACTACCACGAGTTCGCCCGCGTGCAGGTGCACGCCAGCCTGGACGCCGCGCTCGAGGCGATCCGGCCGCAGCGGCTGTTCGCGCTCAGTACCCGTGGCCAGGTCCGCCACGACCAGCCGCGCTACGCCGACGGGGACGCCTTCCTGTTCGGCCCGGAAACCCGGGGCCTGCCGCAGCCGGTCCTCGACGCCGTCCCTCCGCACCACCAGCTGCGCCTGCCGATGCGCCCGGGCAACCGCAGCCTCAACCTGTCCAACGCGGTCGCGGTGGTGGTGTTCGAGGCCTGGCGCCAGGCCGGATTCGCCGGCGCCGGTTGAGCCGGTGCAAGGCCCGAAGTTCCGGATCGGAACGCCTAATTTATGTACTGCTCAGTTTGATATTCAGGCTGGATTGAGCCGTGTCACGAATAATTGCGCACACCGGCCGGTCGAAGGCCGGGACAAAACAACCGACATAGAGGTCGATAGAACAATGAAGAAGTCCCTGCTTGCCCTGACCCTGCTGCTCGCCGCTCCGTTCGCCGCCTCGGCCGCCGAGGGCGTCTCCTACAACTATGTCGAGGGCGGTTACGCCGCGACCAACACCGACGGCGCCGATGCCGACGGCTGGGGCCTGAACGGCTCGGTGGCCATCGCCCCCAACTTCCACCTGTTCGGCGGCTACAGCAACCAGGAGCTCGACAACACCTCGATCGATTTCGACCAGTGGCGCGCGGGCGTGGGCTACAACCGCGAGATCGCCCCGGCCGCCGACCTGGTCACCCGCGTGGCCTACGAGAAGTTCGATGCCGGCAGCGGCTTCGACTTCGACGGCTGGAGCGCCGAAGTGGGCGTGCGCGGCGCGCTGCACCCGAACTTCGAAGGCTACGTCATGGCCGGCTACGAGGACGGCGACACCTACGACGGCGAGTTCTACGGCCGCGTGGGCGCCCAGGCCAAGTTCAACCAGAACTGGGGCGTGAGCGGCGACGTGAAGTTCGTCGACGGCGATACCCAGTGGTTCGTCGGCCCGCGCTTCAGCTGGTAAGCACCGCGTGCAAGAGCCGGGGGCGGTCCTCTCTCCCCGCTTCCCGGCTTGTTCTACTGGCGTGATCCCTCCCCCACGCCAGACCGGAGCCCGGCGCAAGCCGGGCTCTTTTTATGCGCGTCGTCCGTGCACCGGAACGCAGGCGCGTGGTCGCGCTCGAACGCGAGTGACGGGCAAGGCAGGCCCACGCCATCGCAGGCGCTGCGGAATCTCGAAGGAACTCCCGCCCGACGCGGGGCGATGCCTCAACGGAACAGGGTGTCCGGATACTCGGGCTTCTGCTCGCGCGACAGCAGCTGGCGCAGGCCGTCGACCGGGGTGATGTCCCCGTGCAGCACCGCCTGCACGCCGGCCGAAATCGGCAGCTCGACGCCGTGGCGACCGGCCAGGCGCATGACCTCGTCGGCCGTCTGCACCGACTCCACCACCTGGCCGATCTGGCGGATCGCCTCGTCCATCGCCTGGCCGCGACCCAGGGCCAGGCCCAGGCGGCGGTTGCGGGACAGGTCGCCGGTGCAGGTCAGCACCAGGTCGCCGAGGCCCGCCAGGCCCATCAGGGTCTCCGGACGCGCGCCGATCGCCGCGGCCAGCCGCAGCATCTCGTTGAGGCCGCGGGTGATCAGGCCGGCGCGGGCATTCAGGCCCAGCTCCATGCCGTCGGCCACGCCGGTCGCGACCGCCAGTACGTTCTTCATCGCGCCGCCCAGCTCGGCGCCGACCATGTCGTTGCCGGTATAGGCGCGGAAGGCCGGGCCGTGCAGTGCGTCGGCCACGACCTGGGCGAATTCGGCGTCGGCGCCGTGCACGGTCACCGCGGTGGGCAGGCCGAGCGCGACTTCCTTGGCGAACGACGGGCCGGTGACCACCGCCAGCGGCACGTCCGGGCCGAGCACGTCCTCGGCGACCTCATGCAGGAAGCGGCCCGAGCCGGGCTCGAAGCCCTTGGTCGCCCAGGCCACGCCGGCACCGGCCGGCAGCAGCGGCCGCAGCGCATGCAGGGTTTCGGTGAAGGCGTGCGAGGGCACCACGACCAGCACCCAGGCGGCGCCGCGGACGGCATCGGCCAGGTCGGTGGTGGCACGCAGCGCGGCCGGCAGTTCGATGCCCGGCAGGTAACGGGTGTTCTGGTGGTCGCGGTCGATCGCCGCGACCATCGCCGGATCCCGCCCCCACAACGTGGTGGCCAGGCCGTTCCGCGCGGCCAGGGTGGCCAGCGCGGTGCCCCAGGAACCGGCTCCGAGGACCGCGAGGGCGTCGGGCACGACAGCAGCCGCGGTCATCGGCCGGACTTCGGGACTCAGGCGTTGCCGGCCGGTTCGGCCGAGGCCAGGTCGGCGCCCGGGCCCTGCGACTGGCGCTGGCGCAGGGTCTCGGCGTACAGCGCGTCGAAGTTGATCGGCTGCAGCAGGAACGGCGGGAAGCCGCCGGCCTGGATCAGGTCACCGACGATCTGGCGCACGTACGGGAACAGGATGTTCGGGCACTGGGTGCCGAGCAGCACGTCGATCGCCTGCGGCTGCAGGCCGACCAGGCCGAACACGCCGGCCTGCTCCACTTCGGCCACGTAGGCGGTCTTGTCGCCGACCTTGCAGGTCAGGGTCACGGTCAGCACGACCTCGAACAGCGCCTCGTTCAGGCGCTGCACGCGCTGGTTGAGGTTGAGCTGCAGGTCCGGCTGGCCCTGTTCGCTGAAGATGCCCGGAGCGCCGGGAGCTTCGAAGGAAACGTCCTTGACGTAGATCTTCTCGACGCTGAAGGCCGGGCCGGCGGCGGCATCCTGCTGGACGGGGGCGGCGCCGTTGGTGGTTTCGTCGGACATTTCACAAACTCCAGAATGCGTAGGTAGCGATCAGCGTGATCGGAATGAACGCCGGATTATGGCATGCCGGCCCGGGCGTGGCCGGGCGGCGGGGTCAGGCGCGGCCCTTGACCAGGGGCAGGCCGGCCGCATCCCAGGCCGCGGTGCCGCCATCGAGCACGTAGACCTGCTCGAAGCCGGCCTTCTTGAGCTTCTTGGCCGCGGCGTCGGAGGCCATGCCGTTGCGGCACACCAGCACCACCGGCGACTGCTTCGCCCCCGCGAGCAGCTTGCCCTGCGGGTCGAACTGGCTGGGGATCACGTTGCGGCTGCCGGGGATGTGGCCTTTTTCGAAGTCGGCGATCGCCGACAGGTCCACCACCAGCGTGCCGCCCTGGTTGACCAGTGCGGTCAGTCCGGCCGGCTTGAGCGCCTTGTAGCCGCGGAACAGGCGCGCGACCTCGGTGTAGAGAATGGCCACGGTGAGGCCCGCCAGCGCCAGCGACAGCATCGGGTTGCGGCCGAAGAAGGCCATCAGGGTCTCGAAATTCACGGCGGCTCGCGGTCTTGGAACGGAACGGGCGGCGATTGTCGCACAGCCCCGCCGGCGCGACCCTGCGCTACTTTCCTTCCCAGAAGTCCGGCAGGCCGGCCATCTGCCACCAGCGCTTGGCCTTCGGATCCCAGCGCCACCGCTCCTGGTAGCGGAGCATGCGTTCGGCCTGGGTGTGGCGGTTGATCACGCCGATCTCGACCGGCCGCACGACGGTGCCGTCTTCCAGCTCGCCGTTGCTGCCTTCCCGGTAGCTGGACACCTGCAACTGGCGGTAGCGCTCCAGCTCCAGGTCGGTCAGCGGCTGGGCGGCGCGCACGTCCGGGTCGACCATCTGCCACGCCGCCTCGTAGTCGCTCCAGCGCATCGCCGAGGAGTACACCGTCTGCGCCTGCTCGAGCTTGCGGGAGCTGCCGGCGGCGGCGGCCGGGGACGCCAGCGCCAGCCCGAAGGCCAGGGACAGCAGGAGGCTCGTGGTGGCGCGCATGCGACGATTCCCGGATGGATGCGCCGCATCCTAGCAGCCGCCCCGGGGGAGGGTTCAGCCGGCCGCCAGCGCGACGAAGCGCCCGCTGAACACGGTCGCCTCCTCGCCCCCGGGCAGCCGCACGCAGGCCGCGATCCGGCAGCGCGCGCGGCCGCGCTGGCGGAAGGTGGCGACGAAGGTGTCCCAGTCCCCCTCCTCCAGCCAGGCCTCGGCGCGCAGGTCCGCGTGCAGCGGCGCCAGGTAACGCACCTGGCTGTCGGCCACGTAGACGTCGGCCTTCAACCCGGCCTGGGCGAGGCGCCGCGTCGCCAGTGCCCACCCGGCCAGCGTCATCAGCGACACCAGGCTGCCGCCGAAGGCCGAACCCTTGTCGTTGACGTTCGGCGCCAGCGGTGCCGACAGGCACAGGCGCCCGTCGCGTTCGTCGTCGACGTCGACCTGCATCGCCCGCACCTGTGGAATCGAACGCAGGTGGACGCGCAACGCATCGAGGGAATCGGACGGGCTCATCGTGCCTCTGCCGCTGGCGGGGCCCGCATAATGCCGCAATGCCCGCGTCGCGTCCGCCCGCCTGGTACCTCGTGTCGTTGCGCGCCCAGGGCGAGCATGCGGCGATGCGGCGCGCCGCCGCGCGCCACGGTGGCGGCCTGCTGCCGCTGTCGCCGTGGCGCCTGCAGCCGCGCCATGACGAGGCCAGCCGGGGCCGGCTGGAGGTCGCGCTGCGCGCGCCGGTGCTGGTCTTCACCAGCCCCGCCGCGGTGCGTGCCGCCGCCGCGCTCGTCCCGCTGGCCGCGCAGCCGGGCCGGCACTGGCTGGCGGTCGGCGCCGGCACCGCCGCAGCGCTGCGCCGTGCCGGCATCGCCGACGCCCGCGCGCCGTCGCGCATGGACAGCGAAGGCCTGCTCGCGCTGCCGGCGCTCGCCGCGGCCACCCGCGTCGGCCTCGTGACCGCACCCGAAGGTCGCGGCCTGCTCGCCGCCGCGCTGGCCGCGCGCGGTACCGAGGTGGTGCGTGCCGACGTCTACGACCGCGTGCCGGTGCCGTTGTCCGGGAGCGCCGTGGCCCGCCTCGCCGCGCTGGACGCGCCAGCCTGCCTCGCGCTCAGCAGCGAGCAGGCGCTGCGGCTCGTGCTGGGGCAGTTGCCGCCGGACGCGGCCCGCGCCCTGCGCAGCGCGACCGCGGTCGCGGCCAGCGAACGCCTGGCGGCGATCGCCAGCGACCTGGGCTGGCAGCGGGTCGTGTCGGCCGGAAGCCCGCGTCCGGCCGCGCTGGCCGGCGCGGCCGCCAGCGCGCTCGGCCCGGGCTGAACCGCGCGCGCTTGCAGCGCCACCGGCGCCAAGCGATCCTTTCACGCAGGGCTTCCGGCGCGACGCGCGTCACGGTCGACGCTGCGGCAGGGGCCCTTGGACAAGGACGCTCCCGTGAACGAGGTTTCTCCCGCTGCCCCCCGCCGCGTCCCCTGGCGCGTGCTCGTCCCGGCGCTGCTGGTGCTGGCGTCGGGAGCGGCCGCGTGGTACGGCTGGCAGTCGTGGCAGCAGCGCCAGGATCAGGCACGCCTGCGCGCGCAGGAGGACGCCCGCCAGATCGACGCACTCGGCCAGCGCATCGACACGCTGCGCGGCGACCTGCGTGCGCAGGGCCGCCTGCTCCAGGACGCCGCCGCTTCCAGCCGCGTGCTGCGCGACGAAGTGCTCGGCCTGGGCCAGCGCAACGCCCTGCTCGAGGAAGCGGTGGCGCGGCTGGATGCGAACAGCCGGCAAGGCCACCAGGCGCTGCGCCTGGACGAGGCCGAGCTCGCACTGGTGGCGGGCGCGCAGCGCCTGCAGCTGGCCGCGGACATCGATGGCGCACGCCGCGCCTACGGCCTGGCGGCGGGCATGCTCGACGGCCTCGACGACCCTTCGCTGATCAACCTGCGCCAGACCCTGGCGGCCGAGCGCGCGGCGCTCGACGCCCTGGGTGCCGGTCCGCGGGCGACATTGGCCGGCCGGCTGCGCGAACTGGACGCCCGGTTGGCCAGGCTGCCGCGGGAGCTTCCGGCCGACGCGGGTGCCGGTCGCCGGCCGTGGTGGCAGCGCCTGCTCTCGCCCCTGCTGGAAATCCGCCCGGCCAACGGCCAGGCGCTGGTCGGCGACGCGCAGCGGCGCGAAGGCGAGGATGCCCTGCAGCTCGAAGTGACGCTTGCGCGCGCGGCGCTGGAGCGTGGCGACGTCGACGCGTTCCGCACGGCGCTGAACCGCGCCGCGCGCTGGACGACGCGGTTGTGGCCCGATTCACCGGCGCTGCGTGAAGTTGTGGCCGGGTTCGAATCCATGCGCGAGGCTCCGCTGCAGCCGCAGTCGCCGTTGCTCGGCAGCACCCTGCAGCAGCTGCGTGCCCTGCGCGACGGGAGGGACATGCCATGAACATGAAGCCTTACCAGTGGCTGGTGGTCCTGCTGGCGGTGGCCGTGGTCGGGGTGCTCGGGGCGCAATGGCTCGCGCAGCACACCACCTCCGACCTCGGCCAGGTCATCGTGCGCAGCGGCGGCTACGACTACAGCACCACGCTGCCACGCGCCGCGCTCCTGCTGCTGCTGGCATGGCTGCTGCTGGCCGCGCTGTGGTCCCTGCTGCGCCTGCCGTTCCGGATCTGGGGCCGCTATCGCAAGCGCCAGGGCCGTGCGCGGCTCCTGGAGGGCCTGCGCGCCTACCAGGGCGGCCACTGGTCCCGCGCCGATCGCCTGCTGGCCGCGGCCGGGGACGACCGGGAGGCCGGTGCGATCGCACTGGCCGCCTCGGTGCGTGCGGCCGATGCCCGCGGCGACGAACCCGCCGCGCAGGCCCGCCTGGCGGCACTGGCCGCTCGCGATCCGGCGGCGCACGCCATGCTCGCGGCCGAGCGCCTGCTCGAACGCGGGCTTCCGGTGGATGCGATCAACGCGCTCGACGTGGCTGCCGCGCAGCCACTGCCGCCGCGCGGGCTGCTGCTGCGCGTGCGAGCGCTCAAGGCCATCGGCCGCGCCGGCGAGGCCTACGGCCTGCTCGGCGCACTGCGCCAGCAGGGCGTGCTCCCCGAGACCGACCTGGCCCGCCTGGAAATGGAACTGGCGGCGCAGTCGCTGCACGAGGCCAGCGACGCGAACCTGCTGGCCGAACGCTGGGAAGCGATGCCCAAGCCGCTGCGCACCGAGCCGTCGGTGGTGGCCGCGTACGCCGAGCGCGCCGCCGGGCTGCGCTGGGACGAAGCGGCACTGCGCCACCTCGAGCAGGCGCTCGATGCGCGCTGGGACGAGTCACTCGCCGACCTCTACGGACGCCTGCCGATCGGCCACGTCGATTCGCGCCGCGCCAGCGCACAGCGCTGGCTGCAGGCGCACCCGGCCAGCCCGGCCCTGCTGGTCGCACTGGCCCGGCTGTCCCGCAAGCAGGGCCAGTGGCTGCAGGCGCAGGACTTCCTGCATCGCGCGCTGGCGCAGGGCGCCGGCGCGGACGCCTGGGAGGAAATGGGTGCCGGCTTCGCGGCTGCGGGCGAGGAGGGCCTGGCCCGCCGCGCCTACGCCAATGCGCTGCATGCGGCGCGCGGCGAGGCGGCCGAGGAGCTGCCCGGCCGCGACCTGCGCGAGCGGATCTACGACCTGGCCGTCAGCGAGGATCGCGACGCCCACGGCATCCCGCGTCTCAAGGACTGACACACACCGGGCGCGCAGATGCCCCCGTCGCGCGTGCAGCGGCTGCCACGGCGTCCACCGCCGGACGTGTCACCGGGTCCCCGGCTCGCCCGCGCCGGAGGCGTCGCTTCCGGCCTCCACCGCCAACGTCCTGCGCGCGTCGCCCTCGGCGACCAGCGCGAGCTGCTGCGCGATCTCGGCCTGCAACTGGCCGCGCACGGCCTCGTCGTCCAGTCCCTGTGCCGGCAGCTGCAAGCCCAGCAGCCGGGTGCGCGCGGCGTCGAAGCGCGAGGTGCGGCGTTCCCACTCGGCGCGGATCAGCTGGCAGTAGAGCCAAGGTTCGTCGCGGGCGTCAGGCGCGGCATCGTCCGGGCACGCCGCGGCGAAGGCCGCACCCGCGGCTTCGACGTAGCGCGGATACTGCTCCGGGGACGCCTGCCAGGTCGCGCGCAGCAGCGTGCCCGCCCGCTCCGCGAGCGGGACGCCGAGTGCCTCCTGCAGGCGTGCGGCCAGCCAGTAGCTGGTCTCGACGTCGCGCAGCCGCCGGTATTCCGGGCCCTGGACGAACGACTCCAGCACCTCGATCTCCGCCGGGGTGAAACCGTCGCGGTAAATCACGAAGCCATTGCCCGGGCACTTGGCCAGCGGCCACGGCGACATGATCGGTCCGTGCAGCTGGCCGTCGAGGTAGTGGCCGAAGGCGGTGCCCGAGCCGGCCATCTCCTGGCGGAAATGCTCGCCGCCGACCGGGCAGACATGGTCCACTTCCATCACCGTCGACGCCTGCGCCGGCCCGGCCAGCATGCCGGCCAGCAACGCGGCCCGGACCCGCATCCCCCTCTCCCTGTTCCCGCCCATGCCGCGTCCCCTCCGCGTGGTGTCGCCCGACGATAGCAGCGCGCGGCGCGAAACGACGAAGGGCGGCCGAAGCCGCCCTTCCGCTCCACCCGCCACGCTCAGCGTTCGACGATCGCGACCACGCCCATGCCGCCGGCGGTGCAGATCGAGACCAGCGCGCGGCCGCCGCCGCGTTCCTTGAGCTGCTTGGCCGCGGTCGCCACCACCCGCGCACCGGTGGCGGCGAACGGATGGCCGGTGGCCAGCGAGGAGCCGACCGGGTTGATCTTCTCCGGGTCGATCCGGCCCAGCGGCGCATCCAGGCCCAGCCGGTTGCGGCAGTAGTCCTCGCTCTCCCACGCGCGCAGCGTGCACAGCACCTGCGCGGCGAACGCCTCGTGGATCTCGTAGAGGTCGAAGTCCTGCAGCGTGAGGCCATGGCGGCGGAGCATCTCCGGCACCGCGACGGTCGGGGCCATCAGCAGGCCTTCGCCATGGACGAAATCCACGGCCGCGACCTGCGCGTCGCGCAGGTACGCCAGCGGCTCGTGCCCGTGGCTGCGCGCCCATTCTTCCGACGCCAGCAGCACCGCGGCGGCGCCGTCGGTCAGCGGGGTGGAATTGGCCGCGGTCAGCGTGCCACGGCCGGAGACCTTGTCGAACGCCGGCTTCAACGTGGCCAGCTTTTCCAGCGAGGTGTCCGCGCGCAGGATGTTGTCGCGCTCCACGCCGCGGAACGGCGCGACCAGGTCGGCGAAGAAGCCGCGCTCGTACGCGGCGGCCAGCTTGCGGTGCGAGGACACCGCCCACTCGTCCTGCGAGTCGCGGGAAATGCTCCACTGCTTGGCCATGTCCTCGCAGTGGTCGCCCATGCTCTTGCCGGTGCGCGGCTCGGCCACGCCGGGGAACTCGGGCTTGAGCTCGGACAGCTTGAATCCCTTGAACGCGGCGATCTTGTCCTTGGTCGTCTTGGCGCGGTTGGCGGCCAGCAGGCGCGCGCGCAGCTTCTTGCCGTAGACGATCGGCACGTCGGACGTGGTGTCCGAACCCCCGCCGATGCCCGACTCGATCTGGCCCACGGCGATCTTGTTGGCGACGGTGATGATCGAATCCAGGCTGGTGCCGCAGGCGCGCTGCAGGGTGATGCCCGGGGTCAGCGGCGACAGGCCGGACGACAGCGCCGCCTCGCGGCCCAGGTTCCAGTCCGAGGAGTGCTTGATCACCGCGCCCATCGCCACTTCGCCCAGCTGCTGGCCGTGCAGGCCGAAGCGCTCGACCAGGGCGCCGAGGGTCCGGACCGACATGCCGAGGTTGCCGACGTCCGAATAGGCGGTGTTCTGGCGGCAGAACGGGATGCGGACGCCGCCGAGGATGGCGACGGGGCGGACAGCTGGCATGCGGTGACCTCGGGCGGATTCCGTTCGTGGGGACGGCCTGCATACGCGGCCGAATGCATAATGCGGCAGTGTAGCCCCGACCCGTCAGGCGGCCAATGAGCCAGACCCACCCCGGCATGAATGGAATTCCCCCACGCGCGGCGCGCACGCGTGGCGTCGCAACGCGGAGGCCCGCGCATGGCTGAGGCGGTTTTCAGGGGGGTGTTCGCGCTGGAACTGGCCGGCGGCGAGGCGCCGGGCAAGGCCGCATTGCCGCCCGGCCCGGCCGGCGAGCTGGCGATGCGGGTCGGGCGCGACCTGTCCCGGCTGGCCGAGGGCGTGCCCGGCCTGGACCTGGTCCTGGCCGCCGCCCATTTCGATCCGGCCGAAGTGCTGCGCCCCGGTTGGCCGCTGCACCAGCGCCTGCAGGAGCTGCATGCGCGCGCCCCCGGGCGTGACCAGGGGCCGCGCGTGCTCGCCTTCGGTGCCGACGCGGCCGGCGAGGTGCCGCTGCCGTTCCAGGCCGATCCGGCGCTGGCCGGCGGCGGCCTGCGCGTGCTGCCGTTCCTGCTCGCCGGCGACGCGGCCGCGCTCGCCGCGACGGCCGAGGCGCTGGAAGACAAGCTGCTGGCGCTCGGCATGGCGCAGCCGGAGACCGCGCTGGCCGCGCAGGACGGCTTCGCCGCGCGGATCGAGCATGCCCGCTACTTCAGCGCCCACGACCTGGCCGCGATGATGGCGATGCAGTACGAGAACCAGGGCCTGGCGCCGCTGTGGAACCTGGTCGAGGCCGCGCTGCTGGCACCGGCGTCGGTCGAATGGCTGGACCAGGGCGCCGAGCCGCTGTTGCGGGTGGAAGGCGGCGAGGCGCGGATGGCGCTGTTCGACCCGGCCGGCTGGTGCGTCCACTACCACCACGGCCAGGGCGACTGCGACCGCCTGCAGCGGGTGTACGAGCATTTCCTCGCCCGCCAGCGGCAGCTGTCCGCGGTGCTGGAAGCGCACGGGATCCCGGTGCTATTCGTGCACTGCGACGGCAAGGCCGACGCGCGCGCGCTGCTGGCCGGGTCCTGAGCCGGTTCCGGCCCGCCGCTCGCCGGCCGGAACCCCTCGACGACCTCAGCGGGTGACCTTGATCACCCCGCAGGCCACGCGCGCACCGGCATTGCCGGTGGGCTGGGTGTGGTAGTCATCGGCCGCGGCGTGGACGATCACCGCGCGGTTGGCGATGTCGTTGGCCGCGCCGCCGCCGAGGGTGACGCCGCGCAGGTGCACGTTGACCTTCGCCACGCCGCTGGCATCGGCGACGATGTTGTCCATGTCGCCGGCATGGTGGGTCGCCGTGCCGGCGCGGCCGTGGGCGCTGCCGGCCGGGTTGAAGTGCGCCCCGGCGCTGGTGGCGTCGACCGCGCTGCAATCGCCCTTCTCGTGCACGTGGAAGCCCGACGGCGTGTTCGGCGGCAGCCCGCCGACGTCGCCGCTGATGTGCACGCCATCGCCCATCGGCGCCAGCGTCAGCTTGCCACTCACCCGGCTGCCGGATGCCGACGCCAGCACCGCCACCGCCTGCTGGGCGGTGCTGGTGGCGGGTGCAGGCGCTGCCGGGGCCGGGGCCCTGGGCGTGCTGCTGCAGGCGGCGAGGACGACGAGCGAGCCGGCCAGGGCCAGCGGGGCGGGTGCGATGCGCATGGGGCGGTCTCCAGGAAGGTCCAGGCCTCAGGATAAGTCGCGCCGCGGTTCAGGCCGCATGAACGCGCGCCGCGTCCCCGCGATCGCTGCAGCGCCTGGCTCAGCGCCGCTTGCGTCCAGGCCCGAGCTTGCGCGTCATCGTGTTGCGCCCCACGCCCAGCAGCGCCGCCGCCTCCACGCGACGGCCGCCGGTGTGCTTCAGGGCTGCATGGAGCAGCGCCTGGTCGAAGCGTTCGCGTGCCTCCGCATGCAGTTCGCGCGCGCCCGCCTGCAGGCAGGCCAGCGCCCACAGGCCCAGCTGGCGGTCCCATTCGGCCGGCGCCGAAGGCGCGGATGCAGGCACCACGCCCGGCGCAGGCGCCTGCACGTCGCCCAGGTCGTCCACCGTGATCGTCTCGCCGGGCGCGAGCGCGGCCAGCCGCCAGCACAGGTTCTGCAGTTCGCGCACGTTGCCCGGCCAGTCCATCGCCTGCAGCGCGGCCAGTGCCGCCGGCTCGAAGCGCTTGGCGCCTGCGCCGAGCTTGCGCGCGGCGCGGTGCAGGAAGGTGTCGGCCAGCAGCGGGATGTCGCTGCGCCGCTCGCGCAGGGCGGGAATCTGCAGCCGGACCACGTTGAGCCGGTGCAGCAGGTCGGCGCGGAAACGCCCCTGCTGGACCAGCGCCTCCAGGTCCTGGTGGGTGGCCGCGATCACGCGCACGTCGACGCGGATCAGCTCGCGGCCGCCGACGCGGAAGAACTCGCCCTCGGCGAGCACACGCAGCAGGCGGGTCTGCAGCGAAGCCGGCATGTCGCCGATCTCGTCCAGGAACAGGGTGCCGCCGTCGGCCTGCTCGAAGCGGCCGACGTGGCGGCGCTGGGCGCCGGTGAAGGCGCCGGCCTCGTGACCGAACAGCTCGCTCTCCAGCAGTTCAGCGGGAATGGCCGCAGTGTTGAGCGCGACGAACGGCCCGCCGGAGCGCGGCGACTCGCGGTGCAGCGCGCTGGCGACCAGCTCCTTGCCGGTACCGGTCTCGCCGGTGATCAGGACCGACAGCGGTGCCTGCGCCAGCCGCCCGATCGCGCGGAACAGCGCGCGCATCGCCGGGGTGTCGCCGATCAGCTCCTGCGCCGTCGCGGCGCCGTCCACGACCGGCGCGGGCTCCGGCTCGGGCGGGTGCGCGGCGGCGGTGGGCAGCGCGCGCGCGGCCAGTGCGACCGCGTCGTCCAGGTCGAACGGCTTGGACAGGAACTCGTGCGCGCCGCCGCGGAAGGCGCTGGCGGTGCTGGCCACGTCGGTATAGGCCGACATCACGATCACCGGCAGTTGCGGGTGCGCGGCCTTGAGCCGGTCCAGCAGCACCAGCCCGTCCTCGCCGGGCATGCGCACGTCGGTGAACAGCAGGTCCGGCGCGCCACGCACGCGCAGCGCGGCCAGCGCGCTGGCCGCGTTCTCGAAACCGTCGACCTCGTAGCCGGCGTCGCGCAACGCGGTGGCCAGCACGAAGCGCACCGAGCGGTCGTCATCGACCACCCAGACCCGGCGGTTGTCGGCGCTCGTCATGCGGGGGTGCCTCCTTCGGCGTCGTTCTGCGGCAGCAGCAGGGTGAACACGGTGTGCCCCGGACGGGAGCGGAAGGTCAGCGAACCGCGGTGCTCGCGCGCGACCTG
Organism: Pseudoxanthomonas fibrivorans; assembly: GCF_041464125.1. Taxonomy (NCBI): domain Bacteria; kingdom Pseudomonadati; phylum Pseudomonadota; class Gammaproteobacteria; order Lysobacterales; family Lysobacteraceae; genus Pseudoxanthomonas; species Pseudoxanthomonas fibrivorans. Next base: position 2,798,049 of record NZ_JBGNUG010000001.1, on the reverse strand, counting down.
GTGGGCGAGCGCCAGGCCCAGGCCGGTGCCTTCGGCGCGGCCGCTGACCAGCGGCAGGAACAGGTGTTCGGCCAGTTCGTCCGGCACGCCGCGGCCGTCGTCGACGATCTCCACGCGCAGCGCGCGCGCATGCAGGTGCTCGCGGATGTGCAGGCCGCTCTCGACCCGGGTGCGCAGGATGATCATCGAGGCGCCGGCCTGCAGCGCGTTGCGCACCAGGTTCCACACCGCCTGGGTCAGGCGGTCGGCGTCCCCGGAAAATTCGGGAATGCTGGGGTCGTAGTCGCGCTGCACGCGCATGGTCCAGCCGCCCTCGGCCTCGGCCAGGCGCAGCACGCGCTCGAGCACGGCGTGGATGTTCAGCGGTGCGTGGGGGCGTTGCGGCGCCGGCGACAGCAGCTGGTCGACCAGCTGGCTGAGGCGGTCGATCTCCGCGCCGATCAGTTCGACCAGTTCGGCCTCGCCGCCCTCGTCCGGCCGCTGGCTGGTGCGGCGGGCCAGCAGCTGGGCCGCGCCTTTCAGCCCGGCCAGCGGGTTGCGCAGTTCATGGGCCAGGCCCTTGAGCGCGGCCTGCAGCGCCCCCGGCAGGGCCTGGGCGGGATCCGGGGCCGGGAACGCATCGACCGGGTGGGCTTCCAGCAGCCAGCCATCGGCGGTGCGGGTCACCCAGCCGTCGGCGAACCTCGGCGCCTCGCCGGGCATGCCCAGGGCGATGCGGTGCAGGCGCAGGACCTCGCGCTCGTCCTGGTCCAGGAACCGCGCCAGGGCGTCGCCTTCCAGTTCCAGCGCGGCCAGCGGCTGGCCCAGCAGGCGCCGTACCCCGACACCCAGCCAGCGCGGGAACGCCGGGTTCATGCCGGTGATGCGGGCCTGGCGGTCAGCCCACGCCACGGGGGTGCCCAGCTGCTCCAGGATCGGATCGAGTGTCGGGACGGGCGTGGCCATGCTCATTGCACCAATTTAGTGCAAAGCGGGCCGGGGCGCGATCCGCGACGGGATCCGCCCTCAGCGCAGCCGGCGGGCCTGCAGGACCAGCGAGTGGAGGATGCGGTGGTCGTCCGCGTCGAGCGCGTCGGCCTCGTCGCCACGGAAGTGGCGGCGGTAGGCACGGACGGTGGCCGCGCGGTCGTCCAGCGGGTAGCCGATCGCCTGCAACGCGAGCCAGGGATCGAAGCCGGGTGGCGGCTCACCGTCGGCGGGGTCGGGCCACAGGCCATAGCCGGCCGCGGCGAGGTCGCGCCACGGGAACCGCGGCCCCGGGTCGCGCTTGCGCGTCGGCGCCATGTCGGCGTGGGCGATGACCGCATGGCGCGGGATGCGCAGCCGGGTGCAGAGGTCGTCGAGCAGGCGCAGCAGCGTGGCGACCTGCGCGGGCGGAAAGGGTTCAGCGCCATCGTTGTCCAGCTCGATGCCGATGGACGCGGAGTTCAGGTCGTCGATCGTGCCCCAGCTGCCACCGCCCGCATGCCAGGCGCGGCGCGAATCCTCGACCAGCTGGTACAGGCGGCCGTCCGAACCGACCAGGTAGTGCGCGCTCACCGGACCGCCGCTGTTGCGCGTGCTCAGCGTGTGCAGGCTCTGCGCCGCCGACTCCTGCTCGGTCGCGTGGATCACGATCACGATCGCGCGCCGCGCGTCGTGGTTCGGCGAGGGTTCCCACTGCGCGAGCGGATTGCGGACCGGCGCCGGCGCGCCCGCGCCCGGCCGCCAACCGCGCGCGCCGCGGGTGGTGGTTCGGCGTGGGTTCCCACGGCGCGAGCGGTTTGCGGCCCGGCGCCTGCGCGCAGGCGCACAGCAGCAGGGCGGGGAACAGCAGGCACAGCCAGCGGACGACCATGGCCCATTGCAGCGTGGGCCGGCGGCGAAGGCAAGCGCCGGCCGCGGCTCGGGGATGCGCCGGCATGGACGGGACGGGGCCGCGGAGAGGCGGGAGACACGGGGATCACCTTGGCGATGGCGGGAGCGCGACGCCCCCCGGCCGTGCGCATCGCCGGTCGCGGCCGGACGCAGCCGGCCGCACCGGAGGAGGAACGCCGTCCCGCGGCATTGCGCCGCGGGACGGATGCATCCGGATCAGGACTCGTACGCGGACTCGCCGTGCGAGGTGATGTCCAGGCCGATGCGCTCGGACTCCTCGTTCACGCGCAGGCCGAACACCAGCCTGGCGATCGAATAGCCGATCACCGAGACCACGCCGATCCAGAGCACGGTCAGGCCCACGCCCAGCGCCTGGGTCACGACCTGCCCGCCGATCGAGTAGCCGTCGGCCACGGCCTTGACGCCGCCGAGCGAATCGGCCGAGAACACGCCGGTCAGGATCGCGCCGACGATGCCGCCCACCGCGTGCACGCCGAACACGTCCAGGCTGTCATCGGCGCCGAGCAGCTTCTTCAGGCCGGTGACGCCCCACACGCAGATCACGCCGGCGGCGAAGCCAATGGCCACCGCGCCGAACGGACCGACGGTGCCGGCGGCCGGGGTGATGCCGACCAGGCCGGCGACCATGCCCGAGGCCGCGCCCAGCGCCGAGGACTTGCCCTTGACCACCTTCTCCGTCAGCGCCCAGCCCAGCACCGCCGCGGCGGTGGCGACCAGGGTGTTGATGAAGGCCAGCGCCGCGCCGGCGTTGGCTTCCAGGTTGGAACCGGCGTTGAAGCCGAACCAGCCCACCCACAGCAGCGACGCGCCGACGAAGGTCAGGGTCACGTTGTGCGGCTTCATGGCGACCTGGCCGTAGCCCAGGCGCTTGCCGACGAAGTACGAGCCCACCAGGCCGGCCACGCCGGCATTGATGTGCACGACCGTGCCGCCGGCGAAGTCCAGCGCGCCCTTCTCGAACAGGTAGCCGCCGGCGGCCCACACCATGTGCGCGATCGGCAGGTAGCCCAGGGTGAACCAGATCACCACGAACAGCAGCACCGCGGCGAACTTCACCCGTTCGGCGAACGCACCGACGATCAGCGCGCCGGTGATGCCCGCGAAGGTCAGCTGGAAGGCGATGAACACGTACTCGGGCAGGCTCACGCCCGCGGTGAAGGTCGCGGCCAGCGTCTCGACGGTCACGCCCTTGAGGAACAGCTTGTCGAGGTTGCCGACCCACGCGCCGTCGCCGGAGAACGCCAGGCTGTAGCCGTAGACGATCCACAGCACCGACAGCAGCGAGAACACGACCGCGACCTGCACCAGCACCGACAGCACGTTCTTCGAGCGGACCATGCCGCCGTAGAACAGGGCCAGGCCGGGCACCACCATCAGCAGCACCAGCAGCGTGGAGGTCAGCATCCACGCGACATCGCCCTTGTCGACGGTGGGCGCGGGTTCGGCGGCGGCGGTTTCGGCGACCGCTTCGCCGGCGACGTTCTCGGCGGCGGCCGCTGCGGCGACGGCAGCCGCCTCGGTGGGCGCGACCGCGACCGCGGCGGCGTCGGCGGGCGCTTCGGTGGCCGGCGGTGCGGCGGTTTCCTGCGCGAACGCCGGACCGGCGAACGCGGTGACCGCCAGGGCGCTGACCAGCATGGTCAGGCAGACGGCATAGAACCGGGTCTTCCACCCGGACAGCAGACGGATCTTCATGGGCTGTACTCCGGGTGGGGTTAGAGCGCGTCCGCGCCGATTTCGCCGGTGCGGATGCGGATGACCTGCTCGACGGCGGTCACGAAGATCTTGCCGTCGCCGATCTTGCCGGTGCCGGCCGACTGCTGGATCGCTTCCAGCACCGCGTCCAGGCGCTCGTCGGTCACAACGGTCTCGATCTTGATCTTGGGCAGGAAATCGACGACGTACTCGGCCCCGCGGTACAGCTCGGTGTGGCCCTTCTGGCGGCCGAAGCCTTTCACTTCGGTCACGGTGATTCCCGACACGCCCGCCTGGGCGAGGGCTTCGCGCACCTCGTCGAGCTTGAACGGCCGGATGATTGCGGTGATCAGTTTCATGTTCGCATCCCGATGGTGGAGGGTCCGGCCACGCGGGCCGGCGTTCGGAACCCCGGGGAGCGGCCGGGTCCAGCGGACCCGGCGTCCCGGTCGACATGGCCGCTCCATGACGGCGGCGGCGCACCGATTCGCAGGCTGCACCCGACTTCTTGGGGGAGGTCGTGCAGGCCCGTGAATCTCTCTCTTGCTTCCCCTGTGCTGCGTGCCGCTTCTCTCTCCTCAGGCGCCCGGCATCGCCGGGCGCGTCACGTGGGCGCGGGGTTCCCCAACCCCGCGCGCCGCTTCCAACTCAGTTGCCGTAGTACAGCTGGTATTCCAGCGGGTGCGTGGCGGCGCGGAACTTGGTGACTTCCTGCATCTTCAGCGCGATGTAGCCGTCGATGAAGTCGTCGCTCATCACGCCGCCGGCCTTCAGGAACTCGCGGTCGGCGTCCAGCGCCTCGAGCGCCTGGTCCAGGCTCGAGCACACCTGCGGGATCAGCTTCTCTTCCTCCGGCGGCAGGTCGTACAGGTCCTTGTCCGACGGAGCGCCCGGGTCGATCTGGTTCTTGATGCCGTCCAGGCCGGCCATCATCAGCGCGGTGAAGGTCAGGTAGCCGGACTGCAGCGGGTCGGGGAAGCGGATCTCGATGCGGCGCGCCTTCGGGTTGGACACCCACGGGATGCGGCACGAGGCCGAGCGGTTGCGCGCCGAGTAGGCCAGCATCACCGGCGCCTCAAAGCCCGGCACCAGGCGCTTGTAGCTGTTGGTGCCCGAGTTGGTGAACGCGTTGATCGCCTTGGCGTGCTTGAAGATGCCGCCGATGTACCAGAGCGCCAGCTGCGAAAGGCCGCCGTAGCCGTCGCCGGTGAACAGGTTCTTGCCGTCCTTGCCCAGCGACTGGTGCACGTGCATGCCGCTGCCGTTGTCGCCGACGATCGGCTTGGGCATGAAGGTGACGGTCTTGCCGTTGCGGTGGGCGACGTTCTTGATGATGTACTTCATGGTCAGCAGCTCGTCGGCCTTCTTGACGAGCGTGTTGAACTTGGTGCCGATCTCGCACTGGCCGGCGGTCGCCACCTCGTGGTGGTGGACTTCGACCTCGATGCCCGACTCCTCGAGCGTCTTGCACATCTCGGCGCGCAGGTCGTGCAGCGAATCGTGCGGGGCGACCGGGAAGTAGCCGCCCTTCACGCCCGGGCGGTAGCCGGTGTTGCCGCCTTCGTACTTGGTGCCCGAGTTCCACGCCGCTTCTTCCGAGTCGATCTTGAAGAAGGTGTGGCCCATGTCGTTGGCGAAGCGCACGGCGTCGAAGATGAAGAACTCCGGCTCCGGGCCGAAGAACGCCACGTCGGCGATGCCCAGCGACTTGAGGTAGGACTCGGCGCGCTTGGCGATGCCGCGCGGGCAGCGCGAGTAGCCCTGCATCGTCGCCGGGTCGAGCACGTCGCAGGTCAGGATCAGGGTCGGGTCGGCGGTGAACGGGTCGAGCACCGCGGTGTCGGCGTCCGGCAGCAGGACCATGTCCGACTCGTTGATGCCCTTCCAGCCGGCGATCGAGGAGCCGTCGAACATCTTGCCGTCCTCGAACAGCGAGGGCTCGACGATGCTCACCGGGAAGGTGACATGCTGCTGCATGCCGCGCATGTCGACGAACCGCAGGTCGACGAACTCGACCTTGTTGTCCTTGATCAGCTTCTCAACGTTTTCCACGGACATCGCTTGCAACCTCGGGGTTGATGGGTACCCCTGCCGTAGCAGGCCGCGTGCCAAGTCACGCACGTTCACAAGGCATTGATTTGATTGAACGCCGGACCCGGCGCGGTGCAATAGCACCAATACGGTGCATCATTCTGGTGCGCGCGCAGAACCAAATTGGTGCATTCGGGCAGTGCGGCGCGGTGGCTTATCCTGTGCAGCCCGCTCCGGTGCCGCCTGCCCACGTGTCCGACCTGCTCGCCGCCCTGCTGCTCGGCATCCTCGAGGGCCTGACCGAATTCCTGCCGATCTCCAGCACCGGCCACCTGCTGATCGCCCAGCACTGGCTGGGCCCGCGCTCGGACTTCTTCAACATCGTGATCCAGGCCGGCGCGATCCTCGCCGTGACCCTGGCCTTCCGCCGGCGCCTGTGGGAACTGGCGACGGGGCTGGGCGAGCCGGCCAACCGCGACTACGTCGCCAAGCTCGGGGTCGCCTTCCTGGTCACCGTGCTGGTCGGGCTGCCGCTGCGGCTGGCCGGCTGGAAGCTGCCCGAAACGGTGACCCCGGTGGCCTGGGCGCTGGTCATCGGCGGCATCTGGATGCTGGTGGCCGAGCACTACGCCGGCAAGCGCGGCGACGTGGCCGCGGTCACCTGGAAGGTCGCCGTGCTGGTCGGCCTGGCGCAGGTGGTGGCCGGCATCTTCCCCGGCACCTCGCGCTCGGCCGCGGCGATCTTCGTCGCCATGCTCGCCGGCACCAGCCGCCGCGCCTCGGCGACCGAGTTCGTGTTCCTGGTCGGCATCCCGACCATGTTCGCCGCCAGCGGTTTCGCCTTCCTCGAACTGGCGATGGACGGCGACCTCGCCGGCGAGGACTGGGGCTCGGTCGCGGTCGCGTTCGCCGCGGCCGCCCTGACCGGCTTCGTCGTCGTGCGTTGGCTGATGGGCTACATCAAGGCGCACCGCTTCACCGGCTTCGCGGTCTACCGGATCGTGCTGGGCGCCCTGCTGCTGGCGCTGATGCCGGGCGGGGCCTGACCGGCGTCTTCACGCCCGCCGAACCCCGGCGGGCGCATCCAGCCGTTGTATCGACACCCCGCCGGCCCGGCCGGCCCTTCCCGGAGGTTGTGATGAGACTGCCGCCAAGCCGCCTGCTGCTTCCCGCCCTCGCGCTGCCGCTCGCCCTGGCCCTGGCCGCCTGCAACAGGCCCGCCGACCCCGCCGAGCCGCCGCCTGGCGAACTGCCGGCCACCACCGCCGCCGACCCGGCCGCGCCGCCGCCGATGGAGTCGCCGGTGGCCGACGCGGCGGCGTTGCTGCCCGCCCACCACTGGAAGCTGACCACGGCCACCGATGCCCAGGGCCAGCGCATCGAGGCCCTGTTCGCCCGTCCCGACGCCCCGGTCCAGCTCGACTTCGCCGACGGACGCGTGTCGGTGTCCAACACCTGCAACCGGATGGCCGGCGGCTTCACCCTGGAGGGGACCACGCTCACCCTGGGCCAGATGGCGTCGACCCTGATGGCGTGCGCCGACCCGAAGCTGACCGCGCTGGATGCCGAGGTCGGCAAGCGCCTCGCCGGCGCGCTGACCCTGGCCGCCACCGCCGGCGACACCCCGGAGCTGGTGCTGACCAATGCCGGCGGCGACCGCCTGGTGTTCCAGGGCACGCCGACCGCCGCGACCCGCTTCGGCGGCCCCGGCGAGCGGATCTTCCTGGAGGTCGGTCCCGAGACGAAGCCCTGCAGCCATCCGCTGATTCCGGACAAGCAGTGCCTGCAGGTGCGCGAGATCCGCTTCGACGGGAACGGCCTGCGCACCGGCGAGCCCGGCGAGTGGCAGAACTTCTTCGACGAGATCGAGGGCTACACGCACCAGCCGGGCGTGCGCAACGTGCTGCGCATCGACCGCTACACGCGCACCGACGTCCCGGCCGATGCCTCGCGCCATGCGTACGTGCTGGACATGGTGGTCGAATCGGAGCAGGTGAAGCCCTGAGCGGCACCACCCGCGGCAGAAAAAAACCGGCCCTGGGGCCGGTTTTTTTTTTGCATGCGGGCCGGCGTCGCCGGACGCGTCAGCCTGGCGACGGATGCAGCGAGTAGGTCCCGTACACCGTCGCCTCGGCCAGCACATGGCCCTGCATCGCCCGCTGTACGTCGGCGGCGGTGAAGCGCGCCGGCAGCTCGAGCCGGGCCACGTCCAGCGCGAACAGGCGGAAGAAGTAGCGGTGCACGCGCAGGTCGTTGAATGGCGGGTAGGGCCCGTCGTAGCCGTGGTAGTCGCCGCCCATCTCGGCGTTGCCGGCGAACCAGCCGGTGTAGTCGTTCAGGCCCTGGCGCGCGCCGGGCAGCCCGGGCGGCGCCTGCTTGCCGCGGGCGGTGACCCCGTCGCTGCAGCTGCCGGCGTCGATGGTGCGCGCGTCGCCGTCGATGTCGGCGACCGCCCAGTGGACGAAGTCGCCGCGCGGCTGCTCCACCGGGATCTCCACGTCCTCGCGCCCGACCTTCTCCGGCACGGTCGGCGCGTCCGGGTCGATGCACAGCAGCGCGAACGAGCGGGTGCCCCCGGGCACGCCGTCCCAGGCCAGGTGCGGGTTGCGGTTGGCGGCGAAGCCGTCGGGCTGGCCCATGGCGAATCCGGCCGGGATCGGGCCGCGATGCTCGAAACTGTCGCTCCAGATGCGCATGTCGCTGCTCCTCGCCGGACTCAGGTTTCAGGGTAGCCCAGGCGCGCGGCCACCGGCGCCAGGCGCGCGAACGGGCCGGCGAGCACGTCGGCGTAGGCGCGCCAGCGGCCCGCCGGCAGCCTGACCATCCCGGGTCCCGGCGCGATCGCCGGCAGCGGGGCGCCGAGCGCATCGCCGACGACGGTGGCGAGCACATCCGGGGCATGCATGCCTTCGTCCAGGCGCAGGACCACCGACGGATAGAGCTGGCCTTCGACGAGCCCGGCCAGCTGCGCCAGGGTGTCGGCCAGCCACGCGGCGGCCGTGTCCGGCGACGCGAATGCGACCGGGGCCGGCGAGCCCACGGCCAGCCAGTCCAGCAGCATGTCGCGCGGATCGCGCAGCGCCGCGACCAGCACGCCCTCGGGCAGGTACGGCCGCAGCGCGAGCAGCAGGCCGTTGTCCCACCACGGCAACCAGTCGATCACCGTGCCTGCGGGCGCCCCTCGGTCGGGCAGCGCGTCGCGCCAGCCACGCACCACCGCGGCGGGCTCGAGCCCGCCCTCCACGAGCGCCGAACCGCTTTCGCCACGCTGCAGGGCATCGCCCGGCGGCCGGTGCGAGAAGCGGTCCACCAGCACGGGCGCGCCGGCGTGCTCGAGCAGGCTGGCCACGCGTTCGATGCCCGAGCCGGGCGCGCCCCACAGGAGCAACGCGCGGCCAGGGCCCGGCGTCGCGCCCATGCCGGGCAGGCCACCTGCAGGATGCGAGACCGGCGGCGGTGCCGGGGAACGGGCAGTCCGCGCCTGCTGCAGTTCGAGCCAGAGGGCGACGGCTTCGGCGGTGCGGCCGGCACGGTCGAGCAGGCGCGCACGCCAGTGCTGCAGCTCTTCGGCCGCCTGCGGGGTCGGTTGCGCCGCGGCCAGCGCGGCCGCCCGTTCCAGCGCGGCGTCCGGCGCGTCGGCCAGCTGGAGCTCGACCAGGACCTGCTCGCCACTGGTCCGGCCCGGCTCGAGCTCGAGGATGCGCCGGGCCACCGCTTCGGCGGCCTGGCCGTCGCCACCGCGCACCGCGGCGAACAGCGCAGCTTCCAGCGCCGGGACGTGGTCGGGCATCGCTTCGCGCCAGCGGGCGAGGACATCGCCGCTGCCGGCGCTGCCCTGCGCTTCCAGCGACAGGCGCGCGATCCACAGCTCCGGATCGCGCGGACGGCTGGCCAGTGCCGTTTCCAGCGTCCGCAGGCCGGCTTCGCGGTCGGCCCCGCCAAGCCATGCGCGCATCGACAGCGCCAGCGCCTCGCGGTCGCCCGGATCGGCCAGCAGCACCGGCTGCATGCGCGCGGCGGCCTGCTGCCAGCGTCCGGCGTCGAGCTCGTAGCTGGCGGTGGCCTTGCGCAACGCGTCCGTACCGGCGCCGCCATCGTCCAGCAGCGCACGCAGCAGGTCGGCGGCGTCGCCGGCGCGGCCCTGCCGGTGCACGAGCTGCGCGATCACCGGCTGCAGCGCGCGCGCGTCGGGCACCAGGCCGGCCACGCGGCGGAACGCCTGCTCGGCGAACGCCCAGTGCTGGCTGGCCGCGTGGGCCATCCCCAGCACCGACAACGCCTGCGGGTCCTCGGGCAACTCTTCGGAAGCCCGCGCGGCCAATGCGATGGCGCGCGCGGCATCGCCCCGGCGGAGGGCCACCATCGCGTCGATCACCAGCAGTTGCGGATCGTCGGCGACGATGCGGCCGGCCATCGCGCTGAGGCGCTCGGCTTCTTCGAGGTCGCCTTCCACCAGCGCGAGCCGCGCCTTCAGCAGGTAGGCGCGGAACAGGTTCGGGTCCAGCCCCAGGCTGCGCGCCAGCGCCGCCTGGGCCTCGCCGAGCTGCCGCTCCAGCATGAGCAGGCCGGCCCGCTCGAAATGCAGGCCGGCCGCTTCCGGCGCCAGCAGGATGGCCTGGTCGAGCGCCGCCAGCGCGCCTTCACTGTCGCCGGAGCGGGCCAGCACCGCGGCCAGGCTGCGCCGGGCGTCGACGTCCTCCGGCGCCTGCGCGACCCAGTCGCGGGCCAGCTCCAGGGCTTCGTCGACGGCATTGCGCCGCAGCGCCTCGTGGATCCGTTCCTGCATCGGGGGTTCTTCCGCGGAAAAACGACAGTTTACCGCGCCACCGGGTGCCCTTCAGCGCGCGGGCACCGCCGCGATCAGCCGCTCGGCGACCCAGCGTTCGGCGAAACCGTCGCCCGACAGGTTCTCGACGAAGGCGCAGTGCCCGCCCCAGCGCGCCACCTCGAGCTCGGCCTGCGCCGGCAGCCGCCAGCGGCGGAAATGCTCGAACGGGATCACCGGGTCGTCCTCGGCCATCAGGATGCTCGCCGGGACCTCCAGCGCGGCAAGCCGGTCGCCGGCGATCGAATAGCTGTCGAAATAGTCCTCGACCCGCTCGAAGCCGGCATACCGCTCGGCCAGCCAGGCGGTCAGGCCGCGCATGCCCAGGGCCAGGGTGGCATCGTCGTAGGCATGGTGCTCGGGGAACAGGGCGCGCTTGCGCACCAGCGAACTGCGCCACTTGCGGCGGAAGTACCAGTCGTAGATCTGCGGCGCCTGTTCCATGCTGGTCATGGTGGCGGCCGGGTCCACCAGCGGGCAGACCGCGGCGATCCGGCGCAGCGGCAAGCCGGCCACCGGCGCGCGCAGGCCGAGGCGCAACGCGTGGTTGCCGCCGAGCGAGTAGCCGGCCACCACCAGGTCGCGCACGCGCAGCCGGCGGACCATGTCGGCCACCGCATGCACCACCTCGTCCAGGCGGTTGGAGTGGAACAGGCCCTCGTTGAGGTGGTGGGTGTCGCCGTGGTCGCGGAAGTTGAGGCGGAACACGTCCAGGCCGCCGGCGAGCAGGCGCGCGGCGGTCAGGCGCATGTAGCCGGACTCGGCGCTGCCTTCCCAGCCGTGCAGCAGCAGCGCGGTGCCACGCGGTTCGCGGCCGGGGAGGCAGCTGTGCCAGCCCTGCAGGCGCGCGCCGTTGCCGCCATCGAGGATGTGCTCGGTGGTTGCCGCGCCGCTGGACGCCAGTGCGCGCAGGCCGCGATGGCGGCGCAGGCTGCTGGAACCCAGCACCGATTGCAGGTGCGGATTGCGCAGCAGGCGCGGCGGCTGATAGTCGGAGGCGGTCAGCATGGCGATCGGAGGGCGGGACGCCAGGCCATTCTGCACCGCAGCATCCGCGGCGCAAGTACGGCGCGGGGACCGCAGCGTCCTACGCCTGCTCCATCGCCGCGACGATGCGCTCGCGCGCCAGCTCGGCGATGCGGCGGCGCCCGTCGACGTTGCCAGGCGGGATCGGCGCCAGGAAATGCACCTCGGCCACGCGGGGGCGTTCGCCGAGCAGGCGCAGGAAGTTCTGCAGGAAGTTCTCGCGCGGGGCGAAGGCCACCACGGTCTGCGCGTCGCCCCGGTGGCCGTAGCGCAGCGCCACCGGCTGCACCGGCACCTGCGCTTCGACCGCGGCCAGGAAGATCCGCGCATGGAACGGGCCGACCGCCTCGCCGCCGCGGGTCCGGCCTTCCGGGAACACGCCCACCGAACGGCCCTCGCGCAGCCGCGCGACCATCAGCTCGAGCACGCCGGTCAGCGAATCGGTGCTGCCGCGCTGGTGGAAGATGGTCTGGCCCTGCGCGGCCAGCCAGCCGACCAGCGGCCAGCCGGCGATCTCGCGCTTGGCAACGAAGCCCATCATCCGCTGGCTGTGCAGGGTCTCGATGTCGATCCAGCTGACGTGGTTGGCCACGAACAGGGTCGCGCCCGGCAACGGCGTACCGAAGCGGCGCAGGCGGAAGCCGAAGATCCACAGCAGGCCACCGGACCAGGCCCGCACCGCGCGGTCGCCCAGCGTCTCCGGGCCCCACTGCACGCGGGCCAGCGGCGGCGCCAGGCACAGCAGGGTCAGCGGCAGCGGCACCAGCAGGTGCAGCAGCAGCAGCGGGAGGCGGTAGAGGTAGCGGAAGACGCGCAGGAAGCCGCCGGAGCGGGCCGCACGTGGGGGGGCGTGGTCCATGGACGCGCACGATACCGTGCCGTGGCGCGTCGTGGATACCGCGGCGACGGCAGCGGCTGCACGCGCCCGATCCATCACCGCACCGGGGCGTGCCCCACCGCGTCGGCGCGGGCGGCACCTACGCCGGATGCGCCACCGGAACCACCGCCAGGGTCAGCCGCGACACGCAGACCGCGCGACCGCGCGCATCCTCGATCCGGATCTCCCACACCTGGGTCGTGCGGCCGACGTGCAACGCGCGCGCCGTGCCGGTCACCGTGCCCTCGCGCACCGCGCGCAGGTGGTTGGCGTTGATCTCCAGCCCCACCGCCATCTGCTCGCGCGTGTCCAGGCACAGGTTGCCGGCGCTGCTGCCCAGCGTCTCGGCCAGCACCACCGACGCGCCGCCATGGAGCAACCCGTATGGCTGCCGGGTGCGCGGATCGACCGGCATGGTCGCGCGCACCCAGTACTCGCCGGCTTCCGTGAAGACGATGCCGAGGTGTTCGATCAGCGTGCCGCGGCTGAGCGCGTTGAGCGCGTCGATGGAGACGGGGGCGCGGAAGGCCATGGCGGATCCGGAGGCTGGCGGTGCGCGGATTATCGCGCGCCGGGCCGGCACGGTGGGCCCTCGCCGGCCGCGCCGCCTCAGGCCGGGAACAGGTCCGGCTGCGGCGGCGGATAGGACAGCACGCCGTCCACGATCCGCGCCGGCGCGGTGTAGGGGTGGGGCTGCAGGTGGGTGGCATCGAGGATGTGGAGCACCTCGAACCCGCGCAGCCTGAGCACGTCGGCGACCAGCGCGCGGTGGCAGCGCCACCATAGCGATTCGGCGCACATCAGCGCGGTGCGGCGGTCCGACGCCAGCTCCAGCAGCGAGGCCAGGCCTTCGGCGAATTCGGCGCTGGCCATGTGGTCGGCGTAGCCCTGGAAGGACGCGTTGCGCCAGCCGCCATTGGGCGAACCGGGCTGGACCTTGCGGCGGCCGCCCAGCTGCGGCAGCCAGCGATAGGCGATCCCGGCCGCGGGCAGGGCGACTGCGAGCGCGTCGCCGGCGAACCACGGGTAGCGGCGCGAGCCCGGGAAGCGCCGCACGTCGGCCACCGCCTCGATGTGGTGGTCGCGCAGCAGGCCGAGGAACTCCGCCGCCCCGCGGGTGGAATGCCCCACCGTCCACACCGTGGGCGCCGCGGAATCGTGCTGGCCGCCCGCCGCGGACGGCACGCCGGCCGGACGCGGTGCGGGCACGGACGGCGGGCGGCGCCGGCCGCTTCCGCCCGCGGGCACGAGAGCGGAAGACTTTACTGCCCGCGCGGGCACCGGGGTCATGGCGGCGGCTCGTCCATCGCCGTGCATTGCGGACGAGTCGCCGTGCAGGTCGCGTGTGCAACCGGCCGGTGGCGTGCAGCGACGCCGCCCGCTAGAGGATCGGCACCAGGCCCGCGCCGAACGCGGTGAGCATGCGCGTGAAGATCGACTTCGGTCCCAGGCTGACCTCCGGGAAGTCGCCCACCGGCAGGTAGCAGCGATGGAAATCCGGGTGCCGCCGGGGCAGCGGGGCCGGGCACTCCGGGCCGGGCTGGAACGCATAGTTGGTGGCGTAGCGCCACGGCCACAGGTCGAGCACCGGCGAGGCCTCGAGCACCTTGCCCATGCTGTAGTTCAACCCGGAGAGCACCGGCGGCTTATCCCGCGGGGCCACGGTCCAGGAGTTCTCCGGGGCGATGTCCCGGGCGATGCTCTCGGCCAGCGCGCGGGCGAATGCCGGATCCTCGATCACCACCACCGCCTCGGTGTTGTAGTTCTCGCTGCGCGGGTCGAAGTTGTGGGTACCCACCACGCCGATGCGGCGGTCGATCACCACCGACTTCGCGTGCAGCCCGGTGCGCGGGCCGTCGCCGCTGACCGGCACCGGCCGGTTGGCCGGCGCGCTGGTGCGCAGCAGCGAAGGCCGCGTCTCGGTGCGCAGCTTGTCTTCGACCTGGCCCTGCCCTTCCGCGTCGCCGGAATCTTCCTGGCCCCCGCTGCCGGCCCCGGGAAGCTCGCTGCGGGCCACCGAGGGCGGGCCCGCGGCGCCGGGCTCCGGTTCGACCGGCGCGTCTGCCGGGAACGGCTTGTACTCGAAGATGTCGAAGCCCAGTTCGCGCACGTTGCGGCGCTTGTACTTGTAGGTGAGCGCGTAGACGATCGGGTTGTCGGTAGCGGCCAGGCTGTTGGTCGACACGACCACGTGCGGCGGCGCCTCGCGCGCGCGCAGTGCGCGGAAGATGTCCAGCGCGCTGTCGGACAGCACCAGGTAGGGGGTCTGCAGCAGGATCTCCTCCTGCGCATCGGCGAGCAGCCCGGCCAGGCCGGCGACCCCATGGCCCTCGCTGCCGCCCGCGCCCTCGTGGTGCTTCTGTGGCAGGTCGGCCAGGTACTCGACCGCGCCGACCGGGATCGCCCGCGAAACCAGCCGCTCGCGCACCAGCGCCGCATCGCCGGCCGCGCGCGACATCCGTTCCACGCGCCCCGGCCGCAGCGCCGGCGGCGGCGGCAACGGCGGCACCCCCTGCGCCAGCAGCAGCGCGGCGACATCGTCCAGCCGCTCCACCGGGACGCTGCGCTGGTCGCTCCAGTATTCGGCGAAGTTGCGCTCCATCTCGCGCACCACCGGCCCGGCGACCAGCACGTCGCGGTCCCGGAAGTTGTACTCGGCGTCCCAGTCGTAATAGTCGTCCTGGTAGTTGCGCCCGCCCGAGATCCCGACCGCGTCGTCGATCACCAGCAGCTTGTTGTGCATGCGCTGGTTGAAGCGGCGGAAGCAGCAGATGACGCTGGCCGAGTAGTGCATGTAGTTCGGCATGGCCAGGTTGAAGGTCGGGTTGTAGATCCGCAGCTCCAGGTTGCGGTGCGCGCCGGACAGCGCCGCCAGCACCTGCAGGTCGGCGATCGCCGAGAGCTGGTCGATCAGCACGCGCACCCTGACCCCGCGCCGGGCCGCGGCGAGCAGTTCGTCGATCACCAGCCGCGCGCTGTCGTCCTTGTCGAAGATGTAGGTCTGCAGGTCGATCCGGCGGGTCGCGCTGCGGATGAGGTTGATCCGCGCCAGCAGCGCGTCCCCGCCCTTGTCCAGGATCAGCGCGTAGTGGCGCGGCGCGCCCGAGGCCGCGGCCGAATCGGCGAACGCCGCGCCCGCCAGTGCGCGCAGCTCCGACGGCGCGGCGCAGTTGTCGGGCCGCTCGCACTCCACCGTCGCGTCGCGGGCGGCCATGGCCACCGCCGTCGCGCGCGCGTGCTGGCGTTCGCCGAGCGAGCTGCAGGCGGCGGTGGACAGCAGCAGCAGGACCAGCAACGCCCGCGGCACTGGGCTCACGGCGTGGCCTCATGCAGCCGCACCCGCACTTCCAGCCGCACCTCGTCGGCCAGGGCGAACTGCCATTCGCGCATGCCGTAGTCGGCGCGCTCGATCGAGCCGGCGACCAGGATCTCGCAGTCCAGGCCCGGGCGTGCGCACGCCGCCGGGGCCACCACCAGTTCCTCGTCGCGGGCGACGCCGCGCAGGCTCAGGCGGCCGCGCAGGGCGCCACCGTCGCGCAGCAGTTCAGGCCCGTAGGGCTCGGAGACGAATTCCATCCACGGATGGCGGATGGCGTCGAAGAAACTCTGGCTGCGCATCCACGCGGTGTAGCGCGGCCGGTCGGGGATGACGGCCTCGCTGGTCGCGACCCGCAGCCGGACCCGGTGGCGGCCGTCGGGCAGGTGCTCGACCACGCCGTCATAGCGCGGGAACTCGCCGGCCATGCGCTGGCCGAAGCGGGTCCGCACCTCGAACCCCAGCCAGCTGCGGCCGGTATCGACGACGGCGGTCGTTACCGGGGCCTGCGCGGGGGCCTGCGCGGGGACCGGCGTCGCGACGACGGCGAGGGCCGCGGACAGCAGCCACGCATATCGTTCGGGTTTCCACATCGGATCAGGGCCACCAGAAGGCCGTCAGCCGGCCAAGGCCGGGTTCGATCGGATCGGGCGCCGGAAGTTCCGGCAAGGCGAGCACCGCGACTCCGGCCGGCGGCATGCCGCGATAGTCGCTGGTCTGGCCGCTGTCGAGCAGCGCCACCAGGCGCTCCAGGCCCGGGTTGTGGCCGACCAGCAGCAGCCGCTCGACCTCGCGCTGGTCCTGCAGCAGCCCGATCAGCGTGCCCGGCGTGGCCTCGTAGATGGCGTCCTCGAGCCGCTGCTCGGCGTAGCCGGTCACCGCCAGCACCGCCTCCAGCGTTTCGCGGGTGCGGCGCGCGGGCGAGCACAGCACGCGGTCGGGCAGCAGACCCTGGTCGGCGAGCCAGCGGCCGGCCGCCTCGGCTTCGGCCAGCCCGACCGGCGAGAGCGGGCGGTCCAGGTCGGCCTGGCCGGCGGAGGCCGGCTCGGCATGCGCGTGTCGCAGCAGGATGACTTGTCGCATCGGATTCGCGTCCTCGGCCTAGGCCTTGCCCAGCCACTTCAGCAGCGGTTCCCAGTCGGCCTGGTGCTCGCGCACCTGCGCCGAGTGGTAGTCGAACAGGCTGCGCCCCAGGCCCACCAGCACCACGTAGGCCTGGGTGTCGCGCAGCTGCGCGACCACCGGATAGGGCCAGGT
Source organism: Pseudoxanthomonas fibrivorans (assembly GCF_041464125.1). Classification (NCBI taxonomy): domain Bacteria; kingdom Pseudomonadati; phylum Pseudomonadota; class Gammaproteobacteria; order Lysobacterales; family Lysobacteraceae; genus Pseudoxanthomonas; species Pseudoxanthomonas fibrivorans. The sequence goes on along the minus strand of NZ_JBGNUG010000001.1, from coordinate 2,781,144 downwards.
CCGCAGCATTTCCAGCGCCTGCTGGCTGGCGTTCGTCCATGGCTTGGCCCGGTTGAGCACCAGCCCCACCGGCAGCTTGCGGTTGTGGATGCGCGGCACCTTGGCCAGGGTGTTGAGGAAACCGACGGTGGCTTCGATGTCCAGCGCCGAAGGCTGCACCGGCACCACCATCGCATCGGCGTGCTCGATGAAGGCGTCCAGGTCGTCGGCGAGCGCGCCGGCCGGGGCGTCGATCACCACCTGGTCGGCGTCGTCGGGCAGCCAGGTGCGCCAGGCGCGGCGCCGGCTCGCGTCGATCGGCAGGACCGCGCTGTCCAGCTCGGCCCGGCGCTCGGCCCAGCGCGTCGCCGACCGCTGCGGATCGGCATCGGCCAGCACGGTGCGCCGGCCCTGCAGCGCCGAATGCGCCGCCAGGTGCGTGGCGATGGTGGTCTTGCCCACTCCCCCCTTGGAACCGGCCACCAGGATCGTCTTCATGCGGCGCTTGCCTCCCGTCGACTGACCGCAGGGTACACCGGGCCCCGTGGAGGCGGTAGGAAGGCCGCCCCGGCCGCTGCTATCGTGCCCCGGCCTTCGCCACGGACGCGACATGAGCCAGCTGCAGGACCTGACCGCCCTGATCCGGGCCAATACCCCGCTGATCGTGATCGAGACCCGCGACGAGGAGCGGGTGGTGGAACTGTTCCGGCAGTCGCTGATGCAGGTCTGGCGCGCGCTGCACCGCTGGACGATCACCGAGGGACTGCGCCGGCTGGACCTGGACCGGGAGGACGCGGCCGAGGGCCCGCCCGACGCGAGCTCGGTGCTGCACGCGATCCGCCAGGCCGAGCAGCGCGGCATCTACCTGCTGCTCGATTTCCACCCCTACCTCGGCTATGCCAGCCACCAGCGCCTGTTGCGCGACATCGTCCAGCGCCGTGGCTGCGAGCCGCACGTGCTGGTGCTGGTCGGGGCAAAGGTCGAACTGCCGGCCGAGCTGGACGCGCTGGCCGTGCGTTTCACCCCGCGCCTGCCCGATGCACCGGCGCTGCTGAAGCTGGTCAGGGAGGAGGCGGCCGCCTACGCCCGCGAGAACGGCGGGCGCCGGGTCGAAGCGGAGGAAGACGCGGTCCGCCAGATCGTGCGCCACCTGCAGGGCCTGGACCTGCACGATGCGCGCCGCATCGCCCGCCAGCTGATCCATGCCGACGGCGCGCTCACCGCCTCGGACCTGCCGCAGCTGGCGAAGCTGAAGTTCGAGCTGCTCAACCGCAGCGGCCACCTGCACTACGAATACGACACCGCCGGCTTCGACGACGTGGCCGGCGCGGCCCGGCTCAAGCGCTGGATCGGCCAGCGCCGCGCGGCGTTCGGCGGCAGTCCGCCGCCGGGGCTGGACCCGCCGCGCGGGGTGCTGCTGCTCGGCGTGCAGGGCTGCGGCAAGTCGCTGCTGGCCAAGGCGATCGCCGGGGGCTTCGGCGTGCCGCTGCTGCGGCTGGACTTCGGCACGCTGTACGCCAAGTACCACGGCGAGACCGAGCAGAACCTGCGCGCGGCGCTGGCCTCGGCCGAGCAGCTGGCGCCGTGCGTGCTGTGGATCGACGAGATCGAGAAGGGCGTGTCGGCCGATGCCGGCGACGGCGATGGCGGCGTGTCGCGGCGCGTGCTCGGCTACCTGCTCACCTGGATGGCCGAACGCACCGCGCCGGTGTTCCTGGTCGCCACCGCCAACCAGGTCCAGCACCTGCCGGCCGAACTGCTGCGCAAGGGCCGCTTCGACGAGATCTTCTTCGTCGACCTGCCCGATCCCGAGACCCGCGTCGAACTGTTGCGCATCCACCTGGCCGAACGCGGCCTGCCGCCGGAAGGCTTCGCCCTGCCGGCACTGGCAGCCGCCTCGAACGGGTTCTCGGGCGCGGAGATCGAACAGGCGATCGTGTCCGGCCTGTACGCCGCGCACGCCGAACAGCGCGCGCTGGACACCGACCTGCTGATGGCCGAGGTCCGCGGCACGCGGCCGCTGTCGGTGCTGATGGCCGAGCAGGTGGCGGCGCTGCGCGAATGGGCGCGGGAGCGGACCGTACCCGCCCACTGAACGCCTCGACGGCGTGGCTGGCCGGGCCCGTCAGCGCGCCGACGGGGACATCGAAACGGCCGGCGCCGGCTCCCTCCCGTCCTGGACCAGGCCGCGCATGCGCGCATCGGTTGGCAGCCATCCGGCCGGCGCCTGCAGCGGCAGGGCGTTGGCGGCGAGCACCTGCTCCAGCGCGATCCGGTCGCCCTCGCCCAGGAGCCGCTCGATGTAATCCGCCGGCAGGGGCGCACCGGCCTGGCCGGACACCAGCCGCGTGCTGTTCTCGTAGACCCAGTACAGCTGGCGCAGGCGCTCGCGCCACGCCGGCGCAGCCTCGCCGTCGCCGGCCAGGCGCACGCCGCGGACGGTGCCGATCAGCGCGTCGATCATCACCGGACTGTCGGCGAGGCGGGCCATGACCTGCAGGCAGTCCTCGCGGCGCCCCTCCGGCAGCGCGGTGGTGGCGTCGCACAGGCGGCCGAGCGGCTGGTAGGCGGGCATCGGCAAGGCCGCCCACACCGCGAGCGTGTCCAGGCCGAAGGCCTCCCCGGCGGTGGCGGGGCGATTGAGCTGGAGCAGCCGGCCGGCCGCGGCGGCCACCGCCGGCGACATCGGCGGCGCCTCCACCGGCGCGATGGACTCGAGCAGCAGCCGGCCCATGTCGACCACGGGCAGCGAGCGCCGGGGCGCCCGCGCAGCGGCGTGCAGGTGGTTTGCGGCCGCCGCTTCATCGCCGCGATGGTAGGCGTCGGCCAGGGCCATCAGCTGGACGCTCATGTCGTCCGGTGCGCTCTCCAGCAGGAATGCCCGCGCCGCCGCCGGATCGCACTCCCAGCCCGGGCGGCAGCCGGAAACCTCCAGCCAGGCCACCCGTGGATCGCGCGGGCGGGCCGCGGCGGCAGCGCGTAACCACGCGCCGTCCGGCCCGCTTCCGCCGGCCAGCGTCGGGCCGTGGATCTGGCGCCAGCCTTCGACCGATGGCCACAGCAGGGCCGCGGCCAGCAGGCTGCGTGGATCGCCCCGTGCGGCCAGGGCCTGCAGGTGCTCGTCCAGGACGCGCCCCTTGGCCAGATGCCAGGGACGCATGAGGGCGAGGTCCGCGTCCTGCTGTCCGGTCGGGCGGATCGCTTCGGGTTCGGCGGTTGTCGCCGCAGCCCTGGTTTCGGCGGCGCGCAGGTCGTGCATGCCCCCGAGGCCGGCGGCCAGCAGCAGGCCCAGCAGGAAGCTCGAAGGCACACGTGCGTTTCCGCTTGCCGGTGATGTTCCGCTCGCCATGCCTCCCCCCCCGTCCATTCGCGTCCGGCGGGAACATAGCATCGCCGCGCGCGGCAGCAATGGCTGTTGTCCGCCGCCATGCAGGAGGACCGCAGGTCCCGGCCGCCACGGACGCGCGTGGACATGTCGGCCCAGGCGCATGACGACCGGCTTCCGGAGCGGTCCGGTGCAGCCGGCCCGTGTCAGGCAGCGAGCCGCTGCAGCAGCCACGCCCAGGCCGGCAAGGTGAGCAGGCACAGCACGATGCCGTAGCCGACCAGCGCGGCGGCCAGGCGCGGCGCCAGGCCGTGCGCCATCGCCAGCGCCGCGGCGGAGATCATCGTCGGCATCGCCGATTCGAGCACGTTCGCCCGGAACATGGCCGCCGGCATCGCGAACGCCATCGAGACGGGCACCGCCAGCGCCGGCATCACCAGCAGCTTGAGCACCAGCCCCGTCGCCAGCGGGCGCACCTCGTCGCGCGGCAGGCGCAGGCGGATGGACAGGCCCACGGCCAGCATCACCAGCGGCAGCATCGCCTCGGACAGGCGACGCAGCCCGGAGGCGATCCACTCCGGCGGCTGCGCGGGCATCAGCGTGAGCCCGAACAGCAGGGCCCACACCGGCGGGAAGCGCGCCACCCGCAGCGCGATCGCCCGCGCGCCCGGCGCCGCGTCGCCGCTGTAGCGCGCCACGATGTACAGGCCGACCGTGGACAGCAGCATGAAGGTGCCGAACTGGTCGTAGACCACCGCGTACTGGACCGCGTCTTCGCCCAGCAGCGCCCGCACCATCGGATAGCCGATGAAGCTGGAGTTGCACAGCCCGACGCACAGCAGCAGCACCGCGTATTCGTCGCGCCGGAAACGCCACAGGCGGCACGCCAGCGTCACCAGGACCCAGGTCGCGCCCATCAGGAGCCATGGCGTCAGCGCCACCCCCAGCAGGGACCACTGCATGTGCAGCTGCGGCACGTACAGCAGCACCGCGGCCGGCAGGCACACGTACAGCACCACCAGGTTGAGGGTTTCCGGCGCGTTGGCCGGCAACAGCGCGGTGCGGCCCAGCGCCATGCCCAGGGCGAGCATGGCCAGGATCAGGGCGAACGCGTCCCAGGCCATCAGCGGAGGTCCCAGGCCCGGAAGCGGGCCCGCCGGGAACCTGCGAGCCCTCGCCCGGTCCGAGTGCCGACCGCGGGTGCCGGGATCCGGACCCCGCCATGCCTGCCTGTCACGCGCTGGAGCATCGAACCGCCCATGAAAAGTCCGCCGCTGGCCATTGTCGCATCCGCCCTGCTCGCCGCCTGCGCCTCCACCCCGCCGCGCGCGAGCCTGCTGCACGGGAACGTGCTGAAGCTCGAGGGCGGCTACCTGACCGTGCCGACACCGGAGGGCGACAGGCCGTTGCGCGATGGTGGCTGCAGCCGTTTCCGGCTCGTGGGCGACAAGGACGACTACCTGCCCGGCGAGATCTTCCTGAGCGACAACTGCTACGGCACCGGGCCGGACGGCGTCGACGGCATCACGAGCCACTACCGCGGCGGCATCCATTTCGACCGGGAACGGAAGCGCGTGGTGATCGACATCCGCTTCGCCGACGGCACGCCGATGCGGCAGAACGGCACGTACCGCTACGTCGACCTACGCTGAGGCTGGCGGGTCCGGGGATCGTCCTGCCAGCGGGTGGGAGCCGGTGACCACGGCGGCGGTCACCGGGAACGGCCGCGGCGCTGGGCGGCAACACCGCGCCGCCGATGATCCCCGGCCCGGATGGCGGAGGCCACGGCTCGGACGGCATGCGGCGCCGGACAGCACGCCGCGGAACGGCATGCCGGGCAACGCGGGTGCCTGCAGGCTCCGGCTGTGCTCAGGGCCAGGCCGGCGGATTGGCCTGCCAGGCGGCATGCACCTCGGCCAGCGTGGTGCGCTCGTCCTCGCGCCACTCGGGCAGCAGCTGGGCGTAGGCGGAGGCACCGGTCCACTGCTGCGGTTCGGTGCGCACGGCGGCGGCGTACCACGCCACCGCATCGGCCTTCTGCCCGACCTTCCACAGCGCCAGCGCCAGCGTGGGCGGCTGCCAGCCGGGCGTGCTCGGCCATCCGCCGATCAGCTTCTGCCACTGCTCCAGCGCACGCTGGGCCTCGCCCGCCCGGTACAGGTCCCAGGCGTAGTTCCAGGTCACCGCGCGCGCGAGCTTCTGGTTGCCGCCCGCGCTCTTCTGCGCGGCCTGGTAGAGCTCGTTGCCCAGCTCCAGGCGGCCGGACTGCATCGCCACCCGGGCCAGCTGCACGCGGGACTCGACGTCGCCAGGCTTGCGCGCGACGTTGGCCGCCAGCCGGTCGACCACCTCCTGGCCGTCGCCGGGAACGGCGACGAGCACGCGGGTGGTCTGCGGATCGGCGTCGAAGTAGAACTCCTTCGGCGCCGGCAACGATTGCGCGTGGGCCAGCAGCGAGCACAACGCCAGCCCGGCGGCCAGCGGAAAACGCAGGTTCTTCACGTCAATTCCCCGAAGCAACAGCCTCCCCACCGGCATCCTAACCGCAGCAGCGCACAGTCGGGGAGTGCGGGTCATCACAGAATGGCGCTTGATATCATTCGCCGCCGGGCCGGCGAGGCCCGCCCCACGCCAGCGCCAGGGCCCCGACGATGACCAGCACCGCCGAACTGACCTCGCCCGCCTCCGCCAACCGGCCAGGGCTGGACACGTTCGACCGCGACTACACCCTGGAACACAAGTACACCCGCCAGGACGGCCGGATCTACCTGAGCGGCGTGCAGGCGCTGGTGCGGCTGCCGCTGATGCAGCAGCTGCGCGACGCGGCGGCCGGGCTGAACACCGGCGGCTTCGTCAGCGGCTACCGCGGCAGCCCGCTGGGCGGCTTCGACCTGGAGCTGTGGCGCGCGCGACGCCACCTGGAGGCGGCGAAGGTGCGCTTCCAGCCCGGCCTGAACGAAGACCTGGGCGCGACCATGGTCTGGGGCACCCAGCAGACCAACCTGTTCCCCGGCGCGAAGGTCGATGGCGTCTATGCCATGTGGTACGGCAAGGGCCCGGGCGTGGACCGCTGCGGCGACGTGTTCAAGCACGGCAACGCGGCCGGCACCTGGAAGCATGGCGGCGTGCTCGCGCTGGCGGCCGACGACCACGCCTGCCGCAGCTCGACCCTGCCGCACGGCAGCGAGGACGAATTCGTCAGCGCGATGATGCCGGTGCTCAATCCCGCCGGCGTGCAGGACATCCTCGACCTGGGCCTGGTCGGCTGGGCGATGAGCCGCTACACGGGGCGCTGGATCGGCTTCAAGACGATCGCCGAGACGGTGGAATCGTCGGCCTCGGTGCAGGTCGATCCGTTCGCGCGCACCATCGTGCTGCCGGAGGACTTCGAGCTGCCGCCGGGCGGGCTCAACATCCGCTGGCCCGACCCGCCGCTGGACCAGGAGATGCGCCTGCACCGCTATGCGGTCCGCGCGGCGCAGGCGTTCGCCCGCGCCAACGGCGTCGACAAGGTGGTGATGGACGCGCCGAACGCGCGCCTGGGCATCGTCACCACCGGCAAGAGCTACCTCGACGTGCTGCAGGCGCTGGAGTACCTGGGGCTGGACGAGCGCGCCTGCCGCGACATCGGCATCCGCGTCTACAAGGTCGGCATGACCTGGCCGCTGGAACCGGAGGGCATCGCCCGCTTCGCCCGCGGCCTGGAGGACATCGTCGTGGTCGAGGAGAAGCGCGCCTTCCTCGAGCGGCAGATGAAGGAGCAGTTCTACAACTGGCCTGCCGCCTGGGGCCGGCGGCCGAGCATCGTCGGCAAGTACGACGAGGCCGGCGAGTGGATCCTGCCGTCCACCGGCGAGCTGACCCCGGCGACCATCGCCGGCGTGATCGGGCGACGCATCCAGAGGTTCCCGCTGCCATCGAGCGCGCTCACCGAATCCATCGAGCAGCGCCTGCGCTGGATGGACGCCAAGGAAGCGGAGATGGCGCTGCCGCGCGCCAACTTCCCGCGCGTGCCGCATTACTGCTCCGGCTGCCCGCACAACACCTCCACGGTGGTGCCCGAGGGCTCGCGCGCGCTGGGCGGCATCGGCTGCCACTACATGGTCACCTGGATGGACCGTTCCACCGACACCTTCACCCACATGGGCGGCGAAGGCGTCACCTGGGCCGGGCAGGCGGCGTTCACCGACACCCCGCACGTGTTCCAGAACCTGGGCGACGGCACCTATTTCCACAGCGGCTCGCTGGCGATCCGCCAGGCGGTCGCGGCCAAGGTGAACATCACCTACAAGATCCTCTACAACGACGCGGTCGCCATGACCGGCGGCCAGCCGGTCGACGGCCAGCTCAGCGTGCCGGACATCGCCTGGCAGATGCGCGCCGAAGGCATCGACACCATCGTGCTGGTCAGCGACGACATCAGCCGCTGGCACAAGCGCGAGCTGTTCCCGTCGGGCATGGAGTTCTTCGGCCGCGCCGAACTGGATGCGGTGCAGAAGCGCCTGCGCGAAGTGAAGGGCACCAGCATCCTGATCTACGACCAGACCTGCGCGACCGAGAAGCGGCGCCGGCGCAAGCGCGGCAAGCTGGAGGACCCGCAGAAGCGGGTGATGGTCAACACCCTGGTCTGCGAAGGCTGCGGCGACTGCGGGCAGAAGAGCTTCTGCGTGTCGGTGCTGCCCAAGGAAACCGAGTTCGGCCGCAAGCGCGAGATCGACCAGTCCAACTGCAACAAGGACTATTCCTGCGTGTCCGGCTTCTGCCCGAGCTTCGTCACCGTGCACGGCGGCAAGCCGCGCAAGGGCCGCAAGGCCGAAGCGGCGGCGCGCCTGGCCAGCCTGCCCGAGCCGGCGTTCCGCTCCTCGCTCGAGCAGCCCTGGAACATCCTCATCACCGGCGTGGGCGGCACCGGCGTGGTCACCATCGGCGCGCTGCTGGGCATGGCCGGCCACCTGGAAGGCAAGGGCGCCACGGTGCTCGACCAGACCGGCCTGGCGCAGAAGGGCGGCGCGGTCACCACCCACATCCGCATCGCGCGGAAGCCCGAAGACATCCACGCGGTGCGCATCGCGGCCGGCGAGGCCGACCTGGTGCTGGGCTGCGACATGGTCGTGGTCAACGACTACTGGGCGTTGTCCAAGGTCCGCGGCGAACGCTCGGAAGTGGTGCTCAACACCTACGAGGCGATGCCGGGCACCTTCACCATGCGCCCGGACCTGCACTTCCCCGCCGCCGAGATCGTCGCCGGGGTGAAGCTCGCGCTGGGCGGCCGCGAGCCGCGCCTGCTCGACGCCACCCAGCTGGCCACCGCGCTGCTGGGCGATGCGATCGCCACCAACCTGTTCATGCTCGGCTACGCCTGGCAGCTGGGGCTGGTGCCGGTGTCGTTCGACGCGCTGATGCGCGCCATCGAGCTCAATGGCGCGGCCATCGAGATGAACCAGCAGGCCTTCGCCTGGGGCCGCCTGGCCGCGGTCGATCCGCAGGCGGTGGCGGCCGCCGCCGGCCTGGTCTCCAACCCGGTCACCGCCGACGAACGCGTGCCCGAGGGCCTGCGCCAGCTGCCGCCGGGCGACTGGGAGGGCAGCGAGTGGGGCAGCACCAGCGCGCCGTGGCCCAACGGCGGCGACCGCGAGTGGCGCGGGCTGCCGGAGAGCGGCGGCACGGAAGCTGGCGGCGCATCGCCGCTGGACGTGGCCACCGGCGAGATCGCCGCGCTCCCGCTGGACGACCTGCGGCTGTCGCGCAGCCTCGACGAGCTGGTCGCGCGCCGGACGAAATTCCTCACCGATTACCAGGATGCCGCCTACGCGCGCCGCTACACGGACCTGGTGGCGAAGGTGCGCAGCGCCGAGGCGCTGAAGGCGCCCGGCTCGACCGCGCTGGCCGAGGCGGTCGCCCGCTACGCGTTCAAGCTGATGGCCTACAAGGACGAATACGAAGTCGCGCGCCTGTACACCAGCGGCGAGTTCCAGCGCCGCCTGCAGCAGCAGTTCGAGGGCGACTACACCCTGCGCTTCCACCTGGCGCCGCCGCTGTTGGCGAAGAAGGACGATCAGGGCCGCCTGCTCAAGCGCGAATACGGCCCGTGGATGTTCACCGCGTTCCGCTGGCTGGCCAGGCTGAAGTTCCTGCGCGGCACCGCGCTCGATCCGTTCGGCCGCACCGAAGAGCGGCGCATGGAGCGCCAGCTGGTCGTCAGGTATTTCGCGACCATCGAGCGCCTGCTGGAGAAGCTCGACGCCGGCAACGTGGCCCTGGCCGCGCAGATCGCCGGGATTCCCGAGCACATCCGCGGCTACGGCCACGTCAAGGACGCGCACCTGGAAAGGGCGCGGGCGCGCGAGGCCGAACTGCTGCGCGAGTGGGACAACCCGCTGCGGCTGGTGCAGGTCCACGCCGCCTGAGTAGCGGGCGTCGGTCCCGTCGCGGGGCGGCGGGCCCGCCCTGCGCGCGCACCGATGGCGGTCGGACCCGGACCGGGCGGCGGCGCCTGGGGTGGCTCCGGTCGCCCTAGAACGTGATCGGCACGCGCGTGGTGAACGTCAGGTCCGGCGTGTCGCGGGTCACGCCGGCGCCCAGTGCGACGTTCAGGGACACATGGTCGTTGAAGCGGTAGGTCCCGCCCAGCAGCAAGGTGCCCAGCGTCGTGCGGACCGAGCCGGGCACGTCGCGGCCGTTCTGCGTGGTCTTGCCGACCATGCTCTGGTCGTAGCCCAGGCTGATCGAGGCCTTCTCGTTCAGGGCCAGGCCCATGCCCAGGTTGAAGCCCCAGATGTCGCCCGCCTGCACGTCGCCCAGCGGCTCCTCCTGCCCGCCGACGACGGTCCGCGAGACGTCCTTGCGCTCGAAGTTGTAGAGGTAGCTGAAGCTGCCGAAGAACACCACCGGATCGGAGGGATACAGCCAGGTCACGCCGGGCTGGAGCGCATCGAAACCGCTGCCCATGGGCAGTTCCAGCGGCAGGCCGGTGCCGGTGGCGTTGGCCACGCAGCGGGTCACGCAGTCGGTGACCACCTCGAAGATGTCGGTGCCGGTCCGGCTCTTGTAGCGCAGCCATCCGACGTAGAAGGCCTTGTCCGGCCCGCCGCGGTTGAACTGGTAGCGCACCGACATCTCCACGTCGCCCAGGCCGTGGCCGCTGGCGTTGAAAACGCGGTCCAGCGCCGCGCCGGTGAAGATCTCCCGGCTGACCGTGTCGCCGCTGGCATACGCATACGGCACCTTGAGTTCGAGTTCCAGCCGGTTGGTGAGCCCGTAGCGTCCGGTCATCGTCGCGATCGCGGTGGTGGTCTTGACCTGGCGCACGTCGATCAATCCGATCAGGATCGCCGGGATCACCGTGTAGCCCACCAGCACCACGCGGTCGTTGGCGGTGTAGCCGTACTGGAGCGCGGGCTCCAGCACGAACTTGCCGGCCGGGGTGAGCGCGCCCGGCTGGTCGAAGATCTGTGCCACCTCCGGCGGACGCGACCGGGACGTGGGGGCCTTGCCCACCGGCTGCGGCGCCTCCGCGGACGCGGGTTGTCCGGCGGGTGCGGGTTGCGGATCCGTCGCCTGCGCCGGCGGCGCGGCCTGCTGGGCCGCGTCGGCCATCCCCTGGGCCAGCGACGGCGCCACGGCGGGCACGGCCTCGCCGCGCGCGCGGGCATTGGCCAGGATCTCCTCGTTCAATGCCGCCTGCAGCTGCGCCAGGCCCTGCGTCTGCTCGCCAAGGTCCCGGCGCAGCTGCTCGATCCGGCTGTTCTGCTGGTTGATCTGGCGTTGCAGTGCGTCCAGCCGGGCTTCCGGCGTGCCTGCGGCGGCGCTGGCGTCCGCTTCCTGCGCGCGGACGTGCCCGCAGGCCAACAGGCCCATGCCGGCGGCCAGGGCGAGCGGTGCAACGCGGGGCGAAATCCGTTTCATCACGACCTCCTTGGCGGGCGCTCGTTCACGGGAGGCGGATCAGGGCATGCCGGGCACGCGGACCAGCGCGTCGCCCAGCGCACCGTACGAGTTGAGTTCCTGCAGGACGCCCAGCGCGCCCATGCCCACTTCGACATGGGTGAGCGTGAGGATGCGCTGGTTGTCGAGGGTGTTCTGGATCGTGATCCCGCCCGCGCCCCGCGTGGGATCGAAATGGTTGCCGCCGCCCACCTGCACGACGACGCCATTGTTGAATTCGGCAAGCGCCTGCGCCTGCCCGGCATCGATCGCCGACACGTCGGGAATCCGCACCGACGTGCGGGCGACCTGCACGTCGTTGACGTGGACCACGCGCTCGATCCCGAAGGAAAGCACCTGCCCGGACGGCAGCTGGAAGCCGCCGCGCATCGCATCCAGGCGCGCCGGGTCGATCGGCCGCCATGCGTCGCCCAGCGCGACCGCGCCGGCGTCCGTCGCCAGCGCCTGCAGCGGCGCTGCTGCGCACGCCGCCAGCACCGCACCGGGGACCCATCGGCGGGTCGCGTCCATGGCCTCAGATGTCCCTCGGGCCGCGCCGCGGAGTGGTGATGTTGCGCAAGCCGTCGCGCTGGATGCCCATGTCCAGCGGTGCCGGCGGCGCGGTGCGCCAGTCGCCCGGGCTGTTGAACCGCGCCTGCTCGCGGCGGTTGTGCACGACGAACAGGACCCGGTTGTCCCACAGCGCCTCGAAGCGCGAGCGCGGCATCGCGCGCGTGCCGCGCGCCGGATCGCCGAGCAGGACGCGCCCGTTGCGCAGGCCCTTGACCACGACGAAGTGGCGGTACCCGCGATCGTTCAGCAGAACGATCGCCGGAACGCCCTCCTCCTCGAGCTTGTCGAGCGGCAGTTCGAAGCCGTCGGCCTCGTAGCCGTGGGCACCGAGGTAGCGGCGCATGTCCAGCAGCGAGAAACCCTCCTTGCGGATCTTCGCCTGGTCGCCGGTGTCGTACATCTGGACGAACACCTGCTCCTCGCTGACCGGATGGCCGTACTGGTAGGTCAGCAGCGTCGCCGTGGCGGCCGAGCCGCAACTGAAGTCGTATCGCTGCGGGATCGTGGTGCTGAAGCGCGCTTCCTTCAGGCTGACCACCCGCAGGCTGTAGGCGCCGCCGCCCTGCGGGACGCGGACGTCCGTCTCCGCCGCCCACGCGCCACCCGCGCATGCCAGTGCGCACGCCATCGCGACCCGCCATGCCCTGCGTCTGCTCATGGACCCGGATCGGCGAAGATGACCTGGATGCTCATCCCGTTCTGGATCAGCACGTTGCTGCCGCTGTTCTGGATGACCGTGTTGAGCCCGCTGGCGTTGGCGAACGCATCGTCGCCGATGAAGTTGGAGCCGCTGACCACGTGGTCGGCGGTGTTGTCGTGGACGCTGCCGTCCACCGCGACGTTGCTTTCGTGCGTGTCTTCGCCGCCGCGCATGGCGGCCAGGCGCTCGAGGTCGACCGGCGTGCCGTCGCCGAGCATCGCGCCGGGGCCTGCCCCGGAATGCGCGGGTGCCGTCGCGGGGTGTGCCGCCGCCGGGAGCGACTGCGCCGTCGCGGGGTCCGGGGCCGGCGACGATGGCGCCTCGGCCCTGTCGTCGTCCGCGAACGCGGCCGCGGGGCCGCAGGCCAGCATCGCCATCGCGATGCGGAGTGGAAGCAAACGGTACCGGTGCATGTGACACCTCCTTCCCGCGCGCCGCCGCCGGCACGGGCGTCCCGCCCCGCCACGGATGGCGGGACGCTTGCTCGTCTTCGGCGTGCATCGGGGTCTCCAGGCCCCGATGCACGTGGAGCGACTGCGGGGCTGTGGCTTTACGGGCCGACGGTCAGGTTGGCCTGCACGGTGATGCCCTGCTGGATCAGCGAGGCGAAGCCGCTGTTCTGCGCCGTCACCATGATGCCCGCCGCGGACTGTCCGACACTGGTCATGCTGTTGGACATGTCGAAGGTGCCGGCGTTGTTGGCCACCGAGCCACCGGCGCCGGCCGCCCCGCCCGCTCCGCCGGCGCCGTCGCCGCCGGTGTTGGTGCCGCCGGTGCCGGCACCGCCGGTGCCCGCTGCCGCGACGCCATCGCCGCCCGCGCCTCCGGCGCCACCGGCTCCACCTGCGCCGCCGTCGGCGCCGTTGCCGGCGGTCGAATCGCCGTTGGACGCCGTCGACGTGGCACTGCCATTGCTGGCATCGCCATTGGTCGCCGCCCCGCCAGCACCGCCCGTGCCCGCGGTCGCGGTCAGGCTGCCACCGGCGCCCCCGGTGCCGCTGCCGGCGCCGCCGGTGCCGCTGCCATCGCCCGCGGTGCTGGTGCCGGCGCCACCGGTGCCGGTGCCATCACCCGAGGTGCCGGCGCCACCGGTCGAGGTGCTCGCACCGCCGGTCGCGCTGGCGCCGCCGGACGTGCCGCTGCCGGCCGTGGCCGTACCGGCGCCACCGGTCGCATCGCCCGCGCCGCGTTCGCGCGCGCGGCCGCCATTGGCGCTGGCGTCGCCGCCGCTCGCGCCGTTGTCCTGCGCCGCGGTGGCGCCACCGACCGAGCCGCTGAGGCCACCCATGGCACCGCTCGCGCCCCAGCCGGCGCCACCGGTGGCACCGCTGTCGCCACCGCTGCCGCTGCCACCGCCGCCATTGCCGTTGCCATCGGCGCCATTGCTGCCACGGTTGCGATTGGCATCGCCACCGCTGCCGCCCGCACCGGCATTCGCGTCCGCGACCCAGGCATCGCCGACGCTGGTCGGGCCGGCCTGCACGTCGCCGTTGTTCGCGGTTCCGCCGCTGCCGCCGTCGCCGCCGCCGCCGCCCCTGGCGCCCCTCGCGCCGGCGCCGCCGGTGCCGTCGCCACCGCTGCCCTCCCCGCCCGTGCCGTCCCCGCCATGGGCCAGGCCGCCGTAACCGGCCCCGCCACTGCCGCCGGCGCCGCCGTTGGCATGGCCGTTGTTGGTGGCGACGTTGCCGATGCCGTAGACGCTCAGGCCGGAGACGCTGCCCTCGAGCGTGGTCGTCGCCACGGCCGAACTGCTGTTGAAGGAATCGGAGAAGGTGGCCGTGGCGGTGCCGCCATTGTTGGCCGCTGCCGTGCCTTGTCCGTCCGCGTAAGCGCTGTAGTCGTTGACCGCCGCCGGCGTTTCTTCGTCCGGTGGGCTCTCTTGTGCGAAGGCCTGCCCCGACAAGCCCAGTCCAAGTACCACTGCGGATGCAATCAGAGTCTTGTTGTTGATGCGCATGTCCACCTCCTAGACGCCACCCCAGGGCTCAGGGGGTGCCCCGAAATAAGTGACGCGGGTCGCATTTTCCGCGCGAATCGTTAGGGGGCACGCACGCCGATAGTTAGCTTTTCGTCAATCCGGGTGCCGCTCGTCCGAGCCTGCGCGTCGCTGATGTATTCAGTGATGCGAAATGTCGCGCGTGGCCGGCGGCGCGGCCGCACGCCGTTCATCGCGAGCGCGCGCACGGGATGCAGCGACCGCGTGTCGCGGTCGGCAACCCTGTTCTTCGCCAGCACAGGCGTGCGCGGGGACGTGATGCTGACGCGTGGGACATTCCACGCTCCGTCAGGTCGGGGATCCGCCGCGCGGCGGGTCCGACGCTAGCCCGGCACCGGCCCGGTCGACTGCCGCAGCTGCAGCGCGTAGGGCATGCGCACCATGCGTCCGGCGCTGCGGTCGCGGATCGCGTTGAGCAGCTGCACGGTGGCGACCTGGCCCATGTCGCGGGTCGGCTGCTGCACGGTCGTCAGCGCCGGGAAGATCTGCTGCGAGATCGGCGTGTTGTCGAAGCCGCACACCGACACGTCGCGGGGCACCCGCAGGCCCAGTTCGCTGGCCGCGCGCATCACGCCGGCGGCCATGTCGTCGTTGGCGGCGAAGATCGCGGTCGGCCGTTCGGCCAGCGCCAGCAGCTGCCGGCCGGCGGCCAGGCCGGAGTCGAACGAGAACTCGCCGTCGACCACCAGCGCCGGGTCGTAGCGCAGCCCCGCGCGGCGCAGCGCGCTGCGGTAGCCGGCCATGCGCCATTCGCTGGCGCCGTGGTCGGGATGGCCGCGCACGTGGCCGATGCGGCGGTGGCCCAGTTCGATCAGGTGCGCCATCAGCTCGCACACGGCTTCGTGCTCGTCCAGGGTCACGCCGATCCGGCCTTCGCGGCCCTTGGGCGAGATGCACGAGAACGGGATGCCGCGCTGGTCCAGCCGGTCGAGCAGCACGTCGCTGTCGGTCAGCGGCGGGGTCAGGATCAGTCCGTCGAGCCGCGAGGACACCACCAGCGCGTCGATCGCGTCGAGGAAGTCCTCGCCGTGGTAGCTCACGGGCTGCATCACCATGCCGTAGTGGTGGCTCTCGCAGGCCTCCACCACGCCGGTGAGGATCTCCATCAGGTAGTTCGGCGACGGGTTGTCGTACAGCAGCGCGACCAGGTAGGAGCGGTTGCCGGCCAGGCTGCGCGCCGACGGATCGGGGCGGTAGTTCAGCGCGGCCACCGTCTCCAGCACCCGGGCGCGCGTGCCCTCGCGCACGCCCGGCTCGTTGTTGAGCACGCGCGACACCGTCTTCATGGATACGCCCGCCTGCCTGGCGACGTCCTCGATCCTGACCCGCATCAGTTCCCTGCCTGCCGCTTTGCCGAAGGTGGGTGGCCGCTGCGGCTCACCAGAAGACCGCGTACAGCGCGGCCAGGATCGCGACCACGCCCAGCGCGGCGACGTTGAAGCCCGACGAGGTGGAGTAGTCCACGTCGTCGGTGCGGATCAGGTCGCTGCCGGCCTGCGGCGGCCGCGTCGCCAGCGACACGATCGCGGCCAGCGCCAGCGCCAGCAGGAACACCAGGCCGACCCGGTCGATGAACGGCAGCGACGGCCAGGCCAGCTTGAGCACGATCGACAATGCGAACGAACCGACCGCGGCGGCCAGCGCGCCGGCCTCGTTGGCGCGCTTCCAGAACAGGCCGAGCACGAAGATCACGACGATGCCCGGGGTGAAGAAGCCGGTGTATTCCTGGATGTACTGGAACGCCTGGTCGAAGCTGCCCAGCAGCGGCCGCGCGGTCAGGATCGCCAGCAGCACCGACACCGCCGCGGCGATGCGCCCCACCCGCACCAGGTGCGGCTGGTCGGCCTGCGGGCGCGACTTGGCGTAGAAGTCCAGGGTGAAGATGGTCGCCACCGAATTGATCTTGGAGGCCAGCGAGGCCACGATCGCCGCGACCAGCGCCGCGAACACCAGGCCCAGGATGCCGGTCGGCAGCAGCCGCATCATCGTCGGATAGGCCTGGTCGGGCTTGGCCAGGTCCGGCGCCAGCACGACCGCGGCGATGCCGGGCACCACCACCACCAGCGGCATCAGCAGCTTGAGGAACGCGGCGAACACCACGCCCTTCTGCGCCTCGCGGATGTCCTTGGCCGCCAGCGCGCGCTGGATGATGTACTGGTTGAAGCCCCAGTAGCTGACATTCATGATCCACATGCCGCCGATGAGCACGCTGATGCCCGGCAGGTCCTTGTAGAACGGGTTGTCCCTGTCGAGGATCATCTCGAAGTGGCCCGGATGCTCGGCCCACAGCTTGGAGAAGCCGCCGGCGATGCTGCCGTCGCCGATGTGGCCCAGGGTGATCCCGGTGACCAGCAGGCCGCCCATCACCAGCAGCGTGACCTGGACGATGTCGGTCAGGGCCACTGCCTTCAGCCCGCCGTACAGCTGGTAGGCCATCGCGAACACGCCGAGCAGCACCAGCGCCAGCATCTGGTCCATGCCGGTGACCTGGGCCACGGCGATCGAGCCCAGCCACATGATCGAGGTCAGGTTCACGAACACGTACAGGCCCAGCCAGAACACGGCCATGAGCGTGCGGATGCGGGTGCCGTACCGTTCCTCGAGGAACTGCGGCATCGTGTAGATGCGGTTGCGCAGGAAGATCGGCAGGAAGAACTTGCCGACGATCAGCAGCGTGGCCGCCGCCATCCATTCGTACGAGGCGATCGCCAGGCCGATGGCGTAACCGGACCCCGACATGCCGATGATCTGCTCGGCGGAGATGTTGGCCGCGATCAGCGAGGCGCCGATCGCCCACCACGGCAGCGACTTGCTGGCCAGGAAGTAGTCGCTGGCCGACTTCTGGTGGCCCGCCTTCTCGCGCGATACCCACTGGGCCAGGGCGAAGATGCCCGCCAGGTAGACGAGCACGATCACGATATCGAGTGTTGCCAGCTGCATCCCCGTCTCCCCGTTCGCAAGCCGTCGGTGTGCGGGAGGACGCGGGCCGCCACGGACGCGACGAACGCGTCCGCTGCGGACCCGGGGTCATCCGCGCCGCCGCCCTCCCGGCACGGCGCGGACGTGCGGCTGCCTACTGCGCGGTCGGGCAGGCCAGGATGTGCTTGGCCTCGCTGACCGCGCCGATCGCCACGCGCGATACCGACAGGGTCGTCGCCGCGTCGCTGTGCAGCTTCAGCAGCGTATCCAGCCTGGCGGTGTCGGCGCCGGAGGCGGCGAAGCACTTCAGCGGGATGCCCAGCGTGGTCCACTGCCCGGCCGGCAGCTTGGCCAGCGTGTCGCGCAGCGGCAGCGGCGTACCGGCGCCGGCGCTGGCGGTGACCGAACCGCTGGCCGGCACCGCGTCCGGACGCAGGGTCAGCACCAGCAGCAGGTCGCCGTTGGTTTCGCGGGTCAGCTCCTGGGCCGGTGCGGCAGCGATCACCGCGCTGGCCGGCGCAGCGCCGGACCAGGTCAGGCGACGCGCGTCCTCCTGCCGCTCGTGGTCGACCGCGGCCACCGCCAGGCTGTTGTCGGCCAGCGCGGCGGGCACGGTGGTGACCCTGGTCGCGGCCGCGCCCGGCGCGCCTTCGAGTTGCAGCGACAGGCCCGGGGCGAGCTGGCCGCGGGCGAAATACACGCCCGCCGGCGCCTGCAGGCCTTCGATGCCCGATGCTTCGGGAAGCGGGGCCAGGTCGCCCTTGTCGGCGTAGGTCAGGCCGTGGCCGAAGGCGAACTGCGGCTGGTAGCCCGGCTTGTTGACCGCCGCGTCCACCGCGTTGCGCGGCCAGGAGAAGCTGAGCTTGCCCTTGAAGTCGTGGTTGACGCTGCCGTCCGGCTTGCGCAGCAGCACGTCGGCCACGCCGGCGCCTTCCGAGCCCGGCAGCCAGGCGGCCACGAACGCATCGGCGGCGTTGATCTCGCGGTTCATCCACAGCGGGCGGCCGCTGATGAAGACCGCGACCACCGGGATGCCGTCGGCCTTGAGCTTGCGGATCAGCTCCAGGTCGCCGTCGTTGCCCGGCTTGAACAGCAGGTTCTGGATGTCGCCCTGGAATTCGGCGTAGGGCTCCTCGCCGAACACGACCACGGCCACGTCCGGCTTGGCCTTGTACTTGCCGTCCACCGCCAGTTCGGCCTGGCCGCCGGCGCCCTTGACCGCGCCGGCGATGCCTTCCCAGATCGTTTCGGCGTTCGGGAAGTCGGCGCGCGTGGTGCCGGTGCCCTGCCAGTTGAGCGTCCAGCCGCCGGTCTGCTTGCTCATGTTGTCGGCGCCGTCGCCGGCGACCAGCACGCGCTGGTTGGCGCGCAGCGGCAGCAGGCCGCCCTGGTTCTTCAGCAGCACCAGCGATTCGCGCACCGCCTGGCGGGCCACTTCGCGATGCTCCGGCGCGCCGAGCAGTTCGAACTTGCCGCCCAGCGCGCGCTGCGACGGCCTGGGCGCGTCGAACAGCTTCATCAGGAACTTCACCCGCAGGATCCGGCGCACCGCGTCGTCCAGGCGCTCCATCGACAGGGTGCCGTCCTTGGCCGCGGCCAGGGTGGTCTCGTACATGCCCTTCCAGCTGTCCGGCGCCATCGCCATGTCCAGGCCGGCGACGAAGGTCGCGGGGCAGTTGTCGTTGCTGCAACCGGTGATCTGGCCGTGGCCGTTCCAGTCGCCGACGACGAAGCCGCCGAAGTTCATGC
Source organism: Pseudoxanthomonas fibrivorans (assembly GCF_041464125.1). Lineage (NCBI taxonomy): Bacteria > Pseudomonadati > Pseudomonadota > Gammaproteobacteria > Lysobacterales > Lysobacteraceae > Pseudoxanthomonas > Pseudoxanthomonas fibrivorans. The sequence goes on along the minus strand of NZ_JBGNUG010000001.1, from coordinate 2,761,980 downwards.
GGTCCTTGAGCACGTCGGTGAGCAGCGGCTTGTGGCCGTGCATCTTGGTGCCGTGGAAGCTGTTGAACGAGGCCATCACCGACTGCGCGCCGGCCTCGATCGCGGTCTTGTAGCCGGCCGCGTGCACGTCGCGCAGCTCGGCCTCGCTGACCACGGTGTCGCCCTGGTCGCGGCCGTTGGTGGTGCCGCCGTCGCCGACGAAGTGCTTGACCGAGACCATCACGTGGCGGTCGTCGAGGAAGTCGCCCGCGCCGGGCTTGCCCTGCAGGCCCTCGACCATGGCCTTCGCGAACTCGGCCACCACCTGCGGGTTCTCCGAATAGCCCTCGTAGGCGCGGCCCCAGCGCACGTCCTGCGGCACCGCCACGGTCGGCGCGAACGCCCACTCCATGCCGGTGGTGCGGGTCTCCATCGCGGTGATCTCGCCGATCCGGCGCAGCAGCTCGGGGTTGCGCGTGGCGCCGAGGCCGACGTTGTGCGGGAACAGAGTCGCGCCGACCACGTTGCTCTGGCCGTGCATCGCGTCGATGCCCCAGATCACCGGGATCGCCTTGCCGCCGCCGGAGGTGTCCATCGACGCTTCCCAGAAGGCGTCGGACAGGGCCAGCCATTCGGCCGGCGTGGCGTTGTACTTGCCGCCCGGGTCGGAGCTGCCGCCGGCGAGGATCGAGCCGAGCCGGTATTTGCGCACGTCCTCGGGGGTGATGCTGCCGATGTCGCCCTGGATCAGCTGGCCGACCTTCTCCTCGAGCGTCATGCTCGCCAGCAGTTCGTCGATGCGTTTCTCCACCGCCGGATCGGTCGCCACCGGCCAGGCCAGTTCGGGCCACTGGTCCGGATGGATGCTGCCGTCGCTGACCGCCGCCTCGGTCGCCGGAGCGGCGGGCGCGTCGGCCGGTGCCGGCTCGCGGTTGCAGGCGGCCAGGACGGCTACGGCCAGCGAGGCGGCCAACAGGTTGCGGATGCGGGCGGCAGGCGCGGGCGCGCCGGCGTGGGTGCTCATCAGGTATTCCCTCCGGTCGGTCTGGAGCGCCCGCGTCCACGGGCGCCGTGCGGCAGTGACGGGCGCAGAGACTCCCAGAAATGGCAGCGCTGTCAACCGAACCGTGCCGCCATGCCCCGCCGGCATAGCCGGGGGGTGGCCGGCGCATGCCCCGCGGGCCCGCGCGCCGGGCAGGAAAAGTCCGCAGCCACGGGCCATTCCGCCGCCCGGCGACGCGATCGCGGGCGAGGCCGCCCGCGTCTGCCCACCCCCGCGGCTGCTGCATCGCAACAGCCCATTTGCGGCGATCGCGTGGCGAACCTTCGCGGCCATCGCCCGGTTCCGCTCCGGCGATCGCTCCGCGTCCGCCACCCCGGACGACCGGGCCGGCAGCGGCGGACCGCCCGCCCGCCAAGGCTTCCGGCTTCCGAAGCCGGTGCGACCCTCTCTATAATCGCCCCCAGCTGTGGCCGGCCGCGCCACTCGCCATAGGATGCGATGTGCGTAATTACGACCTGGAATTCCTGAAGCGCTTCTCGATGGTGATCGGCCTGCTGGCCCTGGTCACCCTGGGCCTGATCCTGCTGGCCCACCACCTCCATGGCCGGATCCCGGCCGAGGTCTCGCCGACGGCCGCCAAGCGCACCGCCGAACGCATCCATCCGGCTGGCGCGGTCTATGCCGGCGACACCGGCGCCGCCGCCCAGGCCGCCGCTGCCGCCGCCGCCGCCGCCAAGGCCGCCGGCCAGGTCGCGTACGGCGGCACCACCGACGGCGCGGTGATCTACCAGAACCTGTGCGGTGCCTGCCACACCGGCGGCGTCGGCGGCGCGCCGACCCTGGACCACGCGCACTGGGACGCACGCCTCGCCCAGGGCACCGAGACCCTGCACAAGCACGCCATCGAAGGGTTCACCGGCGCTGCCGGCATCATGCCGCCCAAGGGCGGCAACCCGGCCCTGACCGACGAGCAGGTCAAGGCCACGGTCGACTGGATGCTGGCGAACCTGAAGTAGGCCGCTCCCACACCCCGCCAACGCCGCCTCCGGGCGGCGTTGTCGTTTCAGATTCCAGGAATTCCCGATGACCGCGTCCTCCCTCCCGCGCCTGCTGTCCATCCTGGCCCTGCTGCTGGCGATCGCGCCGGCGGCGGCGCGCCCGCCCCAGGCGACGTCCATCGGCCAGCTGCAGGGCACCGGGCCGCGCAGCCCGCTGGCCGGCGAGACGGCGACGGTGACCGCCACGGTCAGCGCGGATGTCCGCGAAGGCCTGGGCGGCGTATTCATCCAGGACCGCGGCGACGACGATCCGGCCACCTCCGACGGGCTGTTCGTGCGGCCGGCCGACGGCGTCGCCTGGCCGGAGGGCCTCGCCGTCGGCAGCCAGTGCCGCTTCCATGGCCGGATCATCGAACTCGACGGGCGCGGCGGCGACAGCCTGACCACGCTGGAGGCCGCGCGCGTGGACCAGTGCCGTCCCGGCACGCCGCCGTCGGTGCAGGTGCTGCATTCGCTGCCCGCGGACTGGGAGCGGCTGGAAGCGATGGCCGTGCGCATCGAAGCGCCGCTCGCGATCACCGGCACGGATGCCCTGCACCGCTTCGGCGAGCTGGCAGTCTCGTTCGACGGCCGCCCGTGGCAGCCCAGCGAGCGGGCGCGGCCGGGTTCGGACGCCCATGCCGCGCTGGCGGCGGCGAACGCGCGGGCGCGGCTGCTGCTCGACGACGGCAGCCGCCAGCGCGACCCGGCCGTGGTCGCATACCTCCAGGGAGGCGAGGTGCCACGCAGCGGGAGCGTCATGCACGGCGCCGAGGGCGTCGTCGATCCGCGCCACGGCTGGCGCCTGCACCTGGCCGCCGCGCCGCGCATCGAGGCCGCGGCGCGTCCGGCGCCGCCGCAGGTACCGGGCAACGTGCGCGTGGCCGCGTTCAACCTCGAGAACCTGTTCAACGGCGACGGTCGCGGCGGCGGGTTCCCGACCGAACGCGGGGCCAGGACGCCGCAGGCGCTGGACGCGCAACTGGCCAAGCTGGTGGCGACGATCCGCGCGCTGGATCCGGACGTGGCCGCGCTGATGGAACTCGAGAACGACGGCTACGGCGAGGATTCGAGCCTGGCGCGGCTGCTGCGCGAACTCAACGCCGACGGCTCGCGCTGGCGCTTCGTCGATGCCGGCCAGGGCCCGGGGCCGGATACGATCCGCGTCGGCATCCTGTACCGCGACGAGCGCGTGGTCGCGCGTGGCAAACCGGCGGTGCTCGAGGGCGGGCCGTTCGGCGACCGCAGCCGCGTGCCGCTGGCGCAGGCATTCCGGCGCAAGGGAGGCGACACCGATTTCGTGGTCGTCGCCAACCACTTCAAGTCCAAGGGCTGCAGCGAGGCCGAGGGCGCCGACGCCGACCGCAAGGACGGCCAAGGCTGCTGGAACGCGCTGCGCCTGGATTCGGCGCAGCGGCTGCACGCCTGGCTGCAGTCGGCGCCGCTGGGCAAGGGACGCGAGCGCGTGGTGATCCTGGGCGACTTCAATGCCTACGCGATGGAAGACCCGGTGCGCTGGCTGCGCGAGGACGCCGGCTGGATCGACGCCTTCGCCGCGGCCGGGCTCGAGGATCCCTACAGCTACGTCTACCAGGGGCTGAGCGGGCGGCTCGACCACGCCCTGCTGAGTCCGGCGCTGCGGCCGCACCTGCGCGGGGCGGCCGAATGGCATGTCAATGCCGACGAGCCGGACGACGCCGGCTATGCCGGGCGCAACGTGCCCGGCCCGTGGCGCAGTTCCGACCACGACCCGCTGCTGCTGGGCTTCGACCTGTAGGCGGGTCTGCGGGCGCCCCGTCGCCAGGGCGCCAGGCCGGCACGTCACGTCCGCACGCGCCTCGCGGAAGCGCGACCGTCACGCTGGGGCGCGGCACACCATGGCGGGCCCGTCGCACGGGCCGTGGCCAGGGACGACGGGCCCGCCGGTGAAATGCCGATGCGGCAGATCGCATCAGGGATGCGCGGTCAGCGAAGCGTCGAGCTTGTCAGGCTTGATTCCCGTCGCCACGTGGAGCCGGGTCGTGCGGCGGCCTGCGGCGCGGGCGATCCCCGCGCCGGGGCCTCGCTCAGCCCGCGCCGCCGTGCAGGTAGTCGAGGCTGACCTGCAGCAGCGCGCGGAAACCGACGTCCAGCGCACCTTCGTCGAGCAGGAATTCCGGCGAGTGGTTGCCCGGCGCGGTCGCCGGGTCGATGCCCTTGCCGGTGGCGCCGACGAAGAAGAACATCGCCGGCACCTGCTGCCCGTACAGCGAGAAGTCCTCCGAACCCATCTGCAGCGGCGGTTCGAACACGTTGTCGGCGCCGACCACCGCCTGCAGGCTCGGCAGCATCCTGGCGGTCAGCGCCGGGTCGTTGATCGTCGGCGGGTTGCCTTCGCTGTCGGGGACCCTGGCCTCGACCCTGGCCCCGTGCGCGGCGGCCACGTGCTCGGAGACGTTGCGCAGGTCGGCGAAGATCTTCTCGCGCATGCCTTCGTCGAAGGTGCGGATGGTGCCGATCATCTCCACGTCGTCGGGGATGATGTTGTAGCGGATGCCGCCCTTGATCGCGCCGAAGGTGACCACCGCCGGCAGCTTGGCCAGGTCGGTGCGGCGGGAAACAATGGTCTGCGCGGTGCCGACCAGGTCCGACGCGGCGACGATCGGGTCGACCCCGCCCCACGGCCGCGAGCCGTGCGTCTGCCGCCCCACCACCTTGATGCTGAAGCGGTCGGAGGCGGCCATCAGCGGACCGCCGCGGACCGCGATCTGGCCGACCGGCACGGTCGAGAACACGTGCAGGCCGAACACCGCCTCGGGCTTGAAATCCTTGAACAGGCCCTGCGCCAGCATCATCGAGGCGCCGCCTTCCTCGTCGGCCGGCGGCCCTTCCTCGGCCGGCTGGAAGATCAGCATCACCTCGCCCGGCAGGGTGTCGCGCATTCCCACCAGCGACCGGGCCACGCCGAGCAGGATGCCGGTGTGCGCGTCATGGCCGCAGGCGTGCATCACCCCGACCGTCTCGCCGCGGAACTGCGCGGTGGCCTTGGACGCGAACGGCAGGCCGGTGCGCTCGGCCACCGGCAGCGCGTCCATGTCGGCGCGCAGGGCGATCCTCGGCCCGGGCCTGCCGCCCTTGATGATGGCGACCACGCCGTGGTGGGCGACACCGGTCTTCGGCTGCAGGCCCATCTTCCGCAGCTCGTCGGCCACGACCCTGGCGGTGCGCTCCTCGCGGTTGGACAGCTCCGGGTGCTGGTGGAAGTCGCGGCGCCAGTCGACCACCTGCTGCTGCATCTGCTTCGCCGCGGCCGCCACCTCGGGGCGCTGGGCGGCGTCGGCATGGGCCGGCGAGGCCAGGGCCAGCGCCAGGGCGCAGGCCAGCAGGGACACCGTGGAACGGACGGCCAGGGGCATCGGGCGACTCCGGAGGAAGATGCCCGATGCTAACGGTTGCGGCGCACGCGTGCGGCGCCGGACCGTAGAATGGCGACGCACGCCACGTCCACGCGCCGGCGTTGATCCCGCCGGTGGCCCATGCACGACCTCGCCCTGCAGCTGTTGCTGCTGCTGTTCCTCGCCGGCCTGCTCGCCGGCTTCATCGATTCGATCGCCGGCGGCGGCGGCATGATCACCCTGCCGGCGATGCTGCTGGCGGGCATCCCGCCGCTGCAGGCGCTGGGCACCAACAAGCTGCAGTCGCTGTTCGGCTCGGCCTCGGCCAGCTGGTCGTACGCCCGGCACGGGCACGTGGACCTGCGCGCGCAGCTGCCGATGGCGCTCACCGCCGCGGCCGGCGCCGTGCTCGGGGCGCTGCTGGCCACGGTGGTGCCCGGCAGCTGGTTGCGCGCGGTGCTGCCGTTCCTGCTGGTGGGCATCGCCCTGTACTTCGCGCTCAAGCCGGACATCGGCGCGGTCGAGCGCCACCACCGGATCAGCCCGCGCGTGTTCGGCCTGACCTTCGTCCCGGCGATCGGTTTCTACGACGGCGTGTTCGGCCCGGGCACCGGCTCGTTCCTGATGCTGGGCTTCGTCGGCCTGGCCGGCTTCGGCCTGCTCAAGGCCACCGCGCACACCAAGTTCCTCAACTTCGGCTCGAACCTCGGCGCGTTCGGCGTGTTCCTGCTCGGCGGCGCGATCCTGTGGAAGGTCGGGCTGGTGATGGGCGCCGGCCAGTTCCTCGGCGCGCAGCTCGGTTCGCGCTTCGCGATGCGCCACGGCACGCGGGTGATCAAGCCGCTGCTGGTGACCGTCTCGATCCTGCTGGCGCTGAAGCTGCTCGCCGATCCTGCGCATCCGCTGCGCGCCTGGCTGGGCCCCTGACGCCTGGGCGGTGAGTCGCGTGGCGCGCCGCGCGACGGCCGCGCTTCAGCGGAACACGACCGTCTTGTGGCCGTTGAGCAGGATCCGGTGCTCGACGTGGCGGCGCACCGCGCGCGCGAGCACCTGCGATTCGATGTCGCTGCCGACCCGGACCAGGTCGCGCGGGGTCATCGCATGGTCCACCCGGGCCACGTCCTGCTCGATGATCGGGCCTTCGTCCAGGTCCGGCGTCACGTAGTGCGCGGTCGCACCGATGATCTTGACCCCGCGCGCGTGGGCCTGGTGGTACGGCTGGGCGCCCTTGAAGCTGGGCAGGAAGCTGTGGTGGATGTTGATCGCGCGCCCGGCCAGCGCCTCGCACAGGCGCGGCGACAGGATTTGCATGTAGCGCGCCAGCACCACCAGGTCGACGCGTTCGCGCTCGACCAGGTCCAGGATCGCCTGCTCCTGCGCGGCGCGGCTGCCGCCGTCGACCGGTAGGTGGTGGAACGGCACGCCGTACGAGGCCGACAGCGCGGCGTAGTCGCCGTGGTTGGAGGCGACCGCGGCGATGTCCACCCGCAGCTGGCGGCTGTGCGCGCGGAACAGCAGGTCGTTGAGGCAGTGGCCCTGCTTGCTCACCAGCACCAGCAGGCGCGCGCGCCGGCGCGCGTCGTGGATCTGCCAGTCCATGTCGAACTCGCCGGCGAGGTGGCCGAAGCGCTCCAGCAGCGCCGGCAGCGCGTCGGCCGCGGGCAGCTCGAAGTGCACGCGCAGGAAGAAGCGGCCGGTCTCCTCGTCGCCGTACTGCTGGGCGTCGACGATGTTGCAGCCCTGGCCGAACAGCAGCCCGGACACGCGATAGACGATGCCGGTGCGATCCGGGCAGGACAGGGCGAGGATGTGGTCGTGGCGCATAGGTGCGCCATGGTAGCGACCGCCGGCCGTCGCGGCGCGGCGGTTGCAGCTGATACCGCCGCGCGCTCAGCGCCGGGCGAACACGCCGCGCGCTTCCTGCGGCTCGCAGCGCAGGAACTGCGGCGCAGGCACCAGCGTGGCCCCGAGCTCGGCGGCCGCATGCCACGGCCAGCGCGGGTCGTAGAGGATGCCGCGGGCCAGCGCGACCGCGTCGGCGCGACCCTCGGCCAGCACCGCTTCGGCCTGGCGCGGTTGCGTGATCAGGCCGACCGCGATCACCGGCATCCCCACCTGGGCCTTGATCGCGTCGGCGAACGGCACCTGGTAGCCCGGCGTCGCGCTGATCCGCTGCCGCGGATCCAGGCCGCCGCTGGAGACATGGATGAACTGGCAGCCGCGCGCATCCAGCGCGCGGGCCAGTGCGACGCTCTGGTCCAGGTCCCAGCCGCCCTCGACCCAGTCGGTGGCCGAGATGCGCACGCCGACGCTCACCGCTGCCGGCACCGCGGCGCGGACCGCGTCGAACACGCGCAGCACCAGCCGCATCCGGTTCTCCAGGCTGCCGCCGTAGGCATCGTCGCGCGTGTTGCTCAGCGGCGAGAGGAACTGGTGCAGCAGGTAGCCATGCGCGGCATGGATCTCGACCAGATCCAGGCCGACGCGCACCGAGCGGCGCGCGGCCTGCACGAAGTCCTCGACCAGCGCGTCGATGCCGGCCACGTCCAGCGCCTGCGGCACGCCGTGGCGTCCGTCGTAGGCCAGCGCCGAGGCCGACACGGTGCTCCAGCCATCGGGATGGTCGGCCGGGATCGCGCCGCCCCCGTCCCACGGCCGCGCGGTGGACGCCTTGCGACCGGCATGGGCCAGCTGGATGCCCAGCGGCATCGGCGACCAGCGGCGGAGCGAAGCCACCAGCGACTTCAACGCCGCTTCCTGGTCGTCGTTCCACAGGCCCAGGTCGGCGTGGCTGATCCGCCCGCGCGGCTCGACCGCGGTCGCTTCGAGGATCAGCAGGCCCGCGCCGGACAGCGCCAGGTTGCCGAGGTGGATGTGGTGCCAGTCGGTGACGCAGCCATCATGGGCCGAGTACTGGCACATCGGCGCGATGACGATGCGGTTGGACAGCTCGAGCGGGCCGAGCGACAGCGGCGAGAACAGCAGGCTCATACGAGGGGCATGCGCAGGGGGAGCGTCATTGGACCCCCAGCCGCGCCGCGCGGGAAGGCGCATGGGCGGATCAGTGTGTCGTGCCGCCGCCGCGCGCCGCCCGCCCTCAGCGCGGCACGGCCGACGCGTCGCCGCCTCGGTGGATGAACCGCAGGAAGCCGATGCCGGCCGGCACGTTGAGCAGGACGGCCATGGCCACCACCACCACCGCCAGGCGCTGGTCGGGGAAGCCGGCGGCGATCACGCCCATGGCCACGCCGGGATGCCGCGTCGCGCACGCGAGCGCGAGCGCGGCGCGGTTTTCCGGCACGTCGCTTCCCATCAGGTAGCCCGCGCCGAGGCCGGCGACGATCATCGCCAGCAATGCCACCAGCGTGCCGCGGCCGACCAGGCTCCACATCGCCGGCGCGACCGCCACCAGGACCACCAGTCCGCTCGCCAGCAGCAGCGCCATGCCTGCCCTGCCGAGCAGGTTGGAGACGTGGATCGCGCGCGCGCGCCCGAGCAGCCGGCGCATGGCGAACCCCAGCAGCAGCGGCGCGCCGATGGTGATGGCCAGGGTTCGCGCCACGCTCGCGGTCGGGATCCGGTGCCCGACCTCGAACAGCATCCCCATCAGGTGCAGGCCCAGCGGCAGGACCAGCAGGGAGGCCAGGGCGGCGGCGACCAGCAGGCCGGTGATGTAGGACCCTTCGCCACCGGCCTTCAGCTGCTTCCTCGGCAGCAGCGGCGGGACCGGCGACAGCGACAGGACCAGCAGCGCGATCTCGACCTCCGGCCTGAGCTCGAACGCGGCCACCATCGCCACCGCGATCGCGGGCACGAGGACGAACATCGCCACGAACGCACGCAATCCCAGCCGCCAGTTGCGCACGAGGTGGACGACATCCTGCGCATGCGCGCGCATGGCCAGCGCCAGCACGTTGAGGACGATGCTGGCCACGATCAGGAGCTTCATTGCCTGGAGCAACGACATGGCGCCCTCCTGTGCGGGGACGTGCAGCGCGGCACGGAAGCAGGCGCCCCGTCCGCCACGGCCGGTCATCCCGGACCGGCCGGCCCGCCGATCATAGGCGGCGGCCGTGAAGGCCGTTCCCGGGTCGCCCGGGCTTCCGGATTCACCCGCCCGGCTGGCCGGCGTGGGTGCGCGCGACCAGGTCGGCCAACGCCTGCGCGCAGTCCGCCTCGACCTTCAGGCTGAGCAGGTCGTCCGCGCGCGTGCGTCCCAGGTTGAGCGCGGCCACCGGGATTCCCGCGTCCGCCGCGATGCGCGCGAAGCGGAAGCCCGAGTACACCATCAGCGAGGAACCGACCACCAGCAGCGCATCGCTGGCGTGCAGGTGCGCCAGCGCCGCCTCCAGCCGCGCCCGCGGCACGCTTTCGCCATAGAAGACCACGTCCGGCTTGAGCATGCCGCCGCAGGCCGCGCAGGCGGGGACCCGGAAGGCGGAGAAATCCACGCCTTCGAGGTCGGCGTCGCCGTCGGGCGCGGGCGCAGCCACGTGCCGCTCCCAGTCCGGGTTCAGGGCGAGCAGCGCCTGCTGCATGCCCGCGCGCGGCTGGCGGGCGCCGCACTGCAGGCACGCCACCTGGTCCAGGCGTCCGTGCAGGTCGATCACGCGGGCACTTCCCGCCTGCTGGTGCAGGCCGTCGACGTTCTGGGTGACCAGGGCCTCGATCCGTCCCTGCGCTTCCAGCGCGGCCAGCGCGTGGTGCGCGGCGTTGGCGCGCGCGGCGGCGAACCGCGGCCAGCCGAGCAGGCTGCGCGCCCAGTAGCGCCGCCGGGTCGCGGCGTCCGCGGTGAACGCCTGCAAGGTCACCGGCTGCGCGCGCTTCCAGCCGCCGTCGGCGTCGCGGTAGTCGGGAATGCCCGACGAGGTGCTGCAACCCGCACCGGTCAGCACGAAGACGCGCCGGTGGCGGTGCAGGAAATCGTGCAACGCCGCGGCGGCGGCACCGGTGGCGTCCGGGCGGGAAGATGCGGTATCCATCGCGCCTGCATGGGGCTGGGCGCGGCGCGATGCAAGCCGGGGTGGCCCGGGCGGGTGACAGCGTTGTCTCGTTTCGCCCCGACAGGCCGCGCGCTACCATCGCGCCCCATCCGCCCGTCGCACAGGAACCGCATCGTGTCGATCAACCAGGAACAGAAGAACCGCATCGCCGCCGGCCAGGGCTTCATCGCCGCGCTCGACCAGAGCGGCGGCAGCACGCCGAAGGCGCTCAAGCTCTACGGGATCGACGAATCGGCCTATTCCGGCGACGCGGAAATGTTCGCGCTGGTCCACCAGATGCGCACGCGGATCGTCACCAGCCCCGCCTTCACCGGCGACCGCGTGGTCGGCGCGATCCTGTTCGAACGCACCCTCGACGACAGCTTCGCCGGCCAGGACGCGGCGCACTACCTGTGGCAGACCAAGGGCGTGGTGCCGTTCCTGAAGATCGACAAGGGCCTGGAGGACGAGGCCGACGGCGTGCAGCTGCTCAAGCCGATCCCGGGCCTGGAGGCGCTGCTGGCGCGGGCCAAGGCCAAGGGCGTGTTCGGGACCAAGGAGCGCTCGGTGATCAAGGCCAACAACCCGGCCGGCATCGCCAGGGTGCTGGACCAGCAGTTCGAGCTGGCGCGGCAGGTGCTCGCCGCCGGACTGGTGCCGATCGTCGAGCCGGAAGTGGACATCAAGGCCGCCGACAAGGAAGCCATCGAGGTCGAGCTGAAGAAGGGCCTGCTGGCGCGGCTGGACCAGCTCGATCCGGCGACCCCGGTGGTGCTCAAGCTGACCCTGCCCTGCGTGGACGGCTATTTCCGGGAACTGGTCGACCACCCGGCGGTGCTCAAGGTGGTCGCGCTGTCCGGCGGCTACAGCCGCGACGAGGCCAACGCGAAGCTGGCGCGCAACCCGGGCGTGATCGCCAGCTTCAGCCGCGCCCTGACCGAAGGCCTGAGCGCGCAGCAGGGAGACGAGGCCTTCAACCAGGCGCTGGACGCGACCATCGAGTCGATCTACCGCGCCTCGATCGCCTGATCGCTGCACTCGCTGCAGCCGGCGTCCAGCGCGCCGGCTGCGCGGCGCGGCACCGCTGGCCGGCCGCTCAGACAGGGCTTGCTACGCTGGCCACGCCATGAACACCGAGCACGTTCCCCTGCAGGCGGCCGCGGCCGGCGATCCGCCGCCCGTGCCGCCCGAACCGCCGCTGCCCAGCGACTGCTGCGAGAGCGGCTGCCCGATCTGCGTGCACGACCTGTACGCGCAGGAGCTCGACGCCTACCGGCAGGCGCTGGCGGCGTGGCGGCAGCGCCATCCCGGTACCGACCCGGCCGGCTGAGCCGCGGATCAGGCCGGCGCGGCGGGCCCGGCGGGGGCCGGCAACGGCGGCGCGGGAGTCGGCTGCCCGAGCGGGTCCAGGGCGATCATCACGAAGCGGCCGCGCGTGCACAGCTTGCGTTCGCCGGTCAGCAGGTTTTCGGTGATGACGTCGACCTCGACGTTCATCGAGCTGCGCCCGACCTTGGCGATCCGGGCCACGACCTCCACAAGGTCGCCCTTGTGGATCGGCTGGTTGAAGTCGACCTGCTCCGAGCGGGCGGTGACCACCGTGCTGCGTGCCCAGCGCGAGGCGACGATGAAGGCCGCCATGTCCATCCACGCCAGCGCTTGGCCGCCGAACAGCGTGCCCAGGTGGTTGGTGTGGTCGGGGAAGACCATGTGCAGCAGCCGCGCCTCGGTCGGGCGTGCTTCCGCGGTGGGGATCTCGGACATCGCGTGTTCCTGCATGCGTGGGCCTCCCGCCGAGAGCCTAGCGCAAGCGGGGAGCCGCCGGGCGCGGGCCGCGCCGGTCCAGCGGGGCCGCTCAGACGTCGAAGGCCAGCAGGTCCAGGCCGGTCGACGCGCGCACCACCCGGCGGTAGAGCACGTTGCCGTTGGCCGCGTTGGTCGACACCACCAGTGCACGTCGGCGGGCCGCGTCGCCCACGGCGAAGCTCTTGAAGATCCCGCCGTTGCTGCCGGAGTGGTAGAACACCGGCCCGCGCGGCGTCCGTTCCAGGTTCCAGCCCAGGCCCTTGTCGGTCCAGCGGCCGGGCACCTCGATCTGCCGGCTCAGCATCGCCGCGCGCGTCGCCGGGCGCAGCTCCCAGGCGGCCGGAGGCGCGTGCACCATCAGCGCCATGAAGCGGGCGTAGTCCTGCACGGTGCAGCGCAGGCTGGCGGCGGCATTGGCGAGGATGTCCGCCGGCCAGGCGACCAGGCCCGGCGGCGCGATCGCCTGCACCTGCGGCAACGCGCGCGCGGCGTCCTCGTAGCGCCAGGCCGACAGCGGCGTGCCGGTGCGGTCGGCGACCGCCTGCGCGACGCTCCACTGCTCGCGCAGCATCTGCGGCGGCATGGCCCCGCTTCCGGCCGGATCGTCGCCGGCCCCGGGCGCGCGGTGTCCGTAGACCGAGCGTTCCGCCATCGCCGCGTTCCAGGCGTAGCTGCTGTCGCGCATGCCGGCCGGCGCGAACAGCAGCCGCTGCATGGTCTGGTCCAGGCTTTCGCCGGTGACCGCCTCGACCACGCGCTGCAGCCAGACGAAGGCCTCGCCCGAATAGTCGATCCGCGTGCCGGGTTTCACCGCCGGCACCAGCGCCTGGTTCGCCGGGTCCTTGCGCCAGTCCGGCAGGCCGGTGGAATGGCGCAGCACGTCGCGCACGGTGATCGCGTCCAGCCATGCCTTCGCCTCCGCCGCGGTGCCCAGGTATTCCGGCCGCAGGTAGTCGACCAGCGGCCGGTCCAGCGCCAGCTCGCCGCGGTCGACCAGCTGCAGCACCGCGTAGGCGAACACCGGCTTGCTCAGCGAGGCCACCTCGAACAGGGTCGCGTCGGTCACCGGCGCGTGCCGCTGCGCATGCGTGACGCCGAAGCCGCGCGACCACGCCAACCGGCCCGCCTCCACCACCGCGATGCCGATCCCCGGAACGCCCAGCGCCTGCATCTGCCGCGGCAGGTCGTCGAGGAACTCCGGGGACGGCATCCAGTCCGCGTCGTCATCGCGGCGGGGTGCGGCCCGTGCCCTGCCGGGCATCGCCGCCATGGCGGCCAGTCCCAGTCCGGCCGCCAGGAGCCGGCGGCGGGACAGCGGATGTCGGTTGTCGCGGCGGTCGGCAGGCATGGCCCATTGGAGCCGCTCGCCGTGTCGGCATCAAGGACCCGCGCGCGAGGCCCGCGGGCGGTGGCGGGGGCCGGCGCGCCTCAGAACGCGTGGTCGAAGCCGACCTCGCCCTGCACGCCGACCTGGTAGGCCGACACGCGCCGCTCGAAGAAGTTGGTCAGTTCCTGCACGTCCTGCAGCTCCATGAACGGCAGCGGATTGCGCACGTGGTAGCGCCGTTCCATGCCGAGCTTGGCGAAGTGGTTGTCGGCGCAATGCTGGAGGTACTGGCGCATGTCGCGGGTGGAGATGCCGGCAACGCCGCCGGACAGCACGTCCTCGGCGAACTGCAGCTCGCATTCGATCGCCTCTTCCAGCATGTCGTAGACCTGCTGCTGCATGGCCTCGTCGAACAGGTCCGGTTCCTCCTCGCGCACGGTACGCACGCATTCGAAGGCGAACTCCATGTGGCAGCTCTCGTCGCGGAACACCCAGTTGGTGCCCGACGCCAGGCCCGGCAGCAGGCCGCGCGAGCGGAAGTAGTACACGTAGGCGAAGGCGGCGAAGAAGAACAGGCCCTCGATGCAGGCGGCGAAGCAGATCTGGTTGAGCAGGAACTGGCGGCGCTGTTCGCGGGTCTCGATCCTGCGCAGGCCGTGGATCGAATCGATCCACTTGAAGCAGAAGCCGGCCTTCTTCTTGATCGAGGGGATGTTCTCCACCGCGGCGAAGGCCTTGGCCCGCTCGCCCGGGTCGGGCAGGTAGTTGTCGAGCAGGGTCAGGTAGAACTGCACGTGCAGCGCCTCCTCGTACAGCTGGCGCGACAGGTACATCCGCGCCTCGGGCGCGTTGAGGTGCTGGTACAGGTTCAGCACCAGGTTGTTGGACACGATCGAATCACCGGTGGCGAAGAACGCGACCAGGCGGTGGATCAGGTGCTGGTCGGCCGGCGTCATCTTCGCGTGCAGGTCGGAGATGTCGATCTGGAAGTTGATCTCCTCCACCGTCCAGGTGTTCTTGATGGCGTCGCGGTACATGTCATAGAACTGCGGGTAGCGCATCGGGCGCAGGGTCAGTTCGAAGCCGGGGTCGAGCAGCATCTGGCGGTTGTGGGCGGACATCGTGTCGGGGCTCTCGGTGCGTGGGAGGCGGCGCGGGGCGGCACGTCCATGTGCCCGGAACATCCTGTTCCCGCGTCCTGCCTGCTCCAGGGGACGGTGTGGCGGTCAGCGCTCGTAGTCGTCGTGCGCGTACCGGCTGATGTAGGTGCTCAGGCCCCGGCCGGCCTCGGCCAGGGCTTTCATCCGCGCGACCTTCTCGGGGCCGGCGCGGCCGGTGCTGCGGTACTCGTAGGGTTCGGGGCGGTTGCGGAACCGCACGAAGATGGAGACCGCGGTGGTCTGGTAGGCCTCCACGCCCGAGTCGCCGGAATGGTTGGCGTACCGCTTCATCGCTGCTCTCCCCTCCTGCCCGTGCGGGCGACCTTGCGGCCGCCCGCGGCGGCCTACTGGCAGGCCTCGCACGCCTCCGGGTTCTCCAGCGAGCAGGCGACCGCCTCCACCGGGGTGTACTCCGGCTTGGGTGCAGCCGTCGTCGAGTGGCCGACGGTGGTCTTGGCGATCCGGGTGGCCGGGCGCGAGCGCAGGTAGTAGGTGGTCTTGATCCCCTGCTTCCACGCGTACATGTACATGGACGACATCGCGCCGATGTTCGGGCTCTCCATGAACAGGTTGAGCGAGGCGGACTGGTCGATGAACGCGCCGCGGCCGGCGGCCATGTCGATCAGCGAGCGCATCGGCAGCTCCCAGGCGGTGCGGTAGACCTGCTGCAGCGCTTCGGGGATCTGTGGGATGCCCTGGATCGAGCCTTCGGCCAGCTTGATCGCGTCGCGCACCTCCGGGGTCCACAGGCCGAGCTTCTTCAGCTCGGCGACCAGGTAGCGGTTGACCTGCAGGAAGTCGCCCGACAGCGTCTCGCGCTTGAACAGGTTGGACACCTGCGGCTCCACGCATTCGTAGCAGCCGGCGATCGAGGCGATGGTCGCGGTCGGTGCGATCGCGATCAGCAGCGAATTGCGCAGGCCGTGCTCGCGGATCCGTTCGCGCAGCGCCTGCCAGCGCTCCTCGTTCTCGGGGACCACGTTCCAGGCGTCGAACTGCAGCTCGCCGGCCGCGGCCCGGGTGTCGGCGAACGACGGATGCCGGCCGCGCTCCTGCGCCAGCTCCACCGAAGTGTCCAGCGCGTGGAAATAGATGGTCTCGGCGATCTTCGCCGACAACACCCGGGCCTGCTCGCTGTCGAACGGCAGGCGCAGGCGGAAGAACACGTCCTGCAGGCCCATGCAGCCCAGGCCGACCGGGCGCCAGCGCAGGTTGCCGCGGCGGGCGGTCTCGATCGGGTAGAAGTTCAGATCGATGACGCGGTCGAGCTGGCGCACGGCCAGGCGCACGGTCTCGGCGAGCTTGTCGAAGTCGAAGAACGCCTGGCCGCTCGCGGCATCCACGTCGAAATGGTTGCCCAGGTTGATCGAACCCAGGTTGCACACTGCCGTTTCCTCGGCCGAGGTGACTTCCAGGATTTCGGTGCACAGGTTGGACAGGTGGATGACGTTGCCTTGGCGCAGGGTCTGGTTGCTGGCGCGGTTGCACTTGTCCTTGAAGGTCATCCAGCCGTTGCCGGTCTCGGCCAGCGTGCGCATCATCCGCGCGTACAGCTTGCGCGCCGGCAGCGCCTTGACCGCCTTGCCCTGCGCTTCCGCCTGCAGGTAGGCCTGCTCGAAGGCCTGGCCGTACAGGTCGGTGAGTTCCGGGACCACGCGCGGGTCGAACAGCGACCATTCCCGGTCGGCCTCCACCCGCTGCATGAACAGGTCCGGCACCCAGTTGGCCAGGTTGAGGTTGTGGGTGCGGCGCGCCTCGTCGCCGGTGTTGTCGCGCAGCTCGAGGAAATCCTCGATGTCGGCGTGCCAGGTCTCCAGGTACACGCAGGCCGCGCCCTTGCGCTTGCCGCCCTGGTTGACCGCCGCGACCGACGAATCGAGCGTCTTCAGCCACGGCACGATGCCGTTGCTGTGGCCGTTGGTGGAGCGGATCAGCGAACCGCGTGAACGCACGCGGGTGTAGCTCACGCCGATGCCGCCGCTGAACTTGGACAGCTGGGCGATGTCGCCGTACTTCGCGTAGATCGATTCCAGGGTGTCCTGCGGCGAATCGAGCAGGAAGCACGAGGACAGCTGCTCGTGGGTGGTGCCGCTGTTGAACAGGGTCGGCGAACTGGGCAGGTAGTCGAGCTGGCCCATGCGCCGGTACAGCGCCAGCGCCTCCGGCACGTCCTCCGACAGCGCGCAGGCGATGCGCAGGAAGAACTGCTGCGGCGTCTCGATCACCTTGCGGGTGTGCGGGTGGCGCAGCAGGTAGCGGTCGTACAGCGTGCGCAGGCCGAAGTAGTCGAAGCCCAGGTCCAGCGAGGCGTCCAGCGCGTCGTTGAGCTTGCGCGCATTGGTCTGGACGAAGTTCAGCAGCCGATCGTTGATCAGGCCGACTTCGTGGCCACGCGCCACCGACTGCGAGAACGCGTGGATCTCCTGGCCGGTGACTTCCTTGGCGATGTAGCCGGCCAGCAGGCGCGCGGCCAGGCGGCTGTATTCGGGTTCCTCGCCGGTCAGCAGCGCGGCAGTGCGGATCGACAGTTCGTCGAGCTCGCGCGTGCTGGCGCCGTCGTACAGGCCGGAGATCGTGCGGGTGGCCACGCGCATCGGGTCGACCGCGTGCAGGCCTTCGCAGCTGCGCTGCACGGCGCGCACGATCTTGTTCAGGTCCACCGGCTCGCGGCTGCCGTTGCGCTTGGTCACGCTCATCGCGGTGGCGGTGGGCGGCGGGGTGAGCAGGAACGCTTCGTCCCGGGAAGGGATGGCGGCAACGGCCTCGGTCTGGGTCACGGGTGTCCTCCTTGCGTGATGCACGCGGCGGCCCGTCCCTCGCTGGGCTGCGGAAGGCCGGGTGCTGCAGGAGGATGGGAAAGCGGCGTCGCACGGACCGAGAACGCGCAGGCGGGCTGCGGGCGGCACGTGCTTCGCCAGCCATCTCCCCCCGGAGATTCCGCGGCCGGCACCGCGCGGTGTGCATCGCGCGGCTGCCGGCAGGTCTTCGGACTCATGGGCGCGGAGGGCGCGGGGCGCCTCCTCCTACCCGCCGCTTCCCGGAACCGTTGGGGTTCCAGTGCTCCTGTGGCGGGGTCGTTCCCATTTACCGCTGCGGGGCAGTGCCGGATTCGCCCCGAGGGCCCACCGGACTTCCCTTTTAAACCGGCGCTTGGACCGCCGGTACCGACCGGACACAAGATAGTGGGGCTCGCCCGGGCGGTCAACACCACATATCGGGCCGATGATGGATGAGGCAGTCGGTCGGGCAGGCAAGCCGGGGTGCGCCTCCACGCCATCCGCGGCGGCGGCCGGGCCCGCGCGGGGAGGGCCGCGCACCCGGCACCCGCTGATGCGCGCCTGCCCGGCCAGGCGCGCATCAGCCTGCGGTGCGCGGGCGGGCAGCGACCGGCATCCGCATCGCTGCGCCGGTCAACCCCCCGGGCCGGCGGACGTTGCCATGGCACGACCGCCCCGCAATGGGACGGCCGGCCGAAGTCCTCCACCACCGGGAACCACCATGCCGCTTCGCCTGGCCATCGGCCTGATCCTGATCCTGCTGCCAGCGGTGGATGCCGCCTCCGCCGAAGGCCTGCGCGAGCGCGTGCAGCGCGCACGCGACGCCTCGCGGCAAGCCTCGACGCAGCCGGTCGCACTGCCCGCCGGCACCCGCGTGCTGCGCGATGTCGCCTATGGCCGCGATCCGCGGCAGCGCTTCGACGCCTACCTCCCGGCGCGGCCGTCGCACGACGCGCCGGTCATCCTGTTCGTGCACGGCGGCGGCTGGGCCAACGGCAACAAGGACAATCCCGGCGTGGTCGAAGGCAAGGCCGCGAGGTGGCTGCCGGAGGGGTGGATCCTGGTATCGACCAACTACCGGATGCGCCCGGATACCGCACCGGTCGACCAGGCCCGCGACGTCGCCCGCGCGCTGGCCCGGGTGCAGCGGCTGGCGCCGGACTGGGGCGCGGACCCGGCACGCGTGGTGCTGGTGGGGCACTCGGCCGGTGCGCACCTGGCCGCGCTGGTGGGCGCTTCGGACACGCTGTGGCGCGAGGCACGGGCGGGACGTCCGCTCGCGGTGGTGTCGCTGGACAGTGGCGCGCTGGACGTGCCGGACATGATGCGCCGGCCACGCCTGCCGCCGCTGTACCACCGCGCGTTCGGGCCCGATCCGGACGACTGGGTGGAAGCATCCCCGCAGCACCGGCTCGCGCCCGGTGCCGTGCCGATGCTGCTGGTCTGCTCGACCCGCCGCAACGATGCCTGCCCGCAGGCCGAAGCGCTGCGCGCAAGGGCGGCGTCGCTGGGCGTGGCCATGGAGGTGCTGCCGCAAGACCTGTCGCACGCCGCCGTCAACCGCGAGCTCGGCTGGCCCTCGGCCTACACCGACGCGGTGGACCGCTGGCTCGACGCGCGGCTGCGCTGACCGCGATGCCGGTCGCTGATGGGGCCGGCCATTCCGGGCGACACTGCGCGCATGCCCGCGCCTGCACCCCGCCCGACCGCCGCCCTCCCCGGTACCGCCGCCTTCGTCCTGGTGCTGCTGTTCTGCGCCGGCGCGATCGCGGTCCAGGCCGTGCGCGTGGAATACGACTGGTGGCACGCACCGTTGAGCTTCTACCTGTCCGGGCCGGACAGCGCATGGCTGCGCGCGGCCTATTACGGCCTGGCGCTGGCGTCGGTCCTGCTGGCGCTGGGCCTCCGGCGCGCGCTGGCGCCGGCCGCACGCTACGCGCTGGTGCCGGCCCTGCTGGTCGGCGGCGGCCTGTCGCTGGCGATCACCGCGACCTGGCCCGGCGCCAGCCCCGGCCATCCCGTAAGCGATGCCGGCGCCCTGGTCCACGGCCTGTCGGCGATCGCCAGTTTCCTGCTGGTCGGCGTCGCCATGCTGCTGCAGTCGACCTCGCTCCACCGAGACCCGCACTGGCGCCGCGCCGCCGCACCGCTGCTGGCGCTGGCGGTGCTGGCGTTCGCCGGCCTGTGGCTGCATGCGCTGTGGAAGGCACTGCCGCGCGGCGGGTCGCAGAAGGCGGTCATCGCGCTGTATGCGGCGTGGCTGGGGGCGGTGGCGTGGCGGCTGCGAACGGCACCCGACCCAGCGGCCGGGCCGGCCTCGCGCCTGGACGAAACGACTGCCCCCCTGTCCTGAAGGACGCCGCGCACCAGGCACCGCGTGGCGGGAATCGCGCTCATGGCGAAACCGTGACGAGCACATCCCGTGGTCGACATCGGTGGACAGCGCGGCCGCAGGTGCGACCACGGCATGCCACGCGTTCGCCGGCGGAGCCGGACGCCCGCCCCTCCTGGTTCGCCGCATCCGGACACGGCGTGCCACCGGGGCCGCCTGCGCGCGGGCGAACGACTCGTCCATGCGCGATTCCTGGCGACCGGTTCGCGGCGTCGGGCTGCCGCACCACGCCCGTCGCGCAGGTGCCGCGGGCCGGGTCCGGCGCCGCGGCTCGCGATCGGCCCTTGCGGGAACGTGGTCAGGGATCCCCGATGTAGTCGAGCAGTGCCTCCGGCATCCGGGCGACCGGTGCGATGGGCGGAATCGTCCCGGCGCAGCTCGAGGTAGAGCGCGATCGCGGCCAGCAGCGCGGAGCGCACCGACGCCGTGCCGTGCGCGGCAACGGTGTCGGCCAGGCGATCGGCGCCGGGCAGCTCCAGCATTTCGATCCGCCTCACGCCGCGTTGTGGACGCCCGGCGCGCCGATGCAGCATGGGCCCCAGGACCTGGTCGCGGAAGAAGGCGAGCATGCCGATCGCCTCGAACAGCTCGCCCCGCGCCCGCTTGGCCGCGGCGTAGTGCAGCCAGGTCCAGGCGCGCTGCTCGAACCAGTCGGACGAGGCCGCAGGCCAGGCGATCGTGGCCGCATCCAGCCGCGCCTCCACCTGCCGCGGGTCGCGCGCGAACAGTACCCCGGGGCGCTCCACGCGCCGGTCGAGGTCGTCGGCCGTGGCGAACTTCAGGTCCACGTGCAGCAGCGCCGGTCCGTACAGGCAGATCAGCAGGCGGGGTTCCCCGACGTGCTGCCCGGTAAACGCCGACAGCAGTTCGCCCAGGCCCCCGGCGAAGGCGAGCCGCGATGCCATCACCCCGTCGTACGCCGCGTCGTCGACCACGATGACGAAATCCAGGTCCGAGTGCCGGTCGAAGCCGCCATGCACGTAGGATCCGCCGGCCAGCAGTGCGAGCATCCGCGGGTCGCGTTCGACCGCGGTACGGATCCGCTCGAGGAAGTCCCGGTGCGCCTGCGGCAACGTGTTCGGCATCGTGCGTCTCCAGGCTAGGGGTCGAACTTGTCCACGCGCCGGTCAGGCGCACGAGCCGCCTGTCGTGGCGGCGGTCCTCGTCGAGCTCAGCCCCGGTGCGCGCGCGCCAGGTATTCGGCGCTCTGCATCTCGATCAGGCGCGAGGCGGTGCGCTCGAACGCGCCGGCCATGCGGCTGCCGCTGTAGAGCGCCACCGGCGCGGTGGCGGCGGTGCAGACCAGGGTGACCTGGCGGTCGTACAGCTCGTCCACCAGGTTGACGAAGCGCCGCGCGGCGTCCTCGTTGTTCGCGTCGAACGACGGAATGCCACCCAGCAGCACGACCTGGAACTCGCGCGCGATCTCGATGTAATCGGCGGTCGAACGCGGGCCCTCGCACAGCTCGGCGAAGTCGAACCAGGCCACGCCGCGGCCGCGGCCGCGCACCGCGATGCGGCGGGCCTCGATCTCGATGCTGCCGGCACGCGCCGGGGCACCGCCCGCCAGCGACGCCCAGCGTTCGCCCAGCCAGGCCTCGCTGCCGGCATCCAGCGGATGGCGGTACACCGGCGAGCGGGTCAGCGCACGCAAGCGGTAATCCTCGCGGCCGTCGGCGGCCAGCTCGACGCAGTGCTCGCGCAGCTGCGCGATCGCCGGCAGGAAGCGGTCGCGCTGCAGGCCGTCCTTGTACAGGTTCTGCGGCGCGGTGTTGGAGGTGGTGACCAGGGTCACGCCCTCGGCGAACAGGCGCTCCAGCAGCCGGCCGAGCAGCATGGCGTCGCCGATGTCGGTGACGAAGAACTCGTCCAGCACCAGCACGCGCAGGCTGCCGCGCCATTCGCGCGCGATCCGCGCCAGCGGGTCGGATTGGCCGGCGTGTTCGCGCAGCTGCTCGTGCACGCCGCGCATGAAGCGGTGGAAGTGGGTGCGGCGCTTCTGCTCCAGCGGCAGCGCGTCGTAGAACAGGTCGACCAGGAAGGTCTTGCCGCGGCCGACGCCCCCCCACAGGTACAGGCCCTTCACCGGGTCCGGGCGCCCGCCCAGGCCCAGCCTGGCCCGCCAGCCAACCGGCGTGGCGGCGAGCAGCTCGCGGTGGATGCGGTCCAGCTCGCGCAACGCGGGATGCTGCGCGGGATCGTCGCGCCAGCGCCCGGCACCGGCGCCTGCGGCGTAGGCCTGCGACGGCGTGGACACTGCGGACGTCACGGTCATGCCGTCGGCAGCCACGCCTTCACTTCGTGCTGGATCGCGCCTCGCAGGTCGATCAGCTTGCGGTGGAAGAAGTGGCTGGTGTCCACCATACGCACCAGCTGCGGCCTGCGCGGCAGCGCGTCCACCCAGTCGTACACGGCCTGCGCGTCGACGATCTCGTCGGCATCGCCCTGGACCACCAGCCACGGCACCTCCGGGATCTCGATCCCGGCGAAGTCCCAGCCTCGCCCGGACACCGGCGGCGCGATCGAGACCAGCGCATCCGGCTGCAGTTCCGCGGACGCGGACAGGCTCACGTAGGCGCCGAAGCTGAAACCGGCCAGCCAGAGCGCATCGCCCGGCCGGCCCGCGCGCACCCAGTCGACCACCGCGCGCAGGTCCTCGCGCTCGCCGGCGCCATGGTCGAAGGCGCCGGCGGACTGGCCGGTTCCGCGGAAGTTGAAGCGCACCGTGGTCGCGCCGAGCTCGCGCAGCGCGCGCGCGACCATCGTCACCACCTTGTTGTGCATGGTCCCGCCCTCGGTCGGCAGCGGATGGCAGACCACGGCCACCAGCGCGCGCGCGTCGGCCGGTTCGGGCAGGTCGACGGCGACCTCGAGCGCGCCGGCCGGGCCGTCGAGCAGCAGGGTTTCGGACGCGGCGGGAAAGGCGGGCTGGACCATGCGGCCATTGTAGGACGCCGCACGCCCCGCCGCCGCACGCGCCGGACCTTCTACAATCCGCGCCCGTCCCCCTGCCGGCACGCCATGCACTTCATCCTCTTCAGCGTGGCCTGCAGCGTGCTGGTGTCGGTCCTGCTCAAGCTGGCCCCGCGCCGTGGCTGGGACGTGGGCCAGATGGTGACCTGGAACTACCTGGCCGCCGCGCTGCTGTGCGCGTGGCTGCTGCAGCCGCCCCACGCCTCGCTGCGCCAGCCCGGCGCCCCGTGGCCGGAACTGCTGGCGCTGGCAGCGGTCCTGCCGACCCTGTTCCTGGTGCTGGCGGCCGCGGTCCGCCGTGTCGGCATCGTCCGCACCGACGTGGCCCAGCGTCTGTCGCTGCTGCTGTCGCTGCTGGCGGCCTTCGTGTTCTTCGGCGAGCGTGCCGGGCCGCTGAAGCTGGCCGGACTGGCGCTGGGCCTGCTCGCCGTCGCCGGGATCGTGGCCCGGCCGGTACGCGACGCCGCCGACCGGCGCGGCTGGCTGCTGCTGCTCGCGGTATGGGTCGGCTTCGCCGCGGTGGACGTGCTGCTCAAGCGGCTGGCGCTGTCGGGCACGCCGGCGACCGCCGCGCTGCTGGTCGCCTTCGTCCTCGCCTTCGGCGGCATGCTGGCCTGGCAGGGCTGGCGGCGCCTGCGCCACGGCGTGCGCCCGGGCCTGCGCCACGTCGGCGCCGGACTGCTGCTGGGCGTGCTCAACTTCGGCAACATCGTCTTCTACGTGCGCGCGCACCAGGCCCTGCCCGACAGCCCGGCGGTGGTGTTCGCGACCATGAACATCGGCGTGGTCGTGCTCGGCACCGCGGTGGGCGTGCTGGCGTTCGGCGAGAAGACCTCGTGGCTCAACCGCGTCGCGATCGCGCTGGCGGTGGCGGCGATCGGGCTGATCGCGCTGGCCCCGCGCTGAAGGCCGCACGGCTGCTTGGCCGGGGTTGGGGGACGGGCGCCTAGAATGGCTGCATGAACACCCCCCAGGATTCCAGCCTCGGTCGCGAGGTCGCCTACCCGACCGGCTACGACCCGTCGCTGCTGTTCCCGATTCCCCGGGCCGGCGCCCGCGCCGAACTCGGCGTGGCCGGCGGCCCGCTGCCGTTCGCCGGCCACGACCGCTGGCATGCCTACGAACTGTCCTGGCTGGACCGCCGCGGCAAGCCGCGCGTCGCCACCGCCACCCTGCAGGTGCCGGCCACCTCGCCGAACCTGGTCGAGTCCAAGTCGCTCAAGCTCTACCTCAACTCGCTCAATGCCACCCGCTTCGACGACGACGACGCGTTGCGCGCGCGGATCGCCGCCGACCTGTCGGCCTGCGCCGGGGCGCCGGTCGCGGTGGCCTTCGGCCTGCCGCCGATGGCCCCGGCCGATGCGGGCGAGTCCCTCGACGGCATCGATGCCGACTTCGATGCATACGGTCCGCCGGACGCCGGGCACCTGTCGGCCGACGAAGGCGCGCGCGTGGACGAATACCTGCGGTCGGACCTGCTCAAGTCCAACTGTCCGGTCACCGGGCAGCCGGACTGGGCCAGCGTGCACCTGCGCTACCGCGGGCCGCGCATCGATCGCACCGGCCTGCTGCGCTATCTGGTCAGCTTCCGCGAGCACGCCGAGTTCCACGAGCAGTGTGTGGAGCGCATCTTCCTCGACGTGCTCGCGCGCTGCCGGCCGGCGCAACTGTCGGTCGAAGCGCGCTACACGCGGCGCGGCGGACTGGACATCAATCCGTGGCGCGCCACCGCCGGCCTGCCCGCGCCCACGGCGATGCGTGACCTGCGTCAATAACGTGCCGCGCCCGCACGGCGCGGGCCAATAAACACTTCACGAGCTCCAGATGCTTTGTTAACGGAGCCTGTGAGACCGTGGCCGCGACTTCGGTGATAAGAGGGTCGCGCGCATGGCCAGCGGAAACAAGCCGGATTTCTCCAACGTCCAGGGCGGCGTGCGCAGCACCGAGAGCGAGCGTCCCGACTTTTCGAACGTACAGGGTGGCGTCCGCTCCACCGAGGAAATCCTGAACCCGCCCGAGCAGACGTACACCGTCGAGAAGGGCGACACGCTCTCGGCCATCGCCCGCCAGTTCTATGGCAAGGCCAGCGCCTGGCCGCAGATCTTCGAGGCCAACCGCGACCAGCTGGACGACCCGGACCGGATCAGTCCCGGCCAGGTCCTCCGGATTCCCCCGGCGCAGCCGTGATCGCGCTTCTCCGACTGACAGGCAAGGAAGGACACCCCATGAGCCGTACCCGCATCCTGTATCCGCTCTCCGCCGCGCTGGCGACTGCCCTGGCGCTGTCCGCGTGCAAGAAGCCCGAGCCGACGCCGCCGCCCGCGCCCGCCGCCACGACGCCGGAGCCGGCGCCCATCACCCCGCCCGCCGCGAGCACGCCCGCCGCCGCGGTCACCACCGTCGACCTGGGCAACAGTGTCGGCGCCGACAACCGCGTGGCCGCCCCGGCCACCACGTTCGCGCCCAGGGACACGATCTACGCCTCGGTCGCGACCCGCACCGCCGATGCCTCGGCCAGCGTGCCGGGCAAGCTGTCGGCGAAGTGGACGTTCCAGGACGGCCAGACCGTGCATGAGGAAAGCCGCGACCTGAACCTCACCGGCGATGGCGTCACCGCGTTCCAGATCAGCAAGCCGGACGGCCTCCCCGCCGGACGTTACAAGGTCGAAATCTCCCTCGACGGATCGGTCGTCCAGTCGAAGGAGTTCGAGGTGAAGTAGTAGGGACGCTCTCTCTCCTGTCTCTCTCCCAGCAGGGTGAGCAAGCTTGGGCGCGGTGCGAACCGCGCCCGTTTTTTTGCCCGCCCTTGATTCGCGCCGGCCCCATCGCCATGGAAGGGAGACCATGGAGGGATCATGACCAGCGCCCCGCACCCGCCGAACGACGCCGAGCGCGACCGCCGCCGGCTGCTCCTGGCCTTCAACCTCAGTTTCGGCTTCGTGGCCCTGCTGCTGGTCGTGTTCGCGCTGCAGCCGCGGCTGCCGGTCGACGCGATGGCGGTATCGCCGGGCGACGCGGCGTCTTTGCTCGGCATGCTCACCGCGCCGCTGCTGCATGGATCGGTGGCGCACCTGGCCGCCAATGCGACGGCGCTGCTGATCCTGGGCACGCTGGCCGGCAGCGTCTATCCGCGCGCGACGCTGCGTGCGCTGCCGTTGCTCTGGCTCGGCTCGGGCCTCGGCGCATGGGTGCTCGGCGAAGCAGGCAGCCGCCATCTTGGCGCCAGCGGGGTGACCCACGGGCTGATGTTCATGGTCACCACCCTGGGCCTGCTGCGCCGCGACCGGCCGTCCATCGCCGCCGGGATGGTGGCGCTGCTGTTCTACGGCGGCTCGGTCCTGACCGTGCTTCCGCATGGCGACGGCATCTCGTGGCAATCGCACCTGGGCGGGGCGCTCGCCGGCGTCCTCGCCGGGGTGCTGTTCCGGCGGCTGGACCCGCTGCCGCCACGCAAGCGCTACAGCTGGGAGCTGGAGGAAGAAGCCGCCCAGCGGCGCGACGACGAACGCGACGGCCTGGAGCCTCCTTCGCCGGGGACGGTGCCGGTGCTGTGGCACCGCGACGACGGCGATCCCGGGCAGGGCAAGGTCCTGCCGTTCGTGCAGCGGCCACCGCGGGACCGGCGTGACTGAACGCGTGGACCTCGGGCCGCCGCTGATGTCGGCAGCCTGACCGCTCGCATGCGCGCGGAGTCCGTGCGCGCCACCGGCACGGACCTGCGCTGGACAGGCGCGCGCCAGCAACCGGACATCGCCGCACCTGGCACGTGAGCCCCGCGTGGCGTCGCTATAGTGACCGCCCCCGGAACACCCGAGCGACACCATGACCGACCTGCAGTCCCGCTTCGCGACACGGCTGCTGCGCGGGCTGCTCGCGCTGGCACTGCTCCTGCCCGCCGCCGTGCCGGCTTCGCCGCCGGGCGCGGGAGCGCCCAGGCTGAAGCTGGTCGGCTACGTCATGGATGGACCCACGCTTCCGGCGATCAGCGCCGGCAAGCTCGACGCGATCAACTTCGCCTTCGCCCTGGTCGATCCACGCGGCGAGGTGTACCTGCCCGGCGACACCGCGTCCGCTTCGCTCGCGGGACTGACCGCGCTGCGCCGCGACAATCCCGACCTCGATATCCTCGTCTCCATCGGCGGCTGGGGCGCGGACCACTTCTCCGAGGCCGCGCTGACTCCGCAGTCGCGCGCGCGCTTCGCCGACAGCGCGGTGCGGCTGATGCGCGAGCACCGGCTCGACGGCATCGACATCGACTGGGAATACCCGACCCTGCCGGGACCGGGCATCAGCCATCGCCCCGAGGACCGCGTGAACTTCAGCCTGATGCTCGAGGAGGTCCGCGCGCGCCTGGACGAGGCCGGCTGGCAGGACGGCCGCCGCTACCTGCTCACCATCGCCGCGGCCGACGGCGAAGCCGCGCAGGGACTGGAGCTCGCCCGCATCGGGCGCGTGCTCGACTGGATCAACCTGATGACCTACGACTTCCATGGCAGCCTGGGTCCCACTACGGGGCACCACACCGGGCTGGACCGTTCGCGCCACGCGCCGCCAGGCAGCCGCACCACGGTGCAGGCGGTGGACGAGTTCCTCGCCGCGGGCGTGCCGCCGCGCAAGATCCATGTCGGCGTGGCGTTCTACGGGCGCGAGTTCGCCGAGGTGGCGCCCGCGCGCGACGGCCTGTACCAGCCCTACGGCCGTTTCGTCGACTCGGTGCCCTGGCGCGTGCTGCGCGAGCGACCGGGGCGCGACGGCGACGTGCGCCACTGGGACGCCGAGGCGCAGGCGCCATACCTGTGGAACGCGCGCAGCCGCCATTTCGTCAGCTACGACGATCCGCAGTCGCTGGCGGCCAAGGCTGCGTTCGTCCGCGAACGCGGACTCGGCGGCATGATGTACTGGGAACACCGCCACGACATCGACGACCAGCTGCTCGACGCCCTGCGCGACGGGCTGGACGCCGCGACCCAGGAGACCACCCGATGAAGCGTTCCAGCGTCCGCCGGGAGCGGGCGATCCGGTTGACCGGAGCGGCGTGTTCGCTGTTCGTGCTGGCCGCCTGCTCGGCCACGCCGGCGGCGACCACCCAGCCGCCTGCCCAGGACGCGGTCCGCGAGATCCGGCCCGGCGTGCTGGCCGGCTACCTCGCGGCCGCGGAGGTGCCGGACAGCGCGGCGCTGGTGCCGGCGCCGCCGGCCGCGGGTTCCGCGGCGCTGGCACAGGACCGGGCGGTCATGCACGCCGCCCTCGCGCTGCGCGGCACCCCGCGCTTTGAGCAGGCCACGCGCGACGCCGACCTGGATTTTCCCTTCGCCGCCGGCACCTTCGCCTGCGCACTCGGCGTGGGCATCGACCCGGAGCGCACGCCGGCGACCTACCGGCTGCTGCGGCGCACCCTGACCGACGCGGCCACGTCCACCCGCGCCGCCAAGGAACGCCATCGGCGCCCGCGCCCGTTCGTGGAGAACGGCGCGCCGACCTGCACCCCGGCCGACGAAGCGGCGTTGCGCGGCAATGGTTCGTACCCGTCCGGCCACGTGGCCATCGGCTGGACCTGGGCGCTGGTGCTGGCCCAGGCGGCACCGGAACGCACCGATGCGCTGCTGGCGCGCGGCCGCCACTTCGGCGAAAGCCGGCTGGTGTGCAACGTGCACTGGCAGAGCGACGTGCTGCAGGGCCGCTTCATGGCCTCCGGCACGTTCGCGCGGCTGCAGTCGAATCCGGCGTTCCGCGCCGACGTGTCGGCCGCCGCCAGCGAGCTGGCCGCCGCGCGCGCGCGGGGCCTGGCGCCGGCGCGCGACTGCGCGGCCGAAGCGAAGGCACTGGCGCAGCCGCTGGCCGGAGCGCTGTAGCGCGGCAGGCGCGCGGGCGCGCACGGCGCGACTTCCGGCACCTGCGGGCCGGGGCGTCGCCCGCCTACATTCGCCCCTGTCCCCACGCCCAGGAGGCCGGATGAGCCAGTGGTACCTGCACGACCCCGCCAGCAACCGCCGCAGCGGCCCGATGGACCTGGACGCCGCCCGCGCCCAGGCGCTGCGCAATCCCGCGCTGCTGGCCTGGCGCGAAGGCATGGGCGACTGGCTGCCGGTGCGCAGCGTCGCCGAACTGGTCGATGGCGTCCCCGGCGATCCCGCGGGTACCCCGCCACCGCCGCCGCGCCCGCCCGGCCGCAGCCGCGCCGACGACATCGAGTTCCGGATCCACGGCCAGGAGATGCAGTTCGTCGAAGTGGAGCTGGATCCGGGCGAGAGCGCGATCGCCGAGGCCGGCGCGCTGATGTTCAAGGACGCGGCCGTGCAGATGGACACCGTGTTCGGCGATGGCCACCCGGCCAGCCAGGGCGGCGGGTTCATGGACAAGCTGATGTCGGCGGGCAAGCGCGTCGTCACCGGCGAGAGCCTGTTCACCACCGTGTTCACCCATGCCGGCGCCGGCAAGGCGAGGGTCGCCTTCGCCGCGCCCTATCCGGGCACCGTGCTGGCGATGAAGCTGGGCGAACACGGCGGCCGGATCATCTGCCAGAAGGACAGCTTCCTGGCCGGCGCCCGCGGCGTGCAGATCGGCGTGCACTTCCAGAAGCGCATCCTCACCGGCCTGTTCGGCGGCGAGGGCTTCATCATGCAGAAGCTCGAGGGCGACGGCTGGGTCTTCATCCACGCCGGCGGCTGCGTGGTCGAGCGCGAGCTCGCCGCGGGCGAGCGCCTGGACGTCGACACCGGCTGCGTGGTCGGCTACCACGCCAGCGTGTCGATGGACGTGCGCGCCGTGGGCGGGATCAAGAGCATGTTCTTCGGCGGCGAAGGCGTGTTCCTGGCCACCCTGACCGGGCCGGGCAAGGTCTGGCTGCAGTCGTTGCCGTTCTCGCGCCTGGCCGGGCGCATGCTGGCCGCGGCGCCGCAGGGCGGCGGGCAGAACCGGGGCGAGGGCTCGGTGCTCGGCGGGCTCGGACGGATCCTCGACGGCGACAACCGCTTCTGAGCACGCCGGCACCGCGGTCCTTCCATCGCTCCGCGGAGGCCGCCGGATCCACCGGCCTCCGCGCCGGGGCCACCCGCGGAGGCGTGGCGCCCGGCATCGGGCCTGCGGGTCGTCGAACTCGATCGTCGCGTACTGTTCGCGCGCGCCGCGGGCGATGCGGCACCGGACGGTCACGTCGCGCCCGTCCACGCGCAACCGGCCCTCGACCGAGCGCATGTTGGCGCGATCGCTGTAACGCGCACTCCACTGCCGCCGGGTCTCGCCGCGGCCGACATAGCGCGCTTCGGCTTCCTGCCGGCACCCGGGCAGCAGCGCGCTGGCCTGGTGGATCCCGCGTTCGTAGCCCTCCGGGCCGTGGGCCGGGGCCACGGGCGGTGCCAGCACCAGCAATGCGACTGCAGCCTGCATGCGCATGTCCATCCTCCGCCGGGGATCGCCGCATCCTGGCGCCGGGTGCTGCGGGAAACACGGCCCGCCCGCGGCGAGCGCGCCGGCCCGCCCGGGAACGCCGCACGGCCTCCGTCCGCGCGGGCCTCACGCCGGCAGCGGCAGCCCGGTGAAACCCTTGACCGTGCGCAGCACGAAACTGGAATTGACGTCGGCCACGCCGGAGGCGTTGAGCAGGCGGTCGAGCAGGAAGCGCGAGAAGTGCTCGAGGTCGCGTACGTAGACCTGCAGCAGGTAGTCCATGTCGCCGGTGAGCGCATGGCAGGCCACCACTTCCTCCCACTCCTGCACGGCGGCGATGAAACGCTCGATCCCCGGCGCGCCGTGCTTTTCCAGCTGCACCCGGACGAAGGCCTGCAGGCCCAGGCCCAGCACCTGCGGATCGAGCCGGGCCGCGTAGCCGGCGACCACCCCGGTCGACTCCAGTCGCTGGATCCGGCGCAGGCAGGCCGACGGCGAGAGGTTCACCTGCGCGGCGAGGTCGGCGTTGCTGGCGCGGCCATCGCGCTGCAGCAGGGCAAGCAGGCGCAGATCGGTGCGGTCGAAGGTGGCGGTCGCGGCCATTTGTTGCCTCGCAACATTCATCTACGCAACAAGATTGCACGCAGCCGGACAATTCCTGCAACTTTGCAAGCCTGTTGCGCCGGATCGGGCCTACGCTGGGCGCTCGCCCCCGGAAAGCCCGCCGCCATGTCCGAAAGCCCCGTCCCGCGCCGCGTCGAGTACAAGCCCGCCGAGGGCATGCAGACCGACAAGGGCTACGTGCCGGTCTACACCACGGCCGTGGTCGAGCAGCCTTGGCTGGACTACAGCGCCGCCGACCATGCCACCTGGGGCACGCTGTACCGGCGGCAGCGCGAGCTGCTCGCCGGGCGCGCCTGCGACGAGTTCCTGCAGGCGCAGGACGCGATGGGCATGGACGCGCGCGCGATCCCGCGCTTCGACCAGCTCAACGAAGTGCTGGGCGCGGCCACCGGCTGGACCCTGGTGGGCGTGGAAGGCCTGCTGCCGGAACTGGACTTCTTCGACCACCTGGCCAACCGCCGCTTCCCGGTCACCTGGTGGATCCGCCGCCCGGACCAGATCGACTACATCGCCGAGCCTGACCTGTTCCACGACCTGTTCGGCCACGCGCCGCTGCTGATGGACCCGATGTTCGCCGACTACATGCAGGCCTACGGCGCCGGCGGGGTGAAGGCGCACGCGATCGGCCCGGATGCGCTGCAGAACCTGACCCGGCTGTACTGGTACACGGTCGAGTTCGGCCTGATCCGCCAGGCCGACGGCCTGCGCATCTACGGCGCCGGCATCGTTTCCTCCAAGGGCGAATCGCTGCATTCGCTGGAGTCGGCCGCGCCGAACCGGCTCGGCTTCGACCTGGAGCGGATCATGCGCACCCGCTACCGGATCGACACCTTCCAGAAGACCTACTTCGTCATCGACAGCTTCGAGCAGCTGATGCAGGCCACCGCGCCGGACTTCACCCCGATCTACGCGCGGCTGGCCACGCAGGACACGATCGCCGCCGGCGACGTGCGCGACGGCGATGCCGTGCACCAGCGCGGCACCGGCGAGGGCTGGGCGGACGGCGGGGACGTCTGACCGGACGCATCCGGGTCAGAGCGCACGCGCCGCGCGCGGCAGCGGTTCGCGCGCCACCTTCGCCGACGCGGCCGGGGCCTTGAGCAGCTGCTGCGCGAGCTGCCGCGCGGCCACCCGCAGTTCCGGCACGGCGGTGATTTCCCACAGTTGCCCGCGCAGCAGCGGTCCGAGGCA
Organism: Pseudoxanthomonas fibrivorans; assembly: GCF_041464125.1. Lineage (NCBI taxonomy): Bacteria > Pseudomonadati > Pseudomonadota > Gammaproteobacteria > Lysobacterales > Lysobacteraceae > Pseudoxanthomonas > Pseudoxanthomonas fibrivorans. The sequence goes on along the minus strand of NZ_JBGNUG010000001.1, from coordinate 2,729,969 downwards.
GTAGAGCCCGCGCACGGTCGCCCCGTGCCGGTCGAGCACCTCGAACTGCGCGGTGGCGCGCAGGCCCAGGCCGAACGGATCGGCGCTGATGGTGCCGGCGTCGCGCAGCTGTCCGACCAGCGGATGGCTGGTGCGCTCCACGTCGGTATCCAGGCCGGTGGCGCGGACCAGCACGTCGTACTGTTCGGCCAGCGCGTGCGGCTGGCCGCGTTCGCGCAGGACGACCTCGACCGCGGCCTCGCCACGCCGCGCCCGCAGCAGCCGGCCGGCGCGGATCCGCAGCTGCCCGTCGGCCTGCAGCTGGCGCAGCTCCTCGTCCACGCTCGGCGCCAGCCGGTGGCGCACCACTTCCCAGTAGGAGCGCAGGTGGCGCAGGAAGCGGCCGCGCTCCTCGTCCGGCAGGGTCTTCCAGTAGCCCTGCAGGTACGGCCGCAGCGCGTCGACCAGCGCGCGCCAGTCCGGCACGATCGGCGCCAGGCTGCGCAGCGCGCGCAGCAGCAGGCGCACGTCGGCGCTGTTGAGCGCGTGCAGCACGGTCGGCGGCAACGCGATCGCCGGGCCCGGCTCGGCCAGGTGCGCGCGCGGCAGCAGGCCGTGGCGCGACAACGCGGTGATCGGGCCGCGATGGCCGCGGCGCACCAGGGTGACGACCGTGTCGGCCATGGTCAGGCCGGTGCCGACCACCAGCACGCGCGCGTCGTTGGGCACCCGCGCCAGCGCGTCCTCGCCGTGCAGGTTGCGCTGCCACGGCCAGGCCACGTAGCCCGGATCGACCAGCAGGCGCGGGCCCACGCCCTGCAGCCGCTGCGGCGGCAGGGTGCCCACCGCCAGCACCACGCGGTCGGTGAGGAAGTCCGAACCGTCGGCCAGCAGCACGCGGAACGCGCCGCCCTCGCGGTCGACCGCCACCGCTTCCTGCTGGACCTGGTTGAAGCCGGCCAGCGAAACCTGCGCGGCCGACTGCAGCCGGGAATAGAGGTACTCGCCGTACACCAGCCGCGGCAGGAAACTTTCCTCCGCGCGGCGGGTGAGGTTGAGCCAGCGGGCGAACTCCGCCGGCTGGTCCTGGGTGGCGCCCAGTTCGCGGGCGCGCACGTTGAGCAGGTGTTCGGGGCGCGCCTCGCCGTAGGCGACGCCGCGGCCGTAGCCGTCCGGCGTGCCCACCAGGCACAGGTCCACGCCGGCCGGCGCGCTGCGCGCCAGTTCGGTGGCCAGGACGCTGCCGGCGAAGCCGGCGCCGATGATCGTGATCCGCATGCTCGTGCCCTCCAGCGGTGGCGGGAACGCAGTACACCTGCGCCGGCGCCGGGATGGGTAAAGCGTCGGTTATCCGGGGCCGTTTCCGTCGCAACGCTTCGGCAGATGCACATGGCCGATCGGCATGAGGCCAAATGCTCATAAGCGCGCGATGGCGCCTGGAGTCCACGCGGGCGCAACGCCGCATGCACGGCGCGTGCGGCCTCGCGGGGGATGCACGCGCCGCCCGTACACTGTGCGCATGACCCCACGACTCCGGCGGCCCGCCGCCTGCATGCTGCTCGCCGTCCCGTGCCTCGCGGTCGCCGCCGAGGACACCCCGACCCTGCCACGGGTGATGGTCACCGCGCGGGTGGAGTCGGCGCCCGCCTTCGAGCTGCCCGCCTCGCTCGACGCGGTGGACGTGGGCGCGGGCTCTTCGCGGGCGCAGGTCAACCTGTCCGAAGTGCTGGGCGGCGTGCCCGGGCTGCTGGCGCGCGACCGCCAGAATTTCGCCCAGGACACCCAGCTGTCGATCCGCGGCTTCGGCGCGCGTTCCACCTTCGGCGTCCGCGGCGTGCGCCTGTACGCGGATGGCATCCCGGCGACGATGCCCGACGGCCAGGGCCAGCTTTCGCATTTCGCGCTCGCCGCCGGCGACCGGGTCGAGGTGATGCGCGGGCCGTTCTCGGCGCTGTACGGCAACTCCTCCGGCGGCGTGGTCCAGCTGTGGAGCGCCGATGGCACCGATCCGCCGCAGGCCGACCTGCGCGGCACCGCCGCCCGCTACGGCAGCCTGTCCGGCAGCGCGCGGCTGCGCGGCATCGCCGCCGGCACCGGCTACCACCTGGCCGCGTCGCTGTTCGACACCGACGGCTACCGCGAGCACAGCGCGGCCCGGCGCGAATCGGCCAACCTGAAACTGCACCGCGACTTCGCCGGCGGCGGCCGGCTGGAACTCGTCGGCAACCACTTCCGGTCGCCCGACGCGCAGGATCCGCTGGGGCTGACCTGGGCCCAGGTGGCCGAGGATCCGCGCCAGGCGCCGGCGGCGGCGCTGCTGTTCGACACGCGCAAGTCGGTCGACCAGGACCAGCTCGGCGCGAACTGGAGGCAGCCGCTGGGCGAGGCCGGCCAGCTGCGCGTGACCGGCTACGGCGGCCGCCGCGGCGTGGTCCAGTACCTGTCGGTGCCGGTGGCCGCGCAGGCCAGCCCGCTCAGCGCCGGCGGCGTGGTCGACCTGGACAGCGGCTACGGCGGTGCCGATGCGCGTGCGTCCTGGCAGGGTGAGGCCGGTGGCGGCACGCTCGAGTTCACGGTCGGCGCCAGCGCCGACCGCCAGCGCCAGCAGCGGCGCGGCTACGAGAACTTCGTCCGCGGCAGCGACGGCGGCACGGTCACCGGGGTGCGCGGGGCGCTGCGACGCGACCAGCGCGACGTGATCGACAGCATCGACCAGTACGCGCAGGCGTGGTGGCAGTTCGCACCGCGCTGGTCGCTGCAGGCCGGTGCCCGCCACAGCAGCGTGCGCTTCGAATCCACCGACCACTACGTCACCGCCGCCAATCCCGACGACAGCGGCCGGGTGGAGTACTCGCAGACCACGCCCGTGGCCGGCCTGGTGTTCGCCGCGCACGAAGACCTCCGGGTCTACCTGTCGGCCGGGCGCGGCTTCGAGACGCCCACGTTCAACGAACTGGCCTACCGCGCCGACGGCGGCGCCGGACTGGCCTTCGACCTGCAGCCGGCGGTGAGCCGCAACCTGGAGCTGGGCGCGAAGTGGCGCAACGCGGCGGGGGCGGCGGTGGAGGCCGCGCTGTTCCGGGCCGACACCGACGACGAGCTGGCGGTGGCGCGCAACAGTGGCGGCCGCAGCAGCTTCCGCAACGTGGGCCGGGCCCGCCGGCAGGGCGCCGAGCTCTCGGCGCGGGTGCCGTTCACGCAGGCGTGGTCGCTGCAGGTCGCCGCCACCTGGCTGGACGCCCGCTTCCGCGACGCCTTCACCGTCCCCGGCGCGACCGTCGACGCCGGCACGCGGATTCCCGGCGTGCCCGCCCGCTTCGGCCAGGCCCGCCTGCAGTGGCGCAGCGGGCCCTGGGACGCGGCGCTGGAAGGCCAGGCGGTGGCCGCGGTCAGCGCCGACGACCGCGGCACCGCCACCGCGCCCGGCTACGGCCTGCTGCACCTGGAGGCCGCGCGGACCTGGACCGCGGGCCGGGGCCGCCTGCGCGGCTTCGCCCGCCTCGACAACCTCCTCGACCGTCGCTACATCGGCTCGGTGATCGTCAACGAGGCCAATGGCCGGTACTACGAACCGGGACCGGGGCGCAGCCTGCTGGTGGGCATCGAATGGCAGCCGTCCGCGGCCGCCGGACGCTAGCGCCACGCGGCTATAGTCGGAACACGCCGGCGGCGCGGGACATCGCGCGCCCCGCGGCCATCCAACAGGGGGGAACATGGCCTACGCACCGTACCGCACGAAGCGCCTGCTGCTGGCCGCGCTGGCGATCCCGCCGGGCACCGCGGCCGCGATCGAACCGCTGGACACCTTCAGCGCCAGCGTCGGCGGCTACGTCACCCGCTTCGACACGCGGGTCCGGGTCGACGGCGACGCGCTGGGCGGCACCAGCATCGACCTGTCCAAGGACCTGGGCCTGGACGCGGACGACATGATCGGCTTCGCCAGGCTGACCTGGCGGCCGTTCGACCGGCATGAAGTGGGCCTGTCGTATTTCCGCAACGCGGTCGAGGCCGACCGGCGGCTCGAGCGCGACATCGTCTTCGACGACAACGTCTACGCGGCCGCGGCCACGGTCCGCGGCCACTACGACGTCGATGCGGTGGAGGCGTACTACACCTGGTGGGGCTTCAGCCAGCGGAACTGGGCGCTGGGGCCACGCCTGGGCGTGACCTGGTACAGGATCGAACTGGGCCTGGAGCTGGAGGCCGACGTCAACGGCGATCCGGTCGCCGGCGGCACGCTGGAGGATTCGGTCAGCGCCGACCTGCCCGCGCCGACGCTCGGCGCCGCGTGGCGCTGGACGCCCGCGGAGGACTGGCGCGTCTCGGCCGATGCCGGCTGGTTTTCCACCGAGATCAACGACATCGACGGCGACGTCATCTATGCGCGCGCCGGCGTCGAATGGCATCCGTGGGCGCGGGTCGGCCTGATGCTCGACTACACCCTCAGCGACATCGACGCGCGGACCGAGCGCGAGGCGTTCACCGGCCGCCTGCAGATGCGCAACAGCGGCCTGCGGGTGGGCGTGCTGTACCGCTTCTGAGGCGCAGGCGCGGCCCCGGCCGCGGCCTCGTCACAGCGGAAACGGTCGAGGCCGCCGCGGCGGCCTGATAGCATGGCGCGCGCGGTCCCCGGGCGCTGCGCCCCCGCCGGCGACCCGGCGCGACCCGCTTCCCTCCCCATCGAACACAGAGCCAAGCCGTGTCCTTCTTCTCGAACGTCGAACTGGTCCCGGGCGATCCGATCCTGGGCCTGACCGAGGCCTACAACGCCGACTCCCGCGCCACCAAGGTCAACCTGGGCGTGGGCATCTACTACGACGAACAGGGACGGATTCCGCTGCTCAAAGCGGTGCAGCAGGTCGAGCAGTCGCTGGCCGCGGCCGCGCGCCCGCGCGGCTACCTGCCGATCGACGGCCTGCCGGCCTACACCCAGGCCACGCGCGAACTGCTGTTCGGCAAGGACTCGCCGCTGCTGGCCGCCGGCCGCGTCGCCACCACCCAGACCGTGGGCGGCTCCGGCGCGCTGCGCGTGGGCGCCGAACTGCTGCGCAAGGTGCTGCCGCACGCCACCCTGGCGCTGAGCAACCCGAGCTGGGAAAACCACCGCGCGGTGTTCACCGCCGCCGGCTTCGACATCGTCGACTACACCTACTTCGACGCGGCCAGCCACGGCGTGGACTTCGACGGCATGCTCGCCGACCTGGGCACGCTGCAGCCGGGCACCACCGTGCTGCTGCACGCGTGCTGCCACAACCCGACCGGCGCCGACCTGACCGTCGAGCAGTGGAAGCAGGTCGCCGCGCTGCTCAAGGAGCGGCAGCTGTTCCCGTTCATCGACATGGCCTACCAGGGCTTCGACAAGGGCATCGCCGAGGATGCGGCTGCCATCGGCATCCTGGTCGAGGCCGGGATCGACAGCTTCGTGGTCGCCAGCTCGTACTCCAAGTCGTTCTCGCTGTATGGCGAACGCGTGGGCGCGCTGTCGATCGTGGCCGCCAGCGCGGAGCAGGCCAAGGCGGTGCAGTCGCAGGTCAAGCGGATCATCCGCACGATCTATTCGAGCCCCTCGGCGCACGGCGCCGCGCTGGTCGCCGGCGTGCTGACCAGCCCGGAGCTGCGCGCCCTGTGGGAATCGGAACTGACGGAGATGCGCGAGCGGATCCACGCCCTCCGCGAGGGGCTGGTGCAGAAGCTGGCCGAGCAGGGCCACCCGGAATACGCCTTCATCCGCGAGCAGGCGGGCATGTTCTCGTACTCGGGCCTGGCCAAGGCCCAGGTCGACCGCCTGCGCGACGAGTTCGGCATCTATGCCGTGGGCACCGGGCGCATCTGCGTCGCGGCGCTCAACCAGGGCAACCTGGAGTACGTCGCCAAGGCGGTGGCCGCGGTGAGCCGCGGCTGATCGCACGGCCTTCGCCGCACGCGAAAGGCCCGGCATCGCCGGGCCTTTTTTTCTGGCGCCGCAACGGCGCGGGCGCGGCGGGCTACTTGGGCACCTTGGCCGGCACGAACGGCGACACCGGGTCGCTGGCCGGGAAGGTCTCTTCCAGCGCCTCGTCCTGGTTGCGGCTCTCGTGCTCCTTGCGCTCCCGCCGCTCGTGCGGCGCTTCCGGTTCGCAGGGCCCGCTGCCGGGCGGCGGCGGATCCTTGCGGTCGCGACTGGCCATGGCTGCCTCCGGGGGTTCTCGATGCCGCCATGCTCGGACCGGCCCCGGAAAGCGCGCGTGACCCCCGCGTGACGCATCCGTGAGCCGGGGGAGCCATCACGGACGGCCCACGGCGCGCGTGCTACCCCTCTGCTCCCGCCCGCGCGAGAGACCGCTTCCATGGCCCGCCCGATCTGGACCGGCACCCTGTCCTTCGGCCTGCTCAACGTCCCGGTGTCGCTGATGTCCGGCGAACGCCGCACCGACCTGCATTTCCGCATGCTGGACTCGCGCGACCGCAAGCCGGTGCGCTACGAGCGGGTGAACGCCGAGACCGGCGAGGAGGTGCCCTGGAAGGACGTGGTCAAGGCCTACGAGTACGACAAGGGCAGCTACGTCGTGCTGGAGGAATCGGACATCAAGGCCGCCGCCCCGGAAAGCCACGAGACGGTGGAGGTGGAGACCTTCATCGACGCCACCGCGATCGACCCGCGCTATTACGAGAAGCCCTACGTGCTGGTGCCGGCGAAGAAGGCCGAGAAGGGCTACGTGCTGCTGCGCGAGACCCTGCGCAAGGGCAACCGCGTCGGCATCGCCCGGGTGGTGATCCGCACGCGCGAATACCTCGCCGCGGTCATGCCGCAGGGCGACGCGCTGGTCCTGATGCTGCTGCGCTATCCGCAGGAACTGGTCGACCCGGCCGACTACCCGCTGCCGGAAGGCAACGCCTCCGACTACCGGGTCACGGCCAAGGAACTGCAGATGGCCGAGCAGCTGATCGACTCGATGAGCGGCAGCTGGAACCCGGACGACTACAAGGACGAGTTCCGCGACCGCTTGCAGGCGATCATCCGCAAGCGCATCAAGAGCAAGGAAGGCACCGCGCAGATCGAGGACCAGGACGAGGCGCCGGAGGAGGCCACCACCAACGTGGTGGACTTCATGGCCCTGCTGCAGCAGAGCCTGGACGCCAAGAAGCGCACGCCGGCGAAGAAGGAGGCGGCGACCAAGGCTGCGCCGGCCAAGGCGACCAAGGCCGCCGCCAAGAAGGCCGCGCGCAAGGCGCCGGCGAAGAAGGCGCCGGCCCGCAAGGCGGCCGGCCGGCGCAAGGCGGGGTAAGCCGCGATGTCGCTGCACGACTACGCTCGCAAGCGCGACTTCGCGGCGACGCCGGAACCTCAGGGCGCGTCGCGGCGGCGGGGCGCCAGGCGGCAACCGATATTCGTGGTCCAGCTCCACCACGCGTCGCGCCGCCACTACGACTTCCGGCTGGAGGCCGACGGCGTGCTCAAGAGCTGGGCGGTGCCGAAGGGTCCGTCGCTGCGCGCCGGCGACAAGCGGCTGGCGGTGGAGGTCGAGGACCATCCGCTGGACTACGCCGGCTTCGAGGGCGACATCCCCGAAGGCCATTACGGCGCCGGCCACGTCGACATCTTCGACCAGGGCACCTGGACCCCGCAGGACGAGCCGCTGGCGGCGATCGCCCGCGGCTCGCTGGATTTCGAGCTGCACGGCGGCAAGCTCCGCGGGGCGTGGAAGCTGGTGCGCACCGGCAAGCCCGGACGGCAGCCGCAGTGGCTGCTGATCAAGCGCAGCGACGAGCACGCCGCCGACATCGAGGCCGACGACCTGGTGGACACGGCACGCGCGCCCCGGGGCGGCGGGCGGGCGCGGGCCGCCTCCTCCGCGCCCCCCGGGCGCAAGGCGCAGGCCGGCCCGAGGGAACCGGGGCGGAACCCGCGGGCACGCACGCCGTCCCGCCGCGACGCGGGCTGGCGCAAGCGCGCGCTGGCGCTGGACGGCGCGCGCGACCGCCCGCACCCGGCCGGTTTCGCCGCGGAGCTGTGCACGCTGCGCGAGGCGCCGCCGGCCGGCGACGGCTGGCTGCACGAGATCAAGTGGGACGGCTACCGGTTGCTGGCCGACATGGCCGACGGCACGGCGAGGCTGCGCTCGCGCAACGACCTGGACTGGACCGCGCGGGTGCCCGACGTGGCCCGTGCGATCGAGGCGCTGCCGGTGTCGGAGGCGCACCTGGACGGCGAGCTGGTGGTGCTCGACGAGCGGGGCCACAGCGATTTCTCGGCGCTGCAGCGCGTGCTCGAGGGCAGCTCCCGGCAGCCGCTGCGCTATGTCGTGTTCGACCTGCCCGGCGTGGCCGGGGTCGACCTGTCCGCGACGCCGCTGCTGGCGCGCAAGCTGCTGCTGCGCGAACTGCTCGGCGAGACGCCCGGCGTGCTCGCCTACAGCGACCACGTCATCGGCCACGGCGCGGACGTGTTCGCCGCCAGCGGCACCGCCGGCTTCGAGGGCATCATCAGCAAGCGCGTGGACGCACGCTACAGCGGCGGCCGCGGCCAGGACTGGATCAAGGTCAAGCACGAGGAGGGCGACGAGTTCGTCGTCGTCGGCTATACCGCGCCGAAGGGCGCGCGCGGCCATTTCGGTTCGCTGCTGCTGGCGCGCCCGGAAGGTGGCAGCCTCCGCTACGTCGGCCGGGTGGGCTCCGGTTTCGGCGACGAGGCACTGCGGTCGATGCACCGGCGCATGCGCGAACTCGAAACCGACCGCGCCACGGTCGAGCTGCCCGCCCACATCCCGCTGAACCCGCGCAAGGTCCAGTGGCTGCAGCCGCGGCTGGTGGTGGAAGTGGCGTTCCGCGGGTGGGCCAAGGAAGGCCTGCTGCGGCAGGCCAGCTTCCGCGCGCTGAGGGAGGACAAGGCCATGGCCGACCTGGCGTCGTCGAAGCCGCCGTCCACACGGGCCAAGGCAGGCACGCGGCCGAAGGCGGGCAAGGCCGCGCCCCCCGCCGAGGCCGGCAAGCGCCGCCCCCGCACGGCGCGGAAGTCCGCCCCGGCGGACGGTGCGGAGGTGGTGATCACCCATCCCGAGCGCGTGGTCTATCCGGCAGACGGCCTGACCAAGGGCGAGGTCGCGGCCTATTACCGCGCCATCGCACCGTGGTTGCTGCGCGACATCGCCGGACGGCCGCTGTCGCTGGTGCGCTGTCCCGACGGTGCGGCCGGCCAGTGCTTCTTCCAGAAGCACCACGGCGCCGGCTTCGGCGAGGCGGTGCATGCGCTGCCGCTGCGGCAGAAGAGCGGGGTGGAGGACTACGTCTGGATCGACGACGCCACCGGCCTGCTGCAGCTGGTGCAGATGAACGTGCTCGAGTTCCATCCGTGGGGCGCGAAGGTCGAGGATCCCGAGCGCGCCGACCGCCTGGTGTTCGACCTGGACCCCGGCGAGGGCGTGTCGTGGAAGGCGGTGTGCGACGGTGCCCGCGAGGTGCGCGCGCGCCTGCGCGAAGCGGGGCTGGACAGCTTCCTGCGCATGAGCGGCGGCAAGGGCCTGCACGTGGTCGTGCCGCTGGCGCCGGCGGTGCCGTGGGAACAGGCGCGCGACTTCTGCGAGGCCTTCGCCCGCGCGATGGAGGCGCATGCGCCGGAGCGCTGGCTGGCCAGCGCGCGCAAGGCGCAGCGGACCGGGCGGATCTTCCTGGACTGGCTGCGCAACACCCGCGGCGCGACCAGCGTGGCCAGCTGGTCGCTGCGGGCCCGCGAGCACGCGACCGTGGCCGTGCCGCTGCGCTGGGAGGAGCTGGGCAGGTTCGACCGGCCGGGGGCGTTCACCCCCGACAAGGCGCTGCAGCGCGCGTCGCGGCTGCGCAAGGATCCGTGGGAGGGGATCGACCGGCTGCGGCAGTCGCTGCCCGGCGCGTGAGCCGCGCCGGCAGGGTGCCGGAAGTCACCATCTGATCGAAGGCCATTGCCAGCCGCGCGGGGCGGGCCGAGCATGGATCCATGCGCCAGATGCTCCGTACCCTGCTCCAGCCCCTGCCCCTGGCCGGGCTGCTGACCATCCTCACCGTCGCCTACTCGTTCCGCTTCGTCGATGCCGCGGTGCGCCCGGCCTCGTTCGCGCTGCTCGGCGGCTTCCTGCTGCTGTTCGTGCTCATGCAACTGCTGCCGGACGCCTGGCGACGCACCCAGCACGTGGTGCTGCTGGCGATGCCGCCAGTGGTGCTCGGCCTGAGCGGGTTGAGCTACAAGGTCGGCGCCACGCAGGTGCTGCTGGTGATCTGGGTCGCGTGCGCGTTCACCGTATGGCCGCCGCGCGCGGCCGTGACCGCGGCGCTGCTGGTCAACGCGGCGTTCTACGTGCTGCTGCGGCAAGCGGGTTTCGACGCGCCGCTCTCGGTGGTGCTGATCAACATGGGCTTCCAGTCGCTGGCGGCGATCTGCGTCCACTACGCCCGCTCGGCCGAGCAGTCCCGCGACGCGCTGGCCCGGGTCAACGCCGACCTGCTCGCCACCCGCGCGCTGCTGGCCGACAGCGCGCGCGACGCCGAGCGCCTGCGGGTGGCCCGCGAGCTGCACGACGTGGCCGGGCACAAGCTCACCGCCATGCGCCTGAACCTGCGCGCGCTGGCCGCCGACCCGGCGCTGGGCCGGCGCGAGGAAGTGGCGGTGGCCGAGCGCCTGTCCGGGGAGCTGCTGGCCGACATCCGCCAGGTGGTGCAGTCGCTGCGCGACGACCGCGGCCTGGACCTGGCCACGGCCCTGCGCGCGTTGGCCGCCCCCTTCCCGCGGCCGTCGCTGCATCTCACAATCGCACCCGGGGTGCGCGTCACCGATCCGGCGGTCGCCGAAACGGTGTTGCGGCTGGCGCAGGAAGCGCTGACCAATGCGGCACGCCACGCCGGCGCGGAACAGGTGTGGCTGCGGATCGAGAACGGGGACAGCGGGTTGCGCATCGACATCCACGACGACGGCCAGTGCGGCGCCGTCATCCGCGAAGGCAACGGCATCGCCGGCATGCGCGAACGCCTGTCCGCGCTCGACGGCTCGCTCCAGGTCGGTCGCACGCCGCGCGGCGGCCTGCACCTGTCGGCGCGGTTGCCGGCGTGACCGCGGCGGACCGGCGGTTGCGCGTCGCGCTGGCCGACGACCAGGCGCTGGTGCGCGCGGGCCTGCGCGCGCTGCTCGAGCGCCTGGGGATCGAGGTCGCCTTCGAGGCCGAGGACGGGCAGGACCTGCTCGACGCGCTGCAGCTGCAGCCGGTGGACGTGGTCCTGAGCGACATCCGCATGCCCGGCCTGGACGGCATCGCCGCGCTGCGCGACCTGCGCGCCACCGGCGACCGCACGCCGGTGCTGCTGCTCACCACCTTCGACGACAGCGAGCTGCTGCTGGACGCCCGCGAGGCCGGGGCGCAGGGCTTCCTGCTCAAGGACGCCGCCCCCGAGGACCTGCACCAGGCCATCGTCCGCGTCGCGGCCGGCGAAACCCTGCTGGCGCCGGTCAGCACCGACCCGGTGCGGGCGCGCTACCGCTTCCACGACGAGGCGCCGCCGCACGACGCCTTCAGCGAGCGCGAGGTGGCGATCCTGCGCCTGCTGGCCGGCGGCTACTCCAACAAGGAGATCGCCCGCAGCCTGTTCCTGGCCGAGGGCACGGTGAAGAACTACGTCTCCACCATCCTCGACAAGCTCGGCACCCGCGACCGCACGCGCGCGGTGCTCAAGGCCATCACGCTGCGGATCATCTGACGACCGGACGCCACGCCGTGCCACGCCCTACCGACCGCCGCGAACCGCTGTACCGCTCCGTCAACACGCGCACCCACGGCGTCCGCCACGGGCAGGGCGGCGAGTACCGCCACACCCGGCATGCCAGGGATGCCGACGCGGACGCCACCCATGCCTCGATGCACGGCCGGCAACGGCATGGCCGCGACTACACGCCGCTGTTCCGTTTCCTGCTGTCCAAGGTCGGACGCGCCTGGGACGAGGTCTTCGCCGAGGCCAAGGCCCGGCTGGACACGACCGAGCCGGTGTTCCTGCTGGTCGCCCGGACCGACGCGGAGCGGCGGGGCATCGTCCGGGTCGGTGAATCGAGCTACTTCAGCGGGCTCTATGTCGACGCGCGGGGCGTCCTGTGCCTGGTCGACCCGGGCCTGGACGCGCGCGACATGCAGCCGGACTGCGCCTGCTGCACCCACACGTTCAACGGCGTGCGCTTCGGAAGCCCGTCCTAGCCACCCCAAGCACCTCGAGCCGCGCCGCGATCAGCGCTTCACGTCGTAGCGGCCCTCGCCGACCAGCGCCTCGACGTCCGCCTCCGAGACCAGGTTGAAGTCGCCCGGGATCGAATGCTTGAGGCAGCCGGCGGCCAGGCCGAAGCGGATCGTCCTCTCCGGCGCCCAGCCGCCGGCCAGCCCGTGCAGCACGCCGGCGGCGAAGGCGTCACCGCCGCCGATACGGTCCACGATCGGACCGACTTCCTCCTGCGGCGCCAGCGCGGTGCCGCTGTCGCGCCCGACCAGCACGCCCGACAGGGCATGGGCATCGACGTTGCGCGGTTCGCGGATGGTGCAGGCCATCCATTGCAGGTGCGGGAACGCGGCGAAGGCATCGGCCGCGGCGGCTTCGACCCGGGCCAGCGCACCGGCCTGCGGGTATTGCCCGCCCAGGACCACGCCCATGTCGCGGTAGTCGGCGAACAGCACGTCGGCCTCGGCCATCAGTTCGGACAGGATCGCCTTCGCGTCGCCCTTCCAGACCTCCCACAGCTTGGGCCGGAAGTTGCCGTCGAAGGAGACCTTGACCCCCGCCGCGCGGGCGGCGCGGGCCGCGGCCAGCGCGGCGGCGGCGGTGTTGGCGCCCAGCGCGGGCGTCACCCCGGACAGGTGGAGCCAGTCGGCGCCGCGCAGCAGTGCAGGCCAGTCGTAGGCATCGGCGGGCGCCAGGGCGAAGGCCGAGCCGGCGCGGTCGTACAGGACCTCGGCCGGGCGGTGGATCGCCCCCGGGGCCAGGAAATAGAGGCCCATGCGACCGGGCACGCGGCGCATGGCCGAGGTGTCCAGGCCGTAACGGCGCAGCTCCCCGGTCGCCGCTTCGCCCAGCGCGTTGTCCGCCACCGTGCCCACCGCCGCGACCTGGTGGCCGAAGTGGGACAGGGACACGCCGACATTGGCCTCCGCGCCGCCGATCCGCACGTCCAGCTGCGGGCTCTGCAGCAGGCGTTCGCGACCCGGCGCGCTGAGGCGCAGCAGCAGTTCACCGAAACACACGACCCGGGCCATCTCCCCTCCTGATTCTGTGGCGCGCACGAGGCGCGATGGTGGCATGCCGCGCCGGCAACGCGCCGTTGGCTAGCGGTGTCATTCTAGCCCCGATGCGGGTCCGGCGCCGGCGTGGCGCCGCCGGCCGCGTGCTGCGCTGCAAGATGAAGCGGCGTCGGGCAAGTGTTAGCTTCGCGTTTGACCAGCGGTGTCATGCGCTGGCAATGACCGTTTTCGCCCTACGCGAACCACGAGTATTTCCTTTGGGAGGGGATATGCACACCCGGAACATCCGCCGGAAGACACCGGTTACCTTGCTGGCCGCCTCGATCGGCCTGGCGCTGTACATGCCGTCTTCGTTCGCCCAGGACGCGGCCGCCGCGCAGGAACCGGCGCCCGCCGCCGACGCGACCGACCTGGATACCGTCGTCGTCACCGGCTACCGCGCCAGCCTCGAGCGCGCGATCGACATCAAGCGCGGCGAAGCCGGCGTGGTCGACGCGATCGTCGCCGAGGACATCGCCGACTTCCCGGACCTGAACCTGGCCGAGTCGCTGCAGCGCATCCCGGGCGTGTCGATCGACCGCGATGGCGGCGAAGGCCGGACCATCACCGTGCGCGGCCTGGGCCCGCAGTTCACCCGCGTGCGCATCAACGGCGTGGAAGCGCTGGCCACCGGCGGCGGCACCGATGCGTCGGGCGGCGTCAACCGCGGCCGCGGCTTCGACTTCAACACCTTCGCCTCCGAACTCTTCAGCCAGCTGGTGGTGCGCAAGACCAGCGCGGCCAACATCGAGGAAGGTTCGCTCGGCGCCACGGTCGACCTGCGCACCGCGCGCCCGTTCGACTACGACGGCTTCACCGCGGTGGTCTCCGGCCAGGCCGGCTACAGCGACCTGGCCGGCAAGGCCGCGCCGCGCGCCTCGGCGCTGGTCAGCAACACCTGGGCCGACAACACCTTCGGCGCCCTGCTCTCGGTCGCCTACACCGACCGCACGGTGGTCGAGGAAGGCCACAGCAGCGTGCGCTGGGCCAACGGCACCAGCAACGGCGGCTTCGCCGCCAGCTCGCCGTTCGCGCCGGCCCGCCTGGCCACCACCTTCCACCCGCGCATCCCGCGCTACGGCGTGATGGTGCACGACCAGGAGCGCGTCGGCGTCACCGGCGCCCTGCAGTGGAAGCCCAGCGACCGCGCCAGCATCAACCTCGACGTGCTTTACGCGACCTTCGACGCCAACCGCACCGAAGACTACTTCGAAGCGGTGTCCTTCAGCCGCAGCGGCACCGGCAAGCCGCAGACCATCGTCCGCGACGGCGTGGTCGACGGCAACGGCAACCTGGTCTACGGCGTGTTCGACAACGTGGACGTGCGTTCCGAGTCCCGCACCGACGAGCAGAACACCGACTTCCTGCAGTGGGGCCTGTCGGGCGACTTCGACGTCAGCGACAACTTCACCCTGTCGGGCCTGGTCGGGCAGTCCAAGTCGACCTACGACAACCCGGTGCAGACCACGGTCATCATCGACAAGAACAACGCGCAGGGCTACGTCTACGACTACCGCAACAACAGCCGCCTGCCGTCGTTCTCCTACGGCTCGGTGAACCCGCTCGACCCCAACGGCTGGACCCTGGCCGAGATCCGCCTGCGTCCGCAGTGGGTCGAGAACAAGTTCGACAACGCCCAGGTGGACTTCGACTGGAACATGGCGAGCTCGTTCAGCCTGAGGGGCGGGTTGAACTACAAGGACTACACCTACACCAGCCGCGAATGGCGCCGCGCCTCCGAGACGGTGGTGCCGTCCATCCCGGCCGCCACCCTCGCCGGGCTGATGCAGCAGGTCGGCCTGCGCGACATCAGCACCACCACCGGACGCTGGGTCGGCCCGAACGTGGGCGCGTTCGACGAGCTGCTGGACATCTACAGCAACAGCGGCATCTACAGCGTCTACGACAACCTCTCCGCGATCGCCGCCAACAACCGCGACGTCAACGAGAAGGACAGCGGCGCCTACCTGATGGCCGAGTTCGGCTTCGACCTGGGCAACGTGCCGGTCAACGGCAACGCGGGCGTCCGCTATGTCAAGACGGACCTGACCAGCAACGGCTGGTCGTTCGTCGGCGGCGTGCCGACCCCGACCACCGTCGAGCACGAGTACAGCGACACCCTGCCGTCGTTCAACCTGTCGGCCGAAGTGGTGCCGGACGTGCTGATCCGCCTGGCCGCGGCCAAGGTGATGGCGCGCCCGAACCTGGGCTTCCTCAACCCGGGCGCGACCGTCTCCGTGGCCGGCGGCGCCCGCACCGTCACCACCGGCAACCCGAAGCTGGATCCGTTCCGCGCCACCACCATCGACCTGGGCGCCGAGTGGTACTTCCTGGACAGCGGCCTGCTCTCGGTCGGCCTGTTCTGGAAGGACATCGACAGCTACATCCAGACCTCGCGCGAAACCCGTCCGTACTCGACCTCGGGCCTGCCGCCGGAACTGCTGGCGGGTACCGGCGCCACCCCGTCGGATGATTTCGACTTCACCCAGCCGCTCAACACCCCCGGCGGCGACCTGAAGGGCTACGAGATCAACTACCAGCAGCCGTTCTCGTTCCTGTCCGGCTTCTGGAGCAACATGGGCGTGCAGCTGAACTACACCTGGGTCGATTCCGAGATCCAGTACCTGAGCTCGACCGGTGCGCCGGCGGCGAAGGGCCCGATGGTCGGCCAGTCCGAGAACGCCTACAACGCGACCCTGTACTACGACGACGGCAAGTTCTCGGCCCGCGCCTCGGCCGCCTACCGCGACGACTTCCTGACCACCCTCCCGGGCCGCGACGGCAACGACGTGGAAGGCACCAAGGAAACGCTGACGGTCGATGCCTCGTTCTCGTACAACGTGAACGAGAACCTGCAGTTCTCGATCGAGGGCCTGAACCTGACCGACGAGTGGAACGACCAGTGGGTCGACTCGGTCGGCGACCGTTCCAGCGTGTACACGCACACCGGCCGGCAGTACATGATCGGCATGCGCTACAAGTTCTGACCCGCTGGCAGTGCTGCAACCCGGGAGCCGGGGCGACCATGTCGCCCCGGCTCTTTCTTTTCCGGCGGCGGGCGCGGCCTGGCGGCCGGGCTGCTGCGCTGCAAGATGCGGCCCCCCGGGACCGCTGCTAGGTTCCGGCTGACTATCGGTGTCACCGCCCTCTGGCCCAGCCGGCGGCGGGCCGTCCCGGCACGGCACCCGCGTCGAGCATTCCTGGGAGGGAACGATCCATGCAGCACGCCACGACCCGTTACAAGACACCGGTTTCCCTGCTCGCCATGGCCATCGGCCTGGCCCTGGTGGCGCCCGCCACCGCACAGGAAACCCCGCCCCCGGCGGCCCAAGACGCCACCGACCTCGATACCGTGGTCGTGACCGGCTACCGCGCCAGCCTGGAACGCGCGATCGACATCAAGCGCGGCGAGGCCGGGGTGGTGGACGCGATCGTCGCCGAGGACGTGGCCGACTTCCCGGACCTGAACCTGGCCGAATCGCTGCAGCGCATCCCGGGCGTGGTTATCACGCGTGACGGCGGCGAGGGCCGCAACATCTCCGTCCGCGGCCTCGGCCCGGACTTCACCCGCGTGCGCATCAACGAGATGGAGGCGCTGACCACGGTCGGCAGCACCGACCAGAACGGCGGCACCAACCGCAGCCGCGGCTTCGACTTCAACGTCTTCGCCTCGGACCTGTTCTCGCAGATGATCGTGCGCAAGACCGCCTCGGCCGACATCGAGGAGGGCTCGCTCGGCGCGACGGTCGACCTCAACACCTCCAAGCCCTTCGACTTCGACGGCTTCACCGCCGCCGCCAGCGCGCAGGCCGGCTACAGCGAGATGGCGGGCGCGGCCAGCCCCCGCGTGGCCGCGCTGGTCGCCAACACCTGGGCCGACGGCCGCTTCGGCGCGCTGCTCTCGGTGGCCTATTCGGAACGCGACTGGATCGAGGAGGGCACCGGCAGCGGCCGCTGGGCCAACGGCCCCAGCAACGGCGGCTTCCATCCGTCCTCGCCGTTCACCCAGGCCCAGTCGGCGAGCGTGTTCCACCCGCGCTTCCCGCGCTACACGCTGATGGAGCACCACCAGGAGCGGACCGGCATCACCGGCTCGCTGCAGTTCAAGCCGACCGATCGCACCGAGTTCTCGCTGGACGCGCTGTATTCCAACATCGACGCCACCCGCAAGGAACGCTACATCGAGGCGATCTCGTTCAGCCGTGCCGCCTCGCAGGGCGGCAAGCCGCAGACCATCGTCAAGGACGGCTACGTCGACCCGGCCACCGGCGCGCTGCTGTACGGCGAGTTCGACGACGTCGACGTCCGCGCGGAGAACCGCTACGACGAGTGGGACACGGAGTTCAAGCAGCTCAGCCTGAGCGGCCGGCACGAGTTCAGCGACGTCTTCTCGATCAGCGGCAAGCTGGGGACGTCCTCGTCCAAGCACAGCAACCCGATCCAGACGACGATCATGATGGACAAGCTGAACGTCGACAATTACAGCTACGACTACCGCGGCGACAGGTGGGCGCCGGTGCTCGACTACGGCATCTCGCCGACCGATCCGAACGGCTGGACCCTGTCCACCATCCGCATGCGCGCCAACGAGGTCCAGAACGACTTCGACGTGGGCCAGCTCGACTTCGACTGGAGCATCAGCCCGGGCTTCCGCCTCAAGGGCGGCGTGCTGGCCAAGGACTACGGCTTCGATTCCAGCGAGACCCGCCGCACCGCGAACGAGGCCACCGTGCCCAACTTCGCCAACGGCACCCGGATCGTGCCGGTGGACATGACCCAGCTGGTGGGCCTGTCCGGCATCAACGGCTCGCCCGGCACCTGGGTGGTGCCCGACTTCGATGCCATCGCCAACGAGTTCGGCATCTTCAGCGGCGAGGGCACCTGGGCGTTCAGCCCGTTCGCGGCCAGCACCCGCAGCGTGGAGGAGGAAGACCGCGGCGCCTACCTGATGGGCGAGTTCTCGACCGACCTGGGCACCATCCCGTTCTCGGGCAACTTCGGCGTGCGCTACGTCAAGACCAAGCAGAGCTCGACCGGCATCGCCACGATCGCCGGCGTGCTCACGCCGATCACCGCCGACCGCGAATACAGCGACACCCTGCCGTCGATGAACCTGGTGGCCGAGGTCGCGCCGGACCTGCTGGTCCGCTTCGGCGCGGCCAAGGTGATGAGCCGCCCGGGCCTGGGCAGCCTGACCCCGGGCGTCACGGTGAGCGTCAGCGGCGGTTCGCGCAACATCACCGGCGGCAACCCCAACCTCGATCCGATCCGCGCGACCAACTACGACCTCACCGGCGAGTGGTATTTCCAGGAAGCGGGGCTGCTGAGCCTGGGCCTGTTCTACAAGGACATCGAGAGCTTCGTGCAGACCACCCGCGAGGTGCGGCCGTTCAACACCAGCGGCCTGCCCGACAGCATCGCCATCGACGCCGGGGTCAGCCCGACCGACGACTTCGTGTTCTCCACGCCGGTCAACACCCCCGGTGGCCCGCTCAAGGGCCTGGAAGCGAACTACATCCAGCCGTTCACCTTCCTGCCGGGGCTGTGGAGCAACCTCGGCGTGCAGCTGAACTACACCTTCGTCGATTCGCAGATCCAGTACCTGACCGCGACCGGCGCCAACTCGCTGAACACCGATCTCACCGGCCTGTCGCGCCATGCATGGAACGCCACCCTGTTCTACGAGGGCGACGCCTTCGCCTGGCGCGTGTCGGCCACCAACCGCGACGACTACCTGATCCAGGTGCCCGGCACCGAGCAGGGCTTCACCAGCGACGTGCACGGCCAGAGCGGCACGACCTTCGTCGACGCGTCGGTGCGCTACAAGATCGGCGAGAACCTCGAGCTGAGCCTGGAAGGGATCAACCTGACCAACGAACCGTCGACCGAATCGTGGGTCGGCGCCAGCTCGCGGCTGCCGCTGGACTACAGCGAGACCGGCCGCCAGTACCTGATGGGGATCCGCTACAAGTTCTGATACGGCGCCGCACGCGCCCGGGCCGGGACGGCGATGCCGTCCCGGCTTTTTTTTTTGCCTCCCGCCGCACGCGGCCGCGGAACGCTTCAGCCACGACGCACCTTCGTGGTGCGCTGCAAGATGCCATGGCCCCGGGGCGCTGTTACGGTTCCGTTTGACCATCGGTGTCATCGACACCGGCCATGTCCGTCGGCCACGTCCGGCCCCGGCACATCCGTCCGGCAGGACCACGCATACCCTGGGAGGGGATCGAGTGATGCAACAGCGCACGTTCGGCAGAAAGACACCGGTTACCGTACTCGCCACCGCGATCGCGTTCGCCCTGGCCGCCCCGGTCGCGGCGCAGGAGACCGCCGCCGCCGACGCCCCGGCGGGCCAGGACGCGACCACGCTGGACAAGGTCACGGTCACCGGCTACCGGCAGAGCGTGCAGAAGGCGCTGGACGAGAAGCGCTACTCCACCGAGCAGGTCGATGCGATCTTCGCCGAGGACATCGGCAAGTTCCCGGACCTGAACCTGGCCGAGTCGATGCAGCGCATCGCCGGCGTGTCGATCGACCGCGAGGGCGGCGAGGGCCAGCGCATCTCCATCCGCGGCCTGGGCTCGGATTTCACCCGGGTGCGCCTGAACGGGCTGGAGGCGCTGTCCACCGCCGGCACCGGCACCGGCGGCGTCAACCGCAGCCGCGGCTTCGACTTCAACACCTTCGCCTCCGAGCTTTTCAGCGAGGTCAAGGTCAACAAGACCCAGTCGGCGCAGATGGACGAAGGCTCGCTGGGCTCGACCGTGGACCTGCGCGGCTCGCGCCCGTTCGACTACGACGGCTTCAAGGCCGCGGCCAGCGCCCAGGTCGGCTACGGCGAGCTGACCGAGGAGTTCGACCCGCGCGTCTCCGCCCTGGTCAGCAACAGCTGGGGCGACGGCACCTTCGGCGCCCTGCTGTCGGCCTCGTACAGCAAGCGCACCGTGTTCGAGGAAGGCTACAACCCGGTCCGCTGGGAGCACGGCAACCACCGCAACTCCAACCAGAGCACCGCGGCCAACAACGGCACCTACGGCTTCTGCTCGCCGGTCGGCTACAACCCGCAGACCCCGCGCAACCCGCTCGCCAACGAGACCGGCAGCGCGGCCAACATCGCCCGCAACAACGGCTGGGGCACCTACGGGATCAGCTCGACCGCGTGCGGCACCGGCCTGCCGCGGCCGGCCGCCACCCCCGAGAACATCGCCGCCTACGAGACCGCGACCAACGCGTGGATCCCGCGCTACCCGCGCTACATCCGCACCGCCAGCGAGATCGAGCGCATCGGCGTGACCGGCGCGCTGCAGTGGCGCCCGAGCGACGACACCCTGCTCAGCTTCGACGCGATGTACTCGGAACTGGGCAAGGACCAGCGCGAGGATTCGCTGGGCGCCAACCTGCACCGCGCCGCCAACCTCGGCGGCAAGACCCAGATCGTGGTGCGCGAGGCCGAGGTCGACGCCATGAACCGCCTGACCTACGGCGTGTTCGACAACGTGGACTTCCGCACCGAGGCCACCGAGATCGAGGAAACGACCAAGTTCCAGCAGTACAGCCTGACCCTGGAGCACGCGTTCAACGACGACGTGCGCCTGGACGCGGTGCTCGGCCATTCGAGCTCGGACTACGAGCGCCCGGTGTTCTCGCTGGTCAGCTTCGACAACTCCAACCTCGACGGCTTCGTGCTCGACATGCGCGGCAACCCGGACATGCCGCGCATGACCTTCCCGTTCGCCCTGAACGACCCGTCGGCCTGGTCCTGGCTGGGCTACGGCAACGCGCCGGTCAACGCCAACGGCACCGCGCGCGGCGGCAACATCAGCGAGGTCCGCCTCAACCCGCAGTACGTCGAGAACAGCTTCAACACCGCCAAGGTCGACCTGCAGTTCAACCTCAACCCGACCTTCACCCTGCGCGCCGGCCTGGCCTACAAGGACTACGACATGTCCTCGGAGGAATACCGGCACATCAGCTACGGCCGCCTGGCCCAGGCGCTGCCCGCCGGCGTGGGCGTCGGCGACCTCAGCACCACCCTGGACGGCTTCGGCCGCAACCTGTCCGGCGCGCCGGGCAGCTGGCTGGCGCCGGACTTCGGCAAGGTGGCCGAGCTGCTGGACATCTACTGCAACTGCAACAACGGCCTGCTCGGCGGCGACTACCGCCTGGCCAGCGTCGGCCACTTCGGCGCCTCGAACAACAACTTCGAGGTCAACGAGACCAGCCTGGGCACGTACCTGCAGCTGGACTTCAACACCGAGCTGCTCGAGCGCGCGTTCCGCGGCAACCTCGGCGTGCGCGTGGTCGAGACCCAGATCAGCGCATCGGGCTGGGCGCCCTGCAACGCCACCAACCCGGCGCAGAACTCGCCGGACTGCCAGGCGTTCTTCGGCGTCGCCAACGCGACCTCCGCGCCCGGCGACCGCTTCCTGGTGGGCACCACCGTGGACCACAGCTACACCGACGTACTGCCGGCGCTGAACATGGCCTGGGACGTCACCGAGGACGTGGTCCTGCGCTTCGGCGCGGCCGAGACCATGGCCCGCCCGGCGCTGCTGTACCTCTCGCCCGGCGTGAGCGGCGGCCCGACCCAGTACTTCGACGACGGCCGCACCTACTCGATCAACATGGGCAACCCGCAGCTCGAGCCGTTCCGCTCGACCAACTACGACCTGAGCGCGGAGTGGTACTTCCAGGAAGGCGGCCTGGTCTCCGCGGCGGTGTTCTACAAGGACATCGACAGCTACATCCAGCGCACCCGCCTGATCACCACCTGGGAGGACATGGGCTACTCGCTGGACCTGCTGCCGGAGGGCTTCACTCCGGAGACCGAGTTCAACGTCCAGAGCTACTACAACACCCCGGGCGGCCCGCTGAAGGGCTACGAACTGACCTACCAGCAGATGTTCAAGTTCCTGCCCGGCTTCTGGGGCAACTTCGGCGTGCAGATGAACTACACGCACGTGGATTCGGAAATCCAGTACCTGTTCAGCACCGCCGGCAGCAACAACACGACCGTGGTCACCACCGTCACCGAGAACCAGCTGCTCAACCTGTCGCCCAACTCGTACAACGCGACCCTCTACTACGACGACGGCAAGTTCAGCGCGCGCATCTCGACCAGCTACCGCGACGGCTACATCAGCGAGATCCTGAGCCAGGAGAACGTGTGGGACCTGGACGGCAACCAGCTGGTGACCGCGGACGTGACCGGCAAGGATTCGGTGCAGAACGTGGACTTCAACATGTCCTACCGCTTCACCGACCACCTGACCGCGACGTTCGAGGCGATCAACCTCACCGACACCGCCGACAGCCGCTACGTGGACTCCGCGCTCGGCCTGGCCGACCGCTACACCGTGAACGGCCGCCAGTACTACGTCGGCGTGCGCTACACGTTCTGACCGCATGACCCGCCCGCAACCGGCCTCCCCCGGCGGGCGGGACTTCCGCCCGTCCGTCCCACCGGTGCGCACGCGCCGGTGGCGACCGGCGGGCGGCTTCTTTCCGGCGCTGCTCGCATGCCTGGCCGCGGGGGGGCTGCATGCCTCGCCGCGCGAACGGGTGGTGGCGCTGGACGGCAGCGGGCAGTACCGCAGCGTGCAGGCCGCGATCGACGGCGTGGTCGCCGGCGGCGAAGCCACCACCCTCCGGCTGGGCGCCGGCACCTGGCGGGAAGTGGTGGACGTGCCCGCGGGTGCGCCGCCGATCGCACTGGTGGGCGCCGGCAGCGGCCGCACCCGGCTGGTGTTCGACAACCACGCCTCGCGCATCGACCCGCGCACCGGCAAGCCGTTCGGCACCTTCGCCTCGGCCACGGTGACGGTGCGGGCGGACGACTTCAGCGCCGCGCACCTGACCATCGCCAACGACGCAGGCCCGGTCGGCCAGGCGGTGGCCCTGGCCGTGGTCGGGACCCGCGCCGCGTTCCGCGACGTCCGCTTCCTCGGCCACCAGGACACGCTCTACCTGCAAGGGCACGACAGCCTCTCGTGGTTCGGCGGCTGCGAGGTCCATGGCACGGTCGACTTCATCTTCGGCGCCGGCACCGCGCTGTTCGAGGACTGCCGGATCCACTCGGTCGGCAACGGCTACGTGACCGCCGCGGCCACGCCCCGGGACCATCCCCACGGGCTGGTCTTCCGCGACTGCACCCTCACCGCCGCCGAGGGCGTCGACGCCGTCTACCTGGGGCGCCCATGGCGGGACCACGCGCGGGTCGCGTTCCTCGACAGCGAGCTCGGCGCGCACATACTTGCCGCCGGCTGGCACGACTGGGGCAGGCCGGAACGCCAGGCGAGCGCCTTCTTCGCCGAGGCCGGCAACCGCGGTGCGGGCGCCGCGACCGCCGGGCGCGTGCCCTGGTCGCACGCGCTCCCGCCGGCGCAGGCATCCACCTACTCCCGGGAAGCGATCCTGGGCCACTGGAGACCGTTCGAATGGGCACCGTGACCGTCCCGCGCCTGCTGCTGGCGCTGCTGCTCGCCGCCTCCGCTTCCGCCGGCGCGACGCCTGCCGCGCCGCCGCCGACCGACCCGGTGGCCGAGAACATGCTGCTGCTGCAGACCGCCTCGGGCGGCTGGTCCAAGCACTACCACGGGAAGAAGGTCGACTACGGGCGACGCTACGACGAAGCCGAACGCGCCGCGCTGCGCGGGCCGGGCCGCCGCGACGACGCGACCATCGACAACAAGGCCACCACCGGCGAGATCGCGTACCTGGCCCAGGCCCATGCGCGCACCGGCAATCCCGCGTACCTGGCCGCGGCAGGCCGCGGCGTCGAGTACCTGCTCCGCGCCCAGTACCCGAATGGCGGCTGGCCGCAGTTCTACCCGGACCACTCGTCCTACCGGCACCAGATCACGCTCAACGACGATGCGATGGTGCGGGTGGTGACCCTGCTGCAGGACATCGCGGCCGGCCGCGACGGCCTGGCCGCGCTGGCGCCGGCCTACGGCGAACGCGCGGCCGCGGCGGCCCGGCGCGGCATCGACCTGCTGCTCGCCCTGCAGGTGCAGCTCGACGGCACGCCGACGATCTGGGCCGCCCAGTACGACGAGCACACGCTGCAGCCGGCCAAGGCCCGCGCCTACGAACTGCCGTCGCTGGCCGTGGCCGAATCGGTCGGCGTGATGCGCCTGCTGATGCGCCAGCCGCACCCGGATGCGCGCACGATCGCCGCGATCGAATCGGCGGCGCGCTGGATGGACGGCCACCGCCTGCGCGACGTGGCGGTCGAGCGGATCGAGGCCGCGGGCGAGGAGAGCGGCAAGGACGTGCGCCTGGTCGCCGCGCCCGGGGCGTCGCTGTGGGCGCGCTTCTACGACCTCGAGCGCCAGCAGCCGCTGTTCGTGGACCGCGACAGCCGCCCGGTCGCGTTCGCCGAGCTGCCCAACGAGCGCCGCGTCGGCTATGCCTGGCATGGCACCTGGCCCGAGCCGGTGCTGGCCACGGAACTCCCGCGCTGGCGACAGGTCCATGCGCCGGCGCCGTGACTCCGTTACGCCTTATCGTTGATGACGTGGAAGACCGATCCGATGACTGAACCCATGCGTCCCGCCCTGCTCGCCGCCCTCGCCACCGCCGTCCTGCTGGCGCTGCCCGCGCCCGCGCGCACCGCCGATGCCGGGCCGCAGCTGCTGTTCCGGGTCTCGGCCGACGAAGGCTTCGTCGCCGACCATGCCGGGGGCGAGGCGGTGCCGAACTTCCAGGACCGGGTGAAGATCGTGCCCACCGGCGTGCAGGGCGGCGCGATCGAATGGGCCGATGACGGCGTGCTGGCCTGGAACGCGCCGGGCAACATCTATGCCGAGCGCGGCACGCTGTCCTTCTTCTGGCGCCCGCGCTACGCGGTGGGCGAAGCGCCGTTCGTGATCTTCCGGGTCGGCTACGCCGACCACAGCAGCTGGGACATGGCCTGGCTGCGCATCGACTGGAACGGCCACGGCTTCGATGCGTTCGTCACCGACGCCAACCTCGCCCGCACGCGGGTGTCGTTCAGGCTGGACCAGGCGCCCGGCGCCGGCGACTGGACCCACCTGGCCTTCGCCTGGGACGAGACCCGGGGCGTGCGCCTGTACGTGGACGGCCGGGAGGTGGCACGGGAGGAGACCACCGCCGACTACGACGCCGCGCTCGACCAGCTCGGCCTGGCCGGGCGGGTGATGGCGCCGTACCAGGTGCAGAGCCGCTACAACTTCCTGCGCGGCAGCGACTTCGACGAGATCCGGGTGTACGACCGCATGCTCGATGGCCCCGGGGTGGCGACGCTGGCGCGGCGCGCGGACCTGGCCGCGGCGCGGCCGGCGAGCGCGGTGGCGGTCGGCGACGACGCCCGGCGCGCCGCGTGGAACCACCGCCATGGATGGGAATCCCACGGAGCACCGCCGGAACTGGTGGCGGCGACCACTTCGATCCGCCACGTCGGCTTCGACGACGTGAAGGACAAGAAGCAGTGGATGTGGAAGGGCAGCGACGGCATTCCGGAAACCACCTGGCCCGGCGTGTACAACCGCTCGCGCCTGCCCGGCCGCGACGACTACTTCCAGCTGCCGGACTGGAACACCTACGTGGAAGGCGGCCAGGCGCTGGACCTGGCGATGCCGGACGAGCCGTTCAACCGCTTCGAGATCCGCGGCGCCGCCTACGGCCAGGCCAGCCACGGCCCGTCCGGCGCGGAACAGGCGCCGCTGTTCACGCGCGAGCAGGGCATCGTCCGCAGCGTCGCCCAGTTCCCGGCGCGCCGCGGCGGCCACGTGCGCTTCACCAACACCACGCCGGAGACCCCGATCCAGGAGATCTGGGCCTACAACGTGACCGACGCGGCCGAGCCCGCCGGCACGGTCAAGCAGGCCTACACCATCGACAGCAAGGTGTTGCCCGACTACGGCAACGTGCAGGCGCTGCGGCAGTACATCGACGGCCGCTTCCTGCCCGCCGGACGCAGCACGGTGATGGCGCTGCCCAAGGGTGCCGGTTCGCGCAAGCGCGGCGCGGACACCCTGCCCGCCTCCCCCGACCCGGTCGTGCACGTGCTGGTGCCGTCCGGCGTGGCCGACGCGCCCGCCGCGCAGCCGCTGATCCGCAGCTGGGCCTACAGCTGGGAAAACATGCACGACGGGCTCGACGGCGTGGCCATCGACCTTCCCGCGCTGGACCTGCCGGCGGCGAAGGACGGGCTGATCCCGCTCAACATCCGGGTCAAGGACCCGATCTGGCCCGCGCGCGACATGATCGACGTCTCGGTCGCGGTGGCGCCCAAGCAGAAGCGCACGCTGTGGCTGGACCTGCGCGACCGCATCCTGACCGCCGACAGCCTGTGGATCAGCGTCGCCTCCGCCGCGCCCGGCTTCAACGCCGCCTCGCTCGACGGCGCCGAGGTCAGGCTGGTGTTCAAGGACCGCGCCGAGGCGAAGAAGCAGCACCTCGCCGACCGCTTCAACCAGGTCCGCGACAACTGGGGCTTCCTGGTCGAGGAACACACCACCTCCAAGCGCCAGCGCCTGTACGCGCGCGTGTACGCCGACCTGAGCGACCTGCTGCGGGTCGATCCGGACCACGAGCAGGGCCGCCGCTACTGGAACTACATCAGCTACAACAGCCAGGGCCGGCCGCCGTTCGCGCAGCCGCAGGCGCCGAAGGACGTGCCGCTGTGGGCGTTCCGCCAGCTCGAGGACCTGAAGTACGTGCGCCGCTTCATCGACTGGTGGATCGACAACCGCCAGGTCGGGTACGGCGATTTCGGCGGCGGCCTGTCCGACGATTCGGACCTCGTGCAGCAGTGGCCTGGCGCGGCACTGATGGGCATCAAGCCCGACAAGCTCAACGCCTCGCTGACCGCAGTCTCCGATGCGATCTACCGCAACGGCATGTTCACCGGCGGGCTGAGCACGATCGAGACCGACGAGCTGCACGCCTACGAGGAAGGCATCAACGCCAACAGCGCGATGCTCTACCTCAACTGGGGCGATCCGCTCACCGTCGAGCGGCTGATGGAAACGGTCAGGGACTACGACCGCAAGATCATCCTGCCCAACCCGCAGGGCCACCTGCTGTGGTCGAGCAACTGGTTCGGCGGCAACAAGGTCTACCGCGACCCGAACTGGCAGTGGCAGAAGCCGTATTCGTTCCCGGCGCTGCATCCGGCGTTCCTGGTCGGCGGCTGGAACGCCGATCCGACCGGCCGCAAGCTGGTCACCGGCCTCGCCGACAGCTACCTCGCCCACGCCTACACCGCCGACGACGGCGCCTGGGTGCTGCCGAACGAGATCCACTGGGCCACCGGCAAGACCCGCGGCGGCGAACTGGTGAAGGGCTCGGGCGGCGGCGACACCATGCACCTGTTCTGGACCGCGTGGCGCTGGACCGGCGACGACAAGTACCTCAAGGCGCTGGACTACCGCGTCGGGCGCAGCGGCCCGGGCAGCCTGTCCAACCTGGGCGAGAACTACATCGGCGTGCTCGGCCGCGAGCACGACTGGGGCAAGGCCCTGGTCGCCGCCGCGGACAAGGGCGACACCGGCTTCGCCGCGCTGGCCGCGTGGCAGCAGACCGGCGACAAGAAGTACCTCGAGGCGATGCATGCCGAGTCGATCGAGCTCAAGGCGCTGCGCGAGTACATGGTCACCGAGGGCCACTGGTGGTCGGACCGCGTGGAGTCTGCCAGCGAGCTGCTGCAGCGCGAGCGCCTGGGCGGCGTGGCGCTGGAGCGCAACCAGTCCTGGCCGGGCCATACCGTCAGCTGGCGCTTCGCCCGCGACGGCGGCGCCGAGCAGGTGGCGATCCTGATGCCCGACGCGCGCCGCGACCGCTTCAAGGTGGTCGGCTTCAACGTCGACCGCAAGGCGCACCCGGCGACCATGACCGGGTGGAACGTCGAGCCCGGCACCTGGCGCATGACCTGGGGCGTGGACCGCGACGGCGACGACCGCATCGACGGCAAGTCGTCCAGCCGCGAGTTCACCTTGGAGAAGAGCGCGTCGGTCGACGTGCTGTTCCCGCCGATGCAGGCGGTGGTGATGGAGTTCGAGCGGCTGCATGCGGGCACGCCGGTGGAGACGCGGCCGGACCTGGGCATCGGCCGGGGCGACGTGCGCGTGGCCGGCGACGCGGTCGAGGTGACCGTGCACAGCCTGGGCCATGTGGCGACCGGCGTCGGTTATGCGGTGCTGGAGGACGGAGGCGGACGCGAGCTGGCGCGCGTGGCGCTGCCCGCCCTGGCCGCGCCGACCGACCTGCTGCCGAAGACCGCGAACGTGTCGCTGCCGCTGGGCGGCCGCGATGCGGACGGCCTGCACGTGCGCGTGGCGCTAGAAGGCGAAGCCGAGGAAGTCACCCGCCTGAACAACCGCCGCCCGGTGCGCTGACACCGGAATTGCCGATCGCCGGGGTCGAGGCCGGGTCCGCCCGGCCTCTTTCCTCGCGTCGGGGAACGGCGCGGGCCGGGCCGGCGTGCGCCGCGGCGAGCGGGCTAGGTCACCAGCGCCTGCCGCACGGCGATCGTGGCCAGCGCCGCCAGCAGCCACGCCGCCACCCGCTTGAGCAGGGCGGCGTCCAGCCCGGCCCGGCACGCGGGGTCGCGGGGCGGGCCGAAGCCCACCACCAGTGCATGCGCCGGGAGCGCGACCACCAGCAGGAACGCGAGTATCCAGTCGAGGGTGTCGTCGCCCAGCCGCGGCCACAGCGCCGGCATGACCACCGCCGCGAACACGCCCGCCAGCGCGGCGGTGATGGGGGTCGGCGTGGGCTTCATGCGCGGGGTCCGTTCCGGTCCTGGCGCGGTCCAGCGACCGCCCGCGGCGTACGGCGGTGGGAAGCGCGCCTCACGGAATCAGGTTGCGGCGCAGCGCGGGCACCTGCCGCGCGAGTTCGTCGGCGACGATCGCGGCGAAGAAACCGGCGCCTTCGCCCCCGAGGTGCGTGTAGTCGAACGCGGCCTTGGGCGTGCCCATCGGCTCGGCCGCGGCGTTGTCCTGCCCGGTGGGCGGGGTGGTCCGTGCCGCCGCGGCCGTGGCGGGGGCGGCCGGCGGTGCGCCGATGGTGGTCCCGGCCTGCGCGGCCACCACCTGTTCCGGCAGCGCGCGTGCCTGGGCGAAGCGCATCGCCTGCACCGGGCCCATGCCCTGCACCGCGGCCACGCTGCGCGCGTGCAGGTCCACCAGCGGCACCTGCAGGTCGGCCGCGACGCGGCGGGTGGCCTCGGCCCACGGCGCGAGGTCGTCGACCAGCCCGCCGTCCTTGAACTGGCGCCGGGTCAGCGGCGTCAGCAGCACCGGCACCGCGCCGGCGGCACGCACTTCGCGCACGTAGCGGCGCAGGTTGTCCGGGAATTCGGTCGCCAGGTCGGTCGAGCGACCGGGCTTGCCCGGCTGGTCGTTGTGGCCGAACTGGATCAGCACGTACACCCCGCCGGCGTATGCGCCGGGGCGCATCTCGGCCAGGGCGATGTCCCACGAGCCCTCGGCCCGGTAGTTGTAGGTGCTGCGCCCGCCGCGGGCGAGGTTCACGCAGGCCACGAACGAGGCGACGTGGTCGCCGCAGAACGACGGGCCCCAGCCGCCCTGCACCGCGGTGGTCGAATCGCCGACCAGCACGATCTTGCTGGCCCGCACCGGGGTGACCGGCGGACGCTCGGTGACCGACGGGTCGGGCGCGGCGAAGGCGGGCGTGGCCAACGCGAGCAGCAGGCAGGACAGGGGGCGGAACAGGCGGGAGACGGCAGGCATGGGTCGTAACGGGTCCGGAAGGTGCGCGGCGGCAGGATGGCCAGCGGTGTCATGCGTACACCGCCGGGATCGCACCGGGAAGCCCGACTTTAGTCGGTGCCCCGCGCCGGAGCGTGTTGCGGCGCAGGATGCCGGCGGGCGGCGGGGTCTGCTACGGTCGCCTGACCATCGGTGTCATCGGCGCCCGTTCGCCTATCGCGGCATCGTCATCCCCCGCTGACCACAAGGACCGGCCATGGCCCTTTCCCCCTTTCGCGCCCTGGCGCTGCTCGCCCTTCCCCTGCTGCCGCTGGCCGCCTCCGCGGCGGACGCGCCCAGCCCGTGGAAGCGCGGCATCGAGCACCAGCGCCAGGCCGACCTCGGCGACGGTACCTTCCTCAACCCGGTGTTCGCCGGCGACCGGCCCGACCCGTCCGTGCTCAAGGACGGCGACGACTATTACCTGACCTCGTCCTCGTTCGACGCCTATCCGGGCCTGCCGATCTGGCATTCGCGCGACCTGGTCAACTGGAAGCCGCTCGGCCACGCGATCACGAAGAACGTCGGTTCGATCTGGGCCCCCGACATCGTCAAGCACGAGGGCCGCTACTACATCTACTTCCCGGCCCGCACCGGCGGCACCGAGGGCAGCACCCGCAGCAACTACGTGGTGTGGGCCGACGACATCCGCGGCCCGTGGAGCGAGCCGGTGAACATCGGCCTGGGCAAGTACATCGATCCCGGCCACGCGGTCGGCGAGGACGGCAAGCGCTACCTGTTCCTGTCCGGCGGCGACTACGTGCAGCTGTCCGACGACGGCCTGCGCGTGGTCGGCGAACCGAAGCACGTCTACGACGGCTGGAAGTACCCGGAGACCTGGGACGTGGAGGGCTACGCCCAGGAAGGCCCGAAGATCCACAAGCGCGGCGACTGGTACTACATGACCACCGCGGTCGGCGGCACCGCCGGCCCGCCGACCGGGCACATGGTGATCACCGCGCGCTCGAAGTCGATCCACGGGCCGTGGGAGAACTCGCCGCACAACCCGATCACCCGCACCGTCGACCGCAGTGAGCCGTGGTGGTCGCGCGGCCACGCCACCGTGATCGAAGGCACCGACGGCCGCTGGTGGATGATCTACCACGGCTACGAGAACGGCTACTGGACGCTGGGCCGCCAGGCCCTGCTCGATCCGGTCGAATGGACCGACGATGGCTGGTTCGTGGCCAAGGGTGGCGACCTCGGCCAGCCCATGAAGAAGCCCAGCGGCGCCTCGGTGGGCCAGCACGGCATGGCGCTGTCGGACCGCTTCGATGGCCCGCGCCTGGGCCAGCAGTGGTCGTTCTTCAACCCGGCCCAGGACGAGTACGCGCGCCTGTCCTTCGGCAACGGCGCGATGAGCGTGCAGGGCAAGGGCAGCACCCCGCGCGACAGCTCGCCGCTGACCGTGATCGCCGGCGACAAGGCCTACCAGTTCGAAGTGGAGATGGAGATCGAGCCGGGCGCCGTCGGCGGCGCGCTGCTGTTCTACAGCGACCGCCTGTACGTGGGCGTGGGCAGCAATGGCGAGAAGTTCGTGATGCACCGCTACGGCCAGGAGCGGCCGACCACCGGCCTGCCCCCGGGCAAGGGCGGCAGGCTGTGGCTGCGCGTCACCAACAACCAGCACATCGTCACCATCCACACCAGCACCGATGGCAAGGCCTGGGAGAAGTACCCGGTGCAGATGGAAGTCTCCGGCTACCACCACAACGTGGCCGGCCAGTTCCTGGCGCTGAAGCCGGCGATCTATGCCGCCGGCAGCGGCAAGGTCCACTTCCGCGACTTCAAGTACCGCGCGCTCGACTACTGAGCGCATCGCGGGGACCCCGGTCCCCGCGCGACCGCGGGCCGTGCGTGGGCGTCGCCGCGCCGGCGACCACCGGAGCCGACCATGCTGCGCACGTCCCTGTTCTGCCTGCTGCTGTCCACGCTGGCGCCCGTCGCCCAGGCGGGCGGCGACCACGACGGCCTGCTGCCGATGCCGGCGGGCGTGTGGTCGCCCGACCAGGGCGACGGCAGCTACCGCAACCCGATCCTGGCCGGCGACTGGTCCGATCCGGACGTGGTCCGGGTCGGCGGCGACTACTACCTCACCGCCTCCAGCTTCACCAGCGTCCCCGGCCTGCCGGTGCTGCATTCCCGGGACCTGGTGAACTGGACGCTGCTCGGCCACGCGCTGCCGCGCCTGCCGCAGGACGGGCACCATCGCGTGCCCCGCCGCGGCGGCGGGGTGTGGGCGCCGTCGATCCGCCACCACGGCGGCCTGTTCCGCATCTACTACCCGGACCCGGACTTCGGCATCTTCGTCGTCACCGCGGCCGACCCGGCCGGTCCCTGGTCGGCCCCGGTGCTGGTCGAGAACGCGAAGGGCGTGATCGACCCGGCGCCGTTCTGGGACGACGATGGCCAGGGCTGGCTGGCGTACTCGTACGCGAAGTCGCGCTCGGGCAGGATCAACGTCGTCGCACTCAAGCGGCTCGATGCCGACGGCACGAAGACGGTGGGCGGGGAGCACGTCGTCATCGACGGCGACGCGCTGGCGCCGGTGCGGACGTCGGACGGCGACAAGCAGTGGGTGGTGATCGAAGGCCCCAAGGTGCACAAGCGCGATGGCTGGTACTACATCTTCGCGCCGGCCGGCGGGGTCAAGGGCGGCTGGCAGGGCGTGTTCCGGTCGCGGTCGATCCTCGGCCCGTACGAGGCGCGCAACGTGATGGACCAGGGCGACACGCCGGTGAACGGGCCGCACCAGGGCGCGTGGATCGACACCCCCGGCGGCGAGGACTGGTTCGTCCATTTCCAGGACACCGACGCCTACGGCCGCCGCGTGCACCTGCAGCCGATGCGCTGGAACGACGACGGCTGGCAGCTGGTCGGCCAGCCGCAACCCGGCCGGCACTACGGCCAGCCGGTGCTGCGGCATCGCAAGCCGGCGCTGCCGCCGCAGCCGCGCGCGGTGCCGGTGGTGGACGACCATTTCGACGCCGGCGTCCACGCGGGCTGGCAGTGGAACGCCAATCCCTCGGAGGACTGGCATGACGCCGGCGCGAGCGGGGTGCTGCGGCTGAAGTCGGCCTCCTCGCCCGCCAACCTGTGGGAGGCCGGCCATGTGCTCGCGCAGAAGCTGCCCGGCCTGTCCTTCACCGCCACCACGCAGCTGCGCTTCGCGCCGGCGGCCGTGGGCGAGCGCGCGGGACTGGTGATGTTCGGCGCGTCGTATGGCTGGATCGGGCTGGAGAAGACCGAAGCCGGCGTGCGCCTGGTCCAGGTGCGACGGCCGCAGGCGGACCGCCACGGCGACGAACAGGTGCAGGTGGTGCTCGAGGCGGCCGGCGACCGTCCGCTCTGGCTGCAGGTCCGGGTCGAGCCGCGGGTGGTGCCGGTCGATCCGCCGGCGGACCCGACCCGCTACTGGCCGTCGATGACCCGCGCGGTGCAGGCGGTGGTGCGGTTCGGCTACAGCCTCGACGGGCGCGATTTCGTGCCGGCCGGCGAGGAACTGCTGGTCACCCAGGGTCGCTGGGTGGGGGCACAGCTGGGCCTGTTCGCGCAGGCACCCGCCGGCACGCCGGCCTTCACCGCCACCCGCGTGGGCCATGCCGACTTCGACGATTTCCAGGTGCGCTGAGCGCGGCATGTGGACGGCGCGGATCGCCGTCGCCTGGCTGGCTGCGCTCGCGATGGCGCCGGCCACGGCCGGCGCGGATGCGGCGTCAGGCGGCATCGCCGGCGGCCAGGCGCCCTACACCGTCGCTCCCGGCCTGTTCGATGCCGCTGCGCCCGACCTCGGCCTTCGCAGCGCTCCCGGCACGGCGCACTTCACCGTGTTCGCACCGCTCCCCACGCAGGACCGCTTCAACAACGGCGCGGTGCTGGTGGCTTTCAAGGGCCGGCTGTACGCGCAGTGGCAGAGTTCGCGCGAGGACGAGGACTCGCCCGACACGAAGGTCCTCTACAGCTACAGCGACGACGGCATGCGCTGGAGCGTGCCGCGCGTGCTGGCGGCGGCGGGCAGCGGCGGTGCCATGCATTCCAACGGCGGCTGGTGGACCGACGGCCGCACGCTGGTGGCCTACCTCAACGTCTGGCCCACCGGCTTCCAGTCCGGCGACGGTGGCGTTACCGCCTACATGCGCAGCGAGGACGGCGTGGCCTGGTCCCCGCCGCGGCCGGTGCTCGATGCCGATGGCCAGCCGGTCCAGGGCATCATCGAACAGGATCCGCACGCGCTGGCCGGCGGGCGCATTGTCACCGCCTTCCACATGCGCCCCGGCATGATCGTCGCGCCCTTCTTCACCGACGACCCGCTCGGCATCGCCGGCTGGCGGCGCGGGTCGATGAGCAACCTGCCGCACGAGGGCCGGGTCAGCCGCGAGCTGGAACCGAGCGTGTTCCTGCGCACGGGCACGCACGGCACGCAGTGCGCGGTCATGGTGTTCCGCGACCAGGCCAGCAGTTTCCGCCAGCTCGCCAGCGAGAGCTGCGACCGCGGCGAGCACTGGTCGACGCCGGCGCTGACCGCGATGCCGGACGCGCGCGCCAAGCAGAGCGCCGGCAACCTGCCCGACGGCACCGCCTTCCTGGTCAATGCCGCCAGTGCCGACCGCACCCGGATCCCGCTGGCGCTCACGCTGTCGGCGGACGGGCGCCACTTCGACCGCAGCCTGCTGCTGCGCGGCCGCGACGCGCTGCCCCCGCTGCGCCACCCCGGCCGCTACAAGCGCGCGGGCTACCACTATCCGAAGAGCGTGGTCTGGAACGACCACCTGTACGTGGCCTACGCGGTCAACAAGGAAGACATCGCGGTGACCCGGGTGCCGCTGGCCGCGCTGCGCGCGCCGCGCTGACGCACGGTCAGGCAAGGAGCCAGTCGCGCAGCAGCGCCGCGGTCCGCTCCGGCGCTTCCATCGGCGGCAGGTGGCCGCAGTCCGGAATGCGGTGCAGCGTGGCGCCACGGATGCCGGCGGCGATCACTTCCGACTCGGACGGCGGCGTCATGACGTCGTCGGCACCGACGACCACCAGGGCCGGGATGTCGATCGACGGCAGCAGCGGGCGCGAGTCCGGCCGGCCCAGGATCGCCGCCTGCTGGCGCCGGTAGGCCTGCGCGCCGACCCGGGCCGCCATGGCCTGCACCTCGCGGCCGACCGGGCCCCCGACGTGGCGCGCATGGATCAGGCGCGGCAGCAACTGCCGCGTCACCCCGGCGAAGCGGCCCTGCCCGCTCGCGGCGATGCCCATGCGCCGCTGGCGCGCGCGTTCGGCCGAATCCGGCGCGGCACTGGTGTCGAACAGGGCCAGCCGCTGCACGCGACCGGGCTGCTGGCGCAGGATCTCGAACGCGACATAGCCGCCCATCGACAGGCCGGCCAGGGCGAAGCGCGGCGGCGCGGCGGCCAGCACGCGCGCGGCCATCGCCGCGATGCTGTCGTCGGCGGTGAGGTCGGGAATCCATGGCTCGGCCACGGTCGCCAATGCGGCCGCCGGCCCGCGCCACATCCGCTCGTCGCAGAGCAGGCCGGGCAGCAGGAGCAGGGGGACGCGCACGCCGGCGGCTACTGGGTTCCGCGCTGCACGAACGGCGCCTGTTGCCAGAAACGGCGCTCGGCGCCACGCGGGTCGTCGGCCAGCGTCGCGGGCAGGTCGAACAGCAGCGTCTGCCGCCGCGCCATCGAGTACGGCTCCCAGCGGGCGATGCCGGCATGGTTGGGATCCCCGTGGCGCGCGAAGGCGAGCAACGCGCCGCTCATCGCATCGGCCATCGCCTGCGCGTCGTCGCCGTCGCCGGTGCGCGAGCCGGGCTGGCGCACGTTGTCGAACACCAGCGGGATGTCCAGGGTGTGGAAGGCGCGCAGCCTGCCGCCGTCCAGCGGCGAGCCCCAGTCCAGCTGGTAGGCCCAGGTGGGCGCGACCGCCCCGGCCTGGCGCGCGCGCGCCTCGAGCTCTTCGACCGCGCCGCGCCAGGAGCGTCCGGCGGTGGTGGCGGCGAAGAACACGTCCGATGGCGTGGCCTGCGGATAGAGGCGGCGATACTCCGCCACCACCAGGTCGGCGCGGATGTCCACGAACTGCGCACGCTCCAGCCGCGCGGGCAGCTCGTCCCAGCCCAGGCTGAAGTTCTTCGGGTCGTTGCCGAGGAAGGCGCGGGTCTCGTCGCGGGTGTTGCCGACCACCATCGGGATCGCCGCCGACTGCGCCGGTGCATCCGGCCAGAACGGGTGCCGCGGCAGCACGTCGCCGTCCATCACCGGGCCGAAGTACAGGCGCGTGTCCTCGACCCGCGAGAAGTCGCGCGCGTTCGTGCCCTCGAGCACCGCCGCCAGCGGCAGCGCGCGCAGCCGCGCAAGTGCGTCGGCCGCTGCGGGGTCGATGCCGACCGTCTCCAGGAA
Organism: Pseudoxanthomonas fibrivorans; assembly: GCF_041464125.1. Classification (NCBI taxonomy): domain Bacteria; kingdom Pseudomonadati; phylum Pseudomonadota; class Gammaproteobacteria; order Lysobacterales; family Lysobacteraceae; genus Pseudoxanthomonas; species Pseudoxanthomonas fibrivorans. The sequence goes on along the minus strand of NZ_JBGNUG010000001.1, from coordinate 2,693,603 downwards.
GCGCTGCGCGCGCTGGGTCGCCGCGCGTGGGCCGGCCGCGGTCACCTGCTGCCCGCTCATCGTCCAGGCGCGGTGGAACAGCCCGCGCGCCGCCGGCATCGCCATCAGCGTGGCGATCTTGGCGCCGCCGCCGGACTGGCCGAACACGGTGATGTTGCCGGGATCGCCGCCGAACTCGGCGGCGTGGTCGCGCACCCATCGCAGCGCCTGCACCAGGTCGAGCTGGCCGGCGTTGCCGGACGCCGCATAGTCCCCGCCCCCGAGCAGGCCCAGGTAGAGATAGCCGAAGGCGTTGAGGCGGTGGTTTACCGTGACCACGACCACGTCGCCCCGGCGGCACAGGTTGCCGCCGTCGTAGAGCGGATCGCTGCCGGAGCCGGTGTCGTAGCCGCCGCCGTGGAAGTACACCAGCACCGGGCGTTTCGCGCCGTCGCGCAGGCCCGGGGTCCACACGTTGAGGAACAGGCAGTCCTCGCTGCCCTCGGCACCGTCCTTGCCACGCTGCGGCGCCGGCGCGCCGTAGGCGAGCGCGTCGGCGACGCCGCGCCAGGACTGCGGCGCGCGCGGCGGCTGGAACCGCGCGGGAGCGGTATCGGCGCCATAGCGGATGCCGCGGAACGCATGCACGCCGTGCTCGAGGCTGCCACGCACCCGGCCGCTGCGCGTGGCCGCGACCGCCGTGGTGCCGGCGGCCGCCTGCGCCCATGGCGCGGCGAACGCGAGGACCGGGGTCACGGCGGCGGCCTGGAGCAGGCGCCGGCGCTGGCGGTCGCAGCGGGAGGGCGCGGGGGATGGGTCAGGGGTATCCGGCATGGCGGGTCCGATCGGAAGCGGGTACGGCGGGTGAAGGTGCGTGCGCATCGATCCAGGCCAGCGCCAGGCGCGGCCAGAGCGCCAGTGTGCCGCGCGCCTCGCGCACGCCGAAGCCGTGCCCGCCGTGCGCGTAGAGGTGGGTCTCGTGTTCGATCCCGGCGCGGCGAAGCGCCGCCTCGAACAGCAGGCTGTTCTCCACCGTGACCACGGTGTCGTCCTGCGCGTGCAGCAGGAATACCGGCGGCGTTCGCGCGTCGACGCGTTCCTGCAGCGAGTATGCGCGCGCCGATCCGGCATCCGGCGCGTCGCCCAGCAGCCGCTGGCGCGATCCGGGATGCGCATGCGCGCCCATGTCGATCACCGGATAGACCAGGACCGCATAGGCCGGGCGGGCGTCCACGGCGTCGGCCGCGTCACGCGGCGGATAGACGCGTTCGCCGTGGCGCGTGGCGAGGCTGGCGGCGACATGCCCGCCGGCGGAGAACCCCATCACCCCGACGCTGGCCGGGTCCACGCCCCATTCCGGCGCGCGGGCACGGATCAGGCGCATCGCGCGCTGGGCGTCGGCGAGCGGCACATCGCGCGCGCCGCGGTGGCCTTCGCCGGGCAGGCGGTACTGGAGCACGAACAGGGTCACGCCTCCGCCGTCGGCGAACGCCGGCGCCAGCGCGCTGCCTTCCTTGTCCAGGACCACGCGCTGGTAGCCACCGCCCGGCACCACCAGCAACGCGCGCCCGTCGGGGCGGGCCGGGCGGTAGACGGTGAGCGAGGGCGCGATGACGCCCTCGACGTAGCGGTCGGGACGGGCCGGGTCGCTGCTCCGTTCGACGGTGCGCTGGGTCAGGGCCAGGCCTTCGGACCCGGGCGGCGTGCCGTCCCACAGCGGCACGGTCGTCGGGGACGCGGCGGCGGCACCCGCCAGCGCCAGGACCAGCAGCCCGGCCGCGAGCCGGGCCAGCCGCGCCAGGCGGGCGTTCGCGGGCGGCAAATCGGACACCTGCATGGACTCCTCCGGATGTTGCGTTGCAGCGTGCAGGCGCCCTTTGCGGCAGTGCACATTGCGGCATGACACCGGTTTACCATATACAGCTACCGCGCCCGCTGTCGATCCGCGGCGCAACACACCACGCGCATATTCCTGGGGAGACACCTTGAGCACTGTCACGGGCCACAAGGACGATACGCCGGCTCCGCCGGAGCTGGCCGCCATCGCGGACCGCTTCGTGGCCGCACGTCGTCGCGGCGAGGCGCTCGACGCCTTCCCCGGCCACATTCCGGACGACCTGGTCACCGCCTACCGGGTGCAGGACCTGGCCATCGCCCAATGGCCGGACCGGGTGGTCGGCTGGAAGGTCGGCTACATCGCCCCGGAGCGTCGCGACGCCTCCGGGGACGAGCGCCTGCTGGGGCCGATCTTCGCCCGCCAGCTGTGGAATGCCACCGGTAGCAGTACCCCGATTCCGGTGTTCGTCGGCGGGTTCGGCGCGGTGGAGGCCGAGTACGTGCTGCGCCTGGACGCCGATGCGCCCGACGGCAAGCTCGACTGGACCCCCGAGGAGGCGGCCGCCCTGCCGGCGACCCTGTACATCGGGGTCGAGGTCGCCAGCAGCCCGCTGGCCACCATCAACCAGCTCGGCCCGCGCGTGGTGGTGTCCGATTTCGGCAACAACAACGGCCTGATCCTCGGCCCGGAAGTGCCGGACTGGACCACGCGGGACGAGGCCGGACTGCTCGCCGAAACCCTCATCGAAGGCACCAGCGTCGGCACCGGCGGCGCGCAGCGCCTGCCCGGCGGCCTGCGCGCGGCGTTCGCCTTCGCGCTGTCCCGTTCGGCACGCCGCGGCCGGCCGCTGAAGGCCGGCGAGTACATCGCCACCGGCAACGCCACCGGCATCCACGACATCGCCGCAGGCCAGGGCGCGCGCATCGTGTTCACCGGATACGGCACGCTCGACTGCCACGCCGTGCCCGCCCGCCAGGAGACGCCTGCATGACCGGTTTGACCCGACGCCGCCTGCTGCTGGGCGGCGCCAGTGCCGCCTGTGCGCTGCCGATGGCCATGGCCGGCCGTGCGTTCGCCTCCTCGGACAAGATCGACGCCGCGGGCCACCGCGTGCTCACCGCCAGCGACGTGCACGTCACCGACTACCCCACCGTCGAGGCGGTGCGCTGGATCGGCCAGACGCTCGAGCGCGAGACCGGCGGCCGCCTGAAGATCCGCCTCTACCATTCCGGCCAGCTTGGCCGCGAGGCCGAGGCGATCGACATGGCCCGCTACGGGGTGATCGACATCACCCGCGTGTTCTCGGGCGCTCTGAACAACGCCTTCCCTCTGACCCAGGCGCTGTGCCTGCCCTACGTGTTCGACTCGATCGGCCACCTGCGCCGGGTCGTCGACGGCGACGTCGGCGACGAGGTGCTGCGCAGCTTCGAGACCCGCGACCTGGTCGGCCTGGCGATCTACGATTCCGGCGCGCGCTGCTTCTACAACACCAAGCACCCGATCGTCGCGCCGGCCGACCTGCACGGCATGAAGATGCGCGTGGCGGCTTCGGACATCTTCATCAAGCTGGTGCGCCTGCTCGGCGCGAACCCGACGCCCATGTCGCTCGGCGAGACCTTCTCGGCGATGGAAACGCACATGATCGACGGCGCCGAGAACAACATGCGCAGCTTCCATTCCAGCCGCCACTTCGAAGCCGCCAGGTTCTGGTCGGAGACCCAGCACTCCTACGCGCCCGACGTGCTGATCATGTCGCGCGAGAGCTTCCTGTCGCTGGCCCCCGACGACCGCCAGCTGCTGCTGCGCGTGGCGCGCGAATCGGTGCCGGTGATGCGCGCCAGGTGGGACGAGTCCGAGGGCGCCGCGCGCAAGGCGGTGCTCGACTACGGCATCAAGGCCAACGAGGTGGACCTGGCGGCGTTCCGGAAGGCCGCCCAGCCGCTGCTGGACGAGTACCACCAGAAGCCCGAGATCGAAGCCCTGTACCGTCGCATCCGCGACCTCGCCTGACCCGAGACCATGACCGAGACCGCCACCACCGTCCCGGCGCCGCGCGGCGCTGAAGCCGCCGCCCAGCGCGCCCTGGACCGACTCGCCGGCATCGCCATCGCCATCGCCGCCACCGCCCTCGTCGGGCTGGTGGTGGTCCAGGGCTGGCAGGTGTTCGCCCGCTACGTGATCAACGATTCGCCGAGCTGGACCGAACCGGTGACGCTGCTGCTGCTCAGCACCGCGCTCAGCTTCGGCGCCGCCGCCGGCGTCCACACCGACCGCCATTTCGGCTTCTACCTGCTGGCGGAGCACCTGCCGGCCACGGCACGCCGGATCCTGGACCTGCTGCGTCCCCTGCTGATGGCCGCCGTCGGCGCGCTGATCGCCACCTGGGCCGCGGTGCTGCTGCTCGATGGCCTCGACATCAAGATCGCGGGCGCGGCGATGCCGCAGAGCATCAACTACCTGCCACTGTCGATCGGCGGCGCGCTGATCTGCGTGTTCGCCCTCAACAAGGCGTGGCTGGTCCTGCAGCCCGCCCGCACCGAAGGAACCTGATCCATGGCCATCGCCATTCTTCTGGGCCTGTTCGTCCTGCTCCTGCTGCTCGGCATCCCGGTCGCGTTCGCGCTGGCGGTGGCCGCGCTGGCGACCCTGTTCTACCTGGACGTGCCCTCGATCGTGCTGGTCCAGCAGATCTCGGCCGGCGCCGGCTCGGTGTCGCTGATCGCGATCCCGCTGTTCATCTTCGCCGGCGAGCTGATGCTGCGCGGCGGCATCTCCGAGCGCCTGATCGCGCTGGCCGCGGCGCTGGTCGGCCGCATGCGCGGCGGCCTGGGCCAGGTCAGCGTGCTGTCGTCGCTGTTCTTCGGCGGCGTGTCCGGCTCGGCGCTGGCCGACGTCTCGGCCGTCGGCGGCACGATGATCCCGCAGATGGTCAACCGCGGCTACGACCGCGACTACGCGGTCAACGTGTGCATGACCGCGGCGCTGGTCGCGCTGCTGGTCCCGCCGTCGCACAACCTGATCCTGTTCTCGGCCGCGGCCGGCGGCGGCCTGTCGATCGCCGACCTGTTCGCCGCGGGCATCGTCCCGGCGCTGCTGATGACGGTGGCGATGATGATCACCGGCTATGCCGTCGCCCGTCACCGCGGCTACGGCACCGAAGCGTTCCCGGGCTGGCGCGCGGTGGTGCTGCGCCTGGTCGCGGCGCTGCCGGGCCTGGGCCTGATCCTGCTGATCTTCGTCGGCATCCGCGCCGGCATCTTCACCGCGGTGGAGTCGGCGGCGATCGCCGTGGTCTACGCGTTGCTGGTGACCATCGTCCTGTACCGGCAGCTGCGCTGGGCCGAGTTCCGCGGCGCCGTGGTCCATGCCGCCCGCACCACCGGCGTGATCCTGTTCGTGATCGCCACCGCGGCGGTGTTCGGCTGGCTGCTGGCCTACCTGCAGGTGCCGGCGGCGGCGGTGGATTTCCTCAAGTCGGTCGCCGACAGCCAGACCACGGTGCTGCTGATGATCGTGGCGATCCTGCTGATCCTCGGCATGTTCATGGACCTGGCGCCGAAGATCCTGATCTGCACGCCGATCTTCCTGCCGGTGGTCAAGGCGTACGGGATCGATCCCATCCATTTCGGCCTGGTGATGGTTCTGGCCGGCGGCATCGGCCTGGTGACCCCGCCGGTGGGCTCGGTGCTGTTCATCGGCACCTCGATCGGCAAGATCACCGTGGCCCAGAGCATGCGCACGATCTGGCCGTTCTGGCTGGCCGCGCTGGCCGTCCTGCTGCTGGTGGCGCTGTTCCCGCAGCTGTCGCTGTGGCTGCCGGCCGCGCTGCGGGCCTGATCCTCCTGTCCCGGCCCCCCGCCCGGCGTTGTCCCGGGCGGGACACCGGTCCCGCCGCACGGCTAGAATCGACCGACCTTTCCGCCGACCATCCCGATGCCCGCGCGTTCTTCTCTCCAGGCCGACCGGCCCGCCGCAGGCAAGGCGGCCACCATCAACGACATCGCCCGGCTGGCCGGGGTCTCGAAGAAGACCGTCTCGCGCATCATCAACCACTCGCCGCTGGTCCGTAAGGACACCCGCGAGAAGGTCGAGGCGCTGATGCGCGAGGTCGGCTACGTGCCCGATCCGCTGGCGCGCGGCCTGGCGTTCCGCCGCTCGTTCCTGATCGGCATGGTCTACGACAACCCGACCGCCCAGTACATCGTCGACATGCAGTACGGCGCGCTGGACGCGCTGCGCGAGTCGGGGTTCGAGCTGGTGGTGCATCCCTGCGACACCCGCAGCCCGGGCTACATCGACGGCGTGCGCCGCTTCGTCCAGCAGCAGAAGCTGCACGGGGTGATGCTGATCCCGCGCGCCTCCGAGGACCAGAACCTGGCGGACATGCTCGCCGAGATGAGCTGCCGCTACACCCGCATCGTGCCGGTCGGCTTCGAGGACACCGACGGCCGCATGATCGTCACCCACGACCGCGACGGCGCGGCCGAGGCGGCCGACTACCTGCTGACCCTGGGCCACCGCAACATCGCCCTGATCACCGGTCCGCTGGCCTATCGCTCCGCGATCGAGCGCACCGAGGGCTTCGTCGGGACGCTGGCCCGGCGCGGCATCGAGGTGCCGAAGTCGCGGATCATCGAGGCCAGCTACACCTTCGAGTCGGGCGTGGCCGCGGCCGAGAAGCTGCTCGCCGGCAAGGACCGGCCAACCGCGATCTTCTGCGGCAACGACGAGATGGCCGCCGGCGTCTACAAGGTCGCCATGCGCGCCGGGATCAGCATCCCGCGCGACCTGTCGGTGGTCGGCTACGACGACAGTCCGCTGGCCGCCCGCCTGTGGCCGTCGCTGACCTCGGTGCGCCGCCAGACCCGGGATACCGGGCGGATCGCCGCGACCATGCTGATCCGCACCGACAACGCGCCGTTGCCGGTGGCCAGCGTGCGTCCGCACCTGATCGTCCGCGATTCCTGCCAGCCCCCCGCCTGATCCGGGCCCGCGCCGCGACCGGCATGGCCAATTGCCGCACCGCGGAATGACACCGGTTACCGTCCTTCGCTAGAATCCCCTGCCAATGCACAGCCGAGGCCACCGGACACCCGGCCCGGCGCACGCCCCCAGGAGCCGACCGATGTACCAGAAGACCTATTACGCGACCCACCCCGGCGTCATGCAGGGCGCCAGCAACGACGAGCTGCGCGACCTGTACCTGATCGGCGAGCTGTTCGCCGCCGACGAGGTGCGGCTGAACTACACCCACTACGAGCGGTTCGTGATCGGCGGCGCCGCCCCGGTGGGCAAGACGGTCTCGCTGCCGAAGCAGACCGAGCCAGCCTCGGCCGCGGGCAAGCCTTTCCTCGAGCGCCGCGAGCTGGGCGTGATCAACGTCGGCGGCGGCGCCGGCACGGTCACCGTCGACGGCACCGCCTACACGCTGGGTCCGAAGGACGGCCTGTACGTGGCGATGGGCAGCGAGGAGGTGGTGTTCGCCTCCGCCGACGCCGCCAATCCGGCGAAGTTCTACCTGACCTCGACCCCGGCGCACGCGCGCTTCGAGACCAAGCAGCTGTCGATCAAGGACGCGGTGGCGCTGGAGCGCGGCGCGCTGGAGACCAGCAACGAACGCACCATCTACCAGTTCATCGTGCCGGCCACCTGCCAGTCCTCGCAGCTGCTGCTGGGCCTGACCGTGCTCAAGCCGGGCAGCGTGTGGAACACCATGCCGCCGCACCTGCACGACCGCCGCAGCGAGGTCTACTTCTACTTCGACCTCGGCGCCAACGACCGCGTCTACCACTTCATGGGCCAGCCGGACCAGCAGCGCCACATCGTCATGCAGAACGACGAGGCGGTGGTGTCGCCGCCGTGGTCGATCCACATGGGTTCGGGCACCAGCAACTACGCCTTCATCTGGGCGATGGGCGGCGAGAACCTGGACTACACCGACATGAACGTGCTGGACATCTGCCAGCTCAAGTAAACCGCCAGCGCGCCGCGCGGATGCCGCGCGGCGCACCCCACATCCGCATGCAGAGGAAGGGAACCACCATGACGAATCCGTTCAGCCTCGAGGGCAAGGTCGCGCTGGTCACCGGTGCCAACACCGGCCTGGGCCAGGGCATCGCGCTGGCGCTGGCCGCCGCGGGCGCCGACATCGCCGCCGCCGGCATCGTGCCGGCCGACGAGACCGGCGAGAAGGTCAAGGCGCTGGGCCGGCGCTTCCTCAACATCGAAGCGAACCTGATCAGCATCGAACCGGTCGAGCGGATCGTGGCCGAGACCGTCGCCGGCCTGGGCGGCCTGGATATCCTGGTCAACAACGCCGGCCTGATCCGCCGCGCCGACGCGGTCGAGTTCTCCGAGAAGGACTGGGACGACGTGATGAACGTCAACATCAAGTCCGCGTTCTTCATGTCGCAGGCCGCGGGCAAGCACTTCATCGCCCAGGGCCGCGGCAAGATCATCAACATCGCCTCGATGCTCTCGTTCCAGGGCGGCATCCGCGTGCCGTCGTACACCGCCTCCAAGAGCGGCATTGCAGGCATCACCCGCCTGCTGGCCAACGAATGGGCGGCCAAGGGCGTGAACATCAACGCGATCGCGCCGGGCTACATGGCCACCGACAACACCGCGCAGCTGCGCGCCGACGAGGACCGCAACAAGGCGATCCTCGACCGCATCCCGGCCGCGCGCTGGGGTGAACCGGCCGACCTGGGCGGCACCGCGGTGTTCCTGTCCAGCGCCGCGTCGGACTACGTCAACGGCGCCGTGATTCCGGTCGACGGCGGCTGGCTGGCGCGCTGAACCCCACGTCGGGACGCGTACCGGCTGCGGCTGCGCATCCGCCGGGCTGGTGGATGCACCCTCTCTCCGCATCCGTGGCCGGATCCGGTCCCGACCCCGCCCCGCCCGGCCGAGCCGCAAGCGGGGCGTTTTTTTCTTCCACGGACGAGCGACATGTCGATGCGCGTGCTGCCGATCATCGTGTTCGTTGCCAGCCTTGCCGCTTTCGGCGACGCCCGGGCACAGGTGCGCCGGGTGTTCATCGCCGGCGACTCCACCGCCGCCGAGTACGGGCCCGAGCGGGCGCCGCGCAACGGCTGGGGCCAGCAGCTGCAGGGCTTCCTGGATCCGTCCCGCCTCGAGGTCCGCAACCACGCGGTGGGCGGCCGCAGTTCGCGCAGCTTCATCGAAGAGGGGCGGCTGGAGCCGATCACGCGCGAGCTGCGCAAGGGCGACGTGCTGCTGATCCAGTTCGGCCACAACGACGCCAAGTACGAAGACCCGCGGCGCTACAACGAGCCCGAGCAGGCCTATCCGCAGTGGCTGATGCGCTACGTGGCCGCGGCGCGCGAGCGGGGCGCCACGCCGATCCTGCTCACCCCGGTGTCGCGGCGCGTGTGGGATTTCGGCTCGCTGCTCGACACCCACGCCCGCTACACCCGTGCAGTGCGCGACCTCGCCGCGCGCGAGCAGGTCGCGCTGATCGACCTCAACGCCAGCAGCACCGACTGGTTGCGTGCGCTCGGCGACGAGCCCTCCAGGGCGTACTTCGAGCACGTGCCGGAGCGCGACGTTCGCGACGACACCCACTTCAGCACGGCCGGCGCGACGATGGTCGCGTGCCTGGTTGTGCGCGACTGGAAGGCGCTGGATCCGGGGCTCGCCGCCCACGTCGTGCGCGACACCGACTGCGGCGCGCCGGCCACCGCGCGCGCCGAGCTGGCTGCGCAGGCGCAGCCGTCGTCGGTCGTGCACGAGCGCGACGTCGCCCGCCGGCAGCCCGGCCCGCACGGAGGTCCGGGGGAGACCACGGCGTACCCGCTGTTCGCCGATGCACCCGGCCTGGCCTTCGTCATGCGCAAGCGCGTCCTGCACAAAGGTGCCGGCATCGGCCTGCACCTGCATCACAAGGACGAGATCTACTATGTCCTCCAGGGCCGCGGCCGCTACGTGCTCGACGGCAAGGTGCACGAGGTCGGCGCGGGCGACGCCATGCTGACCCGTCCCGGCAGCACCCATGCGATCCAGCAGGTCGGCGACGAGGACCTGGTCCTGATGATCGCGTATCCCGCCAAGGCGCCGTGAGCCGACGCAATTCGTCACATAACTGAATGAAGCTTTTTGGCCTGCGACGGCGTCATCCGGCGTTCTCCTGAGTACTGATGCACCAATGTCCCGTCCAGCGGGACACGATTCGGGGGAATCCGCTCATGCTGTCGAACCACGCTCCATTCCTGTTTCCGGGCACGCACGATGACCTGTCGCGTGCCCGTCACTGCCCTCGTCCCGCGCCTTTCATCTGTCAGCGCCGATAGAGACGACGGCTGGATACCCGACCTGCGCCGCTCCGCCCTCCGGGCGGTCGCGGCGTCCGCGTCGCGTTTTCAGCACGCTGTCATCGCACGCAGGCAGGCTCTGAAGCCTGCCCGGGGGCCGCGGGGGAACGTTTATCCGCCTCGTAGCCCGGATGGATATCCAGGAGCACGACATGGCGGCCGTTCCCGACATACGCAAGCGCTGCATCATCTGGCTGGGCCGACCCGGCCATCACGAACGCGACGTGGTGGCGGCCGCGGGGTGGGAATTGCGCGTGGTCGAGGACGCCGGCGGCGCCCGCATCGGCCTGCGCGGTGGCGACCTGGTCGCCGCGCTGGTCGATCTCCGCGACGCGGATCCGGCATGGCTGGTGACGATGCGCGAGCTGCTGTCGCGCCATCCCGACCTTCCGCTCGTGGCCCTGACCGGCCATCGCCACGCCGGCGCGCCGGCCCCCGAGAATTGCCTGCTGGAACTGCAGGAGCCGCTGGCGCTGGAACAGATCCAGCGCCTGCAGCGCATCGTCGAGGGCGACCAGGTGCCCTCGCCGGGTACGCATGGCGATTGCCTGATCGGCGCCAGTCCGGCGCTGCTGCAGGTGCGTGCGAGCCTCAACAAGTTCGCGCCGGTGGAGCTTCCGGTGCTGGTCACCGGCGAGACCGGCACCGGCAAGGAGCTGGCCGCGCGCGCGCTCCACGACCTTTCGCCGCGCCGGCATGGACCGTTCGTGGCGATCAACTGCGGCGCCCTGCCGCCGAACCTGGTCCAGGCGGAGCTGTTCGGCCATGAACGCGGTGCGTTCACCGGCGCGTCCGGCCGGCGCATCGGCCTGTTCGAGTCGGCCGACGGGGGCACCGTGTTCCTGGACGAGGTCGGCGACCTGCCGCTCGATGCGCAGACCAACCTGCTGCGCGTCCTGCAGGAAGGCACCCTCGAGCGCATCGGCAGCCGCCAGTCGATACGGGTCGACGTGCGCGTGGTCGCCGCCACCCATGTCGACCTCGAGGACGCCGTGGCGCAGGGGCGTTTCCGCCAGGATCTCTTCTACCGGCTCGACGTGCTGCGGCTGCACATGCCTCCACTGCGCGACCGCGGCGACGATGTCGAACTGCTGGCCCGGCACTTCCTCGCGCAGTTCCGCGAACAGCACCGGGTACGGGCGCGGGGCTTCGATGCGACGGCCCGGCGCCAGCTGCATGGCCATCGCTGGCCGGGCAATGTCCGCGAGCTGCTCAACCGCGTGCGGCGCGCGGCGGTGGTGTGCGAGAGCGAGCTGATCGACGCGGCGTCCCTGCAGCTGCAGGACGCGACGGTCGGGGAGAGCGACGGCCTTGGCCGGCTGCGGGTGCACGCCGAACGCGAGGCCATCCTCACCACGCTTCGCGACACCGGCTTCAATGTCAGCGAATGCGCGCGCCGCCTGCGCGTTTCCCGGGTCACCGTCTACCGGTTGTGCAAGAAACACCAGCTCGAACTGGAAGCCCTGCGCACCTGACGCCGCGACGGCACCTTGCCGGTGCCGCCGCGGGTGGAGCGGCGTAGGTCGTGGCGCCTGTTACAGCGAATAGGGCACGCGGAAGCCGAGGGTGAAGTCGGGTGCATCAGGCGTAAGCCCGATGCCCAGCAGCCCGACCATCGTCGCGTGGTCGTTCAATGCGTAGGTCACGCCCAGGTTGAACAGCGCCGAGTTGGCGTCGCTGCCGATGACCTTGCTCCAGGGCTGTCCGTCGTAGCGGGTGCGGGCGCGGGCACTGAGCCGGTTGCTGAGCGACATGCTGAAGCTGGTGCGTTCGTTGAAGGCGAACGCCACGCCTGCACCGAAGTAGAAGGAGTCGCCCAGCTTCACGTCGCCCGGGTTCACCGTGTCCGGATTGTTGTCGATGTCGTCGAAGCTGGACTCGAACGAGTACGTGTAGCCGATGTTCCCGTACAGGATCGCCGGATCGCTGGTCTTGACCGCCGATACGCCGACGCTGGCCTGCCAGGCGCCGTTGCCGGTGGGCTGCTCCTCCGGCACGGCGAAGCGGATGAAGTCGTCGTCGTCGCGCTCGAGCACGGTCCACGGGATCCCGTAGGGCTCCCGCCCGGTGGGCGTGGTGATGCCCACGTTGAGCACGGTTTCCGGCCGACCCGGGGTCTCGGGCAGCATCAGGAAGTTGCCGCTGAAGGTGATGTCGCCCAGGCCGCTGCCGGTGGTCTCCTCCTGGGCGATCGCCCCGGCGGCTCCGCCGGCGCCGCCCTTCTGGTAGACGGTCTTGCGCGCGACGTAGGGGACGTCCATGTTGAGCGTCAGCCGCGGGGTCACGCCCCAGCGCGCGGCGAGGTTGTAGTTCAGCGTGTCCGACTCGACGTTCTCGATCGCGATGCTGCCGAGGAAGATCGCATCCAGCGCGAGGAAGCCGTTGAGCGTGAGCTGCTTGCGGTCATAGCGGTTGTAGGTCAGGCCGTTCTCGATCACCAGCCGCTGGTCGAACAACGTGCGCGTGGCCTGCTTCACGTCGGCGACGCTGCGCGGGATCTCCTTCCGCGCCGCTTCGGCTTCGGCCGCGGTGCTGGCGTAGCCGGCCGGTGGCGACGCCGCCTGCTGGCCGTCGGCGCCGGCCGGCGGCGTGGCGGACGGGGAGCTCGCGATGGGAGCGGCCACGGTGGCGGTAGACGCGATCGGGGCGGCCTGCGAGGCCGCCGGCACCTTGCCCGCGAGCCGGGCCTGCAGGGCCTGCACCTGCATGTCCAGTTCGCGGAGCCGCCGCACTTCCTGCGCGTAGGCGGCCTTGAGCTCGGCCAGGTCCTCGGTGAGCTGGCGCAGCTCGGCCTCGTCGCCCGGGGCCGGAGCGTCCTGCGCCGCCGCCACGAGCGCGGTGGTCGCCAGTGCCGTCAGCACCGCGAGGCGCAATGCCATGGAGGGTCCCGCCGCTGCCTTCCTGATCACCCTGTTTCTCCTTGTTCCGCGTGCTTCAGTAGCCGATGGCGATGCCACGGCTGAGCGCGATCGCCTGGGCGACGTTCTGGCCCAGCACCGTGCGTCCCTGCGACGTGCTGCGGACCACGTCGAGCTCCATCCAGTTGCTGGCCTGGTGGCCATCGGCGGCGAGCTGGATCGTCTGGCCCATGCCGCTTCGGTTGATCCACTGCTCGACCGCGCCCTGCCCGTCGATCTGCAACAGCACGCGGGCGGTGTTGTCCTCGAGCTGGGCGACCGCATTCATGCCACTGACCGAAGCGACGGCCACCGTGGAAGGCGAAGCCTCCGGGCCCGGCAGCACGGCGGCCGCGGCCGTTACCGAGGCGGTCGCCTGCTCGGGGGTCGCCGGCTCGTCGCGGATGGTGATGTGGGCGGTGTTGTTGCCGGCATTGCCGTCGCCGGCGACCTGCACGCTCTGGACCACGCCGGTGACGTTGGCCAGGCCCGAGTTGTCGATCTCGCGCTGTCCATCCGGGGTGGGCACCGGCGCGTCGGCCGCGGTGATGCTCACGTGCGGCTGGAAGGTGACCACCGGGCCGTCAGGCGGGCGTCCGTCGACGGTCACCTTCATGCTGCTGGTCAGCTGCTGCCCGGCCTGGGTCTGCCAGGTCGAGACCATGGTCACGCCGAACCAGGCGACGGTATTGCTGCTGACCGTGTAGCGGCCGCGCATGTCGCCCATTTCCTCGTCGGTCAGTTCGGTCAGGCCGCTGGCCGGTGCCGCGCCCGCGGCCTTCGCTTCCTGCGCCAGGGCCGGCACCGCGGCCGGCGCCGCCGCCAGGCCGATGGCGATGCAGAGTGTCCGTTTCCCGCTCATGGTCGGTTCCTCTCAGAACAGGTCGGCATGGGTGAAACCGAAGTCGAGCAGCTCGGCGTCGGTGATCGGTCCCTGCCGCGCATACAGCGCCCGTGCACTGGGCTTGGTGCTGGGTTGCAGCAGAACGGTGTTTCGATCGAAGTCCGTCCCGATAACGACGAACACGGCCCGGGACGGCCAGGCTTCCAGGAACTGGGGCAGCGGGATCACCCGGTTGCCCAGGATGGGGTCGCCGATCTCCACCATGTCGCCGGTGACCTGCTTGAGCACGACGAAATGACGGAAGCCGTTCACGTCCATCAGCGCCAGGCTGGGGACGCGCAGCGAGCGCAGCCGGTTCTCGTCCACGCGATAGCCACGGCCACGCATGCCCAGGCTCTCCACGTAACGCTTGATGTCCAGCAGCGAGAAGCCGCGCTCCTTGACCACCTCCGGATCGGCCAGCGAAAGCATGCCTTCGATGACGGTGGTCTCGTCAGCGTCCAGGTGGTAGGCGTAGCGCAGGATGGTCGCCAGGGAAGCGGCGCCACAGCTGTAGTCGGTCTGCTGTCGGACGAGGTTGGCGAACCGGGCCTCGCGCATGCTCACCACCGGTGCCCGGTACAGGGCGCCATTGGGCAGCACTCCGGCGAAAGCCACGTCCGCGGCGCGCGCCGCGCCCGCCGGTGCACCGCACAGCAGGGCCAGCAGGGTCAGGCCGGTCACCAGCATTCGCGACATGGCGCATTTCCTTGGAGGGTGGGCCGCCGCGTCGAAGTGGAAGCCCCGTCCCGCGGGGGAGGCGGGACGGGGCGTTCCGTGAGTTCCCGGCCACGGCGGATGGCCGGGAGTCACCCTTTCATCCCTTTCGGGATATCACGTCCGCTTGCGGCTCACTCGCCGCCGCCGCCACCACCCGCGCCACCCGCCGACGGCTGGGCCACGGCCATCGACAGGCTGTTGGCCTGCTGGTTGCCGGTACCCGCCGAGACGTTGACGCCGATGTTGCCAGTCGCGCTCATGAACGCGCTCCCCGACAGCGAGGCGGTGTTGGTCGCCGCGGCCACCGTGTCGATGGTGGGCACGGCAATCACGCCGGACAGCGAAGCACTCAGCGCGTCCGGACCCAGCTCGCCGAAGCTGATGGTCCCTTCCTCGTCCGTGTCGAACGCGATGCCACCCACGCCGTCGGCATACGGATTGTCGACCGCGTTCTGGATCTCGTTGTCCATGTCGATGTGACCGGTCTCCGAGCCGTTCGGATGGTCAAGCTCGCCATCCCAGGTATCCAGGTAGAAGTTGTCCTTCTGGTAGGCGTTGCCGCGGCCCTGGTAGGTCACGTTGCCCAGGCTGCCGGTGATCGCGCCGCTGAGGCTGATCTGCACTTCGGCCACACCTTCCTCGACCTTCGGCGCGTTGGACACGGCGTTGCCCGAGGACATCTGGTTCGAGCTGACCGCCGCCGAAGCGTAGCGGGAGGTGGCGACCGAAGCGGCCAGGCCGTTCTTCTGCTGGTTGTTGTTGCCGGAGGTCACGTTCACGCCGATGTTGCCGGTGGCGGTCGCGAAGGCCGCGTCGCCGACGCTGGCGGTGTTGGTCTGGCCCAGGTTGCTGGTCAGGTTGCCGCTGCCGCTCTGCTGGACGAAGACCTTCGAGTCGGCCAGGCCGAACGCGAAGCTGGCATCCGCGGCCGACAGGGCGGCGGCGTTGTCCTGCTGGTTGTTATCGCCGGCGGCGACGTTGAACTGCAGGTTGCCTTCGGCCTCGCTGGCGGTGTCGTCGGCGATCGACGCATCGTTGGTCAGCTCGTCGTTCATGCCGAGGTTGCCGCTGTTCGACTGGCGGTTGTCGATCACGGCGATCGCGGCGGAATCGATCTCCAGGTCGCCCGACACGGTCGGGTTGCCGGTGAAGTCGATGTCGGAGGTCAGCGACAGGTCCGACTCCAGCTCGGCCGAGACGCCATGCTCGTCGATCTCGGTGTCCTTGGTGATGTCGTGGTCGATGTTGACGTCTTCGTCGTGGGTGATGTCGTTGTCGACCACGTTCCTCTGGTAGTTCCAGGCCAGGTCGACGTCGACGTTCTTGTCCACCGTGGTGTTCTTCTCGACGGTGTCGCTGTACGAGGTGGCGACGTCGTGCGTGACGGTGGTGTCGCGATCGAACGAATCGCTGTAGGACAGGTCCACGGACTTGCTGACGTCCGAGGTGTAGGACGTGTCGACGGTGTTGCTCACGTCGGACGTGTAGGAGGTATCAACCGTGTTGGTCACGTCGGACGTGTACGACTTGTCGACCGTCGAGGTGTACGACTTGGTCTTGCTGAGGCTGGTGTCGATGTCCGTATCGATCGTCGTGTTGGTCGTCCAGTTGTTGACGATGTTGTTGTCGACGGTGGTTTCGGCGTTGGCGGCCGTCGCGGCGGTGATCGCCACGGCAAGCACGGTCCACTTCAGGGTCCTTTTCATGGTGTCCTCTCTCTCTCTTGCTCTCGGTTGGTTGGATTACCGCCTCACGGTCCCGGCGGGAGCGACAACGTCAGGACGTTGCCGGTCGCGTTGGCCGAACCCGCGATCTGATTGAGCTGCAAGACCCCCTCGAACCCGCGCAGCGCGGTGGCTTCCACTGCCACGTTGCGACTGGCGGTCCTCCCCGCCGGGTTGGGGGGCGGCTGCCGCTCCGCCGACGCGGCAACGCCCGTGGACAGCAAGCTGTCCGGCGTTTCGCGTATGCCCTGTTGCGCCAGCACCATCGCCACCGCGTTGTATTCCGCGTTGCCGCTGCCACTGGCCTGGTTGATCGATGCGATTCCGCTCGCCCCGGAGAGCGCCGCGCCGCCGATGGTCGCGCTGGCTTCCCGCGGGAGGTCGTGGACGTCGTCGCTGCGCTGCTGCCGCACGTCGGCATGTGCCATTGCGGCGTCGCCGATCGCGATCGCGCGGACGTTGGCCTGCTGGTTGAGGTCGCCGGCGGACATGTTGACCGCGATGGCGCCCGTGCTGCCGGCCAGCGCGCGATCCTCGATCCGGGTCTGGGCCAGGTAACCGAGCATGTCCGCGTACGCGTCCGCCGCCGGGGCCCGGCCCGCGGCCAGCAGCGCGCCGGCTGCGAACAGCCACGGCAACCACGTGCCGGCCGGGTCGCGACGCCGGGCGCCTGCCGCCTTCACGGACCGGTACCCTGGCCGCCGCTGCCGAGCGGGAACTGCGAGAGCGCGCCGGTGATCGTCGGCGCGATGCCGCGGGTCGCGCCGGTGACCGCGCCGGTAACGCCGCCGACGCTGCGTCCCAGGCTCCCGCCCGACAGCGCGCTGTTGTCGCCAGTGAGGCGGCCGAGCGAGCCGTGCAGCGCACGCTCGGTCATCTGTTGCGGCAGGGTGCCGGTACGGCCCGAGGCATCGACCTGGCCCGTCGACATCGCGGCAAAATCGTCGTCGGTCAACTCGCCGGTGCCAAGCGCCTGCTGGACCTCGCGCGTCGGCGTCGGATCCACGATGAGGGCGATGCTGGGCGGCGCCGGGCGATAGGCGTGCCGCGCGTTGACGTCACGCAGCAGCACGATCTGGCCCGGGGCCGCGTGGACGCCGGTGTGGGCGTCCGCGCCGCGTGCGACGCCCGGCGCCGCAAGCAGCGCCAGGAGCGGTAGGAGGGCAAGGTGTCGTTGCATCGGCGGTCCCCGCGGAATGGCGGGAACAGCAGCGCACGACCCGTGCCAACCTTGATTGTCCTGTTAAAACAATGACTTAATTGATCGACAAGGCGCCCCGCTCCGGTGGGGGTGTTGCATGCGCGCAGCAGCGCGGGCCTCGTATTCGCGGCGGGACGCCGCTGGGGCGGGCTTTCCCGGGTGTTTCAGCCGTGCAACACCTGTTTCGTGGTTTGCAGGCTCAGAACAGCTCGCCCTGCGGCGACGCGGATGGACCGTGGAACCGGCTGCAGTCGAGCGGCTCCATGCCTCGCCGGTCGAAGCCGGCACGCCGGTGGGCGAGGGCGAAGCGCCGCGCCAGCAGCGCGGCATAGGCCCCCTGCCCACGCATGCGGTTGCCGAACGTGGCGTCGTAGTCGCGCCCTCCCCGCATCTGCCGGATCGCGGCCATCACGCGGGCGGCCCGGTCGGGCATGTGCGCCTGCAGCCAGTCGCGGAACAGCGGAGCGACCTCATGCGGCAGGCGCAGCAGGACATAGCCGGCGCCGGCGGCCCCAGCCCCGGCCGCGGCCTCCAGCACCGCTTCGAGTTCGTGGTCGTTCACCCACGGAATGACCGGCGCGAACAGCACGCCGACCGGAATCCCCGCCCCGTGCAGCCGCGCCATTGCGCGCAGGCGCGCATGTGGCGCGGCCGCTCGCGGTTCCAGGCGGGCACCGAGGTGCGGGTCGAGCGTGGTCACCGAGAAGTTCACGTGGATCAGCCGCTGCTCCGCCAGCGGCCGCAGCAGGTCGATGTCGCGTTCCACCAGCGCATTCTTGGTGATCAGGCTGAAAGGGTGGCGATGCTCGAGCATCACCTCGATCAGCCGGCGGGTCAGTTGCAGGCGACGTTCCACCGGCTGGTAGGCGTCGGTGTTGATGCCCAGCGCGATCGGACTGGGCGTGTAACCGGGGCGGGCGAACTCGCGCCGCAGCAGGTCGGGCGCATTGGTCTTCGCGAACAGCCTGGTCTCGAAGTCCAGGCCCGGAGACAGGTTGAGGTAGGCGTGCGAGGGCCGGGCGAAGCAGTAGCTGCAGCCGTGTTCGCAGCCACGGTAGGGATTGAGCGACTGCGAGAAGCCGACGTCGGGCGAGTCGTTGCGGCTGATGATGCTGCGCGCCCGTTCTTCGCGGACCTCGGTGCGTGGCCGCAGCGGATCGGGCCCGGATTCGGGTTCGTCGGCGCCCGCCCAACCGTCGTCCACCGCCTCGGTGGTGGTGCGTTCGAAGCGGCCGGGCAGGTAGTGCCGCGACCCGCGACCCTTGATCGTGGCGCTCATGGCATCACCGTACGCCGGCCGCGTCTCATCGGCGGGGACCCGGCGCGCGCCGCATGAGGCGTTCAGCCGTCGACGCCCTCTCGCCTAGAATCGGCCGATGACCCTGCCCCATGACGTGCTGAACTGGCTGGCCGACCTTCCGCGGCTGGGCCTCTACCTGGTGCTGGCCTGGCTGCTGTACATGGTCGGGCTCGGCGTGTGGATCGTGCTGCAGAAGCGGGAGCCGGTAGCGACGCTGAGCTGGGTGATGTCGCTGGCCCTGCTGCCGTACATCGGGTTCCTGATCTACTTCCTGCTGGGGCCGCAGAAGATCCAGCGCCAGCGGCTGCGGCGTGGCCGCTCGCGTTCGGGCCTGGAGCAGTTCGCGGGGACGCCGGCGGGGGATCCGCAGTGTCTCGAGCTGGCCCGCCTCGGCTTTGCCACCACCGGCCTGCCGCCGTCTTCGGCCACCGCGGCCGACTGGCTGGTGGACGGGTGCGCCACCTACGACGCGCTGCTGCGGGCCATCGCCGGAGCGCGCCACCACGTCCACCTGGAGTACTACATCTGGAACCCGGACCGGACCGGGTTGCGCCTGCGCGACGCGCTGGTGGAGCGGGCGCGGTCGGGAGTGAAGGTGCGCCTGCTGCTCGACGCGGTCGGCGCCGGCCGGATGCGCCGACGCCACCTGCGGCCGTTGATCGACGCCGGCGGCGAGGTGGCCTGGTTCCATCCGACGCGCTTCCAGCCGTTCACCCGGCCATGGGTGAACCTGCGCAGCCATCGCAAGATCGTGGTGGTGGACGGTTCGACCGGCTTTATCGGCGGCATCAACGTCACCGACGAGGAGAACGAATCGCTGCTGGACGGCGCTTACCGCGACCTGCATCTCCGGGTCGAGGGCGCGGTCGTGCGCAGCCTGCAGCTGGTGTTCGTCGAGGACTGGGTCTACGCGATGGGATGCGAACCCAAGGCCTTCTCCGAGCCCGACTACTGGCCTTCGGCGCCCACCGGCGCGGTCGGGGCGCAGGTCCTGGTATCGGGTCCGGATTCATCGTGGGAGGCGATCCACCGGCTGCACGTGGCCGCGATCCACGAGGCCAGGCGCAGGGTCTGGCTGGTCACGCCCTACTTCGTGCCGGGAGAAGCCGCGCGGATGGCGCTGACCTCGGCGGCGCTCGGGGGCCTGGACACGCGGCTGCTCGTGCCACGCCGGAGCGACTCCACGCTGGCCACCCTGGCGGCCCGCTCGTACTTCGACGAGCTGCTCAAGGCCGGGGTGCAGGTCTACGAGTACGGGCCCCGCATGCTGCACACCAAGGCCCTGCTGGCCGACGAGGACCTGTGCATCGTCGGCAGCGCGAACTTCGACCACCGCAGCTTCCGCCTCAACTTCGAGGTATCCATGCTGCTGCGCGACCGGGGAATCTGCGACGCGCTGGCCGCGCACCTGGAAGGCGAGTTCGGACAGGCGCAGCGTGTGCGGCTGGACCGTCCCATGGGGCTGTGGCGGCACCGGCTTCCCGAGGCGTTCGCGCGGCTGCTGTCACCCCTCCTGTAGCGGCGACGGGCGGGCGGCGGTGGCGGACGTACGGGTACCCGGGCGCCCATCGCGCGGGGCATGATGGCCCGCCCGGCCGCATTCCGCCGCCGGGTCAACCCAGGGGAGACGGGTGATGCACTGGCTCTATTTACTGCTGGCCTTCGGTGCCCTGCTGATGGCCATCACCACGGTCCACACGTGGCTCCTGCTGCTGAGCCTGGTGGCGGCGCTGGCGCTGTTCGTCGCCTGGATCCGCGGGTGGTATCTGGACCGCGCCGGCGAGGCGTCGCGCGACGAGACGGCCATGATCGATCCGATCGAGTTGCGCCGCCTGCGCGAACTGGCGGAGGCACGCAAGCGCGAGGCAGCCGGCCCGGCGCCGCAGGATCCGGCACCGCCCACCGCATGAGCACCCGGCTCAGCGTGAACGTCAACAAGGTCGCGGTGCTGCGCAACTCGCGCGGTGGCCGCGATCCCGACGTGCAGGCTGCCGCCCTGGCCTGCCTCGAGGCAGGCGCGCACGGCATCACCGTGCACCCGCGACCCGATCGACGGCACATCGTGGCCGAAGACCTTCCGCCCCTTGCGACCCTGGCCGCGCGGTTCGGCGTGGAACTGAACATCGAGGGCAATCCCTTCGCCCCGCCGCGGACGGGTTATCCCGGGCTGCTGGCGCTGTGCGAACAGGTCCGCCCGGCGCAGGTCACGCTGGTGCCGGACGGGGACGGCCAGTTGACCTCCGACCACGGCTTCGTCTTCGACCGCGACACGACCGCGCTTTCCGCGCAGGTCGCGGCCTTCGCCGCGCTGGGCTGCAGGGTCAGCCTCTTCGTCGATCCGGGCGTGCAGGATCTGGACCGCGCGGCCGCGATGGGGGCGCACCGCGTGGAGATCTACACCGGTCCGTATGCCGGGGCCTTCGCCGACGGGCGGGAAGAAGCCGCGTTGGAGCAGTGTGCGGACACGGCACGGCGCGCGCAGGCGGCGGGCCTGGGCGTGAACGCCGGGCATGACCTGTCGCAGGCGAACCTGGGGCGCTTCCTCGATGTCGTTCCGGACGTCCTGGAAGTCTCGATCGGCCATGCGCTCATCGGCGAAGCGCTGTACGACGGGTTCGACGCCACCGTCCGTACCTACCTGGCGATCACCGCACGCTGATCCGGGCACGCGTCGGCGGCGTTGCCTGGCGGAGGCCGCCGCCATCCCCGGAAAAGAAAAACGCCGCCCGAGGGCGGCGCTTTTCATCACTTCGTGGAGCCTGCCGCTGCAGGAAGCAGGATCCGCGTCGCGATTACTGCTGTTGCACGAAGTTGATCTTCATCATCTGCGCGTTCTTCGCCGCGGCCAGCACCTTGGCCATGGTTTCGTACTCCGCGTCCGAGCTGGCATCGATGCGCAGTTCCGGCTGGTTGGTCGGATCACGCTGGACCTCGGTCTCCATCATCTGCTGGAGCGCGCCCACTGCCACCGGGCCGTTGTTCCAGAAGACCTGGTTGGTCGAGTCGATGCGGAGTTCGATCGGCGGCGGCGGCTCGCGCAGCTGCGGCGGCGGATTGATGACCCGCTGCGGCAGCGCCACGTCGATCGGGTAGGTCATGATCGGCGCGGTCACGATGAAGATGATCAGCAGCACCAGCATCACGTCCACGAGGGGCGTGACGTTGATGTCGGCCATGGGGCCCTTGCCGGAACCGGAACTGAAAGCCATGGCTTACTGACCCTTCTCTTTGGTTGCGACGAAGCCGATGTCGAGCATGCCCTGCGACTGCGCGATCTTGGTGATGTCGTTGATCGTGCGCATCTTCGTGGTCTTGTCGCCACGCAGGTTGAGCGGCGGCTGCGGGGTCTGCTGCGCGACGCTCGACAGGCGCGACTCGAGCACCTCGCGGGTGATCGGCTCGTCGTTCCAGAACAGCGAACCGTCTTCCTTCACCGACACGGTGATCGGCATGACCCGCTTCTCCGTCTCTTCCGGCTTCTGGGCGAGGTTCGCTTCCGGCAGTTCGATCTTCACCTTATGCGACATCAGCGGCGCGGTGATGATGAAGATGATGAGCAGCACCAGCATCACGTCCACGAGGGGCGTGACGTTGATGTCGGCCATCGGGCCGCCGCTGTTGTCGGAACTGAAGGCCATGCGGGCTCTCCGTTACTTGCCTGGATCGTTCTTCGGGGTACCGGCTCAGCGCACGCGCGAGCCGGTGGCGAAGAAGTCGTGCAGATCGTGGGCGAACGAATCGAACTTGGCGATCGTGGCGCTGTTGATCTTGCTGAAGAAGTTGTAGGCGAACACGGCCGGGATCGCGACGAACAGGCCGATCGCGGTCATGATCAGCGCCTCGCCCACGGGGCCGGCAACGGCGTCGATCGAAGCGGAGCCGGTGGCACCGATCTTGATCAGCGCGCCGTAGATGCCCCACACGGTGCCCAGCAGGCCCACGAACGGCGCGGTCGCGCCGACGGTCGCCAGCAGGATCATGCCCGACTGCAGGCGCGAGCTCTCGCGGGTCACGGCCTGGCGCAGGGCACGGTCGACGAACTCCGAACGGGTCAGCGACTCACCCAGGCCGGCGCTCGAACCTTCGGTGCGCTGGTGGTGGGCGGCGGCCTGGGCGGCGTCGAGGGCGATCTTGGAGAACGGCTCGCTGCGCGGCTGCTCTTCCATCACGCGGATGGCTTCCTGGGCGTTCGGCGCTTCCCAGAACGCGTTGACCACGCGGTCGGCGTAGGACTTCAGGCGGGTGTTCTTGATGGCGTTGAAGATGGTCCAGTACCAGGACGCAGCCGACATCAGGACCAGGGTGATCAGCACGATCCAGGAGACGGCGAACTCGCCCGGATTGGCGACCATCTCGGACAGAAGGTGGTCGAAGCCCATCTGCGTGAGGGCGGACGCGTTGTTGCCCCCGGCAGCGGCGGCGATGAAGAGTTCCTGCAGCATGACGCTTACCTTTGGTTTGTTTGATGGAGAAGGAAGGCGGAGACGCTAGGCCCGGTTTCCGTGGCGGCTGCCACGGGGTGCGGACATCAACCCAGGGTGAAGTTCACCGGGACCCGAACGCGACCGGCCGCCTTCTGGCCGTTCACAGTAGCGGGATTGAAACGCCATTTGCGGGCGGCCTCCATGGCGGCGCGGTCCAGGTCGCGATTGCGGCTGGACTTTTCGACCGACACGTTGGTGACCGAACCGTCGGCCGCCACGTCGATGACCAGGATGACCTCGCCTTCGATGCCCGAACGGGCCGCGGCCGGCGGGTAACGCGGCGGATTCATGTTCTTGGACGAGATGTCCACGCTGGCCGAGATGTCGGCCACCGGTGCCGGCGGCGCGGGCGGCGACGGCTCCTGGTAGACGTCGGTCGGGCGCGGCTCGGCCACATCGATCGGCGGAGCTTCCGGCGGCGGCGGAACCGGCGACGGCTTCGGCGGCGACAGCTCCTTGATCGGCGGCGGCGGCTTGTCCTGCGGCGGCGGCGGCGGCGGCGGCGGGGGCGGCGGCGGCGGAGCGTCGACGAGGGTGACGAGGATGTTGCGCTCCTTCTCCACCTCCGCCTTCGGCGCCACGGCGGGAATGAGCAACAGCATGAGCGCAGCCAGGTGCAGCGCAATGACGAACGCAATACCGATGATGCGCGGCCAGCTCAGGCCCGCATCTTCGGTTTCATCGTAGTTCCTGTGGACAACCAGTTGTTCAGCCATGCGCCTAATGACTCAGGTGTGGGGCCGGGCCACCCGCGTTTCCGCGCAGGAGGCCCAGGTTCTCGCGGGTGACACCGCATGAACCGCCAAGCATATACCAATCCCGCGCCCCTGTGCCTAGGGCCCGGCACTTTTCCGTGAAGCTACTTCAAGTTGATGATTTTCTTGGCGTCCTCGGGCTTCTTGACGCCCTTGGCCAGGGCCTGCTGGGCCGCCTGCTTGGCCTCCGCCACCCGGCCTTCCTGCCAGAGCACGCGGGCCAGGTTGAGGTAGGTTTCGCCGTCGTTCGACAGCGGGGCGGCCTTCTGCCAGTTCTCGATCGCCTGCGGAATCTGGTCGCTGTAGTAGTAGGACTGGGCCAGCGCCAGGTAGGTCTGGTGGTCGGCCTTCAGCGCACCCTTCTGGATGCCTTCGTTGATGACGGCGATGACATCCTTCTCGCGTCCGTCCATGTTCGCGTAGGTGATGTAGAGCTGCTTGTACTCGCGTTCGTCCGAGAGCTGTCCCGAGGCGCGCAGCTTCTCGAGCACTCCGGCCGCCTTGTCCATCTGGTCGGCCTGCGCGTAGACCGAAGCCAGGTTCATCTGGGCCTTCTTGTCGGCCGGGTTCTTCGCTGCCAGGCGTTCCGCCAGCGCGATCGCTTCCGCGTTCTGGTTGGTCTCGGCATAGGACGCCATCAGCAGCTGGATCCAGCTGTCCTTCGGTTCCGGCGTCGCCTCGACCGCCTGCTTCAGCACCGGAATCGCCTCCTGGAAGCGTTCCATCTGGTACAGCGCCTGGCCCTTCAGCATCAGGTCGTCCGGACGCTTGGACTTGCTCTCGGTCAGGAAGCGCTCGAGCGTCGCCAGGCCAGGAGCGAGTTCGTCGTCGGCCAGCTGCAACTGCGCCAGCATCAGCATGGACTGGAAGTGGCCGTTGTTGTCCAGGCCATCGAGATCCAGCACCTGCTGCAGGTACTTCTTCGCGCCCGCGGCATCGTCCAGGTTGTAGGCGGCCTGCGCGGCGAGCTGCGCGGCGAGCGAGCGGTCGTAGTTGTTGGCGCCCTCGGTGGCCAGGACCTCGTCCGCCAGGGTGCGGGTCAACGGGAAGTCGCTGTCGTTATACGCGTCGATGAGCTTCTGCAGCTTCTTGCCGGCCTTGGTCGAGCTCTTCGCGGACGGCTCCTGGCGGGTGGCGTCCGGGAACATCACCTCGGCCTTCTCGGACTTCTTGCTCGAGCGCGAAGACTGGGCGGAGGCGTCTGCCACCACCACGCCTCCGAGGGCGGCAGCGATGAAGAGCGACAGGACGGCATGCTTGCTGCGGAATTTCATTGGATCACCTCGTACGGGCCACCGCGGTCGGCGGGGCGTGAACCGGGTCGGCAACGCTAACAGAACCGGGATTCTTTCGGAATGCCACCAAATACGCGTTGCGGGTGGAGTCAGGAACCGCACCGTGGCGTACGGCCGGCGTCCCGCGCGGCCTGGTAAAGCGGCTGCAGCGAGGGCGCCCTGGCCTCCAGCGCGCGGATCCGGTTCTGCGGATCCGGATGCGTGGACAGCCACTCGGGGGAGCCGCCTTGCGAGGCGGCGATCATGTTCTGCCACAACGTCGCCGCCTGGGCCGGGTCGAAGCCGGCCTGCGCCATGAGCCGCTGGCCGATTTCGTCGGCCTCCTCTTCCTGGGTCCGGGAGAATGGCAGCAGCAGGCCGACCTGCGCGGCCATGCCTCCCCCCTGGGTGACCAGGTCCGAGCCGGTCTGCCCATACCGGGCACCGGCCAAGGCGCCCAGCACCGCCAGGCCGGTGGACGTGGCGCTCTGCCGCGACACGCGCTCGTTGGTGTGCCGCGCGTAGACATGGCCGATCTCGTGGCCGATCACGGCGGCGAGCTGGTCCTGGTTCCTGGCCACCTTGAACATGCCGGTGTTGACGCCGACTTTTCCGCCCGGCAGGGCGAAGGCGTTCGGGGTGTCATCGACGAAAACCGCCGATTCCCACGGCAGGTTCCGCCATTCGGGCGGCAGGTGCGGAACGAGCGCGTTCACCACGCACTGCACGTACGCGCTCTGCTGGCCGCCGGACACTGTCTTCTTCTTGGACTTCATTTCGTTGAAGGCCTGCGCGCCCATCTGGTTGAGCTCGCCGTCCGAATAGGCCATGTACTGCGTGCGGCCTGTCGGAGATGTCGTCGTCGCGCACGCCGCCAGCCCAAGGGCCAGTGCAGCCGCCACCATCGTCCGCTTCCAGCGCATGGACATCCCCCGCCTGTTCATTGGGCGGAAGTGTCCGCGCTGGCGTCTTAACTTTTCGTCAAGCGCGGCTCAGGACAGGCCGTGGATCATCAGCGCCAGGGCGTTGTTCGAGGCATGGGCCAGGACCGGCGCCCACAAGGTGCCCGTACGCCAGTAGAGCCACGCGAACGCCGCCCCCATGCCGCCGTAGACCAGCCAGAGCTGCACCACGGCCAGCGGAGGATTCGCGCTCAGTCCGGGCACTTCGTGGACCAGCGCGAAGGCGACGCTGGCCAGCACGATGCCCAGCCATGGCCGTCCAGCCGCCAGGAAACGGCCAAACAGGACGCGCCGGAAGAGGAGTTCTTCATACGCAGGGGCGAACACCACCGCGAACAGCACCAGCACGACGGGCCACTGCCGGGCCGCCTCTTCGACGAGCGCCAGGTTGGTCGGCACCGGGTCGCTCCCGGCCAGTTGCATCAGATACCCGGTCAAGGCGCTGCCCGCGAATACCAGGACCCCGGTGAGGACGCTCAGGCCCCAGGTCGAGCGTCGCTTCGCCGCTGCCCGGGACCGGTCGCGTTCGTCCCGTGTGGCGGGACGCCGCAGGAAATAGAGGACCAGCGCCGCGGCGGACATCCCGAACGCGGCCATCAGCATCTGCGCCAGCGCGCCGGGTTCACCGATTGCCGCGGTGAGGGCCGCCGCCGCCGGGACCTGGCCGCCGTTCTCGCGGACGACCTCCACGACCCGCCATGCGCCCCAGGCCAGGCCGGCGGCAAGGCTCGCCACCACCAGGACGAGGCTGGCGAGGACGATATCGAGCAGGAACGCGCCGACAAGCCGACCCGTTCCCGGGCGGGCGGTGCCGGTGGGCAGCGTGGCCGTCCCGGAAAGACCGCCGGGTTCGCCGCCGGCCGGATCAGACATCCAGGTTGGCGACCTTCAGCGCGTTGTTCTCGATGAACTCGCGTCGCGGTTCGACCACGTCGCCCATCAGCGTGCTGAAGATCTGGTCGGCTGCGACCGCGTCCTCGATGCGCACGCGCAGCAGGCGCCGCGTGTCCGGATTGACCGTGGTTTCCCACAGCTGTTCCGGGTTCATTTCGCCCAGGCCCTTGAAGCGCTGGATCTGGCGGCCCTTCTTCGCTTCCTCCAGCAGCCACGCCTGCGCCTGGGCGAAGCTGGTCACCGGCTGCGACTTGCCGCCGCGCGCCACCTGCGCACCATCGCGCACCAGGCCGTGGAGCAATGCCGCTGCATCGCGCAGCGGACGCAGCTCGCCGCTTTCGAAGATCGACAGGGGCAGCACCTGCAGCAGCTCCTCGCCCATGTGCCGGCGCGTGACCTGCAGCGCCGCCGGGCGGCTCTCGGTCGCGGGAAGCAGCTTCAGGGCGAAGCGCGGACTGCCGAGCTTGCCGCGGTTGAGGCGCGCTTCGAGCGCTTCCAGTTCGTGGCGTTCATCGGTGTTGCGCGCGAGATGTCCGGCATCGAGCGGGGTGAAGTCGATCAGCGCCTCCAGCAGCAGCGGATCGAACCGGTGGCTGTTGCGCGCGATCGCCTCGCGTGCGCCGGCGAACACCAGCAGCAGCTTCTCCAGGCCTTCGCCGCTGACCGGCGGCTCGTTCGTGGCCGGGACCAGCGCGGCGTTCTCGACGGCATTGCTGGCCAGGTAGGTGTCCAGCGCCGCGTCGTCCTTCAGGTACAGCTCGGTCTTGCCCTGCTTGATCTTGTACAGCGGCGGCAGGCCGATGTAGACGTGGCCGCGCTCGATCAGTTCCGGCATCTGCCGGTAGAAGAAGGTCAGCAGCAGCGTGCGGATGTGCGATCCGTCCACGTCCGCGTCGGTCATGATGATGATGCGGTGGTAGCGCAGCTTGTCCGGGTTGTACTCGTCCTTGCCGATGCCGGTGCCCAGCGCGGTGATCAGGGTTCCGACCTCGGCCGAGGACAGCATCCGGTCGAAGCGCGCGCGTTCCACGTTGAGGATCTTTCCGCGAAGCGGCAGGACCGCCTGGTTGCGGCGGTTGCGTCCCTGCTTGGCCGAGCCGCCCGCCGAGTCGCCCTCGACGATGAACAGCTCCGACAATGCCGGATCCTTCTCCTGGCAATCGGCCAGCTTGCCCGGCAGGCCGGCGATATCGAGCGCGCCCTTGCGGCGGGTCAGTTCGCGCGCCTTGCGCGCGGCCTCGCGGGCACGGGCGGCATCGACGACCTTTTCCGCGATCGCGCGAGCCTCGCTCGGGTGCTCCTGCAGGAACTCCTCCAAACGTGCGCCGAACGTGCTTTCAACGGCAGGCTTCACCTCCGAACTGACCAGCTTTTCCTTGGTCTGGCTGGAAAAGCTCGGGTCAGGCACCTTCACCGACAGCACGGCGATCATGCCTTCGCGCATGTCGTCGCCGGAGAGGTTGATCTTGGCCTGCTTGGCGAGCCCGTTCTGTTCGATGTAATTGCTGAGGGTGCGGGTCAGTGCCGCCCGGAAGCCGGCCAGGTGGGTGCCGCCATCCTTCTGCGGGATGTTGTTGGTGAAGCAGAACATCGTTTCCTGGTACGCGTCGGTCCACTGCAGCGCGACGTCGACGACGATGCCGTTCTGCTCGCCGGTCACCGAGATCACGTTCGGATGCAGCGGGTTCTTCAGCTGGGCCAGGTGCTCGACGAAGCTGCGGATGCCGCCTTCGTACTGGAAGACGTCCTGGCGGCCCTCGCCACGCTCGTCCACCAGGGTGATCTTGACGCCCGAGTTGAGGAACGAAAGCTCGCGCAGGCGCCGGGCGAGGATGTCGTAGTGGAATTCGACGTTGTCGTTGAACGCCTTCACCGACGGCCAGAACTGGACCGTGGTGCCACGACGGCTGCTGGCTTCGAGCTGGCGCAGCGGGCCCTGTGCCGCACCGTTGCTGTATTCCTGCTGGTAGTGGAAGCCCCCCTGGTAGATGTCCAGCATCAGCTTCTGCGACAGCGCGTTGACCACGCTGACGCCCACGCCATGCAGGCCGCCGGACACCTTGTAGCTGTTGTCATCGAACTTGCCGCCCGCGTGCAGCACGGTCATCACCACTTCGGCCGCGGAGACTTCGCGGTCGAGCTTCCGGCTCATCTGTTCGTGCTTGCCGACCGGGATGCCACGACCGTTGTCGGAGACGGCGACCGACCCATCCTCGTGGATACGCACGACGATGTCGTCGGCATGCCCGGCCAGGGCCTCGTCCACGGAGTTGTCGACCACCTCGAACACCATGTGGTGCAGGCCGGTGCCGTCGTGGACGTCACCGATGTACATGCCGGGGCGCTTGCGGACAGCCTCCAGTCCCTCAAGGGCGGTGATGCTGTTGGCGTCGTAGTTGCCGGGAGGGGTGGAACTCGGGTTCTGCTCGCTCATGCCTTCGCCGCAATCAGGGCCGGGGCCGAGGCCGGAGCCACGACACCTTAGCTATAGGGTTGGTGCCCGATTATACCCCACCGGACTACCGCGTCCGGGTGGACAATTCAGGGACGATCTGGCCGTGTTCCACGTGGAACACGCGGGCTTCCCGCATCCGTCCCGCGGGGAAAGCAGGGGCTTCGGTGGCGGTGACGAACAGTTGCAGGGATGCCTGTTCCTGGAGGAAGTCCAAGACCCGGGCCTGATGGTCCCGGTCCAGTTCGGAGGGCAGGTCGTCCAGGGCGATGATCGGCCAGTGCCCGCGCCTGGCGGCGTAATCGGCAGCCTGGGCGAGCAGGACAGACAGGGCCGAAAGTTTCGTCTGACCGCGGGAGAGCGCCTCGCGCCCGGGCAGCCCCGAGAATCTGAGGCCCCAATCGGCGCGATGGGGCCCCACCGAGGTATGCCCGGTGAGGCGGTCACGCTCCCGCCCCACCAGCAGGGCGTCGGCCAGGGAAAGTTCCTGGCGTCGCCAGCCGGGCTGGAAATCGATATCGAGCACGGCGACGTCGCGGCCCAGCCGGCTGGCCACCGAAGTCACCCTCGGCGCCAGTTCGGCGAGGTAGTTTTCGCGGTACGCGGTCAGCCCTTCGCCGGATTCGGCCAACTCACGATCCCACGCGTCCAGCTGACCGCCCGGACCGCCCCCGGACTTCAGGAGTGCATTCCGCTGCTTCAGCGCGCGTGCATAACGCCGCCATAGCGGCAGGAAGTGGTGTTCCACGTGGAACAGCCCCCAATCCAGGAAACGGCGCCTGTTTTCCGCGCCCCCCGCGATCAATGCGTGGCTTCCTGGCTCGAAGGTGACGACGGCCAGGGCGGCACAAAGCTGCCCCAGATGGTTCACGTCGGCCCCGTCCAGCCGTCCGGTCCACTCCTGCCCGGAATGGCGGAGCCCGGCGCGATGGGAGACTGTGCCCGTGGAGGCCACTTCTTCCCATTCCACGAAGACCTCGAGCGCGGGGGCGTGCTCCCGTACGAGGCCGTCCCTGACTCTCCCGCGGAAGCTGCGTCCATAGGCCATCAGGTGCAAGGCTTCCAGCACCGTGGTCTTTCCGGCGCCGTTCGGCCCGGTGAGCAGGTTCACGCCGGGGTCCGGCAGCAGCTCCAGGGTGTCGAAGCGGCGGACGTTCCTCAACGACAGGCGGGTTACCCGCATCGCGCGGATTCCATAGCCAGACGCCCGGCGGTAGCCGGGCGTCTTTCGGGTTCCACGTGGAACATGAGCGTCACCGGCAGACGTCAGAGGCGCAGCGGCATCACCACGTGCCGGCACTTCGTGCTGCTGGCCTCACGCACCAGTGCGGAGGAGTTGGCATCACGCAGGGCGATGACCACGTGCTCGTCCCTCAAGGCCCCAAGCGCATCCAGCAGGTAATTGACGTTGAAGCCGATCGCGAGGTTGTCGACGCGGGTGTCGGCCTCGATTTCCTCCTGGGCCTCTTCCTGCTCCGGGTTGTGCGCGCTGATCTTCATCTGCCCCGGGGAGATCTCGACGCGCACGCCGCGGTACTTCTCGTTGGACAGGATCGCGGCGCGCTGCAGGGCCGCGCGAAGCACCTCGCGGTCCAGCTTCACCTCCTTCTCGGCCCCGATCGGGATCACCGCCTCGTAATCCGGGAAGCGCCCATCGATAAGCTTGGAGGTGAACGTCACGTCGTCGCGCTTGACCCGCACGTGGCTGCGGCCGAGCTCAAGCTCAAGGGCGCGGTCGCCCCCCTCAAGCAGGCGCTGCAGCTCGGTCACGCCCTTGCGGGGGACGATGATCTGGCGCTTGGCCGCGACGGTCTGCTCCAGCGGAGCTTCGCACAGGGCCAGGCGATGGCCGTCGGTGGCCACGCAGCGCAGGGTCTGGTCGCGCAGGTCGAACAGCAGGCCGTTGAGGTAGTAGCGGACATCCTGCTGGGCCATGGCGAACGCGGTGCGCTCGATCAGTTCCTTCAGGCCAGCTTCCGGCACGCCGATCCGCTCCGTCGCTTCGACCTCGTCCACCGACGGGAAGTCGTTGGCCGGCAGCGTTGCGAGCGTGAACCGGCTCCGCCCGGCCTGGACGGTGACCTTGTCGCCCGACTGGCTGACCGTGACCCGACTTCCATCCGGCAGCGCGCGGACGATCTCGAACAGCTTGCGCGCCGGGATCGTGGTTTCGCCGTCCTGGGCGTCCTCGACCGCGGCCCGCGCCACCATTTCCACTTCCAGGTCGGTGCCGGTCAGCGACAGCTGTCCCCCCTGCACCTGGACCAGGAAGTTGGCCAGCACGGGAAGGGTCTGGCGTCGCTCGACGACATTGACGACCTGGGCCAGCGGCTTGAGAAAGGCCTCGCGTTGCAGAGTGAAACGCATGGGAATCCGTGCCTCTACGCTTTAAAGGAATGTGGAATAAATCTAAAAGAGGTGGTGCTGGAGGAGCCGAAGATCTGTGGAAAACTAATTCAACTGATTGATTATAAAGCGAAATGCCGGGCGTCAAAGGCTGCGGACAAGAACCTCTCCGTGGTCAGGACAAGCTGTGGATGGATTTGGAGCCCCGAATCTGTCCCCGGCTTATCCCCAACCCGTCCCCCGCCTGCCCACCGTAATCTCCGGGAGAATCTACCTCACCTGATCCACCGGCTCACTCGCTCAGCTTGCGGATCAGCTTGTCCCAGTCCTCGCGCAGCTTGCCGTCGGTTTCCATCAGGTTGCGGATCTGCCGGCACGCGTGCAGCACCGTGGTGTGGTCGCGTCCGGCGAAGGCGTCGCCGATCTCCGGCAGGCTGTGTTCGGTCAGTTCCTTGGTCAGCGCCATCGCCACCTGGCGCGGCCGCGCCAGCGAGCGGGTGCGGCGCTTGGACAGCAGGTCCTTGACCTGGAGGCCGTAATAGTCGGCCACCGTCTTCTGGATGTTCGGGATGCCGATCGCCTGCTGCTGGGCCCGCAGCAGGTCGCGCAGGGTCTCCTGTGCGAACTCGATGCTGATCGTGCGCCCGGTGAAGTTGGCGCGCGCGGCCAGCGTGTTGAGGGCGCCTTCCAGGTCGCGCACGTTGCTGCGCATCTTCTTGGCCAGCAGGAAAGCGACCTCGTCGGGGATTTCCGCGCCGCGCTCGTGGGCCTTGGCCAGCACGATCGCCGCACGGGTCTCGAAATCCGGCGGGTCGATCGCCACCGACAGCCCCCACGCCAGCCGCGACTTCAGCCGCGGCTCCAGCCCGTCGACTTCGCGCGGATAGCGGTCGCAGGTCATGATGATCTGCTGGCGGCTGTCGAACAGCGCGTTGAACGTGTGGAAGAACTCTTCCTGGGTGCGGTCCTTGCCGGCGAAGAACTGGATGTCGTCGATCAGCAGCGCGTCGATCTGCTGGAACTGGCGCTTGAACTGGTCGGCGGTCTTCTCCTGCAGCGAGCGGAAGAACGCGTTGTAGAACTGCTCCGAGCGCAGGTAGAGCACGCGCGCGCCCGGGTTCGCCGCCCGCATCGCGTTGCCCGCGGCGAACATCAGGTGGGTCTTGCCCAGGCCGGTGCCGCCATAGAGCAGCAGCGGGTTGTGCGCGCGGTCGCCGGGGCGCAGCGCGGCCTGCCAGGCGGCGGCGCGGCCCAGCTGGTTGCTGCGGCCCTCGACGAAGTTCTCGAAGGTGTAGTGCGGATCGAGGTTGCCGTTGAACGGCTCGGCCGGCGCCGGGCGGGTCGCCGGCGGCGGCAGGCTGCCCGGGACGGGCGCCGGCCGGAGCGGTTCGGCGGCCTTGGGCCGCGAGCCGATCTCGAGGGCGACGTTCAGGTGGCCGGCGAAGTGCTGCGCCAGCTCCCGGATCCGGGGCAGGTAACGGTCGCGCACCTGCTCGACGATGAAGGCGTTGGGCGCGTACAGCACGACGCTGTCGGCGCGTTCCTCGGCCTGCAGGGGTTTGAGCCAGGTATGGACGTCCTCGGCCGGGAATTCGGCTTCGAGGCGTTCCAGACAACGGGGCCAGGCATCCATCGGAAAGGCAAAGCTCGTGGGGCGATCGCCGCGCCGCCGGAGCCTCGCGTGCGACCGCGAGGGTCGGAAATCGGACTGGCCAGCCTACCATCCGGGTCCGGGTTTCCCAAGACTTACTCACAGGGCATCCACAGCCGCCGGCCGCGCGTCCCGCCGATGGCTTGCCGCCCGGCTTGACCCCGCCTCGCCGGGGCCCGTAGAATTTCCGGTTCTTTCGATCCGAACAAGCCGAGTGCCGCCATGGCCACCAAGCGCACCTACCAGCCCAGCAACCTCAAGCGCAAGCGCGACCACGGTTTCCGTGCCCGCATGAAGACCGCCGACGGCCGCAAGATCCTGGCGCGCCGCCGCGCCAAGGGCCGCAAGCGCCTGAGCGCCTGATCGCCGTCCGGCCCTGCCCCGGGCAGCGCCGGTCGCCGCGATCCGCAACACCGATGACCTCCGACCCGCGCGCGCGATTCCCTCGCAGCGCGCGGGTTCGTTTGCGCGCCGAATATGCCGCCGTGTTCGAGCAGGGCCGGCGCATCGGCGATCCCCTGCTCGGCCTGCACTGGACGTCCGGCCCGCAGCCGCCGCGGCTGGGCCTGGCGGTGTCGCGCAAGGTCGATCCGCGCGCTGTCGGCCGCAACCGCATCAAGCGCATCCTCCGCGAAACGACCCGCCACCTTCGCCCGCAGCTGGCCGGCGGCGACTATGTCGTGGTGGCACGCCCCGCGGCCGGCAGCGCCGGCAATGCGCAGATCATCGATGCTTACCTGAGGCTGCTGCGCCGCGCCGGCGCATTGCCGGTCCCCGCGGCCGGCGGCACAATGCCGGCGGCCACTTCGCCCCATTCGCAGAGTCGGTCCCCGACTTCCTCTTCCCCGCCGGACGCATGAACCGGCCGAGCCTGCCTGCCCGATGAACCAGACCCGCGTATTCCTGATCCTTGCCTGGCTGATGGTGGCGATGCTGCTGTGGATGGAATGGGGCAAGGAGCAGGCGGCGCCTCCGGCCGCCCCCACGCCGGCCGCGGCGACCACCGCCTCGCCCGCCGTTCCGGCGCCGGCTCCCGCCACCACCACCGCGCCGGCCGGCGACGCCGCGGTGCCGGGCGCGACCGCCGCGCCACCGCCCGTGGCCGCTGCAGCCCCGGCCGCACCAGGCACGCGGGTCAGTGTGCGCACCGATGTGCTGGACCTGGTCCTGGACGGCGGCAGCGTGCTGCAGGCCGACCTGCCGAAGTTCCCGCAGACCCGGCAGCCGGGCAGCGCCCCGGTGCGGCTGTTCGATACCGACCCGACCCACTTCTACGCCGCCCAGGCGGGCTGGGTCAGCGCCGGCGGCGCCGCACCCAACCACCAGGCCGGTTTCGTGCCGGCCGGTCCGGAGCGCGCGTTCGTGCTGGCCGATGGCCAGGAGCAGGTGGTGGTGCCGTTCGTCTGGCAGGGACCGGACGGGGTCAGCATCCGCCGCACCTACACCCTGACCCGCGGCTCCTACGCCGTGGAAGTGCGCGACGAGGTGACCAACCAGGGCAATGCGCCGTGGCAGGGCCAGATCTACCGCCAGCTGATCCGCAAGCCGCCGCAGATCAAGCGCGGCTACACCCAGCCGGAATCCTTCAGCTTCACCGGTTCGGCCTGGTACAACGGCGACTACCAGCGCCGCAAGTTCGACGAGGACTATCTCGAGGACGGCCACGTCAACCAGCGCACCGAACGCGGCTGGATCGCGATGCTGCAGCACCACTTCTTCAGTGCCTGGATTCCGGAAGGCCAGCAGCCGTCGACCATCTCGCTCGATGCGCCGGCCAGCGGCGCGCTCGTGCGCGAGCTGGGCGATGCGCTCCTGGTCGCGCCCGGTGCCACCGCCGCCACCCAGGCGCGCCTGTACGTCGGCCCGAAGCTGGTCTCGGAGATCCGCGCCCAGCAGGTGCCCGGCCTGGAACGCGCGGTCGACTACAGCCAGTTCTCGATCCTCGCCGTGCTCGGCGAGGGCCTGTTCTGGGTGCTGAGCCACCTGTACGGCCTGTTCGGCAACTGGGGCTGGGCGATCATCGGCCTGGTGCTGCTGGTCAAGCTGGTGCTGTATCCGCTGTCGGCGGCGCAGTACAAGAGCTTCGCCAAGATGCGCAAGTTCCAGCCGCGCATCCAGCAGCTGAAGGAACGCTATGGCGACGACCGCCAGAAGTTCCAGGAAGCGATGATGGAGCTGTACAAGAAGGAGAAGATCAACCCGATGGGCGGCTGCCTGCCGATCCTGGTGCAGATGCCGGTGTTCCTGGCGCTGTACTGGGTGCTGGTCGAGTCCGTCGAGCTGCGCCACGCGCCGTGGATCCTCTGGATCCAGGACCTCACCGCCCAGGATCCGTACTTCATCCTGCCGGTGATCAACGTCGCGGTGATGTGGTTCACCCAGAAGCTGCAGCCGGCCCCGGGCATGGATCCGATGCAGCAGAAGATGATGCAGTTCATGCCGCTGGTGTTCGGCGTGATGATGGCCTTCTTCCCCGCCGGTTTGGTCCTGTACTGGGTCACCAACGGCGCGCTGGGCCTGCTGCAGCAGTGGTGGATGATGAAGCGCCACGGCGAGCCGGCACCGAAGGCTTCGCCGGCCAAGTGACCGCTCCGGCCCCGGCGTTCCCGCAGAAACCCGCCCTGACCGGCGGGTTTTTGCTGTGCCAGACTCGACGGACATGAGCCCCCCCCGCCCCGCCGACGACACG
Source organism: Pseudoxanthomonas fibrivorans (assembly GCF_041464125.1). Taxonomy (NCBI): domain Bacteria; kingdom Pseudomonadati; phylum Pseudomonadota; class Gammaproteobacteria; order Lysobacterales; family Lysobacteraceae; genus Pseudoxanthomonas; species Pseudoxanthomonas fibrivorans. Next base: position 2,657,222 of record NZ_JBGNUG010000001.1, on the reverse strand, counting down.
ATCGCCGCCATCGCCACCGCTCCGGGTGCGGGAGGGGTCGGCATCGTGCGCCTGTCCGGCCCCCGCGCACTGGCGATCGCCGAAGCGGTGGGCGCCCGCGCGCTGCTGCCGCGGCGGGCGACGCGGGCGGTCTTCACCGAGGCCGACGGCGCGGCGATCGACGACGGCATCGCGCTCGCCTTTCCCGGTCCGCACAGTTTCACCGGCGAGGACGTGGCGGAACTGCAGGCGCACGGCAGCCCGGTGCTGCTGCGCCGCCTGGTCGAGCGCTGCTGCCAGCTCGGTGCGCGGCCGGCGCGGCCGGGCGAGTTCAGCGAACGCGCCTTCCTCAACGGCAAGCTGGACCTGGTCCAGGCCGAGGCCATCGCCGACCTCATCGCCGCGGCGGACCTGCGCGCGGCGCGCGCCGCCCGCCGCTCGCTCGAAGGCGCGTTCTCGCAACGGATCGAGGCCGCAGCCGACACCCTGCTGCGGCTGCGGATCCACGTGGAAGCGGCGATCGACTTCGTCGACGAGCCGATCGAGACCCTGGGCATCGCCGGCGTGCGCCGCGACCTGGACGGGCTCTGCGACGACCTGCACCGCTTGCTGGACGAAGCCGAGCGCGGCCGCCGCCTGCGCGACGGCCTGCATGCGGTGCTGCTCGGGCCGCCCAACGCCGGCAAGAGCTCGCTGCTCAATGCGCTGGCCGGCGATGCGCGTGCGATCGTGGCCGACATCGCCGGGACCACCCGCGACGTGCTGCGCGAAACGGTGCGCATCGACGGGCTCGAATTCGAACTCTCCGACACCGCCGGCCTGCGCAAGGGCGGCGACGCGATCGAGCGCGAAGGCATGCGCCGCGCCCATGCCGAACTGCAGCGCGCCGACGTGGCCCTGCTGGTGCTGGATGCCCGCGACCCCCAGGCCGGGCGTGCCGAGCTGGAAGCCGCTTCGGCCGGCGTCCCGGCACGCCTGTGGATCCTCAACAAGACCGACCTGGCCGACGCTCCGCCGGCCGGCCCGCCGCCGGGCGCCGACGAGGTCCGGGTCTCGGCCCTGACCGGGGCGGGCCTGGACACGCTGCACGCGGCGCTGCGGGGCCTGGCCGCCGGCGGCACGCCGGAGTCGGGCGAGGGCGAGTTCAGCGCCCGCGCCCGCCAGGTCGACGGCGTGCGCGCCACCCTCGGCCATGCCCGGGCGGCGGCGGCCGAACTGGCGGTCGAGCACATGGAGCTGGCCGCCGAGGAACTGCGCCTGGCCCACGGCGCCCTGGGCGCCATCACCGGCCAGACCAGCGCCGACGAGCTCCTGGGCCACATCTTCTCCAGCTTCTGCATCGGCAAGTAGCCGGAACCGCGACATGACCGCGGTCACGCTTTGACCGGGGACCGGATCGGCGCAGGGCGGGCACGATCGGGCCCTGGCGCTTGTGGCGCGCCCCTCCGCGGTTGACAATCCCGGGCAGATGGCGCGATCTAGGGGACGCCATCGGCCGTACCACACGCTTTCCACGGGGGAGTACCGAATGCTGTCCATGACGATTTCGCCGAAGTCGCGGCTGTGCGCGTGCCTGCTGCTGGCCGCCACGCTCGGCGCCTGCTCCAAGCAGGAAGAAGCCGCGCCGGCGGCCGCCACGCCGGCCGCCAGCACGCCGGCACAGGCTCCGGCCGCCGCGCCGCCGGCACCCGCTGTCGCCGCCACCGTGCAGGCGATGGGGGCCGACCAGCTGCGCGAGGCCGCCAGCCAGGCGCTGCGCGAGAACCGGATGTACGCGCCGGCCGGCGACAACGCCATGGAGTACTACCTGGCCCTGCGCGACAAGCTGCCGGACGACGCGTCGGTGTCCAGCGCGCTGACCGACCTGATGCCCTATACCGTCATCGCCGCCGAGCAGGCGGTGTCGCGCGAGCAGTTCGAGGAGGCCCAGCGCCTGGTCGCGCTGATCGAGAAGGCCGACAAGTCCGCCCCGGCGCTGCCGCGCATCAAGCAGAGCATCGCCACCTCGCAGCAGGCCGTGGCCCAGCGCAGCGAGGCCGAGGCCGCCAAGGCCAAGTCCGATGCCGAGGCGCGCGCGCAGGCCCAGCAGCAGCAGGCCCAGCAGCAGGCGGCGGAAGCCGAAGCCGCCCGTCGCCTGGCCCAGCAGCAGGAAGCCGCCCGCCAGGCCGCCGCCCGCGAGGCCGAGCAGCGTGAAGCCGCCGCGCGCCAGGCCGCCGCGCAACCGCAGGCCGCCCCGGCAGCCGCCCCGGTCACGCCGCCGGCGCAACGCAGCCTGCGTCCGATCGCCATGCCCGCCCCGCGCTACCCGCCCGACGCGCTGCGCGCCGGGACCTCCGGCGAGGTGCTGGTCGAGTTCACCGTGGGTACCGACGGCTCGGTGACCGAGGCCCGCGTGCTGCGCGCCAACCCGGCCCGCACCTTCGACCGCGAAGCGCTCAACGCGGTCCGCCGCTGGCGCTTCGAACCGGTGGACGCGCCGGTCACCACCCGCCGCACGGTGGCCTTCAGCCCCGGCGGCTGAGCCGCTGCCGCGGCGGAAAAGAAAAGGCCCGGCAACGCCGGGCCTTTTTTTGCCTGTCGCCCGCCTGGAGCTCAGGTCGAGATCGCCAGCTTCTCCTGGCGGTAGCGCATGACCGCCGCGATCCACAGCACCAGCGCCAGGCCCAGACTGCTGGCCAGGTAGATGCCCCAGACCTGCGCGCTGATGACCTCGGCGCGGATGACCTTGAGCAGCAGCTGGTTCTGCGCCAGGAACGGCACCGCGAACTGCCACAGCTGGGTCTTCACCGGGTTCACCATCAGCATCATGGTCGGGATCATCGGCATCAGCATCAGCCACGTCATGTGGCTCTGCGCCTCCTTCAGGCTCTTGGCCGCGGCCGCCAGGAAGGTGAGCAGCGAGGTGCCGATCAGCAGCATCGGCAGCAGCACGAACAGCATCTTGGCGATCGACAGCATCGACATGTCCAGGGTGCGGGCCATGCCGGTGGCGAACTGCGCGCTCAGCTTGATCGCCAGCAGGGACAGCAGCAGCGACACCAGCCCGAGCAGGCAGGCGGCCACGATCTTGCCGGTGACGATCGCGCCCCGCGCGGCCGGGGTCGCCAGCAGCGGCTCCAGCGTCTGCCGCTCGCGCTCGCCGGCGGTGGCGTCCAGCACCAGCGCGGCGCCGCCGAGGAAGGCGGTGATGATCAGGAAGTACGGCAGCATCACCGACAGCATCAGGCCGCGCTTGGCTTCGGGCGTGGACACGTCCAGCGTGCCGGTGTTGACCGGCTGGCCCACCGACGGATCCATGCCGCGCGCAAGCAGGCGCAAGGCGCCGACCTGGCCGCTGTAGGCCGCCAACGCCCCGCGCAGCCGCTGCCCCGGGATGCTGGCGTCGCGCTGCGTGCTGTCCAGCATCACCTCCACCAGCGCCGGCCGGCCCGCGCGCCAGTCCTCGGCGAAGCTCTCCGAGATGCGCAGGCCGACGTCCTGGCGCTGCTCGCGCAACGCCGCTTCCAGGTCCGCTGGTGCCTCCACCGCCTTGATGCCCTGGGTGGCGAGGAAGGCGACCAGGTTCGGCGCGCGCTCCATGCCGATGACCGGCACCTCCAGGGTCCGGTCGATCTGGGTCCTGGCCCGCTTTTCGGCCAGCGTGCCCATGCCCAGGATCAATGCGGGGAACAGCAGCGGCCCGAGCAGCAGGGTCAGCGCCAGCGTGCGCCGGTCGCGGCCGATGTCGCGCAGCTCCTTCAGCATCACGGTCCACATCGTCGACAGCATGCTCATGCGTGCAGGCCCTCCTCCGACCCGATCACCTTGACGAAGGCGTCCTCCAGGTTGTCCTCGCCGGTCTGCGCGCGCAGCTGGTCGGCGGTGCCTTCGGCCACCACCTGGCCCTTGGCGATGATCACGATGCGATCGCAGAGCGCGGCCACCTCCTGCATGATGTGGCTGGAGAAGATCACGCAACGGCCTTCGTCGCGCAGCTTGCGCAGGAACTCGCGCATCGCGCGCGTGGTCATCACGTCCAGGCCGTTGGTGGGCTCGTCGAGGATCACGTTGCGCGGGTCGTGGACCAGGGCGCGCGCGATCGCGGTCTTGGTCCGCTGGCCCTGCGAGAAACCCTCGGTCTGGCGGTCGAGGATCTCGCCCATGTCCAGCGCCGAGGACAGCACGTCGATCCGCTCGGCCACGCGCGCGGCGGGAATGCCGTGCAGGCGGCCGAAGTAGGCGATGTTCTCGCGCGCGGTCAGGCGCTTGTACACGCCGCGGGCGTCGGGCAGTACGCCCAGCGCGCGGCGCACCGCCACCGGGTCCGCCGCCGGGTCGACGCCGTCGACCTCGATCCGGCCCTGGTCGGGCTTCATCAGCGTGTAGAGCATGCGCAGGGTGGTGGTCTTGCCGGCGCCGTTGGGCCCGAGCAGGCCGGTGATCTGGCCGTCGTGCGCCTCGAAGCTGACGCCGGACACCGCGTTCACGGTGCCGGTCTTGGTCTTGAAGCTCTTGTGCAGGTCGTGGGCGCGGATCATGGCGCGGCTCCCGCTGGAATGTGTCGGCGCATCAGGGTTCCCATCCGTTGAAACTGGTGAAAGGCGGCACGTAGGTCATCGAGTCCAGGCAGCCGGCATCCAGCGCCCTGGCATCGGTCGATTCGAGGAACTGGCCGAGCAGCTTCGGCATGCAGCCCAGGCCGAGGGTGCCGTGGGCCTGGCCGCGCAGCACCAGGTGGCGTCCGTTGGGCAGGGTCTGCACGACGCGCTCGGCATAGCGCGGCGGCGTCACCGGGTCGAACTCGCCCGACAGCAGCAGCACCGGCAGGTCCGACGTGAGCGGGGCGGTGAAGTCGTCGGGACGCCCGCCATGCGGCCAGCTGCCGCAGGCGGCGAAGAACATGCGCGCCACGTCGGGTCCGAGCAGGGTGCCCTCCGCGCCGCCTTCCTGGTAGCGGTCCGCGTCCTCGGCGCAGATCACCGACCACTGCATGCCGCGCGCCATCGAGCCCCCCATGTTGCGGCCCATCAGGTCGTGCAGCGACATCAGCGGCGCGTAGCGGCCCTGGCTGGCCTCGTCCAGCACCAGCGGCAGCAGCGAGGCGGTCTGCGGCATGTACGAGAACATGAAGGCCAGGCCGGTGACGGTGTCGGCGTTGACCGTGCCGCTGCGGCTCTCGCCGGTGGCGGGGTCGCGGTAGTCGACCTGGGCCGGTGCTTCGCGCAGGCGCGCCACCAGCGTGTCGAGCTGGGCGCGCGCGTCCTGCGGGAAGCGCTTCGCGCACGCGGGCAACTCGCGGCAGTTCGCCGTCTGCAGCTTCAGCGCGTCCTCGAAGGTGTGCGCGAACTCGCCGCCGACCACCAGGTCGTTGGGTGCCACGCCGTCGAGGACGATGCTGCGCACGTGCTGCGGATAGCGCCTGGCGTACTGCTGGGCCACCCGCGTGCCGTAGGAGCCGCCGACCAGGTTGACCTTCGCCGCGCCGATCGCCTCGCGCACGGCGTCCAGGTCGGCGATGGCGTCGGTGGTGGTGTAGAAGCGCGGGTCGGCGCGCCCGGCCACCTCGGCGGCGCAGCGGCCGGCGAAGTCGGCGATCGCGGCCGCATCCGGCGTCGCGGTGGCCTGCGGATCGTCCCCTTCCCCGCCGGGCGCGCACGCCAGCAGGTTGGAGCCACCCGTGCCGCGCTGGTCCACCAGCACGACGTGGCGCTGCTTGCGCACGTCGCGGAAGGCCGCATCGAGCTGGGGCCAGACCTGCACCGCCGACTGGCCGGGGCCGCCGGCGAGGAAGAACACCGGGTCCTCGCTGGCCGAGCCCTCCTCGGTCGCCGGCAGCCAGGCCAGGTTGAGGCGGATCCGACGCCCGTCCGGCGCCTCGCGGTTCTCGGGCACTTCGAAACTCGCGCATTGCGCCTGCACGTTGCCGGCCGACATGCCGCTGGCCAGCGTGCAGGGTTCGAAGGCGATGGCGCCGTAGTGGCGGGTGGAAGACGTGGCCGGTTCTGGCGCCGGCGCGGAATCGCAGCCGCCCAGCAGCGCGGCCGTGGCGGCGAGCGCGGCGAAGGCGGGGAGATGGCGGGTCGTGCGGGACATCATCGAAACAGCCCCTCGTGGGTGGGTGGGAAGGTGGAACGGAGCGGTGCCGGCATCAGTCCGGCATGAACACGTCTTCGATCTGCAGGCCGAACAGGCGCGCGATGCGGAACGCCAGCGGCAGGCTGGGATCGTACTTGCCGGTTTCCAGCGCGTTGATGGTCTGCCGCGACACGTCCAGCCGTTCGGCGAGGACGCCCTGCGACCAGTCGCGTGCCTCGCGCAGTTCGCGCAGCCGGTTGTTCATCGGCGGCGGCTCAACGGTAGCGTCGCGAGACCACGGCCTTGGCCAGGCCGTAGGTGAAGCAGACCAGTGGGAACAGCCAGATCAGCGCGGCGGATGCGGGCACGTCGATCACCCGCGCCGCCTGCAGGAAGCCGGCCGACATGTACACCAGCGAGATGAAACCCGTCGCCAGGCTGACGGCCTCGAGCTCGATGCGCTGCTGCATCTCGTCGACGTCGCGGATGTAGCGGACCATCGCCCGCAGCGCCAGCGCGATCGGCGGCACCGGCAGCAGCGCGACCATCGCCCGCAGCGCCGGCGCCTCGACGTGCCGCAGCAGGGTGATCGAGGCGAACAGGACCAGCACGTAGCCGCCCATCGCCAGCATCAGTTCGCGGCTGTAGCGGCGGCGCAGGGGACTGGGCGCGGTGTCGCAGGCTTCCGGCAGCTGCCAGCGCAGCAAGGCCACGAAGGCCAGGACCAGGCCGAGCACGACAAGCAGGTAGTTGAGCCAGCCCGGCACCGGGCCGGACAGCATCCGCGGCAGGATGGCGGCGCCGGCGCCGCACAGGACGGCGCCGGCCAGCAGCAGCCAAGGCGCGGCGCGCTTCATCGCGCCTTCCCCCGCCCCAGCAGGCGGCCGATGCCCAGGCCGAGGAACGCCACGCCGACGCCCAGCAGTGCCGGCTGCGGCGCGGTCGTCCCGATGGCCACGAAGGCCAGGCCCACGCCGACGAATCCTGCGCCTGCGCCACGACGCTGCGGGGATACCGGTTCCATGCCCGATCCTGTGTCAAGGAAGCTTGACAGACCATAGGCGGCCGGCGGGCGAGCTGTCAAGCACCCTTTACACACCCCGCACGGGGCCGGGCCGGTCGGCGCGCCGTGGCCGCGACCCTACTTGTTGCTGACGTACTTCTCGCGCCGGATCTGCGGGATCGGCAGGCCATGGCCCTTGAGGGCCTCGAAGCAGGCATCGACCATGTCCGGGTTGCCGCACAGGTAGGCGATGTCGGCCGCCGGGTCGGGCGCGAAGCCCTCGAGCTGCTGCTGCACGTAGCCGTGGCGCGCATCGGCATGGGCGAGCGGCGAATCCGGCGCCGGCATCTCGCGCGACAGGCAGGGGATGTAGCGGAACCGCGGGTGCGCCGCGGCGAAGGCGCGGAAGTCGTCGGCGTAGAGCAGTTCGCCCGGCGTGCGCGCGCCGCACAGCACCACCACCTCCAGGTCGCGCTCGGCCATCTGCTGCGCCAGCACCGGCAGCATCGAGCGGTACGGGGTCACGCCGGTGCCGGTGGCGATCAGCAGGTAGCGGCGGTTGCGGTCCCCGGGCATCAGGCAGAAACGGCCGTACGGGCCGCTGGCGCTGACCCGGTCGCCGACGGAAAGGCCCTCGAACAGCGCGGTGGCGGCGCCCCCGGCGACGTGGCTGACCGCGATCTCCACCGCTTCGCCCGGGCCCATCGCATGGTCGTGGATGGTGGCCAGCGAATAGCTGCGTCGCGCCGGGGTGCCGTCGGCGTAGTCGAAATGGATCTGGATGAACTGGCCGGGGATGAAGTCCAGCGGCTGGCCGTCGTCGCGGGCCAGCACGTAGTGGCCGATGGTCGGGGCCAGCATGCGGCGGTCGACGAGGCGGAGCGGGAACTGGACGGGCACGATGGCGTTTTTCGCAACGGTGTGTGGCCGGGAGCGCACCCGGCGGCGGCCTATAATAGCCGCAGCCCAAGAACAGGCGCCGTCCACGGCGCGAAGGCGTCCATGACTTCCCACGGCGAGGCAGCGGTCCCCGCGCTGCGCGTGCGCGACCTGCGCAAGACCTACGACAACGGCGTGCAGGCGCTCAAGGGCGTCTCGCTCGACGTCGCCCCCGGCGACTTCTTCGCCCTGCTCGGCCCCAACGGGGCCGGCAAGTCGACCCTGATCGGCATCACCAGTTCGCTGGTCAACCTCAGCGAGGGCTCGGTCGAGGTGTTCGGCGTGGACCTGGTCGCGCGGCGCAGCGATGCGATGCGGCTGATCGGGCTGGTGCCGCAGGAGATCAACTTCAACCTGTTCGAGCAGCCGTTCGACATCCTGGTCAACTACGCCGGCTTCTACGGGATCCCGCGCGAGGAAGCCGAGGCGATGGCCGAGGCCGAGCTGCGCCGCGCGCACCTGTGGGACAAGGCGCGGGTGATGAGCCGCACCCTGTCCGGCGGCATGAAGCGGCGGCTGATGATCGCCCGGGCCATGATGACCCGGCCGCGCCTGCTGATCCTGGACGAGCCCACCGCCGGGGTGGACATCGAGATCCGCCGCGACATGTGGCGGGTGCTGCGCGAGATCAACGCCGCCGGCACCACCATCATCCTGACCACGCATTACCTCGAGGAAGCCGAGAGCCTGTGCCGGCACCTGGCGATCATCGACCGCGGCACGATCGTCGAATCCGGGCCGATGCGCGCGCTGCTGGCCAAGCTGGACGTGGAAGGCTTCCTGTTCGACATCGACGGCGCGCTGCCGGCGCAGCTGCCGGTGATCGAAGGCACCACCCTCACCGCGCTCGACCACCACACCCTGGACCTGGACATGCCGCGGGCGATGGACCTCAACCGCGTGTTCGCCGCGCTGGAGGCGGCGGGCATCCGCGTGCGTTCGATGCGGACCAAGAGCAACCGCCTGGAAGAGCTGTTCGTGCGCCTGACCGGCTCGCAGCGGGAGGCCGCATGAAGCAGGACGTCGACACCGCCAGCGCACCGGTGCGCAGCGACACCGCACGCAACTGGGTCGCCCTGGGCACGATCGTGCGCCGCGAGGTGCGCCGGATCCTGCGCATCTGGGGCCAGACGCTGGTGCCGCCGGCGATCACCATGACCCTGTACTTCCTGATTTTCGGCGGCCTGATCGGCTCGAAGATCGGCGACATGGGCGGGTATTCGTACATGCAGTTCATCGTCCCCGGCCTGGTGATGATGAGCGTGATCCAGAACAGCTACGGCAACATCTCCTCCTCGTTCTTCGGCGCCAAGTTCGGCCGCCACGTCGAGGAGCTGCTGGTCAGCCCGATGCCCAACTGGGTGATCCTCGGCGGCTACGTCGCCGGCGCGGTGCTGCGCGGGCTGATGGTCGGGGTGATCGTGCTGGCGATCGCGATGTTCTTCACCCCGGTGCGGGTACCGCACCCGCTGGTGACGTTCACCACGGTGCTGCTGGGCGCGACGATCTTCTCGCTGGCCGGCTTCGTCAACGCGGTCTACGCCAAGAAGTTCGACGACGTGGCGATCGTGCCGACCTTCATCCTGACCCCGCTGACCTACCTGGGCGGCGTGTTCTATTCGGTGACCCTGCTGCCGGGCTGGGCGCAGGCGCTGACCCACGCCAACCCGATCTTCTACATGGTCAACGCCTTCCGCTTCGGCCTGCTCGGCACCTCGGACGTGCCGCTGTGGATCGCCTACGCGCTGATGCTGGGCTTCACCGCCGCGCTGTCGGCGCTGGCGCTGTGGCTGCTGCGGCGCGGCGTGGGCCTGCGCAGCTGAGCCATGCGCGTGCTCGTGCTCGGCGCCGGCGGCACCGGCGGCTACTTCGGCGGGCGCCTGGCGCAGGCCGGCGCGGACGCGACCTTCCTGGTGCGGCCCGCACGCGCGGCGCTGCTGCGCGAACGCGGCCTGCGCATCCGCAGCCCGCTGGGCGACGCGGACCTGGCGGTGGCCGCGGTCACGAGCGACGAGCTCGGCACGCTGCCGCCGTTCGACCTCGTGGTGCTCAGCTGCAAGGCCTACGACCTGGACAGCGCGATGGACGCGATCGCCCCGGCGGTCGGCCCCGGTACCGCGGTGCTGCCGATCCTCAACGGCCTGTTGCACTACGACGCGCTCGATGCGCGCTTCGGCCGGGCGCGCGTACTCGGCGGCCTGTGCTTCATCAGCGCCACGCTCGGCGCCGATGGCGAAGTCCTGCACATGGCTCGCCCGGCGTCGATCACCTTCGGCCTGCGCGCCGGCAATGCCGACACCGGCGTGCTGGCACGGCTGGCCACGGCCTGCGCGGCGGCGGGCGTGGACCACCTGTTCGCGCCGGACATCGCGCGCGCGCAGTGGATCAAGTTCAGCTTCCTCGCCGCGCTGGCGGCCGGCACCTGCCTGATGCGCGGCAGCGTCGGGGCCATTGTCGCCACCGAGCACGGCGAAGGGTTCATGGCGGCGCTGCACGACGAATGCCTGGCCGTCGCGGCCGCCGAGGGACAGCCGGTGCCGGACGATGAAAGGGCGACCGCACGCGCCCACCTGACCCGCGCCGGCTCCACCGTCACCGCCTCGATGCTGCGCGACCTGCAGGCCGGGGCGCGGGTCGAGGCGCTGCAGATCGTCGGCGACATGGTCCACCGCGCGCACCGTGCCGGCCTGGCCGTGCCCCGGCTGGAAGCGGCATGGAGCCACCTGCAGGCCTACGAGGCCGCACGCGCGGCGCTCGCCGCCTGAACCGCCGGCGTCAGCCCGGCAGGCGGAAGAACGTGCGCGCGTTCGCGGTCGTGCGCGCGGCGACCGCCGCCGCCGCCTCGCCCCGGTCGCGGGCCAGTTCCTCGACGATGTGCGGCAGGAAGGCCGGTTCGTTGCGCCGGTCCTTCGGCATCGGCTTGAGCGTGCGCGGCAGCAGGTAGGGCGCATCGGTTTCCACCAGCAGGCGGTCGGCCGGCATGTGCCGCACCAGTTCGCGCAGGTGCTGGCCGCGGCGTTCGTCGCACAGCCAGCCGGTGACGCCGATGTACCAGTCGTTGTCCAGGTAATCGAACATCTCTTCGCGGGTGCCGGTGAAGCAGTGCACCACCGCCGGGCCGATGCGCCCGTCGAAGTCCTTCATCACCGCCATGAAGTCGGCATGCGCATCGCGCTGGTGCAGGAACAGCGGCTTGGCGGTGTCCACGCCGATCTGCAGCTGGCGCTCGAACGCCCTGCGCTGCGCCGGCCGCGGCGAGAAGTCGCGGAAGTAGTCCAGCCCGCACTCGCCCACCGCCACCACCTCGGGATGCGCATGCAGCGCGCGCATCTCCGCGTCGCACTCGTCGGTGTACTCGGTGGCGTGGTGCGGATGCACGCCGGCGGTGGCGAACAGCACGCCCGGGTGCGCCTGCGCCAGCTGCAGGGCCAGCGGCGAGTGCTCGCGGCTGGCGCCGGTGACCACCATCTGCACCACCCCGGCCTCGCGGGCGCGGGCCAGCACCGCGTCGCGGTCGCGGTCGAAGCTGTCGTGGGTGAGGTTGGCGCCGATGTCGACCAGGTGCATGCGGGACGGTGGGGAAGCGTTGAGGGCGTGGATTGTAGAGTGTCGGCTCCCCCACGGCAGCGACGGAGCGATGATGAGGAAGGCCAGGCACATGATCGGGATGCTGTGCGCGCTCGCGGCGGCCCAGGCCGCGGCGGCCGACGCGCCGGCCTATGGCGCGCGCCTGGAGGGCTTCGAATATCCGCATCCGGTGCGCGAGTACGCCTTCACCTCGCAGCGCACGCCGGTGCGGATGGCCTACATGGACGTCGCGCCCACGGGCACCGCCAACGGCCGCACCGTCGTGCTGCTGCACGGCAAGAACTTCTGCGCGGCCACCTGGGATCGGTCCATCGGCGCGCTGGCGGACGCGGGCTACCGGGTGATCGCCCCCGATCAGGTCGGTTTCTGCAAGTCGACCAAGCCGGACGGCTACCAGTATTCGCTGGCCCAGCTGGCGGCCAACACCCGCGCCCTGCTCGACTCGCTCGGCATCGCGCGCAGCATCGTGGTCGGCCACTCGATGGGCGGCATGCTGGCCACGCGCTATGCGCTGATGTATCCCGGCGCGGTCGAGCACCTGGCCCTGGTCGCGCCGATCGGGCTGGAGGACTGGAAGGCGGTCGGCGTGCCGTACCAGAGCATCGACCAGTGGTACGCCGGCGAACTGAAGACGACCTTCGACAGCATCCGCCGCTACCAGATGGACGTGTACTACGCCGGCCAGTGGACGCCGGAGTTCGAGCGCTGGGCGCGGATGCAGGCGGGCATGTACCTGGGCGACGGCCGACAGACCGTGGCCTGGCACCAGGCGCTGGCCTCGGACATGGTCTACAGCCAGCCGGTGGTGTACGAACTGCCGGAACTGGCGGTGCCGACCACGCTGTTCATCGGCCTCCACGACCGCACCGCGATCGGCAAGGCGGCCGCCCCGGAGGCGATCCGCCCGACCCTCGGCGACTACACGCAGCTGGGCAAGCGCGCGGCGCGGGCGATCCCGGGCGCGACCCTGGTCGAGTACGCGGACCTGGGCCATTCGCCGCAGGTGCAGGATCCGGCGCGCTTCAACGCCGACCTGCTGCGCGCGATCGGCGCGCCGGCGCGCTGACGCGCGGCCTTCTGGCGGCGGGATCGGCGATCGCCGATCCTTGCCGGGCATGAGCATGCCCCCCGCCCCTTCGTTTCCGGTCTCGCCGTTGCTGCCGGCGATTGCCGACAGCCTGGCCGCGCATCCGCGACTGGTGCTGGAAGCGCCGCCCGGCGCCGGCAAGACCACCCAGGTGCCGCTGTCGCTGCTGGACGCGCCGTGGCTCCAGGGCCGCCGCCTCGTCATGCTCGAGCCACGCCGTGTCGCCGCCCGCAGCGCGGCCGGCTTCATGGCCCGCCAGCTCGGGGAGGAGGTCGGCGGCACCGTCGGCTACCGCATCCGCTTCGAGAACAAGGTCTCCGCCAGGACCCGGATCGAAGTGGTCACCGAAGGCATCCTGACCCGGATGATCCAGGACGACCCGCTGCTCGAAGGCATCGGCGCATTGCTGTTCGACGAGTTCCACGAGCGCCACCTGTCGGCCGACCTCGGCCTGGCCATGGCGCTGGACGTGCAGGCGCAGCTGCGCGACGACCTGCGCATCGTGGTGATGTCGGCCACCCTGGACGGTGAACGGCTGGCGCGCTTCCTCGACGCGCCGCGGCTGTCCAGCGAGGGCCGGAGCTTTCCGGTGCAGGTCGGGCATTTCCCGGCGCGGCGCGAGGAATCGACGGAAGCGCAGGCACGGCGGGCCACGGAAGACGCGCTGGCGCGCCATCCGGGCGACGTGCTGGTGTTCCTGCCCGGCCAGCGCGAGATCGCGCGCGTGCAGGCCGCGCTCGAAGCGGCCGACCTGCCGGCGGGCGTGGAAATCCTGGCGCTGCACGGCGAGCTCCCGGTGGAGCAGCAGTCGCGGGTGCTGCAGCCGGCACCGGATGGGCGCCGGCGCGTGGTGCTGGCCACCAACGTCGCCGAATCCTCGGTCACCCTGCCCGGCGTGCGCGTGGTCATCGACAGCGGCCTGGCGCGCGAACCGCGCTTCGATCCCAACAGCGGCTTCTCGCGGCTGGATGCGGTCGCGATCTCGCAGGCATCGGCCGACCAGCGCGCCGGCCGCGCCGGCCGCGTCGCCGAGGGCGTGGCCTGGCGCCTGTGGCCGGAATCGCAGCGCCTGGAAGCGCAGCGCCGGCCGGAAATCGCCCAGGTCGAGCTGGCCGGGCTGGCGCTGGAGCTGGCGGCCTGGGGCAGCGATGCGCTGCGCTTCGTCGATCCGCCGCCGCCCGGCGCGCTGGCCGCCGCGCGCGAACTGCTGCAGCGGCTCGGCGCGCTGACCGACACCGGCAGTCTTGCGCCGGCCGGCCGGCGCATGCTCGCGCTGGGCACGCACCCGCGCCTGGCGGCGATGCTGCTGGCCGCACGCGATGGCCGCGGGCAGGCGCTGGCGGCCGACCTCGCCGCGTTGCTCGAGGCGCGCGACCCGCTGCGCAGCCGCAGCGATGCGCTGGCCGGGCGCTGGCGGGCGCTGGCCGCGTTCCGCGGCGGGCGGATGCCAGCGGATGCCAGCCGTTCGGCCCTGGCGGCGATCGATGCGGCGGCGAAACAGTGGCGTCGCCGGCTGCGGTGCGATGCCGCGCCACCGGCGACGATCGAGGCGCACGAACTCGGCGACCTGCTGGCGCATGCCTTCCCGGACCGGATCGCGGCGCGGCACCCGGCCGACCCGCTGCGCTACCAGCTGGCCAACGGCCGTACCGCGAAACTGTTCGACGACAGTGCGCTGCGTGGCGAGCCGTGGCTGGTGGCCAGCGAGCTGCGCTTCGAGGCCCGCGGCGACGCCTTGCTGCTGCGCGCCGCGCCGGTCGACGAGGCGCGCCTGCGCGCGGACTTTCCGGGGCGGTTCGTCGAGTGCGAAGGTGCGTTCTGGGACCCGGACAGGCGCGCGCTGGTCGCGCGGCGCGAGTCGCGCTTCGACCGCATCGTGCTCGACAGCCGGCCCGCCGGCCGCGTCGATCCGGCGCAGGCGGCGCAGGCATTGACCGACGCGGTGCGCGAACTGGGCCTGGACGCGCTGCCGTGGACCGACGGCCTGCGCCAGTGGCAGGCGCGGGTGGTGTCGCTGCGGCACTGGATGCCGGAGCTGGCGCTGGCCGACGTGGCCGACGCGGCGCTGGCCGGCGCGCTCGACGCCTGGCTGCGGCCCGCGTTCGCCGGCAAGACCCGCCTGGATGCGCTGCCGGAAGAGGAACTGGGCGAGGCGCTGAAATCCAGGCTGGACTGGAACGCGCGCCAGCAGCTGGACCGGTTCGCGCCGGTGCGCATCACCGTGCCCTCCGGCATGGAACGGCGGATCGAATACGCGCTGGACCATGACGGCCTGCCGCAGCCGCCGGTGCTGGCGGTGAAGCTGCAGGAACTGTTCGGGCTGGCCGACACGCCGCGGATCGCCGATGGCCGCGTGCCCGTGCTGCTGCACCTGCTTTCGCCCGGCGGCAAGCCGTTGCAGGTCACCCGCGACCTGAAGGGCTTCTGGGACCGCACCTATCCGGAAGTGAAGAAGGAGATGAAGGGGCGGTACCCCCGGCATCCCTGGCCGGAAGACCCGTGGAGCGCGACCGCGACCCACCGGGCGAAACCACGTGGGACCTGAGCCCGAGCGCCCGCACCGGCGGGCGGGCCGCACGGCCCTGCCTGCCCGCGGTTTGGCGGCCGCGCGAGGCGGGAGCGCTCCCCGCCAGCCCGCCGCCGCGCATGAACGCCTGCCGTGGCACGGCCGCGCACCACGGCCTGGAGGCCCCATCCCTGACGTATCGTCGACATGCCGTCATCGACACTGGCGGCGTCTCCCACCTCCCGACGGGGATCCCCCATGAGCAAGCTGACGATCATTTCCGACCGCGCGCTGGAACTGGCCGAACAGGCCGGGGCCGGCCTGCGCCATGCCGGTTCGAGCCTGCGCGACGCCGGCATCGGCGCCGAACAGTGGATCCGCACCGGCGCCGCGCTGGGCGCGGCCAAGGCCGGCTTCAACGTCGCCCGCGGCACCGTGCGCCGGCATCCGGTCGCGGTGGCCACGGCCGCCGCGGTGGTCGGCGCCGGCGTGCTGGCCTACGTGCTGTACCGCAAGCGCCGCGAGCAGGCGCAGAACGCGCCGATCGACGGCGAGGCCCGCCGCGTCGCGCGCGGCAACGGCAATGCGGCGACGCGCGCGCGCGCCACCCGCACGCGGCGCCCGTCGGCCACGGTCTGACGGCACGCCGCCCGCGCGGGCGCATGCGTCCGCGCGGGTTTCCTAGCGACGCGGGATCCGGCCATGCGGAGGGCGGCCCCCGCCGTCGACCGGCTGCCAATGGCCGGGCGCGAGCCAGGCGCCGTCCGGCGCCTGCAGGCGATACGGGCCGATCGCCACGCGCACCAGCCGCAGCGTCGGCAGGCCGACCGCCGCGGTCATGCGCCGCACCTGCCGGTTGCGGCCCTCGCCGATCACCAGTTCCAGCCACGCGTCCGGCACGGTCTTGCGGTAACGCACCGGCGGCTCGCGCGGCCACAGCGTCGGCGCCGGATCCAGGCGCCGCGCCTCGGCCGGCAGGGTCGGCCCGTCGTTGAGCACGATGCCCTCGCGTAGCGCCTGCAGCTGTTCCGGCCGGGGTTCGCCCTCGACCTGGACCCAGTAGGTCTTCGGCTGCTTGTGCCGCGGATCGGTCAGGCGGTGCGCGAGCGCGCCGTCGTCGGTGAGCAGCAGCAGGCCTTCGCTGTCATGGTCCAGGCGCCCGGCGGCGTACACGTCCGGCGGCAGGCCGAACCCGGCCAGCGTCGGACGCGGCGGCACCGAGCGGTCGGTGAACTGGCACAGCACCCCATAGGGCTTGTTGAACGCGACCAGCATCGCCCGTGGCGGACCTCAGGCGAGGCCGTGGCCGCCGAGCGGCCGGGTCTCGGTGCGCGAATCGAAGCCCGCGATCAGCGGGCGGCCGCGGGCGATCGCGTCCTGCACCGACGGCAGGGCCAGCGAGCCCTGGTGGCTGGCGGCGCTGTCCCACACCTCGGTGACCCACAGGGCGTCGTCGTCCGCCGGATCCTCGGCGATGACGTAACTCAGGCAGCCGGGCATGGCGCGCGTGCCTTCGAGCAGGATCGCGGCCAGCGCCGCGCGCTGGCCGGCGACGGCGCGAATCCTTCCGATCAGTCCGTACATGGGCGTGGTTCCGTGGGAAACGGGCAGGGCCAGGGCCGACGCGCCCGCCGCGAGCAACGACATGAATCCGCGTCGGTCCATGGGAGGGAAGAGGGCAGCGGGACGGAACGGCTGCGTCGGGCGTCGCCGCGCCGGCCCGCGGGCGCGGCACGGCGTGCCTTCACCGCACTACCTGGTTCCCGCGCCGGCGGCCTTCTTCACGAACCGCAGGGTCATGCGGTCGCTTTCGCCGATGGCCTCGTACTTGGCCCGGTCGGCCTTCGGGTGGTTGTTGGACGGCGGCAGCGTCCACACCCCGTTCGGATGGTCCCGGGTGTCGCGCGGATTGGCGTTGACCTCGCTGCTGGCGGCGAGCTCGAAGCCGGCGGCCTTCGCCAGCGCGATCACCTGGTCCTGGCCGACGTAGCCGCTCTTGTCGTCCGCCGGCACGTCGGCCCTGGCGCGGTGCTCGACCACGCCGAGCACGCCGCCCGGCTTGAGCACGTCGTAGAAGCCCTTGAACATGCCTTCGGCCTGGCCGGCGCTGCGCCAGTTGTGCACGTTGCGGAAGGTCAGGACCATGTCGGCCGAGCCGGGCGCGCCGAACGAGGGCGCCTTGGGGTCGTAGCCGACCACGGTGGCCTTGCCGAACTGCGCCGGCGCCGCGGCGAACTTCTTCGCCAGGCCGTCCTTGCCGCGCTGGTAGTAGTCGCGCTGCTTGCCGGCCTCGAATGCCGCCGGGTCGACGATCGCGGCGACGTATTCGCCCTTGCCGGCCAGGTACGGCGCGAGGATCTCCGCGTACCAGCCGCCGCCGGGAGTGATCTCGACCACGGTCATGTCCGGCTTGATGCCGAAGAACGCCAGGGTCTGGCCCGGGTGGCGAAACCTGTCGCGCGGCGTGTTGGCGGGATCGCGCCAGCTGCCGTCGATCGCCGCCTGCAGCGCGGCATCGGGCGCCGGGAGCGTGGCGCTGTCGGCGGGCTTGACCGCCTGCGCGAGCGGCGCGGCGACGGCCAGGGCCAGGCCCAGCAGGCAGGCGCGGGAGAGCGGGGTGCGGATCGACATCGCAGGGCTCCAGTCAGCGGAAAGTGGCGGCGAGCCTAGCACGCGGGCGTTCGCGTCCCGTCAGCGCCACCGCGGCCCCGGGCGCCACTGCTTACGCCAGCCTGAGCGCATCCGGATAGGGCGGCGTGTCGGGCCATTCGCCGGCGCGCAGCTGCGCCTGCAGCTGCCACCACCACTGCGGCCGGAACAGCTGTCCGTGCACCGTCTCCAGCGCCGCGGCCAGCGGCGGCGGCAGGCCCATGAACATCGCGAAGCGCTCGGGGAACACGTCCTCCGCGGCCACGTGGAACCACGGTTCGGCGGCGACCTGCTCGTCGTAGCTTTGCGCCCGCGGCCACTCGCGGAAGGTGCACTCGCCGACCGCGCGGACCTCGTCGTAGTCGTAGAAGACCACGCGCCGGTGCCGCGACACGCCGAAATTCTTCAACAGCATGTCGCCGGGGAAAATGTCGTTGCGGGCGAGGTCGACGATCGCCTGTCCGTAGTCCAGCGCCGCCTCGCGCACCGCCTCGCCGGTCTGCTCGCGCAGGTACAGGTCCAGCGGCCGCAGGCGCCGCTGCACGTAGCACAGCGACAGCACGACGTCCTCGCCGTCCTCGGTCACGCTGCCGGCGCAGCTGTCGCGCAGTTCGGCCAGCAGCGAGGCCTCGAAGCGCGCGCGCGGGAAGCGCAGGTGCCGGAACGGCTGCGCGTCGAGCAGGCGGCCCACCCGGTCCAGCCGGAAGACCCGTTCGTACTGCGCCTGCACCTGGTCGCGCGTGGTCGCCTTCGGCCAGGCGAAACGGTCGCGGATCACCTTGAACACCAGCGGGTACCCCGGCAGGGTGAACACCGCCATGACCATGCCCGGCGTGCCTTCGGCGCGGACCAGGCGCTCGCCGGGATGGCGCTGGAAATAGCGGAAGAAGCTGCGGTAGCGCTCGGTCTTGCCCTGCTTGGCGCGGCCCAGCACGGTGTACAGCTCGTCCACCGGCTTGTTCGGCAGCAGCGTGCGCAGGAACACCACCGCATCGCCCACCGTCGGCAGGTCGGCCTGGAAGTAGCTGCGCGACACGCCGAACAGCTGGGCCACGTCGGCGCGGCGGGTCAGCACGGCCTCGGCGCGGATGCCGTCGTCGCCATGCACCAGCGCGATCACGCACGGCGAGAAGCGGTGCTCGCCGAACACCCGGCCGACCAGGTAGGCGCGCCGTTCGCGGTAGAACACCGTGTCGAGCAGTTCGATGCCGCGCACCGGGTGCGCGCCCCAGTGGGCCAGGTCGTCCTGCAGGCGCACCGCGATCGCCGCGGCGCAGCGGGTGCGGTGCGCGTAGGGGACGGCGAAGCGGTAGTCCGCCAGCACGCGCATGAAGGTATCGGTCGGCCGGTGCTCGGACACCGCGTAGCTGTGGCGCGCGACCGGCCGGGTGATCGCGTCGGTCGGCTCGATGTCCAGCGCGACGAATTCGATCGCCGGGTCGACGCCGCGGGTGCGGAAGAAGCGCCGGGTCAGCGTGTTGTAGAAGGTCTTGTACAGCTCGAGGTCGATCAGCCCGTCGATCCGGGCCTCGAACGCGCTTCGCGCCGCGCCCCACAGCGCGCGGTCATGGGCGTGGGTGCCCAGCAGCGCCGCCAGCCGGCGCCCGCACTCGTCGATGCAGGCGTCGTAAAGGTCCAGGCGCTCGGCGGCGTCGGCGCGCGCGCCGGCCCAGTCGCGGCGTTCGAAGCGCTGCTGCGCGCGCCGGCTGATCGCGGCGAAGCGCGCGTGGTAGTCGTCGAAGGCGTCACCCACCCCGGTGGCCACGGCATGCGCGAGCGTCTGTCCGTCCATGCCGGGATGATAGGCGGGGCGGCGGACCGGCCGGGCGCCGCCGCCTATGGCGTCGCTGCCGGGCGCGGCGCGTGCCCGGCCTGTTCGAGCAGCCACGCGCGCACGGTGGCGAAGCCGGGATGGGCGAGGCTGCGCGCGGGGTAGACCAGGTAATGGCCGAAGCCCGCCGGCATCCGTTCGCCGGTCAGCGGCACCAGCCGGCCGGCGCGGACCAGCGGTTCGGCCAGCGTCCACCGTGCCAATGCGACGCCCATGCCCTGCACGGCGGCCTGGTGCAGCGTTTCGGTGTCGTCGAACTGGGCGACGTAGCGCGCCGGCGGCTGGCCGCCGAAACGGGTGAACCAGTCCTTCCAGCGGTCGGCCGGGTCGCCCAGCAGCGGCCACTCGCCCAGCCGGTCCGGCGCCGGCGTCCCGAGACGCTCGACCAGCGCAGGACTGGCCATCGGCGCGATGGACTCGTCGAACAGGCGCTCGGCCTGCACCCCGGCCCAGCGGCCGCCGCCCAGCCGCAACGCCAGGTCGACCGGCTCGCGCTCGAAATCCACCACGTGGATGGAGGACTGCAGGTTCAGCGCGAGCTCCGGGTGGCGCGCGAGGAACGCCGGGAGCCGCGGCACCAGCCAGGCGGTGGCCATCGACGGGATCAGGCTCAGCGTCACCGCGGTGTCGCTGCGCACCGTGGCCTGCTGCAGCGCCTGTTCGATGGTGGCCAGCGGCGAGGCGATGGCGTCGAACAGGCGTTGCCCGTCGGGCGTCAGGTCCACCCCGCGCGGCCCGCGGGCGAGCAGCTTGCGCCCCAGCCGTTGCTCGAGCAGGCGCATGCGGTGGCTCAGCGCGCTGACGGTGAGGTTCATGCGCTCGGCCGCGCGGGTGAGGTTGCCCAGCCGCGCGGCGGTGACGAAGGCATCGACCTGGTCCAGCGGAAGCCGACTCATCTTGAGAATCCCTCAATGCTGGCTGGCGGAACTTTCGCTTTTTCGGCTTGGATCGTGAGCCTATCTTGGATCGCGTTCAAGCCGGATGCGCCGGCGGAAGGAGCGGCAGGATGCACCGCACACCGTGGAGGCCGTGGCTGCGCCAGCTGGCGCAGATGTACCAGGGACTGCTGTTTCTGGACGGGCACTTCAGCCGGCCCGAGGCGCCCGCGGACCCCGGCGGCCGGCCGGTCCCGGCCGCCGGGGCGCATGGGCATGGCCGGCCCCCCGGTGCGACCACGCGCCCGGCGGGGCCCCGTGGCCGGGCCGCCACGGTGCTCTCGCTGTTCCGCTGACGCCGGAACGACGACGCCCGGCAGGATCGCTGCCGGGCGTCGGGGGTGGCTTCCGTGCGGGACTGCGGGCGCCGTCCGCCCGCGCAGGTCAGCCGAGCGCGGCCAGCGCCGCGTTGAAGGTCGCCGACGGACGCATCGCCGGGCCGGCCTTGGCCAGGTCCGGGTGGTAGTAGCCGCCGATGTCGACCGGCTTGCCCTGCGCACTATTGAGCTCGCCGATGATGGTCGCTTCGCCTTCGGACAGCGCCTTGGCCAGCGGCGCGAACCTGGCCTTCAGGCCCGCGTCCTGGTCCTGCGCGGCCAGCGCCTGCGCCCAGTACAGCGCCAGGTAGTAGTGGCTGCCGCGGTTGTCCAGCTCGCCGACCTTGCGCGCCGGCGAGCGGTTGTTGTCCAGGATCAGGCCGTTGGCCTGGTCGAGCGCGGCGGCCAGCACGCCGGCCGGGGCATTGCCGGTCTGCTCGGACAGGTGCTCCAGCGAGGCCGCCAGGGCCAGGAACTCGCCCAGCGAATCCCAGCGCAGGTAGTTTTCCTCGACGAACTGCTGCACGTGCTTGGGCGCCGAGCCGCCGGCGCCGGTCTCGAACAGGCCGCCGCCGGCCATCAGCGGCACGATCGACAGCATCTTGGCGCTGGTGCCCAGCTCCAGGATCGGGAACAGGTCGGTCAGGTAGTCGCGAAGGACATTACCGGTCACCGAGATGGTGTCCTTGCCCTGGCGGATGCGCTCGAGCGAGAACTTCGTCGCCTCCACCGGCGACAGCACGCGGATGTCCAGGCCGGTGGTGTCGTGGTCCTTGAGGTACGTCTCGACCTTGGCGATCACCTGGCGGTCGTGCGCG
The DNA here is from genome assembly GCF_041464125.1 of Pseudoxanthomonas fibrivorans. Taxonomy (NCBI): domain Bacteria; kingdom Pseudomonadati; phylum Pseudomonadota; class Gammaproteobacteria; order Lysobacterales; family Lysobacteraceae; genus Pseudoxanthomonas; species Pseudoxanthomonas fibrivorans. The sequence goes on along the minus strand of NZ_JBGNUG010000001.1, from coordinate 2,635,516 downwards.
CGCGCGCTGTCCAGCCAGAACACGGCCGGGGTACCGCTCAGGCGGGCGCGGTTGACGGCGAGCTTGACCCAGTCCTGGATCGGCGCGTCCTTGGTCTGGCACATGCGCCAGATGTCGCCGGCTTCGACCTTGTGCTCGAACACGACCTGGCCGGCGTCGTCGGTGACGCGCACGCTGCCGTCGGCGGGGATGCGGAAGGTCTTGTCGTGGCTGCCGTACTCCTCGGCCTTCTGCGCCATCAGGCCCACGTTCGGCACGCTGCCCATGGTGGTCGGGTCGAACGCGCCATGCGCCTTGCAGTCGTCGATCACCGCCTGGTACACGCCGGCGTAGCAGCGGTCCGGGATCACCGCCTTGGTGTCCTGCAGCTTGCCTTCGGCATTCCACATCTTTCCGGAGTCGCGGATCATCGCCGGCATCGAGGCGTCGACGATCACGTCGCTGGGCACGTGCAGGTTGGTGATGCCCTTGTCGGAGTTGACCATCGCCACCGCCTGGCCGGCGGCGTACGCGGCCTCGACGTCGGCCTTGATCGCCGCCTGCTGCGCTTCCGGCAGCGAGGTGATCCGTGCGTACAGGTCGCCGATGCCGTTGTCCGGCGAGAAGCCGACCGACTTCAGCGCCTCGGCATGCTTGCCCAGCGCGTCCCTGTAGAACTCCGAGACCACCACGCCGAACATGATCGGATCGGAGACCTTCATCATGGTCGCCTTCAGGTGCAGCGAGAACAGCACGCCCTGCGCCTTCGCGTCGGCGACCTGTGCGGCCACGAAGGCGGCCAGCGCCTTGCGGCTCATGGTCGAGGCATCGACGATCTCGCCGGCCTTGACCGCGACCTTCTCCTTGAGCACCACGGTCCTGCCGTCGGCCTGGACCAGCTCGATCTTCAGGCCGCCGGCCTGGTCGACGGTGGCCGACTGCTCGCTGCCGTAGAAGTCGCCGCCGTCCATGTGCGCCACGTGGGTCTTCGAATCCCGGCTCCACGGGCCCATGCGGTGCGGGTGCTTGCGCGCGTAGCTCTTCACCGAGGCCGGCGCGCGGCGGTCGGAGTTGCCCTCGCGCAGCACCGGGTTCACCGCGCTGCCCTTGGTCCGGTCGTAGCGGGCCTGGATGTCCTTTTCCTTCTCGTCCTTCGGCGCGTCCGGGTAGTCCGGCAGCGGGTAGCCCTGCGCCTGCAGCTCCTTGATCGCCGCCTTCAGCTGCGGCACCGAGGCGGAGATGTTCGGCAGCTTGATGATGTTGGCTTCGGGCTTCGTCGCCAGTTCGCCCAGCTCGGCCAGGTGGTCGCCGATCTTCTGCGCATCGCCCAGGTAGTCCGGGAACTGGGACAGGATGCGGCCGGCCAGCGAGATGTCGCGGGTCTCGACCTGGATCCCGGCGGTGCCGGCGAACGCCTGGACGATCGGCAGCAGCGACTGGGTCGCCAGGAACGGGGCTTCATCGGTGAGCGTGTAGATGATCTTCGGCGTGTTCGACATGGTCTGCGGGGGCTCTCTACGGATCGACTGACAGCACGGGGACGGCCGGGGCGGTGCGCGGGCGCGACGGCGGCCGGCGGCGGCGAAACCCCCGCATTGTCGCGTGTTTTGCCCGGCGGCGCGCGTGTTCCGCCGTGCCCCCGGGTATGGCGCAGGACTGTCCGCGGACACGCCGGCGCGGTTTCCGCTGCAAGCGTGCCGGATCCCGAGGCACGCGAACCGCCGGGCGCGACCGGCCCGGCTCAGGCACCGGCCCTTACAATGCGCACATGGATACCCACTACCCCACCGTACGGCTGAAGAACGCCTGGCGTTCCAGCCACCCCTGGATCTTCCAGAAGCTGGTCGACAAGCCGCCGCAGAAGCCCAAGCCGGGCGAGATCGTCGATGCCTTCGACGTCGACGGCCAGTTCATCGGCCGTGGCTTCTACAACGGCCACTCGCGCATCGCCTTGCGCATCCTCGAGACCGACCCGGCGGTGGCCGTCGACCAGGCCTGGTTCGAGCGCAAGATCGGCGACGCGATCGGCCTGCGCCGTGACGTGCTGAAGCTGGACGAGGTCTCCAACGCCTGGCGCGTGGTCCACGCCGAAGGCGACGGCCTGTCCGGGCTGGTGGTGGACCGCTACGACGACCTGCTGGTGGTGGAGTTCTTCAGCGCCGGCATGTACCGCCACCGCGAGTGGATCTACGCGGCGCTGCGCCGGCACTTCGATGGCGCGCGCATCTACAGCTTCGCCGACGAGCACGTGCAGAAGCAGGAGAGCTTCGACTACCGCCCGGTCTACAGCGAAGGCGGCTCGCCGGAGCCTGCGGTGATCACCGAGCACGGCATCCGCTTCCGCGCCGACCCGGCCGGCGCGCACAAGACCGGCTTCTTCGCCGACCAGCGCGAGAACCGGCAGTGGTTCTCGCAGCAGGTCGCCGGCAAGCGCGTGCTCGACCTGTGCTGCAACACCGGCGGCTTCGCCGTCTATGCGGCCGCGCGTGGCGCGTCGGAGGTCACCGGCATCGACATCGACGAGGCGGTGATCGAGATCGCCAAGGGCAACGCCCGGCTCAACGGGGTCAAGCCGCGCTTCGTGCAGGCCGACATCTTCCCGTGGCTGCGCGAAGCGGCCAACCGCGGCGAGCAGTACGACGCGGTGATCCTCGACCCGGCCAAGATGACCCGCGACCGCGACCAGGTCATCACCGCGCTCAAGAAGTACCTGGACATGAACAAGCTGGCGCTGGGCGTGGTCAAGCCGGGCGGGCTGTTCGCCACGTTCTCCTGCACCGGGCTGGTGTCGGAGGAGCAGTTCCTGGACATGCTGCGCCGCGCCGCGTTCTACGCCGGGCGCACGGTGCAGGTGCTGAAGGTGGCCGGCGCCGGCCCCGACCACCCGTTCCTGGCCAACGTGGCCGAGTCGCGCTACCTCAAGGCGGTGTTCTGCCGCGTGCTGGACTGAAGGTCGCGGGCGATGGCGCGCGTGCAGCCGGCCTTCTGTCGGCGGAAGAAAGAAGAAGGGCGTCGGTAACGACGCCCTTTCCCGTTCCCGGGCTGGAGTATCGACCTCAGCGGCGGGCCAGCAGGCTGTTGCGGCGCGCGTACACCAGGTACAGCACCACGCCGACGACGTTCCAGGCCAGGAAATACAGCTGGGTCCGCTGCGGCAGGCTCCAGAACAGGTAGGCGCAACCGGCAATCGCCAGCGGCGCGACCACCCAGGCCAGCGGCGTGCGGAAGCCGCGCGGCCGGTGCGGCTCGCGCTTGCGCAGCACCAGCAGGCAGACCGACACGGCGATGAAGGCCACCAGCGTGCCGGCGTTGGCCAGCGCGGCGATCTCGTCCAGGCGGGCCACGCCGGCCAGTGCGGCCACCAGCACGGCGGTGAACACGGTGATCGTCACCGGCGTGCCGGTCTTCGGATTGACCATCGACAGCGAGCGCGGCAGCAGGCCGTCGCGCGACATCACGAAGAAGATCCGGCTCTGCCCGTAGAAGAACGCCAGCAGCACCGTCGGCAGCGCGATCACCGCGGCGATGCCGATCGCGGCCGCGGCCGGGCCGTGGCCCAGCTCGCGCAGGATCAGCGCCAGCGGCTCGGCGCTCTGGCCGAACACGGTGTAGCTCATCGCCCCGACCGCGGCCAGCGCGACCAGCACGTAGATCAGGGTGCAGCCGACCATCGAGCCGATGATGCCGATCGACAGGTTGCGGCTGGGATCCCTGGTCTCCTCGGCCGCGGTGGAGATCGCGTCGAAGCCGTAGAAGGCGAAGAAGATGATCGCCGCGGCGGCCATCACCCCGCGCTCGACGCCATCGGCGCCCATCGACTTGGGGAACCCGTAGGGCATGAACGGCTGCAGGTTGCCGGCATCGAACGCCGGCAGGGCGATGGCGATGAACACCGCCAGCGCGATCAGCTTGACCACCACCAGCACCGCGTTGAGCGTGGCGCTCTCGCGGGTGCCGGCGATCAGCAGGCCGGCCACGGCGAAGGTGATGAGGATCGCCGGCAGGTTGATCACCCCGCCCGCATGCGGCCCGGCCGCCAGCGCGGGTGGAATCGTGATCCCGGCCCACTGCATGAAGCCGACGAAATAGCCCGACCAGCCCACCGCCACCGTGCTGACCACCAGCGAGTACTCCAGGATCAGGCTCCAGCCGACGATCCAGGCCAGGGTTTCGCCCAGCGCCGCGTAGCTGTAGGTGTACGCGCTGCCGGCCGCCGGCATCATCGTCGCCATCTCGGCGTAGGCCAGCGCCGCGCAGGCGCAGACCAGGCCCGCCACCACGAACGAGAGCAGCACCGCCGGGCCGGCCTTGTCCGCGCCGACCCCGATCAGGGTGTAGATCCCGGTGCCGACGATCGCGCCGATGCCCAGCGCGACCAGGTGCGGCCAGGTCAGGGTCGGCACCAGGCGGCGGCCTTCCTCGTGCTGGGTGATGGTGTCGATCGACTTGCGGCGGAGCCAGCTCATGGACGTCCCGGGCGGAATGCGAAGCGCGGAGTGTGGCGCAACGCAATGCAGCAAAACCATGGGAAGCGTGCTGGCGGGGCCGACGGGACTGCCCCCCTGGGGCGTCAGCCGCGGGCGAAGCCGCGCCCGTGCAGGACGAAGTCGCGCAGCGCCACGGCGTTGTTGTGCTCCTCGTCGCGGGCCGCATAGAGCAGGGTCACCGGGCCCCGGGTCAGGTAGCCCCGCAGCTGGGCGAGTGCCTCGGGCCGGGCTTCCAGCTCGTCGTAGTAGCGTTCGCGGAAGTCGTCCCAGCGCGCCGGATCGTGGCCGAACCAGCGCCGCAGGTCGGTGCTGGGCGCCACCGCCTTGAGCCAGGCCTCGGCCTGCAGGTCCTCCTTGCGCAAGCCCCGCGGCCAGATCCCGTCCACCAGCAGGCGCTGCCCGTCGACCGCCTCGATCTCCTCGTAGGCGCGCTTGAGATGGATCGGGTGGCGGGCGGGGCTGGCCATGGCCGGGCCAGTGTCCGCGGCGCCCCCATTGCGCCCGTGTGAAGCCACGCAACGCCGTGCACCCGGCCACGGTCGCGCCCGCTGAGACCCCGGTCGCTAGACTGTCGGGATGACCGACACCGCCCTGCTCTACCTGCTCGCCGGCCTGCTGCTGGCGGTCCTGGCCCTGTTGCTGGCCCTGCTGCTGCGGCGGCCGGAGGCCGCGCTGGACCGGCTGCGCGGCCAGCTGGAGGAGGCCCTGCGCGCCGAACAGCGCGACGGCCGGCTGGAACTGCGCCAGCAGCTGGACGGCCTGGCCGCTGGCCAGGGCCAGCGGATCGACGGCTTCGCCCGCCACCTCGCCGACCTGGGCACGCGCACCGACGCCCGCCTGGACCAGCTGCGCGACAGCCTGGCCGAGGACGCGCGCAAGGGCAGGCAGGAAGCCGGCGAATCGCAGCAGCGCTTCGTCGAGGGCGTATCGACCCAGCTGCGCGAGCTGACCCAGCGCAACGAACAGCGCATCGGCGAGATGCGCGCGACCCTGGAGCAGCAGCTGCGCGCGCTGCAGGACGACAACGCGCAGAAGCTGGAGAAGATGCGCGAGACGGTCGACGAGAAGCTGCAGACCACGCTCAACCAGCGCCTGGATTCCTCGTTCCGGCTGGTGTCCGAACGCCTGGAACAGGTCCAGCGCGGCCTGGGCGAGATGCAGCAGCTGGCCACCGGCGTGGGCGACCTCAAGCGGGTGCTGACCAACGTCAAGACGCGCGGTGGCTGGGGCGAGGTGCAGCTGGACAACATCCTCGAGCAGACCCTCACCGCCGAGCAGTACTCGCGCGGCGTGCGGGTGCGGCCGGAGGGCGGCGAGATGGTCGATTTCGCCGTGCGCCTGCCCGGCCGCGGCGCGCAGGACGTGCCGGTGTGGCTGCCGATCGACGCCAAGTTCCCGCGCGAGGACTACGAGCGGCTGCTCGACGCGCAGGAGCAGGGCGACCCGGAGCTGGTGCGCAGCAGCGGCGCCCAGCTGGAACGGGCGATCCGCGTCCAGGCCAAATCCATCTGCGAGAAATACGTCTGCCCGCCGCACACCACCGACTTCGCGGTGATGTTCCTGCCGACCGAGGGCCTGTATGCGGAGACGATCCGCCGGCCGGGCCTGACCGACGCGCTGCAGCGCGAACACCGGATCGTGGTCGCCGGCCCGACCACGATCACCGCCCTGCTCAACAGCCTGCAGATGGGCTTCCGCACGCTGGCCATCGAGCAGCGCTCCAGCGAGGTGTGGGGCCTGCTCGGCGCGGTCAAGAGCGAGTTCGGCAAGTTCGCCGGGATCCTGGAAAAGGCCGAGAAGCAGATCAACACCGTCGGCAAGAGCCTGGGCGACGCCAGCCGCAAGACGCGTACCATCGAGCGCCGCCTGCGCGGCGTGGAATCGCTGGGGCAGGAGCAGGCGCAGGCGTTGCTCGGCGACCTCGGTCCGGACGACGCGGAACCGGAAGACGAGGGCGACACGCGGGAGTGAGCGTGGCGCCGGCGCATAATCGCGGGCCCATGCCCACGGACGCGCCGCCATGACCGCCACGCTCGACACCCTCCCGCTGACCACGATCGACGGCCGCCCGGCCACCCTCGGCGACTGGGCCGGCAAGGTCCGGTTGCTGGTGAATGTCGCCTCCAAGTGCGGCCTGACCCCGCAGTACGAAGGGCTCGAGAAGCTCTACCGCGAGAAGAAGGACGCCGGCCTGGAGGTGCTCGGCTTCCCGGCCAACGACTTCATGGGCCAGGAACCCGGCAGCGAGGCGGAGATCGCCAGCTTCTGCTCGGTGAACTTCGACGTGACCTTCCCCCTGTTCGCCAAGATCGCCGTCACCGGCGAGGCCATCCACCCGCTGTACCGCGCGCTGACCTCCACCCATCCCTCGGCCACCGGCGAAGGCCCGATGCGCAAGAAGCTGGAGGGTTTCGGCATCGCCCCCAACCCCGCGCCGGGCGTGCTGTGGAACTTCGAGAAGTTCCTGCTCGGCCGCGACGGCCGGATCCTGGCCCGCTTCGCCCCGGACGTCGCCGCCGACGATCCGCGCCTGCGCGAAGCGGTGGACGCCGCGCTGGCGGCCTGATCGGCGGTGTAACGAAAAAGGCCCGGGATCGCTCCCGGGCCTTCGCGTTGTGGACTCCGGCGGCGCGCGCCGCGCTCAGCCGCCCGGCAGCGGCGGCAGCGGCATCGCGTCGGCCGGCACGGTCGGATTGCGCTCGTCCTCCTCGCGCAGGTAGTCGGGCAGTTCCTCGCCCTGCGCCGGCCGGCGACGGCGGTCGCCCTCGATCTGGAACGTGCGCCGCTGCAGCCAGGCGTCGCGGACCATCGCGTACTCGTCCGGCGCGTTCTCGCGCAGGGTGTCCAGCGACAGCAGCTGGGCGCGGGTATCGACCAGCTGCACGCCCTGCAGGGCGATGCGGATCCGGTCCTCCTCGATCTTCTGGACCATCGACAGCGGCGCGTCGCCGGCCAGGCCGACCACGTCGCGGAAGGTGCGCGGGCCGAAGAACGGCAGCTCGATGTAGCGCGAGCTGCGCCAGCCCCAGATGCCCAGGGTCTGGCCGAAGTCCTCGCTGCGCCGCTTCATCTTCAGGTCGCTGGCCGGGTCGAACACGCCGCCGATGCCGAGCGTGGAATTGACCAGGAACCGGCCCAGGGTCTGGACCGCGTCGCGCGGCCGGCCCTGCAGCACCTGGTTGACGAAGGTCAGCGGCGAGCCGAGGTTGTCGAAGAAGTTGGTCACGCCCAGCCGCAGCGGCTGCGGCACGACGGCCACGTACGCGCGGGCCAGCGGCCGGGCGACGGCGCGGTCCACCGCGTTGTTGAACGCGTGGATCCTGCGGTTCATCGGCTCCCAGGGGTCGTACGGCTGCGGCCCGCGCAGCGGCAGGTCGCCCGAGGCCGGGTCGGCCGGCGCGGCGGACGCGGGTGCCTCGCCGTAGAGCGCGGCGTAGTCGTCTTCGGCGGCGGTCGGCGCGCCGGCCGCCGCGGGGGTCGCGTCGACGGGGACCGTGCCGTCGACCGGCGGCGTGGCCGACGCATCGGCCGGCGCCGCACGCCCGGCTTCGGCGGAATCCACGGCCGCGGGCGGAACGGCCTCCGCCGTCGCGGCGCCGACCAGCGGCGCCTGGGCATCGGCGGGGGCGGCCGCGGGCTTGGGCGCGCTCGCGCAGGCGGCCAGCGCCAGCAGCAGGACGGGGGCGAGCAGCCGGGCAAGGCGTGTCATGGCGCAGGGTCCGCGTAGTCCAGGGTGGCGTCCAGCCGGTAGGCGGCGCACAGGTCGGCCAGGCCCGCGGGCGCGCCGGAGAGTCGGGGCGGGGCGCCCTGCGCGGCGATACGCGCGGCCGCTTCGGCCAGCAGCGCCACCCCTGCGCTGTCCTGCAGGCTCACGCCCGCCAGGTCGAGCGTGCGTGCGCCGTCGAGCAGCGGCAGCAGCGACGGCCACGCCGAGGTGGCCGTTTCGCGGCCCAGTGCCCCGGACACGCGCAGGACCGGGCCGTCGCGGTGCAGCGACAGGCCCGGCGCGCGCTCAGCGTGCGCCATCGGCGTCGGCCTGCGGCTGCAGCGTGCCGGCGCGCAGGTCGGCGGCGACCTGGGCGATCGACTTCTGCCGCAGCGGCGCGTCGAACTGGCTGCGGAAGGTCTGCACGTAGGACACGCCTTCGACCATCACGTCGAAGATCTTCCAGCCGCCGTTGTCGCGCATCAGGTAGTCGACCGGGATCGGGTTGCCGCCTTCGCGGACCACTTCGGTGGACACCTTCACGCCGCGGTTGCCCGGCAGCGGAGTCTCCGACTTCAGCCGGATCCGCGGCTTGCCTTCGATGGTGACCAGCGCCGCGCCGTAGCGCTGCATCAGGTTGTCGGTCATCGCGTCGGCGAACAGGCGGATGTCGGCGTCGCTGGCGCCGCGGCCGTGCGGGCCCAGCACCAGGCGCGCGGCGTAGTCGCGGTCGAAGCTGGTGCGCAGCTCGCCGTCGATGAACGTGCGCAGGGCGGCCGGGCTCTTCTGGAACTCGGCGCGGCGGGCCTGCAGGGTGGTCAGGATGCGGGTGCCGTTGTCGACGACCTGCTTGCCCGGGGTCGCCGCCGGGGCGGCCTGCTGGGCGTGGACGGCGGCCGGCGCGACCGCGAGCAGCGGCAGGGCCAGGGCGAGGGAGAGGATCAGCGGACGGGTCATTGCGGTATCGCTTCCGTGGGGGACGGTTCGTGGGGCGGCGGCGGCGGCGGTGCTCCGGCACCGGCGCCACCACCGAACATGTACTTGCCGACCAGCTGGATCAGGTCGATGGCCGGCTGGGTGTAGGCGATCTCGTCGCCGGGCGCGAGCACCTCCGGGTCGCCGCCCGGCTGCAGGCCGATGAAGCTCTCGCCGAGCAGGCCGCTGGTGAGGATGCCGGCGGAGGTGTCGGCGGGCAGGTCCTTGAAGCGGTCGTCGATCGCCAGGGTGACGATCGAGTCGAACTTCACCGGGTCCAGTTCGATCCGGTCGACCCGGCCCACGACCACGCCGCCGATCTTCACCGGCGCCTGCAGGCGCAGCTGGCCGAGGTTGGCGAAGCGCGCGGTGAGCTCGTAGCTGCCACCGCCGAAGCCGAACTGGCGGTTGGTCGAGGCGAACGCCAGCACCAGCAGCGACACCAGCGCCAGGACGAGGAAGGCGCCGACCGCGAATTCGAGCCTGGGACCACGGATTGCCATGGGGATTACCTATCGGATTCGGTCTAAACGGGATTGCAACGGAGTGCGCAGGCACCCGGGGATCTCATTACCGGCACGGGACCGTGCGCGGACCGTGAGGACGGGCTAGCGGAACAGCAGCGCGGACATCACGAAGTTCAGCATCAGCACCAGCAGCGAGGCGTTGACCACCGCGCGGGTGGTCGCCACCGAGGTGCCCTCGATGGTCGGCTCGGCGTGGTAACCCACGTACGAGGCGACCAGCGCGGCGGTGCCGCCGAACACGGCCGACTTCAGCAGCGCCACGCCGAAGTCGTCCCAGAAATCGACGCTGCCCTGCAGCGCGGCCCAGAACGTGCCGTTGTCCAGGCCCAGCACCTTGACCGCCTCGAACCAGCTGGCGCTGATCGCCAGCGAGCAGAAGAACACGGTCAGCAGCGGCACGGTCAGCACAGCGGCCCAGAAGCGCGGCGCGACCGCCTTGGCCACCGGGTCGATCGCCATCAGCTCCAGCGCCTTGATCTGGTCGGTCGCCCGCATCAGCCCCAGTTCGGCGGCGATCGAGCTGCCGGCGCGGCCGATGAACAGCAGCGCCGTCAGCACCGGGCCCAGTTCGCGGTACAGCGACAGGCCCAGCAGCGTGGACAGCGCGTCGGCGGCGCCGAAGGTGGTCAGCGTGCGGTAGCCCTGCAGGGTCAGCACCAGGCCCACGAACGCGCCGCCCACGGCGATGATCGGCAGCGAGCGGCCGCCGATCTTGTAGATCTCGCGGGTCAGCTCGGCGAAGAAGTCGCGGGTCGGCAGCGAGGCGCGCAACACCGACAGCGAGAACAGGCCGGCGCGGCCCAGCGACTGCACGGAGGCGGCGAAGGCCATCACGCCACCTCCGCGCCGCGGACGCCGTCGAACGGCGCGCTTTCGAAGGGAATGGGACCGTCGGGCTCGCCGCGCAGGAACTGGCGCAGGAGCGGGTTTTCGCTGGCCTCCAGCTCGGCCGGCGTGCCGTCGAAGACGATGCCGCCATTGGCGATGACCACCGCCTGGTCGGCGATCGGCAGGGTTTCGTGCACGTGGTGGGAGACGATGATGCTGGTCAGGCCCAGGCTGCGCGACAGCCGCCGGATCAGGCTCATGATCACGCCGGAGGCAATGGGATCCAGGCCGGTCAGCGGTTCGTCGTAGAGCATCAGCGGCGGATCCAGCGCCAGCGCGCGGGCCAGCGCCACGCGCCGGGCCATGCCGCCGGACAGCTCGCGCGGATACAGCCCGGCGGCGGCGCGCAGGCCGACCGCATTGAGCTTCATCGCCACCAGCCGCTGCAGCAGCGGTTCCGGCAGGCGGGTATGGGTGCGCAGCGGCAGGGCCACGTTCTCGGCCACGCTCAGGTCGGTGAGCAGGCCGTTGCCCTGCAGCAGCACGCCCAGGCCCTTGCGCATCTCCAGCAGCTCGCGGCTGCGGCGTGGCACCGGCCGGTCGAACACATGCACCTGCCCGGTCGCCGGCACCAGTTCGCCGGTCAGCGCCGCCAGCAGGGTCGACTTGCCGGTGCCCGATGGGCCGAGCACCGCAGTAATGCTGCCGCGTGGCACCACCAGGTCGAGGTCGCGCAGGATCGTGCGCCCGCCGCGGTCGAGGCGGACACCCTGCAGGGCGACGGCGTTGGCGGTCGGAGCGGACATTCGGGGGAGGTGCTTTCCGTGGCAGGCGGGAGTGGCAAACGGCGCATCATGCGCACGACAAACTGAATCTTAACCCATCGACTGAACCGGTGAGTACAGGAATTAACCGGTTCATGCGCCGCTCCATCCGGGCGCCGCGCATGCTGCAGGGCGAGGCGCGCGCCGGCGAGTGACGGTGGTCATGGCCCGGCGCGGCGCGGAGATCGCGTTCAGCTGCCCGCGACCGCCTCCGTGCCGGATGCCCGGGCCAAGGGTTCGTGGCCGCCGGCGACCGCCGCGTCGATCACCTCGCGCAGGCTGCCGTAGATCCGCGCCGTATAGCCCTGGTCGTTGAGCAGCGAGCCGGCATCCAGCCCGTCGATCACGCCCGTCCGCACCTGCTCGAACAGGTGTTCGCGGAAGCGTGCGTCGAATGCCGCGGCTTCCGCGTCGAGCGCGGCCAACGGTGCGGCCGCCGTCCCGGCCCCGCGCTCGCGTGCGATCGCCCGCAATGCGCGGATCTGCGAGAACAGCTGCGCGCGCAGCGCCAGGTAGGCCTCGCGCACCGGCGAGGGCGGCCCGTGCAGGTGCCGGCCCAGGTTCTTCTGCAGGTGCTTGGCGCCTTTCACCGCTTCCACCAGCTGCAGCGCGGCGGCCTGGCTGCGCGCCCAGGCCTGGCGGTGCGCGGCATCCATCGGCAGGGTCAGCCGGCTCGTGAAGGCCAGCAGGTCGGCGTACACGCCCTTGATCCGCTGCTGGTACAGCAGGTCGGCGTCGAAGCAGGCGCCGTCGGCCGGGCCGCCCGCCAGCAGTGCCGGATCGGGGCTGTCGGCGTCCAGCTGGGCCGCCGGCAGGCACAGCGCCTGGCAGATCACGTCCAGGCTCAGCCGGCCCAGGTGGCGCAGTTCCTGCGCGACGGCGGCGGTGGCCGCGTCGACCGAGCCCAGCGCCACCTCGCTGAGGTGTACCGCGCGCAGGCGCTGCAGCGGCGCCGCCGGGTGCGCGGTGGCGTCGGCGGGAACCGCCTGCTCGACCCGCTCCGGCAGCCAGCGTTCCAGCGCCGCGGCCAGCTGGCGCTGGAACGGCCAGAACAGCAGCACGCCGCCGCCGTTGAACATGGTGTGGAACAGCGCCAGCTGCAGCAGCGCGTTGTCGCCGAAGCCGGCCAGCCCGGCCAGGGTCTTCATCAGCCAGGTCAGCGGCACCAGCAGCACCAGCGCCACCAGTGCGGTGGCCACGTTGAACAGCGCATGCGCCAGCGCCAGCCGCTGGCCGCTGCGGTTGCCACCGAGCATGCCGACGAAGGCGGTGCTGACGCTGCTGCCGACGTTGGAGCCGATCGCGATGGCCAGGCTCTGCTCCAGCTGCAGCCGGCCGGTGGCCAGCGCGGCCAGGGTCAGCATCAGGGTGGCGTGGCTGGACTGCAGGACCACGGTCACCGCCAGGCCGGCCAGCACGAACAGCAGCGTGCCGGCCACGCCGGTGCCTTCCATCGCCGCCAGGTCCATGCCGCCGCCCGCCTGCTCGAAGCCGGCGCGGATCTGGTCGATGCCCAGGAAGATGAAGGCCACGCCCAGCGCCACCCGCCCGGCGGCCTTGGCCCGCGGCCCGGCGACCCCCGCCAGCATGCCGAACACCAGCAGCGGCAGCGCCGCCGGCGACAGGCTCACGTTCTGCCCGGCCAGCGCCAGCAGCCAGATCCCGGTGGTCGCGCCGAGGTTGGTGCCCAGGATCACCGCGATGCCGCCGGCCAGCTGGATCAGCCCCGAGCTGATGAAGGCGATCGTCAGCAGCGACACCAGCGTGCTCGACTGCAGCACGGTGGCGCCGGTGAAGCCGAACGCCAGCCCGCGCAGCGGCGTGCCGGTGCTGCGCGCCAGCAGCTGCTCGAGCTTGCCACCCGCGAGCTGGCGCAGGCCCTCTTCCAGGCACTGCAGGCCGAACAGGAACACCGCCAGGCCCGCGCACAGCTGCAGCCAGCCGGCGCTCTTCCAGAACGACCAGCCCAGCGCCGCGGCGACCGCCAGGGCGAGGATCCATCGCAGGTTGTTGGCGGGCACGCGCATCGGGGCATCCAGGCCGCTGGGGGCCCGATTATCCACGGCGGCGACGGCGCGACGGTGGCGTCCGCTGGCGCGTCTCGCCTCCTGCGATGGCCGTGCGGCAAGATGGGCCGATGCCCGCGGCCGCCGCAGACTTCCGCCTCTACCACTCCAACTCGCTGGACGTGCTCGCCGGCCTGCTGGCCGAGGCGCTGCGCGCGCCGGCGCCGGGGCAGCCGTTGCTCGCGCCGGACACGGTGCTGATCCCGCAGGTGGCGATGCGGCGCTGGCTGCAGGCGACCCTGGCCGCGCGCTACGGCGTCGCAGCCAACCTCGAGTTCCTGACCCCCGGCGAATTCGTCGGCCGTGCGCTGGCGGCCAACCTCGGCCCGGCCGCGGACGAACTGGAGGCGGCGACCCTGCACTGGCGCCTGTACGCGGCGCTGACCGATCCGGCACTGCCGGCGCGCCCGCCGCTGGCGCCGCTGGCCGCCTACCTGGCCGGCGACGATCCGCTGCGGCCGTGGGCGCTGGCTGGCGAGCTGGCCGGCGTATTCGAGAAGTACCAGGCCTGGCGCCGCGACTGGCTGCTGCGCTGGGAAGCCGGGGCCGACCCGGGTGACCCGCAGGCGATCCTCTGGCGCACGGTGGCCGCCGGCCGCGAGCACCGCGCGCGCCGGCTGCAGGACTACCTCGCCCGTTTCGGGGCGGCCGACGGCGGCGGCGCGCCTCCGCCGGGCGTGCCATCAGGCCTGCCGTCGCGCCTGTTCGCCTTCGCCACGCTCAACGTCTCGCCCGACGTGCTGCGGGTGATGGCGACCCAGGCCCGGGTCGGCACGTTGCACTTCTACCTGCCGACGCCGACGAAGGAATACTGGGGCGACCTGCAGGCCCTCGGTGCGCGCCTGCGCGCCGGCAGCGCCGAGCCGTTCGGCGACGAAGGCAGCGAGAACCCGCTGCTGCGCGACTGGGGCGCGGCCGGCCGCGACTTCATGGCCTTGCTCGGCAGCTACGAGGTGGTGCACCCCTCCGGCGAGATCGCCGCCTATGCCGATCCGGAAACCGTGGCCGGCCCGACCCTGGCCGAAGGCGGTTTGCGCGACAGCCTGCTGCGGCGGATGCAGGCCGACCTGTTCCATCGCCGCGCGCGTCCGGCCGCCGCGCCGCGCGCCACCGTCGACGCCGGCGATCCGAGCCTGCAGCTGCACGCCTGCCACACCCGCCTGCGCGAGCTGCAGGTGCTGCACGACCGCCTGCGCGCGCTGCTGGAGCCGGATTCCCCCGAGGGCCGGCGCTTCGATCCGCCGCTGCAACCGCGCGAGATCGCGGTGCTGGCGCCGGACATCGATCCGTACGTGCCCTACCTGGACGCCGTGTTCGGCAGCGACGAGCGCGGTGCGGCCATTCCCTGGGCGATGGCCGACGCCAGCCCGCTGGCCGGCGAGCCGCTGGCCGAGGTGTTCCTGCGACTGCTGGCGCTGCCGGTGGCGCGCTTCGGCCTGGAGGAGATGCTCGACCTGCTCGCCAGCCCGCCGCTGGCCCAGGCCGCCGGGCTCGACGCGGCGGCGTTCGAGCGCCTGCACGGCTGGCTGCACGCGGCCGGCGCGCGCTGGGGCATCGACGCCGCCCATCGCGCCCGCCTCGGCGCGCCGGCCGACGACGCCTACACCTGGCAGTTCGCGCTGGACCGGCTGCTGCTCGGCCACGCCACCGGCGACGATGCCGGCATCGCCGGCGCGACGCAGGTCGTCGCACCCTGGCCGGAACTGGAAGGCAGCGCGCTGGATGCGCTCGATGCGCTGCTGCGCCTGCTGCGCGTGCTCGCGCGCCACGAACGCCTGCTCGCCGAGGCGATGCCGCCGGCGCGCTGGCGCGAACGCCTGCTCGACCTGCTGGCCGCGCTGCTGCCCCGTCCGCCGGCGGCGCCGGCCACCCAGCGCGCGCTGGACCGCCTGCGCCAGCTGGTCGATGCCTTCGCCCGCGATGCCGCCCGCGCCGGGGTCGAGCAGCCGGTCGCCGCGGACGTGGTGCGCGCGCATTTCGCCGCGGTGCTGGGCGAGGCCGACACCCGCGCGCCGCTGCTCACCGGCGGGGTCAGCTTCGCGCGGATGGTGCCGATGCGGCTGCTGCCGTTCCGGGTGATCTGCCTGCTCGGCATGAACGACGGCGACTTCCCGCGCCGCGACCCGGCCGCCGGGCTCAACCGGCTCACCGCCGAACTGGGCAGCGAGCGCCGCCGCCACGGCGACCGCTCCACCCGCGACGACGACCGCTACCTGTTCCTGCAGCTGTTCGCCTCGGCCCAGGACGTGTTCTACGTGAGCTGGCTCGGCGCCGACCCGCGCGACGGCAGCGCCCGCGAACCGTCGGCGCTGGTCGCCGAACTGCTGTCGGCCGCCGCCGACCACCACGTCGCCTTCGACGACCCGCAGCGCACGAAGCGCAAGGAAGAGGTGGCCGGGGCGCTGGTCCTGCGCCATCCGCTGCAGCCGTTCTCGCCGGCCGCGTTCGGTGGCGGCGAGGCGCCCGACCCGCGTCGTTTCAGTTACCGCGCACCGTGGCATGCCGCCGCCCGCCGCCTGTCCGGCGCGCGCCACGGGCTGGCGCCGTGGTTCGACGCCGCCACCGCGCTCGCCGCGCCGGCGGACGACGCAGGGGAACTGTCGCTCGACGAACTGCGCCGCTTCCTCGCCCGCCCAGCCGGGCAGTTCCTGCGCCAGCGCCTCGGCCTGCGCCTGGCCGAACTGGACGAGGCGGGCGACGACATCGAACCGCTGCAGGCGCCCGCGCGCGGCCGCGAGCGCAGTGCGTTGCAGCGCGCGGTGTTCGACGCGCTGCTCGCTGGCGCCGATGCCGACGCGCTGTACGCGGCGCTGCGCGCACGCGGCCTGTTGCCGTCGGGACCGTCCGGCCGGCGCGCGCTGGCCGGAGTGGCGAACGAGGTGCGGCCGTACGCGCACGCCTTCGCGCAGTGGCGCGGCAACGAGCAGGCGCAGTCGCTGCCGCTTTCGGTGGACATCGACGGCGTGCGCATTCATGGGCACCTGGCCGATGCCTGGCCGCAGGGGTACGCCCGGCTGCGCTTCGGCGCGCCGAATGGCCCCTCGACGATCCGCAGCGGGCTGGACTGGCTGCTGGCGCAGGCCGCCGGCGACCCACGCCCGTTCGTCGAGTTCCATGAGAAAGAAAACGGCATCGGCCCGCACCCGCGCGAGCCGATCGGCCAGGCGCGTGCCCGCGCCGCGCTCGCCCGCCTGCTCGCGTTGCGCGACGAAGGCCTGCGCCGGCCGCTTCCGTTCGCTCCGTACAGCGCGTGGGAACTGTTCACTGCCGACGACCCGGCACGTGGCGTGCGTGCCGCCGCCGCCCGCTGGCGCGGCAGTGCGCGCAGCTGGGCCGAGGGCGATGACGAGGCCCTGCGCCTGGCCCTGCGCGGCCGCGACCCGTTCGCCGACGCCGGCACCCTGCGGCAATTCGCCGACCTCGCCCATGCGGTCTACGGCGCGGTGGTCCATGGCGATGCGCAGGCCGCCAGCGACGCAGCGCTGGAACTTCCAGCGCAGGACGAGGAGGACGCCGCATGAGCGCGCCCGCCACGACCCCGGCCGATCCCTGGCTGCAGGTCCCGCTCGAGGGCGTGCAGCTGGTCGAAGCCAGCGCCGGCACCGGCAAGACCTACACCCTGGCCACGCTGGTCGCCCGGCTGGTGGTCGAACGCGGCCTGCGCGTGGGCCAGGTGCTCGCCGTCACCTTCACCGAGGCGGCGACCCAGGAACTGCGCAAGCGCATCCGCGAGCGCCTGCAGCTGGCGCTGGACCTGGTCGATGCGCCGCCCGCCGACGGCGAGAAGCCCGACGTCGCGCTCACCCGCCAGCTGCTGCAGGCGCATCGCCAGCGCAGCGGCGAGACCGACGCGGCATTGCGCGCGCGCCTGCGCCAGGCCGTGCTGGAAACCGACCTGGCCGCGATCTTCACCATCCACGGCTTCTGCGCGCGCGTGCTGCGCGAACACGCGCTGGAAAGCGGACAGGGCTTCGACCCGCCCGAACTGCTGGGCAACGACCGCGCGCTGCGCCACGCGCTGGCCGCCGACCTGTGGCGGGCGCATGCCGCCGACGCCACCGCGGCCGACGACCTGGCCGCGCTGTGGAAGGAAGGCCCCGACGCCCTGGCCGACGACCTGCGCGCGCTGCTCGGCGACATCGGACTGCTGCCGCCCGACGCGCCGCTGCCGCCCGATCCGGCGCCGCGCCTGCACGCGGCCGGCCAGGCGCTGGCCGAGGGTTTCCGCGCCCACGGCGACGACTTCCTCGCCGCGCTGCTGGCCGCGGTCGAGGCCAAGGTGCTCAATGGCAACAGCTACCGTGCCGACTGGATCCGCCTGCTGTGGACCCAGCTGTCGGCCTGGTGCGAGGCCGGCGACTACGCCGCGCCGCTGGACGAGCGGATCGGCCGGCTCACCGCCGGGGCGCTGCAGGCCAAGACCAACAAGACCCACGCCGGGCGTACCCCCGATTCACCGCTGTGCGTGCTCGTGCCGCCGTACATGGACGCACTGCAGGCGCAGGTGGAATGGGTCGCCCGCCGCCGCATCGCCCTGCTGCACCGGGTCCGCGCCGATGCCCGCGCGCGCCTGGCGGTGCTCAAGCGCCAGCAGCGGGTACAGACCTACGATGACCTGATCGACGGCGTCGCCGACGCGCTCGACGGCGCGCAGGGACCGGCGCTGGCGGCGGCCTTGCGCGCGCAGTACCGCATCGCCCTGGTCGACGAATTCCAGGACACCGACGCGCGCCAGTGGCGGATCTTCGACCGGGTGTTCGGCAGCGGCAGCGAGGCGATGGCCGGGCAGCCGCCGGCGCTGTTCCTGATCGGCGACCCGAAGCAGGCGATCTACGGCTTCCGCGGCGGCGACGTGCACACCTACCTGGCCGCCGGCGAGGTGGCCGCGGCCGCGCCACCGCTGTCGCACAACTTCCGCTCGCGCCCGTCCGTGCTGCGCGCCATCGACGCGCTGTACGCGCAGGCCGGCGGGGCCGCCTTCGTCGATCCGCGCATCGCCTTCCACCGCGTCGCGCCCGGCGGCACGCGCGGCGACGCCGATTTCCAGCGTGGTGGCACCGACGCGCCCGCGTTGACCCTGTGGCAGGCCCCGCCGCCACCCCCCGACCCGAAGACCGGAAAACCCAGGCCGCACAGCGCCGAGGATTCGCGCGCGCTGGCCACCCGCGCCTGCGTGGCCGCGATCCACGCGGTGCTGTCCGAAGGCCAGGCCGGCACCGCCACCCTGCGCGACGGCGAACCGGTACGCCCGGTGCGTGCCGGCGACATCGCCGTGCTGGTGCGCAGCCACGCCGAGGCCAGCCGCATCCAGCAGGCGCTGGCCGCGGCCGGCATCCCCGCGGTGGCGGCCGGCAAGCAGAGCCTGTTCGCCACCTCCGAGGCACGCGAGCTGCATGCCCTGCTGCTGGCGCTGCTGCACGGCGCCGACGACGGCCGCCTGCGCGCGGCCCTGTCCACCGTGCTCGTCGGCGTGGACGCGACCGGGATCGATGCGCTGGAGCACGATGGAGGGTCGCATCGCCACTGGCAGCAGCAGGCCGTGGCCTGGCGCGAGCGCCTGCGCCGCGGCGGACCGCTGGCCCTGGTCGGCGAACTGTGCGCCGCGCGCAGCGAAGCGCTGCTCGGCCTGGTCGACGGCGAGCGCCGGGTCAGCAACTTCCTGCAGCTGGCCGAGCTGCTGCAGGAAGCGCAGGCCCGCGCGCTCGGCCTGCACGGCCTGGTCGACTGGCTCGGTCGCCGCATCGCCGATGCCGACCCGGACGACGAGGCCCAGCTGCTGCGGCTTGAATCCGACGCGCGCCGCGTGCAGATCGTGACCCTGCACAAGAGCAAGGGCCTGGAGTACCCGCTCGTGTTCCTGCCGTTCGCCGGCATCGCCGGCAAGGCGCCCGCGCCCGGCCGCCACTGCAGCGTGCACGACCCGGCCCACGGCCGCTGCCTGCACTGGCGGAGCGACCTGGCCGAAGCGCGCTGGGGCGCTGCCGAGGCGGCATGGAAGGACGAACAGCGCGCCGAGGATGCGCGCCTGCTCTACGTCGGACTGACCCGTGCCGTGCACGCTTTGTGGATCGCCACCGGCGCGTTCGTCGGCCACGACCGGACCGCGCTGGCGCCGATGCTCCGCGACCTCGCCGTGCTCGCCGCCGACCCTGCGGTCCGGCTCGAAGCCGGCCTGCCGCTGGCCCCGTTGCCGCGCCTGCCGCCCGAATCGGCCGCCGCGGTGCCGGCGCCACGGGAGGTTTCCCGTGTGCTGGCGCACGACTGGTGGGTGTACAGCTTCACCCAGCTGGCCAACGCCGACGCCGGCCACGACGGCGCGCCCGACGCGCTGGCGGCGGCGACGCTGCCGGTCGCCAGCGGCCGCGACGAACCGGCGGCCACCGATGCCGCGATGGCGACCGCGGCGCCCGGCGAAACGATCGAAGCGGCGTTCGACCCGCGCTTCTCCGGCAACCGCTTCGGCGTGGCCCTGCACGCGGCGCTCGAACACTGCGACTTCGCCGCCTGGCGCGGCTGGCGCGAAGGCGAGCCCGTGCCGGCCGGAGAGGCCGCGCCCATCGCCGAGGCCCTGCGCGCCGGCGGCTACGGGGCCGACGAGCTCGACGACGGCATCGTCCTGGCCACCCGCCTGATCGGCCACACGCTCACCGTCGCCCTGCCCGAAGGCGTGCGCCTGTGCGAGGTGCCGGCGGGCGAGCGCCGTCCGGAAATCGAGTTCCAGTTCGCCCTGCAGCCGACCCGGGTCGATGCGCTGCTGCGCCTGCTGCACGCGCACGGCGTGGTCCGCGAGCGCGCCGGCTTCGGCCTGCGCACGCGCCTGGAGGGGCTGATGACCGGCCTGGTCGACCTCACCTACCGCCACGCGGGGCGCTGGTACGTGCTCGACTACAAGTCCAACCGCCTGCCGGCGTACGACCACGCTTCGCTGGAAGCGGCGATGGCGCACAGCGAGTACGACCTGCAGGCGCTGATCTACACCCTGGCCCTGCACCGCTGGCTGCGCTTCCGCCTCGGCGACGCGTACGACTACGCGCGCGACTTCGGCGGCATCCGCTACCTGTTCTGCCGCGGGCTGGACGCCGGCCGCCACGACGGGCACGGCATCCATGCGCAGCGCTTCGCCCCGGAACTGGTCAACGCGCTCGATGCGCTGTTCGGACGCCCCATGCAGGAGGCCGCCGCATGAGCCTGCTGCGCGCCCTCGCCCAGGCCGGCGTACTGCGCACCCTCGACGACGCGCTGGCGCAGAGCCTGCGCCGGCTCGACCCGGACACGCCCGACGAGGTGCTCGCCGCGGCGGCGCTAGCCTCGCTGGCGGTCGCGCAGGGCGATGCCGGCTTCGATCCGGCACGGCCGTGGCGGCTGGTCGATGCGGCGATGCCGTGGCCCGACCCGCAGGCCTGGCACGACGCCCTCTTCGCTTCCCGCTGGGTGGCCACGCCGGGCGACGCGGACCAGGCCGCGGCGGCCGACGCGCCGCTGGTGCTGGAGGCCGGCCTGCTCTACCTGCGCCGCTACCGCGAGTACGAACGCCGCCTGGCCGTGCGCCTGCGCGCGCTGGCCGCGCAGCCGCTGCGCGCGCATGCCATCGCTGCTGCCGACGCATCCGCGCCTGCGCCGCCGTCCCGGCACGCTCTCGACAGACGAACGTCCGGTTTCCCGGGATCCGGCGATTCCGCCTCGGCTGGACCGATCGAGCTGGCCACGCTCGCCCCGCTGTTCGCGCAACTGTTCCCCGCTGCCAGCGACGGCGACCGCCAGGCCCGCGCCGCCGCACTCGCGTTGCGCCGCGCGCTGCTGCTGGTCACCGGCGGCCCCGGCACCGGCAAGACCACCACCATCGCCCGCCTGCTGGTGTTGCGGATCGCCGCGGCCGCGCAGGCCGACGGTGCCACACCGCGGATCGCGCTGGCCGCGCCGACCGGCCGCGCCGCCGAGCGCATGGCCGAAAGCCTGCGCCGCGCCAGCGCGATGCTGGCGGGCGCCGGGGTCGACCAGGCCCTGCTCGACGCACTGCCCACCACCGCCGGTACCCTGCACCGCCTGCTCGGCGTGGTCCCCGATTCGCCCGCGTTCCGCCACCATGCCGACAACCCGCTGCCGTTCGACATCGTCGTGGTCGACGAAGCCTCGATGGTCGACCTGCCGCTGATGTGCAAGCTGGCCGAGGCGGTGGCCGACGGCGCGCAGCTGGTCCTGCTCGGCGACCCCGACCAGCTGCCGTCGGTCGAGGCCGGCGACGTGCTCGCCGCGATCCTGGCCGCGGCCGGCGACGGCAGCGCGCTGGCCGACGACGATGCACGCGTGCTGCAGCCGCTGCTGGGCGGCACCGCCTCGCCGGCGCCGTCGTCCGCATCCATCGCGGACTCCGATCCGTCCGCGCCGTCCGCGCCGCCGCGCACCGGCGACCTGTTCGACGCGGCGGGCGCCGTGGTGCCACCACCGGCGACGCTGCCGCGCGCGGATGGGGACGCGGCCGCCAGCGCCACCCGGCCTGCATCCGCCGCCGAAGCGCCACGCCACGCAGCCGCCACCGCTCCATCCACCACGGCGAGCGGCCCGGCCACGACCGCGCACGCCTTCGCCGCCGCCCGCATCCACCTGCAGCGCGGCTACCGGCAGAGCGAGGCGCTGCAGCTGGCGCCGCTGGCCGACGCCGTGCGCGCCGGCGACGCCCCCCAGGCGCTGGTCCTGCTGCGCAGCGGCCAGCTCGGCGGTATTGCCTTCCACGAGAACGTCGACGACCCGCTGCTCGCGCACGGCGCCGCGCTGCTCGGCCACTGGCGCGCGCTGGGCCAGCTGGCCGATCCGGCCGAGGCGCTGCGCCAGGCCGGCCGCGTGCGCCTGCTCACCGCACTGCGCGAAGGCGCACAGGGCGCGCGCGGGCTCAACGCGCGGATCGAGGCGCAGCTGTCCGGCCGCCGCCTCGGCAGCCCGCCGGACTGGTTCCCCGGCCGCCTGCTGCTGGTCACCGAGAACAGCTACCGCCACCGCCTGTTCAACGGCGACGTCGGCGTGTGCCTGGCGGGCGAGGACGGTGCGCCACTGGCCTGGTTCCCCGGCGAGGGCGCCGGCGAGGTGCGCGCGTTCCATCCGGCCGCGCTGCCCGCGCACGAGAGCGCCTTCGCCATGACCGTGCACAAGGCCCAGGGCTCGGAGTTCGAGGAGGTCTGGCTGCAGCTGCCGCGCGGCGACAGCCGGGTGCTCTCGCGCGAGCTGGTCTACACCGGCCTGACCCGCGCCCGCAGCGCCCTGCACCTGGCCGCCGGCCCGGCGGTGCTGGAGGCGGCACTGGGCCGCCACGCCAGCCGGGTGTCGGGGCTGGCGTGGCGGCTGGGGGCTGGCTGAGCGGGCGGCGGACCCCGACTTCCGGCACCCGTCCGTAGTCCCGGATGCAACTACCCTGAGCGGTCAGGCCGGCTCCACTGCCCCGGCCGTGGAGAACGCCTTGAAGAAGACCCTGCTGTCCGCCGCCACCCTGCTGGCCCTGGGCTTCGCCGCCCAGGCCGGCGCCCACGACAACCGCGCCTGCCTGGACGCGGCCTGCGTCGAGCAGGCGCTGTTCGAAGGCGCGGCCGCTGCCGGCGGCGGCAGCGCCGTCGCCGCCACCCGCTACGGCAGCTGGGGGGTGGACCTCGCCGGCATGGACCGCAGCATCAAACCCGGCGCGGACTTCTTCGGCTACGTCAACGGCACCTGGGCGAAGGCCACGCCGATCCCGGCCGACCAGTCCAGCTACGGGTCGTTCCGCGTGCTGCGCGACCTGTCCGAAGCCCGCGTCCACGCCCTGGTCGAAAGCTATGCGCTGGGTGACCCGGCCACCGGCGGCGACAGCGCGAAGGTCGCGGCCATCTACCGCGGCTTCATGGACGAGGCGGCGATCGAGAAGCTCGGTGCCGCGCCGCTGCAGCCGGTGCTCGCCCGGATCCGTGCCGCCGACAGCCACGCGTCCATGGCCCGGCTGATGGCCGCGCACGACACCTTCAACGTCACCCTGTTCGGGCTGGGCGTGTCCGACGACCAGCGCGACCCCGAGCACTACACCCTGTACATGAACCAGTCCGGCCTGGGCCTGGGCGACCGCGAGATGTACCTGCGCGAGAACTTCGCACCGCAGCGCGAGCGCTACGTGGCCTACATCGCGCAGCTGCTGCGGCTCGGCGGCTGGGCCGACCCGGAGGGCGCCGCGAAGAAGGTGATGGCGCTGGAAACGGCCGTGGCCGATGCGCACTGGACCCGCGCCGAGAGCCGCGACCGCGACAAGACCTACAACCCGGTGGAGTTCGCCGGCTTCGACGCCTACGCCCCCGGGTTCCCGTGGGCGTCGTACTTCGAGGCCGCCGGCGTCGGCCATGGCACCCGCGCCGTGGTGCGCCAGTCCACGGCCATCCCCAAGCTGGCGGCCATCTACGCCGGCACCGACGTGGCCACGCTGCAGGCCTGGCAGGCCTTCCACGCCATCGACGAGGCCGCGCCGCTGCTGTCCAGCGCCTTCGCCAACGCCCACTTCGAGTTCCGCAACAAGTTCCTGTCCGGCCAGCCGCAGCAGCGCGAGCGCTGGAAGCGCGGCGTGGAACTGGCCGAGAACAGCATGGGCGAGGCCATCGGCCGCGACTACGTGCAGCTGTACTTCCCGGCCGACTCCAAGGCCAAGATGGACGCGCTGGTGGCCAACGTGAAGGCCGCCATGGGCGCGCGCCTGGATACGCTGGAGTGGATGAGCCCGGCCACCAAGGCCCAGGCCCACGCCAAGCTGGCCGGCTTCGGCCTGAAGATCGGCCACCCGGAGAAGTGGCGCGACTACAGCGGCCTGCGCATCGCCAACGACGACGTGGTCGGCAACGCGCTGCGCGCCGGCACCTTCGAGTGGGACTACCGCCGCGCGCGCCTGGGCAAGCCGGTGGACAAGGCCGAGTGGGGCATGACCCCGCAGACGGTCAACGCCTACTACAACTCGGTGAAGAACGAGATCGTGTTCCCGGCCGCGATCCTGCAGCCGCCGTTCTTCGACCCGGACGCCGACCCGGCGGTGAACTACGGCGGCATCGGTGGCGTGATCGGCCACGAGATCATCCACGGCTTCGACGACCAGGGCCGCAAGTCCGACGGCGAAGGCGTGCTGCGCGACTGGTGGACCGCCGAGGACGCGGCCAAGTTCGAGGCGCAGGCCGCGAAGCTCGGCGCGCAGTACGAGGCCTTCACCTTCGCCCCGCTGCCGGGCATGCACATCAACGGCCGCACCGCGATGGGCGAGAACATCGGCGACCTCGGCGGCCTGACCATCTCGCTGGAAGCCTACCGGCGCTCGCTGGGCGGCAAGCCGGCGCCGGTGATCGACGGCTTCAGCGGCGAACAGCGCCTGTTCCTGGGCTGGGCCCAGGTCTGGCGCACGCTCTGGCGCGACGACGCCCTGCGCCAGCAGCTGGTCAACGGCACCCACTCGCCCGGCCAGATCCGCGCCTTCGCCCCGCTGCGCAACATCGATGCGTGGTACGACGCCTTCGGCGTGAAGCCGGGCGACGCGCACTACATCGCCCCGCAGGACCGCGTGCGGATCTGGTGACACCCGGCGCGGCCGTCCGCGCCACGCCACGGGCCCCGCGCGAGCGGGGCCCGTTCCGTTTCGCGGCCGCGGTGGCCGATACTCGCGGTGGCGCCATGCCGGCGCGGAGCCGATGGACGCACCATGATCACGCTGCAGACGCTGCAGGCCTTTTTCGCCGAGACGCGGCAGAAGGGCGCCGCGGCCACCCCGCCCTGGAGCATCGACGGCACCTGCCGCTGGTCGTACTTCTTCGTCGACCAGGACGGCGACCTGCTGCTGCCCGTGGCCGAACACCTGCAGGCGCAGGGCTACGAGTTCGTCGGCATCACCGAACCGGACGATGACGATGATCCCTACTTCTACCTGCAGCTGGACCGGGTGGAGCGGCACACGCCCGAATCCCTGCACGCGCGGGTGGAGCAGCTGTACGCCCTGGCCGAGGAATCCGGCATCGCCGACTACGACGGGATGGATGTCGGGCCCGCCTGAAGCGCGGGCCGGGCACGGCGGGTCCGCTCCTGCGCGGTGGCACGGTCCGCCGCCGCGGCGAGCGTTTTCGGCAACCGCACGACGGGCTCCGAAACGCGGCCAACATGCACGGACGCACCCATCGTCCGTGCCCGGACCGGGTCGGGATACGAAACTTGAGGGAAGCGCATGACCGTGAAGCTGAGTGACCTGGAGGCGTCCGCCCTGCAGTTGAACGCGCTCTACGAGCAGCTGGAGGTCAGGAAGTACGGGCGCGCCTGGACGACCGAAGAGCTCGCGCTCGGATTCGTGGGCGACGTGGGTGACCTGGCCAAGCTGATCCAGGCCAGCGCCGGCATCCGGCCCATCGAGGACTGGAAGGCCAAGCTGGGCCACGAGCTTTCGGACTGCCTGTGGTCGATCCTGGTGCTCGCGCACAAGTGCGGCATCGACCTGGAGGCGGAGTTCGCCAGGAACACCCGGGAGCTGGCGGAGCATGTATCCGGCGAGCTTGCCAGGTAGCGATCCGACCCCGCGCCGTGCTCCAGTGCGTCAGGGCAGTGAACCTCAAGGACCGACCCATGCTCCCATTCATCCTTGCCCTCGCTGCGTCCCACGCCCCACCGCCGGAGCAGCCTGCCGGGGTCGCCGTGCCCGCCCTCTCCTGCGATGCCCGGTACTTCCAGAGGCTGGTGAACGCCTACGGCGCGCCGCACGCCTGGCGGGAGAACGCGCAGGCCGGGGCCGCGGTGGCCGACCCGCCAGGCGAACTGCTCAATGACACCGGCGTGGTCGCCGACGGATTCCGGCACACGCTGGTGGTGGACAAGGCCAACGACCGGCAGGGCTACATCGTCCAGGTCGGCGGCTTCGCCGGCATGCGGCGGGTGTTCGGGCCGTTTCCGCTGCGTGGTTGCGCGACGGCCGCCGGCGCGACAGGATCGGGCTGACGTCCGGCCCGAGGCGACGCCGATGAGCGTTGGCGCACGCGTACTGATCCTGCTGCTGGCGGGCCTGCTCGGCACCGCCGTTTCCGCCCATGCGCGCGAGGGCAGGCTCGGCTTCACCGTGGACCTGGCCGCCGAAGAGGCGGGCGCCGATTCCCGGATCAAGGAAGTCATCGTGACCGAGGTCGCGCCCGGTTCGGCGGCGGCACGCGCGGGAATGAAGCGGGGCGACGTGCTGGACCGGTTCGGCGGCACGCCGGTCGCGGGCAGCGCGGCGCGCGAGTTCTTCGCGGCGATGAAGGTCGAGGCGGGCGAAACGCTGGTGCTGGTGGTGCGGCGCGACGGCAAGCCGGTCTCGCTGACCCTGGTGGCGCAGTGAGCCGTCGGGTGCGCGCACGCTCCCGTTGACGGTCCTGAGGGGGCGCCACACACTCCTGCCTGCCCCGCTCGGGGGGACCAGGCAGCGGACACCTTCGGATGCGCACGCACGGGGTTCTGGCGAAGTGGAACGACGACCGCGGATTCGGTTTCATCGCGCCAGCCGGCGGCGGTGCCGAGATCTTCGTCCACGTCTCGGCATTTCCCCGCGATGGCTCCCGCCCGCATCTCAACGAACTCGTCTCCTTCGAGACCGAGTCAGGCCCGGACGGCAAGACGCGTGCGATCCGCATCATGCGCCCCGGTGCAGGTGCCGCGTCGCGCCGGTCGCGACCCGCGCGACGGGCCGACAGCGCATCCAGGCTCCCGCAGGTGCTGGGCACGGGCATCTCCCTGCTCGCCATCGTCGCGATAGGCACCTACGCCTGGTCGCGCGTGGCAGGCACGTTCGGCGGGCGCCATGCGGCGCCCGTCGCCCCGGCCGTGTCGATGCGGGACGTGCCGGCATCGTCGGCGGCGTTCGAGTGCGACGGCCGCACCCTGTGCTCGGAAATGACCTCCTGCGCGGAGGCCACCTACTTCATCCAGCACTGCCCGGGCGTGCGCATGGATGGCAACGGTGATGGCGTGCCCTGCGAACAGCAGTGGTGCGACTAGCCGCAGGCCTATACTCCGCCCATGCCCAGGACCGCCACGCCCACCCCGATCCGTTTCAAGGCCCGGCTGCTTCGCCCGGCCGAACCGGCCGACGCCACGTGGACCTTCTTCGTGCTCACCCAGGCCACCAGCGACAAGCTGCCCACGCGCAGCCAGGTGTCGGTCGAGGGCACGTTCGGCGCGCAGCCGTTCCAGGCCACGCTCGAGCCCGATGGCGAGGGCAGCCACTGGCTGAAGGTGGAACCGGCGCTGGCGAAGGCCGCGGGCGTGGCGGCCGGCGATACGGTCGCGGTGGAGATGGCGCCGCTGGCGAAGGAGCCCGAGCCGAAGGTGCCGGACGACCTGCGCAAGGCGCTGGCCGCGCAGCCGGAAGCGAAGGCGACCTGGGACGACATCACCGCGGTGGCGCGACGCGACTGGATCCAGTGGGTGACCTCGGGCAAGAAGGCCGAGACCCGGGTCAAGCGGATCGACGTGGCGTGCGACAAGCTCGCCAAGGGCCAGCGCCGCGCCTGCTGCTTCGATCGCTCCGGCATGTACAGCAACACGCTGAAGGCGCCGAGGGCGGCGACGTAGCGCCACGCGCCCTCGCCCTGGCGACCCTCCCGACGCCGCATCGCGGCCCGCCCGACTCCCACCCATGCATCCAGCGAAGGTCGTCCGCGACAAGGTCAGGGTCCTGACCGACCTGCCCAACATCGGCCCGGCCGCGGCGCGGGACTATGAGCGGCTGGGATACCGCGAGCCCGGCCAGCTGCGCGGCGTCGATCCGCTCGAGCTCTACCAGGCGCTGTGCGTGGCCACCGCCACCCGCCACGACCCGTGCGTGCTCGACGTGTTCATGTCGGTGGCCGACTTCCTCGACGGCGCCGAGCCGGCGGCCTGGTGGCACTACACCGCGCAGCGCAAGCAGCGTTACGGCCAGCTGGACGGGCCGCTGCCGCCCGCGTCGCCCGGCACCCGCGAACACGGTCGCTGACGGGACCGCCGTCCATGGAACGGATGCCTGCCCCCGACCCGCTGCCGCCCGCAGGCACGACCGGCGACGCCCTGGACACGGCCGTCGATCGCAGCAGGCGCCGCTACGCCGCCTGCTGGCTGGCGATGCCGGCGCTGGTCTTCGCCGCCGCGTTCGCATTGTTGTGCCTGGAGGAATGCACCGCGGCACCGTGGCTGGCGTTCCTGCTGGCGCCGCTGGCCAGCGCGTTGCTCGGGCTGGTCGCGGCGGTGTGCTACTGGCGCTGGTCGGCGGTGTTGCCGGACGCGGCACGACGGTCGGTGCGCAGGTACATCCTGCTGTCGATCGCCTGGGGCCCGCTGGCGGGCCTGGCCGGTTTCGTGATCCTGGCCACGACCGCCTCGGTCGGCATCGGCGTGCTGGCGATGTTCCGCTGAAGTCGTGGCGCCCCGCCGGTGGCCGGCGCGGCTGGCGCTCAGACCTTGCCGTTCCTCGACAGCAGCACCGCGACCGGACGGCTGCCGGGGAACTCGGCCAGCACCATCACGATGCTGGCCGTCACCGGCACCGCCAGGAACGCGCCGGGCACGCCCCACAGGGCCGTCCACACCGCCAGGCACAGCAGGATCACGAACGGGCTGAGGTTGAGCGAGCTGCCCATCAGGTACGGGTCGAGCAGGTTGCCGTTGAGGAACTGCACCGCCGACAGCGCGCCGGCCAGCAGGAGCGCGGTACGCAGGTCGCCGAACTGCAGCAGCGCGAACAGCACCGGCAGGGCCACGCCGAGCACCGAGCCGATGTACGGCACGTAGTTGAGCAGGCCGATGACCAGCGCCCAGAACGGCGCCAGCTCCACCCCCAGCATCGCCAGCACGACCCAGCTGGCCAGCCCGAGCAGCACGCTCAGGGCGGTCTTCAGCGCCAGGTAGGTGCCGATGCGGCGGTTGATGTCGCCGACGATCCGGCGCACCTGCGCGCCGCGCCGCGGGTCGGGCGAGAGCGCGTCGAGCTTGGCGTCGAACTGGCGACGCTCGACCATCAGGAAGGTCACGTACAGGCCCACCACGACCAGCCCGCCGACCATCGAGGCGGCCCAGCCCAGGGTCGAGCCGGCCAGCCGCGGCAGGTTGACCTGGGCCAGCACCGCGCTGCGGATGCCGTCCCAGCTCGGTTCCGATTCGATCCCGAGCAGCGCCGCGCCCTGCTGCACCAGCGCCACCAGCTGCACCTGGTAGTGCGGCACCCGCGCCAGCAGCTGGTCGATGCTGTCCATCGCCAGCCCGCCCAGCAGCAGCAGCGCACCCAGCATGGCCAGCGTGGCCAGCGCGTGGTGCGCCTGCACCGGCAGCGCGGGTCCGATCACCGGCACCCGCGCCAGCCAGCGCGACGTGCCCAGGATCACGTACAGCGCCATCACGCTGAAGGCCACCGGCACCAGGATGCCGCGCCCCAGGTACAGCACCCAGCCCACCAGCACCGCGAACACGGTGGCATGCACGAGGGCGCGGAATCGTTCGTTCATCGGCCATCCCCGCAGGTCCGGGGCCATTGTGGTCCAGCGCAACGGCCGGCGCATCCGGGCGGGCGGGGGCGGGTTCATCGACGCTGGCGCGGTCCCGTCGCCGGATCCGGCGACTCGTCGCAGGCCGGTTGCCGGTGGTCCGGTGCCCGCGCACTGTGGCCCGGCGCCACCCACCGGGTGGTCGCGGCGTCCATGACGGGCGCCGGCCCGACGACGGAGTGCCCTGCCATGCTGCGCCTGTGCGCGATCCTGCTTTCGCTGCTGCCGGGGAGCCAGCCAGTCGGCACGATGGACATCGCCAAGCCGGAGCCGTTCGCCTTCGGCAGCCCGGTCGCCGAAGTCAGGCAGCGGCTGGCGCCGCTGTGCACGTCGCTGCAGGTGCGCGTGGTCACCGCGCCGCCACTGGCGCCGCTGGCACGGATCAGCCAGCACCGGATCGACTGCGAGGGCTTTCCCTACGCCGGTCGCCCGCGCAAGGTCGAGCTGGTGTTCCAGGACAACCAGCTCGACCTGGTCTGGATCACGTTCCCGGCGCAGGAGAAGGACGCCTTCCTGCGGGCGTTCAACGCGCGCTACGGCAGGCCGTCGCTGCAGGTGGGCTTCGGCAGCGTCTACCTCGCCGCCGGCGCGGCGGTGCGCAACGTGCCGACCCGGGTGATGTTCGCCTCGCCTCGCCAGGCGCGGGCGATGGCGACCACGCTCAGGGCCGCCGGCGAAACGCCGCCCACCCCTTCCCCGTCGAAGCAAGGAGAGACGCGATGAACACCCTGGTCGGCCTGTTGGCGTGGTGCGTGCTGCTGGTGCTGTGCTGGCCGCTGGCGATCCTGGCGCTGGTGCTGTGGCCGCTGGTGTGGCTGCTGAGCCTGCCGTTGCGGCTGGTCGGGATCACGTTCGGCGCCCTGTTCGCGTTCCTGGCCGCGCTGCTGATGCTGCCGGCGCGGCTGCTGGGTGGCGGGCCGGCCAGGCCTGCGACCCCGGCGTGATCCACGGCCGCCATCGCACGGCGTGATCGCCGGGCACCTGCCCGCACGCGGCGCCTGCTCAGGCGCCCGCGGTCTCCGCGATCGCGCGGTAGGCGAAGTCGCGCAGCCGCACCGCGCCGCCGCCGGTGCCGTACAGCGCGACCCTCAGGCTGAGGAAGCCGCCGAACACGTTGTGGTGCATGCCCGACACCTCCATGCGCGTGCCGTGCAGGGTCCAGCTGCGGCCGCCGTCGTGCGAATACTCCCAGGTCACCACGTTCGCATCGTTGGTCATGCGCACGCGCACCTGCCTGGTCGCGCGCGGCTGGCGCGCCCAGGCCAGTTCCTCGGCGTACTGGAAGGTCTTGACCGTGTCGGCGGTGAACCCCAGGCCGACGAACGCCTTCGGGTTGTAGTACAGCAGCAGCCCGCCTTCGGCACCGGGTTCGAGCTCGATCGTGACCTCGGCCTGGTAGGCGCGGTCGCCGACGATGCACGCCAGCGGCGCGCTGTCGGCCGGCGAGCGGCCGGCCGGGGCCAGCACCAGGGTGTCGCCCTCCCAGCGCACGCGCTGCATCTCCTCCGGGCGCGGCTGGTGGAAGGACCACTGCACGCCGAAGCGTTCGCGCGACAGCGGACCGGACAGCGCATGGCCGTTCGGCCCGGGCGTCGCGCCGCGCGGCTTGGGCAGCGGCCGCGACAGGTCGCCGCCGAGCGCGCGGAACCAGCCGTCGCCGGTCCACTCGACCGGTTCGAGCAGGGTCTGCCGGCCGAGCGTGCGGAAGCCGTTCTCGTAGCCGTGGTAGACCATCCACCAGTCGCCCGCCGGGCCTTCCACCAGCGTGGCGTGGCCGCGCGACCACCACGGCTCGTGCGCCGACAGCGTGCGCACCAGCGGATTGCGCGGGCAGTGCTCCCACGGCCCGTGCACCGAGCGCGAGCGCGCGGCGATCACCATGTGCCCGGTCGCCGGCCCGGCGGTGCCGCCGACCGCGGTGACCAGGTACAGCCAGCCGTCGCGCCAGAGCAGCTTGGGGCCCTCGGGCGCGAAGTTCTCGGTGATCCAGTGGTCCGGGTAGCGCCACGGCCGGTAGGAATCCTCCAGCTCGCCAGCGGTGGCCAGGCCGTCGTCGGCGAGCCGGATCTTGCGGATGCCGTTGACGAACAGGTAGCGGCGGCCATCCTCGCCGACCACGTGGCCGGGGTCGATGCAGCCGGAAATCCCCAGGTCCACCGGCGCGCTCCACGGCCCGCGGATGTCGTCGGCCCAGATCGCGTAGATCGACCAGCCCTGGCCCGTTGGATTGGCCGGGATGTAGATGAAGTAGCGGCCTTCGTGCTTGCACAGGTCCACGGCCCAGATATCGCCGAGGTTCTGCTGCAGCGCCGGGCCGACCGGGGTCCAGTTGACCAGGTCCTTGGAATGCCAGACCACCAGCCCCGGGTAGGCCAGGAACGACGAGAACGTCATGTAGTAGTCGTCGCCATCCTTGAGGATGGTCGGGTCCGGGTGGTCACCGGCGACGATGGGATTCAGATAGGTGCCGTCGCCGAGGTCGGCCTTGCGCTGGCCCTCGACGCCCGGGACCCGCGCCGGCGGGGCGGACGGTGGCGTGGCGCCGGTGGCGAACGCGGGCAGCGGCAGCGCCACCGCGCCGGCGGCCATGGCCTTGAAAAGATCCCTGCGAGTGGTCATCGGCGTGTCCTGCGGCGGTCGCCCGATTCTGGCCGGCGACGGTGGCGGCATGCCAGCCATGCGCGGATGGCATGCCTGCATGGCTGCGTGGCGCGGCCGCGTTCCATGCGTGCGCCGGCTGTGCCGGCGTCCGCGCCGCAGGTGGGCGGCGCGCATCCGCGGACGCTGCATGGGCGCGGCTTGGGGACGCGGCAGGCGTGCCGTTCCGTGGCGGCACGCCGCGCTACCATCCACGCATGAACGGCAACGCGCCCGTCCCTCCTCACGGCCGCCTGCGTGCCGGCGCGATGCACCTGCTGCGCGTGGCCGGGCATCCGCTGCTGCTGGGCGGCGCGCTCGCGCTGTGGCTCGCGCTGGGGCGCGGCGACCTGGCGCTGCTGGCCACGCTGGCGGCCATGCTGCTTCTGATGGAGCTGCTCGAACGGATCGTGCCGGCATGGCCGGAATGGCGGCTGGGCGCGGTCGCCAAGCTGCGCCTGCTGGGCGTGTACCTGTTCGGCCTGGTGGTCTCCACCGCGCTGCTGGCCGGCTACGACGCGCTGCTGCCGGCGGCACTGGAACCGCTGCGCGCGCGGGCCGGTGCGCTGCCGTGGCCGCGGTCCTGGCCGTGGCTGGCGCAGGCGCTGGTGCTCTACTTCGCCTCGGACTTCATCTACTACTGGGTGCACCGCGCGATCCACGGCTCGGCGCTGCTGTGGCGCCTGACCGGGCACGGCTTCCACCACGGCTTCCACCGGCCGCACGCGATCAACGCCGGCTCCAACCATCCGTTCGAACTGGTGCTGATCGTGCTGCCGCTGGTGCTGCTGGCCGCGCTGACCGGCGCGCCGGGCGAGGCGGTCGGCGCGGCGGGCCTGCTGCTGCTGGTCAATTCGATGCTCGCGCATTCGAACCTGGACCTGGCCACGCCGGGCTTCAGCCTGCTGTTCACCGCCAGCCACCAGCACCGCCGCCACCACTCGGCGGTGTTCGAGGAGAGCAACAGCAATTACGCCTGCGCGGCGATAGTCTGGGACCGGCTGTTCGGCACCTACAGCGAAGGCCCGGTGGCACAGACCGGCATCGGCGGGCCGCAGCCGCCGATCTGGCGGATGTACCTGCTGCCGTTCCGCGAACCGGACGGTGCCGATACCGTCGCCACGCGCGCCCGTGATGGAGACGGCCGCGCGTAGCAGGACGGCTCCCGGGCGAGCCCCGGCAGGCCGGCAAAAGCGAAGGGCCCGGTGCGAACCGGGCCCTTCGGGTGACGCGTGACGGGTGACGCGGGTGGCGCGGATCAGGCCGCCTTCTTCTTCTCGGCGATCCAGGTGTCCACGCGGCGCTCCAGCAGGTCCAGCGGCATCGCGCCGCCGCCGAGGATCACGTCGTGGAAGCCGCGGATGTCGAACTTGTCGCCCAGTTCGGTCTCGGCCTTCTTGCGCAGCTGCTGGATCTTGATCATGCCGATCTTGTAGGCGGTGGCCTGGCCGGGGTTGACCAGGTAGCGCTGGACCTCGGACTTGACCGCCGCCGCCGGCACCGAGCTGTTGGCGGTGAAGTACTCGATCGCCTGCTGCTCGGTCCAGCCCTTGGCGTGCAGGCCGGTGTCCACCACCAGGCGGATCGCGCGCCACATCTCCGACATCAGCCGGCCGTACTCGGCGTAGTCGGTCTTGTAGGTATCCGGGATCTCCTTGGCCAGCCATTCCGCGTACAGGCCCCAGCCTTCGGCGTAGGCGGTGGTGTTGTACTGGGTGCGGAACTTCGGGATGCCGGTCAGCTCCTGCGCGATCGCGATCTGCATGTGGTGGCCCGGCAGGCCCTCGTGGTACGCGATGACCTCCAGCTCGGTCTTCGGCATCGCGTTCATGTCCGACAGGTGCGCGTAGTACACGCCCGGACGCGAGCCATCGGGCGTGCTCGGGTAGTAGTGCTGGGCGGCGCCGGGCTGCTCGCGGAAGGCTTCCACGCGCTTGACCACCAGGTCGGCCTTCGGCATCAGGCCGAAGTACTGCGGCAGGTGGGTCTTGATGTTGGCGATGTCCGCGGTGGCCTGGTCGATGTAGGCCTGGCGGCCGGCGTCGGTGTTGGGATACACGCGGGCCGGGTCGTTGCGCACGTGCTCGAAGAACGCCTGCAGGTCGCCCTCCACCCCCATCTTCTTCTGCAGCGCCTCGAGCTCGCCGCGCAGGCGCGCCACCTCGGACAGGCCGAGCTGGTGGATCTCCTCGGCGGTCATCGCGGTGGTGGTGTTCTGCTTGAGCTGGTACTCGTAGTACGCCTTGCCGTTCGGATGGGTGGTACCCACGCCGGTGGCGTTGTCGGCGGCCTTGGGCAGCTCTTCCCCGGCGAACGCGATCACCTTCGCGTAGCCCGGGGCCACGTTCTCCAGCAGCGCCTTGCGCGCCAGTTCCTTCAGCTCGGCGGCGCGTTCGGCGGTGACCTTGCCGTCCTTGGCCAGCGCATCGGCCTTGGCCTGGGCATCGGCCCACAGCGCGCTGTCGGGGCCGTCGGTGAACGGCGCGCCGGTGACGACCTTCTTCGACTGGTCGATCACGCCCTCCCAGGCGAACTTCGGCGGACGGATGTTCTGGGCCGAGGACGCGCGGGTGCGCTCGAGCAGCTGGTCGAACGCCACCGGCACCTTCTGCAGGCGCGAGACGTAGGCCAGGTAGTCCTTCTCGTCGTCGACCTTGTGGAAGTTGATCAGGAAGGTCGGCACCAGGTTCTGCATGCCGCTCATCTGGTCGAACGGATAGCCGTCGAGCAGGAACGGCATGCCATCGCGCGCGTTCTCGTACTGGCGCTTCCACAGGTCCCAGGACACCTGCGTCTCCGGGTTCAGCCGGGCGTAGTCGAAGGTCGATTCCATTTCCTTGACCGAGGCTTCCAGCCACGCCAGCTGCTTGCGCACGCCGGCTTCGGACATGTCGTCGATCTGGTCGTTCAGTTCCTTGCGGCCGAGGAACGAGAGCTGGATCGGGCTGAACTGCAGCTGCTCCTCGTACTTGGTGTCGAACCAGGCATTGAGCCGTTCGGACTCGGCCTTGACCTGCTCGGCGGTCGGCGCGGCGGCGGTTTCGGTCGCGGCCGGGGTGGCGGCGTCGCCGGCGGGCTTGGAGCAGCCCGGCAGCAGCAGGGCCAGCGACAGGGCGACGGCGAGGGGGGTGAGGACGGACACTGGGCGCACGGTGGAACCTCGGGTGGAAGGACAGCCGATTCTGCGCCCAAGCGCGGCCCGTGGACCATGCGGGAGGTCATGCCCGGCGCCGCGGCCTTGACGCCCGCGTAAGCGGGCCCCGCCTAGCCTCGATCGCCCGGGCCGGCCGCCGGCCGGGCCCACCAGGAGAACGACATGTTCCTGCGCATCCTCAGTGGCGCGTTCCTGCTCGCACTGGCCGCCTCCGCCGCCGCGATCGACCCCAAGGACGTCCAGAGGGTCCTGCCCACCGGTTCCGGCACCGCCACGGCCGGCAAGACCGCCACGCCGGGCATTCCCGGGATGTCCGGCGTGCCGGGCCTCTCGCTGCCCGGCATGGGCGCCGACACCGCCAGCAATGCCGCCGGCGTGCTGCAGTACTGCGTGAAGCGCAAATACCTGGGCGGCGACGCGGTGTCTTCGGTCAGCAGCAGGCTGCTGGCCGGCAAGGGCCTGACCACCCCCGCCAAGGCGGACAGGGACGCCGGCTACCAGAGCGGGTTGAAGGGCGTCCTGCAGGGCAGCGACGGCACCTCGTTCAACTTCGACTCGGTGCCCGACAAGCTCAAGGACCAGGCCTGCGACCAGGTGCTGAAGCACGCCTCGTCGCTGGTCTGACCGCTGCTGCCCGCCGCGCGCGGCGCGGGAGCGATGCCGGCCATGGCGGGCGACTCGGGTACGATGCACGCCCCGCCATCGGTGCCCGACCCATGACCGACCAGGACAAGTCCGTCCCCGTGACCCAGGCCCAGGCCGAGGAGGCCGTGCGCACCCTGCTGCGCTGGGCCGGCGAGGATCCCTCGCGCGAAGGCCTGCTCGACACGCCCAAGCGCGTGGCCGAGGCCTACGGCGACTGGTTCAGCGGCTACCGCGAGGACCCGCGCGCCTACCTGGAGCGCACCTTCGAGGAGGTCGCCGGCTACGACGAGATGATCGTGCTGCGCGACATCGAGTACGAAAGCCACTGCGAGCACCACATGGCGCCGATCATCGGCCGCGTCCACGTGGGCTACCTGCCGGACGGCAAGGTGGTGGGCATCAGCAAGCTGGCGCGGGTGGTGGAGGCCTACGCGCGCCGCTTCCAGGTGCAGGAGAAGATGACCGCGCAGATCGCCCAGTGCATCCAGGACGTGCTGCACCCGCTGGGCGTGGGGATCGTGGTCGAGGGCGTGCACGAGTGCATGACCACCCGCGGCATCCACAAGCGCGGGGTGAGCATGGTGACCTCGAAGATGCTCGGCAGTTTCCGCGAGGACGCGCGCACCCGCGCCGAATTCCTGCGCTTCATCGAATCCGGGCGGCGCTGAGCCGCGCATGGCGGCGGCATGCCCCTGCGGCGGCGGTCGCGCCTACCCGCAGTGCTGCGGGCGCTGGCACGACGGCGAACCGGCGCCGGATGCCGAGGCGCTGATGCGCTCGCGCTACAGCGCCTACGTGCTCGGGCGCGGCGACTACCTGCTCGCCACCTGGCATCCGGATACGCGTCCAGCGGCCGGCGAGCTCGGCCTGGACGAGGCGCCCGGCGCGCGCACCGCCTGGCTCGGCCTCGAGGTGAAGTCGCACCGCGCCACCGGCGTGGACACCGCCGAGGTCGCGTTCGTCGCCCGTTTCCGCATCGGTGGCGGGCGCGCGCAGCGGCTGGTGGAGCGCAGCCGGTTCGATCGCATCGACGGCCGCTGGTACTACCGCGACGGCGACGCCGGCTGACCGCGCACCTGTTGACTTCCGGCAGGTCACGCCCGCCGCACGGCGACCTAGAGTGGCCGCAGTCCACCGCAAGGAAGTCCCGGCATGAAGCGCGACGACGCCTCTCCCGCGAGCGCCGCCCCACGCCCGCCGCGCCGGGCGTGGCGCCGACTGCTGCGCGGCCTGGGCTGGCTGGCGCTGGCGCTGCTGGTCCTGGCCGCGCCGACCCTGGCCTACCACGCCCGCTGGAGCTGGCCGCGCACCCCGCTGCCGGTGGTGGGGCCGGCTCAGGAACACCAGCGCGCGGCCCCGGGCATGGACCCGGCGATGGCGGCGCGGCTGATGGCGATCGTGCGCGACGGCCGCGCCGGTGCCGGCCTGCCGTCGCTGTCGGCGGCGGTGGCGCGCAGCGACGGGCTGGAGTGGGCCGGTGCGAGCGGCTGGGCCGACATCGGCCAGCGCCGGGCCGCGACCGTGGCCTCGCGCTACCGCACCGGCAGCATCGCCAAGCCGGTGACCGCGGTGGCGATGATGCGGCTGGTCGAGTCGGGCGCGCTCGACCTGGACGCGCCCGGCAGCGAGGCGGTCGCCGGCCTGCCACCGGCGCTGGCCCCGCTGACCGCGCGGCAGCTGGCCTCGCACACCGCCGGCGTGCGCCACTACTCGCCCGGGCCGTACTGGCTGTGGCCGGGCGCGTACGAATTCAATTCGCAGCGGCACTACGCCACCGTGGAGGACGGGCTCGCCGTGTTCGCCGGCGACCGCCTGCAGTTCGCGCCGGGCAGCGGCTTCCTCTATTCCACCTTCGGCTATTCGCTGCTGTCGCGGCTGCTGGAAGGCGCGTCCGGGCGTCCGTTCCCCGACCTGCTGGCCGAGCAGGTGTTCGTCCCGGCGGGGATGACCGGCACCGCCGTGGACACGCCCGGCGCGATGCCCGACCGGGTCGCGTTCTATGAAGGCGAGGCGGGTCGCTATACCGCCGCGCGTCCGGTCGATTCGAGCTTCCGCATCGCCGGCGGCGGCATGGTGTCCACGCCCGCCGACCTGGCGCGGCTGGGGATCGCGCTGCAGGACGGCCGGCTGCTCTCGCGCGCGGGCACGCAGGCGATGTGGACCGCGCAGCCGCTGGCGGACGGCCGTGCCAATCCGCAGGGCTACGCGCTCGGCTGGCGGGTCGGCGAATCGACGCGCCTGTCCGTCGCCGGCCGGCCGCTGCGCGTGGTCCACCACGGCGGGACCCAGACCGGCGCGTCCGCGTTCCTGCTGCTGGTGCCCGAACACGGGCTGGCGGTGGCGGTGATGGCGAACTCCCGCGCAGGCCGCGCCCAGGTGCAGGACACGGCCTCGGCGCTGGCGCGCGTGCTGCTGGAAACGCCCGTGGCCGGCGAGGTCGCCGCTCCCTGACGCCGGCGCACGCCGGCGTGAAACGCGGCGCGACACCGAGGCCTAGAATGCGCAGGCACGCCATGGAGACGGCCATGGGCCCCCACGCATCGACGAAAACGAAGATCCGCGCCGCGCTGGCGCTGTGCATGCTTGCGGCCGCCGCGCCGGCGCTGGCCCAGGACGCCGCGTTCGCGCGCTGCCTGGCCGCGATGCAGCCGCAGGCCGCCGCGCGCGGCATCGACCCGGCCACCTTCGAGCGCTACACCGCCGACCTGCAGCCGGACCCGACCGTGCTGCCGCTGCTCGATGCGCAGCCGGAGTTCACCACGCCGATCTGGGACTACCTGGCCGGGCTGGTCGACGACCAGCGCGTGGCCGATGGCCGGGCGATGCTGGCCACGCACCGCGACCTGCTGGCCCGCCTCCAGGGCGAGTACGGCGTCGATCCGGAAACGGTGGTGGCGGTGTGGGGCGTGGAGAGCGACTACGGCCGCGTCACCGGCAAGCGGCCGCTGCGCGTGTCGCTGGCCACGCTGGCCTGCGAGGGCCGGCGCCAGGACTTCTTCCGCGGCGAGTTCCTGGCCCTGCTTTCGCTGCTGCAGTCCGGCGACCTCGCCGATCCGGGCATCACCGGATCGTGGGCGGGTGCCTTCGGCCAGACCCAGTTCATCCCCACGACCTATGCGCGCATCGCGGTGGATGGCGACGGCGACGGCCGCCGCGACCTGGTCGGCAGCGTGCCCGACGCCCTGGCCTCCACCGCGAACTACCTGCTCCGCGCCGGCTGGAGCCGCGGCGAGCCCTGGGGCTACGAGGTGAAGATCCCGGCGGGCTTCGAGGCCGGCAAGGCCGGGCGCAGGGCGAAGCGGCCGCTGGCGGACTGGGTCGCCGCCGGCGTCACCCGCATCGACGGCGGCGCGATCGCGCCCTCGCAGGCGCCGGCGGCGCTGCTGCTGCCCGCCGGCGGGGATGGCCCGGCGTTCATCGCCTTCGGCAACTACGACGCGATCTACGCCTACAACGCCGCCGAGAGTTACGCGCTGGCGATCGCGACCCTGGCCGACCGCCTGCGCGGCGGCGCCGGCATCGCCACGCCATGGCCGGCCGACGATGCCGGCCTATCGCGTGCCCAGCGACGCGAGCTGCAGGCGCTGCTGCTCGCGCGCGGCCACGACATCGGCGCCGCCGACGGCATGGTCGGCAGCGCCACGCGCAGGGCGATCGCCGCCGAGCAGCAACGGCTGGGGTGGCAGCCGGTGGACGGTCGCGCCGGCCAGCGGATCCTCGCGGCGCTGGCCGGCGGCAGCGGACCGGCGCCGCTGCCGCCCAGTACCGCGTTCACCCTGCCCGCCGCATATCCTGCGCTGCTGCAATCGCCCTCACCCACTACCCGCAAGGCGCTGAAGAAGATGGACCACGTCGAAGGCCTGAGCCTGGGCACCTTCCAGGGACTGGATGCGTTGCTGGTCGACACGCCGCTGGCCAAGGCCGCGGTGTCGCTGTTCGGCGGCCAGGTGGTGTCGTATGCGCCGGCCGGACAGGCCGACGTCTTCTGGCTGTCGCCGCTGCGGGCCGACCTGCCGACGCCGATCCGCGGCGGCACGCCGGTGTGCTGGCCGTACTTCGGCCGCCAGGGCCAGACCAACGAGGTTCCGGCGCACGGCTTCGTCCGCACCCTGCCATGGCAGCTGCTTGCCGCCGGGCGCGAAGCCGACGGCACCGTGGTGCTGGAACTGGCGCCGCCGCTGCAGGATCTCGCGCTGGGGCTGCGCATGCAGCTGCGCATCGGCCGCACCCTGGAGCAGCGACTGGTCACGACGAACACCGGACGCGAGGTGGTGCGTTTCACCGAGGCGCTGCACAACTACTTCCGCGTCGCCGACGTGGCGCAGGTGCGGATCGAAGGCCTGGCCGGGCGGCCGTTCCTCGACAAGAACGACGGCGGCAACCGCCACGTGCAGGCCGGCGACTGGGACCTGCACGACCCGCGCGACCCGGGGCGCGCCGACCGGCTGTTCCCCGACGCGGGCGGCCGCTACCGGCTGGTCGACCCCGGCCTGCGCCGCCGCATCGACGTGCAGGCCAGCGACGGCCGCACCGCGATCGTGTGGAACCCGGGCGAAGCCGGGGCGGCGAAGATGGCCGACGTCGGCCCGCACTGGCGCCAGTTCGTGTGCCTGGAAACGGGCAACGCCGGCCCCGACGTGGTCGAACTGGCGCCCGGCGCGACCCACGCGCTGGTGCAGACGATCACGGTGTCGCCGCTGTAGCACGCACCCCCCGCGACTGCCGCTAGACTTCGCGCCTCCGGGTCGCGACGCGCGCAGTGGCACGCCACCGCGGCGCCCGCCCTCTCCAGGATCACACCGTGGACCCATCGCAGCATTCTCCCGGCGCGCGGCGCGCGGCGCTGGTCTTCATCTTCATCACCGTGCTGATCGACGTGCTGTCGTTCGGCGTGATCATCCCGGTGCTGCCGCACCTGGTCGAGGAGTTCACCGGCGGCGACGTGGCCAGCGCCGCGCGCTGGGTCGGCGTGTTCGGCATGGTCTTCGCTGCGGTGCAGTTCGTGTCGACGCCGGTGCAGGGCGCGCTGTCGGACCGCTACGGCCGGCGTCCGGTGATCCTGTTCTCCTGCCTGGGCCTAGGCCTGGACTTCGTGTTCATGGCCCTGGCGACCTCGCTGCCGATGCTGCTCGTCGGCCGGATCATCTCGGGCATCGCGTCCGCCAGCTTCACCACCGCCAATGCCTACATCGCCGACGTCACCGCGCCGGAGAAGCGCGCGAAGAGCTTCGGCATGATCGGCGCGGCGTTCGGCCTGGGCTTCGTCATCGGGCCGCTGGTCGGCGGCTGGCTGGGCGGGATCGACCTGCGCCTGCCGTTCTGGTTCGCCGCGGGACTGGCGCTGCTGAACTTCCTCTACGGCTGGTTCGTGCTGCCCGAGTCGCTGCCGCCGGAGCGGCGCGCGCCGCGCTTCGACGCCTCGCACGCCAACCCGTTCGGCGCCCTGGCGCTGTTGCGCAGTTATCCGCAGGTGTTCGGGCTGGCCGCGGTGGTGTTCCTTGCGAACCTGGCGCACTACGTCTA
The DNA here is from genome assembly GCF_041464125.1 of Pseudoxanthomonas fibrivorans. Classification (NCBI taxonomy): domain Bacteria; kingdom Pseudomonadati; phylum Pseudomonadota; class Gammaproteobacteria; order Lysobacterales; family Lysobacteraceae; genus Pseudoxanthomonas; species Pseudoxanthomonas fibrivorans. Next base: position 2,593,651 of record NZ_JBGNUG010000001.1, on the reverse strand, counting down.
TCCGAGCATCTTCGTGCTGTTCGCCGACTACCGCTACCAGTGGGGCCCGCGCGAGGTGAGCTGGGTGCTGGCGCTGGTGGGCGTGATGAGCATCGTGGTCAACGCCGGCCTGGTCGGGCGCACGGTCAAGGCGCTGGGCGAGCGCCGCACGCTGCTGCTCGGGCTCGGCTGCGGCGTGGTCGGTTTCACCATCTACGGGCTGGCCGGCAGCGGCTGGCTGTTCGTCGCCGGGCTGCCGGTGAGCGCGCTGTGGGCGCTCGCCGCGCCGGCGACGCAGGCGCTGATCACCCGCCAGGTCGGCGCGCAGGTGCAAGGCCGCATCCAGGGCGCGCTGATGAGCCTGACCAGCCTGGCCGGTATCGTCGGCCCGATGCTGTTCGCCAACGTGTTCGCGGTCTTCGTCGGCGCCCATGCGCCTGCGGACCTGCCCGGCGCGCCGTGGTTCGTGGCGGCGCTGCTGCTGGCCTGCGCCTGGGTCGTGGGCTGGCGCTACGCGAAAGCGGATGCGACGGGCGGGCAAGCCCGTCCCGCCGCATCCGCCAGTACCGACTGACGGGGCCGCCGCCCGTCCGGGCGCCTGCGGCCACTCGTCCTGGACGGCCAGGACGCGGCCGTGCCCAGTCGTTCTCGACCGCCAGGATGCGGCCGTGCCCAGCCGTTCTAGACGGCCAGGATGCGGCCGTGCTCAGTCGTTCTCGACGGCCAGGATGCGGCCGTCCTTGGCATCCACGCGCACTTCGACGTTCTTGCCGTCGTCGCGCTCGGCCTCGGCCTTCCACACACCGTCGTCGTAGTCGACGTCGTGCACCTTCGAATAGCCGGCCGCGGTGACCTTGGCCTTGACGTCCTCGGCGGTCAGGTTGGAGACCACGTCTTCGGCATAGACCTTGCCGGCGGAATCCACGCGCAGGTCGATGCGGTTGCCATCGGCGCTGGTCGCGTCGGTTTCCCACATGCCGTCTTCGAACTCGAGGTCGTCGATGCGGGTGTACCCCTGCTTGGTCAGCAGCTCGCGCACCTGGGGCTCGGTCAGGGCCTCGGCCTTGCGGTCGGCGGCGAACGAGGGCGCCGCGGCGATCGCGGCGAGCAGGGCGAACGGGAGGGCACGGATCATGTTCATCGAGGGCTCCTGTCTGGGGTCCGGGGCGCCCACCGTGCACGGGCCGGCTTCAGCGCGCGGTGAACGCCGTGGCGGTGCGCAGGCGAACGTTCAGCGGCGTGAACGGACAGGTAGGCGCGCATCGGAGCCGCTGCTACGCTGCCGCGCGATGGACGGAACCGCCAGCCGCATGCCCGCCGCGATCCACCGCCGTGCCCCTCCCGGACCGGGCGCCGCCGCGCACCTGCGCGCGGCCACCCGCGACGCGCACGCGGCGGTCGAAGCGCTGCCGCTGATGCTGGCATTGATGGGCGAGGCCGTGGACCGGTCGCTGTATGTCGAGGTGCTCCGGCGCCAGCTGCGCATCCACGCCTCCTGGGAGCAGGCCCACGCCGACTGGCTGGACACGCAGCCGTGGACCTACCGTCCGCGCGCGCCGGGCCTGCGTGCCGACCTCGCCCGGTTGCAGGCGGGCACCGGAGAGCGCTCCCCGGTCGAGGGCGGCGCGGCGCCGGTCGCCGGTGATGCCGCCGCGGCATGGGGAATGCTGTACGTGGTCGAAGGTGCCGCCCTGGGTGGCCGGCTGATCGCCCGCCACCTGCGCCGGCGCTGCCCCGAACTGGGCCTGGCGCTGGCCCATTTCGAACCGGCGGAGCCGGCCGAGGCCTGGCCCGGCTTCCAGGCGCTGCTCGAGCGGGAACTGGCCACGGGCGAGGCGCGCGACCGCGCCGTCGACGGCGCGCGGGCCATGTTCGGCCACTTCCACCACCACCTTGCCGCTCCCGGATACCGATCGAACGCATGACCACGCTGCCCGACCTCGACGCCTGCGCCCGCGAGCCGATCCACATCCCCGGCTCGATCCAGCCGCATGGCGTGCTGCTGGCGATCGACCCGGCCGACGGCCGCGTGCTCCAGGCCAGCGCCAACGCCGCCGGCGTGCTCGGCGATGGCGTGGGCAGCGTGGTGGGGGAAACGTTCCAGTCGCTGGTCGAGCCGGATGCCGGCCAGGCCCCGCTGCTGCGCGCCGTCGGCAGCGGGCACGTGCACGTGCCGTCGGCGCCATGCCGGATCGTCCGCACCGGCGACATCGGGTGGAACGCCGCGTGGCACCTGTATCCGCGCCGCTGGCTGCTGGAACTGGAGCCGGCACGCGGTGCCGCCGCGCCGGCGCTGGCCGATGCGCTGCATGCGCAGCGGCATATCGACCGCGCCGACAGCATCGCCCACGCCGCACGGCTCGCCGCGGCCGAAATCCGCGCCCTCACCGGCTACGACCGGGTGATGGTCTACCGCTTCGACGAGCAGTGGCATGGCGACGTGATCGCCGAGGTGCGGCGCACCGGCCTGGAGAGCTACCTGGGCCTGCACTACCCGGCCAGCGACATACCCGTGCAGGCGCGCGCGCTGTACCTGCGCATGCGCATCCGCCAGATCGTCGACGTCGGCTACACGCCCGTGCCGGTCGAACCGGTCCACGACCCCCGCGACGGCGAACCGCTGGACCTCAGCGACGTGGCCCTGCGCAGCGTGTCGCCCGTGCACTGCGAGTACCTGGCCAACATGGGCGTGGCCGCGACGCTGGTCGCATCGCTGGTGGTCAACGACCGGCTGTGGGGCCTGGTCGCCTGCCACCACTACCAGCCGCGCTTCATCGCCCACGCGCTGCGCGACGCCTGCGAGGGCGTGGGCCGGGCGCTGGCGGCCCGGATCGGCAGCCTGGAGGCGATCGAACGCCTGGCCGGCGAGGAAGCGCTGGCGACGGTCCGGGAGAAGCTCATCACCGCGTTCTCCGAAGCGGAAGCCTTCACGCCGGAGATCCTCGCCGACCTGGCGCCCGACCTCATCGAGGTCGTGGATGCCGATGGCGTGGCGGTGTTCCACGGCGACCGGGTCAGCCGCCATGGCATCCTGCCCGGCGATGGCGACCTGCGGCGGATCCGTGCGGCGCTGGAACAGAGCGGACACGCGCCGGAGACCGCCAGCGCCAGCGGCGTGTTGCACCTGGACGCGATCGGCGATGACTTCCCGGCGCTGGCGGACCTGGCTCCGGAGGCGGCCGGCGTGGTGTTCGTGCCGCTCGCGCCGCGCTCGCGCAGCGCGTTGTTGTGGACCCGGCGCGAGCAGGTGCGCACGGTGAACTGGGCCGGCAACCCGTCCCTGTCCAAGCTGGAGGACATCGCCGGCGCGCGGCTGTCGCCGCGCAGGAGCTTCGAGCTCTGGCAGGACACGGTGCGCGGCCGTTCGCGGGCGTGGTCGCCGCTGCACCTGGAGTCGGCGCGCAGCCTGCGCGTGCTGATCGAGCTGATGGAACGCAAGCGCGACCGCCAGGACCTGGCGCTGATGGAAGCCACGCTGACGCGCATGCGCCACGGGGTGGCGATCATCGAGCGCAGCGGCACCCCGCCGGTCAGCCGCCTCGCCTTCGCCAATCCCGCGTTCGCCCGCGCCAGCGGCGTGGGCATGAGCGCGGTCATCGGCCTCGAACTCGCGGACCTGGACCCGCTGCTGGCCGGCGCCATCACCGCCGCCGAACTGGAGCGGCGCCTGTCGGAACGCCGCGGCTTGAGCGAGGTGCTGGCCTTGCGCGACGAAGACGGCATCCAGCGCGAGTGGCTGTTCGAATTCGAGCCGCTGGAGGCCGGCGGCGACGACCACTGGTTGCTGCAGCTGCGCGAGCCGGGCCCGTAGCCGCCCGGCTCAGCGGGCCACGGGCAGCTCGATCCGGGTCTGGCCGATGGCGGTCCCCATCGCCCCCCAGCGGCGCTCCACCACCACCCCGGTGCCGTCGTGGCCGAGCGCGACCACCGTGCTGGCGCGCGTGCCGTACGCCTGGCCGCGGATGAAGGCCGACGAGAGCCAGCGCTCGCGCTCCAGGCCGATGCCGGTATCGGGCAGCCGCTCGTCCGGCCAGGCACGGTCGTCGGCGAGGGCGTCGAACAGCGGCTCGAACAGATCGTCGCCACCGGCGTCGATCCAGCGACCCAGCGCCACGCCCAATGCCTCGGCCTTGGGCCACGGCGTGTCGAGCTGGGCATTGGAGAGCACGTGGACGCCCGCGCCGGGAAGCGCCATGCGCACGCCCGGCGCGTTGCCGACCCAGGCGCAGTCCTGCGGGTCGAACAGCAGCAGGTTGAACGGACGATAGTCCGGGGCGGCGGCGAGCAGCGCATGCGCCCGCGTGGCCGCGCCTTCGTCGCCGCGCAGGTAGTCGCTGGCGAGCAATCCGCGCGAGAGCCCGTCCTGCGGCCGGCTGAAGTCGCGCACGTTGGTCACCAGCGCGCAGCGGCCGCGCCCGTCGACCCCCAGCCAGGTGCCGCCGGCCTCCAGGTCGCGGCCGGCGACGATGCCGGGGCCGTCGTCCCAGGGCGCCAGCGGCGCGGTCGGGCGCGCATGGAACTCGTCGCGGTTGCCGGCCAGCACCAGCCGCCAGCGCGGATGCGCGTCCCAGGCGAAGGCGACCACGCACATCGCGGCGGCGTCAGCCCGCGCGCAACTGCGCGCGCCGGCGCGCGGCGGCGACCCAGCGCGCGGCCACCGCCGGGGAGGTGATGCACACGGCCTCGTCGGTCACCGTCGTCACCGCGCGTTCCAGCAGCTGGATGTCGGCTTCGTGCTGGCGCGCCACGTGCGGGTCCTCGAAGAACACCGCGCGCTGGCAGCGGTGCTCCAGCACCAGGTCGGCGATCTGCGCGTCGCCACCCATCGGTCCGCTCAGGAAGCGGTGCACCCACGGCGTGTCCTGCGGCCAGCCGCGGCTCCAGGCCATCTCGTTCAGGCGCTGGCCGGTGGTGCCGGTGGCCACGCGCCGCTGGAAGCGCGACAGCACGTCGTAGTGTTCGGAGGCGAAGGCCAGCATCTGCGGCTTCATCGCATCGTGGGCGATCATCGCCAGGGTCTGCGATTCGAACGCGTGCAGCCGGTCGGCGCGCGGGTCGGGGGCGAGGCCGGCGTGGATGCGCTCGTTCTCGATCCAGTCGCGGGCGCTGGCCACGGTGGAGATGAAGGGCTTGCCGTGGATCACGCACTGGCGCTTGAGCGCGATCGCCTCGGGGAAGATCGAGGACGGATCGACCGGGTCGATCAGGTAGATCGCCCCATCCAGCGTGCGCGCGTCGCCTTCCATGCCCACCACCTCGGCGACGAGCTTCATCAGCCCGCCCTCGCGGCCGTAGGGGTAGCGCTTCAGCCCGGCGTGGCCGGCGAGCATGCCGGCCGCGGCGATCGCGTCGTGGGTGCGGCCGACCGCGTGCAGTTCCAGGCCCAGGTCGCGGATGCCGGATTCGCAGGCCCGCAGCCAGCGGAACAGCGCGGCGTCCTCGGTGGCGTGGTGCAGGCGGTTGGCGGCAAGGCCCAGGCGCATCGGCGCTCCGTGGAAGCAGGCGGGAGCGCCAGTCTAGCCGGCCACGGTGGTTACAGCAGCCACAGCTCCACGCGTTCGTTGCGTCGCCGCGCCTCCTCGCCGTCGCCGGCGGCCAGCGGCCGCAAGGAACCGAGGCCGCGGCTGCGCTGCACGGAAATGCCGTGCTCGACCAGGTAGGCCACGACGATGTCGGCGCGGTTGTTGCTGGTCATCGTGGCGAACAGGCGGTTGCCGCGGTCCTCGCTGGCGAAGCCGACAACGCTCAGGCTGCGGCCGCGGTTTTCCGGCCGCTTCATCCAGGCCACCACGCGTTCGAGCTGCTGCGCCGAGTAGCCGTCGTAGATGGTGGTGAGCGACTTCAGGTTGAAACGCAGCGCCAGCGGCAGCCGCACCGCCCCGTCCACCGCATGGCGGTACTCCTCCGGCAGCCGCTCGGCGTCGCCGGCCGCCGGCGCCGGTGCGGCGACGTCGAGCGCCACCAGTCCCTGCCGGCGCACCACGGCCTGCGCGCGCGGGGTGATCGTGTACATCGCGAAGCTGCGGCCGAGCGCGGACATCATCTGCCCGCCGTAGAGCGTGAACGGCCGCACCAGCGGGTAGTCGCGGCTGCGCACGCCGGCCGCATCCGGGGCGACGGCCACGCCGCCATCGGCCACCGCGACGGCGCGCACCCCGGCCGGCAGCGGCGTGGTCAGCTCCACCAGCGCCAGCGCCGAACGGTCGCGCGCCACCGCGGCCGCGGCCGCCCGCAGGTCCCGATGCCGCTGCAACGCCGGGATGCGCGGCCCCCGCCCGTCGGTGATCCGTTCGTGGATGAAATCCTCCAGGCCACCCTGCGCCGGGCCGAGCTGCAGCCGCACCGTGCCACCGTGGCCACCGAGCTGCGTCCACTCCCGCGCCTCGCCCGACAGCAGCGCGCGCAGCTGCGCGACGTCGATCCGCCGCAGCGGGTTGTCGCGATGCACGACCACCGCCGCGCCGTTGAGCGCGAGCACGTATTCCTGGTCGGGCGAGGCCAGGTCGCCGAGCTGCCAGGCCGCATCGCGTTCGCGCGCATCCGGCTGCCGGGCCAGCATCGCCAGCTCCGCATCGCCCCGTACCAGCGCGGCGAACCCCGGGGCGGAGCCCGGCTTGCCGATTTCCACCACCAGCGGCAGGCCGTCGCGCACGGCGTGGATCTCCAACTGTGCGGGCGAGCGCGGCACGCGCCGCACCTGCCGGTACTCCATCGATGCCAGCCAGTCCTCCACCAGCGCCGGCATCAGGCGCGCGCCGATCGAGTTGGAGCCGTGGATGCGCAGGCGCTCCACGTCGTCCTGCGCGCGTGCGGGCTGCACGCATGACGCCAGGACGAGCAGCGCGGACGCGATGCGGACGATCGGTGAAGCCATGCCATTCCCCTGTCACGAAGCCGGGGAAGTGTGGCGAGGGTCGATGACAGCGCGATGACCCCGCGCTGCCATGGGAACACCGGTGCCGGGCGCGGCGCGCCGGCCGGTTTCAGCGGACGAAGACGCCGCTGCGGCGCAGGTTGCGCGTGCGTGCCTGGGCCAGGAAGCTGATCGTGGCCAGCAGCGCGAACACCACCAGCGTGCGGGAATTGATCGGCATCATCCCGTTGGGCGCCTGCATGCCGAACAGCAGCGACAGGCCGGATACGCTGAAGTACGCGCCGGCGAACGCCGAGGAGAGGATCATCAGCCAGCTGCCCAGGTAGCGTCCGCCGAAAGCGCCCAGGCCGGCGCCGGCCAGCGCCAGCACGCTCAGCAGCCAGCTTCCGCCGATGCCGACCAGCGAAGTGAAGAACAACGCGACCACCAGGCCGAGGATCGCGCCGGCTGCGTACACCGTGATCGCCACGAACGAGTAGAGCAGCCCGCCCAGTGCGGCGCCGAGCACGATCGCGACCAGGCTCTGCGCCAGCGGACCCGGGCCGGTGGTCATCGAGCCGAGTACGGCCGAGACCACGCCGAAGCCGATGTAGAAACCTGCGAACGCCAGCACCACCCGGAACATCGATGCGCCGTACACGATCATCACCGTGCCGCAGGCGATGGCGACGACACCCCAGAAGAACGCGTAGTCCATCGCAACGCTCCCGGCCGGATCTGCGGCCGATGCTAGCAGCAAATGCCGGGCCATCCGCCGCACCGGTGCGCCTTCCGACAGGCGGCGTGGCCAACGCCGCCACGACGCGCCGGCGTGGCGTGCGCGACTCGGCGCGTGGCCGTCGTGGACAGGGCGACGAGGGCGTCGGCGCTGCGCGCCCCGGCCAACCGCGGTGCCGCGGCCCGGCGCCGGTTACTCCGCGGCGGCGGCATAAACACGCCGACCTGCGTGCCGCCGAAAGCGATCGGCCCGCGAAACCTGCACGCCTTCGGTCCCGGGCGAACGTGTGCACCCGTCGTCGCGGTCGGTGCGGCACCCCGTGTCCGCCAAGGCGGCGGGCCCGGCATTTCCTGGCCGGATCCGACCGCGTGCCGGCGGCGCTCAGCGCCGGCGCAGCACCTGGCGCACGATCACTCCGGCGACCAGTCCCCAGAACGCGGCACCGATGCCCAGCATGGCGATCCCCGAGGCGGTAACCAGGAACGTGACCATCGCCGCCTCGCGCTGGCCTTCCTCCGACAGCGCGGCGGCCAGGCTGCCGCCGAGCGTGCCGAGCAGGGCGATGCCGGCGATCGCCACCACCAGCGCGTGCGGAAACGCGGCGAACAGGCCGGCGACGGTCGCGCCGAACAGGCCGATCGCCAGGTAGAACACGCCGGCCCACACCGCCGCCTGCCAGCGTCGCGCCGGGTCGGGGTGCGCTTCCGGGCCCATGCAGATCGCCGCGGTGATCGCCGCCAGGTTCAGTGCGAAACCGCCGAACGGCGCCAGCAGCAGGTTGGCCACGCCGGTCCAGCCGATCGCCGGCGACACCGGTACCGCATAGCCGGAGGCGCGGATCACCGCGACCCCCGGCACGTTCTGCGAGGCCATGGTCACCACGAACAGCGGCAGGGCCACGCCGAGCACGCTGGCCAGGCTGAAGTGCGGCGTGGTCCAGACCGGTCGCGCCAGTTCCAGGCGCAGGTGCCCGGCGTGGAGCAACCCGCCGGCCGCGGCCACCGCGATACCCGCGAGCAGGGTCAGGATCACCGCATAACGCGGCCACAGCCGGCGTGCGAGCAGCCAGGTGCCGAGCATCGCCAGCACCAGCGCCGGCTCGGTGCCGATCGCGGCGAAGGCGTCGATGCCGAAGCGCAGCAGCACGCCGGCGAGCATGGCCGACGCCAGCGACAGCGGGATCCGCCCGAGCATGCGCTCGAACACGCCCGAGAAACCGGCGATGGTGATCAGCAGCGCCGACAGCAGGAAGCCGGCGACCGCCTCGGCCATCGGCACGCCGGCGGCGCTGGCCACCAGCATCGCCGCGCCGGGCGTGGACCAGGCGGTGACCACCGGCATCCTCCAGCGCAGCGACAGGCCGATGCAGGTCGCGCCCATGCCGATGCCCAGCGCCCACATCCACGAACTGGTCTGCGCCGGCGTGGCGCCCAGCGCCTGCGCGGCCTGGAACACGATCGCGGCCGAACTGGCGAAGCCGACCAGCACGGTGACGAAGCCTGCGGCGATCGTGGAGAGCGACGGGTCGGGTCCCGGCGGGGCGTTCGGCGTCGGAGTCATGGCCGGCATTGTCGCGCACGCATGCGACCGCGCCGAGCGTGCACCGCGTCCGTTGTATTCCGCGCACCACGCCAATGCCGCACGGATCGGTGGATGGCGCGCGGTCGCGGCCAGGCCGCCGCCGTCATCGGACGTTCCACCAACCCTCGCGCACGTGCGTGGCGGCCCGCACCCGGATCATCCACGGCGCATGGCCGGGCAAGCCCGGCGCCACGCGGGCTGCCTCAGTGCGCCAGCACCAGCTCGACGATGCTCTGCGCCGCGTCGCGGCCCTCGGCCACCGCGGTGACCACCAGGTCGGCGCCGCGCACCGCATCGCCGCCCGCGAACACGCGCGGATGGGTGGTCTGGTACGGCAGGCGATCGCTGCCACCGGCCACGATGCGGCCGTTCGGCGTGCCCTCGATGCCCAGCGTCGACATCCACTCGGGCACTTCCGGCGAGAAGCCGAAGGCGATCACCACCACGTCGGCCTCGATCACCGATTCGCTGCCCTCGATCGCGACCGCGTTGCGGCGGCCGCGCGCATCCGGCTCGCCGAGCATCGTCTCGACCACGCGCACGCCGGTGACGCGGTTGTCGGCGTCGGTCTCCACCGCGAGCGGCTGGCGGTTGAAGAGGAAGCGCACGCCTTCCTCGCGCGCATTGCCGACCTCGCGCGCCGAGCCTGGCATCGAGGCTTCGTCGCGGCGGTAGGCGCAGGTCACCTTGCCGGCGCCCAGGCGGATCGCGCTTCTCACGCAGTCCATGCCGGTATCGCCGCCGCCGAGCACGACCACGCGCTTGCCGGCCAGGTCGGGCAGCTGGATCTTGTCCTCCCAGCCGGCGATCGGCCGGCCCCACGGGTCGTTGCCCGCCACGATGCGGCCGTTCTGCACCAGGAACGGCAGCGCCGGCAGCACGCCCTCGCCGTCCTGCCCCGGCAGGCCGCCGTCGGTGTAGCGGTACGCGCCGGTGCCCAGGAATACCGCGTCGTATTCCTCCAGCAGCTGCTCGATGCTCACGTCCTTGCCGACTTCCACGCCGAGGCGGAACTCGATGCCCATGCCTTCCAGCACCTCGCGGCGCTTGGCGATCACGGACTTGTCGAGCTTGAAGGTGGGAATGCCGAACTGGAGCAGGCCGCCGATCTGTTCGTAGCGGTCGTAGACCACGGCCTGGACGCCGGCGCGCGCCAGGCGGTCGGCGCAGCCGATGCCGGCCGGGCCGGCGCCGACCACCGCCACGCGCTTGCCGGTGGCTGCGACCTCGGACAGGTCCGGGCGCCAGCCCTGGGCGAAGGCGGTATCGACGATGTACTTCTCGACCGCGCCGATGGTGACCGCGCCGAAGCCGTCGTTGAGCGTGCAGCTGCCCTCGCACAGGCGGTCCTGCGGGCAGACGCGACCGCACACCTCCGGCAGCGGGTTGGTCGAGTGGCACAGCTCGGCCGCCTCGAGGATGCGGTTCTCCTGGACCAGCTGCAGCCATTGCGGGATGGCGTTGTGCACCGGGCACTTCCAGCTGCAGTACGGGTTGCCGCAATCCAGGCAGCGCCCGGACTGGTGCGAGGCCTCGGCGTGGCCGAACTTGCCGTACAGCTCGCCCCAGTCGCCGGCGGTGCGCAGTTCCAGCGGGATGCGCCGGGGCATCTCGCGCGGCAGGTCGAGGAACTGGAAAACTTGCTTGCGGCTCATGGGTGTCTCGCTCGTCGTCCCGGCCGGCGCCGGGACCCAGTGGCTTGATGGGGTCGGTTCTTCAGGCGGACGCGGGTTTTCGCGCCCGCGCGCTGAGGTCACTGGGCTCCCGCCTGCGCGGGAGCGACGTAATTCGCCGGAACGACATGGCGGACGAAGGCGTCATCAGGCGGCCCTGCGCAGCGTGTCGGCCAGCGATTCGATGCTGGCGGCCTTCGGCTTCACCAGCCAGAACTTGCCGACGTAGTCGCGGAACTCGTCGAGGACCTGCTGCGCCCAGATGCTGCCGGTCAGTTCGCGGTGGCGGCTGACCAGGCGGTGCAGGTGCTGGCGGTAGTTCTCGAAGCCTTCCGGGCTGATCCGGTGGATGTCGATCAGCTCGTGGTTGTAGCGGTCGACGAAGTCGCGGTCCTGGTCGAGGACGTAGGCCAGGCCGCCGGTGAAGCCGGCGCCGAAGTTCAGGCCGACCCGGCCCAGCACCAGCACCACGCCGCCAGTCATGTACTCGCAGCAGTGGTCGCCGGCGCCCTCGATCACCGCCAGCGCGCCGGAGTTGCGCACCGCGAAGCGCTCGCCGGCGCGACCGGCCGCGAACAGCTCGCCGCCGGTGGCGCCGTACAGGCAGGTGTTGCCGAGGATCGGCGTGCTGCGCGCCTCGTAGCGCGCCGCGCGCGGCGGGCGCACCACCAGCCGGCCGCCGGCCATGCCCTTGCCGACGTAGTCGTTGGCCTCGCCTTCCAGCTCCAGGTGCAGGCCGCCGGCGTTGAACGCGCCGAAGCTCTGCCCGGAGGTGCCGCGGAAGTGCAGGGTGATCGGCGAGGCGTCCATGCCGTGGTTGCCGTGCGCCTTGGCGATCGCGCCGGACAGGCGCGCGCCGATGCTGCGGTCGGTGTTGTGGATCAGGTAGCGGTGCTCGCCGCCGGTCTTGTCCGCGATCGCGTCGGCCAGCTGGATGTCGAGCTGGGTGGCCAGGCTGTCGGGCGATTCGTACAGGCGCGCGGCGGCGCAGCGGTCCTCGTCGCGCGGGGCCGGATGCAGCAGGCGCGACAGGTCCACGCGCACGCCTTCGCGCGGCGCGGCGTCGATCTGGCGAAGCAGGTCGGTGCGGCCGACGATCTCGTCCAGCGAACGGGCGCCGAGCAGCGACAGCCATTGCCGCACTTCCTCCGACAACAAGCGGAAGAAGTTCTCGACGCGCTCGGGCAGGCCGGTGAAGTGCTGCTCGCGCAGGCGCTCGTCCTGGGTGGCCACGCCGGTGGCGCAGTTGTTGAGGTGGCAGATGCGCAGGTACTTGCAGCCGAGCACGATCATCGGCGCGGTGCCGAAGCCGAAACTGTCGGCGCCCAGCAGCGCGGCCTTGACCACGTCCAGGCCGGTCTTCAGGCCGCCGTCGGTCTGCAGGATGGTGCGGTCGCGCAGGTCGTTGGCCACCAGGGCCTGGTGCGACTCGGCCAGGCCCAGCTCCCACGGGCCGCCCGCATAACGGATCGAGCTGATCGGCGACGCGCCGGTGCCGCCGTCATGGCCGGACACGGTGATGAGGTCGGCGCCGGCCTTGACCACGCCGGCGGCGATCGTGCCCACGCCCGCGTGCGAGACCAGCTTCACCGACACCAGCGCCTGCGGATTGACCTGCTTGAGGTCGTAGATCAGCTGGGCCAGGTCCTCGATCGAATAGATGTCGTGGTGCGGCGGCGGGCTGATCAGGCCGATGCCCGGGCGCGCGTAACGCAGCCGCGCGATCAGCTCGTTGACCTTGTGCCCCGGCAGCTGGCCGCCCTCGCCGGGCTTGGCGCCCTGGGCGACCTTGATCTGCAGCACCTCGGCGTTGACCAGGTACTCCGGTGTGACGCCGAAGCGGCCGGAGGCGACCTGCTTGATCTTGGAGCGCTTCTCGGTGCCGTAGCGGACCGGGTCCTCGCCGCCCTCGCCGGAGTTGCTGCGCCCGCCGAGCCGGTTCATGGCGATGGCCAGCGCCTCGTGCGCTTCGGGCGACAGCGCGCCGAGCGAGATCGCCGCGGTGTCGAAGCGGCGCAGCAGGTCCGAGGCCGGTGCGACTTCGTCCAGCGGCACCGGCGTGGCGGCCTGCTCCAGCTGCAGCAGGTCGCGCAGCGCCGACGGCGGACGCGCATGCACCGCGTCGGTATAGGCCTTCCAGTCGCTGGTCTCGCCCGTGCGCGTGGCGCGCTGCAGGGTCATGACCACGTCCGGGTTGTACATGTGGTACTCGCCGCCGTGCACGTACTTGATCAGGCCGCCGACGTCCGGCTTCTTCAGCTCGTTCCAGGCCGCGGCCTGCAGCTCGCGGGCGTCGCGGTCCAGGCGCTCGAAGCCGGCGCCGCCGACCCGCGAGGGCGTGCCGCCGAAGCACAGCTCGACGACTTCGTCCTCCAGGCCGACGATCTCGAACAGCTGCGCGCCGCGATAGCTGGCGATGGTCGCGATGCCCATCTTCGAGATGATCTTCGACAGGCCCTTGTAGATGCCCTTGCGGTAGCTGCGCCCGACCTGGGCGGTCTCGCCGCCCTTCTTCAGCTGCAGGATGCCGCGGCGGCCCATGTCGAACAGGGTCTGGTAGGACAGGTACGGGTAGACCGCGGTGGCACCGTTGCCGAGCAGGCAGGCCATGTGGTGCGCGTCGCGCGCGGTGCCGGTCTCGATGATCAGGTTGGCGTCGCAGCGCAGCCCGGCCTTGCACAGGTGGTGGTGGACCGCGCCGGTGGCCAGCAGGGCGTGGACCATCGGCCGGTCCGCGGTCGGGTAGCGGTCGGACAGCAGCAGCATGACCATGCCGTCGCGCACGGCCTGCTCGGCCTCGCGGCAGATCCGTTCGATGCCGGCCTTCAGGCCCTCCTCGACGCCGTAGGACAGGTCGATCAGCCGGTTCTTCTCGGCGTACTGCGGCATCACCATCAGCTGGCGCAGCTTGCGCTGCGACAGCACCGGCGAGTTGAGGATGATGTGGTTCACCGTCTCCGGGCCGGCGTGGAAGATGTTGGTCTCCCGGCCGAGCTGGGTGGCCAGCGACATCACGCAGTCTTCGCGCAGCGGGTCGATCGGCGGGTTGGTGACCTGCGCGAACGCCTGGCGGAAGTAGTCGTACAGCGGCCGGTTGCGCTGGCTCAGCACCGCCATCGGCGTGTCGTCGCCCATCGAGCCGGTGGCTTCCTGCTCGGTCTCGGCCATCGGCCGCAGCACCAGCTCCACTTCCTCGGTGCTGAGCTGGAACAACTTGTGGTAGCTGCGCAGGGTCTTCTCGTCGAACGGCTCCTCGGCCAGCGACGGGTCGATCAGCTCGGTCTGCAGGTAGGTCACGCCCTGCTGCAGCCACTGCTTGTACGGGGCGCGGCCGCGGTTGATCCGGTCCACCGCCTCGCTGTCGAGCAGGTCGCCGCGGCGCAGGTCGATGGCGATCATCTCGCCCGGGCCGAGCTTGCCCTTGCGCACGATCCGCTCGGTCGGCACTTCCCACACGCCGGCTTCGCTGGCGACGATGAAGTGGCGGTCGGAGGTCAGCAGCCAGCGTGACGGGCGCAGGCCGTTGCGGTCCAGGGTGCACGCGGCGTAGCGCGCATCCAGCGAGACGATGCCCGCCGGGCCGTCCCACGGCTCGGTGTTCAGGCCATAGAACTCGTAGAAGGCGGCCAGGTCCGGGTCCTTGAACTCCAGCGACTGGGTCGCCGGCGGGACCAGGATGCGCAGCGCCTGGATCAGCTCCATGCCGCCGGACACCAGCAGCTCGAGCATGTTGTCCAGGCTCTGCGAGTCCGAGCCGTGCATCGACACGATCGGCTCGAGCTCGGCGACGTCGAACTTCGGCGTCTTCCATACCTTGCCGCGGGCCTGGGCCCAGCGGCGGTTGCCCTCGATGGTGTTGATCTCGCCGTTGTGGGCCAGCATCCGGAACGGGTGGGCCAGCGGCCAGCGCGGCAGGGTGTTGGTCGAGAAGCGCTGGTGGAACACGATCGCGCTGGAGGCCAGGTCCGCGCGCTGCAGGTCGGTATAGAACCGGGCCAGCTTGTCCGGCAGGACCATGCCCTTGTAGCCGATCGAATGCGGCGACAGGGTCACCACGTAATAGTCGGCCGTGTCGCGCAGGCGCTGCTCGCTGCGGCGGCGCGCCAGGAACAGGGCCAGCGCGAACGCGTCGTCGTCCTGGCCGTTGCCGGCTTCCACGTACAGCTGCTGGATCGCCGGCAGGGTGTCGCGCGCCAGCTGGCCGCAGACGCTCTCGTCGGTCGGCACCGCGCGCCAGCCCTTGACCGCCACGCCGACCCGGTGCAGCTCGCCCTCGAGCACGTCGCGGCAGTGCGCCGCCGCGGCTTCGTCGCGCGGCAGGAACACCAGGCCGGCGGCGAAGCGCGCGTTCTCGCCCAGGGCGATGTTCGCCTCGTGGGCCAGCGCGCGCAGGAACGCGGCCGGTTTGCGGATCAGCAGTCCGCATCCGTCGCCGGTCAGGCCGTCGGCGGCGACGCCCCCGCGGTGGGTCATGCGCGAGAGCGCGGCGATGGCGGTGTCGACGAGGGCGCGGGACGGCTGGTCGTCGAGCTGCGCGATCATGCCGAAACCACAGGCGTCGCGTTCGGAGTTCGGGTCGTAAAGCCCGTGGCGGTTGCGAGGGGCCATCTGCATCTCGATAGAACCGTGCACGCGGCGTGCTGTGCGCCGGATGCGGAGCGAAGGCGGCACCGCGCACAGTTTCCCCAGAAACTGACGCAACCCTGAAAAGCCGCCGGATTTCCGACTAAACCACAGTTGTTGCGGTGCCGCAACCGACCGAAATAACGCCCGCGCATGAGCGGGCCGGAGCCGCGCTCAGGCGCCGCTCGATCCTGCGTCGACGGTTTCAGGGGAGACGGTGGCGCGCCGCCCCGCGGGGTCAGCCGCAGCGCACCGAGGTGATCGTGCCGGCCGCGTCGACCTCGAGATTCAGGCGCTCGCCATTGAACTCCATCGTCACCATCTGCCCGGGCTTCAACAGGCGGACGTGCCTGGCCCCGGCGTCGCCGCGCGCCTGCTCGGCAACCGCGTCGTCGGCCTTCTGGCCGACCAGTCCCTGCACCTGGCTCGCATCGCAGGTGGGCGCCGGGGGCGCGGCCTCGGCGGTGCCCTCCGCCGGCGGCGCGGCGGCGGACTCGGCCGCCTGCTGGGCCGCGGTGATCGCCTGCTCCTGTTCGGCGCCGTCGTCCTCCGGCGAGCCGCCGGCGGAACAGGCGGCAAGCGTGAGCAGCAGGACGATGGCGGCGGGCAGGCGGATCGGATCGGTGCGCATGGACGGTTCCGGAGCAGGCGGAACCCGAGCTTGCCGCAGCGGCCATTCGCGATCCGTTAACCGATGCACCACCGGATTGACGCGGTCGATGCGCGGCGCTGCCGACACTGCCTGCCACCGAGGCGGCGGCGGCAGCGAATGGCAGAGGTTCCCGCGACGACAGGCAATGCCCGCGCCGCCCGGCGCGCCGGGCTGGTCTATGTGTCCGACAGCGAGCCGGGCCTGCGGCGCCGGAAGCAGGGGCGCGGCTTCGCCTACCGGTCCTCCGCCGGTGGCCCGGTGCGCGACGCCGCCACGCTCGCGAGGATCCGTGCATTGGCCATCCCTCCGGCGTGGCGCGACGTCTGGATCTGCGCCGATCCGCAGGGCCACCTGCAGGCGACCGGGCGCGACGCGCGCGGTCGCAAGCAGTACCGCTACCACCCGGACTGGGCCAGCCGCCGCGGCGAGGACAAGTTCGCGCGGATCGTCGCGTTCGGCCAGGCCCTGCCGGGGCTGCGCCGCACCCTGCGACGCGACCTCGCCCGTCCCGGCCATCCGCGCGAGAAGGTGCTGGCGATCGTGGTGGCGGTGATGGACGAAACCCTGATGCGGGTCGGCGACGATGCCTACCGCCGGCAGAACCGCTCCTACGGCCTGACCACGCTGCGCAACCGCCATGTCGAATTCCTGGCCGGCGGGCGGGCCCGGATCTGCTTCCGCGGCAAGAGCGGGCAGGCGCAGGAGGTGGTGATCGACGACAGCCGGCTGGTGCGGCTGGTGCGGCGCTGCCGCGAACTGCCCGGCCAGTGCCTGTTCCAGTATCGGGACGACGACGGCGCACTGGTGCCGGTGCGCTCCAACGAGGTCAACGACTACCTGCGCCAGGCGATGGGCGAAGCGTTCACCGCCAAGGACTTCCGCACCTGGGGCGGGACGCTGGCGGCGTTGCGCGGGCTGGCGGCGCTGGGCCAGGCGCCGGAGGTCGAGCGCGAATGCGTGCGCCTGCAGACCGCGGTGGTGCGCGAGGTCGCCGATGCCCTGGGCAACACGCCCGCCGTCTGCCGCAGCGCCTATATCGACCCGGTGGTGTTCGCCGGCTGGCGCCGGGGAGCGCTGGCCGGCGTGGCGGCCCGCTGCCGCGGCCAGCGCCAGTGGGAGCAGGCGACGCTGGCCTTCCTGCGCCGCGAGCGCCGGGCATCGCGGCCCCGGCCGGCGCGCTGAGGCGGCCTCAGCTGCAGGACATGCCGGTGATCGCGTTGTTGCGGCCGGTCTGGATGGTCAGCCGCGAGCCACCGGACGTCGCCTCCACCGGCGTGCTGGCGCCACCGGTGCGGGTATCGGCGCCGCCGACCACCTGCACCTCGGTGCTGTCGCTGTCGACGCGGGCGCGCTGGATGGTCGCATCCGACGCGGCCAGGCCGACCGCGCCGCGGACCATGTCGGTATGGCACTGGCCGGAGATCACCCCGTCGATCGGGGCGACGCCGGCGACCTGCGGGCCGGCGCACGCGGCGAGCAGGCTGGTGGCGAGGGCGAGGCAGGGCAGGGTCAGGCGGGGCATCGGGGCGACCTCCGGATCGGGGCATCCAGCGTGTCGCGCACGGCGTTGGTGCCGGATGAAGGCGGTATTCCAGCCGGCCATGCGTCGGCGCCGGACTCGGCATATGCGGAACCGGCGCCGCGGATGCGCCATGATCGGCGCCTTCGACAGCCCGGGGAGGCGGTACGGCGATGCACATCAACCACACGCAGGCATCCGGCGTCGCGGCGCCGGCGAAAGGGTCGCCGCGGCTGCTGCCGCTGGTGATCGCGCTGTTCTTCGCCTGGGGTTTCTGCACGGTGCTGGTCGACGTGCTGATCCCCAAGCTCAAGGCGACGTTCTCGCTGAACTACGCCGAGGCGATGCTGACCCAGTTCTGCTTCTTCCTCGCCTACTTCGTGGTGTCGGTCCCGGCCGGCCTGCTGGTCAGCCGGATCGGCTACCTGCGCGGGATCGTGATCGGGCTGGTGGTCATGGCCGGCGGCTGCCTGATGTTCGCCCCGGCCGCGTCGATGGGCTGGTATCCGGCCTTCCTCGCCGCGCTGTTCGTGCTGGCCGCCGGCATCACCCTGGTCCAGGTGGCGGCCAATCCGCTGGCCGCGGGGCTGGGCGACCCGGCGCGCGCGCACAGCCGGCTGACCCTGGCCCAGGCGTTCAACTCGTTCGGCACGATGATCGGGCCGCTGTTCGGCTCGGCGATGATCCTGGCCGCCGGGGTGTCCGAGCCGGCCGCCGGGCTCAGTGGCCCGGCGCTGGAGGCCTTCCGCGTCGAGCAGGCGGGCCACGTGCGGGTGCCGTACATGATCATCGCCGCGGTGCTGCTCGGCCTGGCGGCGCTGTGCTGGTGGGTGCGCCGCGCACCGGTACCGGCGGTGCGGCCGGTCGGCCACGGCGACTACCTGCGCCTGTTGCGCATCCCGCGGGTCAGCCTGGGCGCGCTGTCGATCTTCCTCTACGTCGGCGCGGAAGTGGCCATCGGCAGCGCACTGGTCAACTACCTGATCATGGTGGGCGCGACCACCTCCGAGCACGCCGCCGGCAACCTGATCGCGGTGTACTGGGGCCTGGCCATGGTCGGCCGCTTCATCGGCGCGTGGGTGCTGCGCTTCGTCGCCCCGGGCCTGGTGCTGGCGGCGTGCGCGATCGGTGCCGGGGCACTCGCGCTGCTGGCGGCGACCACGCTGGAGGGCACCGCCGCGGCGGTGGCGATCCTGTCGATCGGCCTGTTCAACTCGGTCATGTTCCCGACCATCTTCACCCTGTCGATCGACGGCCTGGGCGAAGACACGCCGGGTGCGTCGGGCATCCTCTGCCTGGCCATCGTCGGCGGCGCGGTGGTGCCGCTGCTGACCGGCGTGGTCGCCGACCGCGTCGGCCTCGCCCTGGCGCTGCTGGTGCCGGCGGTCTGCTACGGCTGGATCGCCTGCTACGGGTTGCTGGTGAAGGCCGGCCTGCTCGGCCGCCGCGCGTCGGAGCCCGCTGCCGTGGCGGCCGCGGTCGCCGGACCCGAGGCCTGAGCGAGCCGTGGGCGACGCGCCGCTGCCGCGCCTGATCGTCTTCGGCGAGGCGCTGACCGACTTCGTCCGCACCGGCCCGGCGAGCTGGCACAGCGTGGCTGGCGGCGCGTGCTGGAACGTGGCGCGGGTGGCGGCCACGCTCGGGGTGCGCACCGGCTGGGGCGGCTCGACCAGCGCGGACCTGTTCGGCCGCGAGATCGTCGAGCGTTCGGCCGCCGCCGGCCTGGACGCGCGCTTCATCCAGGTCGTGGAGCAGCCGCCGCTGCTGGCGATGGTCCACGAGCTGTCGCCGCCGCAGTACTTCTTCACCGGCTCGGCGGACCTGGCCTTCGACCCGGCGGCCCTGCCCGAGCGCTGGGAACGCGCCTGCGAGGTCGCCCACTTCGGCTGCATCAGCCTGGTCCGGCAGCCGCTGGGCGCGCGCCTGGTGGCGATCGCCGAGCGCCTGCATGCGGCCGGCGTGCCGCTCAGCTTCGATCCGAACTGCCGCAACCTGATGGGCAGCGACTATCCGCCGCTGTTCGAGCGCATGGCCGCGATGACGCAGGTGCTGAAGGTGTCGGACGAGGACCTGCACCACATCTACCCGGCGCTGGCGTCCGGCGACGCGCTGTCGCGCGTGCGTGGACTCGCGCCTGCGGCGACGCTGCTCTATACCCGTGGCGCGGCAGGCATGGTCGCGTACCTGCCCGGCAGCGAGCCCCTCGGGCAGCCGGCGTTCCCGGTCGCCGTGGCCGACACCGTCGGCGCCGGCGACGCCTGCATCGGCGGCTTCCTCGCCAGCCGCCTGCAGCGGCCGGATGCGCATATCGCCACGCACCTGCGCTTTGCCGCGGCGACCGCGGCGGCGGCCTGCACCCGGCCCGGCGCGCACGCACCGTCGCGGGACGAGGTCGAAGCGCTGCTGGCGTGCGACGCCGGGCGGGCCTGAGGCGCGCCGGCGCGGCCCTCGCCCGCGGTCGGGCGCCTCAGCGCCCGAGCGCCCGCAGCACCTCGTAGCACGCGCCCATCGTGTGGTAGTCGGTCTTGCCGGCGGGGCTCTTCTCGTCGGTGAGCTTGCGGTTGTCCGGGCCGAGGATGCGGTACCAGGCGCCGTGGTCGTGGTCGACGAAATGGGTCCAGCTGTAGTCCCAGAGGCGGTCGTACCACCGCCAGTAGCCGTCCTCGCCGGTGCGCACGGCCAGCAACGCGGCGGTGGCCAGCGCCTCGGCCTGCACCCAGAAGTACTTGTCCTCGTCGTAGAAGCCGCCTCCGGTGTCGTTGCCGTAGACCAGGCCGCCATGGCGGTCGTCCCAGGCCATCGCCACGGCGCGGTCGAACAGTTCGCGTGCGCGCGGCAGGTGGCCCGCATCCGGTGCGTGGCGGTCGAGGACCAGCAGCAGCTTGGCCCACTCGACCTGGTGCCCGGGCTGGAAGCCCCACGGGCGGAAGATGTTGCTGCGGTCGCCGCGGTTGTAGTCCCAGTCTACCGACCAGTCGCGGTGGTAGTGCTCCCAGACCAGGCCGCCGGCGAGGGCGGCCTGGCGGCCGGTCATGTTCGCCGCCAGCCGCTGCGCCCGCTGCAGGTAGCGCGCCTCGCCGGTGGCTTCGTAGGCGGCCAGCCACGCTTCGCAGGCATGCATGTTCGCGTTCTGGCCGCGGTAGGCCGAGAGCTGCCAGTCGGCCGTCGCCTCGTCGGCGTACAGGCCGTGCTCGGGTTCCCAGAGGCGAAGCTCCATCAGCTGCCAGGTTTCCTCCAGCCAGCCGCGTGCGTCCTCCATGCCCGCTTCCAGCGCCTTGGCATACGCCAGCACGACGAAGGCCAGGCCGTAGCAGTGGTTGGTCGCGTCCTGCACCTGGCCGTCGTGCAGCACCCAGGCGTAGCCGCCCGTCGACGGATTGCGGTGCGCGTCGCGCAGGAAGTGGATCCCGTGGCGCACGGCTTCGCGGTAGGCCGGGTCGCCGAACGCCTGCCAGGCCATCGAATAGTTGAAGACGAAGCGGGTGCTGCTGACCAGGTGGCGCGTGTGCGGATCGTAGACCGTGCCGTCGTCCTTGAAGAACTGGAAGAAGCCGCCGGCGGGGTCGATGCAGCGCGGATGGTAGAAGGCCATCGTCTCGCGGACATGCCCGAGCAGGAACCCGGGCGAGCGGAAGTCGGGCGTGGTCGTGGGGCTGGCAGGCATGCGGCGCTCGCGCGAAGCGCCAGGCGGCGCGTCCGCAAGCGTACCCGCCGTATCCGCAGCAGGCTTATGGTGGTTGCGCATACCGGCTATGCCGGCAGGCGATCCGCGTCACGATCGCGCATGGGCGCGGGCCGGGAAACCCGGGTCCGGCGGCCGTCGTGGCCGCGGTGCAGATCGAAGATGGCGCGCCCGGAGGGATTCGAACCCCCGACCAATGGCTTCGGAAGCCACTACTCTATCCGGCTGAGCTACGGGCGCGTGGCCGGGCATTGTAGCGGAAACGTGCGCGCCGATGCCTGCCGCCGTGCGGCTGCCCCTGTCTCCGGGTCGCGGCGTATCAGCGGATGTCCAGCGGCGCGAAGCCCTTGACGAGGTCGTCGAGCGCCTTGACCTGGGCCAGGAACGGCTCGAGCCGGTCCAGCGGCAGGGCGCTGGGGCCATCGCAGCGCGCGTTGTCCGGATCCGGGTGCGCTTCGAGGAACAGGCCGGCCAGGCCCACCGCCATGCCGGCGCGTGCCAGCTCGGCCACCTGCCGGCGGCGCCCGCCGGAGGCCTCGGCGCCGGCCTCGCGGCGCTGCAGGCTGTGGGTGACGTCGAAGATCGCCGGCAGCCCGCCGGTGGCCTCGATCATCTCGCGGAAGCCGAGCATGTCCACGACCAGGTTGTCGTAGCCGAACTGCGCGCCGCGCTCGCACAGGATGATCCGCCCGTTGCCGGCCTCGTGGATCTTGGCGGCGATGTTCTTCATCTGGGTCGGGCTGAGGAACTGCGGCTTCTTGATGTTGACCGCGCGGCCGGTGCGGGCGATCGCGTCGACCAGGTCGGTCTGGCGGGCGAGGAACGCCGGGATCTGCAGCACGTCGACCACCTCGGCCACCGGCGCGGCCTGCGCCGGCTCGTGTACGTCAGTGATCACCGGGATGCCGAAGCGCGCCTTCACCTCTTGGAAGATGCGCATGCCCTCCTGGAGGCCGACGCCGCGGTAGGAGCGGATCGAGGAGCGGTTGGCCTTGTCGAACGAGGCCTTAAACACGAACGGGATGCCCAGCCGGCGGGTGACCTCGACGTAGTGCGCCGCCGCGAACAGGGTCGAATCCAGGTCCTCCAGCACGTTGAGGCCGCCGAACAGCACGAACGGGGCGTCGTTGGCGACGCGGACGCGGTCATCGATCTGGACGGACAGGGACATCGGCGGTTCCGGAGGGGATGCGGAGGCCGATTATGCGCCTGCCGCCGCCCCTGCCGCGCGGCGCCGCGATGGGGATGCGCCGGCGGCTGCTAACCTGTCGCGCATGTCCTACGAACGCTACGAAACCCCGATCCGCGCACCGGTGCCGCGCTGGCGCGAGCGGCTGGGCCAGTACTGGAGGCTGGTCCGCGGCGACCGGCCGATCGGCGTGCTGCTGCTGCTGTGGCCGACCTGGTGGGCGCTGTGGCTGGCGGCAGGCGGCGTGCCGCCGCTGTGGACCCTGTTCGTGTTCACCGCTGGCGTCTGGCTGACCCGTTCGGCCGGCTGCGTGATCAACGACTACGCCGACCGCTGGCTGGACCCCCAGGTCGAACGCACGAAGGCACGCCCGCTGGCGACCGGCGCGGTGTCCGGGCGCGAGGCGCTGGCGGTGTTCGCGGTGCTGATGCTGGCCGCCTTCGCGCTGGTGCTGACGCTCGACCGGTTGACCGTGTGGCTGAGCTTCGCCGGCCTGTTCCTCGCATCGACCTACCCCTACCTCAAGCGCCATACCTACCTGCCGCAGGTCTACCTCGGCATGGCGTTCGGCTGGGGCATCCCGATGGCGTTCGCCGCGGTCCAGGGCGAAGTCCCGGCGGTGGCCTGGCTGCTGTACTGCGCCAACATCCTCTGGGCCACCGGCTACGACACCTGGTACGCGATGGTCGACCGCGAGGACGACCTGCGCGCCGGCTCGAAGTCGACCGCGATCCTGTTCGGCGACCTGGACCTGGTCGCGCAGGGCGTGCTGTACGCCCTCACCCTGCTGGCCCTGGCGCTGGTCGGGCGGCAGGCGCAGCTGGGCATGGCCTGGTGGATCGCGCTGGGCGCGGCCACCGTGCTGGTGGCCTGGCAGTTCCGGATCGCGCGCGGCCGCGGCCGCGAGGCGTGCTTCCGCGCCTTCCTGCACAACAACTGGGTGGGCGCGGCGGTGTTCGCCGGCCTCGCCGTGCACTACGCCCTGGCCGGCTGAACCGGCCAGGGTCCTGCGCCTGCGGCTAGAGCACCCGCGTGGTGCGCCTGCGCATGTAGAACGCCAGCGCGACCTGCAGGACGCCGTAGACCAGCGCGCCGATGCCCAGCCATGCCGCGAGCGTGGCCACGCCGATGTTCGGCCGCGCGATGAACAGCAGGCCGAGCAGGAGCGCCAGCACCCCGCTGAGCGCCAGCAGCCAGTTGCCACGGACGAGCTGCCGCAGCTGCACGGCGAAGACGATCCGGGCGATGCCGGCGACCACCAGCCAGATCGCCAGCAGCCACACCAGCGCCGTGGCGACCATCTGCGTCTGCAGCAGCGCCAGCAGGCCGAAGCCGATCGAGGCGGCCGCGTACACGACCAGCAGCCAGTTCGGCAGGGCCACGTCCTTGCGGAACACGCTGAGCAGGCTGACCACGCCATCGGCCAGGGCGAGCACGCCGAAGGCCATGACCATCATCCAGACCGTGGAGTGGGGCCGGAACAGCGCGAACAGGCCGAAGATGATCGCGAACAGGCCGTACAGCAGGAACACCCACCATGCTCGTGACATGACGTCCTCCAGGATGCTGCGGGAGCGGGCCGGCCGGGGCCGGCCCGCGGCTCATGCCGCCAGCGGTGCGTGCTTGCGGAAGCGGAAACCCGCCAGCACCTGCATCAGGCCATAGACCAGCGCACCGGCCCCGACCCAGATCGCGGTGGTGAACAGGCCGACCGCCGGGTTGCGGAGGAAGGCGATGCCCAGCACGATCGCCAGTACGCCGCTGAGCGCGACCAGCCATTCGCCGACGATTTCCTTGCGGACCCGGATGGCGAAGATGATCCGGAACACGCCGGCGACGATCAGCCAGAACGCGAGCATCACGAACAGGATGCCGGCGGTGGCCTTGGGATTGCCGACCGCGATGATGCCGAAGGCGATGGAGGCGATCGCGTAGAGCAGCAGCCACGGCTTGGGCACCGCCACCCGCTTGTCGAACATCGCCAGCAGGCTGGCGATGCCGTCGGCCAGGGCGAGGATGCCGAAGGCCCAGGCCATGGCGACCAGCGCCTGGAACGGCTTGGCGATCGTGATCAGCCCGAAGGCGATGCCGATCAGCCCGAACAGTACCGATACCCACCAGCTGCGCCGCACTTCCTCGACAGTACCCGCTTCCATGGTGCCTCCTGCCTCATGACCGGGAGCCGGGATAGGCCCGACCGCCGGGATACTCCCGGGCGGCGGCAGTGTCAAATGACGCGTCCGTGGCGCGTCACGGGACGCGGGCGCAGACCCACGCGTCCACCCGCGCAACCCCGGCCCGGCGCAGCGCGATGGCGGCGGCATGCAGGGTGGCGCCTGTCGTCATGACGTCGTCGACCAGGGCCACGTGGGCAGGCAGGTCTCCGCCGGCGACTTCGAACGCCCCGCGCAGGTTGCGCCGCCGCGCCGCCGCGTCCAGCTGCGACTGGGCCGGCGTGTCGCGCACGCGCCGCAGCAGGTCCGTCCGCAGCGGCAGGCGCAGGATGGCCGCGAGCGGACGGGCGAGCTCGAGCGCCTGGTCGTAGCCGCGCCCGCGCAGGCGGCGCTGGTGCAGGACCACCGGCACCAGGGCCTGCGGCCGGTCGCAACCGGCGAAGGCATGCGCCATCAGCTGCGCCAGCAGGCGGCCGGCGGCCAGGTCGCGGTGGAACTTGAAGCGCGGGACCAGCCGGTCCATCGGGGCGGCGTAGAGCAGGGCCGCGTGCGCCGCCGCCAGCGGGGGCGGGTGTTGCAGGCAGCGTCCGCAGGTGCCGGCCGTGGCGAGCGGCACCGCGCAGCGCAGGCAGGCCGCGCGCTGGACCGGCAGCCCCTCCAGGCAGGCCGGGCACAGGTCCAGTCCGGACCCCCCGGGCTCCTCGCAGGCCAGGCACCGCCGCGGCAGGATCCGGCCGGCCAGGCGTGACAGCACGTCCAGCGGCCTGCCGGCGCGCGCTGCCGGCAAGTGGTAAACCTGATCGCTAGGCATCGGGTTGACAGCGTGGCCCGGGGATTTCCAGACTGCCCGGCTTCGGCCACCGCCGCTGTCAGGAAACCCCGTCCGTGCCTTCGGAAATCCGCCATGACTGGCGCCGCGAGGAACTGCTCGCCCTGTTCGACCTGCCGTTCCCCGAACTGCTGTTCCGTGCCGCGGCCGTGCACCGGCAGCATTTCGACCCGGCCCAGGTCCAGGTGTCGACCCTGCTGTCGGTGAAGACCGGGGGGTGCCCGGAGGACTGCGGCTACTGCCCGCAGGCCCAGCGCTATCACACCGGCGTGGACGCAACCAAGCTGATGGACGCGTCCGAGGTGCTGGAGAAGGCCCGCCAGGCCAGGGCCGCCGGCGCCTCGCGCTTCTGCATGGGCGCGGCCTGGCGCAGCCCGAAGGACCGCGACATCCCGAAGGTCGCCGAGATGATCGCCGGGGTGAAGGCGCTGGGCCTGGAGACCTGCGCCACCCTCGGCATGCTCTCGCCGGGCCAGGCCGCGGCCCTGCGCGATGCCGGCCTGGACTACTACAACCACAACCTGGACACCGCGCCGGAGTTCTACGGCGACGTGATCCGGACCCGCCAGTACCAGGACCGCCTGGACACGCTGGAACACGTGCGCGACGCCGGCCTCAAGACCTGCTGCGGCGGCATCGTCGGCATGGGCGAGACCCGCGAGCAGCGCGCCGGCCTGCTGCAGGCGCTGGCCAACCTGCCGGCGCACCCCGACTCGGTACCGATCAACCGGCTGGTGCAGGTCGCCGGCACGCCGCTGGCGGGCACCGCCGAGCTGGATCCGTTCGAGTTCGTGCGGATGATCGCGGTGGCGCGGATCGCGATGCCGCGCTCGATGGTGCGCCTGTCGGCCGGGCGCGAGGCGATGAGCGACGAGCTGCAGGCGCTGTGCTTCGCGGCCGGCGCCAACTCGATCTTCCATGGCGAGAAGCTCCTGACCACCGGCAACCCGGACGTCGAGCGCGACCAGGCCCTGTTCGCGCGCCTGGGCCTGCAGCCGATGCCGCTCCAGTGTGACCACGATCACGGAACCTCCACGGGCGCCGGCGGTACCGTGCACGCCGACATCACCGCGCCGGACCCAGCCTGCGGCCGCGCGGCCTGACCACGGCAGCGCTCCCGGGGGGGAGGGGCACACGATGGCACGGACCGACATCCACGAACGCATCCTTGCCCAGCGCCGCCAGCGGGCCGCGCAGGGCCGCCTGCGCGAGCGCCGGGCCATCACCCGCCGCGATGGCGTGCGGGTCGAGGTGGACGGCCGCTGGCTGACCGGCTTCTGCAGCAACGACTACCTTGGCCTGGCCTCGCAGTTCGAAGTCGGCGCGGCGCTGCAGGATGCGGTCTCGCGCGAGGGCACCGGTTCGACCGCCTCGCACCTGGTCTGCGGCCACCATGCCCTGCACGAACAGCTCGAGCGCGAGATGGCCGACTGGCTCGGCGTGCCGCGTGCGCTGCTGTTCGGCAGCGGCTTCGCCGCCAACCTGGCCGTGCAGCAGGCCCTGCTGGAGGACGACGACGTGTGCGTCCAGGACCGGCTCAACCACGCCAGCCTGATCGACGCCACCCGCCTGGCCGGCGCGCGCCTGCGCCGCTACCCGCACCTGGACCCGGAAGGTGCGATGCGTCAGCTGCGCAACGCCCCCGGCGGCGCCGCGATCCTCGCCACCGACGGCGTCTTCAGCATGGATGGCGACGTCGCCCCGCTGCGCGCCCTGTCGCTGGTGGCCCGTACCCAGGACGCGCTGCTGTACGTGGACGACGCCCACGGCATCGGCGTACTCGGCCCGCAGGGCCGCGGCACCGTCGCCGAAGCGGGCCTGGGCGTGGCCGACGTTCCCCTGCAGCTGGCCACGCTCGGCAAGGCGCTCGGCGGCTACGGCGCGGTGGTCGCCGGCGACGCCGACCTGGTCGAGCACCTGGCCGGCACCGCGCGCCCCTACCTGTACACCACGGCCCTGCCCCCGGCGCTGGCCGCCGCTTCGCTGGCCGCGCTGAAGCTGGCGCGTCGCGACGACTGGCGGCGCACGCGGCTGCAGGAGCTGGTCGGGCAGTTCCGCACCGGCGCCGGCCGTTTCGGCCTGGAGCTGATGCCGTCCGCCACCCCGATCCAGCCGGTGCTGTGCGGCGACGAGGCGAGCGCGATGGCGATGTCCGCGGCGCTGGAGCAGGCCGGCTTCCTGGTCGCCGCGATCCGGCCGCCGACCGTGGCCGAAGGCCGCTCGCGCCTGCGCGTGACGCTGACCTCGCTGCATACGCCGCAGCAGGTCAACGCCCTGCTCGGCGCGATCGCGGAGGCCCGCGACCGGGTCGTGCGCGACGTCGCCTGAGCCCTGCGCAGGTTCGCGGCCCCGGCGGTTCGCCGGCATCGGCGACAATGGCGGCATGCATATCGAAACCCTGGGCCGCGGCCCGGACCTGGTCCTGATCCATGGCTGGGCGCTGCATGGCGGCGTGTTCGCGCCGCTCGCGCAGCGCCTGGCGCCGCACTTCCGCCTGCACCTGGTCGACCTGCCGGGCCACGGCTTCAGCCGCGGGCCGGCGGACCCGCTCGACCTGGCGGCCGTGGCCAGCGAGATCGCCTCGCGTACGCCGCCCGCGATCTGGCTGGGCTGGTCGCTCGGGGGGCTGTTCGCGCTGCGCGCGGCGGCCGCGCTGCCGACGGTGCGCGGCCTGGTGATGGTGGCGGCGACGCCGCGCTTCGTGCGCGCGCCGGACTGGCCGCACGCGGTGGAGCCGGAGGTGTTCGCCCGCTTCGGCGACGAGCTGGCCGGCGACTACGCCGGCACGCTCGACCGCTTCATCGCCCTGGACACCCTGGGTTCGGAGCACGGGCGCTCGGAACTGAAGACCCTGCGCGCGCTGCTGCACGAGCGCGGCGCCCCCGACCCGGCGGCGCTGCGCGACGGCCTGGCGCTGCTCGCGTCGTCCGACCTGCGCCGCAGCCTGCCCGGGCTGCGCGTGCCGAGCCTGTGGCTGGCCGGGCGGCGCGACCGGCTGGTCGACCCGCGTGGCATGGCCGCGGCGGCGGCGCGCGTGCCGGGCGCACGTTTCGTGGAGCTGGCCCATGCCGCCCACGCGCCGTTCCTCGGCCATGTCGACCGGGTAGCGGCGGAAATCGGCGCTTTCGCCGACAATATCGAGCCCGGCCCCACCGTTTCCTGAGTTTCGCGCCGCGCCATGGACCCCCTGTTCGACCCCCGCCAGGTGCGCCGCGCGTTCTCGCGCGCCGCGCGCGGCTACGACGCGGCCGCCGCGCTGCAGGCCGAAGTGCGCGCGCGCCTGCTCGAATCGCTGGAGTACCTCGACGACCGCGTGCCGTCGGTGGTCCTCGACATCGGCAGCGGCACCGGGCACGCCTCGGCGGCGATGAAGAAGCGCTGGCCGAAAGCGCAGGTGCTGGCGCTGGACCTGGCCCTGCCGATGCTGCGCGAATCCAGGCGGCAGGCCGGCTGGTGGAAGCCGTTCAACCGCGTCTGCGCCGACGCGCGCGCGCTGCCGCTGGCCGAAGGCAGCGTCGACGTGATCTTCAGCAACCTGTGCCTGCAGTGGGTCGAGGACCTGCCGGCGGTGTTCGCCGGCTTCCGCCGCGTGCTCAAGCCCGACGGGCTGCTGTTGTGCACCAGCTTCGGCCCGGAGACGCTGGTCGAACTGCGCGACGCCTTCGGCCGGGTCGACGCCGAACCGCATGTCAGCCCGTTCGCGTCGATCGCCCGCTTCGGCGATGCGCTGGTGGCGGCTGGCTTCCGCGATCCGGTGCTCGACCGCGACCTGTTCACCCTGACCTACCCGGACCTGCCGGCGCTGATGCACGAACTGCGCGCGATCGGCGCGACCAACGCGCTGGCCTCGCGCCGTCGCAGCCTCACCGGGCGGGCGCGCTTCGCGGCGGCGGCGGCGGCCTACGAGCCGCTGCGCGATGGCGCAGGACGTTTGCCGAGCAGCTGGGAGGTGATCTACGCCCAGGCCTGGTCGCCCGCGCCGGGCGCGCCGATCCGCGAGGGGGGACACGAGGTCGCCGCGGTGCCGCTCTCGCAGATCCCGATCCGCCGCCGCCAGCCGTGAGCGCCTGGCGCGCCGGCGGCGGTCAGCGCGAAACCTGGGCGATCCAGTCCTGCAGGTTGTAGTAGTTGCTCACCCGCGCGATGCGGTCGTCGCGGATGTCGAAGAACGCCCCGCCGGGCAGCACGTATTCCTGCCCGCGCGCGGGCGGCAGGCCTTCGTCGTCGCGCAGGTACCGGCCGTGCACCACGTACTCGGCCGCGGCGCGGTCGCCGTCCTGCGAGGCGAGGACCACGATGTCCTGCAGCTGTTCCCGGTAGCTGGCGTCCATGCGCTTCATGAACGCGTCGAATGCGGCCTTGCCGGTCTCGCGCGCGCCCTGGTTGAGGTCATGGGCGACGTCGTCGGCGAGCAGGGCCAGCATCGCCTCGCGGTCGCCGCGGTTGAAGGCCGCGTAGTAGGCCAGCACCAGCTCGATCGCGCGGTCCTGGCGGCGGGTGCCATCGATCTTCATCGTCGGGGGCCTTGCCTCGTCGGGGCAGGCATCATACGCCGCGCTGTCCTCACGCCGCGCGCAGGACCAGGTCGCGATGGAAGAAGTAGACCTCCTGCAAGAGGAAGCGCCACTGCGTCTGCACGGTGCGGAAGCGCGTGCTCGGGGTCGGCGAACCGACCGCGTCGATGCCCAGCTCGCGGCTCAGGCGCAGCGCGCGCGCCATGTGCAGCGGGTCGCTGACCACGATCGCGCGGTGCAGCCCGCGCTCCTGCATCAGCTGGCGGGCCTGCAGCAGGTTCTCGCGGGTCGTGCGCGAGACCGATTCGATCAGGATCGCCGATTCGGGAATGCCCTGCTGCAGGGCATAGCGCCGGGCGACCTGGGATTCGGAGAAGCGCGCACGGCTGCCGCCGTAGCCGCCGGTGAACAGCAGCACCGGCGCGTACCCGCGGCGGTACAGGTCCAGTCCATGGCGGATGCGTTCCTGGAACACGGGCGAAGGGCGGGCGTCGTAGGCGGCGGCGCCGAGCACGATGATCGCGTCGGCCGGCCCGGCCTGGTCGCGCTGGCCGACCCAGACGATCCACGTGGCGACCGCGGCCAGCCACAGCAGGACCAGCAGCGCCAGGCGCCACAGCCAGCCGCCCCAGCCGCGCCTGCGGCGACCCCTCAACCGTGCCAAGGCAGCGCCCCGAGGTCGACATTGCCGCCCGACAGCACCATGCCGACGCGGCGTCCGGCGACGCGCTCCGGCTGCGCCAGCACGGCCGCCAGCGCCACCGCCGACGAAGGCTCGATGACCTGCTTGAGCACCTGCCAGGCCAGGCGCATCGCCGCGATCGTGTCCGCGTCGTCGACCACCACCACCTCCGCGCCCGCGGCATGCAGCAGGCTGAAGTTGGGGGCACCCAGCGCGCCACGCAGGCCGTCGCACACGGTGTCGGGCACGAACTCGATCCGGCGCTCGCCGGCGGCCAGGGATGCGGCGGTGTCGGCGGCCCCCGCCGGTTCGGCCAGGAGCAGGCGGCAGTCCGGCGCGACCGCGGACAGGGCGAGCGCGGTGCCCGCGGCCAGCCCCCCGCCGCCGACCGGCACCACCATGATCTCCGGCGCGCCGGACTGGCCGACCAGTTCGAGCGTCGCCGTGCCCTGCCCGGCGATCACCTGCGGATCGGCATAGGGATGGACCAGGGTGGCGCCGGTGCCCTCCTGCACCTGCGCGCACATCGCTTCACGCGCCGCCTGGGTGGGCTCGCAGCGCCAGAGGGTCGCGCCATGGCGCTGGATGTTGGCCAGCTTCGCCGCGACCGCGCCCTCGGGCACGACCACGTGGCACGGAATGCCGCGGTCGCGGGCCGCGAGCGCCAGCGCCGCCCCGTGGTTGCCGGAGGAGTGGGTCACCACGCCGCGCCCGGCCACCCCGGCCGGCAACGACCACACCGCATTGCAGGCGCCACGGAACTTGAACGCACCGCCGCGCTGGAGGTGTTCGGCCTTGAATGCCAGCGTGCAGCCGGCCATCGCATCGAGCGCGCGCGAGTGCAGGACGGGGGTGACGGTGGCGTGTCCGGCGATCCGGGCGGCGGCGGCGAGGACGTCGTCGGCGGCGGGCAGGTCGGTCATGCGTGAAGGGTAGCCTATCGCGCCGGCACGGCCGAGCGCGCCGGCGCTGTCCGTTGCCTGAGCGCGACAGGTCGGCGCCGGCAGGATTAAGCACGGATTCAATCCGCGGCGTCGAAGCTGGCGCTACATGCGACGGGGGGACACCATGAAACTACGACTGCTGGCGGGTCTGGCGTGCGCGCTGGCGCTGGGAGGCTGCACGACCTACGGCTACGTGGATGACGGCGGAGGCTACTACTCCGGCGGATCCTCGACCCGCTACGTGTACCCGTCCTATGGCTACGGCGTGTACGGCTATGGCGCCCCGTACTACCGCTATTCCCCGGGCCTCTCGTTCGGGCTGGGCTACGGGTACGGATATGGATACGGCCCGGGTTACGGCTACGGCCCCGGCTATGGCTACGGCTATCCCCGTCATCCGGGCTACCGGCCCTATTACCCGCATTCCCGTCCCCCCACCCATTACCCCCGTCCGCCGCGACCAGACCATGGCCAGGGTCCGGGCCACCGGCCGCCACCGGTGTCGAGCCACGGGCCTGACCCGGACCGGGCCCCATGGCGCGATCTCGAGCGCCTGCGCCGCGGCGTCGAGGAGAACGAGCCGCGGCGGCAGCCTCGGCCCGGCGCATACGGCTTCGGCCCGGGGTCGGCAGAATCGCCGCGCGGTCCACGACCGGCGCTCAACGCGCCCCCGTCCCAGCCGCCCGCCTATCGCGTCGCCGGGCCGCGCCATGGCAACGGCCCCGGTGCCTCGCCACGAAGCGAACGGAGCATGGAGCGGGGCGGCCAGCGGACATCCGAATCCCGCGAGTCGAACAGGCCGCGGAGTGGGACGCGGGACACGGTCGAGCCCTGAATTAGCGCTTGCACTGCCCGGTTTTCGGTCGCAAGCTAGCGCGGCAAGGTGACCGGGCGCGTCATGTTGTGACCCGCACGGCCAAGTCCATGTCGATGTCCGGCAGGGAAATCTGGATCCCCCCTGTTCCGGCCCTGTCGGACGTCGACGCCCCTGCGACAGCCCGGCTCCGGCCGGGCTGTCTCTTTTTGTGGCCTCGGTCACAGTCCAGGGGGCCGGGCAAAAAAATGGGGCCGGCAGTCCCCCGACTGCCGGCCCCCCGGCTTCCCCATCGCGCGCGTGGCTGGCCCCTGTTCCAATTCCAGCCCGCGCCCCCGACGCATTGCCGCGATGGGTGCACGTGATGGTTGCAGCAGGAAGCGTGCCAATCCCGGGCCGCCGGACCAGGCATGCGGCGGTAAAATCACGCGCCCTGCAGTGCCCCGGGGCCCGATCCCGGCGACGGCGTTCTCCATGACCCAGTCCTTCCACCACTACGACGTGATCGTGATTGGCGGCGGCCATGCCGGCACCGAGGCCGCGCTCGCGGCCGCGCGCGCGGGCGCACGCACCCTGCTGCTGACCCACAACATCGAGACCGTGGGTGCGATGAGCTGCAACCCGGCCATCGGTGGCATCGGCAAGGGCCACCTGGTCCGGGAAATCGACGCGCTCGGCGGGGCGATGGCGCATGCGGCCGACCTGGCCGGCATCCAGTGGCGCACGCTCAACGCGAGCAAAGGCCCCGCGGTACGCGCCACGCGCTGCCAGGCCGACCGCGCGCTGTACCGCAGCGCGATCCGGCGCATCGTCGAGGGCCAGGCCAACCTGACCGTGTTCCAGGCCGCGGTCGACGATCTCGTCATCGAGGGCGATGCGGTCCGCGGCGCGATCACCCAGACCGGCCTGGGTTTCGAGGCCCCGGCCGTGGTCCTGACCGCCGGCACCTTCCTTGCCGGCAAGATCCACATCGGCGAGACCCAGTACACCGCCGGGCGCATGGGCGACCCGCCGGCCACGACCCTGGCCGCGCGCCTGCGCGAGCGGCCCTTCGCGATCGACCGGCTCAAGACCGGTACGCCGCCGCGCATCGACGGTCGCACGCTGGACTACTCGGTGATGGACGAGCAGCCCGGCGACGACCCGATGCCGGTGATGTCGTTCCTCGGCGACGTGCGCGAGCATCCGCGCCAGGTGTCGTGCTGGATCACCCATACCTCCGAGCGTACCCACGAGATCATCCGCGGTGCGCTCGACCGGTCGCCGCTGTACACCGGCCAGATCGAAGGCATCGGCCCGCGCTACTGCCCCTCGATCGAGGACAAGGTGGTGCGCTTCGCCGAGAAGGCCAGCCACCAGATCTTCGTCGAGCCCGAGGGGCTGGACGTCGTGGAGATCTACCCCAATGGCATCTCCACCTCGCTGCCGTTCGACGTCCAGCTGGAGCTGGTGCGCTCGATCCGCGGCTTCGGGAACGCGCACATCACCCGGCCCGGCTACGCGATCGAATACGACTTCTTCGATCCACGCGGGTTGAAGGCGACGCTGGAGACCAAGCTGGTGGCGGGCCTGTTCTTCGCCGGCCAGATCAACGGCACCACCGGCTACGAGGAAGCGGCCGCGCAGGGCCTGCTGGCGGGCCTGAACGCCGCGCGCTTCGTGCACGGCCATGAAGGCTGGTCGCCGCGCCGCGACGAGGCCTACCTCGGCGTGCTGGTCGACGACCTGATCACCCACGGCACCACCGAGCCGTACCGGATGTTCACCAGCCGCGCCGAGTACCGGTTGCAGCTGCGGGAGGACAACGCCGACCTGCGCCTGACCGCGAAGGGTCGCGAGCTGGGCGTGGTGGACGAGGTGCGCTGGGCGCGGTTCGAGGCCAAGCGCGCAGAGATCGACCTCGAGCAGCAGCGCCTGCGCGCGCTGTGGGCGACCCCGGCCAACGCCCTCGGGCGCGAGGTCGAGGCCGTACTGGGCGTGGCGGTCAGCCGCGAAACCAGCGCGCTGGACCTGATCAAGCGCCCCGAGCTGGGCTATGCGTCTCTGATGAGGGTGCCATCGCTCGGTCCCGGCGTGGACGATCCCCAGGTCGCCGAGCAGGTCGAGATCGCGGTGAAGTACGCCGGCTACCTGGATCGCCAGCGCGAGGAGATCGCGCGCCAGCAGCGCCACGAGGACACCGCGATCCCGGCGAGGTTCGACTACGCCGCCGTGCGCGGCCTGTCGGCCGAGGTCCAGCAGAAGCTGGAGCGCGTGCGGCCGCAGACCATCGGCCAGGCCCAGCGCATCCCCGGCATGACCCCGGCGGCGATCTCGCTGCTGCTGGTGCACCTGGAACGCCTGCGCCGCAGCCGCGTCGCCTGACCGGCCCGGGGCCGGGTGGTCCCCCGGCTGCAGTGGCGCGCGGGAGCGAGCTGCGGCAGGCTGGGCCGATGAGCGATCCTTCCAGCCCCGCGCGGGAAGTCCCCACCCCCGGCGGCGAGCAGCGCGTGCTGCGCTTCTCCATCGCCGCCACGGTGCTGGTGGCGGCGCTCGGCATCGTCTTCGGCCTGCTGTCCGGGTCCTACGCGATCGTGTTCGATGGCATCTACTCGCTCGCGGACGGCGCGACGAGCGTGGTCGCGCTGCTGGTGGTCAACCTGATCGCCAGCCACACCGCGGGCGAATCGCAGGACCGGCGCTTGGCCGAGAAGTTCACGATGGGCTTCTGGCACCTGGAACCGATGGTGGTCGGCGCCGCCGGCATGCTGATGTCGGGGGCGGCGGTCTACGCCTTCATCAATGCGATCGGCAGCTTCCTCGCCGGCGGTCGCCCGCTGCACTTCGGCCAGGCGACCATCTACGCAGGGGCCACGGTGGCGATCAGCCTGGCGATGGCCTGGTATGGCCGGCGCGCCAATCGTCGCCTGCGTTCGGAACTGATCGCG
This sequence comes from Pseudoxanthomonas fibrivorans, assembly GCF_041464125.1. NCBI lineage: Bacteria > Pseudomonadati > Pseudomonadota > Gammaproteobacteria > Lysobacterales > Lysobacteraceae > Pseudoxanthomonas > Pseudoxanthomonas fibrivorans. The sequence goes on along the minus strand of NZ_JBGNUG010000001.1, from coordinate 2,558,277 downwards.
ATGGATGTGCGCGGTTGGCTGATGTCGGCGGCGATCACCGCTGCCCTGCTCGTCGCCTTCGTCATCGGCCTGGCGATCCAGGGTACCTCGCTGGAATGGATATCGCCTTATGTCGACCCGGCGGTGCTGGCGCTGGTGTGCCTGGCGATCTTCCCGATCCCGCTGCGTGCGGTCCGGCAGGCGCTCTCGGAGATCCTGCTGGTGACGCCGGCCGCGCTCAAGCATCACGTCGACGCCGTCGCGCAACGGATCGTCGAGCGGCACGGTTTCCTGTCCTATCGCGCCTACGTGGCCAAGGTCGGGCGGGGTCGCCAGATCGAGCTGTATTTCATCGTTCCCGCAGGCTGGCCGCCGCGCGCGCTGGAAGCATGGGATGCCCTGCGCGACGAGATCGGCGAGGCGATCGGCGGGGATTCGCCGGACCGGTGGCTGACGATCGTTTTCACCACCGATCGCGAGTGGGCCGAGTAGCGGGCAGGTGTCCTCAGCCGCGCAGCGCGCGGTTCCAGGGCATGTGCACCAGCAGCCGGGCCATGCCGCAGAACCCGGTCAGGCCGGCCACCATCAGACCGGCACCGACGAAGCCGGACAGCAGCAGGAACCACGGCGACATCGTCGCCGCCAGTACCGCGCCGAGCAGGGCCAGGCTGCCCGCGGCAATCTGCACCTGGCGCATCAGTTCCAGCGGTGCGCGCGCATTGCGGACCACCGGCAGGCCGGCCTGCTTCCATGCGTCCAGGCCACCGGCGACCACATAGGCAGGGCAGCCGGGGCTGGCGGCTTCAAGGGCGGCGGCATTGGCGCGGGTGCGCATGCCGGAACGGCAATGGAACACGATCGTCCGGCCCGGCGCCTGTTGCAGCTGTGGCGCCGAGCCCACGTGCTCCAGCGGGATGCAGCAGGCGCCCGGAATGCGTTCGCGCGCGTGCTCGTCGGCATCGCGGATGTCGACGAGCAGAGCGCCCTGCTCGATGAGGGCGAGGGCGGCGCGGGGGTCAACGGTCTTCATGTGGCTCTCGGCTTTCAGGGGCAGAACACGGATTTGAGCGCGGACACCAGGGTTTCGACGCGCGGGTCGTCGATGCGGTAATGCACCGACTGGCCCTCGCGGCGGCAGGCGACCAGGCCGTCGGCACGCATCCGCGCCAGGTGCTGGGACAGCGCCGACTGGCTCAGGTCCACCTGCGCCTGCATCTGGCCGACGTTCATCTCGCCGTGCTCGATCAGCAGGCACAGCAGCAGGAGACGCTGTTCGTTGCCGATCGCGCGCAGCATCGCCGCGGCCTGGCTGGCGCCCTGCTCCATGAACTTCCGGTCCCGGCGTTTCGTGTTCATGCCGCCATCATATCAGCCATTGCTAAATTAGCAATAACTAATATATTGGACGGCATGGGCAACCGGCCCGGACCGATGGAGACAGCACATGAGTACCGCTTCCTACCAGGAACTGACCCGCGAGGTATCGCGCAACCTGGCCCCGCTGCGCACCCACAACGCCGACGTCATGCAGGGCTTCGGCGCGCTGGGCAAGGCCGCGCTGGCGCCGGGCGCACTGGACGAGAAGACCAAGGAGCTGATCGCCATGGCGATCGGCGTGGCCAACCGCTGTGATGCCTGCCTGGGCTTCCACGCCAAGGCGCTGGTGCGGCTTGGCGCCACGTCACAGGAATTCCGCGAGATGCTCGGCGTCGCCGTGTACATGGGCGGCGGCCCGTCGTTGATGTACGCCGCCAACGCGATGGCGGCCTACGAGGAATTCGGCGGGGCCGCCGCAGCGGCCTGATCGACCGCCGGTCGCGCAGCCTCCGGGTCCGGCCGGCTGCCGCGCGCATCGAAGCGTGCCAGGACGGAGCGGGCCTGCCCGCTCCACGCCGGTCAGCTGCGGCGCAGTCCCTTGAGCGCGTCGGCCATGGCGCTGTTGAAGGGCGCAGCCTGCTGCGGGCGCGGCGCGCCGCGGTTCTCACGTGGCTGTCCACCCGGGCGCCCGCCCTCGCGGCGTGCGTCGCGCTCGCCGCCCGGGCGCGATGTCGCCTGCCCGGGCTCGTCGTCCATGCGCCGGGTCAGGGCGATGCGCTTGCGCGCCACGTCCACCTCCAGCACCTTCACCTTGACGATGTCGCCGGCCTTCACCACTTCGCGCGGGTCCTTCACGAAGCGGTCGGACAGCGCGGAAATGTGCACCAGGCCGTCCTGGTGCACGCCGATGTCGACGAACGCGCCGAACGCCGCGACATTGCTGACCACGCCCTCCAGGATCATGCCCGGGCGCAGGTCCTTGATGTCCTCCACGCCGTCGGCGAACTTCGCCGCCTTGAACTCGGGGCGCGGGTCGCGACCGGGCTTCTCCAGCTCCTTGAGGATGTCGCGCACGGTCGGCAGGCCGAACTTCTCGTCGGTGAACTGCTCGGCCTTGAGCGCGCGCAGGAACGCGCCGTCGCCGATGATCTGCTTCACCGCGCGGCCGCTGCCGGCCAGGATCCGCTCGACCACCGGATAGGCTTCCGGATGCACCGAAGAGGCATCGAGCGGCTCGTCGCCGTCGGCGATGCGCAGGAAGCCGGCGCACTGCTCGAAGGTCTTTTCGCCCAGCCGCGGCACCTTCAGCAGCGCCTTGCGCGAGGCGAAGCGGCCGTTCTGGTCGCGGTGCGCGACGATGTTCTCGGCCACCGTCGTCGACAGCCCGGACACGCGCGCCAGCAGCGCCGCCGAGGCGGTGTTCACGTCGACGCCGACCGCGTTCACGCAATCCTCGACCCGGGCGTCCAGCGCACGCGCCAGCCGGTACTGGTCCACGTCGTGCTGGTACTGGCCCACGCCAATGGCCTTGGGTTCGATCTTGACCAGCTCGGCCAGCGGATCCTGCAGGCGCCGGGCAATGGAGACCGCGCCGCGCAGCGACACGTCCAGGCCCGGGAACTCCTTCGCCGCCAGTTCCGAGGCCGAATAGACCGACGCGCCGGCTTCGCTGACCACGATCTTCTGCATCTTCAGCTCGGGCAGCAGCTTGAGCAGGTCGCCGGCGAGCTTGTCGGTCTCGCGCGAGGCGGTGCCGTTGCCGATCGCCACCAGCTGCACGCCGTGGGCGACGCACAGCTTGCGCAGCGAGGCCAGCGAAGCATCCCACTGCCGCTTGGGCTCGTGCGGGTAGATCGTGTCGGTGGCGACCAGCTTGCCGGTGGCGTCGACGACGGCGACCTTGACGCCGGTGCGCAGGCCCGGGTCCAGGCCGAGCACGGCCTTCGGCCCGGCGGGCGCGGCCAGCAGCAGGTCCTTGAGGTTGTCGCCGAACACCGCGATCGCCTCGGCCTCGGCCTTCTCGCGGGCCTGGTTGAACAGGTCCAGCAGCAGGTGCATGTGGATCTTGGCGCGCCAGGCAAGGCGGCAGGCGTTGCGCAGCCAGGCGTCGGCGGCGCGGCCCCGGTCCTCGATCCCGGCCTGGCGCGCGATGCGGCCCTCGGCGTACGCATTGCCGGCCTCGACGTCGCTGCCCGGCTCGAGCTCGAGCTGCAGGAACTCCTCACGGCGGCCGCGGAACAGCGCCAGCAGGCGGTGCGAGGGAATCTTCGCCAGCGGCTCGGCATGGTCGAAGTAGTCGCGGAACTTCTCGCCGGCCGCTTCCTTGCCCTCGACCACCTTGGCCCGGATCACGCCGTTGCCGTCCAGCCACTGGCGCAGTTCGCCGAGCAGCGCGGCATCCTCGCCCCAGCGCTCGATCAGGATCGCGCGCGCACCTTCCAGCGCGGCCTTGGCGTCGGCCACCCCCTTTTCGGCGTCGACGAAGCCGGCGGCAAACTCCTCCGGGACCTGCGACGGATCGGCGAGCAGGCCGTCGGCCAGCGGCTCCAGCCCTGCCTCGCGCGCGATCTGGGCGCGGGTGCGGCGCTTCTGCTTGTAGGGCAGGTACAGGTCTTCCAGGCGCGACTTGCTGTCGGCGGCTTCGATCTCGCCGCGCAGCGCGTCGGTCAGCTTGCCCTGCTCGCCGATGCTGGCCAGGATCGCCGCGCGCCGGTCTTCCATCTCGCGCAGGTAGGCCAGGCGCACTTCGAGGTTGCGCAGCTGGGTGTCGTCCAGGCCGCCGGTGACCTCCTTGCGGTAGCGGGCGATGAACGGCACGGTCGCGCCCTCGTCGAGCAGGCCGACGGCGGAGACGACCTGCGCGGGCTGCGCGCCGATCTCCCCGGCGATGGTCTGGGCGATCTTGCGGGCGAGCGCGGCGGAGAGTTCGGTCATGGACAGCGGATTCTGTGGCGGAAAGCGGAATCCGATTGTGGCAACGGGGCCGGCCCGATGTAAGCCGTTGACAAGCGGCGATCCTCCGGCGCGGACATGGCGGGTGCGATGCGATGGCGACGGACGCCGCCGCCCGCGCGTGCTCAGCGGCGCTCTGGACCGCGGGCCAGGGTCCGGGCCATCAGTGCGTTGTCCAGCGAAACCCCGTTGATGGTGGCCGACTGGCGCTGCACGACCGAAAAGCCATGGCGGATGAAGAAGGCTTCCGCGGCGGCGCTCACGCACGCCGACAGCCGCGCGGTGCCGCGTCGCGCCGCCGTCCGGTGGATGCGGGCCATCAGCGCGGCGCCGACCCCGCGGCCGGAGAATGCCTCCGCCACGAAGAAGTGCTCGATGTGGCCCGACGCCTGCAGGTCGGCGTAGCCGGCCACCTCGCCGTCGACCACGGCGACGTACGGTCGCAGCGCGCCGATCCTGGCGGCCCACTGCCGCGCGTCGTACGCCGGCGGCGCCCAGGCCTCGAGCTGCTCGCGCGAGTAGAAGCCCTTGGCGAGGCCGTGGATCGACGACATGAACACCCGGCGCAGCGCCGGCGGATCCGCCGGCTCGAACCGGCGGACGGACACGCGGGGGGACGTGCCCGTCGGCCCGCTCACAAACCCATTTCCCGCAACAGGTGCGGCGCCGGATAGACCTCCCCCATCAGCCAGCGCATGTAGCGCATGTCGACGTGGATCGCGCGCTTGTAGCGCGGGTCGAACCACCAGCTGGCGCTGACCGCTTCCCAGTTGCTGTCGAAGTTCAGGCCGACCAGTTCGCCGCGGGCATTGAGTACCGGGGAGCCGGAATTGCCGCCGGTGGTATCCAGGTTGGTGAGGAAGTTGACCGGCTGGGTGCCCAGCGCGGCATCGGCGGTGCCGCCGAAGTCGCCCCTGGCGATCGCCGCGAGCAGTGGCGCCGGCGCGTCGAACGGCACCTGCCCGGTGTGCTTCTGGGCGATGCCGGCCACGGTGGTCACCGGCGCGTAGGTCACCGCGTCGCGCGGCTGCAGCCGCTCCAGCCGGCCGTAACTGACCCGCAGGGTGCCGTTGGCGTCCGGGTACAGCGGCCGGCCCTGGCGTTCCCGCCACGCGGCCAGCGCGGCCATGTAGGCCGGGCGCAGGCGCAGCAGCTCGCCGTCGCGGGCCTTGCGTTCGTCTTCCAGGCGCAGCTGGGCCGGCACCAGGCGGGCGGCCAGCGCCAGCAGCGGATCGGCCTGCAGGCGACGGCCCTCGCGCGCTTCGGCGAACCGCGCCAGGCGCACCGCCTCGTCGCCAAGCGTCGTGCCGGCGTACAGCGCAGCGAGCGCCTGGTCCAGCTCGCCCGCGGTGCGGCCGAAGGCGGCGTCGAACTCGGGCACGCGCTGCGCGTCCGGGAGCGCCTGGTAGCGGGCCAGCAGCGCGCGCAGCAGCGCCTTCTCCACCTGCGGGTCGTAGCGGCGCTGCACCTGCCTGAGCGTGCCTTCGATCAGCGCCAGGTCGCGCGCCTGGTAGCCGCTTTCGCGCTGCGCGTCCGGCCTGGCCGCTTCCAGCCGCAGGCGCTCCAGCTGCAATGCCGAGCGCAGCAGCTGGGTCTGGGTGGCCAGCAGGCCCAGCACCTGGTCGCGTTCGCGGACCGCGGACGCGCCGTCGAGCACGCGGTCCAGTGCGGCCAGGTCGCGGCGCTGGCCGGCGGCGGTATGGGCCAGCATGGCCTGCTCGTCCTCGCGGCGCAGCCGCACCGCGTCGCTGCGGCGCAGGCCTTCCAGCTCGCCGGCCGCGCGCTTGCGGTTGTTCTTGAGCGATTGCAGCTGCGAGGCGTAGAGCGTCTTCGCCTGTGCGCTGTCGCGCCCGGCCTGTTCGATCACCGCGATCAGGCGGTCGAACACCTCCACCCGCGCCGGCAGCGTCCATTCGACCTGTTCGGCGAACTCGGCCGCGGTGCGGTGCCGGTAGGTGACGCCGGGGTAGCCGGCGAGCATGGCGAAGTCGCCCTCGCGCGGCCCGTCGGAAGCCACCTGCAGGTGCGACGGCGGCTGGTAGGGCACGTTGTCCGGCGAATGCGCGGCGGGCCTGCCGTCCTTGCCGACGTAGGCGCGCAGCAGGGTGAAGTCGCCGGTGTGGCGGGGCCACATGAAGTTGTCGATCTCGTCGCCGAAGTTGCCGATCGCGCGCGGCGGCGCGTAGGCCAGGCGCAGGTCGCGCAGCTCCAGCTGCCGGATCCGGTAGAAATCGGTGCCGCTGTACATGTTGGCCACGCTGCAGCGCACGCCGGCCTCGCGTTCGCACTCGGCGACGATCCGCTTGCCCGCCGCGTCGACCGCGTCGTAGTACGCGCGACCGTCCTTGCCGCGCGCCGCGCCGAGCACCTGGTCGGTGACCCGGTCGAAGCCGACCGTGACCAGCACGCGGAAGTCGGGGTTGGCCGGCAGTTCGCCGCCGCGGTCCGCGGCGACGTAGCCGTCGTCGATCAGGTTGCGCGCGGGCGTGCTGTTGTACTGGATCACGCCGAAGGCGACGTGGTGGTTGGTCAGCACCAGCCCGTCGGCGGAGACGAAGGCGCCGGTGCCGCCCCCGGCACGGACCACCGCGTTGAGCGGTGCGCCGGTCAGGTCGGCCAGCGCGGCCGGGTCGCCGGCATAGCCGGCCTCGCGCAGTTGCGCGGCCAGCTGCGGCAGTTGCGCGGGCATCCACATGCCCTCGTCGGCCGCGGCATGCCCGGCCAGCAGGGCCAGGCAGGCGAAGGTGGCGCGGGCCAGGGCGTGGCGCGCGGGCGTCGGCGGGATCAGCGTCATCGGGATGCCATCGGTGGAAGCGGAACCGGCGACGGTATCGGCGCGCCGCGGCGCCGACAACCGCCGCAGGTCATGCGTGCGCGCTCAGCGCTCGGTGCGCCAGTTGACCGAGCCGCGGGTCTCCACCGTGCTCGATTCCAGCTCGACGTCGAAGCCCTTGCGCAGCAGGTACTTGAGGATCACCACCTGGCCGGCGCCGACCATCGACACGCCGTAGCCGACGTACAGCCGCGGCGACAGGTACTTGCCCACGCCGACCACCGAGCCGCCGAGCGCACGCGACTGCATCACGCCGGCGTCGTCGAAGCCCAGCCGGGTGCCGAGCTGCGCGGCCAGCAGGCCGGTGCCGGCCGACATCGCCGCCGAAGTCGCGGTGACCTGCTGGGCCTGGTCGCGGGTCGCCCCTTCCAGGCTGCGTCCGAGCATCAGGTAGGCCAGCGCCTCGGACTGCGGCATCGACGGATTGGACCAGACGTTGAGCTGCGGCCCGCTGGCGTGCCCGGACACGTCGATGCCGGCGACCACGTCGCCGACCCGGCGCTCGGCGCGCACGTTGATCCGGGGATCCGCGATCTGGTTGTTGCTCCAGGTGAGCTGGCCGGTGGTGATCGTCAGGTCCTGGCCGTAGGCCTTGTAGCGCCCGCCGACCTCAAGCGCGCCGGTGGCCACCATTTCGTGGCCCGGGCGCGAGCGCACCTGCAGCCGGCCGGACATGGTGCCCTGCAGGCCGTAACCGGTGATCGAGACGTTGTCGCCGAGCACCAGCGCCAGGTCCATGTCCAGCGGCGTGCTGCCCTGGTCCTCCGGATCGACCGGATCGACCACGACCACGTCCTCGGACACCGAGACGCCCTGCTCGAGCCGCTCGAGGTTGACCGTCGCCTCGGTGACGGCGACCTGGCCGCGCAGGACCATGGTCGGGCCATCCATGCTGAACTGCAGGTCGGGCGTGGCGATGGCCCTGAGCATCGGCGTGTCGGCGATCAGCACGTCGCGGCCGTTGATCTGCAGCTGCAGCGGCGTGGCCTGGCCGAACCAGGACAGGCTGCCGTCGACCGTGAGCCGGCCGCCGCCGGAACTCACCGACGCCTGCAGCCGGGCCGAACCGTCGGGCTGCGCGTCCAGGCTGCCCTGGCCATCGGTGAGGCTCAGGCCCAGCGCGGGCAGCTCGCCCTGGAAGTCCTCCAGCAGCAGCTGGCCGGCCATCAGCGGGGTCTCGCGCGTCCCGCGCACGCTCATGTGGCCGCGCACCACCCCGCGCGGCCGCACCAGGTCGGGCGAGAACAGCTCCAGCCAGAACAGCTGGGACACATAGGTGTAGAGCTCGCCGGTCAGTGGCGAGTACGGATCCCAGCCGGTGTTGAAGGTCGCATCGACGTAGCCGTTGCCTTGGAAGCCGGTGCCGAGCCGGCCCTGGATCTTCTGCGGGTCGAAGGTCACGTCGAAGCTGAAGTTGTCGTAGCGGGCGATCTCGCGCCGTGCGTTGTTGCCCAGGCGCATGCCGCCTTCGGGCGACTTGAGGTGGATGCCGCCGACCCAGCGGTTGCCCTGCGGGCGGATGTCCGCGTCCAGGGTCAGTTCTCCGCGCAGCACCAGGGCGCGGCCGCCCTGTTCCGGCAGCCACGGGGCGAGCAGGGTCAGCGGCAGCCGCTCGCTGTTGACCACCAGGCCCTCCCGCGGCCAGTCGGCCTGCGCGCACAGCGAGGCATCGCCGTTGGCGCCGGTCGTGGCCAGGCAGGCCGGCTGCAGCACGACGCGCTCGCCGAGCACGGTGAACGCGGCCGGGGCGGTCAGCGCCCAGGCATTGCCGCGGGCCGGTTCGATCCGCAACTGGTCGAGCGAGCCCGCCCATCCGGCGCCGCGCCGCCGGAGCTGGCCGGCCACGCTCATCCCGGCCGCCTGCGGGCTGTCGGCCTGCACCTGCAGCTGCAGGTCCTCCACCGCCCCGCGCGCGTGCACGGTCACCGACTGCAGCGCGATGCCGACCTGCACTTCGCTGCCCTGCACGACCAGGTCGCCATTGCGCCCGCGCCACGGCAGCTGGCCGCGGAGGTCGATCGCATTGACACTCCAGTCGTCCCAGCGCAGTCCGCGGCCGCGCAGGTCGGCCTGCACGTCCGGCGCCTGGCGCAGGCCGGTCAGGCGCAACGAACCCTCAACCGTGCCGGCGGCGCCGGGCAGCAGGTCGTCCAGCTGCAGCGGCTGCAGCTGCGCATGGATGTCGAGGCGGTCGCCGATGCGGCCACTGGCGCGCACCCGGCTGTTGCCCAGGGCCAGGGTGACATTGCCTTCGCCCTGGTCGCCACGCAGCACGAAGCGGCCGTTGCCCGACAGCGCCCGGCCGCGCAGGCGCCCGCCGAGCGACTGCACGTCGGCCTGCGCATCGAAGCCGCCGCCGTCGCGTGCGCGTCCGGTGGTGGCGATGCGGCCGTGGACGCTGCCGTCCCAGCCCGGGGCGAAGTAGCCGGGGTCGAACCCCTCGAGCACCAGCGCCAGGTTCCAGTCCAGGACCGGATCCCAGCCGGCCTCGCCGGTGGCCTGCAGCGTGCCGGTCGGCATGGTCGCGTGCAGCGAGTGGATCGTCGCCCGCGCCTGGTCGCCGCGGACGTCCAGCACCAGGTCGGCCTGCTGGCCGTCGCGGCGAAGCGTCGCATCGCCGTAGGCCGCCCAGCGCTCGATCGAGCCGGCCAGGCCCAGCGCGGCGTCCACGCCGACCGCCGGCACGGCCGGGTCCGCGCCCTCGAAGCTCAACCCGCGGGCGACCGCGGAAAAGCGGAAATGCCGGTCGGCGGGGTTGCTGAAATCGGCGTGGCCACGCAGCACCACCTGTCCGCCCTGCGCTTCCACGGCCAGGGGCGCGACCGTCAGCACCTGTTCGGACAGGTGGACCTGCGATGGCGCGATCACCAGGCGCTGGGCGCCGCGCCCGGCTTCGCCGGAGAGGTTGGCGTTGCCCCCGGTACCGCTGGCGGCGACGTCGAAGGTGATCGCCTCCGCTGCCGGTTCGCCGCCGGTGAGCAGGGCCGGGTCCAGGCCCTTGCTGCTGGCGACGAGCCGCCAGGCCGGCGCGTCTTCGTCGCCGCCGAGGGTGAGCGTGGCGCGCAGCGGTTCGGGCGCACGCCCGCCGATGCCCACCTCCATGCCCGACAGGTCGCCGCGGGCGAGCAGGCCCAGCCGCGCCGGGCTGCGCCCGTGCGGCGCCGGCAGCACCGCCGTCACCAGGATGTCGCTGCGGTAGTCGTGCACCGGTTCGTAGCTGCCATGCACGGTGAACAGGCCCAGGTCGCTGTCGACCTTCAGCCGTTCGGCGTGCAGCGAGCCGTTGGCGATGTCGATGCCGCCGCGCAGCGAGCGGATGTCGATGACGTGTTCGCCGCCGGACGTGATGTCCAGCCCGTCGATCACGATCCGGTCGGCCTGGATCGCGATCGGCATTTCGATCGGCGGCAACGACTCGGGCCAGCGCGGCAGCTCGAACGGTTCGTCGCTGCGCATCAGGTTGAGCGTGGCGCCTTCGATCTCGAACGCGTCCAGCCGCAGCCGGCGGCCGAGCAGCGGGCGGATGTCCGGGTCCAGGTAGGCCCGCCGCGCGGTGAAGCGGTAATCCTCGTAGCGGAAGTCCAGGCCATGGATGGTCAGCGGGCCGGCGATCGGGCCCTCGACCTTCTCCCAGGTCAGCGTCGCCCCCACCGGCAGCCGCGAGATGATCTGCGCCAGCAGCACGTCGCGACCGGCCACGGTCTGCAGCAGCCAGTACAGCAGGAGCAGCATGCCCAGCGTGCCGGCCAGGGCCAGCAGCCCGGACCAGGCCCAGAACCGGCGGCGCCGGTAGAAGCGCGGCCGCCGCACCGGCGGCACTGGCGCGCCCGTATCCGGCGGCGGCACCGGCGTGCTCACAGGTTGGCCCCCAGGCTCAGGTAGATCTGGAAGCTTGAATCGGGATCGTCGAGGCCATGGGCGATGTCCACGCGCACGCCGCCGATCGGCGAGCGCCAGCGGGCGCCGATGCCGATGCCCACGTGCGGATCGAACTCGTCGTCGAACGCGTCGCCGACGTCGACGAAGCCGGCCATGCCCCACGGCCCGGCGTTGAAGTAGTGCTCGTACTCGGCCGAACCGGTCAGCACGTAGCGCGCGCCCAGGGCGAAGTTGTCCGGCGGCGGCGTGCGCGGGCCGACCTCGCGCCAGGCGTAGCCGCGGATGCTGCGGTCGCCGCCGGCGAAGAAGCGCAGGCTCGGCGGCATCGACACCAGGTCGCTGGTCCAGGTCGCGCCGGCCTCGCCGCGCAGGATCAGCCGGTCGGCCTCGCCCACGCCCTGGAACCAGGTGCCGCTGGCCCAGCCCTGGACGAAACTGGTGTCCGAACCCAGCGCCTCGGTGCCGGCGCGCATGGCCAGGTTCAGGCTCAGGCCGTGGCGCGGGAACAGCCGGTTGTCCACGCCGATGTAGCTGCCGGTGAGTTCCGGGTAGAGCAGCGTGGAGTACGTGTACAGGCGCTGGCCGGTGGCGCTGTCCATGTCGTAGCTCCAGCGCTCGCGCAGGGCGATCAGCGACGCGGTCGCGGTCCAGCGTTCGGTGAGCTCGCCGCTGCGGCTGCCGATCAGGCGCACGTTGCGGAAGTCGATGTAGTCGGTCTGCTCGTCGTACGCGCTGAACGCGGCGGTATACCAGCCATCGAGCCAGGCGAACGCCGGCACGCGGTACTGGACCAGCAGGTTCTTGCGGTTCTGCGCGTAGTCGACGTCGGTGACCAGCTTGTGGCCGCGGTCGTTGACGTAGCGGCGTTCCATGCCGAAGCGCACGCCCATGCCGCTCTCGGTGCCGTAGCTCACGCCGGCGGTGTAGACGGTGCGCTTGGCCAGCGCGAGGGTGACGTCGATCGGCACCCGCAGGTCGTCGCTGGCCTGGTCGGTCAGCGGCTGGATGTCGATGGCGCTGAAGTAGTCGAGCTTCACCAGCGACTGGCGCAGCCGGTCCAGCTTGCCCTGGTGGAAATAGCTGCCCTCCTCCCAGGTCACCAGCTTCTCCAGCAGCCCGGGCCGGAAGAACTCCTGGTGGAAGGTGGTCGGCCCCATGTCGTAGCGGAAGCCGCTGTCCCAGACCAGGTCGATGTCGGCGGCGAAGTCGGCGCGGGTCACGCGGACCTCGCGCGACATGAAATCGGCGTCGAAGTAGCCGCGCTCGGCCAGGCGCCGGGTGATGCCGTCGCGGCTGGCCTCGTAGGTGGCGTGGTTGAACGGGTCGCCCTGCCGGGGCCGGAAGGCCGCCAGGTCGCGGGCCAGGTACTGGTCCTCGCCGCCAGGGCCGACGATGTCCACGTTCGACGCCCGCACGCGCACCGGCTCGCCCGGATCGACGTTCACCGTGACCACGATCCGGTCGTTGGCGTCGCGTGGCGAGTCCACGGTGATGGTCGGCGAGTAGTAGCCGAACGGCTCCAGCGCGCGCCGTGCCTCGCGCTCGGTACTGAGCAGGAGGAACTCGAGCCGCGATTCGCCCTGGGTCTCGCCCACCTCGTCGTTCACCGACAGGGCCAGGCGCACGTTGTGCTCCATGGCCTCGTGGTGCTCGAGGCCGCGGATCTCGACCCGCTCGATGGTGCCGCGGGCCCAGCCGGGCGCCGCCACCAGGGCCAGGATCAGCGCGAGGAACGGGCGGAGTCGCATCGGCTCAGGATAACGGGGCCGGCGCCGGCCCCGTTAGCCCGTCCTCACGCCGTTGGCGTTCAGGCGGACAGGTGGCCGATCGCGGCGACCGCGCCGAAGCGGTCGGCCAGGCGCTTGAGCAGGGCCAGGCGGTTGCCGCGGATCGCCGGGTCGTCGGCGTTGACCATCACCTGGTCGAAGAACGCGTCGACCTGCGGCCGCACCAGTGCCAGGCGGTTGAGCACGCGCACGTAGTCATGCTGGTGCAACGCGGCCGTGGTGTCGTCGAGCGCGGCCTCCACGGCCTCGCCGAGCGCGCGTTCGGCCGGCTCGGCGAACAGCGCCGGGTCCTCCATTGCCGGGATCGCGATGTCGGCCTTCTTCAGGATGTTGCCGATGCGCTTGTTGGCCGCGGCCAGCGCTTCGGCCTCCGGCAGCGCGGCGAACGTGCCGATCGCGTCGATCCGGGTGTCGAAGTCGTACAGCGAGGCCGGCTTGAGCTCGGCCACCGCGTTGAAGTGGGCGGCCGGCACGCCCTTGTCGGCGTAGTAGCCGCGCAGGCGTTCGAGGATGAAGTCGTAGAGCTCGCCCGCGTCGGCGGTGGCGGTCGCGCCGTCCTTGCCCGCCGGCAGTGGCCCGACGCCGGCGATCGCGCTGCCGACCAGTTCCTTCAGCGAGAGGTTGAAGCCGCTCTCGATCAGCGTGCGCGCCAGCCCCAGCGCGTTGCGGCGCAGGGCGAACGGGTCCTTGTTGCCGGTCGGCTTCAGGCCCGCGGCGAAACCGCCGGCCAGCGTGTCGGCGCGTTCGGCGATCGCCAGCACCTTGCCCAGCGGCGACAGCGCGATGTCGTCGCCGGCGAAGCGCGGCTGGTAGGCCTCGTCGATCGCCAGCGCGACCTCGGACGGCTCGCCCGCGGCCAGAGCGTAGTGGCGACCGGCAATGCCCTGCAGTTCCGGGAACTCGTTGACCATGCGCGACTGCAGGTCGTTCTTGGCCAGCTGCGCGGCGCGGCGCGCCTGCGCCGGGTCGGCGCCGACCTGCGCGGCGACGGCCTCGGCCAGCGCAGCCACGCGCGCGACCTTGTCGGCCACCGAGCCCAGCCTTGCCTGGTAGGTGACGGTCCTGAGCCCATCCCCCATCGACGCCAGGCCCTGCTTGAGGTCCTCGTCGAAGAAGAACTTGGCGTCGGCGAAGCGCGGGCGGATCACCCGCTCGTAGCCCTTGCGCACCTCGGCCACGTCGCGCGACTCGATGTTGGCGATGCCGATGAAGTGCTCGGTCAGCCTGCCGCCGTCGCCGAGCACCGGGAAGAACTTCTGGTTGATCTCCATCGTCTCGACCAGCGCTTCCTGCGGCACCGCCAGGAACTCGCGCTCGAAGCTGCACAGCACCGCCGCCGGCCACTCGGTCAGGCACACCACCTGCTCGAGGTTGTCGTCGGTGATCCGCGCGCTGCCGCCGGCCTGCGCCGCGGCCTTGCCGACCTCGGCCACGATCCGTGCGCGGCGCTCCTCCGGATCGACCAGTACCCGCGCGGCGGACAGCGCGTCCAGGTAGTCGCCGGGCTGGCCGATCCAGACCGGCTTGTCGTGCTCGAAGCGGTGGCCGCGGCTCATCCGGTCCGAGCCCACGCCGAGCACCTGCGCCGGCACCACGGTGTCGCCGAGCAGCAGCACCAGCCAGTGCACCGGGCGGGCGAAGGCGTAGTCGTGGTCGCCCCAGCGCATCGGCTTGGGGATCGGCATGCCGGCGATCGCCTCGGCCACGACCTCGGCCAGCAGGTCGGCGGTCTTCGCGCCCGGCTTGACCGAGCGGTGGACGAAACGCTCGCCCTTGGCGTCGGAGGTACGCTCCAGCGCGTCCCAGGCGACGCCGGCCTTGGCGGCGAACCCTTCCAGCGCCCGGGTCGGCCTGCCCTCGCCGTCGAGCGCGATGTTCACGTAGGGACCGAGCACCTCGGAGGCCTGCTCCGGTTGCTCCACGTCCACCGCCGGCAGCAGCACGGCCAGGCGCCGCGGGGTGTACAGGGGGCGCGCGTCGCCCACCTCCACGCCGACGCCGCGCCTGTCCAGCGCCGCGACCACGCCGTCGAAGAACGCCTGGGCCAGGCCCGGGAGCGCCTTGACCGGCAGTTCCTCGGTGCCCAGTTCGACCAGCAGGGGGAGTTGCGTGCTCATGGATGTTCCTGTGTGGAGGCCTCGCCGCCTTCGGGTCCGTAGAAGACCACCCAGGTGGCGAAGTCGTCGCTGAAATTCTCGAATCGGTGCTCGCGGCCGGCCGGGACGAACAGCACCTGGCCGGGCTCGAATGAATGGCGCTGGCCGCCGTCGACGAACTCGCCGTGGCCGGAGATCACCATGTACAGCTCGTCGCGGGTATGCGGGGTCTGCAGGTCGCGCCCGCGCGGGCGGTAGATCTCCACGCTCAGCGAACCATGGGCGAAGACCTCCGCGAACGCCGCGCCGTCGCTGCGCGCGTCGAGCGACTGCAGGGCCGCGGCGGGCGTCAGCCGCGGGCTCATGCGCCCTGCTTCAGTCCCGGGAAGCCCAGTTTCTCGCGCTGGGCGTGGTAGGCCTCGGCCACGCCCTGGGCCAGCCTGCGCACGCGCAGGATGTAGCGCTGCCGCTCGGTCACCGAGATCGCGCGGCGCGCGTCGAGCAGGTTGAAGCTGTGGCTGGCCTTGCACACCTGCTCGTACGCCGGCAGCGGCAGGCCGGCCTCGACCAGCTTCAGCGCCCCGGCCTCGCAGGCGTCGAAGCGGTGGAACAGCTCGGCCACGTCGGCGTACTCGAAGTTGTAGGTGCTCTGCTCGACTTCGTTCTGGTGGTAGACATCGCCGTAGGTGACCACGCCCTGCGGGCCGACCGTCCAGACCAGGTCGTAGACGTTGTCCACGTTCTGCAGGTACATGCACAGGCGCTCGAGCCCGTAGGTGATCTCGCCCAGCACCGGCTTGCACTCCAGGCCGCCGGCCTGCTGGAAGTAGGTGAACTGGGTCACCTCCATCCCGTTGAGCCAGACCTCCCAGCCCAGGCCCCAGGCGCCGAGGGTCGGCGATTCCCAGTTGTCCTCGACGAAGCGCAGGTCGTGCACGCGCGGATCGATGCCCAGCGCCTTCAGCGAACCCAGGTAAAGCTCCTGGATGTTGTCCGGGTTGGGCTTCATCACCACCTGGTACTGGTAGTAACGCTGCAGCCGGTTGGGGTTCTCGCCGTAGCGGCCGTCGGTGGGCCGGCGCGAGGGCTGCACGTAGGCGGCGTTCCACGGCTCCGGGCCGAGCGCGCGCAGGAAGGTCGCCGGGTGGAAGGTGCCGGCGCCGACCTCCAGGTCGAGCGGCTGGATCAGCACGCAACCCTGCTCGGCCCAGTAGGCGTTGAGCGCCTGGATCAATCCCTGGAAGGTCGGACCTGTCATCGGCATTTATTGCGCTGCGGAAAAGCGGGCTAGTATAGGGCCGGGCCCCGCGCCATGCGGGTTTCCGCCGTTTCAACGGCTACTTTTCCTGCCGGTCCACCTGCCCGTGAACGCCGCCCGCCGCGCGCCCTTCCTGATCGTCGAGACCGGCCAGCCGGTGGACAGCCTCAAGCGCTACGGCCGCTTCCCGCACTGGATCCGGGTCGCCGCCGGGCTGGCGGCGCACGAGGTGGTCGAGGTCAATCCGGAGCGGGGCGACGCGCTGCCCGCCGCGGCCGGCCTGGCCGGGGTCATCGTCAGCGGCTCGGCGGCTTTCGTCACCGACCGCGCCGACTGGAGCGAGCGCACCGCCGGTTGGATGCGCGAGGCGGTGGAGGCGGGCACCCCGCTGCTGGGCATCTGCTACGGCCACCAGCTGCTGGCCCACGCGCTCGGCGGCCAGGTCGACTACAACCCGGCCGGGCGCGAGTCCGGCACGGTGTTCATCGACCTGCACCCGCCGGCGTTCGAAGACCCGCTGTTCGCGCAGATGCCGGCGCGGTTCGCCGCCCATGCCACCCACCTGCAGACCGTGCTGCAGCCGCCGGAAGGCGCCACCGTGCTGGCCCGCTCCGAGCAGGACGGCTGCCACGCCTTCCGCTGGGGCGAGCAGGCCTGGGGCGTGCAGTTCCATCCGGAATTCGCCACCCACCACATGCGCGGCTACGTGCACGCGCGGGCCGACTGCCTGCGCAACCACGGACGCTGCCCGCGCACGGTGGCGCGGGAAGTCAGCGCCGCCCCGCAGGCGCGCCGCCTGCTGCGCCGCTTCGTCCAGCATGCGCGCGGCACCCCCGGGCGCGCCGGCCATGCCTGAACCGGCCGCCGGCGGCACTGCTGCGCCGCGCGGGCATCGCCCATAATCGCCGGCGCGATTGCAGCAATCTGACGATGTACCGCACGCCCGCTCCGGACGTGCCTCAACGGGAACAGGATGGACACGATACGCAGGCTGCCGGCTTCGGACGGCGCGGAATGGTTGCTGGGCGGGTTCGCCCTGCTGCGGCGCGCGCCGCTGGCGCTGGGCACGCTAGGCGCCTTGTGGGGACTGCTGGCTTCGCTGGTGGTGACGGTGGGGCTGGCGGTGCCGGCGCTGGCCACGATCCTGCAGCTGCTGGTCGCGCTGGCCGGGCCGGTGCTGTTCGCCGGACTGCTGTGGGCGGTGCACGAGGTCGCGCACGACCGCCCCGCCCTGCCGGGACACCTGCTGCATGCCGCGCGCGAGGGCCGGGTGCCGGCACTGCTGGCGACCCTGCTGCCCCAGGTGGCCGCCGGCCTGCTGCTCGGCATGCTGCTGCTGGTGCTGGTCGGCCCGCAGCAGCTGCAGCACCTGGCCGAGGTGAGCCACGAACTCAATGCGCTGGCGCAGTCCGGCCAGCAGGCCACCCCCGAACAGGTCGAAGCGCTGGTCGGCGACCTGCCCGCCGGGCGCATCCTGCTGTGGCTGCTGCTGGGCGTGGCCGCCGCGGTCGCGGTGGCGATGACGGTGTTCGTCGCCGTGCCGCGGATCCTGTTCGACCGCCGCGAGGGCCTGCAGGCGATGGGCGACAGCCTGCGCGCCTGCGTGGCCAACCTGCCGGCGCTGGCGGTGTTCCTGCTGCTCACCATGGTCGCCATCTTCGCCGTGTACTTCGGCGTGCTGCTGGTGGCGCTGGTGCTGCAGCTGCTGGCCGGGCCGATGGTGGCGATGTGGGCGGCGCAGCTGCTGCTGATGGCGGTATTGATGCCGCTGCTCGCCGGGGCGGTCTACACCGCCTGGTTGCGCCTGTTCAGGGACGAGCCGCCGGCAGCCGCGGTCGCCAGCGGCCGTTTCGAAGCCTGAGCTCAGGACGGGGAAGCGGCGTCGCCCGAGCGCGGCGCCACCATCCTCGAGGCCACGATGCCGGCTTCGTAGAGCAGGCACATCGGGATTGCCAGCAGCAGCTGCGAGACCACGTCCGGCGGGGTGATCAGCGCGGCCAGGATGAAGATGCCGACGATCGCGTAACCCCGTCCCTCGCGCAGCTGCTCCGGGGTGACCCAGCCCAGCAGGACCAGGATCACCAGCGCCACCGGCAGCTGGAAGCTGGCGCCGAAGGCCAGGAAGATCACCAGGACGAAGTCCAGGTAGGCGTTGATGTCGGTCATCATCGCCACGCCATCGGGCTTGATCGCGGTGAGGAAGCCGAACACCGACGGCAGCACCACGAAGTAGGCGAACGCGCAGCCGGCGTAGAACAGGACCACGGCCGAGGCCAGCAGCGGCAGCGCCAGCTTCTTCTCGCGCTGGTACAGGCCCGGTGCGACGAACGCCCAGGCCTGGTAGAGCAGCCAGGGCGCCGACGCCACCAGCGCCACGAAGAACGCCAGCTTGAGCGGGGTGAAGAACGGCGAGGCGACCTGGACGGCAATCAGCTGGCCGCCGGCGGGCAGCTTGTCCAGCAGCGGCGCGGCCAGCCATGCATAGAGCTTGTTGGCGAACGGCAGCAGCGCCAGCAGCACGATCACCAGGCCCGCGATCGCCCGCAGCAGGCGCGTGCGCAGCTCGAGCAGGTGCTCCATCAGGCTGCTTTCGTTGTCCGAATCAGGGCCGGCGTGGTTCATCGTTTCCCTCCGCCGGTGGCGCCGGTTCGACAGGGCGATCCTCGCCGGCCGCCGACCGATCCTCGACCTGGCGCCGGACCTCGTCGAGCTGCCGGCTTGCGCCGGCGATCCCGTCCTGCACCTGCGACCGGGCCTGCCCGAACTCGTCCTCCAGCCGCGCCTGCGCCTGCTTCAGCGCCGCCTGGGTGTCCTGCATGCTGCGCTTGAGCTCCTCGGCCTCCAGCTCGCGTTCCAGCTCGGACTTGACCGAATACCACTGGGCGCGGGCGCGGCGCACCCACAGCCCGGCGAAGCGGGCCGCCTTGGGCAGCCGTTCCGGGCCGAGCACCACGAGGGCGACCACCGCGATCAGCAGCAGCTCGCCGAAGCCGATATCGAACATCCGCGTGCGACCGACGCGGGTTCAGCGCTGGGCGCGATCGCGCTCGGACTCTTCCTTCGACTCGGCGCTGCGCTCGTTGCCGAGCTGGCCGGCCGGCTTGTCGTCCGGGTCGCGCATGCCTTCCTTGAAGCCCTTGACTGCTTCGCCGAGGTCCTTGCCGGCATTGCGCAGGCGCTTGGTGCCGAACACCAGCAGCACCACCACCAGCACGATGATCCAATGCCAGATGCTCAGACCGCCCATGGCACGCTCACATTCTTGGGGGAACAGGCCACAGGATAGCGCAGCGATCAGGGCAGCGGTTCGGTCCGCGTGCCGGAGTCTTCCACCGGCTCGAAGCCCTGGGTCGGCGCCGGGCCGCTGGTGGTGGCCGGGGCGGCCGGCGGCTGCGTGGGTGCCACCTGGGCGGTGCCCTGGGTCGGCGCCTGGGAAGCGGAGGCAGGCACGGTAGCCGGTGCGCTACCGCCGGAGCGGGCAACCCGCGCGTTGTGGGTGGCTTCCTCCAGCTGGTCGCGGAACGCGACCACCGCGCTGGGCGGGGCGACCTGCGAGCGGTCCTCGAAGACCATGCGCGGCGTCGTGGTGGAGCCGTAGATCGTGGCCTGCGAGTCCCGGTCGATCTGCAGGACCGCGCCGTCCAGGGAAACGCCGGCGAACAGGCCGCGCGCGCGCGACCAGGACCAGATCTCCGCCTTGAGCTGGCCGTCGGTGGCGGCCGCCGCGTTGCGGCCCACGGGACCGGCGGCCACGCCCGCGTCGGCGCCCAGGGTGAACTTGCCGTTGACGATGTCGTCCAGGCTGCGGTCGTTGCGGAACACCAGCACCACATCGGCCGACTGCACGCCCGCCTGGAAGCCGATGCTGCCGCCGGTGAGGGTGACGAACACCGGATTGGACCAGGTGCCATCGGCGCTCTTGACCGACATCAGGCCATGGCCGCGGCGTCCGCCGAGCACCAGCCCCGCCTTGATGGTGTCGGGGATGACCACGATGCCGCGTGCCTCGTCCAGCAGCTTGTCCGGAATCGACTGCTCGGGGATCTGCTGGATCTCGGACAGGACGCGCACCGCATTGCGGGCCCGCTCCTCCTCGGACGGCGCGGCCGCCGCGGGGCCGGCGACGGACAGCAGGACAGCCAGCGACAGCAGGATTTTCGGCAGGCGCGACATGCGTGGAGCTCCGGAGCGGATGGCGGCCTCGGCCGCGGACCGCTCGAAATTAATGAAGACGCAATGAATCGTGCCTGAGGCCAGCCGGTTCACGACGCGCGTCCGGACCGCACGGATGGGCGATGGACTGGCGCCGCGGATCCGGCGGGTGCGACCACGCGCCCGTGTGTTCGTCCGACGCCCGGGCAGTCGAACTCCCGTGACCGGCGGAGGCGGCGGACGCGCCGGGTCTGTCAGAATGACGGGCATGTCCGACGCCATCGACACCGCGCTGGTCGCGGTCAACCTAGGTACCCCCGAAGCGCCCACCGCGCCGGCCGTGCGCCGCTACCTCGCCGAGTTCCTCGGCGACCCCCGCGTGGTGTCCATCCCGCCCCTGCTGTGGAAGCCGCTGCTGTACGGGCTCATCCTGCCGTTGCGCGGCCCCCGTTCGGCCGCCAATTACGCCAAGGTGTGGATGGACGAAGGTTCGCCGCTGCTGGTCTACACCCGGCGACTGGCCGCGGCGCTGCAACAGCGGCTGCCGCAATGGCGCGTCGTTCCGGCCATGCGCTACGGAAAGCCGGCCCTGCGCGCCACCCTGCGCGAGCTGCGCGCCGCCGGCGTGCGCCGGCTGGTGGTGCTTCCGCTCTATCCGCAGTACTCCACGACCACCACCGCCTCGGTCGCCGATGTCGTCGCCGAGGAGACCCAGGGCATGGACGTCACCCTCATCGAGGATTACTCCGTCGATCCCGGGTGGGTCGCGGCCGTGGCCGAGTCCGTGCGCCGCTACCGCGAGCAGCACGGCGCCGGGACCCACCTGCTCTTCTCCTTCCACGGCCTGCCGCAGCGTGTCGCCGATGCCGGCGATCCGTATCCGCAGCGCTGCCAGGACAGTGCCGCGGCGGTGGCTGCGGCGCTGGGACTGGAGCCGTCGCAGTGGTCGCTGTCCTACCAGTCCCGCTTCGGCCGGGAGCGCTGGCTGGAACCATCGACGGTGCGGACGCTGGACCGGCTGGCCGAAACCGGCGTCCGGCAGGTCGACGTGGTATGCCCCGGGTTCGCCGTCGACTGCCTGGAGACGCTCGAGGAAGTGGCGCTGGGCCTGGCCGAGCACTTCCAGGCCAAGGGCGGGCGCATGGCCTATGTCCCCTGTCTCAATGACGGCGGCGCGCATGCGGATGCGTTGGCGCGGCTTGCGCTCCGGGCGGCCGGGCGCGAGGCGTGAGCCCGGCCGAGTGGCGCATCCCGGTGGCCTGGGGCGAGTTGGCCGGGCTCAGGCTCGATCGCCCGGGCACGCCGAAAGTGATCGCCCTGCACGGCTGGCTCGACAATGCCGCCAGCTTCCTGCCGCTCCTGCCGTTCCTCCCGGACCTGGACCTGCTGCTGCTCGACTTTCCGGGCCACGGCCGCAGCGGGCACTTGCCGCCCGGCGCCGAGTACACCCTGACCACCCATGTACATGCCGTGCTCGATGCGGCCGACGCCCTGGGGTGGGAACGCTTCGCACTGCTGGGCCATTCCATGGGCGCGGCGATCGGGGCGCTGGTCGCCGTCGCCACGCCCGAGCGGGTCGAGCGCCTGGCCCTCGTCGAAACCCTGGGTCCCCTCGCCGTGGCGGTCGACGGTACCGCGTCCCGGCTGCAGCAGGCCGTGGCAGCCGCCCGCCGCTCCGCCGGCGCGACCCTGCGCGTTTTCCCGGATCTCGCGCTCGCCGTGCGCGCACGCATGCATGCCAGCCGGCTCGACGAGCCTGTCGCCCGGCTTCTGGTGGAACGGGGCACCCGCCCCGCGGACGGCGGTTTCGTATGGAGCAGCGATCCGCGGCTCACCCGGCCGGCCGCAACCCGTCTCACCGAACCCCAGGTCCGCGCCCTGCTGGCGGCCATCCGTTGCCCGGTCCGCCTGCTCTATGCCGATCCCGCCCAACCCTACTTTCCCGATCCGGTGCGCCAGGCCCGGCTGGGGTCCGTTCCCGGCGCGGAGCTGATCACGATCGCGGGCGGACACCACCTGCACATGGACCAGCCTGACGCCGTCGCTTCCGTATATCGCGCGTTCCTGGCCGGCTAGCGCCGGCCGCCAGTCGGCCATCGACAAGCCTGGCGGCAGCAGGGACGATGCCGGCATTGGCTGAGGATTCCCGCATGGCGCTCTATCCGCTGTTCGCCGACCTGGACGGTCGGGAGGTTCTCGTGGTGGGTGGCGGCGAGGTCGCCGCGCGCAAAGTCGCCGCACTTGCGAAGGCCGGCGCGCTCGTCCGCCTCCACGCGCGGGAGGTGCTGAATGCCGAGCTGGCCGCCGCTCTTGAAGACGGGCGCATCGTCCGCCTGGGGGGCGAGTTCGACAGTGCCTGGCTGGACGCCGTCTGGCTCGTGGTCGCGGCCACCGACGACCCTGCGTTCAACGCCGGCCTGGCGGCCGAGGCCGGACGCCGTCGCCGGCTCGTGAACGTCGTGGACGATGCCGTGCTCTCGACTTTCCAGGTGCCGGCGGTGGTCGAGCGTGCGCCGCTCGTGGTCGCCATTTCGTCGGGAGGCGCGGCCCCGATGCTCGCTCGCCGCATCCGCGAGCGTCTGGAAACGATGCTTGCCCCGTCGCTGGGCAAGCTTGCGGCGCTGTTCGCCGACCAGCGCGAGCACATCCGTGCGCGACTGCCGGACATGTCCGCACGGCGCCGCTGGTTCGAGCGCGTCCTGGATGGACGGATGGATCGGGCTTTCGAGGAAGGGGGTGAAGCGGCACTCGAGGCGGCCTTTCTCGTTGAGGTCGACCGTGCAGGGGGGGAAGAGACCCTTTCGGGCGCGGTGGCGCTGGTCGCCGCGAGCGACGCGCCGGACCTCTACACCCTGCGTGCACTGCGCGCGCTCAACGAAGCGGATGTGATCGTGGTGGAGGAAGGTATCGATGAGGCGTTGCTTGAACCGGCGCGCCGGGATGCGCAGCGCGTGCACGCGCCGGTGGACCCTGCGACGCGGGTGCTCGTCCTCGCCGAGGCTGGTGCCCGCGTGGTCTTCCTGTACAGGCATGGCACGGACAGCGCTTCGATCCGGCGCGTTGCCGAGAGGTGCGTGGAGGCCGGAATCGCTTGTCGTGTGGTCCCCGCGGCGGGCTGATCGAAAAAAATCTCGCAGGGGCTTCCCATCGACCCGCTGGCCGTGCACAATGCGCGCCCCGCCAACGACAGGATCCTTCGGGAACCACGGCGGCGGGGCCGGAAAGCGAAGACCCTCGAAAAAAGGTGTTGCAGTTCTCCGGAAGCCCCCTATAATGGGCGGCTCCCTCGGCGGAAACGAATCGGTTGATTCGGGCCCACCGGGACGGAAACGAAAAGATCCCTTCACGGGGTGTTGACGGATCCGAAACGAGCTGCCAGAATGTGCGGCTCACCTCGACGGAAGCGGTTCACCGCTGAAGATGAGGGGAAGATGAAAGCCCCGCAACGCGGTGTTGACACTTCCAAAACGAGCTGCCAGAATGTGCGGCTCACCTCGACGGAAACGTCGGGACACGGATGAAGGCGCTGAGGCCGATTCCGCTGCTCTTTGAAAGTGTGCGCAGGTAACTTGTGCGGACGCCTGCAGGAAGGATGACTGTCCATCTTGCAGACGTTTGAAACAGCAACAAGTCAATTGCTTTAAGCAAGCGATACGTAGCTGGGTAGAACTTCTGCAGCTGAAAATATTGACCTTCGGGTCTGTAGTTTTAAGTGAAGAGTTTGATCCTGGCTCAGAGTGAACGCTGGCGGTAGGCCTAACACATGCAAGTCGAACGGCAGCACAGCAGTAGCAATACTGTGGGTGGCGAGTGGCGGACGGGTGAGGAATACATCGGAATCTACTCTGTCGTGGGGGATAACGTAGGGAAACTTACGCTAATACCGCATACGACCTAAGGGTGAAAGTGGGGGACCGCAAGGCCTCACGCGATTGAATGAGCCGATGTCGGATTAGCTAGTTGGCGGGGTAAAGGCCCACCAAGGCGACGATCCGTAGCTGGTCTGAGAGGATGATCAGCCACACTGGAACTGAGACACGGTCCAGACTCCTACGGGAGGCAGCAGTGGGGAATATTGGACAATGGGCGCAAGCCTGATCCAGCCATACCGCGTGGGTGAAGAAGGCCTTCGGGTTGTAAAGCCCTTTTGTTGGGAAAGAAATCCTGTTGATTAATACTCGACAGGGATGACGGTACCCAAAGAATAAGCACCGGCTAACTTCGTGCCAGCAGCCGCGGTAATACGAAGGGTGCAAGCGTTACTCGGAATTACTGGGCGTAAAGCGTGCGTAGGTGGTTGTTTAAGTCTGTCGTGAAAGCCCTGGGCTCAACCTGGGAATTGCGATGGATACTGGGCGACTAGAGTGTGGTAGAGGGTGGCGGAATTCCCGGTGTAGCAGTGAAATGCGTAGAGATCGGGAGGAACATCCGTGGCGAAGGCGGCCACCTGGGCCAACACTGACACTGAGGCACGAAAGCGTGGGGAGCAAACAGGATTAGATACCCTGGTAGTCCACGCCCTAAACGATGCGAACTGGATGTTGGGTTCAACTTGGAACCCAGTATCGAAGCTAACGCGTTAAGTTCGCCGCCTGGGGAGTACGGTCGCAAGACTGAAACTCAAAGGAATTGACGGGGGCCCGCACAAGCGGTGGAGTATGTGGTTTAATTCGATGCAACGCGAAGAACCTTACCTGGTCTTGACATCCACGGAACTTTCCAGAGATGGATTGGTGCCTTCGGGAACCGTGAGACAGGTGCTGCATGGCTGTCGTCAGCTCGTGTCGTGAGATGTTGGGTTAAGTCCCGCAACGAGCGCAACCCTTGTCCTTAGTTGCCAGCACGTAATGGTGGGAACTCTAAGGAGACCGCCGGTGACAAACCGGAGGAAGGTGGGGATGACGTCAAGTCATCATGGCCCTTACGACCAGGGCTACACACGTACTACAATGGGAAGGACAGAGGGCTGCAATCCCGCGAGGGTGAGCCAATCCCAGAAACCTTCTCTCAGTCCGGATCGGAGTCTGCAACTCGACTCCGTGAAGTCGGAATCGCTAGTAATCGCAGATCAGCATTGCTGCGGTGAATACGTTCCCGGGCCTTGTACACACCGCCCGTCACACCATGGGAGTTTGTTGCACCAGAAGCAGGTAGCTTAACCTTCGGGAGGGCGCTTGCCACGGTGTGGCCGATGACTGGGGTGAAGTCGTAACAAGGTAGCCGTATCGGAAGGTGCGGCTGGATCACCTCCTTTTGAGCACGGCAGCATCGTCCTGTCAGGCGTCCTCACAAGTTACTTGCATTCAGAGTTCCTGGCCCGATAGCGGGCTAGGCAAGTCCCTTTTAGGGGCCTTAGCTCAGCTGGGAGAGCACCTGCTTTGCAAGCAGGGGGTCGTCGGTTCGATCCCGACAGGCTCCACCATATGAGTATCGACTTTTGGGTCTGTAGCTCAGGTGGTTAGAGCGCACCCCTGATAAGGGTGAGGTCGGTGGTTCGAGTCCTCCCAGACCCACCACTCTGAATGACAAGCGCACACACTTTCGAATTTACGCACCAGGCGCTGAGGCCGGGTACGTGTTCTTTTAAAACTTGGGATGTAGCGAGCGTTTGAGATGTCTATCTCGACGTGTCGTTGAGGCTAAGGCGGGGGCTTCGAGCCCCTAAAAATTGAGTCGTATGTTCGCGCTGGTGGCTTTGTACCCCACTGGCACGTCATTAACTCCGAGGCGACTTGGGGTTATATGGTCAAGCGAATAAGCGCACACGGTGGATGCCTTGGCGGTCAGAGGCGATGAAGGACGTGACAGCCTGCGAAAAGCGCGGGGGAGCTGGCAATAAGCTTTGATCCCGCGATGTCCGAATGGGGAAACCCACTGCTTCGGCAGTATCCTGCAGTGAATTCATAGCTGCTGGAAGCGAACCCGGTGAACTGAAATATCTAAGTAACCGGAGGAAAAGAAATCAACCGAGATTCCCTAAGTAGTGACGAGCGAACGGGGACTAGCCCTTAAGCTGGTATGGCTTTAGAAAAACAACCTGGAAAGGTTGGCCATAGAAGGTGATAGCCCTGTATTTGAAAGGGCCATACCAGTGAAGACGAGTAAGGCGGGGCACGTGAAACCCTGTCTGAACATGGGGGGACCATCCTCCAAGGCTAAATACTCCTGACCGACCGATAGTGAACCAGTACCGTGAGGGAAAGGCGAAAAGAACCCCGGAGAGGGGAGTGAAATAGACCCTGAAACCGTGTGCGTACAAGCAGTAGGAGCCCGCAAGGGTGACTGCGTACCTTTTGTATAATGGGTCAGCGACTTACAGTTCGTGGCAAGCTTAACCGTATAGGGGAGGCGAAGGGAAACCGAGTCTGAATAGGGCGCATAGTCGCGGGCTGTAGACCCGAAACCGGGTGATCTAGTCATGCCCAGGGTGAAGGTGCCGTAACAGGTACTGGAGGCCCGAACCCACTCCCGTTGCAAAGGTAGGGGATGAGGTGTGATTAGGAGTGAAAAGCTAATCGAACCCGGAGATAGCTGGTTCTCCTCGAAAGCTATTTAGGTAGCGCCTCATATGTATCCTCTCGGGGGTAGAGCACTGTTATGGCTAGGGGGTCATCGCGACTTACCAAACCATTGCAAACTCCGAATACCGAGACGGACTGTATGGGAGACACACGGCGGGTGCTAACGTCCGTCGTGAAAAGGGAAACAACCCAGACCCACAGCTAAGGTCCCAAATTACCGCTAAGTGGGAAACGATGTGGAAAGGCACAGACAGCCAGGAGGTTGGCTTAGAAGCAGCCACCCTTTAAAGAAAGCGTAATAGCTCACTGGTCGAGTCGGTCTGCGCGGAAGATTTAACGGGGCTAAGCGGTAAACCGAAGCTTGGGGTGCATAACTTTGTTATGCGCGGTAGAGGAGCGTTCCGTAAGCCTGCGAAGGTGGATTGAGAAGTCCGCTGGAGGTATCGGAAGTGCGAATGCTGACATGAGTAACGATAATGCGGGTGAAAAGCCCGCACGCCGAAAGCCCAAGGTTTCCTTGCGCAACGTTAATCGACGCAGGGTTAGTCGGTCCCTAAGGCGAGGGCGAAAGCCGTAGTCGATGGGAAGCAGGTTAATATTCCTGCACCTCGCGTGAGTGCGATGGAGGGACGGAGAAGGTTAGGTGTACCGGGCGTTGGTTGTCCCGGGGAAAGGCGGTAGGTTTGGATCTTTGGCAAATCCGGGATCCTTTAAGACCGAGCACCGAGACGAGTCCTTTAGGACGAAGTCACTGATACCACGCTTCCAGGAAAAGCTCCTAAGCTTCAGCTCACGCAGACCGTACCGTAAACCGACACAGGTGGGTAGGATGAGAATTCTCAGGCGCTTGAGAGAACTCGGGTGAAGGAACTAGGCAACATGGCACCGTAACTTCGGGAGAAGGTGCACCCTCTTTGGTGGCCCATGCGGGCTATAGCTGAGGAGGGTCGCAGAAACCAGGCCGCTGCGACTGTTTATCAAAAACACAGCACTCTGCAAACACGAAAGTGGACGTATAGGGTGTGACGCCTGCCCGGTGCTGGAAGGTTAATTGATGGGGTCAGCCGCAAGGCGAAGCTCTTGATCGAAGCCCCAGTAAACGGCGGCCGTAACTATAACGGTCCTAAGGTAGCGAAATTCCTTGTCGGGTAAGTTCCGACCTGCACGAATGGCGTAACGACAGCGGCGCTGTCTCCACCCGAGACTCAGTGAAATTGAAATCGCTGTGAAGATGCAGCGTTCCCGTGGCAAGACGGAAAGACCCCGTGAACCTTTACTATAGCTTTACACTGAACGTTGAGTTCGTCTGTGTAGGATAGGTGGGAGGCTTTGAAGCTGTGGCGCTAGCTGCAGTGGAGCCATCCTTGAAATACCACCCTGATGTGCTTGACGTTCTAACCTAGACCCGTAATCCGGGTCGGGGACCGTGTATGGTGGGTAGTTTGACTGGGGCGGTCTCCTCCTAAAGAGTAACGGAGGAGCTCGAAGGTACGCTCAGCGCGGTCGGACATCGCGCACTGTGTGCAAAGGCATAAGCGTGCTTGACTGCAAGATCGACGGATCAAGCAGGTAGGAAACTAGGACTTAGTGATCCGGTGGTTCTGTATGGAAGGGCCATCGCTCAACGGATAAAAGGTACTCCGGGGATAACAGGCTGATACCGCCCAAGAGTTCATATCGACGGCGGTGTTTGGCACCTCGATGTCGGCTCATCACATCCTGGGGCTGTAGTCGGTCCCAAGGGTATGGCTGTTCGCCATTTAAAGTGGTACGCGAGCTGGGTTCAGAACGTCGTGAGACAGTTCGGTCCCTATCTGCCATGGGCGTTGGAGATTTGAGAGGGGCTGCTCCTAGTACGAGAGGACCGGAGTGGACGAACCTCTGGTGTTCCGGTTGTCACGCCAGTGGCATTGCCGGGTAGCTATGTTCGGAAGCGATAACCGCTGAAAGCATCTAAGCGGGAAGCGCGCCTCAAGATGAGATCTCCCGGGACACAAGTCCCCTAAAGGAACCATCAAGACTAGGTGGTTGATAGGTCAGGTGTGTAAGCGCAGCAATGCGTTGAGCTAACTGATACTAATGATCCGTGCGGCTTGACCATATAACCTCAAGTGGCCTTGGACTCGACGATGACGTCGATAGCCATCCGCCGCTCACTACATCCCAAGTACATATGCGAGACGGTGCGGTATGCACGGTCGGTCCTTCACGGGCGACCATGTTCACCAGCACGCTCCAACCGTCTCCCTGGTGAAATTAGCGTTGTGGAACCACCCGATCCCATCCCGAACTCGGAAGTGAAACGCAACAGCGCCGATGGTAGTGTGGGTTTCCCATGCGAGAGTAGGTCATCGCCAGGGTCTTATCCGAAACCCCCAGCCGAATGGCTGGGGGTTTCATCTTTTCTGCGATCCGGAACGGCAGGCAGGTTCCGGCGGACACGATCGTGATTGCCTGTAGTACGCCATTCGGTGCTGGCCGCGGATAGCGCGCATCGGTACGCGAGCAGGTGGGGTTCGGTCGAGGCGGTCCGGGCGGGCTCACCATGGCAGCACCGTCGTCTGTTCCGTGCCGGCGCCTCCTCCTCGACCAGATGGTGCGCCGGCCGGTGGAGTAAGCCGGGGGCTATGTCCCGATCGTGTGCGGTTCGACGTCGCCGAAGTGCCAATGATCGGCGCACGCCAACGTGCGGAACGCTTCTGAAGCCTCTGATGCGCGGCCGGCGAGATCATCTGGGCCAACGTGGAAGAAGATCCCGTTTGAGGCGTGGTCTCGCCCGCCTTCTACGCCGGGTCACGAAAAAAAGTCGCGCGGCGTGCGTCATCGAAGAAGGCAGGTCAGGCCCTGGCAAGCCTGGCGTCCCGTTTCGAGGGTCCTTCGGACGAGTGCGCCGCTGTAGGCAGTTCTGCGTGCCCGCTCATCCTGCCGACGGCCCTGCGGAAATGTTCAACAGGGCTTTGTATCCACGCAGTCGAGGGCGCCCAAGGCAGGCACATGAGCGGATGGCCTTGGCTGCGCCGGGGTTCAACGCGCAGCCGCGCTTGGCTTCCCCTCGATCGGTCAGCCAAAGAAAAGGCCGGTGCCATCGGCACCGGCCCTTGGTCCCCGGCCACGTGGCCGGCGGGGTTGCTCGCCTATTCCTGCGGGGCGGCGCCCGGCGGCTTGCTGGCCATCATCCGGTCGCGTGCCGCCTTGAACGGGTTGCCGTCGTACCAGTTCGGCCAGCGCTCTCCGGCCGCCAGGTCCTGGCCGACGCCATACAGTGCGCCGAGATCCTCGACGATCCCGTCATAACGCCAGCCTTCGTGGACTTCGTCGCTCGGCTGGTGGTAGCGCTTGGCGTACTCGGCCCCGGCGGCCTTGCCGGCCTCCACGCCCCCGTCGACCAGGTCGTTTCCGCCCTTGGCATAAAGCGCCGGGACGCCGGCCTTGGCGAAGTTGAAGTGGTCGCTGCGGAAGTAGTAGCCCGCCGCGGTGTTGCTTTCGGCGGTCAGGACCCGCCCCTGGCGATCGGCATGGGCCTTCAGCATGTCCTCGAGCTCCGAGTTGCCCTTGCCCGTGATGACGAAGTCGCGCGAGCGGCCCGCGACGGACATCGCATCCAGGTTGACCACGCCGGCGATCTTGTCGAGCGGGAACGTCGGGTGGGCGACGTAGTACTTCGAGCCGAGCAGCCCCGATTCTTCCAGGGTCACCGCCACGAACACCACCGACCGCTCGGGGGGCTGTTCCTGGTGGGCGAAGGCCTCGGCGATCTCGAGGATGCCGGCGACCCCGGTCGCATTGTCGACCGCGCCGTTGTAGATGGTGTCGCCCTCTTCCCCTTCGTGGTTGCCCAGGTGGTCCCAATGGGCCATGTAGAGGACGGCTTCGTCCGCGCGGGCCTTGCCGGGCAGTACGCCGACCACGTTGCGCGAGGTCTTGTTGGCGGTGGTGCTGGCCAGGTCGACCGAGAGCGTGGCCCCGAGCGGCACCGGCTTGAAGCCGGGCTGGTTCGCCTTCCGGTACGCGTCTTCCAGCTCGATGCCCGCGCCGGCGAACAGCTTGCGTGCGGCGTCGGCCGTCAGCCAGCCCTGGACCGGAATCCGGGGCTCGGGGTCGTCCGCCGCCGGAAGGTCGTACTGGGCGCCGGACCACGAGTTCTTGACCACGTCCCAGCCGTAGCTGGCGCCGGCATCGTCGTGGACGATGAGCGCCGCGGCGGCGCCCTTGCGCGCGGCCTCCTCGAACTTGTACGTCCAGCGGCCGTAGTAGGTCATCTTCTTGCCGTCGAACAGCTTGTCGTCGTCGGCATGGAACCCCGGGTCGTTGACGAGCATCACCACGGTCTTGCCGGTCCAGTCCTGGTCGGCGTAGTCGTTCCAGCCTCGCTCCGGCGCATCCACGCCGTAGCCGACGAACACGACCGGGCTGTCCTTGACGCTCACCTGGGCCTGGCCGGTGCGGGTGCCCACGACCATGTCGGTGCCGAAGCCCAGCTCGACGGGCTTGCCGCCGATCGTCAGCGTCAGCCTGGTGGCCGGGTCGGCCGTGGTCTCCACCATCGGCACGTCCTGGAAGTAGCTGTCCCCGTTGCCCGGCTGCAGGCCGATGCGCTGCATCTGTGCGCGGATGTACTCGATCGTGCGCTCTTCTCCGACCGAACCCGGGCCGCGGCCCTCGAACTCGTCCGAGGCGAGGGTCTTCACCATCTCGGCGAAATCGTCGCCGTCGATGGCCGGCTTGAACCCGTGGGTGCTGGCGGTGGCGGCGGCGGACGCGGCCGCGGCGGGCGCGGCGGCAGGGCTGTTGTCGGCCTGCTTGCAGCCTGCCAGCGCGAGTGCGCCGGCGGCGAGGCCGATCAGGATCTTGCTGGACATCGGGACTCCGGAGGAAACAGCGGAGTCCCGATTCTAGCCAAGCCGCGCCGGCTCAGTCCTGCGGGGCGGTCTCGCTTTCGAAGGTCACGGCCTCGGCACCGGTGACGGGGCCGGTGCGGGCGGTCTTGTGCACGTACAGGGTGACTTCGCGGCGGAACTCCAGCGGGCCGTCGACGACCGCGTTCGGCCCGATCACGACCCGCGGCTTGCGCTTGGGCGTGCCCTGGAACCAGCTGCGGTTGCGCTCCACGGTGATGCCGCCGCGCACGTGCGACCCGATGCCCACGGTGATGTCGCCGTTGACGGTCTCCAGGTTCTGGGTGACCTCGGTATGGACCAGGCCGATGGCCCCGTTCACCGTCTCGATCCCGCCGCCCACCTTGCCGCCGTGGTCGACGAACACGCTGCCGTTGACGGTCTCGATGTCGCCTGCGACCT
Organism: Pseudoxanthomonas fibrivorans; assembly: GCF_041464125.1. Lineage (NCBI taxonomy): Bacteria > Pseudomonadati > Pseudomonadota > Gammaproteobacteria > Lysobacterales > Lysobacteraceae > Pseudoxanthomonas > Pseudoxanthomonas fibrivorans. The sequence goes on along the minus strand of NZ_JBGNUG010000001.1, from coordinate 2,526,206 downwards.
GGACGTTGCGCCCCAGCCGGATGGCGCCGTTGACGGTTTCCAGCGAGCCCACGCGGGCGCCGTCGCCGACGTTGATGCTGCCGTTGACGGTGCTCGCGTCGCCGGCCTGCACGTTCTCGGCGACGCGCACCGCGCCGTTGACCGTTTCCAGGTCCCCATAGCTCTGCCCCGCGGTGGTTTCGATGCTGCCGTTGACCTTGCTGATGTCGTCGGCGGCGACCGCCGGCAACGAGCAGGCCAGGGCGAGGGCTAGGGCGAGGCGGGTGATGGTGCGGGTCATGGGTGGGCTGCCTGTAGTCCGGGACCGGACCAGCATACGACCACCCTTGGCTACAATCCGCCACTGTCTGAAGTCATTGGGATAACCGGGCGTGCGCCATCCCCGCGAGCACATGCTGTCCTGGGCCCTGGGCCGCGTCCGCAGGCCGCCGCCCGCCGCGCCCCTGGTCGCCGCGGCGATCCTCGGGGTGCTGCTGGTTGCCACCCCCGCCAGCGTCCCGGCGCAGTCGCAGAGGGCGACCGAGCAGCAGCTGCGCCAGGCCCGCTCGGAACTGCAGCAGATCGCCCGCGAGCGGCGTCGCCTGGAGGGGCAGCGTGGCGACGCCGCGCAACGCCTGCGCAGGGCCGACGAGCAGCTCGGCCGCTCCGGCCGCGCGCTGGCCGAAACCGAAACCGCCCTGCGCGATGCCCGCGCGGCGCTGGCAGCGCTCGAGCAGCGCCGGCTGGCCCTGCAGCGCGACCTGGGCCAGCGACGTATCCGGCTTGCCAGCCTGCTCCGCAGCGCCTACATGACCGGGGCGCAGGCCCCGCTGAAGTTGCTGCTGGCGCAGGACCGCATCACCGATGCGCAGCGCGCGCTGGGCTACTACCGGTACGCCCAGCGCGAACAGGTGCGCCAGGTGTCCGAGCTGACCGGTTCGCTCGAGGCGCTCGCCGCCAACCAGGCCGAGATCGAAGCCCGCACAGTGGAGCTGGAAGCGTTGCAGGTGCGCCAGCAGGCGCAGGTGGCCACGCTCACCCGCGATCGCGGCGCCCGCGCCGAAGTGGTCGCCGAACTCGACGGTCGATACCAGGACCGGCAAGAGCGGGAAAAGGCGCTGGGCCAGGACGTGAAATCGCTGGAGCGGCTGCTGGCGAACCTGCGCCAGGCGGCGGCGAAAGCCGAAGCCGAACGCCGCGCCGCGGCCGCCCGCGAGCGCGCGGCCGCACGGGAAGCCGCTTCCTCCGGCGGGAAGACCCCGGCGACGCCGGGCAAGGTGCCGCCCCGGGTCGCATCGGCCACGCCGGCGCCGAAAGTGGGTGGGCTGGGGTGGCCGGCCAGCGGCGACCTGCTCGCGCGCTACGGCGGGCGCCTGCCCGACGGGAGGACCAGCAGCGGCGTGCTGATCGGTGCGCCCGCCGGCAGCACCGTGACCGCCGTCGCCGACGGCACCGTGGTGTTCTCGGAATGGATGACGGGCTACGGGCTGATCCTGATCGTCGACCACGGCAACGGCTACATGAGCCTGTACGCCCACAACGAATCCCTGTTGCGCGACGCGGGAGACCGCGTCCGCCGTGGCGACGCGGTGGCGAAGGTCGGCAGTTCCGGCGGGCATGGCCGCCCGGCGCTGTACTTCGAGCTGCGTCGCAACGGCCAGCCGGTCGATCCGGGGACCTGGCTGCAACGGCGCTGAATCCGCGCCCGCGCGCGCCCGGGTTCAAGCGGTATTCGGCCGGGCTTGCCGCATAATCGTCCGGACGCGCACCCGGCGCGTCCCGGAGGCATGCATGCGTCGATCCGCCCTGCTCCTGCTGCTGGCCCTGTGGCCGGCGGCGCACGCCATCGCCCAGCAGCCGCCAGCGCCGGCGGCGGGGCAGGCGCAAGGCGAAGCGGTGGCCGAGGGCACCGGACCCGGCGCCGCGCAGGATGCGCCGGTTCCGGCCAACGACGATCCCGATGCGACAGACGACGGCGCAGCCGCGTCGTCGAAGGTCCCGCTCGCCGAGATCCGGCGCTACGTGGCCGTCTACAACGCCATCAAGGACGCCTACGTCGACCCGGTCGACGACCGTGCGTTGATGCAGTCGGCCATCGAAGGACTGCTGCTGGACCTGGATCCGCACAGTGCCTACCTCGACAAGGACGAGAGCGAATCGTTCGACGAGCAGACCAGCGGTGCCTACGACGGCATCGGCGTGGAGCTGCTGCAGCAGCAGGATGGATCCCTGAAGGTGGTCGCGCCGATCGACGACACCCCGGCCGCGCGCGCGGGCCTGCTGTCCGGCGACGTCATCATCGCCATCGACGGCAAGCCGATCGCGCAGGTCGAGGGCATGGAGCCGCTGCGCGGCGCCCCCGGCAGCAAGGTCACCGTGACCGTCGTGCGCGAAGGCCGCGACAAGCCGTTCGACGTCGCCATCGTCCGCGAGACCATCAAGGTGACCAGCGTGCGCAGCCGCATGCTGGAACCGGGCTACGGCTACGTCCGCATCAGCACCTTCCAGGCCGACACCGGCGCGGACTTCCAGACCCATGTCGGCCGGCTGCAGGCGCAGGCCGGGGGCCGGTTGCGCGGGCTGGTGCTGGACCTGCGCAGCAATCCGGGCGGCCTGCTGACCGCCGCGGTCCAGGTGGCGGACGACCTGCTCGAATCCGGCGGGATCGTCAGCACCCGCGGCCGCATCCCGATCAGCGACACCCGCTTCGACGCCACGCCGGGAGACAGGCTGAAGGGCGCGCCCGTGGTCGTGCTAGTCGATGCCGGGTCGGCCAGCGCCGCCGAAGTGCTCGCCGGCGCGCTGCGCGACAATGATCGCGCGCGCGTGGTCGGCAGCCGCACCTTCGGCAAGGGCTCGGTGCAGACGGTCCTGCCGCTCGACAACGGCGACTCGGTCAAGCTGACCACCGCCCGCTACTACACGCCCAGCGGCCGTTCGATCCAGGCCAGCGGCATCGTGCCCGACACCGAGCTGGCGCCGGATCCTGCGGTCGTCGGCACCGATGCCGCCCCGGCGAGCCTGTCCGAACTGAGCGAGGCGACCCTGCCCGGCCACCTGCGTGGCGACGAGGAAGGGGCCGAAGGGTACAAGGCCGGGCAACCGCTGCCGGGCGACAAGCCGATCGCGGCGGCCCTGGCCGAGCTGAAGAAACTGGTAGCCGCCGCCCCGGCCGGGGCGGTCAAGGCGCGCTGACGCCCGCCTTCGGCGCCGGCGCGCTCAGCGCGGCGGCTTGGCCGGCATCGGGAAGGGGGTGACCACCTTCTCGCCGGTGGCCGCGTCGCGGATCGCCGACTGGCCCTTCCGTTCGACTTCCTCGACCCGGACGATGCTCTGCATCGGCAGGTGCAGCACCCGGGTGGCGCCGAACTCGTCCCGCAGGCGTTCCTCGGTCGGGTCCACCACCAGGCCCTCGTGCACGTCGAACACCAGCTCGCCGACCTCGGTGAAGCCCCACAGCGAGCTGCCGGCCACATGCCGCGCGTACAGCTCGTACACCTTGCCGTGGTTGAGGAAGGTCACCTTGTACAGCGGCTTGGCCATGGACCGGATGCGATCGGAAGGGTGGATACGGCGGAGATGGGGCGGGCGACGCCCGAATCCAAGGGGCGCTCAGTAGCCCCGCTGGCGGCGCAGCCGGCGGGCGATGCCGGCCCGCACCAGCAGCGCGAAGACCACGCCGAACAGGAAGCCGGCCACGTGCGCGGCCCAGGCCACCGCGCCGAACGCCGGGCCGATGTACGCGAACACCACCTGCAGCGCCGCCCAGATGCCGATCAGCAGGAAGGCCGGGGCGCGCACGAACTCGAGGAACAGGCCCAGCGGCAGCACGACCCCCAGGCGCGCGCCGGGGAACAGCGCCAGGTACGCGCCGATCACGGCCGACACCGCGCCGCTGGCGCCGATCACCGCGCGGTCCGGATTGTCGATCGCCAGGACCGCCGCGAGGTTGGCGACCGCGCCGCCGCACAGGAACAGCAGCAGGAACCGCCATGGGCCCATGGTCCGTTCCGCGGGCAGGCCGAAGATCAGCAGGAACACGAGGTTGCCGAGCAGGTGCGCCCAGTCGGCATGCAGGAACAGTGCGGTGAACAGCCGCGAGACGCTGCCGTCCTGCAGCGCCGCCAGCCAGGCGGCGCCGCCACCCAGGCCGCGCCCCAGCGCGCCCCAGGCCAGCCAGAGGCTGCGCCTGGCCTCGTCCGGCCGGCCCAGCGACCAGAGGAAGGCGAGCCACAGCGCGGCGAACAGCAGGGGCGTGGCCCAGCGCAGGCCGGCCTTCTGGCGCGAGGGCAGTGACACGAACATGGGCGCCACTATCGCCCAAGGGCAGGGGACGCGTCTGCCACTGCCCCGGGGACGGGGTGCGGAAGCATGACCTTCGTCGTTATTGTCTTGTTAAAGGCAGCGGGTATACTCCAATACGGCGTCGTATGTCGGGAGGGGACTCCGACGGATGCGGGCAACCCCGGGAAGAGGGTCGCTTGCGGGCGCTGGTGCCATTCAAACCCGTCATCCGGAGAGAACAGAAACATGCAACTCGCCCACTCCCTCACCCGTATTTCCGCCCTGGCCCTGGGCATCGCCGGCGTGCTGGCCTGCGGCCACGCCCATGCCGCCGCATTCCAGCTGAAGGAAAACAGCGTCAAGGCCCAGGGCCGCGCGATGGCCGGTTCGGCCTCGGCCAAGGGCGATGCCTCGGTCGTCGCCAACAACCCGGCGATGATGTCGACCTTCGAGCGCACCACCGTCCAGGGCGACATCACCGCGATCGACCTGTCGTTCGAATTCGAAGGCAGCGGCTATGCCGCGTCCGGCACCCCGCTGCAGCAGCCGCTGACCGGTGGCGACGGCGGCGACGCCGGCGGCGTGAGCCCGGTCCCGGCCATGTCCTTCATCCTGCCGCTGGAAGGCAACTTCGAGTACCTGACCCTGGGTGCGATGGTCAGCGCGCCGTTCGGCCTGAAGACCGAATACGACGATGGCTGGCAGGGCCGCTACCACGCGCTGAACTCGGACGTGAAGATCATCGACCTGACCCTGGCGATGTCGGTGGAGCTGGGCGACCACTTCTCGGCCGGCCTGGGCGCGGTCGTCGAGCGTTCCGACGTGACCCTGTCCAACGCGATCGATTTCGGCTCGGCCCTGTGCGCCAACCCGGCCACCCAGGCGCTGTGCTTCATGCCCAACCCGATCACCGGTCCGTTCGGCCCGCAGAAGAACGACGGCGAGGTCGAGGTGCACGGCACCGATACCAGCCTGGGCTTCATCGCCGGCCTGAGCTTCCGTCCGACCGACGCCGTCTCGATCGGCTACTCGTACCGTTCGGAAGTGGACCACGAGCTGACCGGCGACGCCGACTTCACCGTGCCGACCAACGTCGCCACCATCCTGGCCGCCACCGGCCAGTACGTGGACACCGGCGCGCTGGCCAAGCTGACCACCCCGTCGGTCCACACCCTGAGCGCCACCTGGCAGGCCACCGACCGCTTCGCCCTGATGGCCGAGACCTCGCGCACCGGCTGGAGCTCCCTGCGCGAAATCCGCATCGAGTTCGACAACCCGCGCCAGCCCGACTCGGCCGAGGATTACAGCTGGGGCGACAGCTGGTTCTACAGCCTGGGCGGCGAGTACGCGCTCAACGACGCCTTCACCCTGCGTGCCGGCATCGCCCGCGACGACTCCCCGGTTAGCTACCCGCACCGCACCCCGCGCATGCCCGACCAGGACCGCATGTGGTACGCGGTCGGCCTGACCTGGATGGCCAGCGACAACTTCTCGCTCGACGCCAGCTTCGCGCGCATCGACCTGGTCGACACCCCGGAGATCGACATCCTGTCGTCCAGCCGCTCGCGCCTGACCGGTTCGTACGACGGCGGTGCCAACCTGTTCGGCGTTTCGGCGCAGTACCGCTTCTGACCGCCCTGCGGTGACGCGATGCGAAAAGGCCCCGCTCCGCGGGGCCTTTTCTTTTGGCTCGGGCGCCGCTCAGTAAGGCAGGCCGGCCACGCCCAGTTCGATCGACCACACCGAGCCGGCCCCGGTGAGGAACAGGGTGCGCCGCTGCGGGCCGCCGAACGCGGCATTGGTCAGGTTGGCATCCACGGCGATCGTGGCCAGCGGCTGGCCTTGCGGGGAGACCACGCGGACCCGGCGGCGATTGTGCTCGGTCAGGTAGATGTTGCCGAGGCAGTCGACGGCCAGGCCGTCGGGGACGACCGCGTCGGTGACCAGGTCGCGCTGGCCGGCGGGCCGCCCGTCGACCAGCGCATACGCGCGCAGCACGCCCTGCTCGCCGCCGCCGGCGACATAGAGCGTGTTGCCGTCGGGCGCCAGCGCGATGCCGTTGGGATTGGCGATGGTGTCGTCGACCACCGTGACCTCGCCGCCGGCGCCCACCCGGTAGACCCGGGTCCTGTCCTGCCCGCCCGGGGCGGCGGCGCGCTGGAAATCCGGGTCGGTGAACCAGATCGTGCCGTCGCGGCCGATGACCAGGTCGTTGGGCGAGTTGAACGGCTGGCCCTGGAACTCGCCGACGATGCGCATCCGCGAGCCGTCGACCGGGTCGAAGCGCGAGATCTCCTTGCGGTCGTGTGTGGCGGCCACCAGCGCGCCGTCCTCGCCGAGCGCCAGGCCATTGCTGCCGCTCGGATCGACCACGGTCTCGAGGTGGCCATCGCTCGTGAGCCGGCGGATCCGCGAGGGGAAGCCGTCGTCGAACGTGAAATCGGAGAAGTACAGCGCATCGCCACTCCACACCGGGCCTTCGTAGAGGCCCCGGGTGCCATCCCCGTCGGCGGCGGCGATCCGGACGGCGACCAGTTCGCCCGCGGGCGCGGTGCCGGCGTCGGCCGGGCAGGCCGGGTGCGCGTCGGCGGAGGGCGGGGACGGTGCGTCGGCCGATGGCGCGTTCGCAGGCGCGGTGGCGGCCGGCGGCGCTTCCGGCGCCTGGCCTTCGGCCGGTTCGCGCTGGCAGCCTGCCAGCAGGGCGAGCAGCACCAGGGGAAGCGGGGTGGACGTCGATACGCGCATGCGGGGCTCCTGTCGGTCGCCTCCATCCTAGCGCGGCCGCCGCCGCCCCTCAGCCCGACAGCAGCGCCCTCAGGCTCGCCTTGAGCCGCCGACCCTCCGCATGGAAGTACGTGCGTTCGTCGCGCCAGCGCGGGAAGCGCTGCTCGACCTCCCGCCAGAAGGCGGGCGAATGGTTGGCTTGCAGCAGGTGGCAAAGCTCGTGCACCAGCACGTACTCGAACGCCGAGGGCCGGGCGAGCACCAGCGCCAGGTCCAGCGCCAGGCTGCCGTCCGGCGCCAGCGACCCCCACTGGGAAGACATCACCTTCAGACGCAGCTGGCGGGGCGCGCGCGGCAGCCCCGGGAGGTAGGCAGGCAGCCAGCGGCCGATGTCGGCCCTGGCCTCGGCCTCGTAGAACCCGCGCAGGGCGCGACGCAGCGCCGCGTCCGACGCCCGTTCCGGATGCTGCAGGTGGACGCCGTCCCCCTCGAGGCCGATCCGGATGTACCGCCCGCCGTGCCAGTGCAGTGGAACGCTGCGGCCGCGCAACGGCAGGGCCGCGGTCACCCCCGCAACCAGCACGGCAGCCGCGTCCTCGGGAACCCGGTAGCGGTCGAGCTGGCTGGCCAGCCAGCCGCGGTGTTCGTGCAGGAAGCGGTCGCCCGAGACCAGGCTGGCGCGCACCGGCAGGGTCAGGCGTGCGCCACGCTCGTCCACGCTGAGCTTGAGCCGGCGCGCGCGGGGATCGCGTACGCGCTGCACGTCGATACGCCGCCCGTCTTCGAGCTCGAGTTCGAGGGAGTCGCGCTGCAGGCGCTGGGGTGCGCGGGCGATGAGGCGGTGGAGCAGCGAGGGCATGCGCGATTGTACCGCCCGCGTCTCCGGCAGGGCCGGAGACGCCCCGTGGGGTTCAGCGCATCCGCTCGGGATTGAGGTAGACGCGTTGCGGCTTGGCACTGGCGACGGCCGCCTCGCCACGCGCGATACCGACGCCGCGGTTGGCCCAGTTGCCCTCGGTTCCGGCCTCGGCGCGCCACAGCTCCAGCAGGGCCGCACAGCGCTGCGCCAGCTTGTTCGGGATGCTGGTCCTGGCGAAGGCGGCGTCATCGCACTGGTTGACGAACTTGACTCCCGACCGGGTCAGGGTGGTCGGCAGCTCCGGGGAGTCAGCGGCACCGGCCATTCCGGCGGCAAACGCGGAACTCGCCAGCGGGACCACGAGCAGGGCACACAAAGCGACCTTCTTCATGCGGACAGCCTCCAGACGGTGGGTTCAAGCCGGACCCTAGCGCGCCTGCGCACCCGGTTCAAGCGAACGCGGTCACGGTCAGCCTTCGGCCCGGCTGAGCTTCAGCGCCGACTCCAGCACCAGGAACAGGCGGCGGACTTCGCCGGCCAGCAAGGCGAAGCGCGCGTCCAGCTCCTGGCGCAGGTCGTCGCGCTCGGTGCTTTCCAGCTGGTCGACCGCGCCCTCGAGGAACTTGAGCTTGCGCACCACCAGGTCCTCGCCGAGGACGAAGGACACGTGGTCGTCGAGGTTCAGCGCCAGCTTCGTCACCTGCTTGCCGGCCTCCAGGTGCTTGCCGATCTCGTCGCTGACCAGCTCCTGGTTCTGCGCCTTCACGACGGCGCCACCGTCCATCGCGTCCTTGAGTTCGCATTCCTCGCCCAGCGACAGGCCTTCCGGCAGCGGTTCGCCGGCGATCCAGCCGGTGAGGATGCTGCGCGGCGCCACCTCGGCGTTCGGCGGGATCGCCGGGAAGCTGCCGAGCGCACGACGGATTTCCGAGGCCACCGCCTCGCCGCTCTTGCGCGAGGACGTGTCCACGGCGAGGAAGCCGTGTTCCAGGTCCAGCAGCGCATCGGTGCGCGAACTCTTCACGAACGCGCGCGGCAGCAGCTCGTGCAGCAGGTCGTCCTTGAGCCGCTTGCGCGCCTTGCCGCCAAGCTTGCGGCCTTCCCTGTCCTCGATCTCGGCGACCTTCTGCGCCAGCAGGTCGTTGACCACCGAGCCGGGCAGGATCTTGTTCTCGCTGCCGACCGACAGCCAGATCGACTTCTCGATGCGGTGCGAGAGCGCCTGCTCGCCGCGGCCGAACGGCGAGACGAAGCCGCTGGAGGACAGCTCCAGCGGGCCGACCGGCTTGAGCGCGGCTTCCGGCAGCAGGGCGTCGAGCTGCTCGAAGTCGTGGGTGGTCGGGAAGCGGAAAAAGGTCAGGTTGCGGAAGAACATGCGGAATCCGGGATCGAAGGAATGTCGGGCGCGCTACGGCGCGCCGTGCAGGAGAACCTCGGCGGGTCGCACGAGGCGCGACGGTATCAGCCGGGGGGCGGCGCCTCGTCTTCGTGCGGGCTACCCGCCAGCCACGCATGCGCATCGGCGCGTTGCGCGCCTTCGCGATGGCCCAGGGCGAGGAAGTCGAACAGCTTCGGGTCCGACAGCTGCGAGGGGCGGATGTCACCGAGGGCGCGGGCGATGGTCTCGATGCGGCCCGGCGCGTCGCGTTCCCACTGCTTCATCATCAGGCCGACCTGCTTGCGTTGCAGGTTCTCCTGGCTGCCGCACAGGTTGCACGGGATGATCGGGAACCGGCGGGCATCGGCGTACTCGACGATGTCGCTCTCGCGCACGTAGGCCAGCGGGCGGATCACCACGTGCCGGCCGTCGTCGGACAGCAGCTTGGGCGGCATGCCCGACAGCTTGGCGTGGTGGAACAGGTTGAGGAAGAACGTCGCCACCAGGTCGTCGCGATGGTGGCCCAGCGCGATCTTGGTGAAGCCGTGCTCGGCCGCGTAGGCGTACAGCGCGCCGCGGCGCATGCGCGAGCAGAGCGAGCACATGGTCTTGCCTTCCGGCACCACCCGCGACACCACCGAATAGGTGTCCTGTTCGATGATGTGGAACGGCACCCCGACCGAGTGCAGGTACTCCGGCAGCACGTGCTCCGGGAAGCCCGGCTGCTTCTGGTCCAGGTTCACCGCGACCAGCTCGAACGGCACCGGCGCCTTGCGCTGCAGCTGCATCAGGATGTCCAGCATCGTGTAGCTGTCCTTGCCGCCGGACAGGCACACCATCACCTTGTCGCCGGCCTCGATCATGCCGAAGTCGGCGATCGCCTGGCCGACCTGGCGGCGCAGGCGCTTGGCCAGCTTGGCCTGTTCGCGCTGGACCACGCGCGGGTCGGGCTGGCGGTCGGGCTTCCGGGAAACCGGTTCGGGCAGGGGCAGGACGGCGTTCATGCGGCTCCATTCTACCGGGCATGCGCCGGCGGCGCGGCTGGAGCGGGCAGCGGTGTAAGCTTGGCCATCGTGGAAGCAGACGATCCCGCCACCATCGCCGAGCGCATCGCCGAACTTCGGCGGGAACATCGCGCGCTGGACGAGCGGATCGTGCAGCTGGCGGCCAATCCCGACGACGAGCTGGAATCCAAGCGCCTGAAGAAGCGCAAGCTGCAGCTCAAGGACTGCATCGCGCGGCTGGAGAGCCTGCTCATTCCCGACCAGCCGGCCTGAGCCCGACCCGGCGGTTCAGGCGCCGCTGGCGGCGACCGCCGAGAGCAGCCGCCCCAGCGCGGACTGGCTGCGTTCGCCGGTCTTGCCGTAGATCAGCTTCAGGCGCGACTGGGCGGTGGCCGGGGTGATTCCGCAGGCCTGCGCCGCCAGCGCCGCATCGGCGTGCCGGTGCATCGCCGCCGCCAGCCGGGCCTCGCCCGCGGTCAGACCGAACAGGGCCTGCAACACCGGCTCCAGCGCCGCCGCCGGCCGGTGTACTTCGCGCACGAACACCAGCAGGGCTTCGGCCCCGTCGCCGGCGAGTGCCGCGGTCGGATGCGCGGTCACCACCAGCCCGGCACGATCGTCCCCGTCGCGCAGGACGACGCGCTCGACGTCGCCGCCGACCAGCAGGCCGCGCCCGCGCACCGCGCGCTGCAGCAGGTCGAGCAACGGCCGCGCCGCGGCGCCGTGCCCGGCCAGCCGCCCGTCCGGCGCGCGCTGCAGCACGCCGCGCTCGAGCAGCTGGTCGCCCGCGGCGTTGGTCCGCGACAGGCGCAGCTCGCGCGACAGCGCGAACATCGCCACCGGCGCCGCGTCCAGCGCCTGGGCCAGCGAACCGGCGCGGCGCTCGAGGCCCTGCAGGCGGCGCATCATCGCGTAGGCATTGACCCAGTGCGGCGTGAGCCGCTGCAGCAGGCGCTTCTCGGCCGGGCCGTAATGCCGGTCGGGGTCGCCGTGGCAGATCGACAGCGTCACCGAGTTGGCGCCGTCGAACAGGCCCACGCAGGCGATCTGCTGGACGATGTCCAGGCGCCGGTAATAGGCGTTGAAGAAATCGCTCCGCTGCGCGACCCGGCGCTCCACCATCGCCTCCGAATCCAGGATCCGGCAGGTTTCCAGCTGGGGTGTGGCGCGCTGCATCCACAGGTCGTCGCGCAGGTCCTGGCCGTCCAGCATGGCGCCGAGGCGGGCCATGTCCACGCCGTGGATGCGCGAGGCCTCGGCGCGGCCGAACATGACGTCGTGGATCATCACCCCGGTGATGTGGCTGTCGGTGGCCTGCGCCAGGCGCCGGTTGAACACATCGAGCTGGTCGTGGTCCAGCACCGAACCGTAGAGCGACTCCAGCAGCCCGTCGAACACGGCATCGTCAAGCACGGCCGCAGCCCCTGCTTGTGCGCGCGCAGGGCGGCGCCGGGTGGCGGGCGTGCGCCCGTCTGGCATGGCACATCGGTGGATCCCCCTGTCAAGCCCCGGCCGGGAGCTGCGTGCGTCGCGGCCGGGAATTGAACTATGCCAAACACTGGGACCTTGCGCCGTTGGCGATCCAGGCAGGTCGGGGGTGGAGCGCGGCATCGGGGGTGGCGGCGCCGGGACGAAGCCCGTCCCGGCGGCGCCTTTACCGGTGCAAGGACTGAACCGCCGGTCGCGGCCGGCACCAGGGGGAAACATGATGGATACGCTGGCCCGCCACGCGGGTACTCACGGGTTGTTGGGCACGGTGCTGTTCGCCTGCTTCGCGGCCGCGCATGCGCAGGACGCCGGCGCGCCACCGCAGGCACCGGCCGATCCGGCGGTCTGGGGCGTCTATGCGGAGGTGCTGAACCGGCAGTGGCAGGCGGACGACGGTTCGCGCCTGGTCGTGAGCTGGGTCACGCCGGGCGAGGAACTGCTCGAGCGCGCCCCCGGCACCTACCGGATCCCGGCCCGGATCAGGCGCGACGCCGCCACCGGCACCCTGCGCTACCGCGAGGACGACCTGTTCACGCCCACGTTCATCGGCCGCGTGCAGCCCGACGGCAGCGTGCAGTTCGAGAACGACACCCTGTTCAAGACCGGCTTCCGCATGGTCCTGACCGCGGAGGGCGAGCTGCAGTACCAGTGGCTGAAGTTCAAGGGTGGCCAGGCCACGGTCAACCCGAAGTACAGCAGGAGCTACCGCAACCCCGACGGCGCGCCTGCGACGGCGCTGGCCGCCGCCCCGTCATTGCCGCCTCCCGCACTTCCCTCGTCCCCGCCTCCGGTCGACGCGCGGGCCGCCGCGGGTCAGGAGACGGGCACCCGGGCTGCGGCGGCGATCGCACCGGCCGCCCCCCAGGCCCCGGCCGGTGCGCACCCGGTGCGCGTGATCACGGGGAGCGAGACCCTGCAGGGCACTTTCACCCGCGGTATATCGGCCACCGATAACGAGGGCAGGTGGTACGACTGCTATCTGGTCCGCGCGCAACCGGGCGATCGATGGGAGATCAGGGTCCGGGTGCGGGAGGAGAAGGCCAGCATCCGCTTGGCGCAGGGCCCGGTCGCCGACTGCGGCCAGGCAAGCGAAATGGGCAAGACGGACGGCGTCAGCGGCAAGTCCGGCTGGTGGAGCGGCGATGGCATCCTGAACCTGCAAGCGGCGGGCGGTTACTACTGGCTGTGGGTCGCCGGTGTTCCTACTCGCAACTACGAGCTGCAGCTGGAGCGGAAGCCGGGCAAGGCCCGTGGTGGCACCGCCGTCATGCAGGCCATTCCCGCGCCCCTGACTGCCCGGCACGACGGTCCGGCGGCACCGGTCGTGGTGGATCCGCAGGTGCTGGCCCAGCGTGCCGCCGACGCGGAGCGGATATTCGCCCGGTTGGATCGCAAGGTGTTCCAGGGTGGCACCGAGTGGCAGGCGCAAGGCGAATTGCTGACCTTCGGCTGGAAGGAATACCTCTGGGATGCGCAGGCCAGGGAGCTTCGCCTGAACAGCGGCGTGGTCTGGCACCAGGGCGTCAGGCAGGCCGAGGCTCAAACGGTCTACCGGTTCGACCCGGCCAGCGGCACCTATCGCGCCGTGCGGCGTGACGCCGCCGGCGAGGTCGTCAGCGAGATGGAGTTCCGCAGCGCCGGCGCCGATGCATTCAACTTCGTGGCTTACCAGGTTGCGGCGGACAGGCGCCTGTCGCTGGCGGAAAAGGACAGGGTCGAACTGCTCGCCGATGGCTCGCAACGCTACGGGTCCGGAACGGTCTGGGTGCCGAGCTCGCGTGCGGAACTGGCCCAGAAGGTGGGGCAGGTGGCGCAGATGCAGGCGGCCCGGCGCAGGCAGCTGGCAGACGAGCGCGCCCGGCTGGCCGAGCAGCGCGCGCAGGAAGAGCAGGAGAAAGCCAGTGGCGGCGGCGGCATGTTGCGCTCGCTGGTCGGTGCGGCGGTGGTTGCGGGGATGGCCAGCGCCGGTGGCCTGGACGGCGACCAGGTGATGGGCGCGGCGCTGAAGGGTGCGCAGATCTTCAATCCCGACAGCGCCGGTGCGGCCGCCCTGGGCGCCACCGGCGACCAGGTGCTGGGCACCGGCGGTGGCGTGGCCTCGGCGGCCGGTGCGCTCGCCGGTGGCGGCGGCTATGCGACCCGGCCGAACCTGGCGACCGGCGCCTGTCCGGGCTTCACCGAGGGCAACTACCGGCAGAAGGCCGTGTCCGGCGGGGGCGACCAGCAGCTCTACGCCATGTGCGGCCAGGCCTTCGAGTACTACACGATGTACAAGCGCGCCATCGCCCAGGGCTACAGCGAAGCCGATGCCAACCGCACCTACGCCGCCCACCAGCAGTCGGCGCAGGTCGCGCAGGGCTACCTCGACAGCCACGGGGCGGACTGAGCATGCGCAGGACCATGTGGGCGTGGCTCGGGATCGCCTGCGCGTGGCTGGGCCTGCACGGCCATGCGTCGTCGCAGGAGCTGCAGTTCTTCTACTGCTATGCGCCCGATCCGGCCAGGAACACGGTCTACGTGTCGCCGGTGATGCCGATCGGTCCGGTGGAGGAACGCAGGCGCTACGGCGGGGAGTTCGTCGCCTACCTGGTGAAACAGGGTCGGCTCCCCGGGCCGGTGGCGGGCTACTGCAACATGAAGCCGTCGGCCGCGCAGGTCGCGGCCGCGCAGGCCAAACTGCCGGTGGAGACCTGCCTGGAGTGCGGCGGCGCTGCGCGGTTCGAACCGGTCGAATGGGCGCGGGCCGGCAAGGCGTCCCCGCCGCTGGCGACCGGCCTGAAGGCCGGCACGCCGGCGCCGCCGGGGTCGGGCCCGTCGATCGAGGTCCTGGATTTCGGCACGGCGCCGAAGCGACAACCGATGCTGCTCATCCTCGGCAATTCCTCCAGCGGCAAGGTCGTGGTGCTCAAGCAGCCGGACAGCGCCGCGGCCGACGCGATCGAGCGCAGGTATGCGGGGAAGGGCGGGTGGAAGCGGCTGCTCGTCACAAGCCAGGCCGGGCATGGCGCCGCGGCCTGCGCCGCCGTGGACGGGCGGATCGAGTTCTTCGTCGTGCACGAGCAGGCTTCGCAGGACGAGGCGCGGCTGAGGGCCAGGCAATACGCCCTGCAGTCGGTGGACGATCCGACGATCATCGACCTGTGCCACCCGGGATGGGATGCCGGCGCGCCGGGCGACGACGAGGAGTCGCTGCTCGACGCCGGCATCGATGCGGCCGGCCAGCGCATCCGCGAGGCCGTGCGCTGCGGCCCCGCCGACGAGGCCTGTCACCCGCGAAACCGGAAGCCGCCGACGGGCATCGGCGTGCGCGGCTGAGCGAAGGCGGTCGCACCCGGCGGGGCACGGCCGCGAGGGCTCACTCGGGCGGGGTCGCCGCCTCCGGTCGCGCCGCCTCGGGGCTGACCCGCTCGATCGTGTGCCGCAGTTCGCGGCCCAGGATCATCTTGGCGTCCTTGGCCCATACGTCCAGGCGGTCGTCGAACAGCAGCTTGCTGTTCTGGTCCGGCCAGACCAGCTTCAGCTCGCGCAGCTTCTGGATGAAGCTGCGGAACAGGCTCTTGTCGAAGAACTCCGGCGCCGACTCGGCGTAGAGCAGGCTCAGGCGCTGCGCCGACAGGTGGCACAGGCTTTCCAGCTCGGCCGCGCCGAGCGTGCCGGGGCCGTTCTTCACCAGCACCGAGATGGCGATGTAGTAGCGCTCGAACGCCTGCTGCAGGGTGTGGCCGATCGCGCGCAGGCGGAACACCTCGTCGCTCTGGCCCTGGTTGCGCTGCAGGATGCCGCCGTCGTCGTCGTTGATCTGCTGCAGCAGGCCTTCGCGCACGAACACGTCGACGATCCTGTCCACCCGCTCGGCGAACTCGTCCTCGTTCCACGGCAGGAACAGCTCGGCCTGCAGGAACGGATAGACCGTGCGCCCCAGCCGCACCAGCGTGCGCCGGCTCATGCGCCGGTTGTGCTGGAAGCAGCAGGCGATCCACGACGAGGCGGTGAACAGGTGCACCACGTTGTTGCGGAAGTACGACAGCAGCACCGCGTTGTCGTCGTCGACGTTGAGCACGTCGCCCAGCGGGTGCGGCACGCGGTTGAGCACGCCGATCTCCTCGCCGTGGGCCACGATCTCCTCCGGCGAGTGCGGGGTGACGGTGAAGCGCTCCGAATACGGCAGCTCGGCCAGCAGGGTCTTGGACAGCGCGATCTGGGCGAGCAGGTCGGCTTCGCCCATCGCGTGCTTGGGCGTGGACAGGATCGCCAGCGCCAGCAGGTTGATCGGGTTGACGTCGGCCGCGCCGTTGACGTTGACCTGGATCTGCTGCGCCAGCACGTCGACCGTGTCGGCCAGCCACGACGGCTTCTCGTCCTCGGAGACCGGCCTGCCGTCCCAGTCCGGCGCGTGCTCGGCCAGCACCTTGCCCAGCTCGATCGGCTCGCCGAAGTTCACCACCACCTGGCCGTAGTTGGAACGCAGCACCTTGGGGATGCCCCACAGCAGCGACCAGATCGACTCCTTCTCCTTGGGCTTGCCGGAGAGCTCGTCCAGGTAGCTGTTGCCCTCCATCAGCTTCTCGTAGCCGATGTAGACGGGCTGGAAGAGGACGGGCCGGGTCGGCTGGCGCAGGTAGGCGCGCAGGGTCATGGCGATCATGCCGCCCTTGGGCTGCAGCAGCCGGCCGGTGCGCGAACGCCCGCCCTCGATGAAGTACTCCAGCGAATAGCCGCCGGACACCAGCTGCGCCACGTACTCGGTGAAGACCGCCGAATACAGCGGGTTGCCGCGGAAGCTGCGGCGCATGAAGAACGCGCCGCCCTTGCGCAGGATCGTCCCGACCACCGGCAGGTTGAGGTTGATGCCCGCGGCGATATGCGGCGGCACGATGCCGCGCTCGTACAGCAGGTACGACAGCAGCAGGTAGTCCATGTGGCTGCGGTGGCAGGGCACGTAGACCACTTCGTGGCCGGGCGCGACCTCCTTGAGCTTGTCCAGGTGGTGGACGAGCACGCCGCGGTAGATCTTGTTCCACACCGGGGTGAGGATGAAGCTGGCCGAGCGCACCACCGGGTGCGAGTAGTCGGCGGCGATCTCCCAGGCGTAGGCGTGGGCCTTCTTCCAGGCCTCGGCCGGCTTGGAGCCGTCGCGCCGGGCCTGGTCGGCGATGGCCTCGCGCACGGTGTCGGCGGCCAGCACCTGGTCGACCAGCAGGCGGCGGGTCGACAGGTCCGGGCCGATGATCGCGGCGCGGATCCGGCGGAAATGCGCGCGCAGCACGCGCTGCAGCTTGCGCACGGTGCGCTCGGGCGGCAGGCCTTCCTCGACGGTCTCGCGCAGCGACACCGGTTCGGCGAAGCGGACCAGGGTGTCGCGGCCGTTGAGCAGGATCGCCAGCAGCCGGCGGAAGCGGCCGACCAGCGCCCAGTTCTCGGAGAACAGCACCGAGAACCAGCCGCTCTGCCGGTCCGGGGCGCGGCCGACGAAGATCGACACCGGCACCAGCCGCACGTCCAGCGCCGGGTCGGCGCGGTGGGCCTGCAGCAGCCGGGCCAGCGAATCGGAATGGGTGCGCTTGGCCGGGCGCTGGTCCGGGATCAGCGGCGCGGCGTTGCGGCGCGACAGGGCGACGTAGGCGCGCTTGCGCCCGGTGGGGTCGCGCGGCAGCGGCACCAGTGGCGAGGGCAGGCCGGCCTGGCGGCAGGCCTTGTCCAGGATCAGCGCGTTGGACAGGCCGTAGTCCTCGAGCACGTAGCAGACCGGGCGCGGGTCGGCGTGGATGTCCAGGTCGGCCGGCTCGAGCTTCAGCTCCAGCCACGGGTCGGCCAGCCACCCCATGAAACGGGCCCACAACGGGCGTCGCGGCGCCGTGGCCGTGCGCACGGCCACCGGCTGCGGCACCACCGCATCGACCGGAGGGACCGCATCGGGCGGCGGCGCGGCGTCGGGCCCCGGGGTGGCCGGCTCGCGCGTGGCAGCCGGAGCGCGGCCGTCCGGTCCGGGCTTGGTGCCGGGCGGCGGTTCCGGGAACGGAAAGGAATTCTGTTCAGGCATGGCGGGATTATCGCGCAGCGGCCGGCCCGGCCGGGGGCGGGGGTGCCGGCGGGGCGGGCAACGCGGGCAGCACCGTCGCCGGTGCGGGCGGAGGCTCGGCGAGCAGGGCCGCCGCATGGTCGAGGTAGTCGGTCAGGTACCAGCGGCCGTCGCGCCGGGTCAGGCTGACCACGGTGTCGATCTCGCTGCCGCCGAGCGGGTAGTGGATACGCACGGTGGCACGGTCGCCGTCCTCTTCGACCAGGCCGGTGCGCAGGTCGGACAGGCTGCGGTCCAGGTCCAGCCCGTACTCGACCAGGACCGCCTTGGCGACCGCCGCGAACGGACCCAGCCGCCGCAGGCTCTCCTCCATCCCGGCCGCGGCCAGCGCCGCGTCGCCGTCCAGCCCGGTGGCGCGCGCGGCGGCGGTGAGCCGGTCGATGGCGGCATCGGCCCGCCGCCGGTCGCCGAGCGGAGCGGTGGCCGACCAGGCGCCCAGCGCGGCGATGACCTGCGTGTAATGGCTCCGTTCTTCTTCGCTGTAGCCGTCCTGGGTACGCACGTACTGGGTGCCGAACAGGGCCAGCGAACGCGCCGCGTCGCGCAATGCCGCGTCCTGTCCGGCCATCTGCCGCTCGAACGAGCGCCGCAGGTCCTGTTTCGCCGTCGGCGCGGACAGGGCCGCCAGCAGGGGGCCGATCTGGGCGTCGAGCGGCAGTTCGGTCAGCGGCCAGCGGCTGCGGCCCTCGGTCCAGGCTTCCGCCAGCTGTGCGCGTTCGGCCGCGGGCAGGGCATCGCGGGCGAACGCCGCCAGGTCGTTGCGGCGCAGGTGGTCGGCGAGCTGGCGCACCGCTCCGGCCGGCTCGCTGGAGGCACCGGGCAGTTCCGCGGGCGGAGCGTCGCGGCGGCAGCCAGCCAGCGCCAGCACGAACAGGGCGACCGCCGGCCACGGGGCCAGCCGGGTGCAGCGACGCGTGGAGGGCATGGGCGGCATCCGGGAAGTCGGCGCCGAGTGTGGCCGCAGCCCGGCCGGGTCGGCAAGGCGGGCGGGCAGAAAAAAGGGAGGCGCCTGGCCTCCCTGAATCCGGCAGCGCCGGAGGACATCGTGTTGTGGCACGGTTCCGGCCAGTGACCGGACGCGGCCATCCTAACGCCGCGATCCAGTTCAGGCAACACTTTAGATTGCTTGAATCAAATCATTGATTTTTAAAGAGTGAATTCCGAATTTCCGCCTGGATCGCCCGCGCGGCGGCGCGCGGATCGGGGGCCTGGCGGATCGGGCGGCCGACCACGATGGCGTCGGCGCCATCGGCGAAGGCCTGGGCCACGCCGACGCTGCGCTTCTGGTCGTCGCCGGCCGGACCGCCGGGGCGGATGCCGGGGCAGACGATCGAGAAGCCGGTGCCGGTGGCGCGACGGATGGGGGCCGCTTCCAGGCCCGAGCAGATGACGCCGTCGATGCCGGCGGCCCGGGCGGCCCGGGCGCGCTCGACCACGACGTCCTCCGGCGCGCCGGCGATGCCCATCGACCGCAGGTCGTCGCCGTCCATCGAGGTCAGCACGGTGACCGCGAGCAGGCGCATCCCGGCGCTGGCGTTGGCCTCGGCGGCGGCCTGCATCATCGCCGGATGCCAGCCATGGATCGTGCAGTAGCTGACCGGCCAGCGGCCCAGCCCGCGGATCACCCCGGCCACCGTGGCCGGGATGTCGAAGAACTTCAGGTCGACGAACACCCGCTTGTCGCGCGCGGCCAGGTCGTCCAGCACCTGGAAGTACTCGCCGGACGCCAGCAGCTCCATGCCGATCTTGTAGAAGCGCACGCTGTCGCCGAGGCGGTCGATCCATTCACGCGCCTGGTCGCGGCCGGGCACGTCCAGGGCGAAGATCAGCCGCTCCTCCGGCGCCAGGTCCAGCGGCGGGCGGCTCACGGCGCGACCTCGAGCGCGGCGCGCTTGGCGGCGCGGCGCGCCTCGCGCGGCTGGCGCCAGTCGTTGTCGAACAGCGCCGGTTCCCAGCTGCCGTAGGTCGGGTTGGGCAGCATCCACCAGCGCTGGCCGAACCAGCCGTCGTACGTGTCCAGCAGCGCCTGGCGGCCGGCGGGGCTGTTGTCGTGGATGCGGGCGAAGTCGCCGAGCTGGTCGCCGAACTGCATCAGCACGCGGTACGTCCGCCCCGCCAGCTGGCGGCGGCAGTCCTTCTCCGAACCGTCCTGCTCGCACCCGGGCACCACCGTGCCCAGGCCCAGGAACACGCTCTCGTCCGCCACCGGCAGGCCTTCGGCGCGCAGGTTGGCCAGGGTCGCGTCCTTCAGGTGCACGGCGCGGTTGGAGATGTAGACCAGGGTGACGCCCCGGGCATTGGCGGCGCGGGCGAACTCGACCACGCCCGGCACGGCCCTGGCCTTGCGCTCCTCGACCCACGCGTCCCAGGTCGGGTCGCTGTACTCGGCGCCGTCGCGGACCAGCCGTGCCTGGTAGGGCGAGTTGTCGAGCACGGTCTCGTCGATGTCCAGGATCACCGCCGGCTTGAGGCCGCGGGCCGCGTTGCCGCGCTCCTCCGGCACCAGCGCGTCCCAGTCGGCCTGCCGGAGCGCCGCATCGAGGTGGTCGGTCGCGGCGCGGTAGGTCTGCGCCGCGGCGGCGCGGTACTCGGCCGAGCGCTGCACCCACAGCACGGCATTGAGGTTGTCGTCGGCCGGCACGGCGGCCGGTGCAGGCGCCGTGGTTTCGTCGGGCGCCGGCGGGCGCACCGGCTGGCAGGCGGCGAGCAGGCCGGCGGCCAGGGCGGTGCAGAGCAGGGGAAGTCGCATCGAACGCGGTCTCGCGGACGGCAGGGGCCGCCAGTCTACCGGCTCGCCCGCGGCACCCGTGTTTCCAGCGCGCCCGGGGTGGCAGGCGCGCGGGGCTCAGGGGGCCACGGGCAGCCGCGGATGCAGGTCGGTGACGCCCACGTCCACGCCGCACTGGCTGAAGAGCGTGGTCGCCTGGCCGCGGTGGTGGGCCTGGTGGTTGAAGACATGCAGCAGCAGGTGCGACAGGCGGCGCCGCATCGGTTCGCCGCGCAGGTTGCCGTACGCCATCGTCGCTTCGAGGTCGGACGCCTGGAGCTGGCCGATCCACGCCACGAAGGTGTCGTCCAGCGCCTGCCGGCGGTTCCACCACGCCGCCAGGTCGGCGCACGGTCGCGCGTCGAGCGACGTGGGCGCGGGGATGCCGTCCAGCGCCTGCAGTGCGGTCCATCGGCCACTGGCGTCGTTGGCGGCGAAACGCTTGAGCCAGATCGTGTCGGCGACGACCAGGTGGTCGAGGGTGCCGAGGATCGAGCCGAAGAACGCGCCCTTCGGCGCCTCCAGCGCATCGGCGGGCAACGCGGCGGCCGCGCGCTGCAGGTTGCCGTTCATCCAGCGGTTGTAGCCGGCCAGCAGTGCGAAGTGGTCGAGCATCAGGCGTCCTCCGCGGTTTCGAACAGCAGCAGTTCCTCGTCCTTCGCCGGCAATGTGACCGTACCGGCGTCGCGCAGGCCCAGGCGCCGCAGCAGCGCGATCGAGCGCGTGTTGCCCGGCGAGACGATCGCCAGCACGCGCGGCAGCGCCAGCGCGGCGCGCGCATGGCCGAGCACCGCGCGGGCCGCTTCGAAGGCCAGCCCCTGCCCGTAGAAGCTGGGCAGGAACGCGAAGCCGATGTCCGGATCCGGCAGGCCTTCGCGCACCACCAGCCCGCACATGCCGATCGGGGGGCCGCCCTCGCGAGGCTCGACCGCGTACATGCCCAGGCCGTGGCGGGCGTAGCTGGCCATCGGGCCGTCGCGCAGGAACGCCCGGGCCTGCCCGATGTCGCGCACGCCACGGTCGCCGATGAAGCGCAGGAAGTCGGGCTGGTTGAGCAGGTCGACGATGAACCCGGCATCGCCTTCGTCCACTTCGCGCAGGCGCAGCCGCTCGGTGGTGGCGATGGTGGTGCCCATGGTCAATCGCCCAGCAGCGCGTGGATCGCGGCGAAGCCGGCGCTGGCCCGCTCCTTCTTCTGCTCCGCGTCGGCGACCGGATCGGCGCCGTCGCGCTGCAGCTCGGCCGCCGGCAGTTCGTCCAGGAAACGGCTCGGCTTGAGCCGCACCTTCTCGCGGAAGCGGCGGGTCTCGCGACTGTAGCTGAGCCACAGCCGGGTCTTGGCGCGGGTGATGCCCACGTACATCAGCCGGCGCTCCTCTTCCTCCGAGCCTTCCTCCAGCGCGGCCTCGTGCGGCAGGGTGCCGTCCTCGCAGCCGACGATGAACACGTAGCCGAATTCCAGGCCCTTGGCCGCGTGCAGGCTCATCAGCCGCACCTGGTTGCCGCCGTCGTCCTTGTCGTTGCGCGACAGCAGCGCCAGCTGCGCGGCCAGGTCGCCGGCGGTCGCGCCGCGCGGGCCGCCTTCGAACCATTCGGCCAGTTCGTCCAGGTTGGCCTTGCGCCGCTGGAACGAGGCCTCGTCCTTGCACTGCGCGCGCAGCTCGGTCAACAGGCCGGACTTCTCCGCCAGCCGGCGTACCAGGTCGGCGGCGCTGAGCCTCGTGGCGTGGTCGCGCAGGTCGGCGACGGCGTCGTTGAACGCGCCCAGGCCATTGGCCGCGCGGGGCGGCAGCTGCTGCAGCGCGCCCATCGACTGGGCCGCGCGCGACATCGGCATGTGCTTGCTCTGGGCCAGCTCCGCCAGCCGGGCCAGCGAGGTCGCGCCGACTTCGCGCCTGGGCGACTGCACCGCGCGCAGGAACGCGGCGTCGTCCTCCGGGTTGGCGATCACCCGCAGCCAGGACAGCGCGTCCTTCACTTCCTGGCGCTCGAGGAACGCGGTGCCGCCGGTGAGGTGGTAGGGCACGCGCAGCAGCTGCAGCGCCTTCTCCAGCACGCGGGACTGGTGGTTGCCGCGGAACAGGATGCAGCATTCGTTCCACGGCACCTGCTTGGATTCGTGCAGGAACGCGATCTCGGCGGCGACCTTCTCCGCCTCGTGCTCGTTGTCGCGGCACTCCCAGACCCGGATGCGCTCGCCGTCGGCCTGCTCGCTCCACAGGGTCTTCAGGTGCTGGTGCGGGTTGCGCGCGATCAGCGCGTTGGCCGCGCGCAGCACGCGGTTGGAGCAGCGGTAGTTCTGCTCGAGCTTGATCACCTGCAGCGCCGGGTAGTCGCGCTCCATCTGCTGCAGGTTCTCCGGGTTGGCGCCGCGCCAGGCGTAGATGCTCTGGTCGTCGTCGCCCACGCAGGTGAAGTTGCCCTTCGGCCCGGCGATCGCCTTGAGCAGGCGGTACTGGGCGTCGTTGGTGTCCTGGCACTCGTCGACCAGCAGGTAGCCGATCCGCTCGCGCCAGCCGGCCACGACCTCGGCGTTCTCCTCGAGGATCTGCACCGGCAGGCGGATCAGGTCGTCGAAGTCGACCGCGTTGAACGAGGCCAGCCGCGCCTGGTAGCGCGCGTACAGCTTCGCCGCCTCCATCTCGCGGGTGGAACGCGCCGCGGCCAGCGCCTGCTCCGGCGACAGGCCGGCGTTCTTGGCGCGCGAGATCAGGTTCTTCGCGTCTTCGACCGCATCGGGCTTGGCGCCCGGCATCAGGTCCTTGACCTGGGCGGCGCTGTCGTCGGCGTCGAAGATCGAGAAGCCGCGCTTGAGCCCGGCCGCGGCGTGCTCGATCTGCAGGAACTTCAGCCCCAGCGCATGGAAGGTGCAGATGGTCAGCCCTTCGGCCGCGTCGCCCCTGATCCGCTTGGCCACGCGCTCGCGCATCTCCTTCGCCGACTTGTTGGTGAAGGTGATCGCGGCGATGCGCCGGGCCGGATAGCGGCCGGTGCCGACCAGGTGGGCGATCTTCTCGACGATGACCCGGGTCTTGCCGCTGCCGGCGCCCGCCAGGACCAGCAGCGGGCCCTGGTCGTGCAGCACGGCGGCGCGTTGGGGGGGATTGAGCATCGGACTGCGGGGACGTGCGCCGGGGTGGCGAAGTCTACTATGGCCGCCCGCCCCCCCCTTCCGCGTCGGCCGGTGAGCCGCGCCGGATGTGCCCCTTTGGCTTACTTGCACAGGCGCCGGACACGGCGCTATTACATGCGCACCGGCCCCCGGCCCTGGCGAGAAGCGCCCATGATCAGGTCAGTGCTCATCGTGTTCCTGTTGGGGGTGGCCCCGCCCGCGCTCGCCGGCCCGGCCGGCGCGGAGGAGGCGAGGACCGTGCCGAAGGTCGATCCGGCGATCGTGATGACGGAGGGCTTCCTGTCCGCGCACCCGGACCTGCGCTGGCGGGCCGACGGCCTGCGCGCGTACGAGAAGAAGGACTACGGGCGCGCGCTGTCCTCGTTCACCCGCGCGGCCAGCTTCGCCGACAAGCCGGCGCAGGCGCTGGTCGCGGGGATGTACTGGGATGGCATCGGCGTGGCGCAGGACCGGCCGCTGGCGTACGCGTGGATGGACCTGGCCGCCGAGCGCCTCTACCACGACTTCGTGGTGTTCCGCGAACGCTACTGGAACGCGCTGACCGAGGCCGAGCGCGAGCAGGCGGTGAGCCGCGGCAAGGCGCTCTACGCGCAGTACGGCGACGACGTGGCCAAGCCGCGCCAGGAAGCGGTGCTGGTCCAGGAGCGGCGCAAGGTGACCGGCAGCCGCACCGGCTACCTCGGCCCGCTGACCATCATCCCGATGACCGGCCCGCTGGCCGGTACCGGCATGACCTTGAGCGGCGAACAGTATTATGCCGACAAGTACTGGGAGCCCCGTGCCTACTGGCAGCTGCACGACGCCATCTGGAAGGCGCCGATCAACGAGCGCGTGGACGTGGGCGACCCGGAGGTCGTGGACGGCAAGAAACAGAAGTAAGTTGCAACGGGAGGCCAGTGGCCAAGCTCTATTTCTACTACTCGGCGATGAACGCCGGGAAGACCACCACCCTGCTGCAGTCGGCGTACAACTACCGCGAGCGCGGCATGCGCACGCTGATCCTGACGCCGCGGCTGGACGACCGCGGCGGGCGGGGCGGGGTGGTGGCCTCGCGGATCGGCCTTCGCGCAGAAGGCACGCCCTTCGACCGCGACACCGACCTGGAGCGGCTGGTGGAGGCCGACCTGCAGGCCCATGGGCCGCTGGGCTGCGTGCTGGTGGACGAGGCGCAGTTCCTCAGCCGTGCCCAGGTCTGGCAGCTCAGCGAAGTGGTCGACCGGATCCGCATCCCGGTGCTGTGCTACGGCCTGCGCACCGACTTCCGCGGCGAACTGTTCGAGGGCAGCCAGTACCTGCTGGCCTGGGCCGACGAGCTGGAGGAGATCAAGACGATCTGCCACAGCGGCAAGAAGGCGACCATGAACGTGCGCGTCGATGCGCAGGGCCGGGCCGTGCTCGACGGCCCGCAGGTGGAGATCGGCGGCAACGAACGCTACGTTTCGGTCAGCCGCCCGGAGTTCAAGAAGGTCATGCGCGGCGAAGGCACGATCGAGCCTCTGCAGGCGCCCCTGCTGTAGGGCGCCTGCCGGCCGGGCGCGTCAGTACAGCCGGCGCTCGGCTGGCGGCGGCGGGTTCCACTGGTACAGCCAGGTCTCGCTGAGCGCGCGGCCTTCGTGGCGCAGGTACAGGCGCAGGTCGATCTGGGCGGTGGAATCGTCTTCCGGATACACGTCGAACATCGCCCGGTAGCCCTCGACCGCATGCAGCGGCCGCGCCGAGACGGTGTCCAGGCGGCCACGGCTGGTTTCCACCACCGCCTCCACCGTGGCGTTGCGCGCGGCCAGCGCGGCCAGTTCGCCACCGGCGAAATCCACCGCGAAGCGCTGCGAGAAATGGTCGCGCTTGAAGCCGATCACCCCGCCCAGGCCGGTGCGGGTGGCGACGGTCCTGGCCAGCGGCGGCTGCACCGGTGGCTGCTCGCCCCAGTACAGGCGGTAGCCGTACAGCAGTTCCTCGCCGGCTTGCGGCTTCTTTTCCGGGTTCCAGAACGCGACGATGTTGTCGAAGGTCTCGTCGATGGTCGGGATCTCCACCAGCTGCACCGAGCCCCTGCCCCAGCCCTGCTTGGGTTCGACCCACAGGCTCGGGCGCTTCTCGTAGAACACGCCGTCGTCCTGGTAATGGTCGAAGTCGCGGTCGCGCTGCAGCAGGCCGAAGCCGCGCGGGTTGTCGTCGGCGAACGCGTTGAAGCGCAGGTGCGCCGGGTTGCCGAGCGGGCGCCAGATCCACTCGCCGTTGCCGCTGTGCATGGCCAGGCCGTCGCTGTCGTGGATCTCCGCGCGCCAGTCCCAGTCCATGCGCCGGTCGTTCTCGCCGACCTGGTACATGCTGGTCGCCGGCGCGATGCCGATGCGTTCGATCTCCCTGCGCGGGTACAGCGCCGCGTCCACGTCCATCACCAGCGGCTCGCCCTTGGTGATGGCGAAGCGGTACGCGCCGGCCACGCTCGGCGAATCCAGCAGTGCGTAGACCACCACCGTCTCCGAGCCCGGGGCCGGGCGCTCGAGCCAGAACGCGGTGAAGTCGGGAAACTCCTCCGGCCGCGGCATGCCGGTGTCGATCGCCAGGCCGCGCGCGGACAGGCCGTACTGCATGCTCGAACCGACCGCGCGGAAATAGCTGGCGCCGAGGAAGGCCGCCCAGTCGCGGCGGATGTCGTCGGGCGAGTTGAGGCGGAACCCGGCGAATCCCAGGTCCTTAGGCAACGCCTTGCCTTTCAGCCCGCTCCTGCCGAAGTCGAACATCGCCGGGTCGTAGGCCAGTTCCTGGGCCTGGCCGCCGGCGACCTCGAACATCCGCACCGGCCGCTTGAAGTAGATGCCCAGGTGGAAGAATTTGGCCTGGAACTTCGAGCCGGGCACATCGCCCCACAAGGCATGGTCCTGGCGGAAGCCGATGGACTGGTACTGGTCCCAGTTGAGCGCCGCGACCGGCGGCGGCAGCACGTCGCTGCGCGCGGCGAACGGCCGGCCGGCCAAGGCGCGGGCATGGCCCTTGAGCCAGGCGTAGTCGAACGGATGGCGGTCGCCCAACGGCAGCGGGCTGGCCATGGCCTCCATGAGCGGAAGCGGCAGCCCGATGGCGGCGAGCGCGGCGGAGGCACGGGTCAGGAACTGGCGTCGGTGCATGGCGCGGCGTGCGTGGGGAGGCGCGCCATCTTACGCACAGCGCTCAGCGCGTCGCCCCGGCCGACGCGATCCCGTTCAGCCGCGCGTGGCATGCGAGCGCCACCGCTTCGACTTCCCGCTGCAGGCTTCCACCCTCCGGGCGTGCGCGCCGCAGTTCGGCTTCGAGCGCGAGCAGCGCCGGTTCGCCGCCGTGGCTGGCGCCGGCATGGCAACCGGTACCGGCGGCATAGGCCCGGGCTTCCCAGCGCAGGGGAGCGAACGCCGGGCCGTCGGGCAGGGTGGAAAGGAAGCCCTGCAGGGCCGAGTCGTCGCCCGCGCCCGGGGCCGCCGACGGCAGGCGCGCCAGGGCCAGCTGCGACCGCAGCGTCCTCAGGTCGTCGGCGCCATAACCGACGCGGGTGAGTTCGGCGGCGCGCTCGAGCCAGGGCCGGGCCGCGTCCGCGTCGCCGCGACCGAGCAGCAGTTCGCCCATCATCCGGTCGAGGTCGCCCACCGCCGGGTGGCTCGCCCCGAGTCGTGCGACCCGCACCCGCCGCGCCTCCGCAAGGGTGGCCTCGGCGGCCGCGGCGTCCCCGCCGGCCCGCAGGGCGAGCGCCATGTCGGCCAGGCCGTAGTCCAGGAGATGGCGGCCGTCGGGCTGGCGCCAGATCGCCACGGCCCGGCCGAAGGCGGCCTGGGCGGCGGCGATGTCGCCCCGTTCCAGCGCCAGCCGGCCGAGCGCGTCCAGGCTCAGCGCCGTCTCGCGATGGCGGGCGCCCAGCGCCGCCTCGGTGGGCCCGTGCTGGGCGAGCAGCGCCTGCGAGGCTTCGGCCAGGCGGCCCAGCTGCAGGTAGGCCAGGCCCAGCTGGCGGCGGACGGCCAGGGTCGAGGGATGGTGGGGGCCATGCAGTTCGATCGCCAGGGCCAGCCCGGGGCGCAGCGCGGCTTCGGCCTCGGCGGCCTGGCCGCGGTCCAGGTAGAGGACGCCCAGGCTGCGGCGGATGTCGACCATCAGCGGATGGCGGTCCCCCAGCCGCGCGCGCAGCTGGCGCTGCGCGGCCAGGAACTGCTCGATGGCCGCGCCCGTACGCGCCGCGTCGCTTTCCAGTGCGGCCAGGTCGATTATCCCTTCGGCCACGCCGGCATCGTCGCGCAGCACGTCGCGGCGGATGGCGATGGCGCGCTCGTACCACTGCCGGGCCGCCAGCGCCTCGCCCAGCATGCGCCGGCACCGGCCGAACTGGATGTAGAAGTCCGCGGCCTGCTGCGGCGAGGTCGCCTCGAGTTCCTGCGCCCTGGCGGCGAGCGGCTGCATCCGCGCCACGCAGTCCTGCGAGCGGCTGAGCAGGCGCAGCACCCGCCCGTGCTGGCTGGCCGCATCCAGGCGCAGGCCGTCGGCCGCGCCCTCGTCGCCCTCGATCAGCCGCTGCTGCCGTTCCGACAGCGCCAGCGCCTCGCGGAAATCGCCGAGGCCGATGTACAGCCGCGCGATCACCCCCAGCAGTTCGGCGCGCGCGCGCGGCTGGTCCTCCAGCTCGCTCTCGCCGCGGCGGGCACCGGCCGACAGCAGCTCGCGCATGGCCATGCCCTCGCTGCGCTGCGCGCCGCCGGCATGGTCGAACAGGCCGAGCACGAAGCGCTGCAGCGCCTGCGCGCGGGCGGCTTCGTGCCGTGCCTCGTGCGCATGCCACAGGGTCAGGCCCAGGGTGGCCAGCAACGCGACCATCGCCAGCGAACCGAACGCCACGCCCCAGGCGTGGCGTTGCAGGTACTTCTGCAGCTGGTAGCCGATGCGCGGCGGCCGGGCCTCGACCGGGCGGCCTTCGAGGTGGCGCTCGACGTCGCGGGCCAGCGCCTCCACCGAGCCGTAGCGCTTGGCCGGGACCTTGTTGAGCGCCTTCAGCGCGATGTTGTCCAGGTCCCCGCGCAGGCGGCGCGCCAGGCGCCGTGCCTGCACCGGCTCCAGCTGCCCGGCCTCGGCCAGGCGCTGCACCGCCACCGACGGCCGCGGCGGCGAGACCTCCAGGATCGCCCGCTCCCACTCGGCGTCGCTCTGCCGGCGCAGCCGGTAGGGCTTGTCGCCGGCCAGCAGTTCGTACAGCACCACGCCCAGCGAATACACGTCGGTCAGCGTGCTCACCGGTTCGCCGCGGACCTGCTCGGGCGCGGCGTAGTGCAGGGTGAAGGCGCGCACCTCGGTACGGGCGTGGGTCGCCTCGACCCCGTCGCGGTCGAGCAGCTTGGCGATGCCGAAATCGAGCAGGCGCACGTCCCGTCCGGCCGTGACCAGCATGTTCGACGGCTTCAGGTCGCGGTGCACGATCAGGTTGGCGTGGGCATGGCTGACCGCCGCGCACACCTGCAGGAACAGGCGCAGCCGCGCCTCCACCGGCAGCGCGTGGTCGCGGCAGTAGTCGGTCAGCGGCACGCCTTCGACGTACTCCAGCACCAGGTAGGGCTGGTCGCCTTCGCCGATCCCCGCGTCGAGCAGGCGCGCGATGTTGGGATGCTGCAGCCGCGCCAGGATCTCGCGTTCGCGGGAGAAGCGCAGGCGCAGGTTGGGGTCGGCATAGCCGGGGCGCAGCAGCTTCAGCGCCAGCTGGCGCCGGTACAGCCCGTCGGCGCGCTCGGCGAGCCAGACCTGGCCCATGCCGCCCTCGCCCAGCAGGCGTTCGAGCTGGTAGGGCCCCAGCCGCGTGCCTTCGCGCGAGGCCGGGCGCGTGCCCGGCAACGGGTCATGGAGGAAGTCGGGGTCGGTGTCCTCGGCGGCGAGCAGCGCCTTGAGCTCGGCGGCCAGCGCCGGTTCGGTGGCGCGCAGGCGCTCGAGCTCGTCCAGGCGACCGGCCGGAGGCAGGTCGAGGAGGGCGTCGAGCAGCGGCGACAGGCGCTGCCAGCGCTCGGCGTCCATGGCTGCCGTCCGCTCCGGCCGTCAGTCCTCGCGCATGGCGGCGAGCAGGAACATCCGCGCCTTCTGCCAGTCCCGGCGGACGCTGCGCTCGGACCGGTCCAGCAGCTCGGCGATCTCCTGTTCGGACAGCCCGGCGAAGTAGCGCAGCTCGACGACCTTGGCCAGTTTCGCGTCGACCGAGGCCAGCCGTTCCAGCGCGGTGTCCAGCGCCAGCAGGTTCTCGTCGAGGCGCAGGCTGCTTTCGGCCTCCTCGGGGATCTCGGCCACGCGCTTGAGGTCGCCGCCGCGCTTGCGCGCCATGCGGTTGCGGGCGTAGTCGACCACCACGCTGCGCATGGCCGAGGCGGCGTAGGCGAAGAAGTGGGCGCGGTCCTCGAAGCGGGCGCCATTGGAAGCGCCGACCAGCTTCAGGTACGACTCGTGGACCAGCGACGTCGGGTCCAGGGTGTTGTTCTGCTGGCCCGATAGCTGTCGGCGCGCCAGCGTGTGCAGTTCCTGGTAGAGCGTGCCGAGCACGCGGTCCAGCGCTTGGCGGTCTCCGCCGCGCGCGGCATCCAGCCACACGGTGATTTCGGGGGAACTCTCGTCAGGACCGGCCATCGTCGTCTCCACGACATCGGCGAGGCGCCGAATATAGCGGCTTTTGGCGTGGCGGGCGGACCGGCGGGTTGGCATGAAGCATGCCCGGAAGGCGCCGCGGGAACCCTGCGGGGGCCACGCCCGGCACCGCGCGCGCCGCTGGCGAAGCCGCCCCCCACCGGCCACCGCCCCCCTCAGCGCTGGCAGCGCGGGCACCAGACGCTGGCGCGCTGGCCGATGCTGGCTTCGCGCAACGGCGTGCCGCAGGCGTGGCAGGGTTCGCCGCCGCGGCCATAGACCGAAAGCTCCTGCTCGAAATACCCCGGCGCGCCGTCGGGGCTGAGGAAGTCGCGCAGGGTGGTGCCGCCGCGGGTGATCGCATAGGCGAGGATCCCGCGCACCGCGCCGGCCAGGGCCGCGTAGCGTTCGCGCGAGACCTTGCCGGCCGCGCGCGCGGGCGAGATGCCGGCGCGGAACAGGCTCTCGGCGGCGTAGATGTTGCCGACGCCGACCACGATCCGCTGGTCCATCAGGAAGGCCTTCACCGGCGCACTGCGGCCGCGGCTGCGGGCGAACAGCCAGTCGCCGTCGAAGCCGTCGGACAGCGGCTCCGGGCCGAGCCCGCGCAGCAGTTCGTGCTCGGTCCCGGCCGGTTGCCAGAGCAGGCTGCCGAAGCGGCGCGGATCGGTGAAGCGCAGCACCCGGCCGGAATCCAGCGCCAGGTCGACATGGTCGTGGGCACCGACGGGCGTGTCGCCGGGCAGGACCCGCAGCATCCCCGACATGCCCAGGTGCAGCAGCGCGCTGTCCCCGGCATCGGTGTCCATCAGCAGGTACTTGGCCCGCCGCCGGACCGCGGCGATGCGGCGGCCGGGCAGGCGATCGCGGATCTCGTCCGGAATCGGCCAGCGCAGGTCCGGCCGGCGCAGCACCACGGCGGTGATCCGCCGCCCTTCCACGTGCGGGGCGAGGCCGCGCCGGGTGGTTTCGACCTCGGGCAGCTCGGGCACGGTCAGCTCCCCGCGGCGGCCAGGTAGTGGCGCTGGCCGTCGCCGGCGTCCTCCTGCCATACCCGCACCGGGCCGCCGAAGGCGCGGGCGAGCAGTTCGCCGTCGAGGGTGGCATGGCGCGGCCCGTCGGCGAGGACCCGGCCCTGCTGCAGCACCACCACCCGGTCGATCTCCGGGACGATCTCCTCGATGTGGTGGGTGACCAGGACCAGGGTCACGCCCTGCCGGGCGAGCGAGCGCAGCATCGCCAGCAGGTGGCCGCGCGCGACCAGATCCAGTCCGGTGCCCGGTTCGTCGAGCAGCAGCGCCTGCGGGCGGTTGACCAGCGCCCGGGCGATCAGCACGCGGCGGGCCTCGCCGGTGGACAGCTCGGCGTACAGCCGGCCGCGCAGCGGCAGCGCATGGGCGCGATCGAGCGCCTCGACCGCGCGGCTGCGCATGTCGTCGGTGATTTCGCGGAACGGCGGCACGACGAAGGAGGCGAACAGCCCGCTGAGCACCGCGTCCTCGGCGGTGAGCTGGGGCATGTCGGCCAGGTTGGCGCCGAAATCGCCGGTCACGATGCCCAGCTGCGAGCGCAGCCGGTCCACCTGCCAGCGCGCCTGGCCGAGGACCTGTACCGGCGGGGTATCCCCGGCCCGGGCCAGCGGGTAGAGCTCGCGGGTGATCAGCTTGATCAGGGTGGACTTTCCGCAGCCGTTGGCACCCAGCACCGCAGTGTGCTGGCCCTGGTCGATCCGCAGCGAAAGCTCGTGGAGGACCCGGATCTGGCCGCGGATGACGCTGGCGCGGTCCAGTTCGATCAGCGGCGGGCGGGCGGCGTCCGCGGCGGAGAGGGGGGCGGGGGACGGCATCTGTGACGGGCGTTCTTCGCGGGAGGCCGCAGATGAACAACATACGCGGCGGACAGGTGAAGTTTGCCGGATCAGGCGCCATCATGTCGCCACGCGGGCGCGTGTCCCGCGCGTCTTCACGCTACCGGGGCCTGCCTGCGATGTCCGATGTACTGATCGATTTCCTCGTCTCCGGCCTCGCCGGCCTGGGCTGGCTCGGCATGCTGGTCGTGCTGCTGGTCTTCACCCAGCTGACGATCTTCTCGGTGACCCTGTACCTGCACCGCAGCCAGGCCCATCGCGGCGTCGATTTCCACCCGGCCCTGAACCATTTCTTCCGCTTCTGGACCTGGCTGACGACCTCGATGATCACCCGCGAGTGGGTGGCCATCCATCGCAAGCACCACGCCAAGGTCGAGACCGAGGAAGACCCGCACAGCCCGCAGACCCGCGGCATCGGCAAGGTGTTCTGGGAGGGCGTGGAGCTGTACCGCGAGGCGCGGGCCGACCGCCCGTCGATCGAGCAGTACGGCAAGGGCGCGCCGGAGGACTGGATCGAGCGCCGCCTCTACACCCCCCACGCCAACCTCGGCCCGACCGCGCTGCTGTTCCTGAACTTCGCCCTGTTCGGGGCGATGGGCGTGGCCCTGTGGGCGATCCAGATGGCCTGGATCCCGTTCTGGGCCGCCGGCGTGGTCAACGGCCTGGGCCACTGGTGGGGCTACCGCAACTTCGAATCGGCCGACACCTCGACCAACCTCACCCCGTGGGGGGTGTGGATCGGCGGCGAGGAGCTGCACAACAACCACCATGCCTTCCCGAGCTCGGCGCGCTTCTCGATGCGGCGCTGGGAGTTCGACATCGGCTGGGCCGCGATCAAGGGCCTGGAGAAGGTCGGCCTGGCCAAGGTGCTGCGCGTGGCGCCGAGCCTGGACATCCGCCCGAACATCGCCGCACCGGACACCGAAACCCTGCGCGCGCTGCTGTCTCACCGCTTCCAGGCGATGACCGACTACCAGCGCAACGTGCTCAAGCCGGCCCTGCGCGAGGAAGCGGCTGCCGCCGGCGCCAAGCTGCGCGAACTGCTGCCGCGGCGCATGCGCAGGGGGCTGGTCGACGACGGGCGCTGGCTCAAGCCGGACGCGCGCGAGCAGTTGCGCTCGTGGGTTTCCCAGCGGCCGCGGATCCAGGCCCTGGTCGAACACCGGGCGCGCCTGTCGGCCCTGCTCGAGGCGCGCAGCAACGACGCCGCCGAGCGCCTGCGCCAGTTGCAGGCCTGGTGCCAGGAAGCCGAGGCCAGCGGCATCCGCGCGCTGCAGGAGTATTCGATGCGGCTCAAGGGCTACGCGCTGGCGCACTGATGCCACGCCTCGCTCCCGCGCGGCGCCGACCCAGGCCCGGGCGTCATCGCCCGGGCCTGCTGCTTTGCGCCGGCCTGCTGATCGCGGGCCATGCCCTGGCCCAGGTCGAGCGCACCGGCGACTATCTGGCGCGCATGGACAGCGACGGCGACGGCCGCGTCTCGCAGGCCGAGTACGTGGCCTGGATGGGTTACGCGTTCGAGCGGATGGACGTGGACGGCGACGGCGTGCTGGCGCCCTCGGAACAGCCCGGCAGCAAGGGCAGGCCGCTCAGCCTGGAGACCCACCGCCAGCGCCTGGCCGACCGTTTCGTCCGCCAGGACGCCAACAAGGACGGTTACCTCGACGCGCGCGAACTGGCGGCGCCGCCGCAGTAGCGTCCGCGTGCCGGGCAGGTACGAGGTTCGTCGCAGGCCCACCCCGGCGTTGATGCCGTCGATGCGACGGAGAAAGCCGCGACGCGGCCTGGCCGCGCCGCGTAGCCCGGTCAGTCGGCCCGCGTGCGTGGCGGATCCACCAGCGGCTGCCCGTTCTGCAGCAGCCACAGCATGATCGTCTTCTGCCGCACGTAGTTGGCGCTGACGAACGATTCGACCAGGCCCGGCCAGCCATCGAGGAACCCCGCCTTGAGCACGAAGCCGCGGAAGAAGCGCCAGGCCGGCGCCAGTACCAGCTTGCCCAGCGTCGCGCGCTTGCCGCGGGCGAAATCGTGCTCGGCCATCATCCGCGCGTAGCGCTGCTTCTTGTCGAGCAGCTGCATGAACGACCGGAAGGGATGGTGCAGCAGGTCGCCGGCCAGCAGCGCGACCGGCCCGTCGACCGAGACCGCCTCGTGGATCTCGCGGTCGCCGCGCCAGCCGCCGCGGCGGCGGTCGAACAGGCGCAGGACCCGGTCCGGGTAGGCGGTGCCATGGCGCAGGAAGCGGCCGTAGTACTCCGACATGCGCGCGAAGCGGTAGCCGGCCGCCCGGGCGAAGCCGGCGGCGCGCTCGGCCTCGATCGCCGCCCGCAGGCGGGCGTCGACGCGCTCGTCGGCGTCCAGGCTCAGCACCCACTCGTGGGCGCACTGGTCGACCGCGAACTGCTTCTGGCTGCGGAAACCGTCGAACGGTCGCACCAGTACCCGCGCACCCGCGCGCTGCGCGACCTCGCGCGTGCCGTCGGTCGAGCCGGAGTCGACCACCACGACCTCGTCGCAGAACGCCAGCGAAGCCAGGCAGTCGCCGATGCGGTCGGCCTCGTTGAAGGCGATGACGCACGCCGACAGCGGCGCCCGGGCCGGCGTGGCGGCGGGCCCGTCGGCGGGCGGAGCGGCGGCATGGCGGTGGGCGGGCATTCGGCGGGAGAGGGCACGAAGGTGGCGGAAGCCTAGCAGGCCGTCCGTCGGTGCGCGTGCCGGTGCGATAATCGCGCCAGTCCCCGCGCACCCCGGGAGTGCCACGTGCCCAAACACTACCTGCTGTACGGTTCCGAGCGATACGCGCTGGCGATCCTGCGCCCGATCCAGGCGGCGATCCGCGCGCGCGGCGGCGAGACCGCATGGTTCTTCGACGGACCGGGCGCCGAGGACCTGGCCGCCGACGAGAAGCTGCTGACCGTCGCGGAGGTGCGGGCCTGGGATCCGTACGCGGTGATCACCTCGTCCAATGCGGTGCCGCACTTCTTCCCGGGGGTGAAGGTCGAGACCTTCCACGGGTTCGACGCGGGCAAGCCGCGCCATATCTACATCCGCGGCTTCTTCGACCTCTACTGCACGACCGGGCCGCGCGACACCGCCGCCTTCACCGCCCTGTCGCAGGAGCTCGGCCACTTCGCGGTGAGCGAGACCGGCTTCCCCAAGATCGATCCGTTCATGGCGCAGCTGGGCGACGCCCCCGAGCCGGTGCGCCAGCCGCCGGTGGTCCTGTACCACTCCACGTTCTCGCCGTCGTGGAGCGCGGCGCCGGTGCTGTATGACGAGATCGCGCGCCTGTCGCGCAGCGGCGAATGGCGCTGGATCGTCACGTTCCATCCGAAGATGGACCCGGAGATGGTGGCGAAGTACAAGGCGCTGCAGAACGACCACCTGGTCTTCGCCGAGAACGACAACATCCTCGACCTGTTCCCGCAGGTGGACATGATGTGCTCGGACACTTCCTCCGCGCTCAACGAGTTCCTGCTGACCTACAAGCCGGTGGTGACCTTCAAGAACCGCCGTCCCGGCCCGCAGCTGATCGACATCGACGACCCCGCGCAGTTCGAGCCGGCGATCCGGCGCGCGCTGTCGCGGCCGCCCGAGCTGATGGCGGCGGTGCGCGAATTCGCCGACCAGCTGCACCCGTACCGCGACGGGCATTCGAGCGAGCGCGTGCTCGATGCGATCGACGCGTTCGTCGCCGCCGGTGGCCGCAACCGCAAGCCCAAGCCGCTCAACCTATGGCGCAAGCTGAAGCTGCGCAAGCGCATCGGCTACTGGGGACCGGCCAAGGTCTGATCCATCCGGGGCCGCCGGCCGGCGCCGGCGACCACCTCACCAGCGCAGTCGCCGCGACGCCAGGGTGCGTCCGAGCTGCGCGTACAGGGCGCGCGCTTCCGCCTCGGGCAGGAAGCGGATCCGCAGCGGCGGCGACATGCCGCCGGCCCCGGCGGTGTCCATCCACAGCGAAGCGGTGCCGAGCCAGCGGTCGACCGGCGAACGCCGCAGGCGCAGCGCCTGCAGCTTGTCCACTTCGGCGAACCGCCACCAGCGCGACCACCAGCCGCCACGCACCGCGACCAGGCGCGCATCCACCGCGTACCCCAGCCGCCCGGCCTGGCGCCAGGAGGCGTAGGCCGACCACGGCAGCCACGCCAGCACGAGCAGGCCCCAGGGTCCCACGTTCCAGGCCAGCACCGCGGCCGCCAGCAGGGTCCAGGGCGCGTCGCCGAGGAACAGCCGCCAGCCCGCCTGCCGTGGCAGCGGCCGCCATTGCGCGGGCGGCCAGGCGACGCCCGGCAACAGGTGCATGGCCAGCGCATCGCAGGCCTCGGGCGTGGCGATCGGCGCCAGCTCGCGCAGTTTGCGCGGGTCGTCCTCGCGGCCGCCGGTGGCGGTGTCGATGCGCAGGCTGCGCCGGCCGAACCAGCGGTGCAGCAGGGTCTCCTGCAGGAGCCAGGCCTGGATGCGCCGCGGCGCGACGCTGGTGCGCATCCGCGCGAACAGGCCGCGCTCGACCGTCAGGCGGCGCTGGGTCTCGCTCAGGCGGAAGCCGTGGTACTGGCTCAGGGCCAGCGCCACCGACAGCAGCCGCAGCAGGAACACGAACAGCCCGATCGCGGCGAAGGTGGCCCCGGCGATCCCGGTCCAGCCCAGGTGCAGGTCGCCCGCGTAGCCGGCGGCCTGCTCGAACGAATCGCTGGCGTAGCGCGCGATCAGCCGCTCGTCGGGGAACAGCTGCCAAAGCAGGCCGAAGCCGGCGGCGAACACGATCATCCCGCGGTTGGAAACCAGGCCGAGCCGCACCACCTCGGCGGTGGGGAGCGCCAGCAGCGTCCGGCCACCGGAAGCGACCTCCGCCGGCGCACCATCGGCCGGGCCGCCCGCAGCGGCGGTGTCCGCGCCCTGGTGCCGCACGATCCGTTCCAGGGCGAGCGCGTCGTCGATGCCCAGCACCCGCATGTGGGCTTCCGGCTTCTGGCCGCCCGCGGATTCCAGGCGCACCTCGGCGACCTTGAACACCCGGTGCAGCAGCGACTGGTGCAGTCCGACGTTGTGGATCCGCGCGAACGGGATCTCGCGCTGCGACCGCTGCAGCAGCCCGCTGCGGATGGTGATGCCGTCGCTGCCGATCCGGTAGCGGTAGGTGAAGTACTGCAGGATCGACACCACCACCAGTGCGCCCACGCCGACCAGCGGCGCCCACTCGGCGAAATCGCCGCCGGGGCCGCTGCGGCGGCCGGCGACCAGCAGCACCACCAGCGGGACGATGAACTGCCGCAGCTGTTGCAGCAGCACGAACACCCAGGACCAGCGGTGCAGTCGCTGCTCGTTCGCGGCCGGGCCGGCGGGCGTGCTCACAGGGCGTCGTCGACTTCGACCTGGCGGGCCAGGTGCGCGCGCAGCACCTCGGCATCCTCCAGTGCCAGCAGCGGCAGCTTGACCGCGGCCATGCGCGTGCCGGCGGTGTGCACCACCAGCGTGGCCAGCCCCAGCTTGCGCTCCAGCGGCCCGCGTTCGAGGTCCAGGTGCTGGACGCGCGAGACCGGCACCAGCGTCTCGGTGCGCCACAGCCCGCCACGCCGGGTGGCGAATCCTTCGGCGTCCAGCTTCCAGCCGATCCGCCGGTGACGCAGCAGGCCGATGCCGGCGCCGAGCGCCAGCCCTCCCGCGGCGGCGATGGCAATCGCCAGCACGCGCGGCAGGTCCAGGAACGCGGACGACAGCATCCCCAGGCCGAAACCGACGGGGATCGCCAGCCCGATGCCGGCACCCAGCGCGTGCAGCAGCGCCCCGCGCCGTGGCAGCGGCTGCCAGTCGGCGGTGGCGAGTGCCTCCGGGATGCCCGCGTCCAGCGGGGGTGGCGTGGCGGACGTCGTTTCGGTCACGGCTGTCGTCGCGAGGGAAGGATGCCGGATCGTAAGCGGTCAGGCGGCCGGATGCGCGGCCGCGCGGCTGCGGGCGGCCGACGGTCGACCGTCCGGCGCCTTCG
Source organism: Pseudoxanthomonas fibrivorans (assembly GCF_041464125.1). Classification (NCBI taxonomy): domain Bacteria; kingdom Pseudomonadati; phylum Pseudomonadota; class Gammaproteobacteria; order Lysobacterales; family Lysobacteraceae; genus Pseudoxanthomonas; species Pseudoxanthomonas fibrivorans. The sequence goes on along the minus strand of NZ_JBGNUG010000001.1, from coordinate 2,488,046 downwards.
GGCTCACGCCGGGCGCTTGGCCCATTCCCGCTGCTCGTAGGGATTGATCTCGCCGCTGCCGGGCGGGCGCAGCGTGTAGCGCTTGTAGGTCCACTGGTACTGCGATGGATCACGCCGCGCGATGCGCTCGACCTCGGCGTTGAGGCAGGCCACCGCCCGGGCCGGATCGGGGTCGGCGATCGCGGGTGGCGCGGGCTCCACGTGCAGGGCGAAGCCGGGACCGTCGCCGATGCGCTCGCACCACGCCAGCAGCACCGGCGCCCCGGTGCGCTCGGCCAGCCGCGAAAGCAGGGTCATGGTGAGGGCCTGCACCCCGAAGAACGGCGCGAACTCGCCGTCGCCCGCCTTGGGCTGCTGGTCGGGCAGGATGCCCACCGCGCCGCCCTCCTTCAGCATCTTCCAGAGCTGGCGCACGGCCGGGCCTTCGGCGCGCACCTGGCGCACGTTGTCCACGCCGCGCACCCGCTGCAGGAATTCGTCGCCCACTGCCGCTTCCGGCGGCCGGTACACGATCGCGATCGGTCCACGCGAAGCCAGCCACTGGTTGAGCAGCTCCCAGTTGCCGAAATGCGGGGCCGCGACGATCACGCCGTGGCCGGCGGCCAGCGCCGCGTCATAGAGGGCTTCCCCGTGGCGTTCGCGCAGCAGGGAGAGGTTGGCCGTCGGCGGTCGGGTCCACAGTTTCAGGGTTTCCAGCGCCTGGCGCGCGGTGGTGCGCAGGATCCGGCGGTGCAGCGCGTCGCGCCCGGGCCCGTCCATCCCGGGGAAGGCGAGCTCCAGGTTGCGTCGGGCGACCCGGCTTTCGCGGGCGCCGCCGACGCGCCACAGCGCGGCGATCCCGTCGCCTAGGCGGTAGAGCACCGGCCACGGCAGGATGCCCAGCAGGCGGCTGGCGGCATGGAGGAGGCGGGCCTGGCGTTTGGCGGACATCGTTCCAAGTCTATCCGGGCCGGCTCCCGCTCCTGCACGGGTGGGATGACAACGCCGTCCGGTCCGCCGATGCTGGCGGCCCCTCGTCCTGGCGGTGCCTCCATGCTTGCCCTGATCCAGCGTGTCACCCGGGCCTCGGTCGAGGTGGACGGTTCGACCATGGGCAGGATCGATGCCGGCCTGCTTGCCCTGGTCGGCGTGCAGCCTGGCGACGATTCGGCCACGATCGCGCGCATGGCCCGCAAGCTGCTCGGTTACCGTGTTTTCCCGGACGATGCCGGCAAGATGAATCGTTCGGTGGCGGATACCGGGGGCGGCCTGCTGCTGGTGAGCCAGTTCACCCTGGCCGCCGATACCGCGGCCGGGATGCGCCCGAGCTTCAGTACCGCCGCCCCGCCCGCAGAGGCTGAACGGGCCTTCAACCTGCTGGTCGAGGCGTGCAGGGCGGCGCATGCCGGCGGGGTGGAAACCGGGCGCTTCGGTGCCCATATGGTGGTCAGCCTGGTCAATGACGGCCCGGTCACTTTCCTGTTGCGGGCCTGATCCGCGCTGAACGCCGGCAGGCTGCAAGTCATTGACGCACAAGGGTCCAGCGGCCTTCCGGCCGGTGCCCTGTTATAATGCTAGGTTCACTTCACCAACCTGACCCCGGTGGCGCCGCACATGGCCAACGAACGTCCAGCCCAGCAATCCGAAATCAAGCAGCTCATCAGCAAGGGCCTGGAGCAGGGCTACCTGACCTACGCCGAGGTCAACGACCACCTGCCCGACGACATCGTCGACGCCGAGCAGATCGAAGACATCATCGGCATGATCAACGGCATGGGCATCGATGTCCATGAAGTCGCCCCCGATGCCGAGACCCTGCTGCTCAACGACGGCAATACCGGCAACCGCGAGATCGACGACACAGCCGCCGAAGAAGCCGCCGCCGCGCTGACCGCCCTGGATTCGGAAGGCGGCCGCACCACCGACCCGGTGCGCATGTACATGCGCGAGATGGGCACGGTCGAGCTGCTGACCCGCGAGGGCGAGATCGCCATCGCCAAGCGCATCGAGGAAGGCCTGGGCCAGGTCCAGGCCGCGCTGGGCAGCTTCCCGTGGTCGATCGAGCTGCTGCTCGAGGAATACGAACTGCACAAGGCCGGCAAGAAGCGCCTGGCCGAAGTGGTGGTCGGCTTCAACGACCTGGTCGAGGAGACGCCGGAACCGGCGGCCATCGCGGCCGAGGTCGATGGCGATGCCGAGGCCGACGAGGACGAAGACGAGGACGTGGGCGAGGACGAGGAGGCCGAGGCCGGCCCGACCGGTCCGGACCCGGCCGAAGTCGCGCGCCGCATGGAAGTGCTGGCCGCCGAGTACGCCAAGTTCAAGAAGGCCAACGCCAAGGCCGGTCCGCAGGCCAAGAACGTGATCAAGATGCGCGGCGAGATGGCCGAGCAGTTCGTCACCTTCAAGCTGCCGCTGGCCCTGACCGACACCCTCGTCCGCAAGCTGCGCGAGGTGATGGGCGAGATCAAGGACCACGAGCGCCGCGTGCTGCACCTGGCGACGGTCGTCGCGCACATGCCGCGCAAGGATTTCATCCGCGCGTGGGAAGGCAACCAGGTCAACCTGGAATGGGTGGACGAGGTCCTCAAGCGCAAGCAGAAGTGGTCCTCGGCGCTGCGCGACGTCAAGGACCAGATCGTGTCCGAGCAGCAGGCGACCATCGCGATCGAGCAGGCCATGTGCCTGGACCTGGCCGACATCCGCGAGATCGGCCGGCAGATGGCCTATGGCGAAGCCAAGGCGCGCAAGGCCAAGAAGGAGATGGTCGAGGCCAACCTGCGCCTGGTGATCTCCATCGCCAAGAAGTACACCAACCGCGGCCTGCAGTTCCTGGACCTGATCCAGGAGGGCAACATCGGCCTGATGAAGGCGGTCGACAAGTTCGAGTACCGCCGCGGCTACAAGTTCTCGACCTACGCCACCTGGTGGATCCGCCAGGCGATCACCCGCTCGATCGCCGACCAGGCGCGCACCATCCGCATCCCGGTGCACATGATCGAGACGATCAACAAGCTCAACCGCATTTCCCGCCAGATGCTCCAGCAGTACGGCCGCGAGGCCACGCCGGAGGAGCTGGCCAAGGAAATGGACATGCCCGAGGACAAGATCCGCAAGGTCATGAAGATCGCCAAGGAGCCGATCTCCATGGAAACGCCGATCGGCGACGACGAGGACTCGCACCTGGGCGACTTCATCGAGGACACCAACGTGGAGTCCCCGATCGAGAACACCACCAACATCAACCTGTCGGAAACCGTCCGCGACGTGCTGGCCGGCCTGACCCCGCGCGAGGCCAAGGTCCTGCGCATGCGTTTCGGCATCGACATGAACACCGACCACACCCTCGAGGAAGTCGGCAAGCAGTTCGACGTCACCCGCGAGCGCATTCGCCAGATCGAGGCGAAGGCGCTGCGCAAGCTGCGCCACCCGTCGCGTTCGGAACAGCTGCGCAGCTTCCTCGACATCGACTGACCCGCGCGCGGTTCCACCCGCGTCACCGCGAGGGCCCCGCATGCGGGGCCCTTGCCTTTTCCGGCGGACGCCTGTGGCGGCGCGCTCCGCCGCTCCACTACACTGCCCGACCAGGCGGGCCTATAGCTCAACGGTTAGAGCAGGGGACTCATAATCCCTTGGTTCCAGGTTCGAATCCTGGTGGGCCCACCACGCGTCAGGTTCCCGCCGACGCGGCCCGACCGGCCGTTTGCACGCATCCGCTGCGCGGCGTCCGCGGTCACCGCGCGCGGCGCGAGAATCGCCGCCGTCCTGCCTTCCGCCGGCCTCGCAACGACGTTGCATCGCCACATGAAGCGAGTAAGGTGGCCCGGCAGGCAGTCCGCCTTCTGCTTTCGCGTGCACGGCGCGTGCGTGCACCTGCGGCAAGGTGGGCGATGCCGGCTTCCACCACCAGGAGTCGAATCATGAACCGCCAGTTGCGCAAGGCAGTACTGATGTCGCTCGTCATCCCGGCCGCACTCCTCGCAGGCTGTTCCAGTTCCCCGCGGGACAGCAGCACGTTCGCGCCCGGTGGCGCAGGGCAGGTGCAGAGCGTGGAGTGGGGCACGATCGAGGCATTGCGTCCGGTGACGATCGAGGCCAGCCGCACGCTGGCCCGCAGCACCGCCGGCGTCGAGTTCACCGTGAGGCTGGAATCGGGGAGGCCGATCGTGGTCGTGCAGCCGGGATCGGCCAGCGATTACCGCGTCGGCGACCGGGTGCGCGTCACCAACGACGGCACCACCACGCGCGTCGCCCGCTGAGCACCCGGGACCGCAATGCCGTGGTGACGGAGCGGCGATCCCGGTGGGTCGCCGTCGTCCGCCTCCCGGTTCGCGCGCATCTGCCTCAGAACCACCAGCGCACGCCGGCGACCCACCGCGTCTCCCGGATGGCTTCGCCTTCGGCGCGGCGATGGTCCGCGGTGCGTTCGAAGCTGCGCTCGTGCACCAGGCCCACATACGGCGCGAAACGGCGGCTGACTTCGTAGCGCAAACGCAGTCCTGCTTCGGCCGTCGACAGGCCGGAGCCGACGCCGCGCGCCGGATCGTCCTGGCCACGCAGTTCGACCTCGAGCAGCGGTTGCAGGATGAGGCGGTTGGTCAGCAGCAGCTCGTACTCGGCTTCGGCGACGAAGGCGGTATCGCCGTGGCTGCCGAGATAGGCGGTGGCGGAAACCTCGAACTTGTACGGCGCCAGGCCCTGCATGCCGATGGCCGCCCAATCCCGCGACGGACCCGGCGCGAAATCGTGGCGCACGCCCGCCAGCAGCTCCCACCAGGCACTGATGCCACGGCCGTACAGCACCTCCAGGTCTGCGGCGGCGGTGCGCCCGTGCTCGCGTTCGCCTTCGCTGCGAAGCCAGAGGCGCTGCGTGTCACCGCCGACCCAGGCGCTGCCCTCCCAGGCCTGGCCGGTGCCCGGTTCCGCGTCCCAGGCCTCGAAGCGGTTGAAGCGCACGAGGCTGTTGATCGCGTTCCCGTGGGCATGGTGGTCGCCGTGCAGCGTCGGGAAGGCGGCCGCGCGGTCGGCGGCCGACGGTACCGGGACCGGTTCGGCGGGGGGCGTGCCGGTATCGGCGACGCCCATGGGTGCGCCTGCGGGGTGCGCCCCGGGCATCGCGGACGGATGGCCCTGCTGCGTGGACTCCCGGCTTGCACCATGGAAGGTACCGCCGGCGTGGTCATGCGCACCGTGCGGCACGGACGACTGCGATGGCGCGTCGTCCGGGATGCCGGTGCCGTGCGCGACGTGCGGCGCCCGTGTCACCGCTGCGTCGAACACCGCCTGGCCGCTGCCGCTGGCGGCCGCGTGGTCGTGGCCGTCGCTGGTGCGATGAACGTGCGTCTGCGCGCCTGCGCCGCCGGCGAGCAGGAGAAGGTGGATGGCAAGGACGGATCGGGACGTCATGCGCGTTCCTCCACGCGCACCTCGCGCATCATCCCCGCTTCCATGTGGTACAGCAGGTGGCAGTGGTACGCCCAGCGGCCGAGCGCATCTGCCCGCACGCGATAGCTGCGGCGCGTGCCCGGCGGCATGTCGATGGTGTGCTTGCGGACCTGGAAGGCGCCACCGGCGTCCTCCAGGTCGCTCCACAGGCCGTGCAGGTGGATCGGGTGCTGCATCATCGTGTCGTTGACCAGCACGATGCGCAGCCGCTCGCCGTAGTTGAGCCGCAGCGGCTCGGCGCTGGAGAACGGGATGCCGTCGAACGACCAGGCGAACTTCTCCATGTGCCCGGTCAGGTGCAGCTGCACTTCGCGCCCGGGCTCGCGCCCGTCGGGATCGTCGAACAGGCTGCGCAGGTCGGCGTAGGCGAGCACCCGGCGTCCGTTGTCGCGCAGGCCGATGCCGGGGTCGTCCAGGCGCGGCCCGGTCGGCGAGGACTGCATGTCCACCAGCGGGTTGCCGCGCTCGCTGTCGGGGTGGACGACCGCCGCCGTGGCGGATCCTTGGTGCCCGCCATGCATCGCCGCGCCACAGCCGCCCTCCATCGCCGGTTTCATCGAGGCGCCGCAGCCGCCTTCGGCGCCGTGCCTCATCGTGCCGCCGCAGCTACCTTCGGCGCCATGCTTCATCGCACTGCCGCAGCCACCCTCGCTCGCCGTCGCGCGGTCGCCATGCGCGCCATGGCCCATGTCTTCCATGGTCAGCAGCGGACGGGGATCGTTCGTCGGGACCGGTGCCGACAGGCCATGGCGCACGGCCAGCGTGCCGCGGGCGAATCCGGTGCGGCCCATGTCCTGCGCGAAGATCGTGTAGGCGTCCTGGCCTGAGGGCTCCACGATCACGTCGTAGGTCTCCGCCGCGCCGATGCGCAGTTCGTCCACGGTGACCGGATGCACGTACTGCCCGTCGGCCGCGACCACCGTCATCTTCAGTCCCGGGATGCGGACGTCGAAGTAGGTCATGGCGCCGGCGTTGACCAGCCGCAGCAGCACCTTCTCGCCGGGCCGGAACAGGCCGGTCCAGTTGCCGGCCGGGGGCAGGCCGTTGAGCAGGTAGGTGTAGGTGTGGCCATTGACGTCGGACAGGTCGCTGGGGGTCATCCGCATCCGCCCCCACATGCCGCGGTCGGCGAGCGTCGCGCGCAGGCCGTCCTCGCCGACGTCGCGGACGAAGTCGCCCACCGTGCGCTTGTAGTGGTTGTCGTAGGACGGCGCCTTCTTCAGCCGGCGGAACAGCGACGCCGGGGCCAGGTCGGTCCAGTCGGACAGCAGCAGCACGTGCTCGCGGTCATGGCGGTACGGGGGCGGCTGCAGCGGGTCGACGATGATCGCGCCGTACAGCCCGGCCTGCTCCTGGAACATCGAGTGGCTGTGGTACCAGTAGGTCCCCGACTGCCGCAGCGTGAAGCGGTACAGCCAGCTTTCACCCGGCGCGATGCCGTCGAAGCTCATGCCGGGCACGCCGTCCATGTTGGCCGGCAGCAGAATGCCGTGCCAGTGGATCGAGGTCGGCGCGTCGGCGAGCCGGTTGGCCACGCGCAGGGCGACGGTGTCGCCTTCGCGCCAGCGCAGGATCGGGGCCGGCAGGCGGCCGTTGACGGTGATCGCCTGGCGCGCGCGCCCGGTGATGTTCACCTCGCTGGCGCCGATGGCCAGGTCGAAGTCGGTGCCGGCGAGGACCTGCGGCGCGGCGGCGCTGGCGGCGTGCGCCGGCAACCGGAGCAGGCCGGCACCGCCGGCCAGCCCGGCGAAGGCGAGGCCTTGGACGAAACGGCGGCGCGGCAGCGAAGGCGCGCCGGCCGGGGAAGGAAAGCGGATACGGCCGGTCATGTCGGTTCCAGCGTACGACCCGGCGCCGGGGCGCGCGGGAATGGGCGGGCGCACGCGCTCGACGCGCGCGTCTGGGGATCGTCGATGGGTCAGACGATCGGCGGCCGCCTGGGTGGACCTTCGGCGACCCGGTCCCGCCCGTGCAGGCCGGCCGCTTGCGGCTGCGGATCACGCGTGGCGGCAGGCGGTGCCGGGCACGCGGGCGCCAGGGCCGCCGGCGCGCCGGGACACGGGCATGCGCTGCCGCAGGCGTCCGGCGACGCGTCGTCGCAGCAGTCGGCCGCCGCGCCGGTCGACTCGCCATGTCCGGCATGCGTCGCAGGGGCCGGTTCGGCGCGCGGCGGTGCCACGGCCTCGTGGCAGCCTGCGGCGGAAAGGGACGCGACTTCGCCCGACGTCGGCTGCGGCATCTCCGGCATCGCCGCCGCCGTTCGCGCCTGCAGCAGCATGCCGGCCACGAGGACCAGCATCAGCAGGCACGACGGGAGACGGTGGAGCGGAGGCATGGGCAGGATCCTGGAGCGGGTGCCACGGTAAGCCACGCGGGTCGCGCGTTCAACGCACGGGCGATGAACGCGGGCATTGCACACCCTGGAGCGACTGCAGGGTCAATGGGTCGTCAGGGTGAAGGCGCTTCGACCCGTTCGGCCGACGGCGCCTGGGCGGCCAGCCAGGCGCGCAGCGAGGCCGGCTTCACCGGCTTGGTCAGCAGCCGGTAGCCGCGCTGTCGCGCCAGCCGCTTCAGCTCGTCGCGGCCGTCGGCGGTCAGCAGCGCGCCGGGAATCCGGCTGCCGGCGGCGCGCAGCGCGTCCAGCGTGTCCAGACCGTCCAGGCGGTCGTGCAGGTGGTAGTCCACCAGCATCGCCTGCGGCGCGCTGTCGGCCATCCGCGCGAGCGCGTCGTCGACCGTGCTGGCCGTGATCGCGGTGGCCTGCCATCGGGTCAGCAGCACCCGCATTCCGTCGAGGATCTCCTGGTCGTTGTCCACGCACAGCACGCGCAGCCCGGCCAGCGAGCCCGAGTCGGGCAGCGTGGCTGCGCGCGGGGCGGCCACCGGCAACGCCGCCGCCCGCGGCACGGTGATCGAGAACATGCTGCCGCGGCCGACGTCGCTGCGTGCGTCCAGGCCATGTCCCAGCAGGCGCGAGATGCGCTGGCAGATCGACAGGCCCAGGCCGAGCCCGCGCTCGCCCCAGTCGAACGGCTGCTGGTAGCGGTGGAACTCGTCGTAGATCTGGCGCATGTGCTGGGCGGGAATGCCCGGGCCCGTGTCCCAGACCTCCAGCTCGACTCCCTCGCCGCGCACGCGCATGCCGAGCACGATCCGGCCCTGCCGCGTGTAGCGCAGCGCATTGGCCAGGAAGTTCTGCAGCACCCGCCGCAGCAGGCGCCGGTCGCTGCGGATCGGGCAGGGCCGCGCGTGCACGCGCAGGTCCAGTCCGCGCCCGGCGGCGACCGGCGCGTACTGGGAAGCCAGTTCGCGCAGCAGCTCTCCGGCGTCGAACACGCGCACGTCGGCCTGCAGCGCGCCGGTGTCGAGGCGGGAGACGTCGAGCAGGCCGTCGAGCAGTTCCTCGGCCGCGCGCAGCGAGGCATCCACCCGTTCGGCCAGGTGCTGCTGTTCCTGCGGCTGGCCGCTGTCGCGCAGCGCCGAGGCGAACAGCCGCGCGGCGTTGAGCGGCTGCAGCACGTCGTGGCTGATCGCGGCCAGGAACCGGGTACGCGACTGCTGCGCGTCCTCGGCCTCGCGGGTGCGCTCGGCCACGCGTTGCTCGAGGGTTTCGTTGGCCTCGCGCAGCGCCTGCTCGGCGTGCTTGTAGGCGGTGATGTCGTTGTAGCTGGTGACGTAGCCGCCGCCGGGCAGGGCCTGGCCGCGCATCTCGATCACGCTGCCGTCGGCGCGCACGCGCTCGAACACGTGCGGCGTGCCCGCGCGCATGTGCTCGATGCGCTTGTTCACCTGTTCGCCGACGTCGCCCTCGCCCAGTTCGCCGCGCTCGGCGTTGTAGCGGATCAGGTCGGCGACCGGGCGGCCTACGTAGAGCATGCCGGCGGGGTAGCCGAACATCTGCTGGTAGCGGCGGTTCCACGCCACCAGGCGCATGTCCGGGTCGACCACGCTGACGCCGGCGCTGATGTTCTCGAGCGTGGTCGAGAGGATGCCGCGGTTGAAGCGCAGCTCCTGGCCGGCCTCGTCGAGCAGCGCCATCACCTCGCTCAGGTGCATGCCCGAGCCGCGCAGCACGCTGGTCAGCACCAGGCGCGCGGAGGCCGCGCCGATCGATGCGGCGAGCAGGCGCTCGGTGAACTGGATCCAGGCGCGGTCCGCGGCGGCGGCCGGGTGCAGTTCGCGGCCCAGCGAGATCGCCTGCTCGGAGAATGCGCGGCGCGCATGCCGTTCGCCGACGATGCGCACCGCCAGCGCCTGCAGGTCGCCGATGCTGACGTTGCCCGGCCAGTCGCCGTGGCCAGGCGCCTGGCGCTCCGCGTAGGGGTCCAGGAACGGGGCGATGCGCAGGCGTTCGTCCACGCCGGGGCGCCAGCGCGCGGACACCAGCATCATCACCGCGCCGTTGGCCAGCAGCGACCAGAACGTGCCGTGGGTCAGCGGATCCCAGCCGCTGAGCCCGAACAGCTGCTGCGGGCGCAGCCACTGCACCCCGAACGGACCGTCGTGCATCCAGCCCGGCTCGAAGTGGCCGGAGCTCGAAAGCGCGGGCAGCAGCAGCGTGTAGATCCAGGTGACGAAACCGGCGAGCAGGCCGAACTCCACCCCGCGGCGGCTGGCGCCGCGCCAGTACAGCCCGCCGATCAGGCCCGGCGCGAACTGCGCGACCGCGGCGAAGGCCATCAGGCCGTAGGCGGCCAGGGTGGTGTCGCCGCCGATCCAGCGGTAATAGGCGTAGGACGCCAACGCCAGCAGCAGGATCGACAGGCGCCGCACCCACAGCACCAGCGAGGCGACGTCCGCGGCGGCGTGGCGCTCGCCCCAGCCGCGGCGCAGCAGCACCGGCATCACCAGGTCGTTGCTGACCATGGTGGCCAGCGCGATGCTGGCCACGATCACCATGCCGGTGGCCGCGGAGAAGCCGCCGATGTAGGCGGCCAGCGCCAGCGCGTCGCGGCCCTCGGCCAGCGGCAGCGCCAGCACGAAGGTGTCGCTGGCCACCGCGCCGTTGCTGCCGAACAGGGCCACGCCGGCGGCGGCGATCGGCACCACCATCACCGAGATCACCAGCAGGTAGCCGCCGAACAGCCAGCGCGCCTTGCGGATGTCGGCCACGTCGCCGCATTCGACCACCGCGACCTGGAACTGCCGCGGCAGGCAGACGATGGCGAGGAAGCCGAGCAGGGTCTGGGCCACGAACCCGACCGGCGGCGCCTGCTGGAACAGGGTACGCGCCGAATCCTCGATGCGCAGCTGGTGCCCGCCCAGCCATGCCCAGGCGAACACGCCGACCGCGACCATCGCCACCAGCTTGATCAGCGATTCCAGCGCGATGGCCAGCATCATGCCGTGGTGGTGCTCGGTGGCATCGACCTGGCGGGTGCCGAACAGCGCGGCGAACAGCGCCATCAACAGCGCCACGTACAGCGCGGGGTCGGCGGCCACGCCCACGGCCTCGGCATCCTGGCCGGAAAGCACGGTCAGGCTCATCGCCACGGCCTTGTACTGCAGCGCGACGTACGGCACCACGCCGACCAGCGCGATCACCGTGACCAGCGCGGCCAGCCGGCGCGAACGGCCGTAGCGCGCGGAAATGAAGTCGGCGATGGAGACGGTGTTCTGGCTGCGCGCGATCAGCGCCAGCCGCTCGATGATCCGCCAGCCGAACAGGAACAGCAGCAGCGGTCCCAGGTAGATCGGCAGGTAGCCGATGCCGTTGCGCACCGCGCTGCCGACCGCGCCGTAGAAGGTCCACGAGGAGCAGTAGACGGCGAGCGCCAGGCTGTACACCGCCGGCCGCAGCCACGGCCGGTCCGGATACATCGGGCGGCGGTCGCCGAACCACGCCACCGCGAACAGCAGCGCGGCGTAGCCGACCGACACCAGCAGCAGGATCCAGCTCGGGACCAAGCGGTCCTCCTCACCATGAGCCGTCGAGTGTACTGCGGCGCATGGTCGGCATGCGCCGCCGGCGCTTGCCTGCGCCGCCCGCTGCCGGCAAGCTCGACAACGCTGTCAACCAGGCGCGGGCCGGGTGGGGCCCGCTGGCCGCGCCGGCCTGCGCCACTACATGGCGAGGGACGCATGCAGCACGGGAACCCACAGGCCGCACCACCGCACGTTGCCGCCGCGACCACGCGCCTGCCGTTGCGCGAGAAGGTCGGCTACGGCATCGGCGATTTCGGCTTCAATCTGTACTGGGCCAACATCTCGGCCTTCCTGCTGATCTTCTATACCGACGTCATGGGCCTGGCCGCCGGTGCGGTCGGCACGATGATGCTGGTCACCAAGCTGGCCGATGCGGTCGCCGACCCGTTCATGGGTGCGATCGCCGACCGCACCCGCAGCCGCTGGGGCCGGTTCCGCCCGTGGATGGTGTGGGGCGCGGTGCCGCTGGCGGTGACCGGCGTGCTCACCTGGACCGTGCCCGAGGGGCTGGACGGCAATGGCCGTCTGCTGTGGGCGTATGCCAGCTTCACCCTGATGATGCTGGCCTACACCGTGCTGAGCATGCCGTACTCGGCGCTGTCGGGCGTCATGACCGCCGACAGCCAGCAGCGCACCACCCTGATCAGCTTCCGCTTCATCGCCGCCTTCGCCGGCACCACGGTGGTCAACTGGATGACCCTGGACCTGGTGCAGTGGCTCGGCCGCGGCGACGAAGCGCTGGGCTGGCAGCTCACCCTGGGGCTGTACGGCATCGTCGCGGTGGCGTGCTTCCTCGCCGTGTTCCTGACCACGCGCGAGCGGATCCAGCCGCAGCTGCAGCACCAGGGCTCGATGCGCCAGGACGTGGCCGACCTGCTGCAGAACCGGCCGTGGCTGGTGCTGTTCGCGCTGGCGCTGATCATCATGGTCACCATCGTGATGCGCAGCGGCTCGCTGGTGTACTTCCTCAAGTACCATGTGGTGCGACCGGACCTGACCGGCCTGTTCCTCGGCAGCTACTCGGTGGCCCTGGCGGTGGGCGCGGCGTCGACCCCGCTGCTGACCCGCTACCTCGACAAGAAGCGCCTGCTGGCCTGGCTGATGGCGCTGGTCGGGGTGCTCAGCTGCGCGATGTACCTGGTCCCCGCCGATGCGATCTGGAGCCTGTTCGCGATCAACACCCTGATCGGCCTGGCGCTGGGACCGAAGTCGCCGCTGGCGTTCTCGATGTACGCCGACTGCGCCGACTACACCGAATGGAAGACCGGGCGCCGGGCGACCGCGCTGACCTTCGCCGCGGCCACGTTCTCGCAGAAGTTCGGCGGCGCGCTGGCCTCGGCGGCGATCGCCTGGATGCTGGCGGCGATGGGCTACGTCGCCAACCAGGCGCAGAGCGACGCCTCGCGGCTGGGCATCGTGCTGTCGCTGACGGTGATCCCCGGCGTGGTCGCGCTGCTGGCGGCCTGGGTCATGCGCTTCTATCCGCTGGACGACGCGTCGCTGGCCCGGGTCCAGGCCGACCTCCAGCAGCGCCGGGAGGCGCAGGCATGAGCGCGCTGCCGTACGGGTTCGAGGAGCAGGGCCGCCGCTTCGTCCTGCGCAGCCCGACCGCGATGCCACAGGCCTCCACGTTCCTGTGGAACCGGGCGATGCTGCTCCAGCTCAACTGCCGCGGCTACGCCACCGCGCAGTTCATGCAGCCGGAGCCGGCCAAGTACGCGCATGCGCCGACGCTGGAGGCGAAGACCTTCATGCAGCCGGAGCAGCCCTACTACGCGCACCATCCCGGGCGCTTCTGCTACGTGCGCGACGAGGAGGACGGACGCCTGTTCTCCGCGCCGCATGCACCGGTGAACCGCCGGCCCGACGCCTTCGCGTTCGACGTCGGCCAGGGCGACGTGGCCTGGACCGTCCAGTGCGACGGCATCGAACTGGAAATGTCGGTGCGCCTGGCAGGCACCGACGTGGCCGAACTTTGGACGCTGCGCGTGCGCAACCGCTCGGGACGCGCGCGCCGGATCAGCCTGTATCCGTACTTCCCGGTCGGCTACATGTCGTGGATGAACCAGTCCGGCGCCTGGCGTGCGGACCTGGGCGGGATCGTCTGCAGCAGCGTGACTCCGTACCAGAAGGTCGCCGACTGGTTCCGCAACCGCGAGTTCAAGGACCGCACCGTGCTGCTGGCCGAGCGTACGCCGGACGCGTGGGAAGCCAACCAGGCCGCGTTCGAAGGCCAGGGCGGGCTGCATGCGCCCGATGCCATCACCGGCGGCGGGCGCCTGGCCTGCGGCGATGCACTCTACGAAACGCCGGTGGCGGTGCTGCAGTACCGGCTCGAGCTGCCGGTCGACGGCGTGGAGGACTACCGCTTCCTGTTCGGGCCGGCACGCGACGACGCGGAGGTCGCCGCGCTGCGTGCGCGGCACCTGTCCGCCGAGGGCTTCGCCATCGCCGAGGCCGAAACCGCGGCGTACCTCGACGGCGGCCGCGGCTGCGTGCGGATCGAGACGCCCGATCCCTGGCTGGACGACTTCGCCAACCACTGGCTGCCGCGGCAGGTCTACTACCACGGCGATTCCAACCGGCTGACCACCGATCCGCAGACGCGCAACTACCTGCAGGACCACATGGGCATGGCCTACCTGCGGCCACAGACGGCGCGCGCGGCGTTCCTGCACGCGCTGTCCCAGCAGGAAGCCAGCGGGGCGATGCCCGACGGCATCCTGCTGGTCGAAGGCGCCGAGCTGAAGTACATCAACCAGGTGCCGCACACCGACCATTGCGTGTGGTTGCCGGTATGCCTGCAGGCCTACCTCGACGAGACCGGCGACGATGCCCTGCTCCAGGTGCAGGTCGCCGACCGCGAAGGACGCAGCGCCAGCGTAGCCGAGCGCATCGACCGGGCCATGGAATGGCTGCTCGCCCAGCGCGACGCCCGCGGCCTGAGCTACATCGCCCAGGGCGACTGGTGCGATCCGATGAACATGGTCGGCTGGAAGGGCCGGGGCGTCTCCGGCTGGCTGTCGCTGGCCAGCGCGCATGCGCTGTCGCTGTGGGCCGGCATCTGCGCGCGGGCGGGGCGGGCGGCGCAGGCCGAGGCCTTCACCGCCGGTGCGGCCGCGTTCAACGCCGCGGTCAACGAGCACCTGTGGGACGGCGACTGGTACGGGCGCGGCATCACCGACGAGGGCGTGGTGTTCGGCGTGGGCGCGGATGCCGAGGGCCGCATCTACCTCAATCCGCAGAGCTGGTCGATGCTCAGCGGCGCGGCCGACCACGAGCGGCGCGAGCGCCTGCTCGCCGCGGTCGACGCCCAGCTGGTCTCGCCGCATGGCGTGGCCATGCTCGATCCGCCCTACACCGGCATGCGCGAGGACGTCGGCCGCCTGACCCAGAAGTTCCCGGGCTCGGCCGAGAACGGCGCGGTCTACAACCATGCCGCGGCCTTCTACCTGCACAGCCTGTACGTGGCCGGCGAGGCCGATCGCGCCTGGCGGGTGCTGCGCGCGATGCTGACCGGTCCGGAGCCCGGGGAAGCCCTGCAGCGCGGGCAGCTGCCGGTGTTCGTGCCGAACTACTACCGCGGCGCCTGGCGCCTGCATCCGCGCACCGCCGGGCGCTCCAGCCAGCTGTTCAACACCGGCACGGCCGCCTGGATGTACCGCTGCCTGGTCGAATCCCTGTTCGGCCTTCGCGGCGACGGCGACGGCCTGCGCATCGCCCCGCAGCTGCCCGCGCACTGGCCGCGTGCGCGGGCGCTGCGGCGGTTCCGCGGCGCGGAGTTCGAAGTGGACATCGAGCGCGTGCCGGACCTGCGGCAATGCCGGATCCTGGTGGATGGCACGACGCTGGCCGGCGACAGGATCGCGCCGGTCGAAGCCGGACGGCGCTACCAGGTCCGCGTGGAGTTGCCGGCGTGAGTGGCGGGCCGCGCGTGGCGGTGGTGATGGGCGTATCGGGCAGCGGCAAGACCACGCTCGCCCGCGCGCTGGCCGGCGCATGGGCGGCGACCTTCCTGGACGCCGACGATTTCCACAGCGCGCAGGCGAGGGCGCACATGGCCAGCGGCCAGCCGCTGACCGATGCGATGCGCCAGCCCTGGGTCGAACGCATCGCGCTGGACCTGCAGCACCGGGTGGCGGCGGGCGAACGGGTCACGCTGGCGTTCTCGGGCCTGCGCCGGCGTCATCGCGACCTGCTGAGGGCCACGGGGCTGCCGCTGCGCTTCCTCTTCCTGAGTGGCGATGCCGCCACCATCGACGGGCGCATGCGTGCGCGCAGCGGCCACTACATGCCGGTGTCGCTGCTGGACAGCCAGTTCGCCGCGCTGGAGGACCCGACGGGCGAACCGGACGTGGACGCGATCGCGGTCGGGCTGGCGCCCGATACGCAGCTGGCGCACGCGCTCCGGCTGCTCGGCGACGACGCCTAGCGCGCCGGACCGGCGCCGGCTCAGCCGCCCCGGCCGAGCCAGGCGCGCGCGACCACCTCGGCCTGCACCCGGAGTTCCGGCACGGCGATGCTTTCCCAGGCTTCGCCGATGCGCAGGCTTCCGATCACCCGCAGGTCGTCCTGCGCGCGGCCCCGCGCGTCGAGCAGGCGTCCGTCCGCGTCGCTGGCCAGGCCGATGCCGTGGGCGCCGGGCGCGGCGTGGCCGTCGCCCAGCAGCTGTTCCAGCAGCGGGTTGCGCATCGCCTGCACGCGCATTTCCACGCCGGTGGCGTTGACCACGTGGTCGACGTCGAGCGCCAGGCTGCGGCGATCGCGGCCATGCGCGGTCAGCTGCACGCAACGTTGCCCGCTCACCGCCATGTCCAGCCGCGCGCGGTGGACGCGCAGCCGGCCGCTGGCGGCCAGGTCCTCGAGCACCGCCTGCACCGACGGCGCGATGCGATGGCGATGGATGTCCCAGTGCCGCACCGCATGGCGCAGGAACCGGCGCTGCTCGCGGGCCGGCAGGGAGCGCCACAGGGCCTGCACGTGCGGGCGCAGCCGTTCCATCACTGCCTGCCAGGGCAGGCCGCGGGCGGCGGCTTCGCGCACCTGGCGACGCAGCCGGCGCAGGCGCGCGCGGGTGCCCAGCGGGTGGAGCGCATCGGGATCGAATGCCTCGTCCACCTGGTGGCCGGTGTCGTGCGCCAGCGGAAGCAGCCCGTGCCGCGACAGCAGGTGGATGCGGGCGCGATGGCCGCTGGCCGCCAGGGTCAGCACGGCGTCGACCATGCTCAGGCCGGTGCCGACGATGCAGACCTCCGCATCGGGGGCGATCGCGGCGACCCCGGCGTAATCCCAGGCATCGACCAGGCGCGGGGCGGGAAGCGACCTCGCTCCGCGCGCGGGCAACGGGCGGGCGGCGTTGCCCACCGCCACCAGCACCTGCCGTGCATGCGCCTCGCCGCCCGCCCATCGCAGCGTCCAGCCATCGGACTCGCGGTGCAGGGCATCAACGCGCGCGCGCACCGGTTCGAGCGTGGCGGGGCTGGCCTCGCGGGCCTGCTGCAGCCGCTCGCGCAGGTAGCGCGCGTATTCGCGCCGGGGCGCATAGGCGTGCGCGAGTGCCTCGCGGGCCACCCCGGGATGGCCCGCGTGGCTGGCGATCCAGTCGAGGAAGTCGTGCGGACGATCGGGCCATGCGCTCATCCGCCCGGTCGGGACGTTGAGCAGGTGCTCGGGCCGGTCGGTCGCGTAGGCCACGCCCTCGCCCAGCCGCGGTGCCGGCTCGAACAGCGCGATCCGCATGGCGCGATCGGCCCGGCGCAGGCATTGCAGCGCCGCCAGCGTGCCGGCCGCGCCGCCGCCGATGATCGCGATATCGAAGCGCAGCTGCATGGGGCCGATTCTACCCCGATGGCGCCGCCGGCCCGTTCTCACATGAACGAATCGGCCAGCCGCGAGAGGCCTTCGAGGCTGCGCTTCCAGGCCGGCCGCCGCTGCCACTGCTCCAGGGTCACCATCTCCGAGTGGGCGAGGTAGTCGGCCTCGATCTCGTGCATGCGGGCCACCACCTGCGGGTCGTAGCAGAGCAGGCCGATCTCGGCGTTGAGCGCGAACGAGCGGATGTCCAGGTTGATCGAGCTGACCAGCGCCACCGAGTCGTCCACGCTCAGGTGCTTGGCGTGCATGAAGTGCGGCTGGTACAGCGCGATCCTCACCCCGGCCTGCAGCAGCTCCTCGTAGTAGGACTGCTGCGCCAGCAGCAGCACGCGCTTGTTGTTGGTCGCCGACAGCACCAGCTGCACATCCACCCCCGACAGCGCGGCGATGCGCAGCGCGCTCATGGTCGCGTCGTCGGGGACGAAATAGGGCGTGGTCAGCACCAGCCGGTGCTGGGCCAGGTGGATCAGCGAGTTGACCGTTTCGCCGGCGTTGCCGAACGGATAGGCCGGGCCGCTGGGCAGCAGCTGGGCGGCCACGTCCTGCGCATGCACCGGGCGCACCGGCGAGACCTCGAGCATCTGCCCGGTCTCCAGGTACCAGTCGCTGGCGAATACCGCTTCCATGTGCGAGACGATCGGTCCGCGCGCGCGCGCGACCAGTTCGCGGTTCGGATGCCCCGGCACGAACACCGCGTCGGCGAGGTTCTGCGACCCGACGTAGCCGACGTGGTCGTCGATCACCGCGATCTTGCGGTGGTTGCGCAGGTCCATGCGGCTGCTGCGGCGCCAGCGCAGGCCGCCGGGCATCATCCGGTGCACCTCCACGCCGGCCGCGCGCAGCGTGCCCGCGAAACGGCGGTAGCCGCGCTTGGCGCCGACCGCGTCCAGCAGCAGCCGGCAGCGCACGCCGCGCCCGGCCGCGCGCACGAGCGCGCGCGCGACCGCCTCGCCGACCGCGTCGTCGAACATCAGGTAGTAGAGCAGGTGGACGCGTTCGCGGGCCGCGTCGATGTCGGCGATGAGCCGGTCGATCGAACCGGCGTAGTCGTCCAGCAGTTCGACCGCATTGCCGCGCACCGGCATGAAATCGCCCATCCGTTCCACCAGCGGTACCGTCTCCGCCGCCGGCCCGGTGGGCGGCGGCTGCCAGCGCAGGGCGCTCTGCGGGCGCTGGCCCTCCCGGATCGCGGCCGACGCCTGCCCCTGGCGCAGCCGGCGCTGCCCCGAGATCCACGGTTGCCCGAGCAGCAGGTACAGCGGCAGGCCCAGCAACGGCAGGAAGAACACCAGCAGCAGCCAGCTGCGCGCGGCGGCCGGGACCGAGCGGCTGGGAATCCACCACAGCGCCGCCAGGCGTATGGTCCAGTCCAGGGCCAGCAGCAGCGTGCCCAGCGTCCAGTAGCTCATCGGCGCAACCCGTTCCCGGGGGGATGGCCCGATTCTGCTGGGCGGGGGCGCCACAACGCAAAAGCCCGCCAGGAGGCGGGCTCTGCGGAACGTCCGTCCGGGGCGGGCCCCGGGCGCGGAAGGCTTACTTGATCTTGCCTTCCTTGTAGATCACGTGCTTGCGGATGGTGGGATCGTACTTCTTGATCTCCATCTTGGCGGGCGTGTTCTTCTTGTTCTTGTCGGTGGTGTAGAAGTGGCCGGTGCCGGCCGAGGAGATCAGGCGGATCTTGTCGCGCTTGGAAGCCATGGTCGGTTACTCCTCAGATCTTCTCGCCGCGCGCGCGCAGCTCGGCCAGGACGGCATCGATGCCGTTCTTGTCGATGGTGCGCAGGGCAGCGGTGGAAACGCGCAGCTTCACCCAACGGTTCTCGGAGGCCACCCAGAAGCGGCGCTCGTGCAGGTTGGGGAGGAAACGGCGGCGGGTCTTGTTGTTTGCGTGCGAGACGTTGTTGCCGGTCTGCACGCCCTTGCCGGTAACTTGGCAAACGCGGGACATACGCACCTCGAAAGGTCTGGTGTCGCCCATAGCCCGGGAGACGGCGGCCCCGCGGCCCGGCCCTGTCAGGCCTGGCCGTACGCGATGCGGGAAGGGAATTCGACTGCCTGGGGCGGCCCCGGATCGCGCTCCCGGGCCACCGATCCGGACGGGCCGGACGCAGCGAGCCGCGCATTATGCCGGGGCAAGTGGCTGATTGCAACCGGATTATGGGATCCAGCGCCGCCGCCGGTGGAAGGGGGGCCTGGCCTGCGGGCTACCCGGGCTGCCGGTCCCGCCGCCAGCCGCGATGGCGGACGTCGAGGACCAGGTTGTAGAACGCCACGAAGGTCGGGAACAGGTTCTGGAGGACGCCCACCGAGTCCTGCTTGGCCGAGAACAGGAAGTAGCTCAGGGTCATCAGGCTGCCGAGCACGCTCATGTACCAGAACAGGCGCGGGATCACCGGCTTGCCGGCGCGCCGGGTGGCCACGAACTGGACCAGCCAGCGCCCGCCGAACATCAGCGCCCCGGTGTAGCCGATCAGTTTCCAGCCGGTGACGTGCAGGCCGGTCCAGTACAGCCAGGTCAGCGGCTGGTCGAGCCAGTGCAGTTCGGCGCCCATCTCAGATTTCCTCCACCGCCGTGCGGCGGCTGCGGGCGATCAGCCAGGCCACGCCGCGCAGGTCGCGGATGCCCACCAGCGCGCGGTTGAGGTTGTTGTACTTGGACACGCCGGCGGTGCGGTGGCGGTGGTTGACCGGCACGCTGACCGTCTTCCAGCCCGCGCGCTGGACCAGCGCCGGCAGGTAGCGGTGCATGTGGTCGAAGTAGGGCAGGTCGAGGAACACCGCGCGTTCGAACAGCTTGATCCCGCAGCCGGTGTCGGGGGTGTCGTCGCGCAGCATCCGCGCGCGGATCGCGTTGGCCCAGCGGCTGGCCCAGCGCTTGGAGCCCGAATCCTGCCGGTCCACGCGCCAGCCGGCGAACAGCTTCACGTCGGGCGCGGCCGTGTCCCGCGCGGCCAGCAGCTTCGGGATGTCGGCGGGGTCGTTCTGGCCGTCGCCATCGAGGGTGGCGATCCAGGCGCCGCGCGCGGCCTTGACGCCATTGCGCACCGCCGTGCTCTGGCCGCCCTGGTGGACGTGGTGCAGGACGCGCAGTTCCGGCACCTGCGCCTTGAGCGACTGCAGCACGGCCAGCGAGTCGTCGGTGGAGCGGTCGTCGACGTAGACGATCTCGAAGGCCACGCGGCCGCGCAGCGCGGCGACGATCTCGCCGACCAGCGGGGGGATGTTGTCGCGTTCGTTGAAGACCGGGACGACGACGGAGAGTTCGGGTGGGGTCATGGCGCCGTTCGCAGGGGAGGGGGATGGGACGCTCAGGCCGAGGCGCCGAAATAGCCGCGGCACCAGTGCACGACCGGCGGCAGGCCGTCTTCGACCGGCGTGCGTGGATCGAAGCCGAACGCCGCCCGCGCGCGCGACGTGTCGGCCATGGTCTCGACCATGTCGCCCGGCTGCATCGGCCGGTACTCCTTCACCGCCGCGCGCCCGGCCGCCTGCTCGATCACCGCGATGAAGCGCTCGAGCTCCACCGGGGTGTGGTTGCCGAGGTTGAACACGCCGTGCGGCACCGACGCGTCGGTGCCGGTGGCCCGGTCGAGCGCGCCGAGGATGCCGGCGACGATGTCGGAAACATGTGTGAAGTCGCGGCGCATGCGGCCGTGGTTGAACACCTCGATCGGCCGCCCGGCCAGCACCGCCCGCGAGAACAGCAGCGGCGCCATGTCCGGCCGGCCCCACGGGCCGTAGACGGTGAAGAAGCGCAGTCCGGTCGCGCGCAGTCCGTACAGCTGCGCGTAGGTGTAGGCCATGAGCTCGTTGGCGGCCTTGGTCGCGGCGTACAGCGAGCGCGGCCGGTCGATGCGCTGGTCCTCGGAGAACGGCGGGGTCGCCGAATCGCCGTACACCGAACTGCTCGAGGCGTAGACCAGGTGGGCGACGCCGCGGTGCCGGCACAGCTCGAGGATGTTGACGAAGCCGTCCAGGTTGCTGGCGACGTAGGCGTGCGGGTTCTGCAGCGAGTAGCGCACGCCGGCCTGGGCGGCCAGGTGTACCACGCGGTCCGGGCGCACCTCGTCGAACAGCGCGGCCAGGCCGTCGCGGTCGACCAGGTCCAGGGCGCGGATGTCGATGCCGGCGCACAGCGCCGCGACCCGGTCGCGCTTGAGCCGCGGGTCGTAGTAGTCGTTGTAGTTATCGAGGCCGACGACGCGTTCGCCGCGGGCGGCCAGGGCCTGGCAGGTGTAGGCGCCGATGAAGCCGGCGGCGCCGGTGACGAGGACGGTCATGGGGAAGCCCGGGTCAGCTGCGCGGCATTGTCGCAAGCGCCGGATGAACAGGGAATCGCCCGGACCGCGCCGGCGACGCGGCGTCAGCCCTGGCGGGTGCGCAGCCGCTCCAGCACGCCGTCGAGCGTGTCCAGGTCGGTGTAGTGGATCACCAGCTTGCCCTTGCCGCCCTTGCCGTGGGCGATGGCCACCCGGGTCCCGAGCGACTCGGACAGCTCGGTCTCCAGCGAGACGATGTCCGGCTGCTGCGCGCGCGCGGCGGCCGCCTTGCGCGACGCACTGCCGGTCACCGGCACCTTGCCGGCGGCGAACTGCTGGGCGCGGTGCTCGACCTCGCGTACCGACCAGCCGTTCTCGGCGGCCTCGTAGGCCAGCTTGCTTGCCAGTTCGGGCGACAGGGTCAGCAGGGCGCGGGCATGTCCCATCTCCAGCCGGCGCGCCTCGACCAGTGCGCGGATCGCTGGCGGCAGGTCGAGCAGGCGCAGCAGGTTGGACACTGCCGCGCGCGAACGGCCCACCGCGGCCGCGGCCTCGGCATGGGTCAGCGAGAACTCGTCGATCAGGCGCTGCAGCGCCTGCGCTTCCTCGAGCGGGTTGAGGTCCTCGCGCTGGATGTTCTCGATCAGCGCCATGGCGATGACCGTGCGGTCGTCCAGCTCGCGCAGGACCACCGGCACTTCGCTCAGCCCGGCCAGCTGCGAGGCGCGCCAGCGGCGCTCGCCGGCGACGATCTCGTACTGGCCCGGCGCCAGCTCGCGCACGACGATCGGCTGGATCACGCCCTGCGCCTGGATCGAGGCCGACAGCTCCTCGAGCTTGGCCGGGTCCATGTCGCGTCGCGGCTGGTACTTGCCGGGCTGCAGCTGGGTCACCGGCAGGGTGCGCAGCACGTCGCCCGGCTGCGGCTGCTCCACCTGGGCGGGGGTTGCGGCCGCGGCGCCCTTGGGCCCGAGCAGCGCGTCCAGTCCGCGGCCGAGGCCGCGCTTCTTCGCCGTGCTCATCAGGCGACCTCCGCCGGGCGCGGTCGGGTCGCGCGTTCGCGTTCGGTCTGGCGGCGGATCACCTCGCCGGCCAGGCCCAGGTAGGCGACGCCGCCGCGCGAGGCCGCGTCGTAGCCGACGATGCTCTGGCCGTGGCTCGGCGCCTCGGCCAGGCGCACGTTGCGCGGCACGATGGTGCGGAACACGCGGTCGCCGAAGTGCTCGGTCAGTTCGGCCGACACCGCATTGGCCAGGTTGTTGCGCACGTCGAACATGGTCCGCAGCACGCCTTCGATCTCCAGTCCGGGGTTGAGCCGCTGGCGCAGCGCCTCGATGGTTTCCATCAGCGCGCTGAGGCCTTCCAGGGCGTAGTACTCGCACTGCATCGGCACGATCACCGAGTCGGCGGCGGTCAGCGCGTTGAGGGTCAGCAGCGACAGCGCCGGCGGGCAGTCGATGACGATGAAGTCGTAGTCGCCCCGCAGCGGCTCGAGCGCCAGCTTGAGCTTCTGCTCGCGGCCGTCGATCTCCATCAGCTGGATCTCGGCGGCGGTCAGGTCGATGTTGCCCGGCAGCAGGTCGAAGCCTTCGGCGGCCGCGACCAGGATCGAGCGCGCGTCGCGTTCGCCCAGCAGCACGTCGCAGGTGGAGGCTTCCAGCTCGCGCTTGTCCACCCCGCTGCCCATGGTCGCGTTGCCCTGCGCATCCAGGTCCACCAGCAGCACCCGCTTGGGCGCGCGCGCCAGCGCGGCGGCCAGGTTGACCGCCGTGGTGGTCTTGCCCACGCCACCCTTCTGGTTGGCGATGGCGATGATGCGGGCCATGCGGGAGCTGCCTTGGTTGCGGGACGCCGAGGGTCCGGAACGGGCCATTATGCGTATTTCAAGCCGCCCGGCCCACCTCGACCAGGTGGCGTTCCGCGCCCAGCCCGGGCACGGCCAGCGGGTGGACCGCAAGCGCCCTCCAGCCCGGCGGCAGGGCGGCGATTTCCTCGACCGGGTTCACGCCCTTCATCGCCAGCAGGCGCCCGTGCGGGGCCAGCAGGTGGCCGCCGACCTCGAGGATGCCGGCCAGGGTGTCCAGCGCACGGGCGGTGATCTGGGCATAGGTACCGGGTTCGGCGACCGCTTCGGCGCGGGCTTCGGCGACCCGGGCGTTGCCCAGCTTCAGCTGCCGCACCGCCTCGCGCAGGAAACGCGCCTTCTTGCCGTTGCTCTCCACCAGGGTGACCTGCAGGTCCGGGCGCACGATCGCCAGCGGGATGCCCGGCAGCCCCGGGCCGGTGCCCAGGTCGGCCAGCGCGCCGGGCTGGACGTAGGGATGCATGGCCAGCGAATCGAGCAGGTGGCGGGTCACCATCTCGTCCGGGTCGCGGATCGCGGTGAGGTTGTAGGTGCGGTTCCAGCGCAGCAGCAGGGCCAGGTAGTCGAGCAGGGGTGCGGCCAGCGCACGGTCGAGGCCGAGCGCCGCCAGGCCCTCGTCCAGGCGCGCGCGCAGGGCGGGAGAAAAAGGGGTGTCCATCGGCAAAGTATCGCCGATCCGCCGGCGGGGCCCGGCGTCCACCGGGCAGGCCGGCGCCGGGCGGATGGCACGCAGCGCGGTGCGCGGCGGCCGGGCGGGCGACCGTGCGGCACCTGCCGGCGCGCCGCGCTAGGTGCGGTGGCGCCAGGCCAGGGCGGCCAGATAGCCCTCGCCCGGCATCCACTCGTGCAGGTGCCAGGCGGCGGGATCGCCCAGTGCCGGATCGCTGTCGCGCAGGCGCAGCGGCGCGTCCTCGCCGTCGCCGTCGCTGGCGAACTCCAGCCGGTGCAGGCCGAAGGCAAGGCCGCGTCCGTGGGCCTTGAGCACCGCCTCCTTGGCGCACCACAGCCGGAGGAAGGCCCGTTCGCGCCGTGCCGGCTCCAGCGCATGCAGGCGCGCGGTCTCGCCGGGGGCGAAGAACCGTCCCGCAAGCTCCAGTGCCCGCGGTCGCGGGCGCACCCGCTCGAGGTCCACGCCGAGGATGACGTCGCGGCCCATGGCCAGCAGCAGGCGCTCGCCGCTGTGGCTCCAGCCCGCGTCGTGGTCGGCGTGCGGTGCCTGCAGGCGCGGCCGGCCGGAGGGGTCGCGCGCCAGCGGCGGCGTCGCGGCGGGATCGCCGAGCCACTCGGCCAGCAGTCCGCGCACCTGCGGCTCGCCGCGCAGGCCGGGCACGTGCGGCAGCGCCTGCACGCGCACCGGGCCGAACTGCCAGTGCTGTCCGGCCGCGCCCGCGTTCAACCGGCGCTCCCCGCGGGATATACGGCCGCTTCACGCCGCCGCGCGTCTGATGGCCCCGCCAGCCCCGCACGGGGTGACCAACCTGGACTCGAGGAGACGGACAGCATGGGCATCATCATCTGGTTGATCGTGGGTGGCATCGTCGGCTGGCTGGCCAGCCTGATCATGCGCCGCGACGCGCAGCAGGGCATCCTGCTCAACATCGTGGTGGGCATCGTCGGCGCGGTGCTCGCGGGCTGGATCTTCGGCGGTGGCATCAACGAGGCCATCACCATCCGCACGTTCCTGTTCTCGATCATCGGCGCGGTGATCCTGCTGGCGATCGTGAACCTCTTCACCCGCGGCCGGGTGCGCTGAGCGCACGGCCCGCGGCCAGCGACGAGGGGGCGGAGGCCCGGCGCAAGCCGGGCTTCCGTTTTCCGGGGCCGGCTCACCGCGCCAGTTCGATCCAGGCCGGCGCGTGGTCGCTGGGGCGTTCCCAGGTCCGCGGTTCGCGGTCGATGCCGGCGGCGGCCACCTGGCCCCGCAGCGCTTCCGACACCAGGGTCAGGTCGATGCGCAGGCCGAGGTTGCGGCGGAACGCGGCCTGCCGGTAATCCCACCAGCTGAACACGCCGCCTTCGGCGTGCTGCAGTCGGTAGCCGTCGTGCAGGCCGGTGGCCAGCAGGTCGGCCAGCGCGGCGCGCTCGGGCGCCGACGTCAGGATGTGGGTGTCGCTCCACACGGCCGGGTCATGCACGTCGCGTTCGTCCGGGGCGATATTGAAGTCGCCGAGCACCACCAGCCGCGGATGGCGCCGCGCTTCCTCCTCCAGCCAGTTGCGCACCGCACCCAGCCATTGCAGCTTGAATTCGTATTTTTCGGTGCCCACGTCCTGGCCGTTGACCACGTACAGGTTGACGATGCGGACGTCGCCGACCGTGGCGCTGATCGCGCGCCTGTGCTCGTGCTCGAATCCCGGCACGCCGACGACCACGTCGCGCGGCTCCCCACGCGCCAGGATCGCCACGCCGTTGTAGGTCTTCTGCCCGGAGAACACGCTGCGGTAGCCGAGACCGGCCAGTGCGGTGTCCGGGAACTTGTGGTCTTCCAGCTTGGTTTCCTGCAGCCCGACCACGTCCGGCGCGAATGCACGCAGCCACTGTTCCAGGTGCGGCAGGCGCACGTTGAGCGAGTTGACGTTCCAGCTGGCGATCTTCATGCGGCGGCCCTCGTGGGGCCGACATCGTGGCATGCCGGGCGGCACCCGCGCACGCCCGCGGCGGTCACCGCACCAGCAGGTCGATCATCCGGCGGATGCGCGGGTACGGCGGACGCAGCAGGTCGCTGGCGCTGCGTCGCGCCTGCCACAGCACCGGCAGCGCCTTGGTCATCGCGTCGAAGCCGGCGCGGCCGTGGTAGGCGCCCATGCCGCTGGCGCCGACGCCGCCGAACGGCAGGTTCTCCGCGGCGAAGTGCAGCAGGGCGTCGTTGACGGTGACCCCGCCGGCGACGGTGGAGCGCAGGATCGCCTCGACCTGGCCGCGGTCATGGCTGAAGGGATACAGCGCCAGCGGCCGCGGCCGCGCGTTGACGAAGTCGATCGCCTGCTGCAGCGAATCCACGGAGAGCACCGGCAGGATCGGCCCGAAGATCTCCTCGCGCATCAGCGCCAGGTCCTCCGGCGGGTCGAGCACCAGCGCCGGGGCGAACAGCCGCCGGGCGCGGTCGTGCCCGGCGGCCAGCGGCAGCACCTCGCAGCCGCGCGCGCGCGCCTCGTCGAGCCAGCCCTGCAGCCGGTCGAACTGGGCGTCGTTGACGATCCGGCTGTAGTCCGGCGCCTCGCCGCCCAGTCCGCCGTAGCGGGCGGCGACCTGCGCGCGCAGCGCCTGCACCAGCGCCTCGCGCCGCCCGCGGCCCACCACCAGCACGTAGTCCGGGGCGATGCAGGTCTGGCCGGCGTTGAACCACTTGCCGGTGGCCAGGCGCGCGGCCGCGCGTTCGATCGGGTAGTCCGCGCACAGGACCAGCGGCGACTTGCCGCCCAGCTCCAGGGTCAGCGGGGTGAGGTTGGCGGCGGCGGCGGCCATGACCTTGCGCCCGACCGCGGTCGAGCCGGTGAACACCAGGTGGTCGAACGGCAGCGCGGCGAAGGCGCCGGCCAGGTCGGTGCCGCCATCGGCCACGGCCACGCGCGAGGCGGGGAACACCTCCGCCAGCAGCTCCTGCAGGAAGCGCGTGGTCCGCGGCGTGTGTTCGGACGGCTTGAGGAAGACGTGGTTGCCGGCGGCGATCGCCGTGGCCAGCGGGATCAGCGCGAGGTTGACCGGGTAGTTCCACGGGGCGATGACGCCGACCACGCCCAGCGGCACGTGCCGCACCTGCGCGCGTGCCGGCCACAGGCGCCAGCCCGGACCCACCCGGCGCGGCTTCATCCAGCCGCGCAGGTGGCGCAGCAGGTGGTCGATGCCGGCCAGCACGGTCATGCCGTCGGCCAGCAGGCTCTCGTCGCGCGAGCGGTGCCCGAAGTCGGCGGCGATGCTGTCCGCCATGTCCGGCAGGCGACGCTTCAGCGCCGCGCGCAGGCGTTGCAGGTCGTCGCGCCGCTGTGCGTAGTCCGGACGGCCCGCCTGCCAGGCCTGGCGCAGCTGGCGCAGGGCCGGTTCGAGCGCGGCGACGGTGGTGACCAAGCTTGCCGGATCTTCGCCGCGCGGACCCGCGCCACCCCGGCGTGCGCCGGCGATCGCGGCATTGGCGGCGGTGATGGTCGCGTTCGCGGCAGTGGCGGCGGCAGTAGCCGCGAGGGTGGCGGGCGTCGTCATCGTCGCAGTCTACGGCCAGGCCTGGAGGGGAATTCAATACAATGGGCCATGACCGGATTTCCCCCCTCGCTGCGCCCTTACCTCGACCATCGCCCGCGCCTGGGCGAGCGGGTCTACGTCGATCCGGCGGCCACCGTGATCGGCGACGTGGAGCTGGCCGACGACGCATCGGTGTGGCCGGGCTGCGTGCTCCGCGGCGACGTCAACTTCATCCGGGTCGGCGCGCGCAGCAACATCCAGGACGGCACGATCGTCCACGTCAGCCACCACAGCCCGTACAACCGGGCCGGCCATCCGACCCTGATCGGCGCGGACGTGACCGTCGGCCACGGCGCGATCATCCATGCCTGCACGATCGAGGACCTGGTGCTGGTCGGGATGGGCGCGTGCATCCTCGACGGGGCGACGGTGCGCAGGCACGGCTTCGTCGGCGCCGGCGCGGTGATCGGTCCGGGCAAGGTGGTCGGCGAGGCCGAGCTGTGGCTGGGCAATCCGGCGCGCTTCGCCCGCCGGCTCGACGACCGCGAGATCGAGAGCCTGCACTACTCGGCCGCCCACTACGTGCGGCTGAAGGACCGGTACCTGGCCGCCCGGTGACCGGCGGCACCGCCCGGCGGGCCGGGCGGCACCCCCTGCGGCCACCTAGAGGCGGTGCACGTCGCTGATGTCGTTGTGGTCGTGCAGCCGCACCAGTTCCTGCTTCGGATAGGAGAGCACGTCCCCGGAGTAGTAGCTGTCGTCGCGGGCCCGGTCCAGGTCGCGGTACACGGCCGAGGCCTTGCTGTAGCCGGTGTTGGGCACTTCCAGCGAAACCTTGTCGCCCTCGACCGCCACCACCCGCATCAGGCCCCACGCGTGCCCGTCGAACCCGCCCGGGGCAAGCGCCTGGAGGTCGACCTCGTAGACATCGCCCACGTGCGGGTCCCGCAGCAGCGCATCCTCGCGCACGTTCGAACGCTGGCCGGCCACCATCGCCACGACCACGACCGATGCGACCAGGCCGAGCAGCACCAGCCCGCCGAAGCGGCGGTAGTGCGGGATGGGCGTGCGTCCCAGCTGCGCCTCGAAGGCCTTGCTGTCGTGGCGCGTACCGCGGCCGCAGACCGAGCACGCGGTGAAGTAGGCCTTTTCCGTCACCCACGAGAACACGTACCACAGGTGCGCGTAGCGGTAGTTCAGGACGTTCTGGAACTCGCGCGATGCCTCGCACGTGGCGCAATGCTGCGTGCCGGCCGCGCCGAGCCGCACGACGTCGCCGCCGGATCCCCAGATGATCATGGTCGTTCCCCCTGTTGTGGCTTCGTCCCCACGAAGCGGGCCGATCATAGCCGCCCCCCCGGCAGGCGCGACAGCAGTCAGGGCCGGGTGGCGGCCTCCAGCGCGGCCAGGATCGCCATCGCCTCGGCGCGGCTGCCGCCGCACATCTCCGGCCCCGGCCGCAGCGAGGCGCAGAACGCCGGGCGCTCCGGCGAGCCGAACAGGCGGCATCGCAGCGCGGCGTCCAGCTGCACGCAGGGCACGCCGGCGGGCTTGCCCTGCGGCATGCCGGGGATCGGAGAGGTGATGGAAGGCGCCGTGCAGCAGGCGGCGCAACCGCCGCGGCAGGCGAACAGGGTGTCCATCGCGACAGTCTAGGCGTGCTGGGCAAGCCGGTGGCCGCCGGCTACAGTCGCGGCGGGGAGAACCACGAGGGAATGCATGCCGGCACAGGAAGCTGCCGGGCACGGGGCGGCCGCCCGCCGCGGCGCGGTGCCCATGCTCGACACCTACCGCGAGGTGCTCACGCCCGAGGGCGTGTCGCTGCACCTGCCCGCGGCCGGGCCGGTACCGCGCGCGCTGGCCTGGCTCGTCGACCTGGCCGTGCGCGCCGCCATCGTGCTGGCGCTGGCGATGGTCCTGGGCGTGCTCGGCGGGCTGGGCGAAGGCCTGTACCTGGTCGGCCTGTTCCTCGTGTCCTGGGCCTATCCGATCGTGCTGGAGGCGGCCTGGAACGGGCAGACGCCGGGCAAGCGCGCGCTGGGCCTGCGCGTGGTCGCCGGCGATGGCGCGCCCGTCGGCTGGTTGCCGGCCGTGGTGCGCAACCTGATGCGGACGGTGGACATGCTGCCGTTCGGCTACGCCACCGGCCTGGTCGCCTGCCTGTGCGACCGCGATGGACGCCGGCTTGGCGACCTGGTCGCCGACACCGTGGTGGTCCACGTGCTGCCGCGTCCGGCCGGGGTGCAGCTGTCTCCTACCGTGCCGCGGGCGCCCGCCCGCCGCCTGCTGCCGGACGAGCAGGCGGCCCTGGTCGCGTTCGGCGAACGCGCCTCGCACCTGTCGGCCGGACGCCAGGCCGAGCTGGCGGCGCTGCTGTATCCGCTGACCGGAAGCGCCGGGGACGAGGGTGTGCGCAGGCTCCACGGGATCGCCGCCTGGCTGCTGGGGCGGCGCTGATGCACCCGTGGCGCGCCGGGGCCGGCCGATGAAGCAGGAACAGTTCGTGGCCCGCCACCAGGCCGAGTGGGACGCGCTGGAGCAGTGGCTGCAGGCGCATGGCGAACGCGCCCGCCGGCGGGGCGGGCCCCCGCCGGTCCCGGTCGGCGTGGACGATGGCGAGGTGCCGGCGCGCTACCGCCGGTTGTGCCAGCAGCTGGCGCTGGCGCGCCGGCGTGGCTACAGCACGCCCCTGCTGGAACGGCTGCAGGCGCTCATGCAGCGCGGCCATGCGGTCCTGTACCGCGCGCCGGCGCCGCGCTGGCATCGCGCCGCCGAATTCCTGGTCGCCGGGTTCCCGCAGCTGGTACGCAGCCAGGCCGGTTGCATGTGGGCCTCGCTGGCACTGTTCGCGGGGCCGCTGGTGGGCCTGTTCGTGCTGCTGCAGTTCCGGCCGGAGCTGGTGCACGAGCTGCTCGATCCGCGCCGGATCGCCGAGGTCGAGGCGATGTTCGACCCGGCCGACCCGCGCCACGCCCTGGGCCGCGACAGCGGCAGCGACTGGCAGATGTTCGGCCATTACGTGATGAACAACATCAGCATCGGCCTGCGCACGTTCGCCGGCGGCCTGCTCGCCGGCGTCGGCACGATCCTGGTGCTGCTCGCCAACGGCGTGGGCATCGGCGCCGTCGCGGGCCACCTGCAGGCGATCGGCCACGGCGATCCGTTCTGGCGCTTCGTCGCCGGCCACGCCCCGCTGGAGCTGACCGCGCTGGTGATCGCGGGCGGTGCCGGCCTGCGTCTGGGCGTGGACCTGGTCGCGCCGGGCCGCCGCCGGCGCCGCGACGCGCTGGTCCGCGCCGGACGCATCGGCGCGCGGCTGTGCCTGGGCGTGGCGGTGATGCTGCTGCTGGCCGCGTTCGTCGAGGCGTTCTGGTCCTCGACCCAGTCGATCCCGGCGTGGATCAAGTATTCGGTATCGGCCCTGTTGTGGACGCTGGTGCTGGGCTGGCTGTGGCGCGGCGGGCACGGCGTGGTGGAGGACGGTGCCGATGCGCCCTGAGGACCTGGACGTCGCCCTGCGCCCGCGCTCGTCGTGGGAAGCGATGGAGCTGGGCACCGCGCTGCTGCGCCGTCACGCGGGCGCCGTCTGGCGCCCGTGGCTGCTGGCGACGGTGCCGGTGCTGGTCGCGGTCAATGCCGCAGCCTGGTGGCTCGACCGGCCATGGCTGGCGCTGGTGCTGGTGTGGTGGCTCAAGCCGCTGTTCGAACGCATTCCGTTGTACGTGCTGTCGCGTGGCGTGTTCGGCCACTCGCCGGGCACGGCCGAGACGCTGCGCGCGCAGCGGTCGTTCGGCATGGCCGCGATGCCGGCCTACCTGCTGTGGCGGCGGTTCTCGCCGGCGCGCGCGCTGCTGATGCCGGTGGACATGCTCGAGGGCACCACCGCCGCGCAGCGGCGCGCACGCCGCCGCGTGGTCGGCGGCCCCGCCTACGGCCAGGCGGCGCTGCTGGCCTGCACCTGCTGGCTGTTCGAGCTGGCGCTGGCGCTCGGCGCGATCGCGTCGGTGTTCATGGCCATCCCCGCCGAACTGCTGCCTGCGTCGTTCCGGTCGCTGGGCCCGGTGCTGTCGGCCGGAATGCCCGGCTGGATGCAGGTCGGCCTGAACCTGGCCGCCTGGCTGGCGATGTCGGTGGTCGCGCCGTTCCATGTCGCGGCCGGCTTCGGGCTTTACCTCAACCGCCGCACCGAAACCGAAGCCTGGGACGTCGAGCTCGCGTTCCGCCGTCTGCGCGAGCGGCTGGTCGCGCAGGCGGCGTCGGCCGGCGCCGCGGTGGTGCTGGCGGTCCTGCTGGCGCCCGTGCCGGTCCTCGCCCAGCAGGCCGGGAAGCAGGCGCCTGCCACGCTCGAGCAGGTATTCGGGCCGGAGCGCGTGGACGACGCGCGTTTCCGCGAAGCGGCCGGTCGCGTGTACGCCGCTCCGCCCCTGGGCGGGGAACGCACGGTCGTGCAATGGCGGCCGAAGAAGAAGGCGGAACCGGCGCCCGAACAGCGCGACGGCCTCGACTTCTCCGGCCCGCTGGCGGTCCTGTCGCTCATCGGCGAGTGGGGGCTGTGGATCCTCGCCGGCCTGCTGTTGTTGCTGGTGGCGCTGACCGCTCCGCGCTGGTGGCCCTGGCTGCGCGGGTCCGGCGCGCGCACGCCTGCATCGCCGGCACCGGCACCGGCGCAGGCGGTGGCGCTGGCCGCCGTGCCCGAAGCCCTGCCCGACGACATTCCCGCCGTCGCGCTTAGGCTGTGGAACGAAGACCGGATGCGTGATGCGCTGGCCCTGGTCTATCGCGGGAGCGTCGACGCCCTGGCGCGGCAGGCGCGGATCGAACTCCCGCCCGGAGCGACCGAAGCCCAGTGCCTGCGCGCCTCGCGGCAGCTGCCGGTGGCCGCCGCGCGCGAACTGTTCGGCCGCGTGGTGCGGGCGTGGGAATACGCCGCCTACGCCGGGCGCTTTCCCGCGCGGCAGGAATTCGAATCGCTGCTCGAGGCCGCCAGCCTGCAATGGGAGTGGCGCCGGTGACGCGTACCCAGACCTGGCTGCTGGGCACGGCGCTTTCGCTGGCCGCGATCGCCGTGGTCGCCGCCGCGGTGGCGTGGTTCCGGCACACCCACGAGCGGGTCGAGCACCGCGAGCCGCTGCCGCCGCGTGGCGAAGCGGCATGGAACCCGCTGTACGCCCTGCGCGAGACCCTGCGTGCGGATGGCGTGGTCGCGGAAACGCGCCAGCGCCTGCAACCGGAGCGCTTCGCCGGCGCCCCGGCCGACACCGTGCTGCTCCACGGCGATGCCTCGGTCCTGTCCGATCGCCGCCAGGTCGCGGCGCTGTTGGCCTGGGTGGAGCGAGGTGGCCACCTGCTGGTACGTACGCCGCCGCCGGACCCCGTCGCCGGTGACGACCCGCCGGCGCCTCCGGCGCTGCTCAGGGCGCTGGGCGTCGACCGCCTGCGCGCGCCGGGATGCGCCGCACTGCAGGTGGCCGGGGAAGAGCCGCATGTGGAGCTGTGCGGAGGCTGGCGGTTCCTGCTCGATGGCGACCAGCGGCCGCCACGGCTGGCCTGGGGCGATGCCGACGGCGGCTACGCCTACGCGAGGCTGGCGCATGGCCGGGGCCATGTCGACGTCCTCGCCGACTTCGACGTCCTCGGCAACGACGCGCTGGACGAGCCCACCCACCAGGCCATGGCACGCCAGCTGCTGGGACCCAACTACGGGCGCGGCACCGTGCACCTGGTCCACGACACCCGGCGCGATTCGCTGTGGTGGCGGCTGGCCCGCGACGGCTGGCCGCTGTGGTTGCCGCTGGCCCTGGTGCTGGCCGGCTGGCTCTGGCGCCGGAGCCAGCGCTTCGGCCCGTGGCTGCCGTCGCCCGCGGTGCCGCGCCGCTCGCTGCACGAGCACCTCCGCGCCAGCGGCGCGCTGCTGCTGCGCCGGGGCCAGGCATCGCTGCTCCACGAGGCCGTGCGCGAGGCGTTCCTGGCCCGGCTGCGGCGGCGCCAACCGGCGATCGCCGCGCTGTCCGGCGAAGCGCGCGTGCACGCGCTCGCCGAGCACCTGCAGTACCCGCATGCCATGGTCCGCGATGCGCTCAGCCGCACCGGCACCGAAGACCGCCACACCTATTTCGCGCGCGTGCGCGCCCTGGTCCAGATGAGGAGCCGCCTATGAACGAGACCGTCGCATCCGACGACACCCTGCCGATCACCGGCACCGCCCTCGGCGAGCGCGTGGAGGCGGTGCGCAACGAGGTGGCCAGGGCGTTCATCGGCCAGGACGAGGCCCTCGACCAAGTGCTGGTCGCGTTGCTCGCGGGTGGCCACGTGCTGATCGAGGGCGTGCCCGGCCTGGGCAAGACCCTGCTGGTGCGCGCGCTGGGCCAGGCGCTGGAGCTGGACTGGGCGCGCGTGCAGTTCACCCCGGACCTGATGCCCAGCGACGTCAGCGGCCACGCGGTCTACGACCCGAAGACCGAGAGCTTCAAGATCCGCCGCGGTCCGGTGTTCACCCACCTGCTGCTGGCCGACGAGATCAACCGCGCCCCGGCCAAGACCCAGTCGGCGCTGCTCGAGGTGATGCAGGAAGGGCAGGTCACGATCGAAGGCCGCTCGTTCTCGCTGGCGCCGCCATTCATGGCCCTGGCCACGCAGAATCCGGTCGAACAGGAGGGCACGTACCCGCTTCCCGAGGCGCAGCTGGACCGCTTCCTGCTCAAGGTGCTGATCGGCTATCCGAAACTCGAGGACGAGAAGCGGCTGGTCGAGGCGACCACCGGCGGCGGCAGCGCGGGCGACTTCGAGCTGTCGCAGGTCCGCCGCGTGCTCGGTGCCGGGGACGTGCGCGCGATGCAGGCGGGCACCGCCCGGGTCGCGGTCGACCCGGCGGTGCTGGACTATGCGGTGCGGATCGTGGCGGCGACCCGCACCTCGCCGGGGATCGCGCTGGGCGCCGGTCCGCGCGGCAGCATCGCCCTGGTCCGTGCGGCGCGCGCGCAGGCGGTGCTCGGCGGGCGCGACTTCGCCACGCCCGACGACGTGCGCTCGATCGCGTTGCCGGCGCTGCGCCACCGGATCACGCTGGCCCCGGAACTGCAGATCGACGGCCAGTCGGTGGACGACGTGCTGACCGGCCTGCTGGCGCGGGTCGAGGCGCCGCGCCAGTGAGCATGCGCGGCGCGTGCTGGCCGGCGGGGCGGGGCGGGCGGTGAGGCCGACGCCGGCATCGATGCTGCTGCTCGTCGCCTGGGCGGCGGTCGGCGCGCTGGCGCTCGCCGGTGTCGCGCCCATGGCCGCGTGGTGGTGGACGGCGGCGGGGCTGGCGGCGCTGGCCGGGCTCGATGCCGTGCTGTTGCGGCTGCAGCCGACGCCCACCGTCGAGCGCAGGTTGCCCGAGGCGCTGCCGGTCGGGCACGGCCGCGAGGTCGAATTGCAGCTCGCCTCGCCGCGGCGGCAACGACTCGACGTGTTCGACCTGCATCCGGCCGGCTGGCCGGCCGAGGGCCTGCCGCGGCGGGTGCGACTGGTCCCCGGGCAGGCCGCGGTGCTGCGCTACCGGATCGACGCCGCCGCGCGCGGGCTGGCGGAGTTCGCCGGCACCCAGCTGAGGATGGCGTCGCCGCTGCGGCTGTGGACCCAGTCGCGCGTGGTGGGCAGCCCGAGGCACGTGCGGGTGTATCCGGATTTCGCGCCGCTGGCGCGGCTGGCGCTGCTCAGCGCCGAGCAGGCCTCCCGCGTGGTCGGCGCGCACGTGCGCCGGCGCCGCGGCGAGGGCACCGATTTCCAGCAGATGCGCGAGTACCGGGTCGGCGACAGCCTGCGCCGGATCGACTGGAAGGCCACCGCGCGCGCGCGCAAGCTGGTGTCGCGCGAATACCAGGAGGAACGCAACCAGCAGGTGCTGCTGGTGGTCGACACCGGGCGGCGCATGCTGGCCAGCGAGGGCGGGCTGTCGCATTTCGACCACGCGCTCAACGCGGCGCTGGTGGTGTCGTGGCTGGGCCTGCGCCAGGGCGACGCCGTCGGCCTGATGGCCGGCGGCGGCGCGTCGCGCTGGGTGCCGCCCCGGCGCGGCACGGGTGCGCTGGACGCCCTGCTGCGCGCCAGCTACGACCTGCAGCCCGAGGCGGTGGCGACCGACTACCTGGCGCTGGCCGGCGAGCTGGCGCGGCGCCAGCCGCGGCGCGCGCTGGTGATGCTGGTGACCAACGTGCGCGACGAGGACAGCGAGGAACTGCTTGCTGCCGTGCGGCTGCTGCAGCGCCGCCACCTGGTCTGCGTGGCCAGCCTGCGGGAACAGGTGCTGGACGCCACCCTGGACGTCCGCGAGGTCGCCGACCTGGACGCGGCCGTCACCCTCGGCGCGACCGCGCACTACCTGCGGCAGCGCGCCGCCGCGCACGACACGCTGCGTCAGCACGGGGTTCTGACCCTCGACGTGACGCCGGCCGACCTCCCCGCCGCGCTGGTCGAGCGCTACCTGGCGGTCAAGCGCGACGGACTGCTGTAGCCTGTGGCCGACATCCACGCAGGGAAGGAACGGACGATGGGACAGGGTTCGACCGGCAACGTGATTGCCGCGCTGTGCAGCTTCTTCGTTCCCGGCCTGGGCCAGCTGATCCAGGGCCGGGTGCTCTCGGCGATCCTGTGGTTCGTGGTGGCCTGCGTCGCGTTCGCCGTGACCTGGCTGTTGACGCTCTCGCTGCTGCCGTTCGGCTGGTTCGTGGTCAGCGTGTTCGCCTGCATCAATGCTGCGCTGTACCGGCCTTCGGCCAGCTGATCGCAGTCGTCAGCCTCCGGCGGGCGCCGCCGGTTCGATGCCCTTGCCGGTGGCGGCCCACCACAGCCCGCCGTAGAGGTGCTCCAGGTACAGCGGGTCGTCGTACAGCGCTGGGGTATGGCCCAGCGCGGTGACGAACACGCGGCCGCCGTCGTAGGCGTGGTACCAAGCGACCGGATGCACGGCGCCCATGCCGCGGGCGCTCTGGCCGGGCCAGATGCGGGTCGGGTCGTAGCTGCGCTCGTCCACCGACAGCACGGTCCTGAGTCCGCGGACCAGCGGCGGGTTGAACTCGTACCACTCGTCCGTCCAGATCCAGCGCGACGGCAGGCCGAAGGCGGCGGGGAACGAGGCGTCCTCGACCCGCACGGTCGCCGTCTGCACCATCGGGTGGATCCGGAACGTGCGGCCGACCATCCGCTCGAACCACGGCCATCCGCCGGGCGGGTTGGAGATCAGCGCGCGATGCACGGCGACCACGCCGCCGCCGCCGCGCACGTAGGCTTCCAGCGCGCCGCGCTGCGCGCCCTGCAGTTCGTCGCCCGGGGTGTTGAGCAGGACGATGGCCGCGTACTTCGACAGGTCGCCGTCGAACGGCGACGGGTTCCAGCTCCAGTCCATCTCGAAGGCGTGCCGCTGCGCCATCTGCTCGAACCGCGGCTTCGCCACCACCGCGTAGTCGTGGTGGTAGCGGTTGGGGATGGCCACGACCAGGACCTTGAACTGGCCTTCGGCGAGGGCCGGGACCGCGAACGTGGCGGCGATCAGCAGGCAGGCGATCAGCAGGCGTTTCATCGGCTGATCCTAGCCGCGCGCCGCGGACGATGGAGCGATCGACCTATTCCGTTTGCGCCCGCGCCTATGCCGGCGCGTCGCGGGCGCGCGCACCGCCTCGGGACCGGCGCGGCCACGGCGCCCGTGCTCAGGGCGTTGTCCGTGCGCCGGCCGCATCCAGCGCCTGCAGCAGCGGCTGGAGCGGCAGTGCCGCTGCCGTGCCCTGGTGGCCATGCACGGTCCCGGCGCGCAGCATCGAATTGAGGATCGCTTCCTCGGTGGCCTCCGCGGCGGCCTGGAACAGCGGGGTCATCGCGTCGTTGGCGACGCTGGCCGCCGGCTGCACCGGCGCGCCGCCGCGACGGCGGTTCTGCGCGGCGGTGGAGAAGGCGATGACGTAGTCGCCCGAACCGTTGGACATGTCCGAACCGGTGCGGGCCAGGCCGGTGAGCGCGCGCGTGGCCAGACGGCGCAGCGCGGCGGGGTCGAGCGGCGCATCGGTGGCGACCACGATCATGATGCTGCCGTCGCCGGTGGACGGCGGCGGCTGCACCGTGCGGGCGACGGCGGCCGGGTCGGGCAGCGCCTTCCACACCGGCACGCCGGCGACGGTGAGGTGCCCGCCGAAGTTGCTCTGCACCAGCACGCCGACGGTATGGCCGCCCTGGGCGGCCCCGAGCCGGCGCGAACTGGTGCCGATGCCGCCTTTCCAGCCGAACGCGACCGTGCCGGCACCCGCGCCCACCGCGCCCTCCTCGACCTCGGCGTACGAGAGCCGCGACAGCGCCTGCTCCACCTGGTGGGCGCCGACCGGGCGCGCGCGGATGTCGCTGAGCCAGCCATCGTTGGTCTCGCCGACCACGGGGTTGATCGAGCGCACCTGCTCCATGCCCGGCTGCGCGAGCAGGTGCGAAGCCATCGCGTCGGCCACCTTCCAGACACCGAGCGTGCCGGTCAGCAGGACGGGCGTTTCCAGTTCGCCCAGCTCCTGCACCTGGGTCACCCCGAGCAGCTTGCCGAAGCCGTTGCCGACCACGATCGCCGCCGGGACCCGTTCGCGGAACAGGTTGCCGCGGTGCGGGACGATCGCGGTGACGCCGGTGTTGAAGCGCGTGCCCTGCGCGAAAGTGGCATGGCCGACGCCGACGCCCTCGACGTCCGTGATCGCGTTGCGCGGACCCGGCGGCAGCGTGCCGATGGCGATGCCGACCTCGCGCGCCCGCGGGCGCGCGGCGGCATCGGCGGCGAGCGCGCCGGCCGGGAGGCCAGCGACGAGGCCGGCGACGAGGCAGGTCAGGAGGAGCGGGGTCGGCGGGATTCTCATGCGGCCATGCTAGCCGCTGCGGCCGCCCGCGCACGTCCGGCGGCATGCTCGCCGGACGGCATGGCGGGAGCCGCGGTCAGCGGAAGATGTCGCCCATCACTTCGACGACCAGGCCGCTGCCCAGCGACACCAGGATCAGGTCGTCGCCGGCCACGCGCCATTCGTGGCCGGCATAGACCGGCAGGTCGCGCAGCATCGGGCCCGGCACCATCTTCTTGGCGATGCCCGGCGGCAGCGGCTTGCCGCGGGCCAGGTTCTTGCGGATGCCCGGCGGCAGCGGGGCGTAGCCGACGTAGCCGTGGCGCTCGGCGATGCGGCGGGCGTCGCCCGTGCCGATGCTGACCGAGACCAGGCCGCCGACATCGGCGTCCACGCGCACGCCGGACGGGCTGGAATGTTCATGGGTCGGCTTGCCGTTGCCGTGGCCCTTGCCGTGGCCTTTGCCCTCCGGCGGCGCGGCGAGTGCGGGTACGGCCAGCAGGCCGGCCATGATCAGGGAAGAAAGGGCGATGGCACGTTTCATGGTCGGTTTCCTGACGGACGTGGGCGGCGCTCGACGCCGCGGGTATGCGCTAGATACCCGTCGCCGCCCCGCGGCGCCGTGAACGGAGTCGAAGAACCGCCTTGTCGCTGGGCTTCGGTTCAGCGTCCGGGCACGGACGGCTAGTCCGCCGTCACCAGCACCGGGTCGCGCTCGCGCAGGGCCGCGTAGACCGCATCGGTCTGCGGCCGCACGCCGTGCCACTGCTCGAAGGCCTCGGCCGCCTGCTCGACCAGCATGCCCAGACCGTCGACCACGTCGTGGCAGCCGGCTGCGCGGGCCCAGGCCAGGAAGTCGATCGCCGCCTCGCCGTAGTTCACGTCCACCGCCAGGGTGCGGCTGTTGACCAGCGAGAGTGGGGCGCTGAAGCCGGCGCCTTCGCCGCGCCCGGCGGAGGTGGCGTTGACGATCAGCTCGAAATCGCCGAGCTCGCGCAGGTCCTGCCAGTAGCGCGAGTGGGCGCGCGCCGGCTCGCCGAGCGCATCGGCCAGGGCATCGGCGCGTTCGGGCGTGCGGTTGACCACCACCAGTTCGCCGATGCCGGCATCGAGCAGCGCCGGCGCTACCCCGCGGGCGGCACCCCCGGCCCCCAGCAGCAGCACGCGGCGCGCGCGCAGGTCCAGGCCCTGGCGGCCGGTCAGGTCGCGCACCAGGCCGGCGCCGTCGGTGTTGTCGCCGTGCCAGTGGCCGTCGTTGCGGGTCAGCGTGTTGACCGCACCGGCTCGACGGGCGCGGTC
Organism: Pseudoxanthomonas fibrivorans; assembly: GCF_041464125.1. Taxonomy (NCBI): domain Bacteria; kingdom Pseudomonadati; phylum Pseudomonadota; class Gammaproteobacteria; order Lysobacterales; family Lysobacteraceae; genus Pseudoxanthomonas; species Pseudoxanthomonas fibrivorans. Next base: position 2,448,387 of record NZ_JBGNUG010000001.1, on the reverse strand, counting down.
GGTGGTGCGCGCGCACAGGGCGAAGGCAGCCTCCTTCAGCGGCAGGGTCACGTTGGCTCCGCGCCCGCCCTCGCCGGCGAAGCGCTCGAGCGTGGCGGCGAACTCGACCGGGGCCGCGTCGATGGCGGCGTATTCCAGGGCGATGCCGAGCTGGCGGGCGAAGGTGGCGTGGATGCGGGGCGAAAGCGAATGGCTGATCGGATGGCCGAAGACGGCGTATCGGGCGATGGACATGGCGTGGTAAGAATCCGCGGAATGAGGAAAGCCTGCCGGGAGCGAACACCATGAAGCGTGCACTGGGCGTCGCCGTCGCCATCAGTCTACTCCCGGGCCCCGCGCTGGCGCAGCTGGCCGAGTACGGCATCGAGGGCATCTGGACGGTGTCCACCCGCGACGCCGAACTGCGCGGCACGGTGTCCCCGGATGGCCGGCGCATGGTGTGGGGCAGCGACCGCGCCGGCGGGCCGGGCGGCGGCGACCTGTGGCAGGCGCGCAACGAGGACAAACGCTGGCTGGACCCGCAACCGCTGCCGTTCAACACCCCGGCCCTGGAAGCCGAACCGATGTTCAGCGCCGACGGGCGCTGGCTGTACTTCGTCTCCGACCGGCCCGGCGGCGCCGGCGGCCGCGACCTGTACCGGGTGGCGGTCCGGGCCGATGGCGGGTTCGGCAGCCCGGAGCGGCTGAGTGACGGCATCAACAGCCGTGGCCAGGAGCGCTCGCCGACCCCCTCCGCCGACGGGCGCGGCCTGGTATTCGCCAGCGACCGGCGGGGTGGCGAGGGCGGCTACGACCTCTACCGGGCGCCGCTGGAGGGCGATGCCGCGGCGGTGCCGATCGCGGGCGCCAACACTGCCGCCGACGAGATCGACGCGGCCTGGCTGGACGGCGGGCGGGCGCTGCTGTTCTCGCGCGGCGACGAAGCGGCTGGCACCGCACGGCTGTACGTGTCGGCCTGCGATGGGAAGAAGTACGCCGGGGCCGAGCCGTGGACGCTGTCGTTCAACACCGACGGCGGCTACACGCGTGCGCCGGTGGCCGATCCCTCGCGGCCGGGCGAAGGCACGGTCACCGGCACGGCGCGTTCGCCGAAGGCCGGGAAGACCGACATCTACCGGATCGTGCTGCCGACCGTGCGCGGCCAGGACGGATGCCAGCCCGCATCCGGCGGCTGAGCGCTCAGCCCTCGCGCAGCCAGCGCGCGGCGTCGAGCGCGTAGTAGGTCAGCACGCCGTCGGCGCCGGCGCGCCTGAACGCCAGCAGCGCTTCCATCGCGCAGGCCTTCTCGTCGATCCAGCCGTTGGCCGAGGCGGCCTTGAGCATCGCGTACTCGCCGCTGACCTGGTAGGCGAAGGTCGGCACGCCGAACGCGTCCTTCACCCGCCGGATCACGTCCAGGTAGGGCAGGCCCGGCTTGACCATGACCATGTCCGCGCCCTCGGCGATGTCGAGCTCGACCTCGCGCAGCGCCTCGTCGGAATTGGCCGGGTCCATCTGGTAGGTGAACTTGTTGCCCTTGCCGAGGTTGCCCGCGCTGCCGACCGCGCTGCGGAACGGGCCGTAGAACGCCGACGCGTACTTCGCCGCGTACGACATGATCCGGGTATTGATGAAACCGGCCGATTCCAGCGCCCCGCGGATCGCGCCGATGCGCCCGTCCATCATGTCCGACGGCGAGAGGATGTCTGCGCCGGCGGCGGCATGCACCAGCGACTGCTTCACCAGCGCTTCGATGGTGGCGTCGTTGAGGATGTAGCCGGATTCGTCGATCAGCCCGTCCTGGCCGTGCGTGGTGTACGGGTCCAGGGCCTGGTCGGTCATCACGCCCAGCTCGGGGAAGCGCGACTTCAGCGCGTGGATCGCGCGCGGGATGATCCCGTCCTCGTCCCAGGCGATGCGGCCGTCGGCGGTCTTGGCCGCCGCGTCCGGCACGCCGAACAGGTCCAGGACCGGCACGCCCAGTTCCAGCGCCTGCTCGCCCACCCGCAGCAGTTCGTCGATCGACAGCCGTTCCACCCCCGGCATCGAGGGCACCGGCGCGCGGCCGGTCTGCTCGTGCACGAACACCGGGTAGATCAGGTCGTTGCTGGTCAGCACGTGCTCGCGCATCAGCCGGCGCGAGAAGTCGTCGCGGCGCATGCGCCGCAGGCGGACGTGGGGGAAGCTCATCGGCGACTCCGCGGAAAACAGGCGTCCATGATACGCCCCCGGTTCCGGCACGCCCCGGCCGCTCAGCGCAGCACGTACCCCCGTGGCTCCAGCGGTGCCGGCAGCGGGCGCTCGCCGAGCGCGTCGAACAGGTCGATCTCGATCGTGCGTGCCAGCGCGTCCAGCGGCAGGTCGTTGGGCTCCAGCCCGAACGGGTCCTCCAGCTCGTCGCCGAGCCGGTCCAGGCCGAAGAACGCGTAGGCCAGCAGCGCCGACACGAACGGCGTCGCCCAGCCGAGCGCGCCGACCAGCCCGAGCGGCAGCAGCACGCAGAACAGCCAGGCGAAGCGGTGCAGCAGCAGGGTGTAGGCGAACGGCAATGGCGTGGTCAGGATCCGCTCGCAGCCGGCCTGGATGGAGGACATCGCGGTCAGCCGCGCCTCGAACACGGCGTACAGGTAGGGTGGCAGGCGGCCATCGCGGAGCGGAGCGGCCAGCTCCCGCGCGGCCAGCGCGAGCAGGGCGTCCGGCACGTTGTCGCGCGCCGCCAGGTCCGCCTCGAACTCCGGATCCACCCAGGGCGCTGCCGCGGCGCGGCTGTCGCCATCGCGCAGGCGCGCGGCCAGCGCGTGGGCGAAGCCGGTGGCCAGGCGAAGCACGCGAGCGCGCAGCCGCGGGTCGTCGGCCAGCAGCGCATTGCACTCGCGGGCCAGGCTGCGGCTTTCGTAGACCAGCTGGCCCCACAGCTTGCGGCCTTCCCACCAGCGCTCGTGGCAGGCGTTGTTGCGGAAGCTGAGGAAGATCGACAGGGCCAGGCCGAGCAGGGTGAACGGCGCCACCCCGAGGCGGTCGATGCCGGGCAGCGGCACGCGCTCGGCCAGCAGCGACAAGGCCAGGCCGAGCAGGAAGATCACGGCCACTTTCGGCGCGATCGCCGGAACGATGGAGCCGCGCATGATGTAGAGCAGTTGCCAGCTGCGGGGACGGGGTCGGACGATCATCGGAGGGCGAGTTGCGGGGCGGCGGAAGGCCGCGCACGATAGCCGTTGCGCGCGCGATCGGCGACGGTTGCCGGCGGTACCGCCCGACGGGACCGCGCCGACGCCGGGCGCAGCGGGGATTCAACGATTCAGGAAGCGTCGCCGCGGGTTCGCGGCCGATTCACCCGGGGCGTCCGAACATGGCCGCTCCACCGACTCCAGGGGGATTGCCATGCACCGACTGATCGCCACCGTCGCCGTCGTCCTGGCCTTGTCCGGCTGCGCCGGGGCATCCAAGGTCATGGTCGGCCAGGCCCGCCCCGCCATCGATCCCGCGCAGGTCCGCCTCTATACCGTGGTCCCGGTCGGGTCGCAGGAAATCGCCCAGATCGAGGCCAGCAGCGCGATCGGCTTCGGCACCCAGGGGCAGACCGATTCGGCGGTGACCCGGCTCAAGGCCGAGGCCGCGGCGCTGGGCGCCAACGGCGTGGTGCTGATGGGCGTCGGTTCGTCCGGCTCGTCCGGTGGCGGCGTGTCGGTGGGCGGCGGCAGCTGGGGCAGCAGTTCCTACGGCGGCGTCGGCATCGGCATTCCCACCCAGCAGCGCAAGGCGGTCGGCATGGCGATCTGGGTACCGCCGGGCGCGGTGCCGACGATGCCCGAGTCGGGTCCGGCCGCGGCGCCCGCGACCGACGCCCTGCCCGCGCCCGCCACGCCGACCCGGCCGCGCTGACGAAGCGCGGCGTCCGGCCCAGGCCGGCGCCGGACGCCGATGGCTACGGCTGCAGGCAGCGGGCGAAGAAGTCCTCCGCCAGCCGATAGCGGTGCAATGCGTCCTTGCCGGAGAGGCCGTGCTTGGCGCCCGGGTAGGCCATCATCTCGAACGGCTGCCCGCGCTGCTGCAGCGCGGACATCACCGCGGTCGAATTGGTGAACAGCACGTTGTCGTCGGCCATGCCGTGCACCAGCAACAGCCTGGGCGCGCCCTCGCCGACCAGGCCGTCGATGTGGGCGAGCACGCGCGCCTCGCGGTAGCCGTCCGGGTTGGACGCGGGCAGGCCCATGTAACGCTCGGTGTAGTGGGTGTCGTAGAGCCCCCAGTCGCTGACCGGCGCGCCGGCTACGCCGCAGGCGTAGGCGTCCGTGCGCGCCAGCAGCATCAGCGTCATGTAGCCGCCGTTGGACCATCCGTGCACGCCGATCCGTGCCGGATCCACCCAGGCCTGGGACTTCAGCCATTCGACGCCGCGCAGCTGGTCGTCCACTTCGACCGTGCCTTGCCTGCCATGCAGCGCGCCGCCGAAGTCGCGCCCGCGGCGGGGTGTTCCGCGGTTGTCCAGCGAGAACACCACGTAACCGCGCTGGGCCAGGTACTGGTTGAACAGTGCGTCGCTGCGCGCCGGCCAGGCCCGGGTCACGGTCTGCGCGGCCGGGCCGCCGTACACGAACACCACCACCGGGTACTTCTTCCCCGGATCGAAACCGTCCGGCCTGATCAGGCTGTAGTGCAGCGGCGTGCGGCCGTCGGCAGCGGTGAGCGTGCCGAATTCCACCGGGCGCTGCGCGTCGCGGTACTTCGCGTAGGGATGCGCCGGATCTTCCAGGTCGTTGCGCAGCAGGGTGGCCAGGCGGGTACCGTCGCTGCCGAACAGCTCGATCTGCGGTGGCGTGCCGGGGGCCGACCAGCTGTCGACGTAGACACTGGCGTTGCGCGCGAAGCTGGCCGCGTGCATGCCCGGTTCCCGCGACAGGCGCTCCACCGCGCCGCCGGCCAGCGGCACGCGGTAGACGTGCTTCTCGAGCGGCGAATCGCGCGTACCGGCGAACCACACGTATTCCGCCTTCGGATCGATCGCGAGCACTTCGTCGACCACCCACTCGCCGGACGTGAGCGGCGTCGATGCCGCGCCGTCCTCCGAGACCAGGTACAGGTGCTGGAAGCCGCTGCGTTCGGACGACCACAGGAAGCGCCCGTCGGGCAGGAAGCGCAGGCTGTTGTGCAACGGCACCCAGGTGTCCGAGCGCTCGGTCGCCAAGATGCGCTGCCTGCCGGTGGCCAAGCTCGCTTCGACCAGGTCGAGCCGCTTCTGGTCGCGTGACTGCCGCTGGAAGGTGAGGCGCTGCGGATCGCGCCAGTCGACCCGCGCCAGGTAGATGTCCTGCTCCTCGCCGAGGTCCACCCAGGCCGGCTTCGCGCCGGCCTTCGGGGCGATCACGCCGAGCCGGACCGCCACGTTGGCGTCGCCCGCGGCCGGATAGCGCTGCTCGACCACGTCGGTGCGGTCGGCATAGACCTCGTAGCGCTTCTGCACCGGCACCGGCGATTCGTCGATGCGCGCGAACGCGATGGCGCTGTCGTCGGGCGCCCACCAGTAGCCGGTGTGGCGGTCCATCTCCTCGTCGGCCACGAACTCGGCCACGCCGTTGCCGACCGCGTCACCGCCGTCGCGGGTGAGCTGGATCTCCCTGCCGGTGGCCAGGTCGATCACCCAGAGGTTGCGTCCACGCACGAAGCTGGCGAAGCCGCCGCGCGGCGAGATCCGTGGATCGGTGGCGAAGCCCGCGCCGCGGGTCAGCTTGCGCACCGCGGCGCTGCCGGTCCTGTCGAGATCGTAGTAGTAGAGCTCGCCGCCGAGCGGGAACAGCAGCGCCCGCCCGCCCGGCGCCCACTGGTAGTCGACGATGCCGGAGTAGGCGGCGATGCGCTGGCGCTCGCGCCGCGCCTTCTCTTCGTCGCTGAGCGTCTCGTTGCCGGGCAGCACCACGCTCGAATCCACCAGCAGGCGGGTGTGGCCGCTGGCGGTGTCGTATTCCCACAGGTCCAGTCGGTTGCGGTCGCCGTCCTTGCCCCGCAGGAAGGTCACCCGTGCGCCGTCCGGCGAAACCTGGGGCTTCATCAGGGTCGGCCCGGACAGCGGCGCCGGTCCGGTGATGGCCTCCAGGGTCAGTTTCGCGGCGTGGAGCGGAGCGGTGGCGAGCAGGGTCATCAGCAATACCGACAGGGCGGGGCGCATGCGTGGGTCCGGAGCGATTCCATTGATGCGGATTGTAGTAGGGGCGTCACGGGTGCCCGCAGGACTCCCCCTGTCCGCAGCGTCCTGTCCGCTGTCCTCCCGATGTCCGATGGACAGCATCCCCTGTCCTGCTGCATGACAGCGTTGTCGACATAGCATCATGGCCCGTGGGGAATATGGCGGCATCTCCATTGAACATCGTCCAAAACAGCATAAATGTTTACAAGAACCGAAGTGACGGTCCGACGCGCATCGGTCTGCCTTCGAGCCCCATTGGCGCTCTCTGGCGGCGGCCCTGCCCAGGTCCGAAGTTCTTGACATTGACGGGCGACCCAGACAGGGCTGCTAGCCAAATCAAATGGTTAGCGCTACCATACCGGCATACCTCCCTGCCGTTTTTGCGCATGACAGCGCTGTTCTTTGTTGCCACGCAACATCAGGATGCGGGAGTTTTTGCGCTTTTTGGGGAATCCGGCGGGGTGGCCACGCCGAAGTTTGACAACGCTGTCAGACGGGGCCTCTAATCCGCCGCGTCGGCGCACTGTCCGGGGACAGTCGCGGGCCACAACTCATATCTATTCGTGTGATTCCGGGAGGGAAGATCCATGAAGCACGTGCAAGCCATGCCCAAGAAGCGGCTGCTCGCATCGGCACTGTTGCTGGCCCTGGCGCCGGCGGCCCACGTCGCCGCGCAGGAGCAGGCCACGCAGGCCGCCACCGCCACGCCTGGCGCCAGCGCCGACCCCACCGAGCTGGATACGGTGGTGGTGACCGGCATCCGCGCCAGCCTCACCTCGTCGATGAACCTCAAGCGCGACGCGCAGGGCATCGTCGACGGCATCGTCGCCGAGGACATCGGCAAGTTCCCCGACACCAACCTGGCCGAGGCGCTGCAGCGCATCTCCGGCGTGTCGATCGACCGCACGTCCAGCGGTGAAGGCTCCAAGGTCACTGTCCGCGGCGTAGGCCCGGACTTCAACCTGGTGCTGCTCAACGGCCGCCAGATGCCGGCGTCCAACCTCGGCCCGGGCGGCGGCGGCACCTCCAACTCGCGTTCCTTCGACTTCGCCAACATCGCCGCCGAGGCGATCTCCGCGATCGAAGTGCACAAGACCGGCCGCGCCGAGCTGCCGACCGGCGGCATCGGCGCGACGCTGAACGTCAAGACCGTGCGTCCGCTCGAGTTGAGCGAGCCGCTGGCCAGCGTCGGCTTCAAGGCGGTCCACGACACCTCGGCCCGCAACCTGCCGCAGAGCTACCCGGGTGCGATCGTCACGCCGGAAGTGTCGGGCATCTTCAGCAACACCTACGCCGACGGCACCTTCGGCATCATGCTCAGCGGCAGCTACCAGGAGCGCGAGTCCGGCTACAGCCAGGCCAGCGTCGCGGACGGCTGGATCACCTTCCCCGGTGACTCCAACAGCTGGAACGCACTGCCGCAGCCGGGCCAGGGCTACTCGGACCGGATCACCAACCGTCCCGGCCCGGACGACGTCTATGCCCGTCCGCAGAACACCGCCTACAGCGTCAACGGCGTGCAACGGCAGCGCACCAACGGCCAGCTGACCATGCAGTGGGCGCCGAACGACAGCGTCACCGCGACGCTGGACTACGCGTACATGGAGAACAAGGTCCAGCAGCAGCGCAGCGAACTGTCGGTGTGGTTCAGCCAGACCGCCGGCGACAGCTCCTGGACCGACGGCCCGGTCGCCGCGCCGATCATCTACGAAGAGGAATACAACAACGCCGACCTGTCGATGGGCGGCATGCAGCTGGCGACCAAGAACAGCGGCGACTCGCTCGGCTTCAACGTCGAGTGGGAGGTCAACGACGCGCTCAGCCTGTCCTTCGATTACCACAACTCCAGCGCCGAATCGCGTCCCGACAGCCACCTCGGCTCGGCCGGCGTGCTGGGCATGGCCGCCTACGTGCGCGGCAACACCACCGTCGACTACAGCGGCGAGATCCCGATCATCAACGTGGTCCTGCCGCCGGGCATGGCGTCGCCGCCGGCCTCCGCCGCGCTGGTCACCGGCTCGGTCTTCCAGAACAGCTACAACAAGTCCGAAGTGGAGCAGTTCCAGGCCGACGGACGCTTCAAGTTCGGCGACTACTCCGGGCTGGATTTCGGCATCGCCGCCACCGAGGTCAACAACCGCACCGCCGCGGCGGTGATGCAGCGCGATACGTGGGGTGGCGTGGGCACGCCGGCCGACTACGACGACAGCATCTTCACCCCGGACAACATGTCGCGCTACTTCGACAGCTTCGGCAAGCCGGGCAACATCGACTGGACCGACGGCTTCCTGGTGTTCGACTTCGAGCGCCTGCGCCAGGCGGCCATCGCGGCTTCCGGCTGCGCCAGCTGCTATGAGATGCCGACCCAGTTCACCGACGACCTGCGCACCACCGAGAAGTCCAAGAGTGCGTACGTGCAGTGGACGACCAGCTTCGACTGGTCGATGCCGCTGGACGTGGCGGCCGGCGTGCGCTACGAGCAGACCGACGTCGATTCGTCGGCGCTGGTGCGCATCGCCAATGGCATCTCCTGGGACTCGGCCAACGAGATGTACGTGACGTACGAGCCGGGCCAGGGCTTCACCGAACTGGAGGGCGAGTACGACTACTTCCTTCCGAACCTGGACCTGGCGCTGCACGTGACCGACGAGGTGGTGGCCCGCGCCAGTTACAGCGAGACCATCGGCCGCCCGGGCTGGCAGCAGATCCAGGGCGGGCAGCGGCTGGCCAACATCGTCCGCGTCGACGGCGGCGACGGCAGCAGCGGCAATCCGGCGCTGGAGCCGCTGCTCTCGCGCAACTTCGACCTGTCGCTGGAGTGGTACTACGGCGAATCGAGCTATGCCTCGATCGGCTACTTCCGCAAGAACATCAAGAACTTCATCAGCGACACGATCGTGCGCGAGACGCCATTCGACCTGCACACGCCGGTGGGCGGCGCGTACTGGAACGCCGCGCTCGCCAACGGCGGCCCCACCGGCGCCGGCTGCTCGGCGGGCGACATGGTCTGCATCCGCAACTACATCTTCGACACCTTCAACGGCCAGCCGGGCGTCACCATGACCGGGACCAACGCGGCCGGCGAGCGGACCGGCACGATCGTCGGCCAGCCGGGCGACCCGATCGCCGGGTTCGACATCACCACCCCGGCCAACCAGCGGTCCGACCACCTCGACGGCTTCGAGGTCAACGTCCAGCACGTGTTCGGCGAGTCCGGCTTCGGCCTGGCCGCGAACTACACCAAGGTGGACTCCGGCCTGACCTTCGACAACAGCGACCTCGGCACGCAGTACCCGATGGTCGGCCTGAGCGACTCGGCCAACCTGGTGGCGTTCTACGACAAGAACGCCTGGCAGGTGCGCGTGGCGTACAACTGGCGCGACGAGTTCCTCAACGGCATCGGCGGCGGCGGCACTCCGCCGAACCCGAACTGGACGGAAGCCTATGGGCAGGTCGATGCGATCGTCAGCTACGAGGTCATGGAGAACCTGACGCTGAGCCTGGAAGGCATCAACCTCACCGACGAGACCCAGCGCATCCACGCCCGCCACGAGAACATGGTGCGCTTCGCCACCCAGACCGGTCCGCGCTACATGTTCGGCGTGCGCTACCGCTTCTGACGCCTCCTCTCCGGCGTCAGGGCCGCGCGATGCCTCCCAGGTCGCGCGGTCGGGAGGGCTGCCGCCGGCAGCCCTCCATTCCACGGGCCCGCACACACGGGCCCGGCTTTCTTCGGGCCCATGGATCGGGCACGATGCCGCAGGACGCGGCGCCCTGCGTCCCGACGACACGTGAGCCGATGAGCCAGCACGTCCTGTTGAACAATGCCGACCACCGCGGCCTGCACGTCGAGGCCGGGCATGGCGCGGCGCTCGGCGACGACGTCATGGTCGCCCTCACGTTCCCGGCGGAGTTCCGCGACCTGCAGGCGCACTACCCGATCGTGTTCCACCGAGATGCCGCGGGCGGCTTCCAGCCGCTGGCCCTGCTCGGCCTGCGGCAGGACGAGAACCTGTTCCTGCAGGGCGACCGCTGGGACGCCGGCTACGTGCCCCTTTCGGTCCAGCGGCAGCCCTTCCTGATAGGCGTCTCGGGCGAAGAACGCCTCGTCCACATCGACCTGGACCATCCGCGCGTCCGCAGCGGACGTGGCGAAGCGCTGTTCCACGACCATGGCGGCGGCACCGGGTACCTCGAGCGCATCCGTTCGGTGCTGCTCGCCCTGCACGACGGCGTCCTCGCGACCCCTGCGTTCGTCGAGGCGCTGCAGTCGCACCAGCTGCTCGAATCGTTCGTCCTGGACATCCGCCTGGACGACGGTTCCGACAACCGCCTGGCCGGCTTCCACACCATCGACGAACGACGGCTCCAGGCCCTGGACGGCGCCGCGCTCGAACAGTTGTCCCGAGAAGGCCACCTGCTGCCCATCTTCATGGTGCTGGCCTCGCTGTCGCGCTTCCGCGACCTGATCGAGCGCATGAACCGCCGCCGTGCTGCCGGTCGCTGAGCCCATCCGCGAGATCGCCGGCCTGGCGCCGGATGCGCTGCCGGACGAAGTGCTGCGCTCGCCCGAGCCGCTGGTGCTGCGGGACCTGGTCGGACGATGGCCGATGGTCCAGGCCGCGCGTCGGTCCGTGCCGGCCGCGATCGCCTACCTGAAGCGTTTCGACCACGGCGGCATGCCGGTCGTGGCCACCGTGGCCCCGCCGGAGGCGGCCGGCCGCGTGTTCTACGACGAGGACATCGACGGCTTCAACTTCCGCCGCGAGAAGATCCCCTTGGCGGTCGCGCTGGACACGTTGCGCAAGTACCTGGACGATCCGGCGCCGCCATCGATCTACGTTGCCTCGACCACGGTCGACACGTTCCTGCCGGGCTTCCGCGGCGAGAACGCCATCGACCTGGGTGGCCGAGATCCGCTGGCCAGCATCTGGATCGGCAACCGCAGCCGCATCCCCGCCCACCAGGACGTGCCGGACAACCTGGCGTGCGTGGTCGCCGGACGCCGGCGGGTGACGCTGTTCCCGCCGTCGCAGCTGGAGAACCTCTACATCGGGCCGCTCGACCATACGCCCGCCGGGCAGGCGGTCAGCCTGGTCGACTTCCACGCGCCGGACCACGCCCGTTTCCCGAAGTTCGCCGAAGCCCTGCGCCATGCGCGCGGCGCGGTGCTCGAGCCGGGCGATGCCGTGCTGATCCCGAGCATGTGGTGGCACCACATGGAGGGGCTGGAAGCCTTCAACGTACTGGTCAACTACTGGTGGCGGCAGTCCCCGGCGTGGATGGACACGCCGATGAACGCGCTGATGCTGGCGATCATGAGCGTGCGCGACCTGCCGCCGGTCGAGCGCGCGATCTGGAAGGACGTGTTCGCGCACTACGTGTTCGATTACGACGAGGCCGAGGCCGCCGGCCACATTCCCGAACCCGCGCGCCGGGCGCTCGCCCCGATGGACGAGGCCCGCGTGCGCCACCTCAGGGCGCTGCTGCTCAGGCGCCTGGACCGTTGAGTATCCACGACATGACCGATTCCGAATCCGTGATCACGCCCCGTCCCGTCAAGCGCGTCGTCATCGCCGGCGGCGGCACCGCCGGCTGGATGGCCGCCGCCGCCCTGTCCAAGGTCCTCGGCAAGACGCTCGACATCACCTTGGTGGAATCGGAGGAGATCGGCACCGTCGGCGTCGGCGAGGCGACGATCCCGACCCTGGTCACCTTCCACCGCCTGCTCGACATCAAGGAGCAGGAGTACATGGCCGCGGTGCAGGGCACGGTCAAGCTGGGCATCTCCTTCGAGAACTGGAAGGACGTGAACCACCGCTACATCCATTCCTTCGGCATCAGCGGCAAGGACCACTGGTCGGCGGGCTTCCAGAACTTCTGGCTGCGCGGGCGCAAGGAAGGCATCGCCAGCGGGTACAGCGACTATTGCATCGAGCTGCAGGCCGCGCTTCAGGACCGTTTCTCGCACCTGCCGCGCTACCACGTCAACTACGCCTACCACATGGACGCGGCGTTGTACGCGCGCTACCTGCGCGGCTTCAGCGAGCGGCATGGCTGCAAGCGGGTCGAAGGCAAGATCGTGGACGTCGCCACCGATGCCGACGGCTGCATCGCCTCGCTCAAGCTCGAACGCGGCGAGGTGATCGAGGGCGACCTGTTCATCGACTGCACCGGCTTCCGCGCGCTGCTGATCGGCAAGGCCCTGGGGGTGGGCTTCACCGACTGGTCGCACTGGCTGTTCAACGACAGCGCGCTGGCCACCCAGACCACGGCCGTGCGCGACGCGGTGCCCTACACGCGCGCCATCGCCGGCAAGTCCGGCTGGCAGTGGCGGATCCCGCTGCAGCACCGCGTCGGCAACGGCATCGTCTATTCCAGCCGGCACATGAGCGATGACGAAGCCCGCGCGGAGTTCCTGGGCAGCATCGAGGGCGAGGTGATCAAGCAGCCCTGGCCGGTGCGCTTCAGGCCGGGCCAGCGCGCGCAGTGCTGGGCGAAGAACTGCGTGGCGTTGGGCCTGGCCGGCAGCTTCATCGAGCCGCTGGAATCGACCACGATCCACCTGATCCAGCGCGGCATCGTTCGCCTGCTGCAGACGTTCCCGCAGGTGATCACCCAGCCGGCGGTCGACGAGTACAACGCGCGCCTGAACGAGGAGCTGCAGCACGTGCGCGACTTCGTGGTGATGCACTACCACGTCAGCGACCGGCGCGATTCGCCGTACTGGCAGGAGATCGCGGAGATGAAGATCCCCGATACGCTGCGGCACCGGATCGAGCTGTTCCGCGAGACCGGCGAGGTCTACCACGTGCCGGGCGAACTGTTCGGCGTGAACTCCTGGGTCCAGGTGATGCTGGGGCAGGGCATCCAGCCGAAGCGCTACCACCCGACCGCCGACGTGATGAGCCGCGAGGACCTGACCCGGTTCCTGGGCGATGTCCGCGGCAACGTGCTCGACACGGTGCGACAGATGCCGATGCACATGGACTACATGCGCAGCTACGCGCCCGCACCGGTACCCGAGGCTGTGCTGCAGGCGGTGTGAGCCGCGCCGCCGCCGCGCGCTTCGCGTGGCGCATGAACCGGCACGCCATCGCCGGTTCAAGGGCACCGGCCATGCGGCCGGTGCTTTCGTTGGCGCCCACGCCCCGCAGCCCGGCCTCCCGGGTCGTGGGACGGATCGCCGTCAGCGACCGAACAGCTGCTTGCGTTCCTCGTCCGTCAACGGCTTGCCCGCGTCCGGATTGACCTGGGCGGTCAGCGCATAGGCACGCTGCGTGGCCGGCCGCGCGGCGATGGCGGCCTGCCAGCGGCGCAGTTCCGGGTAGGGCTCCAGGTCCAGCGGCGCCTTGGCGTAGGGGTTGATCCACGGATAGGCGGCCATGTCCGCGATGGTGTACTCGTCGCCGGCGATGAACGCGCGGCCGGCCAGGCGGCGGTCGAGCACGCCGAGCAGGCGCTGCACCTCGCGCGTGTAGCGGTCGATCGCATAGTCGATCTTTTCCGGCGCGTAGACGTTGAAGTGCCCGTACTGTCCGGTCATCGGCCCCAGTCCGGCCATCTGCCACATCAGCCACTGGTTGACCTCGACCTTCTGCCGCACGTCTCCGCCGAAGAAGCGGCCGGTCTTGTTGGCCAGGTAGACCAGGATCGCGCCGGACTCGAACACGCTGATCGGCTCGCCCAGGTCGTTGGGGGCATGGTCGATGATCGCCGGCATCTTGTTGTTCGGCGAGAACGCCAGGAAGTCCGGCTGGAACTGGTCGCCCTTGCCGATGTTCACCGGCTTGATCGTGTAGGGCAGCCCGGATTCCTCGAGGAACAGGGTGATCTTGTGGCCGTTCGGGGTCGGCCAGTAGTACAGGTCGATCATGACGCGCATCCTTCAGGCGGGCCTGCGAGTGTAAGCCGGCCGCGCTTGGCAGCCGTGGCCGCGGCCGCTACGCTGCGGCCTCCCTCCTGCAACGCACCATTCCATGACCCAGCCGACCACCGGCGCGCCGCGCCTGAGCCCGCTGTCCACTCTGATCTTCGCCTCGCGCTGGCTGCAGCTGCCGCTGTACCTGGGCCTCATCCTGGCCCAGGGCGTGTACGTGTTCCTGTTCGGCAAGGAGCTGTGGCACCTGATCCACGAGGCCGTGGGACTGGGCGAGCAGCAGATCATGCTGATCGTACTGGGGCTGATCGACGTGGTGATGATCTCCAACCTGCTGGTCATGGTGATCGTCGGCGGCTATGAAACCTTCGTCTCGCGCCTGCGCCTGGAAGGCCATCCGGACCAGCCCGAGTGGTTGAGCCACGTGAACGCCTCGGTACTCAAGGTCAAGCTGGCAATGGCGATCATCGGCATCTCCTCGATCCACCTGCTCAAGACCTTCATTGCCGCGGGCACCCTGAACGGCCTGCCCTTCTGCCCGCCGGAGTTGCTGGCATCCGCTGCGGCCAACATCGGCGCGACCCGCTGCAGCACGCTGACCACCGACGGCGTGCTCTGGCAGACCATCATCCACTGCGTGTTCATCCTCTCGGCTATCGGTATTGCCTGGACCGACAAGCTGATGGCCAACGTCAGCGCCAAGCGCGAGCACGAAGCGCACCACTGATCCCGGATCGGCTCCGCAGGGAAGCGCCCGCGGAGCCGCGCCCGGCCGGGTCGGACGCCCCATGGGGTCGTCGGCTTCAGGGAAGCGCCCGCGCCACCGCGTAAAATGGCGGGATGGATGTCTCCCACCTGCTCGACGACCTCAATCCCGCCCAGCGCGAAGCCGTCTCCGCCCCGCCGGGCCATTACCTGGTCCTGGCCGGCGCCGGGTCGGGCAAGACCCGGGTCCTGACCCACCGCATCGCCTGGCTCAACGAGGTCCAGGGCGTGCCGGCGCACGGGATCCTCGCGGTCACCTTCACCAACAAGGCCGCCGGGGAGATGCGCGCGCGCGCCGACGCGCAGCTGCGGCATGGCGCGCGCGGCATGTGGATCGGCACCTTCCACGGCATCGCCCACCGCCTGCTGCGCCTGCACTGGAGCGAGGCGCGCCTGCCCGAGTCCTTCCAGGTGCTGGACAGCGACGACCAGCTGCGCCTGGTCAAGCGCGTGGTCCAGCAGCTGGAACTGGACGAGGGCCGTTTCCCGCCACGGCAGATCGCCTGGTGGATCAACGCGCAGAAGGACGAGGGCCGGCGCCCGCAGCACATCCAGGCGGTGAACGACCCGTGGGCCGAATCGATGCGCCGCGCCTACGAGCTCTACCAGGAGCGCTGCGACCGCGCCGGCCTGGTCGACTTCGCCGAGCTGCTGCTGCGTGCCCACGAGCTGCTGCGCGACAACCCGGCGCTGCTCGGCCACTACCGCGCCCGCTTCCGCGACCTGCTGATCGACGAGTTCCAGGACACCAACGCGATCCAGTACGCGTTCGTGCGCGTGCTGGCCGGCGACTCGGGGCGGGTGTTCGTGGTCGGCGACGACGACCAGGCCATCTACGGCTGGCGCGGGGCCAAGGTCGAGAACGTGCAGCAGTTCCTGCGCGACTTCCCCGGGGCGAAGACCATCCGCCTGGAGCAGAACTACCGCTCCAGCGCCAACATCCTCAACGCCGCCAACGCGGTGATCTCGCACAACCCCGACCGCATCGGCAAGCAGCTGTGGACCGACAGCGGCGAGGGCGAGCCGGTGGACGTGTACGCGGCCTACAACGAGATGGACGAGGCCCGCTTCGTGGTCGAGCGCATCCGCCAGTGGGTGCGCGATGGTGGCAGCTGGCGCGAGGCGGCCGTGCTCTACCGCAGCAACGCGCAATCGCGCGCGCTGGAAGAGGTGCTGCTGGCCGAGCAGGTGCCGTACCGCGTGTACGGCGGCATGCGTTTCTTCGAGCGCGCCGAGATCAAGGACACCCTGGCCTACCTGCGCCTGGTCGCCAACCGGGCCGACGACGCCGCGTTCGAGCGCACCGTGAACACGCCGGCACGCGGGATCGGCGACCGCACCCTGGACGAAGTGCGCCGCCGCGCGCGCGACTCGGCGGTCTCGCTGTGGCAGGCGGCCACCGCGCTGGTGTCCGAGAATGCGCTGGCCGCGCGCGCGCGCAATGCCGTGGCCGGGTTCCTCAACCTGGTCGAGGCGCTGGACGCGGAGACCACCGACCTGGCGCTGAAGGACCGCGTGGACCACGTGCTGGGGCGGTCGGGCCTGCGCGAGCACTGGGCCAGCGAGGCGCGCGGCCAGCTCGATGCCGAGTCCCGGCTGGAGAACCTGGACGAACTGGTCTCGGTCGCCTCGCGCTTCTCGCGCGCCGAGCTCGACGACGACCAGGAGAGCATGAGCGAGCTGGTCGCGTTCCTGTCCTATGCGGCGCTGGAGGCCGGCGAAGGCCAGGCCCAGGCCGACGAGGACGGCGTCCAGTTGATGACGCTGCACTCGGCCAAGGGCCTGGAGTTTCCGCTGGTGTTCCTGGCCGGCGTGGAGGAGGGCGTGTTCCCGAGCAGCAAGTCGCTGGAGGAAAGCGGGCGGCTGGAGGAGGAGCGGCGGCTGGCCTACGTCGGCATCACCCGCGCGCGGCAGAAGCTGGTGATGACCTACGCCGAGAGCCGGCGCATCCACGGCATGGACATGTACGGCATGCCCTCGCGCTTCCTGCGCGAGATCCCCGGGCACCTGCTCAACGAGGTCCGTCCGCGCGTCCAGGTGGCCCGGCCGATGGCCGCCGCGCCGCGCGTCGCCCATCCGGTGCTGGAGACGCCGTCGCTCAAGCTCGGCCAGGGCGTGATGCATGCCAGCTTCGGCCGCGGCGTGGTCACCGACTACGAGGGCAGTGGCGCGCATGCGCGCGTGCAGGTCAACTTCGACGACGCCGGCAGCAAATGGCTGGTGTTGGCCTTCGCCAACCTGCAGCCGCTCTGACGACGGCCCGCATGGGCCGGAAAGCGGCCGCCCGCGGCGATCCAGGTTGCCTGCGGGCGGCGGCGGGTGTGCAATGCGGGTGTCCCATGGCCGGAGCCGCGCATGTACACGAGCATCCTCATCGCCACCGACGGCTCGGAGCTCGCGGGCAAGGGCTTGCGGCACGGGCTCGAGCTGGCCGCAGCGCTGCAGGTTCCCGCGGTCGTGGTCACGGTGACCGAGCCGTGGATGCCGGCGTTCGACGACGCGCTGGCGCTGTCCGCGGACCCGGACATGCATCGCGACTACCGTGAGGGCTGCGCCGACTCGGCACAGCGGATCCTCGCGGACGCGGCGGCGCGGGCAGCGGACCTCGGCGTCGCCTGCCGCACCGTGCACGTGCCCGACGGCTTCCCCTCCGATGCGATCGTGAAGGCCGCGGCCGAGCACGGCGCGGGCCTGGTGGTGATGGCCTCGCATGGCCGCCGCGGCCTGGGGCGGGTGCTGCTCGGCAGCCAGGCCCAGGCGGTGTTGGCGAACTGCGGCGTGCCGGTGCTGGTCGTGCGCTGAACGCCCGCGGTCAGGCCGCGCCGATCAGGTGCTCGTGCAGGATCACGCTGCCGATCACGATCATGATCACGCCGCCGACGATCTCCGCGCGCTTGCCGGCCAGGGCGCCGAGCACGCGACCCAGCATGATGCCGGTGGTGACCATGGCCAGGGTGCACAGGCCGATCACCGCGGCGACCAGCGCGATCGGCGCGTCCAGGAAGGCCAGGCTCACCCCGACCGCCATCGCGTCGATGCTGGTGCCCAGCCCGGTGGCGGCCAGGCTCCAGAAGCCGTGGTGGCGGCTCGCGTCCGCATCGCCGTCCTCCGGCTTGAGCCCGTTCCAGATCATGTGCAGGCCGAGCAGCCCGAGCAGGCCGAACGCGATCCAGTGGTCCCATGCGCTGATGTAGCGCGAGGCCGCGTGGCCGAGCAGCCAGCCGATGACGGGGGTGACGGCCTCGATCGCGCCGAAGATCAGGCCGGCGCGCAGCGCCTGGGGGAAACGCGGGCGCTGCATCGCCGCGCCCTTGCCGACCGCGGCGGCGAAGGCGTCGGTCGACATCGCCACGCCGATCAGCAGCATCGAAAGCAGGTTCATGGAACATCCCGGGCTGGAAGGCGGACACGGCCGGCCGGCGTCCAACCACGGACGCGCCGGCAGGCCGTTGGTCTCGCCAGTCCGGTGGCGCGGACGGCGACGCGTCCGGACCACGGGTTGCCCACGCCACGGCCGCAACGGGCCGAGTATGTTGACGAGGGCGCTGCGCGCAGGAAGCGCGAGCAGGCTACTCCCCAAGGAGGGATGCGCAGGATACCACGCGCGCCCAGGCCGGCCGTCGCCGCCGCCGGCGAGGGCCCGCCGCCCGGCCCGTGCCGATGTGCACATGCGGGCAGGCGGCGGGGCGCTAGGATCGGGCTTCCGGCCACACCACGCCGCCAGCCAGGGAGTCACGCCATGCACTCGCCTTCGCGCCGCCGTTTCCTCGATTCCGCGCTCGCCACGTCCGCCGTCGCCGGCTTCGCCGCGATGGCCGGCCCGGCCCGCCTGTTCGCCGCCACGCCCGCGGCCGGCCCGATGCTGACCCGGGTGATTCCCTCGAGCGGCGAGAAGCTGCCGGTGATCGGCGCCGGCACCTCCGGCAGCTACGACGTCGCCCTCGACTCGCCCGAGTACGCGCAGCTGCAGCAGGTGGTGAAGGCCTTCTTCGAGGGCGGCGGCCGGCTGATCGACACGTCGCCCAACTACGGCCGTTCCGACGAGGTCGTCGGCCGCCTGCTCGCCGACGGCGGCTGGCGCAAGCAGGCGTTCATCGCCACCAAGATCGCCGCCGACAGCCGCGAGGCCGCCGAGGCGCAATGGGCCGACTCGTTGCGCCGGCTGCGCACCGACAAGGTCGAGCTGCTGCAGGTCCACAACCTGCGCGACTGGCAGCGCCAGCTGGCCTATGCGCGCGAGCTCAAGGCGCAGGGCAGGACGAAGTACGTGGGCGTCACCCACTACACCGATGCCGGCCTGCCGGAACTCGAGCGCATCCTGCGCGGCGAGAAGCTGGACTTCATCCAGATCCACTACTCGGTCAACTCGACCGGCGCGGCGAAGACGGTGCTGCCGCTGGCGCAGGACAGGGGCGTGGCGGTGATCGTCAACCGCGCGTTCGACGACGGCAAGCTGTTCGCCAGGGTCAAGGACGTGCCGTTGCCCGCATGGGCGGCCGAGGCCGGGGTGACGTCGTGGGCGCAGATGTTCCTGAAGTTCGCGATCAGCCACCCGGCGGTGACGGTGGTGATCCCGGCGACCGGCAAGCCCGAGCGCCAGCTCGACCAGCTCAAGGCCGGCCGCGGGCCGCTGCTGAGCCAGGCCCGGCAGCAGGAACTGGTGGCGAAGTTCACCGCCTGAGGCCCGCCGGATGAGCACAACGCCCCCCGCCACGCCGTGGCTGTCGCGCCTGTTCGGCGTGCGCCCGCACGAAGCGCCGGCGGTCGCCGCCGGCCTGGCGATGTTCTTCCTGCTGTTCACGGGCTACTTCATGCTGCGGCCGGTGCGCGAGACCATGGGCGTGGCCGGCGGCGTGGACAACCTGCAATGGCTGTTCACCGGTACCTTCGTCGTGACCCTGGCGGTGCTGCCGCTGTACGGCTGGATCGCCTCGAAGGTGCCGCGCCGGACGATCGTGCCCTGGGTGTTCGGGCTGGTGGTGGCCAGCCTGCTCGGCTTCGCCGCGAGCCTGGCCGTGCAACCGGAAAACGTCTGGGCGGGGCGGGCGTTCTACATCTGGGTCTCGGTGATCAACCTGCTGCTGATCTCGCTGGCCTGGAGCGTGCTGGCCGACGTGTTCGCCAGCGCCGAGGCCCGGCGCCTGTTCGCGCTGATCGCCGCCGGTGCCAGCGCCGGCGGCCTGCTCGGGCCGTTGCTGGCGACGCTGCTGGTGGTGGCGCTGGGCCACGGCGGCCTGCTCGTGCTCTCGTCGCTGTTCATCGCCGCCAGCTCGGCGATGGCGCTGTGGCTGCATCGCTGGCGCGACCGGCATCCGTTCGAGGGCGACCAGGCGCCGGTGCAGCGCCGGCAGCCGCTTGGCGGCAATCCGTTCGCCGGTGCCACCGCCGTGTTCCGCTCGCCGTTCCTGCTCGGCATCGCCCTGTTCGTGGTGTTGCTGGCCACCGTGACCACGTTCCTCTACTTCGAACAGGCGCGCTTCGTCGCCGAACTGTTCCCCGACCGCGAACGGCAGACCCAGGTCTTCGGCCTGATCGACACCGTGGTCCAGGCGCTGGCGATCCTCACCCAGCTGTTCGTCACCGGCCGCATCGCGCAGAGGCTGGGCGTGGGCGTGCTGCTGGTCGGCGTGCCGCTGGTGATGGCGGCCGGCTTCCTGTGGCTGGCGCTGGCGCCGGTGTTCGCGGTGTTCGTCGTGGTGATGGTCGCGCGCCGCGCCGGCGAGTACGCCTTCGTGCGCCCGGGCCGCGAGATGCTCTACACCGTCGTGCCGGCCGAACAGAAGTACAAGGCCAAGAACTTCATCGACACCGTGGTCTACCGCGGTGGCGATGCGCTCAGCGGATGGGTCAAGCGGCTGCTCGACCTGCTGGGCGAACACCCGTCGCTGGCGATGTTCATCGGTGCGGGCATCGCGCTGGCCTGGGCGGGCACCGGGCTGGCGCTGGGGCGCGCGCAGCGGCGACGGGAGCTGCCGTCGCCGCGATGAGCCGGCTCAGTCGGAGGCCTCGGCCTCCGCCTCCAGCTCCAGGAAGCCGCCGGACTGGCGTTGCCACAGCTGCGCATACAGGCCGCCATGGGCAAGCAGCTGCTCGTGCGTGCCCTGCTCGACGATCCGGCCCTGGTCCATCACCACGAGCCGGTCCATCGCCGCGATGGTGGACAGGCGGTGGGCGATCGCGATCACCGTCTTGCCCTGCATCAGCCGGTACAGGTTCTCCTGGATCACCGCTTCCACTTCCGAGTCCAGCGCCGAGGTGGCCTCGTCCAGCACCAGGATCGGCGCGTTCTTCAGCAGCACGCGGGCGATGGCGATGCGCTGGCGCTGGCCGCCGGACAGCTTCACCCCGCGCTCGCCGACCTGGGCGTCGTAGCCGCGCCGGCCCTTGGCGTCGACCAGCTCCTGGATGAAGCCGTCGGCATTGGCCTGGCGCGCAGCGTCGACCAGTTCGGCCTCGCTGGCGTCGGGCCGTCCGTACAGGATGTTGTCGCGGACGGAGCGGTGCAGCAGCGAGGTGTCCTGGGTGACCACGCCGATCGAGGCGCGCAGCGAATCCTGGGTGACCGTGGCGATATCGGTGCCGTCGATCCGGATCGCACCGCCCTCGCGGTCGTAGAAGCGCAGCAGCAGGTTGACCAGGGTGGACTTGCCGGCGCCGGAGCGGCCGACCAGGCCGACCTTCTCGCCGGGGCGCACGTGCAGGTCCAGGCCCTCGATCACGCCGCCCTGCTTGCCGTAGTGGAAGGTCACGTGGTCGAACCGGATGTCCCCGCGGACCACGCCGATGTCCTTCGCGTCCGGCGCGTCGTCGACGGTGGCCGGCAGTGCGATCGAGTTGATCCCGTCCTGCACCGTGCCGATGTTCTCGAACAGCGCCGACATCTCCCACATGATCCACTGCGACATGCCCATCAGCCGCAGCACGAAGGCGATCGCCACCGCGATCGCGCCGACGCTCACCGCGTCGTCCATCCACAGGGTGATGCCGGTGGCCGCCACCGCGAACAGCAGCAGCATGTTCAGGGTGTCGTTGCTGACGTTGACGATCGTGGCCAGGCGCATCTGCCGGTGCACGGTGCCGAGGAACTCGCCCATCGACTCGCGCGCGTAGTCCTCCTCGCGGTGCGAATGCGAGAACAGCTTGACCGTGGCGATGTTGGTGTAGCTGTCGACGATCCGCCCGGTCATGGTCGAGCGCGCGTCGGCCTGTTCCTGGGCGACCTTGTTCAGGCGCGGGATGGCATAGCGCAGCAGGATGGCGTAGGCCACCAGCCACGCCGCGAACGGCAGCATCAGCCGCCAGTCGGCCGAGGCCGCCACGATCAGCGCGCCGCCGAAATAGACGATGACGTAGTTGCCCACGTCCAGCAGCTTGATCACCGTCTCGCGCACCGCCAGCGAGGTCTGCATCAGCTTGGTGGCGATGCGCCCGGCGAACTCGTCCTGGAAGTAGCCCATCGACTGCCGCAGCAGGTAGCGGTGCACCCGCCAGCGGATCCGCATCGGGAAGTTGCCGAGCAGGGTCTGGTGGATGACCATCGCGCTGAGCAGGTTCAGCGCCGGCATCACCACCAGCACCACCAGGCCCATCAGCACGAAGTTCCAGCCCTCTTCCTGCAGGAAGGTGGCCGGGGTGTGGCTGGAGAGCCGGTCGACGATCGAGCCTGTGAACGCGTACAGCGCCACCTCGGTCACCGCGATGGCCGTGGTCAGCAGCGCCATCAGCACCAGCCAGGGTTCGGTGCCGCGGGTGTAGTGGCGGCAGAACGCGTACAGCGAGCGCGGCGGTTGGGTGGCGGGGGCGGCCGGATACGGGTCCAGCCGGGTTTCGAACCAGCGCAACATCGTGGAAATCCTGTCCATGGCACGGACCGGCATCCGTGCGGTGGGCCATTGTCGTGCAATCACGCCGCGCCGGCACGCACGCCGGCGGGATTCAGCGGTTCAGGCGCCGAGGTCGGCCGTGAAGTGGAACGACACGATCCGCAGCCGCTCGCGCAGGTAGAACGCGTGTGCGTCGATGCGCTGGGTGCCCGAGTCGAGTTGCAGGCTAGTGCAGCCCTGGCGTCGCGCCTCGTCCTTCAGCCAGTCCAGCAGCATCCGCCCATGGCCGCCGCTGCGCGCCGCCGCGTCGGTGACCAGGTCGTCCACGTACATGAACCGTCCGTGGGCGAGCATTTCCTGCAGTCGCCAGCCGGCGAAGGCGCGCGGGACGCCCCCGGCATGGAGCACGGTCGCGTGCCAGCCCTCGGCCTGCTGGCGCAGCGCCTGGGCCACGAACGCATCCGCGTCCAGGTGCGGGCGCAGCTGCGATACCACCGGCCACGCCGCCCGCAGCGCCGCCGCGTCGACCGCCGGGCGGATGTCGACGGGGGCCGCACTCACCACGAGAACAGCTTCCAGTAGGTCTGCGGGAGGTCGTCGGCCTGGTCGCGGTCGAGCGCGCCGTCGCCGTCGCGGTCGTACAGGTAGTAGGGCGCGCCGCGCGCGGGCGTGATCTTGACCATGCGCAGCTGGCCGGCCACGCGGTACTCCTCGAGCGTATCGCCGTTGCCGAGGTCGCGGACGGCGACGTCGGCGCCGCTGACGTCGACCGGCGCCCCGCCGCTGGCGCAGCCGGAGAGGCCGGCGGCGACGAGCAGCGAGGCCAGCAGCGGGGCGGTGACAGGCGGCTTGCGCATGGCGGCGTCTCCTCGGGGCAGGCACGCATTATGCGTCAGCCCCGCGTGCAGGCGGCGCGTGCGCCGCCCCGCCGGCCGGCCGGCGGGTGCGCCGGCCGGCCAGTAGAATGGCCGCATGACACGCCTAGTCCTGATCGACGGATCCAGCTACCTCTATCGCGCCTTCCATGCGCTGCCGCCGCTGACGAACACCGCGGGCGAGCCGACCGGCGCGATGTTCGGCGTGGTCAACATGCTGCGCGCGACGCTGAAGGAACGTCCCGACTACATCGCCTTCGTCGTCGACGCGCCGGGCAAGACCTTCCGCGACGACCTGTATCCGGCCTACAAGGCCAACCGCCCGCCGATGCCCGACGACCTGCGCGCGCAGGTGCAGCCGATGTGCGAGATCGTGCACGCGCTGGGCATCGACATCCTGCGCATCGACGGCGTGGAAGCCGACGACGTGATCGGCACGCTGGCCGTGCAGGGCGCCGGCGACGGCATGGAGGTCACCATCTCCACCGGCGACAAGGACTTCGCCCAGCTGGTGCGCGCGCCCGGGCCGGGCGCCGGTTCGATCGCGCTGGTCAACACGATGAGCGGCAGCCGGATGGATTCGGACGTGGCGGTGATGGACAAGTTCGGGGTCCACGCCGGCCAGATCGTCGACCTGCTGGCGCTGATGGGCGACGCCATCGACAACGTGCCGGGCGTGGAGAAGTGCGGCCCGAAGACCGCGGCCAAGTGGCTGGCCGAATACGGCAGCCTCGATGGCGTCATCGCCAACGCGGCGCAGGTCAAGGGCAAGATCGGCGACAACCTGCGTGCCGCGCTCGGGCGGCTGCCGCTGAACCGCGAACTGGTCACGATCCGCACCGACGTGGCGCTCGAACAGGCCCCGGCGTCGCTGCGCCTGCGCGAGCCGCAGGTCGACGCGCTGCGGGCGCTGTACGCGCGTTACGGCTTCAACCAGGCGTTGAAGGAGCTGGAAGGCGGCGCCATCGGCGGCGGCCCGTCGCTGCCCGTCGCCGAGAAGGAACCCGGCCGCGCCCGCAACGGCGGCTTCGCCGCGCCGGCGGCCACTGCCGCCGCGGGCCTGGACCCGGCACTGGCGGCGCCCGGCACCTACGAGACGGTGACGACCATCGAACGCCTGCAGGCCTGGATCGCCGACCTGCGCCAGGCCGGCCAGTTCGCCTTCGACACCGAGACCGACAGCCTCGATCCGATGCGCGCCAGCCTGGTCGGCGTGAGTTTCGCCGCGGTGCCCGGGCAGGCCGCCTACGTGCCGCTGGGCCACGCCTACCCGGGGGTTCCCGAACAGCTCGACCGCACGGTCGCGCTGGACCTGCTGCGTCCGCTGCTGGCGGACCCGGCCGTGCGCAAGCTCGGCCAGCACGGCAAGTACGACCTGCACGTGCTGCGCCGGCATGGAGTGGAACTGGCGGGATACGCCGACGACACCCTGCTGGAGAGCTTCGTGCTCGATTCGGGCAACGCGCGCCACGACATGGACAGCCAGGCGCGGCGCCACCTCGGGTACGAGACGGTCAAGTACGAGGACGTGTGCGGCAAGGGCGCCAAGCAGATCCCGTTCTCGCAGTGCTCGCTCGAGGACGCCACCCGCTATGCGGCCGAGGATGCGGACATCACCTTGCGCCTGCACCGCGTCCTGTCGCCGCGCCTGGCCGCCGAGCCCGCGCTGGATCGCGTGTACCGCGACATCGAAATGCCGCTGGTGCAGGTGCTCGAACGGATCGAGGCCAACGGCGTCAGGGTCGACGTGGACGAACTGCGCCGGCAGAGCGCGGACCTGTCGCGGCGCATGCTGGCCGCGCAGCAGCGCGCGACCGAGCTGGCCGGCCGGCCGTTCAACCTGGACTCGCCCAAGCAGCTGTGCGCGTTGCTGTTCGAGGAGCTCAAGCTGCCGGCGCTGGTGAAGACGCCCAAGGGCCAGCCGTCCACCAACGAGGAGGCGCTGGAGGCGATCGCCGACCAGCACGAGCTGCCGCGGGTGATCCTCGACTACCGCGGCCTGGCCAAGCTGCGCAGCACCTACACCGACAAGCTGCCGGAGATGGTCAACCCGGACACCGGCCGGGTGCATACCAGCTACCACCAGGCCGGCGCCGCCACCGGGCGGCTGTCGTCCTCCGACCCGAACCTGCAGAACATCCCGATCCGCACGGAGGACGGCCGCCGCATCCGCCGCGCCTTCGTCGCGCCGCCCGGGCGCAGGCTGGTGGCATGCGACTACTCGCAGATCGAACTGCGGATCATGGCCCACCTGTCGCAGGACCCGGGCCTGGTGCGCGCGTTCGAATCAGGCGCCGACGTGCACCGCGCGACGGCGGCCGAGGTGTTCGGCCGTCCGCTCGACGAAGTCACCGCCAACGAGCGTCGCGCCGCCAAGGCGATCAACTTCGGCCTGATGTACGGGATGAGCGCGTTCGGCCTGGCCCGCCAGCTCGGCATCGGTCGCGGCGAGGCCCAGGACTACATCGCGCTCTACTTCAGCCGCTACCCGGGCGTGCGCGACTACATGGAGCGCACCCGCGAACAGGCCCGCGGCCAGGGCTTCGTCGAGACGGTGTTCGGCCGGCGCCTCTATCTGGAGTACATCCACGCCGGCAACCAGGCCCAGCGTGCCGGCGCCGAGCGCGCGGCGATCAACGCGCCGATGCAGGGCACGGCGGCGGACATCATCAAGCGCGCGATGATCGCCGTGGACGGCTGGCTGTCCGGGTTGCGCACCGCTACCGGCGAAAGCCCGGCGATGATGATCCTGCAGGTGCACGACGAACTGGTGTTCGAGGCCGACGAGGCCTTCGTGCCCACCCTGGTGGAGGAAGCCGGCCGCCTGATGGCATCGGCGGCGCAACTGAGCGTCCCATTGGTGGTCGACAGCGGAACCGGTGGCAACTGGGACGAGGCGCACTGATCCGGAAACGTCTGGAATCAGCAACTTCCGCCGGGTCGCGCGCCGTCGTGCGCTTTGTTACATCGCGTTCCATGCGAACGGAATGAATCCGTCCTAAATCCAGCATTTTCTTAACCGGATTCTTCACGAACCATCAATGTACGGGATGGTGTTATAGCCCTCGACAGGTGCAACGCCTGTCGCGGATCTCTCCCTTCCCCTGGAGCAGATCTACCCGGAACGGGGCTCCTCCCCAAGTCTCCGTTCCCAGCCCCGTCGACCTCCCCCTGGTCGGCGGGGCTTTTTATTTGGCCGGGTGCCATCGGGCGAAGCGCCCGCGCCCACTTGCTGAATGCGGGGCCGGCGTTACAAGGGCGAGGGCGTCGCCGGCCGGGTCAGGCCAGCCAGTCGCGCGGAACCAGGTAGTCCTGCAGGCGCGCCTCGGCGCTGCCGGGTTCGGGTTGCCAGCCGTACTCCCAGCGCACCCGCGGCGGCAGGCTCATCAGGATGGATTCGGTGCGGCCGCCGCTCTGCAGGCCGAACAGGGTGCCGCGGTCGTAGACCAGGTTGAACTCGACGTAGCGGCCCCGGCGGTACTGCTGGAACTCGCGCTCGCGTTCGCCGTACGGCGTGTCCTTGCGCCGTTCCACGATCGGCAGGTAGGCGGCGAGGAAACCGTCGCCGACCGCGCGCAGGTAGCCGAAGTCGCGGGTGAAGTCGCCATGCAGGTCGTCGAAGAACAGTCCCCCGACGCCGCGGGTCTCGTTGCGGTGGCGCAGGAAGAAGTATTCGTCGCACCAGCGCTTGTGGGCGGCGTAGCGGTCGGCGCCGTAGGGCTCGCACAGCGCGCGGGCGGTGCGGTGCCAATGGATGACGTCTTCGTCGAACGGGTAGAACGGGGTGAGGTCGAAGCCGCCGCCGAACCACCAGGCCACCGTTTCGCCATCGCGCTCGGCGCGGAAGTGGCGGACGTTGGCATGGGTGGTGGGCAGGTAGGGATTGCGCGGGTGGAACACCAGCGATACGCCGGTCGCGCGCCAGGATGCGCCGGCCAGCTCCGGCCGGGCGGCGCTGGCGGAAGGCGGCAGGCGGCTGCCGGAGACATCGGAGAAGCCGATGCCGGCCTGCTCGAACACCGCGCCCTCGCGCAGCACCCGGGTGCGCCCGCCGCCTGAATGGGCGCCATCGGTCTCCGGTGCGCGGACCCAGGCGTCTTCGATGAAGCGGGCCTGGCCGTCGACGCCCTCGATCGCGGCGCAGATGCGGTCCTGCAGGTCGGTCAGGTAGTGCCGTACGGCATCGAAGTTCGGGTCCATGCCGGCATTCTAGCCGGCGTGCCCGGGCCGCCCTTGATCGCGATCAACCCGCGCCGCGACGGGCGCCGAATTCCGCGCGCACCGCTGCGGTGCCGAGCTTCCATGCCAGCCAGCCGTGCAACCCGGCGAACACCACCGCCCCGGCCACGCTGGTGACCAGCATCGAAAGGCGGTTGAAGCGCATCTGCGCCGCGAACTGGCGGCCTTCGGGGGTGTCGAGGAATTCGGGCGGATACATGCCGACGAGGCCGTCGAAGAACGGCCCGACCAGCGCGACGCCGCCGAAATTGGCGGCCGCACTGGCCAGCAGCAGGGCCACGAACGCCACCCGGGCCCACTCCCGGCGCCGCAGCAGTCCCCACGACACCGCCAGGAACAGCGCCGAGAGCACCAGCACGGCGAGGGACAGGGCGTGGCGGTGCTCCAGCAGCCAGAGCACGGACGCCGGTACCTCCGGCCGGGCGGCGAGGTAGGCGACGGCATCGTCGGAGAGCAGCAGGGCGCCGGCCATCTGTGCCAGCGCCCAGGCCAGGCCGATCGCGGCCAGCACGAGCGAGATCCGTGCCAGCACGGTGACGAAGCCTGTCGCGGGAAGGGCGGGAGGGGTGTTCATGCGCGGCCCGGCGGGATGGGCGGCCATTGTGCGGGGGCCAGTACCGGCAGTGAACCGGCCCCGGAGTGGCCAGCCACGGCCATGAGGGCCGGCAGGATATGGCCGGCGCTGAGCGGAGCGACCGGGACCGGGTAGGGGGGGCGCGGGACCACCCAGGCCGTCTCGGCGATCTCCGCGCCCGGCCGCGGCTCGCCCTCCACCTCGACCACGAAGGCCTCGGCGCGGACCCGGCGACCGGGTTCGTTGACCGCCGCATCCTCGAACTCGCCCAGCCGCCGCGCGCTGCCGGGGAGCAGGCGCACGCCCAGCTCCTCGTCCAGCTCGCGCGCCAGCGTGGCCAGCGCGTCCTCGCCCGGCTCGCGCTTGCCGCCGGGCTGGATGAAGGTGGACGACCCGCGCTTGCGCACCAGCAGCACGCGGCCGTCGCCGCCGGCGATCACCGCGGCGACGGTGCGGATGGGCCCGGCCGCGTCGCCGCCGTCGCCGAGGGGCGCGCTCACCTGAGGGTGCGCTCGAACAGCTTGAGGATGCGCTTGTACTCGTCCAGCCAGGAGTCGGCGCGGGTGAAGCCGTGGCGCTCCAGCGGGTACGGCGCGATCTCCCAGTCGTCCTTGCGCAGTTCGATCAGGCGCTGGGTCAGCACCACCGAATCGCGGAAGAACACGTTGTCGTCGATCATGCCGTGGGCGATCAGCAGCTCGTCCTGCAGGCCCTGCGCGTATTCGATCGGCGACGACTTCCTGTACGCCTCCGGGTCCAGCTCGGGCGTGTTGAGGATGTTGGAGGTGTACTCGTGGTTGTACTGGGTCCAGTCCACCACCGGGCGCAGCGCGGCGCCGGCCTTGAACGTGCCCGGCGAGCGGAACAGCGCCATGAAGGTCATGAAGCCGCCGTAGCTGCCGCCGTAGATGCCGGCGCGGTCGCGGTCGCCCTGGTGGTGGGCCACGACCCAGTCCAGGCCGTCCAGGTAGTCCTCCAGCTCCGGATGGCCCATCTGCCGGTAGATCGCGGTGCGCCAGTCGCGGCCGTAGCCCTCGCTGCCGCGGTAATCCAGGTCCAGCACGACGTAGCCGCGTTCGACCAGCAGCTGGTGGAACATCTGTTCGCGGAAGTAGTTCGGGTAGCGCGCCGAGACGTTCTGCAGGTAGCCGGCGCCGTGCACGAACATCACCACCGGGTACTTGCGGCCCGGCTCGTAGGCCTCCGGTCCGTAGAACTTGCCCCAGACCACGCCGGCGCCGTGCTTCGACGGCACCTGCACGTACTGCGGCTGGATCCAGGTGCGCGCCTTGAACGCGGCGCTGCGGGTGTCGGTCAGCACGCGCGCCTCGCCGCCGGCTGACGGCACCACCGCCAGCTGCGGCGGCAGGTAGCTGCCCGAATAGCGCACCAGCACCTGGCGGCCGTCGGGCGACAGGCTGAAATCCTCGATGCCGTCGAGTGCGGTGATCTCCTTCACCGCGCCACTGGCCAGGTCCAGCGCGCAGACCTCGTAGTCGCCCGGGCGCTGGCGGTTGCAGACGAACAGGAAGCCATCGGGGGTGGGCACGGGCGAGGATGCTTCCCACGCACCGGAGGTGCGCTGGCGCGGGCGTTCGTCGCCGGCCTGGGTGTAGAGGTGCGAGTAACCCGACTCCTCCGACAGCAGCCACAGCGTGCGGTTGTCGGGCAGCCAGCCGAAGTCGTTGAAGTTCCAGTTGATCCAGGCCGGATCGGTGAGCCGGTGGCGCGGCTGCAGCCGCGCGCCGTCGAGGTCGACGCTGGCGATCCAACGGTCCTTGTTGTCGATCGCGCGCAGCATCACCGCGGCGTTGCGGCCGTCGCCGCTCCACTGGATCCGCGGCCCGTCGCCGTTGTCGCCGCTGGTGGTCACCTGCACGCCGCGGTGGCCCTTCAGCGGCTCCTTGCCGGCCGCGCGCCGCATCGCCGCCAGCGGGTCGGTGGCGATGCCGGGCAGGGCGTCGAGCGCGAGCCCGCGCACGCTGCCGTCGCGCGCATCGACCAGCCACAGCGCGTGCGGCAGAGGATCGTTGCGGCCGACGCGGGTGCGCACGTCCTCGAATTCCTCGTAGCCGGACTCGGTGACGTAGGTCGGCATCTTGCCTTCGCGGCCGGCGTCGGCGCCCTTCTTCCGGGTCACCACCAGCAGGTGCCGCGCATCGGGCGACAGGCTGCTGTCGACGATCTCGACCTCGTCGCCGAGGAAGGCCGGCGCCGGTGCGCGGGTCGGGTCGGCCTTGCGCCAGGCGTCCTCCTGCGCGCGCTGCGCGTCGCGCCGTTCCTTGTCCTGGCGCAGCGTGTCGAGGGTGCGCAGCTGCTGCTCGCGCAGCGCATCGGCCTTGGGCGGCGCGGCCGGATCCTTCTCCGCCTTGAGCGAGGCCACCTGGATGGTGCCGGTACCGGCGTTCCACTTGAACCAGTCGTTGCCGTCGCGCCAGGTCACGCCGCCGTCGGCGGCGAAGCGCGGCTGCGACTCGGCGGCGGCGCTGCGGGTCAGTTGCGTCAGCGCGCCGCTGGAGAGGTCGCGCAGGAACACGTCGCCGTTGCGGATGAACGCCATCCGCCGCCGCTGCGCGTCGTACGCCGGGTTGGGCGCGTCCAGGCCGCCGCGCTCGCCGTCGCCGACCTTGTGCAGGGCCCCGCCGGCCACCGGCTGGCGCCAGGTGTCGCGGATGCTGGACCCCTCGCGCCGCAGCAGCAGCTGCGCCTCGCGGCTGTCCCAGCTCCACCACGCGCGCTCGACCGGCGGCCCGATCCAGTCCGGATCGGCCATCGCCTGTTCGAGGGTCATCGCCGCAGCCGCGGCGGGCGAGGGCGCCTGGGCGGCGGCCAGCAAGGGCAGGGGCAGCAGGAGCAGGGGCAGGGCGCGCAGCAGCGATCGGGTCATGTCTGGCGGAGGCGGAGTGCGAAGCCGGTGAGGGTAGCAGCCCGGTCCGGGGCGGCCACTGTGGAAGGTCATGGCGCACCCGGGCGCGCGCCGGCTTGCCTGCCCGCGCCGCGGCCGCCATGCTGCCCGCATTGCAGGGCAGGCACGGGGCTTGCCGCAGGAGCGGACAGCACCGGATGTCGGCCGTCGTACACACCCATCCCGCGGCACCGGGGCGGATGCCGCTGGCTGTCGGCGATCCCGACCGCCTGCTGGTGTTCGGTGGCGACGACGGGGCGGTGACCCTGGGCGAGTTCCTCGGGCAGGCGCGCCGCCTGGCGGCGGCCCTGCCGCAGGCCCGGCACGTGGTCCACCTGGCCGAGGACCGCCACCGCTTCCTGCTCGGATTCTGCGCGGCCGCCCTGCGCGGGCAAGTCGCGCTGCTGCCGCCCTCCGGCGCGCCGGGGACGGTCGCCGAGATCCTCCAGGCCCATGGTTCCGGCGGCGCCTACCGGCTCGAACTGTCCGGCGACCTCGCGCGGTTCCACCCCGTCGCATCGGAGCTCGCCGAGGCAGGCGTGGCCGCAGCCGACCTGGCCGCGATCGGCTACACCTCCGGAAGCACCGGCCGGCCGCAGGCCCACGCCAAGACCTGGGCGTCGTTCGCCACTAGCACGGCGCAGAACCTGGCCGCCCTGCGCGACCTGTGGGGTGCCTCGCAGCCGCAGGTCGTGGCGACGGTGCCGCCGCAGCACATGTATGGCATGGAGCTGTCGGTGCTGCTGCCGCTGCTCGGCGGTGCCGCGGTGCATGCCGGCCGGCCGCTGCTGCCGGCCGACGTGGCGCGCGCGCTGGAACAGGCGTCCGGCGCGCGCGTGCTGGTGACCACCCCGGTCCACCTGCGCGCGCTGCTGCAGTCGGGCGTCGCGCTGCCGCCGCTGGCCGGCATCGTTTCGGCCACCGCGCCGCTGCCGCAGGCGCTGGCGGCCGAGGCCGAGGACCGTTTCGGCACCGAGGTGCGCGAAGTGTTCGGTTCCACCGAGACCTGCGTGTTCGCGCGCCGCCGCACCGCGCGCGAGGCATCGTGGACGCTGTTGCCCGGCGTGCGCCTGGCCCCCCAGCCGGACGGCACCCTGGTCCACGCCCCGCACCTGCCGGCGCCGGTCGCGCTCGCCGACCTGGTCGAACTCGATGCCGACGGGCGCTTCCGCCTGTGCGGGCGCCAGGCCGACCTGCTGGAGATCGCCGGCAAGCGCGCCTCGCTCGGCGACCTGACCCGGCGACTGCTGGCGGTGCCCGGGGTGGAGGACGCGGTGGTCGTGCAGCTGGAACCCGAGCGCGCCGGCGGCGTCGGCCGGATCGCCGCGCTGGCGGTCGCGCCCGGCCTCTCGCCGGAGGCGGTAGTCACCGCGCTGCGCGGCTGCGTGGACCCGGTGTTCCTGCCGAGGCGGGTCCGCCTGCTGGCGCAACTGCCACGCAACGAAACCGGCAAGCTGCGCCGGGACCTGCTGCTCGCCCTGCTGGACAGCGACGGACCGCCGCATTCATGCGCCATGCCGGAAGCCGGCGGCGGGCCCGCCTAGAATCACGCCGCCGCACGCAGCGGCGTCCCGCCCGCAGCGCACCTTGGATACCCGACCCCGTCCCGCCCCGTTTCCGCGTCGCGCCGTTCCGGCCCTGGTGGGCCTGGCCGTCGCCGGCCTGCTCGCCGCCTGCGGCGGAACCCGCTCCGAGGCGCCGCCGCCGGCGCCGGTGGTCCCGCCGCCGGCGCGGGTGGATCCGGTCGTCCCGCCGGTACGCATCGGCCTGGCCCTGGGCGGCGGCGCGGCCAAGGGCTTCGCCCACATCGGCGTGATCAAGATGCTGGAAGCCAACGGTTTCAGGCCCGACGTGGTCGCCGGCACCAGCGCCGGCAGCGTGGTCGGCGCGCTCTACGCCAGCGGCATGGACCCGTTCAAGCTGCAGGAGCGCGCGGTGGCGCTGGACGAGGCCAGCATCCGCGACGTGCGTCTGTTCTCCGGCGGGCTGGTGCAGGGCCTGAAGCTGCAGGACTACGTCAACCAGAGCGTGGACAACAAGCCGATCGAACGCATGCGCAAGCCGTTCGCCGCGGTCGCCACCCGGCTGGAAACCGGCGAGCGGACCGTGTTCGTGCGCGGCAACACCGGCCAGGCGGTGCGCGCGTCGAGCAGCGTGCCGGGCGTGTTCGAGCCGGTGACCATCGGCAGCTACCAGTACGTGGACGGCGGCGTGGTCAGCCCGGTGCCGGTGGATGCGGCGCGCCAGCTCGGCGCCGACTTCGTCATCGCCGTGGACATTTCCAGCAAGGCCAGCGGCCGGCGCCCGGACGGCATGCTCGGCATTGTCAACCAGTCGATCGCGATCATGGGCCAGCGCCTGGGCGAGCAGGAGCTGGCGCGGGCCGACGTGGTCATCCGCCCGGACGTGCTCGAGTACGGCTCGGCCGACTTCACCCGCCGCAACCAGGCGATCCTGGAGGGCGAGAAAGCCGCGCTGGCCGTGCTGCCGCAGATCCGCGCGGCGGTGCAGAAACTGCAGGCGCAGCGGCTGGCCGAGGCGCGCGCGGCGGCCGCCAGGCGCGAGGCCGCGCTGGCGCCGGCGCCGAAGCCGGCCTGCAAGGACGAGGGGTCGCGCTGGAACCCGCTGCGGCGCAAGGACCCCGGCTGCGCCGCGTCGAACTGACCGCTCAGTCGCGCGGCGCGGCCGCGCTGGTGTCGTCGTGGTAGACCGCGTCGCGGAAGGCCTTGTGCAGCGGCACCTTGCCGAACGGCAGCCACTGCGCGAACAGCACCGCCGCGATCCGGTTGGTCGGGTCGACCCAGAACAGGGTGTTGGCCGCGCCGTCCCAGAAGAACTCGCCGACTTCGCCGGAGGCCTCGTCGCGGCGCGACGGCGGCGCGGTGCGCACCGCGAAGTCGATGCCGAAGCCGACCTGGCCCTTGCCCGGCAGCCACGAGCGGTCGGTGGTGTCCGCGGGCAGCGCGTCGCTGGCCATCAGCCGGATGGTGGCCGGCTGCAGGATGCGCACGCCCTCCAGTTCCCCGCCCTCGAGCAGCATCCGCGCGAAGCGCATGTAGTCGTCCAGGCTGGACACCAGGCCCCAGCTGCCCGGGGTCATCGCCGCGGCGCGGCCGTTGAGCTTCCAGGCCTCGTGGTCGTCGCGGGTCATCACCCCGTCGTCGCTGCGCCGGTACAGCGCGGCCACGCGGTCGCGCTCGCCGTCGGCCACCCGGTAGCGCGTGTCGCGCATCTTCAGCGGGCCGAGCACGTGCTGGGCCAGGTAGTCCTCGAAGGATTTCCCGGACAGCACTTCGACCAGCCGCGCCTGGATCTCCACCGCCGGCGAATACACCCAGCGCGTGCCGGGCTGGTAGAGCAGCGGCACGCTGGCGATGCGCCGCGACTGCTCGGCCAGGGTGTTGTCGTAATCCTCGGGATCGGCCTGGCGGTAGAGCGCGCCGACCGGCCCGGCCGCGGCATCGCCGTCGACGAGGCCGGCGGTGTGGCGCATCAGGTCACGGATGCTGATCGGGCGCGCCGGCGCCTTCAGCAGCGGCTGGCCGTGCGCGTCCGTGCCGGCGTACACACGCACGCCGGCGAACTCGGGCAGGTAGCGGGAGACCGGATCGTCGAGCTGGAATTTCCCCCGCTCGTACAGCTGCATGAGGGCCACGCCGGTGACCGGCTTGGTCATCGAGTAGATCCGTGCCAGCGTGTCGCGCGCCATCGGCCGGCCGGCTTCGCGGTCGGCCAGGCCGAACGCGCCGGCGTAGGCTTCGCGTCCGTCCTGGTAGACCAGCGCGGACACCCCGACCACCTGGCCGGACTCGACGAAGCCGCGCAGCGCCTGGTCGATGCGCGCGCGGTCGATCCGGGCGACGCCGGCCGCACGGTCGGTCGGGTCGGGAGAGGCGGCCGCGCGTGCCGGTGCGGGCACGCCGGCAACGGCGACGGACAGCAGCAAGGCGAGGCGCAGGCACTGCATCGGAACCCCTCGTATCCGGATGGCGGACGGCGCGGCGCGGGCTGCCGGCGGCGCGGCAGTATGGCAGGGCGCGGGAGCGGCGGCGCAACCGTTGCCGGCGACACGATGCGCCGCTTGGGCGCGCATCCGGTGGTCGCGGAATCAGCCGGCAGCGGGGCCGTGCACGCCGTCGATCTCCACCCGCAGTTCGCGGCGGCAGACCTGCGCGTGCAGCAGCAGGCGCGGCACCGCGGGATCGAGGCGTTCGGACAGGTGCGCGGCGACGGCCGGCGCATCGCCGCGGTCGCGCACGTAGACCTTGAGCAGGCTGCCGGCGCCCGGCGAGGCCGGCAGCTGCGGCGCATGGCGGCGGGCGGTCGCGATCACGCTGTCGATGTTGGCCAGCGTCTCGTCCAGCTGCGCATGCACCGAATCGGAGTGCTGCGACGCGTGGCCGACGATCGCGGCGGTGCCCGACAGCAGCAGCGGCATCGCGCCGGCGGCCGGCGGCAGCATCGCCCGGGCGAAGCTCGGTGCCTGCGGCCCGTACTGGCGCGGGTAGCGGTAGGCGCTGACCTGGCGCGGGTTCTCCACCGGCGTGCCCGGCTCGCGCGAAGCCAGCCAGTACACCTGCAGCCGGCGGCGGCCGTCGGTGCTGCCGATCGCGGTGGCCGCCGGCAGGCGGGTGGCCTCCAGGCCGCCCATGCCGGCCACGCGGCCGACGCAGAAGCGCCGGTAGCGTTCCTCGTCGCCCTCGCCGAGGGTGATCGCATCCATGTAGTTCCAGATGCGCAGCAGGTGCGGCGTGTCGCAGCCGGCCATGAAGGCGGCCATGCGCGCGTAGGCGCGTTCGGCGGCGGCCTCGATCCCGGACGCGGCTTCGTCCACCTCGAGCGCCGCGAACAGCAGCTGGCCATCGCTGGCCCACGCCACGTCGCCGTCGCGGCCGCGCTCGACCCGTCCCTCGCCGCGCCACACCTCGATCAGTGGCGGGCCGTCGCCCAGCGGCGCCAGCGGCACGCGCAGCCAGCGCGGGTCGTCGCTGGCCGGCGCCGCGTCGCCGAAGCCGAAGGCCGCGAGCACGCGGTCGTCGGCCAGCTGGCGGGCCAGGGTCTCGGCCGGGGCGTAGGCGAACGCCAGGCCCGGCGCGGCCGCCGGTCCGGTGCGCGCCGGGAACGGCTGCGGCCGGCTCACGGGTTGCCGCCCTGCAGCGTGTCGCCGCTGAAGCGCTCGCCGACCTGGCGCCTGCGCCGCAGCCAGCCACGCAGCGCCTGCGGCGCCAGCTGCAGCGCGGTCATCGCGTACACCAGCCGGAACACCCGCAGCCGCCAGCGCACGGCCTTGTTGTCGAACACGTCGCCGGCCAGCATCGAGATCACCGCCTGCTCGAGCTGCAGCACGTTGCGCGGCCCGGCGAACAGCGCCTCCATCACCGGCGTGGTGAAGCGGTAGATGAACCAGGAGAAGTAGCGCAGCCCGCGGCGCAGGCGCCGGTCCATCGCCCGCTGCTCGGCGGCCTCGCGCGAGGGGTCGCGCAGGATCGCGTCGACGGTCTTGGCGGCCTGCTCGCCGCCGTTCATGCCCAGGTACACGCCGGAGGAGAACACCGGGTCGATGAAGGCGAACGCGTCGCCGGCCATCACCCAGCCCGGGCCGTGCATGCGCGTGCAGGTGTAGGAGTAGTTGCCGGTGGCGTGCACCGGCGCGATCCGCTCGGCGTTGCCCATGCGCGCCCACACCGACGGGGTGTCGCGCAGGGTCTGCATCAGGAACGACTCGTTGTCGCCGGCGCGGGTCTTGAGGTACTCGGGGAAGCACACCGCGCCGACGCTCATCACGTCCCCGGTCAGCGGGATCAGCCACATCCAGCCGTGGGCGAAGCGCTCGACGGTGATGTTGCCCGCCTCCTCGCCCGGGCGGCGGGTCACGCCGCGGAAGTGGCTGAAGATCGCCGCCGACTGGTGCGCCGGGTTCTTCCGCTTGAGCTTGAGCTTGCTGCCGAGGAAGGTGTCGCGGCCGCTGGCGTCGACCAGGTAGCGCGGCCGGAAGGCCAGCGCCTGGCCGCCGGCGTCGCGTGCATGCACCAGGCCGGGCCGGCCATCCGTCCCGAACTCCACGCGCTCGACCTTGACCTGCTGGCGCGCGTCCACGCCGTTGGCCAGCGCGTTGTCGAACAGCAGCTGGTCGAACTCGGCGCGCTTCACCTGGTAGGCGTAGCCGAACTTGGGGTCCAGCGCCCGGTCGAAGCGGAACACGTTGATGCTGTCGCGGTCGCCGCGCATCGGGAAGTCGGCGCCGGGCTTGTGCACGCCGATCGCCTTGACCTGCTCGAGCACGCCGAGCCGCTCGAGGATCGGCAGGTTCATCGGCAGCAGCGACTCGCCGATGTGGAAGCGCGGATGGACGTCCTTTTCCAGCAGGGTGACCTGCCAGCCGCGGCGGGCCAGGAAGGTCGCGGCGGTGGTGCCGGCGGGTCCGCCGCCGATCACCAGTACGTCCACCGGGACGGGGGCCCCGGCCGTTCCGCCCGCCATGTCCGCCTCCTGCTGCGCGTCGGGCGCGTGCGCGGGATTCGGCGGATCGGTGCGTGTCATGCGGGAGCTGGCCGGGAAGGGCGGACGGGTCAGGAATGATAGCCCGGGCCGCCGCGGCCGGGTTCACGGCGCCGCGGACTTGCGCCGGGCCGGCCGATGCCGGATCGTGGCCGGCCTTGCGCAGTCCCGGAACCGAATGATGTCGCAGCAGACCGACGCCGAACGCGAACTGGCCGAACTCCTGGTGGAGAGCCTGAACCTGGAGGGCGTGGATCCGCACGCGATCGACCCGGACGCGCCGCTGTTCAACGAGGGCCTGGGCCTGGACTCGATCGACGCGCTCGAGCTGTCGCTGGCGGTGGGCAAGCGCTACGGCGTGCAGCTGCGTTCGGAAGGCGAGGACAACCGCCGCATCTTCGCCTCGCTGCGCGCGCTGTCGGCGCACGTGCAGTCGCACCGCGCGGGCTGAGCCGATGGCCGGATCCGGCCCGGCCGGACCCGCCCCGGCCGGGCCCGCCCCGCCGCGGCACGGCCTGGCCGACGCGGCGACCCTGCCGGTCCAGCTGGCCCTGGGCGTGGCTTATCCCTTCCTGGCGCACATGGCCGGCACCCGCGGCGGTGCCTGGTCCGCGCTGGCCCTGGCCGACCTGGTGCTGCTGATGCTGGCCGGGCCGCTGCTGCGCCGGCGCTGGTGGGCGCTGGGGCTGCTGGTGCTGCTGCTGGCGCCGCTGTCGTGGTGGGTCGGCTCGACCTGGCTGGACCTGCTGCTGCTGCTGCCGCCGGTGCTGTTCACGGCATGGCTGGCCTGGTGGTTCGCGCGCAGCCTGCTCGGCGGCCGCGTGCCGCTGGTGACCCGGATCGTGGCGGCGCTGTACGCGCAGGCCGGCTGGTCGACCCCGCCGGCGCTGCTGGCCTACGCCCGCCGGCTGACCGCGGCCTGGGCCGGGCTGCTGCTGTTCCTGGCGCTGGCCAACGCGGCCCTGGCGCTGTGCGCGGTGCCGGGCGGGGTGCTGCACGCCTTCGGCGTCGCGCCGCCGGTGGCGGTGTCGCACGCGGCCTGGTCCTGGTTCGCCAACCTGCTCAACTACGGCCTGGTCGGCGGCTTCATGCTGGCCGAGTTCCAGTACCGCAAACGCCATTTCCCGCAGCGGCCCTACCGCAACGGCGTGGATTTCGCGCGCCGCATGGCCGCGCTGGGTCCGGCGTTCTGGCGCGACCTGCTGGGCTGACCAGGCGCCGGTGACGCCATCGCGGCGGCCGTCCCGATATCCTTGCCCGATGCGGTTTTCGATCCCACGCGACCATCCCTGCCTGGCCGGGCACTTCCCGGGCCGCCCGCTGGTGCCCGGCGTGGTCCTGCTGGAGCGGGTGCTGGAGGCGATCGAAGCCGTCCACGGCCCCGCCCGCGCGCTGCGGGTGCCGCAGGTGAAGTTCCTGCGACCGCTGCTGCCGGAGCAGCCGGCGCGCGTGGTGTTCGAAGGCGCCGCGCCGCGCTGGCGCTTCGAGGTGCATGGCGACGCCGGCGTGTTGGCCCGCGGCGAGGTGGTGGCCGATGGCTGAGCAGCCGGCGCCGGCCGCCTGGAAGCACCGGCCCGAAGGCGGCACGCGCGGATCGATCGCGCTGATCGTCGCCATCGCCCGCCATGGAGGACGCTGGCTGGCGCGGCTGTGCCTGTACCCGATCACGCTCTATTTCCTGTGCATGCGCGGGCCGGAGCGCCGCGCCTCGCAGGCGTGGCTGGAGCGGGTGCGCGGGCGGCCCGCCGGGCCGTGGTCCGCCGCGCGCCACATCCACCGCTTCGCCTCGACCATCCTCGACCGGCTGTTCCTGCTGGGCGGGGAAACCTGGCGTTTCGACATCCGCGTGCACGGGCTCGCGCCGCTTGCGGCGCTGGTCGAACGCGGCCAGGGCGCGCTGCTGTTCGGCTCGCACCTGGGCAGCTTCGACGCGCTGCGCGTGCTGTCGCGGCAACGGCCGGGCCTGCAGGTGCGGATCGTGCTCGACCGCACCCAGAACCCGGTCCTCACCGAACTGTTCGACGCGCTGGACCCCACGCTGGCGCAGGGCGTGATCGACGGCAGCCAGCCGGGTGCGGCGATCGCCCTGGAGATCCAGCATGCGCTCGAATCAGGTGCGCTGGTCGCCCTGCTGGTCGACCGCGCCCAGCTGCACGAGGACACCGCCTCGGTGCCGTTCCTCGGCCAGCCGGCGCGCTTCCCGCTGACCCCGTGGCGGCTGGCGGCCGCGCTGCACGCGCCGGTGCTGCTGTGCTTCGGCCTGTACGCCGGCGGCAACCGCTACGACCTGCATTTCGAGCCGTTCCTGGATCCGGCGGCCGCGCCGCCGCCGCCGCGCGGCGCGCGCGTGCGCTGGCTGCAGGAGCGGGTGGCGGACTATGCAGTGCGGCTCGAGCACCACGCCCGCCGCGCACCGTTCAACTGGTTCAATTTCTACGATTTCTGGAGCGACAGCGTCGATGAAGTTTCCCCGGATCCCGCGCCTGGCCATCCTGCTGTGCGCGGCCGCGCTGCCCTGCGCCGCGGCGCCTGAACCCGCCGCCTTCGACGCGGACTGGGTGCTGCAGGCGGTGGCGCGCCCGGCGCCGAGCCGCACGGTGTTCGTCGAACTGCGCGATTCGCCGATGCTGAAACAGCCGCTGCGGCTGCAGGGCGAGTACCGGCGCGAGGTCGATGGCCGCCTGGTGCGGCAGGTGGTGGCGCCCTATGCCGAGACCACCACCCTGAAGGCGGGCGAGGCGGTGGTCGAGCGCGCCGGTCGCGCGCCACGCCGGATCGCGCTGCAGCAGGTGCCGGAGCTGGCCGCGATCCAGGCCGGTTTCGGCGCGCTGCTGGCCGGCGACCGCGAGCTGCTGCGCAGGACCTACCGGGTCGAGGCCAGCGGCGCGCGCGAACAGTGGCGGCTGCAGCTGGTCCCGCGCGACCCGCGGCTGGCCGCCGGCCTGCAGCGCATCGACCTGCACGGACGTGGCGTCGAGCTGCGCTGCGTCGAGAGCCACCCGGCCAAGGGCGCGCCGCAGCGCACGCTGATGGCCGGCGCCGCGGCCGCGGCCGCGGGCATCGACGATCCAGCGGCGCTGGCGGCGCTGTGCCACGGCGACGGCGGCCCGGCCCGATGAACGACGCGCTGCGCGCAGGCGCGCGCATCGCCCTGCTGCTGGCCTGGCTGGCGGTGCTGGCCGTGGCCGGCTGGCTGCTGGGGCGCGGCCTGCGCGTGGAGGAGGACCTGCGCCGGTTCCTGCCCACCCCGCGCACGCCGGCGCAGGTGCTGCTGGTCGACGAACTCGGTGAAGGGCCCGGCTCGCGGGTGCTGCTGCTGGCCCTGTCGGGGGCCGAACCGCAGGCACTGGCTTCGCGCTCGCAGGCGTTGCGCGCGGCGCTGGCGGTGCGGCCGGAGATCGCCCTGGCGTCCAACGGCGACAGCGGCGGGATCGACGCGGTCCCCGCGCACCTGCGCCCGTACCGCTACCTGCTGTCGCCGACGCTCGACTCGCAGCCGCTGGATGCGGAGTTCCTGCGCGGAGAGCTCGAACAGCGCGTGCAGGACCTCGGATCGCCGGCGGCCGACCTGGTCGAGCCGCTGCTGCCGTCCGATCCCACCCTGGAGACGCTGCGTCTGGTCGAGCGCTGGCAGCCGGCCGAGGCGCCGCAGCGCCTGCACGGCGCGTGGTTCGACCGCGCCGGCGCGCAGGCGCTGCTGCTGGTGCAGACCCATGCGCCCGGATTCGACAGTGCCGGCCAGCAGGCGGCGGTCGCGGCGATCCGCTCCGCGTTCGCGGCCACTACGGAGCAGGCGCCGGACAGCGTCGCCGCGCGCCTGGAAATCTCCGGCCCCGGCGCCTTCGCCGTCGCGATCCGCGACCGTACCGAAGCGGAGATGCGCTGGATCGGCACCGCCGACACGATCGGCCTGCTGCTGCTGCTCGGGCTGGCGTACCGGCGCTGGAGCATGCCGCTGCTGGGCGCGTTGCCGCTGGCCAGCGGCGGGCTGGCCGGACTGGGCGCGGTCGCGCTGCTGTTCGACGGCGTGCACGGGATCACGATCGCCTTCGGCTTCACCCTGATTGGCGTGGCCCAGGACTATCCGATCCACTTCTTCAGCCACCTGCGCCCGGGCGAGTCGCCGCGCGCCAGCGTGCGCGCGCTGTGGCCGACCCTGGTGACCGGGGTCGCCTCGACCTGTATCGCCTATGCGACGTTCCTGTTCTCCGGGGTGGAGGGGCTCAAGCAGCTGGCGGTGTTCACCATCGCCGGGCTCGGCGTGGCCGCGGCCTCCACGCGCTGGCTGCTGCCGCGGCTGGTGACGCCGGCGCGCCGCGACCCGGCGCGCTCGCCGCGGCTGGCGCGGTTGTGGCGCGGCGTGGCGCGGCTGCCGCGCCCGCGCGTGGCGCTGGGCGCGGTGGCGGTGCTGGCGGCGGCGGTCGTGGCGTTCGCCCCCGGGGCGTTCTGGCAGAACGACCTTTCGCGCCTGACCCCGGTGCCACCGGCCGACCTGCAGCGCGACGCGCAGTTGCGCGCCGAACTCGGCGCGCCCGACGTGCGCTACATGCTGGCCCTGCAGGCCGGCGACGCGCAGGGCGCGCTGGAGGCCTCGGAGCGGCTGGCCCCGGTGCTCGAACAGGCGCGCGCCCGCGGCGTGCTCGACGGGTACGACCTCGCGGCGCGCTACCTGCCCAGCGCCGCCACCCAGCGCGCGCGCCAGGCCGCGCTGCCCGACGCGCCGGAGCTGCAGGCCGCTCTGGACGCGGCGCTCGAGGACCTGCCGTTCCGCGCCGACGCGTTCGCGCCGTTCGTCGCGGACGTGGCCAGCGCGCGCACCGCCGCGCCGCTGCAGCCCGGCGATCTCGCCGGCACGCCGCTGGAACTGGCGGTGTCGGGCCTGCTGCTGCAGGGCGATGGACACGCGACCGCGCTGGTGTCGCTGGGCGGACTGCACGATCCGGAAGCGCTGGCCGCCGCCGTTGCGCCCACCGGTGCGCGGCTGCTCGACCTGAAGCAGGCCTCCGAATCGCTGGTCGCGCAGTGGCGGGTGCGCCTGCTGGCCGCGCTGGGCGTGGCCGCGCTGCTGCTGGCCGG
This sequence comes from Pseudoxanthomonas fibrivorans, assembly GCF_041464125.1. Lineage (NCBI taxonomy): Bacteria > Pseudomonadati > Pseudomonadota > Gammaproteobacteria > Lysobacterales > Lysobacteraceae > Pseudoxanthomonas > Pseudoxanthomonas fibrivorans. The sequence continues at coordinate 2,405,593 of NZ_JBGNUG010000001.1, read as the reverse complement.
GACGGTCTGGATCGCCCTGCGCGCGCCGCGCCGGGTGCTGCGCGTGCTGGCGCCGATGGCGCTGTCGACCCTGCTGATCCTGGCCGTGCTGCGGGGGCTGGGGGTCGAACTGAACCTGTTCCACCTGGTGTCGCTGATCCTGGCCGCCGGCCTGGGCCTGGACTACGCGCTGTTCTTCGACCACGCCGGCGACGACCGCGACGAACAGCTGCGCACCCTGCACGCGGTGATCGTGTGCAGCCTGACCACGCTGCTGGTGTTCAGCCTGCTCGCGCTGTCCTCGATCCCGGTGCTGCGCGCGATCGGCGGCACCGTGGCGCTCGGCGTGCTGTTCAACTTCGCGCTGGCCCTGCTGGTCGCGCGTGCCCCGGCCGTGGAGCACGCGCGATGAGCGCCCCGGTGCTCGATCGCGCCGGCATCCTCGCCCTGGTGCCGCACCAGGGCGCGATGTGCCTGTGGGACCAGGTCGTCGCCTGGGACGACCAGCGCATCCGCCTGCGCGCCGGCAACCAGGGCGATCCCGCGCACCCGCTGCGCGCACGCGGGCGCCTGCATGCGCTCGCGCTCTGCGAATACGGCGCGCAGGCGATGGCGGTGCACGGCGGCCTGCTCGCGGCCGGGCAGGGGGGGCGTGCCCCGGCGGGCGTGCTGGTGGCCTTGCGCGACGTCGAGCTGGCGGTCGCGCGCATCGACGACCTCGATGGCGCGCTGGAAGGCGAGGCCGAACTGGTCGCCGCGTCCGCCGCCAGCCAGCAGTACGCGTTCCGCATCCACCACGGCGGCCGCCTGCTGGCCCGCGGCCGCGCGGCCGCGGTGCTCGGCGCCGAGCTGCCCGGCTGACTGGCACAATCGCGCGATGGATCCCTCGCAGACGACTTCCCGCCGCGCCCTGGTCACCGGCGGCAGCGGCGACATCGGTGGCGCGATCTGCCACGCCCTGGCGGACGCCGGCATGGACGTGGTCGTGCATGCGCACGGCAACCGCGAGCGCGCCGAAGCGCTCGCCGCCGCGGTCAGGGCGCGGGGCGGGCGCGCGTCGGCCGTGGCCTTCGACGTCGCCGATCCGGCGGCGGTGGCCGCGGCGCTGGCATCGCTGCTCGAGGCCGGGCGCATCGACGTGCTGGTCAACAACGCCGGCGTGCACGACGACGCGCCGATGGCCGGGATGGGCGACGCGCAGTGGCAGCGCGTCATCGACGTCTCGCTCAACGGCTTCTTCCACGTCACCCGCCCGCTGCTGCTGCCGATGGCGCGCGCGCGCTGGGGCCGGATCGTCAGCGTGTCATCGGTCGCCGCGGTGCTCGGCAACCGCGGCCAGGCCAACTACGCCGCGGCCAAGGCCGGGCTGCATGGCGCCTCGAAATCGCTGGCCCGCGAGATGGCCAGCCGCGGCATCACGGTCAACGTGGTCGCGCCCGGGGTGATCGAGGGCGCGATGGCCGCCGCGCAGTTCCCGCCCGACGCGGTGAAGCAGCTGGTCCCGGCGGCACGCGCCGGCCGGCCGGAAGAGGTGGCCGCGCTGGTCGCCTTCCTCTGCTCGGACGCGGCCGGCTACATCAACGGCCAGGTGATCGGGATCAACGGCGGCATGGCCTGATCCGGCTCAGCCGCCGGGGTCGCGTTGCGGCGCCGGACGCGGCAGCCGGTGGCCGAACAGGCCCAGCAGCGGCCCGGTCATCAGCGTGGTGGCCATCGCCAGCAACAGCAGCAGGGTGAACATCGGCGGCCCGATCAGGCCGGCATCGAGCCCGACCTTCATCACGATCAGCTCGATCATGCCGCGCGCGTTCATCAGCGAGCCCACCGCCAGGCTGTCGCGGGTGCCGTACCCGGACAGCTTCGCGCCGAGGCCGCCGCCGAGCAGCTTGCCGGCCACCGCCACCAGCAGGATCAGCAGGAACGCCCCGAGCCCGGCGGCGGTGAACGCGTCGGCGGTGGTGCCCATGCCGGCCAGGGCGAAGAACACCGGCATCAGCAGCACCAGCGCGATGTGCTCGATGCGCTCGACCAGGGTGTGGACCAGGCGGTCGTCGCGCGGCAGGCAGGTACCGAACAGGAAGGCGCCGAACACCGCGTGCAGGTGCAGCCATTCGGTGGCGGCGGCGCAGGCGAACAGGCCGACCATCAGCATCGCCAGTACCGTGCCCGACGGCCTGCCGTCGCTGGCGTGGCGGTGCAGCAGCCAGGCGTAGAGCGGCCGCAGGCCGGCGTAGACCAGCACCAGCAGCAGCGCCAGCCCGGACAGGGTGCGCACCAGGGTGGTCCAGCCGCCGTCGCCGGTGAGCGCGACCAGCAGCGCGAGGACGATCCAGGCGGCCACGTCCAGCAGCGCGGCCGCCGACAGCGCCAGGCGGCCGATCGGCGTCTGCTGCAGGTGGCGGTCCTTGAGGATCCGCGCCAGCACCGGGAACGCGGTCACCGACAGCGCCACGGCCAGGTACAGCGCGAACGGCCAGAAGCCGACCCCGGCCGGGGCCAGCGTAACGTGCAGCAGCGGCGCGACCAGCAGGGCGAGGGCGAACGGCAACAGTGCCGACAGGCTGGCGACGCGGGTGGCCGCGAGCACCTGCGCGCGCGCGCCGTCCGGGGCGCGCAGCTCGGCGCCGATGACGAACATGAAGAGCACGATCCCGATCGTCGCCAGGCCTTCCAGCGGCGCGGTCGAGCCGGCGGGGAACAGCGCGGCGTGCACGCCGGGCAGGGCCGCGCCGAACACGATCGGGCCGAGCAGCACGCCCGCGGCCATCTCGCCGATCACCGGCGGCTGGCCCAGCCGCGCCAGCAGCAGGCCGCACAGGCGCGCGGCGACGAGGATCACGGCGATCTGCAGCAGCAACAGCCCGGTCATGCGAGGGTCCCTCCCCAGGGACAGGATGCGGTGGTGGGAGCAGCCTAGCGCGCGGCGTCGACCGGGCCGGTCCCGGGGTCCAGCCGCGGCGCCTGGGCGCGCACGCGCCGGTACTCGCTCCACACGTCGCCGTGCGCCAGCACCTGGCCGACCACGTGCGAGGTGATCCGGTACAGGTCGCGCAGCGGCCGGAAATGGCTGCGCCGCAACGGCCCGCCGTCGCAGCCGCGGTAGCGCGTCTCCACCGGGACCGACACGCAGCGCACGTCCAGGCGCCGCGCGGCCGAGATCAGCAGCTGCGCCTCGAACACGAAATCCTCGCCCGGCACGTCCTGCAGCGCGATCACGCTGGCCGGATAGTAGCGTTGCCCGCTCTGGGTGTCGGCGATGCGGTGGCCGGCGGCCCAGGCCACGCCCCAGTCGCCGAACGCGTTGGCCATGCGCCGGTGCGGCGGTGCCGCCGCGCGATGGCGCATGCGCGCGCCGATCACGATGCTGCGCGGGTGGCGCGCGGCGGCGTCCAGCAGGCGCGGCAGGTCGGCCGGGTCGTGCTGGCCGTCGCCGTCGATGGTCAGCACGCCGCGCGCGCCGCGCGCGAGCGCCTCGGCGAAGCCGGTGCGCAACGCCGCACCCTTGCCGCGACGCTGCGGGTGCCGCAGCACGGTCACCGGCAGGCCGGCCAGGCATTCGCCGGTGCCGTCCTCGGAGCCGTCGTCCACGACGATCACCCACGCGCAATGCCGCAGGGTCTGCCGGACCACGTCGGCAATCCGCAGTGCCTCGTTCAGGGCGGGGATGACCACCGCCACCTCGCCGGTGCGCATCTGCGGCTCAGCCACGGCCCAGCTCCACGCGCAGGACCTGGCCGGGCCCGGCCGGCAGCTGCGCGACGCCGCCGCCGCGGGCGAGTGCCTCGAACAGCGCGAGCATCGGCGCCATCGCATTGCCAGCGGCGACCCCGTGCGGCGCCGGCGGCGCATCGCCGTCGACCAGCGAGAGCGACATCCGAGGACGGCCGGGCATGGGCGTCGCCAGCACCAGCGCCCCGCCGAGCAGTCCTTCGGTCGGCGCCACCTGGCGCAACAGGCCCGGCGCACTGCCGTCGTAGCCCACCAGCAATACCGCTCCCGCGCCGCAGGCGAGCTGGGCCATCGCCTCGAGCAGGCCCATCGCGAAGCCGGCGCTGATCGCGGTGGCCGGTGCCATCGCGCCGGTGCCGATGGTCCAGTAGCCGGCGGCGGCGTTGTGCACCGAGTTGTGGAAGCGCGTGGGCGACAGGTCCAGCGGGGCGGTGGCCAGGGTCTGGCACAGGTTCTCGGTGATCGCCAGGTCGCCGTAGGTGGAGACGAAGACCGACGGCAGCGTGGAAGGGTCGCGGCCGGCATCGGCGCAGGCGGCCTGCGCCGCTTCCAGCGCGACCAGCACCGTGTCCGGGGCGCGGCGGCGTTCGTTGGCCGGCAGCAGCGCCGGTGCCGGCCGCGACGCGGCGTCGACCGGGCGGCCCTCGAGCAGTGCGCGATAGGCCTCCCACGACGGCGCATGCGGCGTCCACAGGCCGACGCCTTCGATCGACGCGGCGAGCGCGGGCGCGGTCATGCGCGGCCGAACACCAGCGAGCAGTTGTTGCCGCCGAAGCCGAACGCGTTGTTCATCGCGTACCGGACCGGGCGCTGCACCGTCTCGAAGCGCAGCTGGGGCCCGCAGGCGGGGTCGGGCGCATGGCTGTTGAGCGTGCCGGGAAGCAGCCCGTCTTCCAGGGCGAGCAGCGCGACCACCGACTCGACGATCCCGGCCGCGCCGAGGGTATGGCCGGTCCAGCCCTTGGTCGAACTGGCATGCAGGGTGTCGGGGAACATCGCCGCCACCGCCTGCGCCTCGACCGTGTCGTTGGCCGGCGTGGCGGTGCCATGCAGGTTCAGGTAGCCGATCGCGGACGCGTCGAGCCCGGCCCGGGCCAGTGCGTCGGCCATCGCCCTTCGCGCACCGAGGCCCTGCGGGTGCGGCGCGGACATGTGGTGCGCGTCGCTCGATTCGCCATACCCCTGCAGCCACGCGCGCGGCGCGTCCGCCGGCTCCCGCTCCAGCAGGGCGAAACCGCCGGCCTCGCCGAGCGACAGGCCGCGCCGGGCCGCGTCGAACGGCCGGCACGGCTCCGGCGAGACCAGCTGCAGCGAGTTGAAGCCGTAGAGCACGCTGCCGCACAGCGTATCCACGCCGCCGACGATGGCCGCGTCCGCGATCCCCGCCTGCAGCATGCGCGCGGCCAGGGCGAAGACCTTGGCGCTGGACGAGCAGGCGGTGGCCACGGTCATGCACGGGCCGCGCGCACCGGTGGCGAGCGCGACGAAATCGCCGAGCGCGTGCGGGGTGTGGACCAGCAGCCGGGCCAGCGCCTCGGGGATGCGGCCATCCTGTTGCTGCGCGTAGGCCGCCTCGGTCTCGCCGATGCTCGAGGTCGAGGTGCCCATCAGCACCGCCACCCGGTCCGCGCCATGGCGCGCGACCGCGCCGGTGGCGGCGTCGAGGAACCCGTCCTGGTGGAGGGCGCGCCACGCCAGCCGGTGGTTGCGCGATTCCCAGTCGCCGAGCGATGCCGGCAACGGCGACTGCTCGAGCCCGTCGATCCGGCCGATCCAGCAGTCCAGCCGCGGTGCCGGGCCGAAGTCGTTGCGCCGCAGGCCGCTGCGTCCTTCACGCAGGGCCTGGCGCTGCGCATGCAGGCCGGCGCCGAGCGCGGTGGTCGCGGTATGGGCGGTGACGGCGAGCGGCGTGGCGCGTGGCGGTGGCGGGGCGTGGTGCAAACGGGACGCGCAGGCGGGATGGCCGGCGAGTATAGCCACAGCCCCGCGTGCGCCCGGTGTCGAGGAACATGAACGTCGCGCGGCCGCGCGGCGGGGCTTCGCGCTTCCGCGCCTGCCCCATTTCCGACACAATCCCCCGGTTCCCCACACACTGGCAGGGCGCGGCGCGCGCGCATGCAAGCCTACGTCTACAAGAGCCGACGCAAAGCCGACACCTACGTGTTCCTCGCCGCCCGCGACGATTTCGCGCGGGTGCCCGGTCCGGTGCGCGCACAGCTGGGCGAGCTCGCCTTCGTGCTGGAGGTCGCCCTGACCCCGGAGCGCCGCCTGGCCCAGTCCGATCCGGACGTGGTCCGCGCGAACCTGGCCGCGCAGGGCTTCCACGTGCAGTTCCCGCCGGGCGTCCCGGCGGCGGTGCGCGACGATGGGTGAGGCGCTGGCCCGTTCGCGCCGGTTCGCGCTGGCGGCGGGCGCCGTCGGCATCGTGCTCGGTGTGCTGGCCGGCCTCGGCGGGCCGGCCGGCCTGTTGCCCGGGCTGCTGGCCCAGCTCGCCGTGGCGCTGGCCGTGTCCTGGTGGACCGGAAGCCGCCCCGCATCGACCGATCCGCGCGCACTGAAGCCGGCGCTGGCCGGCCTGTTGCTGCTGTGGGGCGCCGGGCTGCTCGTGTCCTCGCTGCTGCTGGCCTGGCCGCTGCAGGCGCTGCGCCAGAGCGGGGGGCTCGGCTCGGCGCTGGGCGCCAGCGCGATGGGCGCGGTCGTGGTCCTGGTCCTGTGGCGCACGTGGCCGGCATGGCAGGCGGTAGAGCGCGACGGCGCACCGCTGCCCGTGGCCTGGCGCCGGCTCGCCCAGCAGGAAACCGGAACCTGGAGCGGCCTCGGCGTGGCCGTGGCCGTGGCCACCCTGCTCGGGGGCCTGCTGCTGCTGGCCTGGCCCGGGATGATCGACGCGCCTGCGCGCTGGGCCGTGGCCGGCGTGTTCGCGCTGCTGCAGCCGGCCCTGCACCTGGCCGTCCAGCGCGCGCCCGCGCCCCGGGTCCACGCAGCGCCGCTGGACTTCCTGGCCGCGGCCGAACCGCAGGTCGAACCGCTCTCCGAAGGCCTGGCCGGCGATCCGGCGGGCCTGGTCGCCGAACTCCACGCCGCCGCGCGCAGCGGCCGCGTCGACCGCGCCCTGCAGCTGCTCGACGCCGGCGCCGACGCGCATGCGCCGCCGCCGCCCGGCGAGCGCGACCAGCGCAGCCTGGCCGCGCTGGCAGCCGTGCTGCCGGACCTGCGCCTGCTGCGCGCGCTGATCGTGCGCGGCGTGGACCTCAATGCTGGCGACGCCGGCATGACCCCGCTGCTCGCCGCCACCCGCGACAGCTGGCACGGCCGCCCCGAGGCGGTGATGACCCTGCTGGCCAATGGCGCCGACCCGCGGGTGGCCGATGCCGAAGGCAACACCCCGCTGCACCATGCCGCGCGCAGCACCGATCCCGGCGTGGCCGCGCTGCTGCGCGACGCCGCGGCCGAGATCGACGCGCTCAACCACGACGGTTTCTCGCCGCTGGGCCTGGCCTGTGCGAGCGGCAACTGGCGGCTGGCCAAGTTCCTGCTCGAGCGCGGTGCGCGTCCGGAGCCGGCGGGCGGCCAGCCGGCGCTGCTCGCGGCCGCGGCCAGCGAGGAGGACGACCCGGCCGGCGTGCAGCTGCTGCTCAAGTTCAAGGCGAAGGTCGGCACGCCCGGGCGCGATGCGCGCACCGCGCTGCACGAGGCCGCGCTGGCCGGCCATGCCGACATCGCCGCCGCGCTGCTGGCCGCCGGGGCCGATCCGCAGGCGCGCGACGCCGCCGGTCGCACGCCCTGGCTCGAGGCCGCGCGCGCGCTGCGGGCCGGGGTGATCGAGCAGCTGGCGGCGCAGCGCATCGACGTCGCCGCGACCGACGCGGAGGGCCGCAATGCGCTGGTCCTGGCGGCGGGTGCCGAACAGGCCTCGCTGGCCCTGGTGCGACGCCTGCTCGAGCTCGGGGTGGACCCCGCGCAGGCCGACAACGCCGGCCGCCGCGCGGTCGACGTCGCCGCCGAATCCGGGCGCTGGTCCATTGTGGCCGCGCTCGATCCGGCCTACCCGCTGCCGGCCGCGGTGGCCGAGGCCGCGGCGGAGAACCCGGTCGACGAACGCCCGCCGCTGGCGCTGCTGCATGACGGCCTGCAGGCCGGGCGCATGGAGGGACTGGCCGCGCTGGCGCGCCTGTGCGCGCCGGCCGAACTGGGCGGGCTGCTGCACGATCCTGCGCTGCAGGCGAGACCGTCCACCGTGGAGTGGCTGCTGGCGCATGCCGCCGACGCGGAAACCTGCGTGGCCGGCGAGACCGCGCTGACCGCGCTGCTGGGCCAGGGCGGCGACGGTGCCGCCGCGATCGGCGTCCTGCTCGGGCACGGCGCATCGCCGGCCGGCGCCGGCGGGCTCGCGCGTTTCCTCGCCGCATGCGTGCAGCGCGACCACGTCGGGCGCGGCCACGAGCAGCTCGCGCTGGACCTGTTCCTGCAGGGCGCCGACCCGTTCGCCCCCTCCGCCGCCGGCGATCCGCCGCTGTCGCTGGCGGTGCGGCTGGGCTGGCTGCGCCTGCTCGACGCGCTGCTCGATGCCGGGGTGGACCGCGAAGTCCGCGACGGCCACGGCATGACCGCGCTGCACCTGGCCGCCGCGCTGGGCCGCGAATCGGCGCTCAAGCGCCTGGTCGCGCAGGGCGCCTCGCCCGACGCGCGCGCGGCCGATGGCCAGACGCCGCTCGGCGTGGCCCTGGCCAGTGGCCGGCGCGACCTGGCCGACTGGCTCGACTGGCGCGTCTGGCCGCTGCCCCGGCGCCCGCTGCGCGAAGCCGATGTCGTCTCCGCGGCGATGGCCGGCGATGCCGACGCGGTGCGCCGCCTGCTCGAGCTGGGCTTCCCGGTCGATGCGGTCGATGGCCAGGGCTGCACCGGGCTGCTGCGCGCGGCAGGCGGCGGACATGCCGCCGCGGTCGACCTGCTGCTGGCCCGCGGCGCCAACCCGCAGCACGCCGCGCACAGCGGCGCGACCCCGCTCTCGGCCGCGGTGAGCATGCGCCAGACCGCGATCGTGACCGCGCTGCTCGATGCGGGCGCGGACCTCGAACACCGCCTCCCCGGCGGCGTCACCGTGCTGATGCTGGCCTCTGCGCTGGGCCTGGCCGACATCGCCGCGCGGCTGCTCACCGCGGGCGCCGACATCGATGCCGGCGACAGCCAGGGCCTGGCGCCGCTGCACTGCGCCGCGCTGTACGGCTTCACCGGCCGCGACCGTACCCGCCTGCTCGCCCTGTTCGACACCCTGCTGCTGGCCGGCGCCGAGGCCGACATGCCGGCCGCCGGCGGCGTGACCCCGCTGCTGCTGCTGCTCGGCGCACGCGCCGAACCCGGCGGCGCCTGCGACGAGAACGTGGTGCTCGCCGGCCTGGAGCGGCTGCTCGAGGAAGGCGTGTCGCTCGAGGCGCAGGATCCGCGCGGTTTCGGCCCGCTGCACCTGGCGGCGCTGCACGGCCTGCACGGCGTGGTCCAGCGCCTGCTGCGCGCCGGCGCCGATCCCGACCTGCGCGACACCCTCAACCGCAGCCCGCGCGAGATCGCGGTGATGCGCGGCTTCGTCGACGTCGCAGCCGAGTTCGCCCCGGCGCAGAGCGGCATGTCGATGGCGCGGTTCCTGCGCGAACCCCGCGGCTGACGCGCGCTCCGGCGATCAGCCGGACGCCGGCCGCACCGGATCGGCTCCGGCCGTGGTGCCGGCGCCGGCAGCGGAGGGGGGCGGCCCCGCATCGGCCTCGAACAGGTGCTGCAGGTCCGCGCGCGCCTCGCGTGCGCTCTTCACCACCGCCGCGTCGTCGTCGTAGACCAGGTACTGCTCGCGCAGCAGCGCTTCGTCGTGGTCGCGGAAACGCCGGACGTGGTCGGCGGCCACCTCCGGCGGCACGCCCAGCTCCAGCAGTACCCGTTCGCCGACCTCCAGGCTGGTGCCGAGCAGCTCGCGGAACGGTTCGGCGCCCAGGTCCATCAGCCGCCACGCATGCTGGCGGTTGCGCGCGCGGGCGAGGATCTTCGCCTGCGGGAACAGCCGGCGGATCAGCCGCACCGCGCGCAGGTTGCTGTCCGGGTCGTCGGTGCAGACCACGAACAGGCGCGCGTGCCGGGCGCCGGCCGCGCGCAGCAGGTCGGGACGGGTAGGGTCGCCATAGAAGATGCGCCCACCGCTGCGGCGCACGTCCTCGACCTGCTCGGCGCTGCTCTCCAGGGCCACGTACGGGATCCGCTGCGCAGCCAGCAGCCGGGCCACGATCTGGCCGAAGCGCCCGACCCCGGCGATCACGACCTGCGGCGGTTGCGAGGCGGCGTCGGGCACGTCGTAGCGCGCCGGCTCGGCCGGCGGATGGCGCGCGTCGTGGCGGCGCAGGCGCCCGTCCAGCGCCAGCAGCAGCAGCGGCATCAGCGCCATCGACACGCCGACGATCGCCACCAGCCGGTCGTGGTTCTCGGCCGACACCAGGCGTACGCGCAGCGCTTCCTGGAACACGACGAAGGCGAATTCGCCGCCGAGCCACAACGTGCCGCCGAGCATCAGCGCGTGGCTGCCGGCCAGCCCGGCCGCGCGGCCGATGCCGAACAGCACCGCGAACTTCACCGCCAGCAGCACCGCCACGCCGCCCGCCACCAGCGCCGGCTCGGCCGCGATCCGGTCCAGGTCGATGCCCATGCCCACGGCGATGAAGAACAGGCCGAGCAGCAGGCCCTTGAACGGCTCGATCTGCGATTCCAGTTCGTGCCGGTATTCGGAGTCGGCCAGCAGCACGCCGGCGATGAACGCCCCCAGGCCCGGGCTGAGGCCGGCCTGCTGCATGATCCAGGCGCTGCCGAGCACCGCCAGCAGCGCGGTGGCGGTGAACACCTCCGGCGCCTGGGTGCCGGCGACCACGCGCAGCGCCCGATGCATCAGCAGGCGGCCGCCGAACCAGACCAGCGCCAGCGCACCGAGCGCGTGGCCGAGCATCGACCAGGTGAACGTCTCGTTCTTGACCCCGCCCAGCAGCGGAATCACCGCCAGCAGCGGGATCGCGATCAGGTCCTGGAACAGCAGGATCGCGAAGGCCAGGCGCCCGAAATCGCTGTTGAGCTGCTTGCGTTCGGCCAGCAGCTGCAGGCCCACCGCGGTCGAGGAAAGCGCCAGGCCGATGCCGGCGACCAGCGCGCCCTTCCACTGCACCTTGTAGGCCAGCAGCACCGCGGCCAGCAGCAGCGCCGACACCAGCACCTGGGTGCCGCCGGCGCCGAACACCGGCCGCCGCATCAGTGCCAGCCGCACCGGCGAGAGCTCCAAGCCGATCACGAACAGCAGCATCACCACCCCGATCTCGGACGCGCCGAGGATGCGCTCGGGATCGCTGACCACGCCCAGCCCGTCGGGCCCGAGCAGCACGCCGGTCGCCAGGTAGGCCAGCACCGCGACCAGGCCGAGCTTGCGGAACAGCGGCACGGCGATGATCGCCGCCACCAGCAGGACCAGGGCGAGTTCGAGGCTGAGGCTGGTGGTCAGGGTCGTTTCCATCGGCCGGATTATGCGCGGCACGGGTGTCGCAGCATGCCGCGATATTGCGAACTCTTCTCATTCGGGGATAATGGCGCCCGTATTCATCGGCCGCACCCGCGGCCCGGCACAGCCGTCGCCATGCCGATCTCCCTTTCCCGGAGCTCCCGCATGCGCGTTTCCCGTTCCCGGCTGGCGCTGGCCATCCTGTCGTCCCTGCTCCTGTCCGGCCCCGCCACCGCCGCGGCCGCCGAGGCCGCCGACGCCACCACCCTCGACGCGATCCTGGTCACCGGCGAGAAGACCGCCCGCACGCTGCAGGAGACCACCACCAGCGTGGCGGTGACCACCTCGGTCCGGATCGAGCAGGAAAACCTCACCAGCCTGTTCGACATCCTCAACCGCACCGCCAACGTGTCGCAGATGTACGGCGACCGCGGCTTCACCATCCGCGGCATCGGCAACGAAGCCGGCGCGCCCAATCCGCTGGCGACCATCTACCTGGATGGCGCCGCGCTCCCGAGCCAGGCCAGCGACGCCGGCCCCACCGACCTGTGGGACATCGCCCAGGTCGAGGTGCTGCGCGGCCCGCAATCGACCATCCAGGGCGAAAACGCGCTGGCCGGCGCGATCGTGCTGCGCACCGAGGACCCGGCCATGGACTGGTCCGGCCGCGCCCGGGTGATGGCGTCCGATCCGTCCGACCGGCGCATCGCCTTCGCCGGCGGCGGCCCGCTGGTCGCCGACCAGCTCGCCTTCCGCGTCGCCGTCGAGGACCGCGATTTCGACGGCTACACCTGGAACCCGACCCGCGGCACTGCCGGCGACGCGCGCGAGTCGACCATGGCCCGCGCCAAGCTGCTGTGGACGCCGGGCGGCGTGGACGGCCTGGCCGCGCGGCTGAGCTACACCCGCGACGATCGCGACGGGCCGTACATGTACGCGTACTCGCGCCGTGACGTGCCGGACTACTACGACACGCGGATCAACACCTCGGACTATCCGTCCTCCACCGACACGCTGGCGCAGATCGCCACGCTGGAGGTCGACTACCTCGCTTCCGACGCGTGGACGTTCACGTCGGCCACGTCGTGGACCGACACGGACATGGACCGCAGCTTCGATACCGACCTGACCGAACGGCCGGAAGCCTATGGCGACACGCGGGAGCGCTACGACACCCTGTCGCAGGAACTGCGCCTGCACTACGGCGGCGAGCGGCTGCGCGGCCTGGTCGGCCTGTACGGTTCGCAGCGCGAAACCGCCAACGTGTCGATCAACCGCACCAACGTCACCACGCCGGTGTCGACGATTGCCGCGGTGCTGCAGGGCGCCGGGCTGGACGCGGCCACGGCCGGTCATGTCGCGGGCCTGTACGCGCAGGCGTTGCCGGTGATCCCGGTGGACTACTTCAGCGACGGCCAGTCGCGCTCGCGCAACCTGGCCCTGTTCGCCGACTTCGAGTACCGGCTCGGCGACAGGCTCGAACTGCTCGGAGGCTTCCGCCAGGACCGCGAGGAATACCGCTTCCAGGCCATGGCCGATGCGGCGTTCGCCGGCACCCTGCCGGATCCGGCGGCGTTCGGGCCGACGCTGGCCCCCGCCATCGCCGGCATCAACCAGGCCGTGCTCGGCCTGGTCGCCGACGCCAGCAGCACAACGCCACCCGGCACCCGCCAGTTCGATGCGTTCCTGCCCAAACTGGGCCTGCGATACGCCTTCACCGACGACCTGGCCACGGCGTTCGTCGTCCAGCGCGGCTACCGTTCCGGCGGTTCGAGCTACAACATCGCCCGCGGCGAGAACTACGCCTACGACCCGGAGTACACCTGGAACGCGGAGCTGTCGCTGCGCTCGCAATGGCTGGACGACACGCTCGCGCTCAACGCCAACCTCTACTACATCGACTGGCAGGACAAGCAGGTCACGGCGCTGTTCGGCCTCAACGAATACGACTACCACACGGTCAACGCCGGCAAGGCGCACCTGTACGGCTTCGAGCTCGAGGCCAGCCACCGGGTCGGCACGGCCTTCGACTGGTACGCGTCGCTGGGCTACTCGCGCACGCGCTACGACGAGTTCGAGACGATCGTCGGTGCGCAGATCGACGACTGGGCCGGCTCGGAGTTCGCCTACGCGCCGCGCTGGACGTTCGCCGTCGGCGCCAACGTCCGCTGGGCCGACCGCTGGCTCGCCAACCTCAACGCCAACCACCGCAGCAGCGTCAGCCCGGACATCGGAGCCGACGCGCGCCGACTGCCGGCGCGCACGCTGGTGAACGGACGTGTCGGCTACGAGACGCTGGACTGGACCGCCTACCTGTTCGCCAACAACCTGTTCGACGAGGGCTACATCCAGTACTCGTGGGACGACGACAGCCCGAACGTGATCCTCGGCGCGCCGCGCGTGGTCGGGATCGGCTTCGAGTACCGCTGGTAACCCCATCCGCACACCGGAGCGTTTCGTGACCACCGCCCTCTACCTGCTGCTTTCGCTGCTGGCCGGCCTGGCCATCTACCTGGCGTGCGCGCATCAGCGCCTGCGGCCGGCCCTGCGGCCACGCAAGCGGCCGCTGCGGGTGGCGGCGGGCGGACTGGTCGCGCTGGCACTCGCCGCGGCCATCGCCGGCATGGGCGTGTGGGCCGGCGTGTTCGCCGTGCTCACCGCGCTGATGCTGGCGCTGGTCGCGCTGCCGTACCTGGATGCCTGGCGCCAGCTGCGCGCGCAGGGCAGCGCCCGAAGCACGCGCCATGTGGGCTAAGTCGCTTGCCGCCGCGCTGCTCGGCCTTCCACTGACGGTCGCGATCATCGGCCTGGTCGCCCTGCTCTGGCCGGGCGACCCGACCCGGACGACGCTGCCCTGGCTGCTGGTCTCGTTCCCGTTGTGGGTGGCGGTGATGTCGCTGGCGTTCCTCGCCCGCAGTGGATGGCGGGCGTGGACGTGGATGGGCGGGGCCACGCTGCTGTGTTTCGGCCTGGTCCAGCTGGTGAAGTTCCTCGGCTGGGCGGAGCTGCCGGCATGAAGGCTTCCACGCTGCGTACCTATCTTGCGGTCCACACCTGGGTGGGCCTGGTCGCCGGGCTGGCGCTGTTCATCGCCTTCTATGCCGGCGCGCTGACCGTGTTCGTGCACGAACTCCAGGACTGGGAGCGCGCCGGCAAGGGCGGCCAGGTCGAGGCCGTCGCTACCCCGGGCGAGGCACAGGCGCTGGTCGATGCGGTCCTGGCCCGGCATCCGCAGGCCGCCCACGGCGCCAGCCTCGTCCTGCCAGGCGAACACGGGCCGCGGCCCGCGCTCTACTGGTACGACGAGAACGCGGGGCGGCAGCACCGCTTCACCCTCGACGCCGGCGGGCAGCTGCAGCAGCAACCGGCACGCTCCGGCTTCGTCGACCTGATCTACGACCTGCACTTCACCGCCGGCATTCCAAGCCCCTGGGGCAACTACCTGTTCGGCATCTTCTGCGTGCTCTACGGGCTGGCCCTGGTCAGCGGCGTGGTCCTGTACGCGCCGGCGTTCCTCAAGGACCTGTTCGCGCTGCGCGTCGGCGCCAACCTCAAGCGCATGTGGCAGGACGCGCACAACGTGGTCGGCATGCTGTCGCTGCCGTTCCACGTGGTCTTCGCCTGGAGCGGCGCGGTGCTGACCATCGGCTTCCTGATGCTGGCGCCGTTCCAGTTCCTGGTGTACGAGGGCAGGCTGCTGGAACTGCTGGAGTCGGATTTCGACATCGCGCCGCACGTGGAGCCGGCCGGCACGCCCGCGCCAATGCTGCCGCTGGAGGAACTGTTGCGCCGGTCCGGCCTGGCCTTGCCGGGCATGGACGTGGAGATGCTGGTCTTCCACGACGTCGGCGACCTCAATGGCACCGTCACCGCCTACGGCGACCTGCCGCAGCGACGGCTCAACGGCATGGGCGGGGTGGCGATGAACGCGGCCAGCGGCGCGGTGATCAATGCGCTCGGCCCGAAGGACTATCCGCCGGGCATGGCCTTCCTGCGCGGGCTGCAGGTGCTGCACTACGGCCACTTCGGCGAGGCTGCGGTGAAGTGGCTGTATTTCCTGCTCGGCCTGGCCGGCGCCTTCCTGTTCTACAGCGGCAACCTGTTGTGGATCGAGGCGCGGCGCAAGCGCCGGCAGGTGGCGCAGCCACGCCGCACCCGCTTCGTGGCTGCGCTGACCCTGGGCGTGTGCCTGGGCTGCGTGGCCGGCATCTCGATGCTGTTCGTGGCCGACAGGCTGATGCCGGCCGCGTGGGTCCGGCCTGCGTACTTCATCGTGTTCTTCGCCTGCATCGCCTGGGCGTTCCTGCGACCACCGGCGCGCGCCGGCCACGAGCTGCTGCTGCTCTGCGCGGCGCTCACGGCACTGGTCCCGGTCGCGGCGGCCGTGGCGGCCGGATCACCGCCCCTGGCCGGCCTCTGGCAGGGCGACGCGACCTCGTTGCTGGTCGACCTCACCGCCCTGGCGATGGCATGGGGGTTCTGGCGCATGGCGCGCGCGACCCTGCGGCGCGGCCGGAACGGTGACCCGCACAGCATCTGGGCGTTGCCCACGCGCTGATGGTGGGGACGCGCGATGGAGGCCGTCGAGGGGCGGCTGCCGCAAGTGCAAAAATTCACTAATGCCGAGAATTCATAAGGGCCGAAACAAAGCCTGTGCGGCGAGTCACGCTTCTGTAGCGCTTAAACATAAAAAAATAGTTAATAAAACCGCATTAAATGTGACTTAGGTCACGCTTTAAACAAAAATGTAACGTGAACAGCACCTGACTATTGACCCCCTCCCCTGCCATAAGTCACGGTCCGGAACGGCCTCACCGGCCTTTTCTTATTCTGGGGGATACATGAAACGTTCCACGCTGAACCGAAATCTGCGGCGTAGCGCCCTGACGGTGGCACTGGGCCTTTGCTTCACCTCCGGAGTCCATGCGCAGCAGGCCAGCGGTGCGCTCTTCGGCCAGGCGGTCTCCGGCGAAACCATCGTGATCGAGAATCCGGCGACCGGTTTCCGCCGCGAAGTCGTGGTCGGCGCCGACGGGGGCTATCGCGTCCCGGGCATCCAGCCGGGCAACTACCGGGTGACGCTGAAGCGCGCCGACGGCACCACGACCGTCCGTGACGATGTCAAGGTCAACGTCGGCACCGGCACGCCGGTCAACTTCGCCGCGGCCGCCACCGCCGGCGGCACCACGGAGCTGGGCAGCGTGACCGTGGTCGGCACCCGCTCGGTGAATCCGATCGACGTGTCTTCGGTCGCGTCGACCAGCATCCTCACCGCCGAGCAGATCTCCAAGATCCCGGTGCAGCGCGATGCCACCTCGGTGGCGCTGCTGGCGCCCGGCACCGTCCGTGGCGACACCGCGTTCGGCAACCTGGCTTCGTTCGGCGGTTCTTCGGTCGCGGAAAACCAGTACTACCTCAACGGCTTCAACATCACCAACTCGTTCCGCAACCTGAACTTCGCACAGGTGCCGTACGAATCGATCGCCGAACAGCAGACCATGACCGGCGGCTACGGCGCCGAGTTCGGCCGCTCGCTGGGCGGCGTGGTCAACATGGTGTCCAAGCGCGGCACCAACGATTTCCGCGCCGGCGCCAACGTGTTCTGGTCCCCCGATTCGCTGCGCTCCGAAGTCGAGAGCACCTACTATTCCAACCCGCTGGTGCCGGGCGACCTGGGCGAATTGCGGCAGGACAACTCCGAGGACACGCTGGGCGGGTGGGCGGCCTCGGTATGGGCAGGCGGCGCGATCGTCAAGGACAAGCTGTTCGCCTACGGCGCCCTGACCTACAAGAAGACCGACCAGGACTACTGGGGCACGGTGCTTTCGCGGACCAACAACAACGAGTCCGAGAAGGGCGATCCGATCTGGCTGGTGAAGCTGGACTGGAACATCAACGAGGACCACCACCTCGAATTCACCGGGATGTCCGACAAGACCACCAACACCATCACTACCTACCTCAACACGGTCGGTGAACTGGATCGCGGCGAGAAGGTCGGCACGTCGTATGCGGAATCGGGCGGTGAAACGTACATCCTCCGCTACAACGGCTACCTGACCGAGACCTTCTCCGTGTCGGCGCTGTACGGCACCAGCGAATACTCGCGCTCGCGGCGGCTGGTCACGGCCGACGGGACGCGCGTCGAGTACGGCGGCGACCTCAACCAGCCGGCCAGTGGCTGCCCGGTCATCACCGACGTGCGCCCGGGCTACCGCCAGGCGATCACCGGCGGCTACGCCAGCGCCTGCAACATCACCGGCGGTTCGATCGACCGCGTCGACTCCGGCGACGAGCGCCAGCAGTTCCGCCTGGACTTCGACTGGGAGATCGGCGACCACCGCATCGGCTTCGGCTACGACACAGACGACTTCGAGTCGGTCGCCGGCCAGTCGATCGAAGGTGGCCGCATCTGGCGCTACTCGACCAACAACGGTCCGGACGGTCAGGCCAACACCGGCGACGAGTTCGACATCGTCCGCGAGCAGATCGTCAACCAGGGCTCTACGGTCAAGGTCGAGCAGCACGCGTACTACATCGAGGACAACTGGCAGGTGTCCGACGATTTCCTGGCCTACATCGGCCTGCGCTGGGACACGTTCGAGAACTTCAACGGCGAGGGCCAGGCCTACGTCAAGATCGAAAACCAGTTCGCGCCGCGCCTGGGCTTCTCGTGGGACGTCAACGGTGACTCCACCTGGAAGGTCTACGGCACCGGGGGCCGCTACGCGCTGCCGCTGACTTCCAGCGTGGCCGTGCGCGGCGCCAGCATCTCGCTGTTCACCCGCCAGAACTTCAACTTCACCGGCGTCGACCCGGTGACCGGCGCCCCGCTGGGGCTCACCCCGCGCGGGGCCCTGAGTTACATCAACGGCGAGTTCGGCGAGCCGAAGAACCCCGCCACCATCGCCTCGAAGAACCTCGACCCGATGTACCAGGACGAGCTGATCCTGGGCACGCAGTACGCGGTGACCGAACACCAGAACGTGGGCGTGAAGGGCATCTACCGCAAGCTGAAGGCGGCGATCGACGACAACTGCGACTACACGCCGATCTACGACATGGCCGTGGCCGACGGCCTGGACCCGGTCCTGCCCAGCAGCGGCTTCCCGTACTGCCGCATGTTCAACCCGGGCGCCGATTCTGTGTTCGTGACCGACATCGAGAACAACGGCACGCTCACCGAGTACACCGTGCCGGGCGAATTGCTGTCGCCGGCCGCCAAGCGCAGCTACAAGGCCCTGGAATTCTCCTGGGACGGCGCGTGGGAGAAGTGGTTCGCCAGCGCTTCGTACACCCTGGCCTGGAGCAAGGGCAACACCGAGGGCGGCGTGAAGTCGGACATCGGCCAGTCCGATACCAGCGTCACCCAGGACTTCGACTACAAGGAACTGGCGGTCGATTCGTACGGCTACCTGCCGAACGACCGGCGCCACAGCCTGAAGCTGTTCGGCAACTACCAGATCAACGACGAGTGGTCGGCGGGCGGCAACCTGCTGGTGCAGTCGGGCCGCCCGGTCAACTGCCTGGGCGTGCTTTACCCGTACCACGGCGGCATCCACCCGTATGGCGCGTCGTTCTTCCGCTGCGGCACCACCGAGGCCGGTGGCGTCAACGGACCGTCCGAACCGGTGCCGCGCGGCACCGCGGGCCGCCTGCCGTGGACCAATTCGATCGACATCAACGTGTCGTACTTCCCGAAGTGGGCCGAGGGCCTGATGTTCAAGGTCGACGTGTTCAACCTGTTCGACAACCAGAAGCCGACGGGGGTGACCGAGGTGGCCGAAGACGCCGCCACCGGCGTGCCGCTGAACACCTACCTGGTGCCGCGTGGCTTCCAGACCCCGCGCAGCGTCCGCATCATGGTCCAGTACGACTTCTGACCACGCATAACAAGAACGTCATCTCTCTCCATGGGCCGCCGCAGGGCGGCCCCTTTTTTGCCGGGTCGTGCGACGCGGTTCCGTTCGCTTCGGGCGCCCGGCGCTCCGCTATGCTGGCCGTGGGGGACACGAGGGTGACGCATGCGAGCGGCGGGTGAGTGGTGGCAGCACGCGCAGCGGGCCGAGGCCGTCGGGGACCGCGCCGGCGCGCGGGCCTGCTACGAGGCGATCCTGGCCGCGGTGCCGGGCCATGTCCCCGCCCACCTGCGCATGTCGCGCCTGGAACAGTTGGCCGACCGTTACCGGGCCGCGCACGGCCACGCGGTCGCCGCCGCCGATGCGATCGCCTCCGGTGCCTACGCGAATCTTGCCGGGTACGCGGGTGCGCGCCTGCTCGAGTTCGCCGAGGAGCCGCGCCTGGCGCGCCTGGTCACGGCGCTGGATCCGGACGACCCGGAAGTCGTCCGGCAGTCGCCGGTGCTGTCCCAGCAGCTGTGGCTGTGCGGCGAGCACGAGGCGGCGTTGCGCTTCCTTGCCGGTGTGGAACGCCATGCGCCGAAGCATCCGCTGCTCGAATTCACCCGCGCCAACGTGCTGCGCTACCTGGGCCGGATGGACGAAGCCGAGCGGCACTACGAAGCCTGCCTGGCCAACGCCCCGTCGCTGGCGGACGCGCACCTGGCGCTGTCCAGCCATCGCCGCGCGCAGCCAGCGCACGCGCGCATCCCGCGGCTGCAGGCGGCGCTGGAGGCGGCCACCGGCGATGGCGACCGCGAACAGCTGCTGTACGCGCTGTTCCGGGAACACGACGCAGCCGGCGACACCGATGCGGCGTGGCAGGCGCTGGCCCGGGGCGCCACGCTGGCACGCAGCCGCCGCCATCACGACCCGCGGCAGGAACGCGCGCGGGCCGAAGCGTTGATGCAGCTGGACTGCACACCGGGCCGTGATGGCCAGGTGCCCGCCGGGCCCTGCCCGGTGTTCATCGTCGGCATGCCGCGCACCGGCACCACCGTGCTGGAGCGCATCCTCGGCAATCATCCGCACGTGCGTTGCCTGGGCGAACGCAACGACCTGGCCGCGGCGACCAGCGAGGTGACCGGCCGCTTCCTCGCCGGCCGGCCCGCCGATGCGCTGCTGCACGATGCCGGGATGGACGTCGCCGCGGTCGGCCGGCGCTACCTGGCGCGGCTGGCGCCGCTGGCGGGTAACGCCGGCTACATGGTCGACAAGAATCCGCTGAACCTGTTCTCGATCCCGCTCATCCTGCGCGCGCTGCCCGGCGCGCGGATCCTCTGCCTGCGCCGCGAGCCGATGGACGCCTGCTTTTCCAGCCTCAAGGAACTGTTCCACGGCGATGCCTATGCCTACAGCTACACGCAGGAGGAGCTCGCCGCGCATTGCCTGCTCGTGCGGCGCTGGCTCGGCCACTGGCAGGCCGCGGCGCCGCGGTCGGTGCGGGTGGTCGACTACGAGCGGCTGGTGCGGACGCCCGCGACCGAGGCCGCGGCGGTCGCCGCGTTCCTGGGCCTGGAGCCGCAGCAGGCGCTCGACGACATCACCCGCAACCGGCAACCCGTGGCGACGGCCAGCAGCAGCCAGGTGCGCGAGGGCATCCACGACCGTTCGGTCGGCGCATGGCGGCGCTACGCCGAAGCGCTGGCACCGCTGCAACGCCTGCTGGAGGCCGCCGCGTGAGCGGCCGCCACCCTGCGCCGGCGCCGTTGTGGCCTTCGCTGGATGCGGCCGAAGCGCGTGCATCCGAGCAGGACTGGGAAGGGGCGATCGCGGCCTACCAGCGCGCACTGGCGCTGGTCCCCGACGATCCGTACACGCTGGTCCAGCTGTCCTACGTGCACTCGCTCGCAGGGCGCTACCGGCTTGCGCGCCAGTACGCGCGCGCGGCGGCCCGCACCGGCGTCGCCACGCCCGCGCTGCTGGCGGAACTGCTGCCGCGCCTGCGCACGTTCAACGAGGTGGCGACGATGCTGGACTGCATCGGCCGGCTGCTGCCGATGTCGCGCATGCCGATCCCGCTGCTGATCGCGGTGGCGGCGCAGCTGAGCTACGTCAACCTGCCGCAGCGGGCGATCGCCTTCCTGGACGAAGCCAGGCGCGCCGACCCCGACTTCCCGCCCACGCTGCTGTCGCGCGCGCAGGTGCTGATCTACCTGGGCAGGCTGGAGGAAGCGGCGCAGGACCTGGACCGGGCGCTGAGGCGGGCGCCGGAGATCGCGCAGGGATACTGGCTGCAGGCCTGGGTGGGGCGGCAGACCCGGCAGCGGCACCATGTCGATGCGATCCGGCGCGAGCTGGCGCGCCCGGGGCGCAAGCCGGAGGACGTGGCCCTGCTCGGCTTCGCCCTGCACAAGGAGCTGGACGACCTGGGTGAGCACGAGGCCGCATGGGAGGCGTTGCTGCTGGGATGCCGCGCCAAGCGTTCGCGGCTGGACTACGACACCGCCCGCAGCGAAGCGCTGTTCGACGCGCTTGCCGCCTCGCCGGCGCCTCCCGCGCCGTTGCGCACGACGGAGGCGGCGCCCACCCCGGTGTTCATCGTGGGCATGCACCGTTCCGGGACCACGCTGCTCGAGCAGCTGCTCGATGCGCACCCGCGGGTGCGCGGGCTGGGCGAGCTGTACGACTTCACCGCCGCCATGCGCCAGGCCACCGACCACCACTGCCGCGGGGTAGCCGACCTGACGCTGGTCGAGCGCGCGCGCCACGCCGACCTGGCGGCCGCCGGCCGCGAGTACCTCGATGGCGTCGCATGGCGGCTGGGGGACGCGCGCTGCTTCAGCGACAAGCTGCCGTCCAACTTCCTGCACGCCGGCTTCATCGCCCGGGCACTGCCGCAGGCGCGGATCCTGCACATGGTCCGCGACCCGATGGAAACCTGCTTCTCCAACCTGCGCGAACTGTTTTCCGAGGCCAATCCATACAGCTACGACCCGATCGAGCTGGCCGACTACCACCGGCTCCACGACCGGCTGATGCGGCACTGGCGCGCGCATTATCCCGACCGCATCCTGGAGGTGGACTACGCGCGGCTGACGGCGGATCCGGAGGGCGAGATGCGCCGGGTCGCCGCGTTCTGCGGACTCGAATTCGACCCGGCGATGCTGCAACCGGCCAGCGGACGCGCGGTGGTCACCGCCAGCGCGGTCCAGGTCCGCGACCGCATCCAGCGGCGCGAACAGCCCAAATGGGCGCCGTACGCACGCTGGCTGGCGCCCATGCGCGAACGCCTGCAGGCCTGACCGCCGCGGCCAGGCCGCATGGCACGCTCAACCGGCGAGCAGCGGCAGCAGGTGCCGGCCGTACTTGCCGCCCGGCGTCAGGGTGACCGCGACGACCGCGTAGGCGAAGACCGCCGCGGCCACCGCGAGCGCGGTGACGGCCGGCCAGCGCAGGCGGGCCAGTCGCCGGTGCCCGTTGCGGATGAAGAATTCGGCGACGAGCAGGTTGGGCACGAAGAACAGGTACAGGATCGCGTGGTCGAACACGCCGAACGCGTTGCCCTTGCCGACGCCGAGCCCGCCGGTGAAGTCGTTCCAGGCCCGGATCTCGAGGTCGAACACCCAGGATCCCAGCACCATGGCGAACAGGCGGATGGCCCAGGCGCGATGCAGGTCGAAGCGCCGGGCGCGGGCGTGCAGGTAGGCCATGCCCGCGCAGAGCACCAATACCCCGCCCCAGAGCGCGAACGCGATCGACGCCGGTCGCGCATAGGCGCCGTGGGTCGCAATGAACGACAGGCCGCCCACCCCGGCCAGCAGTCCGGCGCCCACGTACACCCGCCCGGTCCAGCGGTGCACGGCGCGATGGCGGGCGCGGATCGTCGACGAGAACAGGATCGGCCAGGCCAGCACCAGCACCGTTCCCGCGATGAAGTGCAGGCCGATGCCGAGGCCGGCGATCCAGTCGGACGCGGTCGAGGGTGGCGGCGTGGCTGCCAGGGTCCGCCACTGCGGGAAGTTTTCCGCCGTGGCGCCGGTCGCCCGCAGGATGATGTACAGGCCGAACAGGGCCAGGCCGGCCAGGGCGACGCCCTGGCAGAAGCGTGCGATCCAGCCCGGCAGCCGGTCCACGCCCGCAAGCGATCGTGCCCGCGTGCCCGCATGTCCATTCATCGCGTGCTCCTGGTTCCGCATGGCCGAAGCGTCCACCCGCAAAGGCTTCGCAGTCCTTAGGCCAGGCGCAGGCCACCCGCAGGATCGGTGCGGAGCACGTGGGGAAGGGGCCTGGCGGCCTATACTCCCGCGGTGGGCCTGGCCACCGGGGACCGCATGCCGCCTGCTCCTGACGCCCTCGCATTCGACGACGTGGTCATCGATTTCGCCGGCAGGCGCCTGTCGCGCGGCGGACGCGACCAGCCGCTCGAGCCCAAGGCCTTCGCGGTGCTGGCGCTGCTGGCGGCTTCGCCCGGGACGGTGTTCACCCGCGACGAGATCCTCGATGCGATCTGGGGCCACCGGCACGTCACCCAGAGCGTGCTGAACCGGATCATGAGCCTGCTCCGGCAGGCGCTGGGCGAGGACGCGCAACACCCGCGCCTGCTGCATACGGTCTACGGGGTCGGCTACCGCTTCGACCTCCCCGCTGCGCCGTCACCCGGCGTGGCGGGGGCCCCGGCGGCGGATCCGGTGGACGCCGGCGTCGACGCGCGGCGTCGCGCAAGTCGGAAGCCGCGTGCGACATGGCCCATCGTGACCGCCGTGCTGCTGGTGGCCATGGCCGCTGTCTGGTGGGGCAGGACGAGCGGCGACGGTCGACCCGCCCCCGCCACGCCGGCCGCGACGGTAGCCAACGTGCCTTCGCTCGCGGTCCTGCCGTTCGCCGACCTGTCGCGGGCGCGCGACCAGGAGTACTTCGCCGACGGCCTGGCCGAGGACATCCTCAACCAGCTGGCGCGTTCGCCGTCGCTGCGCGTGGTCGGCCGCACCTCCAGCTTCACGTTCAAGGGCAAGGCCGGCGACCTGCGGGCCATCGGCCGCACGCTCGGCGTGGACCACCTGCTGGAAGGCAGCGTCCGCCGCGACGGCGACCGGCTGAGGGTCACCGCTCAGCTGGTCCGCGCCGCCGACGGGACGCACCTGTGGTCGAAGGCCTATTCGCGCCGGATCGAGGACGTGTTCGCCGTGCAGGAGGAACTGTCGCGCGACGTGGCGCAGGCGCTGAGCGTGACCCTGGACGTGGCCCGGTTCAACCGCGAACAGGGCGGCACCACCCACGTGGAGGCCTACGACCGGCTGCTGCGCTGGCGCGGCAGCCTGCTGCGCGGGGAACTGGATTTCGTGCACGACCGCGAACGGCTGCAACTGGCGCGCGAGATGGTGGCGCTGGACCCGAAATGCGTGCTGTGCCGGGACCTGCTGGCCCGTTCGCTCGACTCGCTGGCGCTGGAACTGGGCGAGGCGCGCGGCGGCTCGTTGCGCGACGAGGCGCGGGCGGTGCGCGCGGAGATCGCGCGCACGGCGCCGGACAGCTGGGTCGGCAGGCTGGTCCGCGCCGACATGCTGTGGCGCGCGGGGCGCCGCGCCGAGGCCATCGCCCTGGCCCGGCAGGTGGCGGATTCGGGTCCGCCGACCAAGGAGCGCGTCTGGGATTACGCCTACATGATCTACGCGGTGGGCCACCTGGAAGAGGCCATCGTCCTGGTCGAGCGCGTGCGCGCGGTCGAACCCCTGGCGCTGTACCTGTCGCGCGACCTCCAGTACGACTACACCGCGGCGCGGCGCTACGAGGAGGCCGAGGCCGAATACCGGCGCGCACGCACGCTGGAAGGCAGCCAGCTGTCGCCGGACTACCTGGCCTTCTTCCGCCAGCTGGCGGGCAAGCGCCCCGGCGCGCTCGAGGACCTGCGCACCCTGCATGCCCGGCTGCTGGGCCGGGACCGCGAATTCGACACGCCGTTCTTCCGCGACCTCGGCACGGTCCTGGACGACCGCGCCGCGATGCTTGCGCTGGTACGCCAGGCGCTCGCCGACGATGCGTACGGTGGCGGCGCCGGCGCGGCCTACGTGTGGACCAGCGTGGCCGACGCGCTGGGCGATGCCGACCTGGCGGTGGCCGCGATGCGCCGGGACCTGGCCGGATGGGACGGATTCGAGCAGGGCGCGATGGCGCCACCGCCCTATGTCGCGCTCTGGAACGCGCCCTACTCGGACGTGCGCGCGCACCCGGATTTCAGGAAGCTGCTGGTGGAGACCGGCGTCGTCGCCTACTGGCGGCAGACCGGCCGCTGGGGCGACGGCTGCGGCCCGGTGGGCGCGGACGATTTCCGGTGCCGGTGAGCGGTCGCGCCCGGACCATGCGATATGCTCGGCGCATCGACACTTCTGGGGAAAGTGATGAACCGGACGGGATGGATGGCATTGCTGCTGGCCGTGGCAGGGGCGGCCCATGCCGGCCCGCCGATGGCGGCGCGCAAGGCGATGGAGGCCAGCATGCTGGTCACCGGCGAGATCCTCGTCGACGCCCAGGGGAACGTGAGCCGGTACGAGATCGACAAGCGCGAGAAAATCCCGGCAGGCGTGCAGAAGTTCCTGGACGAAGGCATCGCCGCCTGGCAGTTCGAGCCCGGCACGGTCGACGGCCGCGCCGCGGCAGCCCGCAACCGCATGAGCCTGCTCCTGGTCGCGCAGCCGATCGACGAGGAGAATATCCGGATGGAACTGCGTAGCACCAGTTTCTTCCCGATCAAGCCGGCGGGCTATGAACTGGAACCGGTGGACATGGATCCGCCTTCCTATCCGATGCTCGCCGCGCAGCTCGGCGTCAGTGGCACCGTCTATCTGGCGCTGAAGATCGGGGCCGACGGCAAGGTCGAAGACGTGGTCAGCGAACAGGTCAACCTGCGCAACTACGGCAGTGCGTCCGAAATGAACCGGTGGCGTTCGATGCTGGCGCACAACGCAGCCGCCAAGGCGCGGCAGTGGCGCTTCCGTCCTCCCCACCAGGGCGACCAGGCTGACGATGGCACCTGGAGCGTGCGGGTGCCGGTGGCCTATTCGTTCGACCGTGGGCAGGACAACTACGGGCGCTGGCAGGGATACATGCCAGGCCCGCTGCAGCGGGCCCCTTGGGCCACGGACGACGACGTGGTGCCCGATGCCCTTGCCGACGGCGCGCTGTACCCGATCGGGAAATCGGGCGGCCTGCGGCTGCTGCCCCAGCAGCGCGGCAGCTGACGCGCGACAGGCGTGCAGACGCACAAAAAGAAGCCCCGCTCTCGCGGGGCTTCTTCGTTTGCCGGGCATCCGGCCGGACTTCAGCGCTTCATCGAACCGAAGAACTCGTCGTTGGACTTGGTGTTCTTCATCTTGTCGAGCATGAACTCCATCGCGCCGATCTCGTCCATCGGGTGCAGCAGCTTGCGCAGGATCCAGATTTTCTGCAGCAGCTCCGGCTCGATCAGCAGGTCCTCGCGGCGGGTGCCCGAGCGGTTGATGTCGATGGCCGGGAACACGCGCTTTTCGGCGATGCGGCGGGACAGGTGCACTTCGGAGTTGCCGGTGCCCTTGAACTCCTCGTAGATCACCTCGTCCATCTTGCTGCCGGTGTCGATCAGGGCGGTGGCAATGATCGACAGCGAGCCGCCTTCCTCGACGTTGCGCGCCGCGCCGAAGAACCGCTTCGGGCGGTGCAGGGCGTTGGCGTCCACGCCGCCGGTCAGCACCTTGCCCGAGCTGGGCACGACGTTGTTGTAGGCGCGGGCCAGGCGGGTGATCGAGTCGAGCAGGATCACCACGTCCTTCTTGTGCTCGACCAGGCGCTTGGCGCGTTCGATCACCATCTCGGCGACCTGCACGTGGCGCGCGGCCGGCTCGTCGAAGGTCGAGGAAATGACCTCGCCGCGCACGGTGCGCTGCATCTCGGTCACTTCCTCGGGGCGTTCGTCGATCAGCAGCACGATCAGGTGCACGTCCGGATGGTTGGTCGTGATCGCGGTGGCGACCTGCTGCATCATCATCGTCTTGCCGGCCTTGGGCTGGGAGACGATCAGCGCGCGCTGGCCCTTGCCCTGCGGGGCCATCAGGTCGAGGATGCGGCCGGTGATGTCCTCGGTCGAACCGTCGCCGCGCTCCAGGCGGAAGCGCCGGCGCGGGAACAGCGGGGTGAGGTTCTCGAACAGGGTCTTGTTCTTGGACGCTTCCAGCGGCTCGCCGTTGATCGTGTCGACCACCGACAGGGCGAAGTAGCGCTCGCCGTCCTTGGGCCAGCGGATGCGGCCGCTCAGGTGGTCGCCGGTGCGCAGGTTGAAGCGGCGGATCTGGCTGGGCGAGATGTAGGTGTCGTCCGGGCCGGCCAGGTAGCTGGCCTCGGCCGCGCGCAGGAAGCCGAAGCCGTCCGGCAGGATTTCCAGCACGCCGTCGGCGGCGACGCCTTCGCCATGGCGGGTCAGCACCTTGAGCAGGGCGAAGATCACGTCCTGCTTGCGGGCGCGGGCCACGCCCTCGTGGATCTGCAGCTGCTCGGCGATTTCCAGCAGCTTGTGCGCCGGCATCCGCTTGAGGTCGCCCAGCGAGTACTGCGGGAAGCCTTCCGGCACGCTCGGGTGGGGGCGCGGCGGGTGCTGCATCTGGTTGTTGCCGTTGTCGTCCTGCATGCCGCCGTCGTCGCGGAAGCCGCGGTTGCGTTCGCGGTCGCGGCGGTTGCGGAATCGGTCGCGGCGGTTGTTGCGGCCGCCTTCGCGCGGCTCGCGGTTGTCGCCATCGCCGCCCTGGGGCTGGCCGTGGCCACCGGCGTTGTCGGCGGCCGGCGCGGCGTCACCGCCGGACTGGACAGGGGCGGGCGCCTGGGGCGGGGGGGCGGCGGGGGCGGAAGGCGGCGGAGCGGCGGGGGCCTCGCCGGCGCCGCTGTCGGCGGGCTTGGCGACGCGCTTGCGCGCACGCTTCTCGGCGGGTGCGTCGTCGCTCCCGGGCGCTTCAGGCAGGGTGTTCTCGGACAAGAGTGCGATTCCTCGCTGGTAGGTGCGAGCGCCCGGTGCGGGCGTTGGGATCCTGGTGGGATGGGTGGTCCGGATCTGGCCGGACAGGACGCGGCCGCGGATCTGCGGCCGGTCGGGATGACACTAACACCGCGCCCGGGGGCCGGGCAAGGGCGCCGCGGCCGTGGTTCAGGCGCAGGCAGGACGGCCGTCGGGGCCGTCCCGGGGGCGCAACTCAGAGGGTCTTGTCGATCATCTGGGTCAGCTGGCCCTTGCCGACGGCGCCGACCTGGGTGGCCTGGATCTGGCCGTCCTTGAACAGCAGCAGCATCGGGATCGAGCGCACGTGGTACTTGATCGCCGTGGCCCGGTTCTGGTCGATGTTGACCTTGGCCACCTTCATGCGGCCGTCGTAGGCGTCGGCCAGTTCGTCGACGATCGGCGAGATCATCTTGCAGGGCCCGCACCACTCGGCCCAGAAGTCGACCAGGACCGGTTCCTGGGATTGCAGCACGGCGCTGTCGAAATCGGCGTCGCCGACATGCATCACCTTGTCGTTCACTTGGTATCTCCGTGGATTGCCGGCACCCTTCCGGCGGACCGGGGGTGCCTTTGGGTTAAACTGGGGCGTTTCGCGGAGAAGTCAAGGGGGCCACCGTCCCCCCGACGGCCGCGCGATCCGACGACGGCCCGCAGTGTGCGGCGCCCCGGAAACCGATGCAACCCGCGCGCCGCAGACGCCGCGCGGGGGCACTTCATGAAGACTGGATGATGAGCGACAAACCGCTGACCGATGTAGCTTTTTCCTCGTTCGACCTGCACCCGGCGCTGCTCGCCGGCCTCGAAGCCGCCGGCTTCACCCGCTGCACGCCGATCCAGGCGCTGACCCTGCCGGTCGCGCTTCCCGGCCGTGACGTCGCCGGCCAGGCGCAGACCGGCACCGGCAAGACCCTGGCCTTCCTGGTCGCGGTGATGAACCGCCTGCTGACGCGCCCGGCGCTGGCCGAACGCAAGCCGGAAGATCCGCGCGCACTGATCCTGGCGCCGACCCGCGAGCTGGCGATCCAGATCCACAAGGACGCGGTCAAGTTCGGCAACGAGCTGGGCCTGCGCTTCGCCCTGGTCTACGGCGGCGTGGATTACGACAAGCAGCGCGAGCTGCTGCAGAAGGGCGTGGACGTGATCATCGCCACCCCGGGCCGGCTGATCGACTACGTCAAGCAGCACAAGGTCGTCTCGCTGCACGCCTGCGAGATCTGCGTGCTGGACGAGGCCGACCGCATGTTCGACCTCGGCTTCATCAAGGACATCCGCTTCCTGCTGCGGCGCATGCCGATCCGCACCGAGCGCCAGACCCTGCTGTTCTCGGCCACCCTCAGCCACCGCGTGCTGGAGCTGGCCTACGAGCACATGAACGAGCCCGAGAAGCTCGTCGTGGAGACCGAGTCGATCACCGCCGCGCGCGTGCGCCAGAAGCTGTACTACCCGGCCGACGACGAGAAGATCCCGCTGCTGATCGGCCTGCTCTCGCGCAGCGAAGGCGCGCGGACGATGGTGTTCGTCAACACCAAGGCCTTCGTCGAGCGCGTGGCGCGCTCGCTGGAGCGTGCCGGCTACCGGGTCGGCGTGCTGTCCGGCGACGTGCCGCAGAAGAAGCGCGAGAGCCTGCTCAACCGCTTCCAGAAGGGCCAGCTGGAGATCCTGGTGGCCACCGACGTGGCCGCGCGCGGCCTGCACATTGACGGCGTCTCGCACGTCTACAACTACGACCTGCCGTTCGACGCGGAGGATTACGTTCACCGCATCGGCCGGACGGCCCGTCTTGGAGCGGAGGGCGATGCCATCAGCTTCGCCTGCGAGCGCTATGCGATGGGCCTGCCGGACATCGAGGCCTACATCGAGCAGAAGATCCCGTCCGAGACGGTGACCGCCGAACTGCTGACCGCGCTGCCGCGCCCGGAGCGCCCGAAGGTGGAAGGCGAAGCGGCGGACGAGGGCGAGGACAACGAGAGCATCGGCCAGATCTTCCGCGAAGCGCGCGAACAGCGTGCCGCCGACGAGGAGCGCCGGGGCGGAGGCCGTTCGGGCGGCCGCAGCGGCGGTGGCCGCAGCGGCGGCCGCAGCAGCGGTGGCGAGCGCCGCGAAGGCGAGCGCCGGCCGCGGCGCAAGCCGGCAGGCGCGGGCGATGCCGCGGCCGACGGCGCGACACCCGCCGCCGGTGCCGGGACGTCGGGTGGCGGCGAAGCCCAGCCCGCCCGCGCCCCGCGCCCGCCGCGTGCCGATGGCCAGGGCCAGGGCCAGGGCCAGGGCGAGCCGCGCGCCGATGGCGAACGCGCCCCGCGCAAGCGTCGCCGCCGCCGCAACGGAAAGCCGGTGGACGGCGCCGTAGCGGCCACGCCCGCCGACCGCAAGCCGGTGGCGCCCTCGCAGGTTCCGGCGACGCACCAGGCTCCCCCGGCCGCCGGCAAGGAGAAGGACTCGTTCTTCGGCCGCATCGGCCGCAAGCTGCGCTCGCTGGTCGGCGGCTGACGCCCGGGGGCGTCGCGTGACCGCGCGGCGCCCCGCGCCATCGGGATCACGGCGGCACGCGGTGCGATCGCCGCTGCCCGTGCCCAGCGACGGGGCGGACCGGGCCGCGTCGGTTCCGGATCGCGGCGGTCGCGACGACCGAGCCCTGTCGCAGCACGCTCAAGCCCCGGCATAATCGGCCGCATGAGCGTCCTTCGATTCGAGAACGTCAGCAAGCAGTATCCCGGCGGCCACCAGGCGCTGGTCGACGTGAGCTTCGACGTCGCCGAGGGCGAGATGCTGTTCGTCACCGGGCATTCCGGTGCGGGCAAGAGCACCCTGCTCAAGCTGATCCACCTGTCCGAACGCCCGAGCCGCGGCGCGGTGCTGTTCGGCGAGCGCAACCTGCAGCGCGTGCGCGGCGGCAAGGTGCCGCTGCATCGCCGCGAGGTCGGCGTGGTCTACCAGGACCACCGCCTGCTCACCGACCGCACCATCGGCGAGAACGTGGCCCTGCCGCTGATCCTGCGCGGCACCCGCCGCGCCGACATCGGCAAGCGGGTCCGCTCGGTGCTGGAGCGGATGGGCCTGGGGCACCGCGAGAAGGCGTTGCCGACGCAGCTGTCGGCCGGCGAGCAGCAACGCGTCGGCATCGCCCGCGCGATCATCGCCGAGCCGCGGCTGCTGGTGGCCGACGAGCCCACCGGCAACCTCGACCCGACCCTGTCGGCCGAGATCATGGAGCTGTTCGCCGGCCTGCCCGACCGCGGCACCAGCGTGCTGGTGGTCAGCCACGACCTGCCGCTGTTGCGGCGCATGCGCAAGCGCGTGCTGGTCCTCGACCACGGCCGGCTGGTTGACGACATCTCGCCGCAGGACCTGGCCGAATGAGCACCAATGCGAGCAGCGCAGGCGCCAGCGGCGCCCGGCCCGCGGCCGGGCCCTCGCGCCTGCGGGTCTGGTTCGACCAGCACCTGCACGGGCTGGCCTTTAGCCTCGGCCGCGCGTTGCGCAAACCGTGGGCCACGCTGCTGACGGTGGCGGTGATGGGCGTGGCCCTGGCGCTTCCGCTGGGCCTGTCGATCGTGATGGACAACCTGCGCCATTTCGCCGGCAGCGTGCAGCAGTCGCGCGAGATCAACCTGTTCCTCGAGATGGACGTCGACGCGGCGGCCGCGGCGAAGCTGGCCGAGACCCTGCGCAGCCGCGCCGACGTGGCCGCGGTGGAACTGCGCACGCCGGAACAGGCGATCGCGGGCTTCCGCGAAACCAGCGGCCTGGGCGAGGCGCTCGATGCCCTCGGCGAGAACCCGCTGCCGACCCTGCTCGTGGTCACGCCCGCCGACGGCGACAGCGCCGCCGACGCGCGCCTTGCCGCGGCGCTGGAGGCGCTGCCGGAGGCGGACCTGGTCCAGCACGATGCGGTGTGGCGCCAGCGCCTGGACAGCTGGCTGGGCTTCGGCCAGCGCGTGGTCCAGGTGCTGTCCGCGCTGCTGGGACTCGGCGCGCTGCTGGTGGTCGGCAATACCGTGCGCCTGGACATCCAGTCGCGGCGCGAGGAGATCGGCGTACTGCAGCTGCTCGGCGCCAGCGACGGCTTCATCCGCCGGCCGTTCCTCTACCTCGGGGTCTGGTACGGGCTGGGCGCCGGGCTGCTGGCGCTGGGCCTGATCGCGGCGGCCGGGTGGGCGCTGCGCGAGCCGCTGGCCACGCTCAGTGCCAGCTATGGGAGCCAGTTCTCGCTCAAGGGTCTGGATGCACTGCACTCGGCAATGGTATTGCTGGGGACTGTCCTGCTCGGCTGGCTGGGGGCCCGTGCGGTGACCGGACATTTCCTGCGCCAGACCCGGCCGACGGAGACCTGATGGCTGTGCAAGAGCTCAAGCACCTGATCAGCGACGCGCCGCGGGTGATGGTCACCGACGGCTCCAAGCTGGTGCGCAAGCTGATCGCCGACGTGCTCGCGCGCGAGCTGCCCGGCGTCCAGGTCGTCGGCTGCGCGAGCATTGCCGAGGCGCGCGAGGCACTGGCCGCCGGCGCGGTCGACCTGGTCACCACCGCGCTGTCGCTGCCCGATGGCGATGGCCTGGAGCTGGCGCGCAGCGTGCGCGAAGCCGCCGGCCAGGCCTACGTGCCGGTGATCGTGGTGTCGGGCGATGCGCAGCAGCACCTGGTCGAACGCCGCTTCACCGAGTACGTCACCGACTACTTCGACAAGGCCCAAGGCCACGACGCGCTCGCCGAGTTCATCCGCGGCTACGTTCAGCCGCAGCCGATCGCCGGGGCGACGGTGCTGTACATCGAGGACAGCCGGGTCGTCGCCGAGGCTACCAAGCGCATGCTCGAGCGCCAGCAGCTGAAGGTGATCCACGTGATCACCGCCGAGGAGGCGTTCGGACTGCTGACCGCCGAATCGCTCGGCCGCATCCCCGAGCGCATCGACCTGGTGCTGACCGACGTGACCCTGAAGGGCGAGCTGAGCGGGCGCGACGTGGTCGAGCGGATCCGGATCGACTTCGCCTACGGCAAGCGCCGCCTGCCGGTGCTGGTGATGACCGGCGACGGCAACCGCCACAACCAGTCCGAGCTGCTCAAGGCCGGCGCCAACGACCTGGTGCAGAAGCCGATCGAGGAACGCCTGCTGGTGACCAAGGTGCTGTTCCAGCTGCGCGTGGCACGGCTGGACACCGGCGCCCGCTCGACCTGATCCCGTGGCCGCGGAAGACCGGATCCGGCTGGAGCCGTCCTGGAAGGCGCGCATCGGCGACTGGCTGCTGCGGCCCGACATGCAGGCGCTGTCGGAGTTCCTGCGCCAGCGCAAGGCGGCCGGCGCGCGGATCTATCCGCCGGGGCCGCAGATCTTCTCCGCGTTCGAGGCCACCCCGTTCGACCAGGTCAAGGTGGTGGTGCTGGGCCAGGATCCCTACCACGGGCCCGGCCAGGCGCATGGCCTGTGCTTCTCGGTGCTCCCCGGCGTGCCGGTGCCGCCGTCGCTGCTCAACATCTACAAGGAACTCGAGGCCGGGTTGGGCCTGCCGCGGCCCGATCATGGCTGCCTGCTGCCCTGGGCCCGCCGCGGGGTGCTGCTGCTCAATGCGGTGCTGACGGTGGAGGAGGGCCGGGCCGGGGCGCACCAGGGCAAGGGCTGGGAGGGCTTCACCGACCGTGCGATCGAAGCCCTGGCCAGCGAGCGCGAAGGCCTGGTGTTCATGCTGTGGGGCAGTTACGCGCAGGCCAAGGGCAAAGTGATCGACCCCCGCCGCCACCGGGTGCTGAAGGCGCCGCATCCCTCGCCGCTGTCCGCGCACCGCGGGTTCCTGGGGTGCGGCCATTTCGCCGCGGCCAACGAATACCTGGGTCGGCGCGGGCAGGCACCCGTCGACTGGTCCCTGCCGCCCCGGGCCGAGGTGGCGGCGCTGCTCGCGGGCGAAGAGCCCTGACGCGGATAATTTTATAAATGGAACAATAAGTGGTTCGATAGCCACTTTATTCCATTTATGTTGAGGTTCAATCTGCCGGCCAATCGCAGGGCCCACCCGATCCGCATTCCGCGTATCCGCCCCGCGTCATCGAGGCCACCATGAACCACCTGTATGCGCTGCTGGGCCGCATCGGCCTGTCCCTGATCTTCATCACCTCCGGTTGGAGCAAGCTGGACGCCTACGCCGGCACCCAGCAGTACATGGACGCGATGGGCGTGCCCGCCGCGTTGCTGCCGCTGGTGATCGCGCTGGAAATCGGCGGCGGCCTGGCCGTGCTGGCCGGGGCCTTCACCCGCAGTGCCGCGCTGACGCTGGCGGTGTTCTCGCTGGCGGCCGGCGTGCTGTTCCACGCCGACCTCGCCGACCAGAACCAGTTCATCCACCTGATGAAGAATGTCGCCCTCGGCGGCGGTTTCCTGATGCTGGCCGCCCATGGCGCAGGTGCCTTCAGCATCGATGCCTGGCGCCGCGACCGCCGGCTTTCCACCCCCACCCTCAGCACCGGAGGTGCCCTGTGATCACCCTGCGTCCCGCCGCCGAGCGCGGCCATGCCAACCACGGCTGGCTCGATTCCTGGCACAGCTTCTCCTTCGCCGAGTATTTCGACCCCGACCACGTCCACTGGGGCCCGCTTCGGGTGATCAACGAAGACCGGGTCGCCGCCGGGCAGGGGTTCGGTACCCACGGCCACCGCGACATGGAGATCATCAGCTACGTGCTGCAAGGCGCGCTGGGCCACAAGGACTCGATGGGAAACGTCGAGAGCATCACTCCGGGCGAGGTGCAGCGGATGAGCGCCGGCACCGGCGTGACCCACTCCGAGTTCAACTACGACAGCGCCGGCACCACCCATTTCCTGCAGATCTGGATCCTGCCCGAGCGCACCGGCATCACCCCCGGCTACGAGCAGAAGCGGTTCGACGACAGCGAGAAGCGCGGCCGGCTGCGGCTGGTGGTGAGCCCGGACGGGGCCGAAGGTTCGGTCCGCATCCACCAGGACGCCCGGATGTACGCCGGCCTGTTCGATGGCGCCGAGGCCGCGACCGCGGCGATCGGCCCGGGCCGCCTGGCCTACGTCCACCTTGTGCGGGGCCAGGCTACCGTCAATGGCAGGGTCCTGTCCGCCGGCGATGCCCTGATGTACCGGGACGAGCCGGAGGTGCGGATCGAGGCCGGCCAGGACGCCGAGGTGCTGGTGTTCGACCTGCCCGAGCTGGCCCGCCACTGATCCGGCAAGAGGGTCGCGACCTGGCGTCGCGACCCCCTTGAGAAGCGGCCATCGCGGCCTCACCCCCTCCAGGCGGGGCGCGATGGCAGGATGGGTTCCCGCGGTAGGCAGGTGTTCAGCGGCGCTCTCCAAGTCATTGATTGGTAATGAGTTGCAGAGTGTCGCGCCGTTGCACGGATGCAATGCTGGGAACCATCCCTGGCGTTAGCAGTCCAACCCCCCGATTGCTAACATGGCCCCCATGACCCAGACCCTCCGCTCCACCAGTCTCGTCGCCAACAACCTGCCGATTCCCAGCCCGCTGGGGTCGCTGGAGGCCTATATCGGCGCGGTGCACCAGATCCCGGTGCTGACCGTCGAGGAAGAGCAGGACCTCGCCCGGCGCTTCCGCGACGCCGAGGACCTCGACGCGGCCCGCGAGCTCGTGCATTCGCACCTGCGCTTCGTGGTGCATGTCGCGCGCGGCTACAGCGGCTACGGCCTGCAGCTGGGCGACCTGATCCAGGAAGGCAACATCGGCCTGATGAAGGCGGTCAAGCGCTTCGACCCCGAGCTGGGCGTGCGCCTGGTCAGTTTCGCCGTGCACTGGATCCGTGCCGAGATGCACGAGTTCATCCTCAAGAACTGGCGCATCGTCAAGGTCGCCACGACCAAGGCCCAGCGCAAGCTGTTCTTCAACCTGCGCAAGGCCAAGACCCGCCTGGGCTGGATGAACGCGGCCGAAGTCACCGCGGTGGCCCGGGACCTCAACGTCTCCGAGCGCGAGGTGCTGGAGATGGAGGCCCGCCTGTCCGGCCGCGACATCGGTTTCGACGCGCCGTCCGACGAGGACGACGAGCATGCACCGCCGTCGCCGGCCGCGTACCTGATGGCGCAGGACGAAGATCCGTCGCAGGCCTACGAGCGGGCCGACAGCGAGGACCACCAGCTCGAACTGCTGCGCGAAGGCCTGGCCGGCCTGGACGCGCGTTCGCGCGACATCATCGCCCGTCGCTGGCTCGATGCCGACAGCAAGGTGACCCTGCAGGAACTGGCCGACGAATACGGGGTCTCGGCCGAGCGCATCCGCCAGATCGAGGCGAACGCGATGAAGAAGATGAGGGCGCTGCTGGCTGCCTGAGCCGCCCCCACGCATGCACCTCGAACGGCCCGGTTTCCCGGGCCGTTCGCTTTTGTGGGGCGCCGTGCATCGCCATGGTGAGGAGTGCCCGCGCGGGACGCGCCGCCGCGCGTCCATCGCCTAGTGCGGGTCGGGCGGCCGGGCCACCGGCAGGTGCCAGCCATAGCGGATCGCCATGAAGCGCAGGCCGAAGCAGACCAGGGCGCCCACCGCCATCGCCGGCGACTGCGGCAGCCCCGCCAGGTGCGCGAGCGCGACCACGCCGCCGCCGGCCAGCGCCGCCACCGCGTAGAGCTCGGCCTGCAGCACCACCGGCGTGCGCACGACCAGCAGGTCGCGGGCGATGCCGCCGCCGATGCCGCTGATCATGCCGAGCAGCGTCGCCGCGAACGGCGAAAGCCCGAACGCCAGCGCCTTGCCCGTGCCCAGCACCGCGAACAGCGCCAGTCCGGCCGCGTCGAACAGCTGCACCGGGTTGCGCATCCGTTCGATTGCCTCGTGGCGGACGAAGGTCACCAGGCCGGCGATCATCGCCACGGTGAGGTAGCGCCAGTCGGCCAGCGCGGCCGGCGGCTGCGCGCCGATCAGCACGTCGCGCACCAGGCCACCGGAAACCGCCGCGGCGCAGGACAGCACGAGCACGCCGAACAGGTCCAGCCGGTGGCGCACGGCGAGCGTGCCGCCGCTCAGCGCGAACACGAAGGTGCCGATCAGGTCGAACAGCAGCAGGAGGGTGGACACGACGGCGTGCGGGCAGCGGGCATGGCGCAAGGATCGCAGCGCCGCGCGGGCTTGTCATGCCGCCCGCCATGGTGGGCGGCGGGCGGCCACCGCGGCCGGATCCAGGCCGCGGCACCGGGCGCCATGCGAGGACCCGCGGTTGCTAGGGCGGGCCGGTGTCGGCGGGACGGTCGGATCCGGCGGCCGGTGCCCGGCCCTCGTCACCGCTGCCGAGGATGATCCGGGCGGCGCGCTGGTAGCTCCAGTAGGCCCAGGCCCAGTTGAGCAGGACGACCAGCCGGTTGCGGAAGCCGATCAGGAAGAACACGTGGGCCGCCAGCCAGAACCACCAGGCGAGCAGGCCGGACAGCTTGAAGCCGTGCAGGTCCACCACCGCGGCTAGGCGCCCGATGGTGGCGAGGTTGCCGAAGTCGCGGTAGCGGAACGCCGTCGACGGCGTGCCCTGCATCCGCGCGCGGATCGAGGCGGCGACATGCCGGCCCATCTGCTTGGCCGCGGGCGCGACCCCGGGCACCTGGCCGCCGTCGCTGCGCTTGACCGCGGCCAGGTCGCCGGCGACGAACACGTGCGGATGTCCCGGCACGCCGAGGTCGGCCTCGACCGGCACGCGTCCGGCGCGATCCAGCGGCACGCCCAGCGAGCGTGCCAGCGGCGAGGCGGCCACGCCCGCGGCCCAGACCACGGTCCGCGCCGGCACGTAATCCTCGCCCAGACGGTAGCCACCGCCGTCGATCGCCGTCACCGGCACGCCGGTGGAGACGTCCACGCCCAGTCTTTCGAGCTGCCGCCGGGCGCGGACGGAGAGCGCTTCGGGGAACGAGGCGAGCACCCGCGGCCCGGCTTCCAGCAGGCGCACGCGCGCGCTGGCCGGGTCGATGTTCCTGAACTCGCCGCGCAGCGTGTGCCGCGCGATCTCCGCCAGCGTGCCCGCCAGCTCCACCCCGGTCGGCCCGCCGCCGACGATGGCGAAGTTCAGCCAGGCGGCGCGTTCGGCCGGGTCGGTGCAGGCCTCGGCGCGTTCAAACGCCAGCAGCAGCTTCCGGCGCAGGTCCAGCGCGTCGTCGAGCGACTTGAGCCCGGGCGCGTGCGCGGCCCACTGGTCGTTGCCGAAATAGGCGTGGGTGGCGCCGGTGGCCAGCAGCAGGTAGTCGAAATCGAGGACGCCGCCATCGGCCAGCGTGACCCGGCGGCGTGCGGCGTCGATCGAGCCCGCTTCGCCGAGGCGCACCTCGACGTTGCGCTGGCGGCGCAGGATGTGGCGCAGCGGCGCGGCGATGTCCGGCGCCGACAGGCCGGCGGTGGCGACCTGGTACAGCAGCGGCTGGAACAGGTGGTGGTTGCTGCGGTCGAGCAGGGTGATCCGCAGCGGCGCACGGGCCAGGGCGCGGGTGGCCCACAGGCCGGCGAATCCGCCGCCGACCACGAGCAGGTGCGGGCGGGTCGCTTCGCTGATCACGGGGTGCTTCCTCCGGGGTGGCCGACCGGGTCCTGGTCGATCCGCGAATGCCGGCGGGTGTCGGGCATCCAGACGTAGACCAGCAGCGAGGCGGCGATGCAGGCGGTGACGTACCAGTAGAACC
Organism: Pseudoxanthomonas fibrivorans; assembly: GCF_041464125.1. Classification (NCBI taxonomy): domain Bacteria; kingdom Pseudomonadati; phylum Pseudomonadota; class Gammaproteobacteria; order Lysobacterales; family Lysobacteraceae; genus Pseudoxanthomonas; species Pseudoxanthomonas fibrivorans. Next base: position 2,366,892 of record NZ_JBGNUG010000001.1, on the reverse strand, counting down.
CGCTTTCGAGTCCGGTCCGCTTGAACCACAGCGCGACCGACTCGGCGGTGCCGCCGAACACGGCGACGGTCAGCGCATAGGGCAGGCCCACGCCCAGGGCACGGATCTCCACCGGGAACAGCTCGGCCTTCACCACCGCGTTGATCGCGGTGTAGCCGCTGAGCACGACCAGCGCGAGCATCACCAGCCAGAACGCGTCCATCGCGCCCTGTACCGACTGCAGCCTCGACAGGATCGGCACGGTCAGCAGCGTGCCCAGCACGCCGAACGCGATCAGCACCGGCCGCCGCCCGATCCGGTCCGACAGCGCGCCGACCAGTGGCTGCAGGAGCATGAACACGAACAGCGTGGAGGCGTTCACCCGCGCGGCGGTTTCGCTCGACAGCCCGGCGCTGTTGACCAGGAACTTGTGGACGTAGGTGGTGTACGTATAGAAGGCGAGCGTGCCGCCCATGGTCAGCCCGACCACGGTGAGCAGCGCGCGCGGATGCTGCAGCAGCGCGCGCAGCGTGCCCTGCCGGTGCTGCTGCGCCGCCGATGCGTGCGCCTCGCTGCGCGCGAACGACTCGGTCTCGGCCATGTTCCGCCGCAGCCACAGCGCGGCCAGCGCGGCCAGCGCGCCGATCGCGAACGGGATCCGCCAGCCCCAGTCGCGCAGCTGCTCGGGCGTGAGCAGCAGCTGCAGCGCCAACAGCACCCCCAGCGCGACCAGGTGGCCCATCACCAGGGTCACGTACTGGAAGCTGGACCAGAAGCCGCGGTGCTCGCGGCCGGCCATCTCGCTCAGGTAGGTGGCCGAGGTGCCGTACTCGCCGCCGACCGACAGCCCCTGCAGCAGGCGCGCCAGCACCAGCAGCACCGGCGCGGCGATGCCGATGCTGGCGTAGCCGGGGGTGAAGGCGATGACCAGCGAGCCGGCGCACATCATCCACACCGACAGCAGCAGCGCAGCGCGACGGCCGTGGCGGTCGGCGTAGCGGCCCAGGAGCCAGCCGCCGAGCGGCCGCATCAGGAAGCCGACGGCGAAGATCGTCGCGGTCTTCAGCAGCTGGCTGGTGCGGTCGCCGCCCGGGAAGAACACCTCGGCGAAGTACAGCGAGAACGCCGCGTACACGTACCAGTCGTACCACTCCACCAGGTTGCCGACCGAGCCGCTGAAGATGCTGCGCAGGCGGCGGGCCGGTGTGAGGTCGCGGGCGGGCTCCATGCGGCGATTCTGGCATGGCCGCGGCGCGCGACGCGCGTGCGCCTGTGCAAGACTGGTCCGGCGCCATCCCGGCGCGGGAGGAGCGGAGCCATGGCCGAGCTGGAAAAGCGCATCGCCCTGCTGGTCGACGCGGACAACGCGCCGGCGGGCAAGATCGACGTGATCCTGGCCGAAGTGGCGCGCCATGGCGTGGCCAACGTGCGCCGTGCCTACGGCAACTGGAAGAGTTCCAGCCTCAAGGGCTGGGAAGCGGTCCTGCACGAGTACGCGATCCGGCCGATCCAGCAGTTCGCCTACTCGTCCGGCAAGAACGCCTCGGACATGGCGATGGTGGTCGACGCGATGGACCTGCTCTACGCGCGCAACCTCGACGGCTTCGCCATCGTCTCCAGCGATGCCGACTTCACCCCGCTGGTGATGCGCCTGCTCACCGACGGGGTCAAGGTCTACGGGTTCGGCGAGCAGAAGACGCCCAAGCCGTTCGTCAATGCGTGCTCGAAGTTCACCTACATCGAGGCGCTGGGCGCGCAGGTCGACGACGGCAAGGCCGCCACCACGGCGAAGAAGGGTGCGCAGGAGCTGCGCGGCGACGCGCGCCTGGTGCAGATGCTGCGCAGCGCCGTGGAAGCGGCCAGCGGCGACGACGGCTGGGCCAACCTGGGCGTGGTCGGCAGCCAGATCAGCAACCAGGCCTCGTTCGATTCGCGCAATTACGGCTACGGCAAGCTCAGCGACCTGGTCAAGGCCAGTGGCCTGTTCGAGGTCAAGCAGGAAGGCAAGGTCGTCCTCGTGCGCGACAAGCCCGGCCGCCGCTCGTCGGTGCGGAAAGCGGCGCCGTCGCCCTGACCGGGCGGCGCGCCGGGCATCGGCCGGGAACTCGCGCGCCTTCACCGGGGTCTGCCACGCGGGGCTGTCACGGATGGGGCCGGCATGCGTGGGATCGGAGGCGGCGTGGCACGGCGGTGCCGCGCGGATGACGCGACCGCGCGCTGGATCGCGGTGGTGCTGGTCGTCGGCCTGCACGTGGCCCTGTATGGACTGCTCGGGGTGGACACCGGGCCGGCCGCCCCAGCCAGGGCACGGTCCGACCCCGATGCGCGCATGCGGGTCGTGTTCTCGACGCCCAAGGTTTCGAGGCCGACGGCAGCGGCCGCCGCGGCGTCGCTGCCGGACGCATCGGTTCGTCCGGCAGCGACGTCGTCACCCGACCAGCCCGCGAGTCCGTCCCCACCCCCCACTGCGGTCACGCACGAGGACGATGCCTGGACGCTGCCGGCAGGTGGTGCCGCACGCGTCGCAGCGGACGTTTCGTTCGAGCGGGACGTCTTCGCCCGCATGGACGGCGACGCGTTCGGACGGGACAGCCATCTTCCCGGCGTGCAGGTGCAGGACCGGTCCGTCGGCGGCTGGCTGCAAGCGGAGGCCCGGCGGCGCGCGTGTGGTTCGTTGAGGGCAGCGATGCAACGGCAGCCCGAAAGCACTGGGGCCATCGCGGCCAGCATGCGCCGTTGGAAGTGCGGCCCCTGAGGCTGCCCGGGCGCCCGTTCGCGCCTCAGTACAGGTCCACGGGATCGACGTCCAGGGACCATCGCGTGCGCCGCGCCTCCGGCAGCGCGTGGATGGCCGGCAACGCGGCATCCAGCAGCGCGTGCAGGGCCGGCCGCGTGGACGACGACAGCAGCAGCTGCATCCGGTACAGCCCCGCGCGCCGCGCCATCGGCGCGGTGACCGGGCCGTGCAGGTCCACGGGTGCGTGCGGCGCGACCAGGCCGGCGAGGACGCCACGCGCGCCGCGCAGGAACGCGCCGGCCACCTCGGCCTCCTGCGCTTCGCCGCGCAGCAGCGCCAGGTGGGCGGAGGGCGGGAAGCCGGCCGCCTCGCGCTGGGCCAGTTCGTCGCGGGCGAAGGCCTCGTAGCCGCCGTTGATCAGGTCGTGCAGCAGGCGGTGCTCGGGGTGGTGGGTCTGCCACCACACCTCGCCGGGGCGGTGTGCGCGACCGGCCCGGCCCGCGACCTGGATCAGCAACTGGGCCAGCTTCTCGCCGGCGCGGAAATCGGAGGAGAACAGGCCCTCGTCGACGCCGACCACGACCACCCGGCTCAGGTTGGGCAGGTCGTGGCCCTTGGCCAGGATCTGGGTGCCGACCAGGATGCCGGGACGGTCACCCAGTTCGGCCAGCAGCTTCGCCAGGCCGTCGCGGCGTGCGGTGGTGCCGCGGTCGATGCGCAGCACCGGCCAACCGGCGAAGCGTTCCGCCAGCAGTTCCTCCAGCCGTTCGGTGCCGATGCCCTGGGGCTGCAGGGCCAGGCTGGCGCAGTCCGGGCAGGCCAGCGGCCTGGCCTGGCGGTGGCCGCAGTGATGGCAGACCAGGCGGCCGCCACCGGCATGCACGGTGAGCGGCGTGCCCTGGGTCGGGGTGCTGCAGCGCGGGCAATGCGCGCTCCACCCGCAGTCGTGGCAGAGCAGCACCGGGGCGTAGCCGCGGCGGTTCTTGAACACCAGCACCTGGCCGCCCTCGCGCAGCGCCGTGCCGATCATGTCCAGCACTTCCGGCGCCAGTCCGGCCTGCAGCGGGCGCTTGCGCACGTCGAGGATCCGCACCGCGGGCGGCCGTGCCTCGCCGGCGCGGCGGCGCAGGCGCAGGTGCGCGTAGCGTCCCGCGGCGGCGTTGTGCAGTGTTTCCAGCGAGGGCGTCGCGCTGCCGAGCAGGACCGGGACGCCCAGCGCCTTGCCCCGCACCAGGGCGAAGTCGCGCGCGTGGTAGCGGATCCCGTCCTGCTGCTTGTAGCTGGCGTCGTGTTCCTCGTCGACCACGATCAGCCCCGCTTCGGGCAAGGGCGTGAACACGGCCGACCGGGTACCGACGACCACCCGCGCCTCGCCGCGCCAGGCCGCGCTCCACGCACGGGCGCGCTCGGCATCGCCCAGGCCCGAGTGCAACGCGTGCACCGGCACGCCGAGACGGGCGCGGAAGCGCTCGAGCGTCTGCGGCGTCAGGCCGATCTCCGGCACCAGCACCAGCGCCTGCCGCCCCCGTGCCAGGCAGTCGGCGATCGCGTGCAGGTAGACCTCGGTCTTGCCGCTGCCGGTCACGCCTTCCAGCAGGAACGGGCGGAACGCGTCGGCGCCGGCCACCGCGTCGATCGCCGCCTGCTGCTCGGCGTTGGGCACCGGCCCGGGCCGCGGGGCGTCGGCGAGCGCACGGGCCGGAACGGCGATGCGTTCGGCCAGGCCGCGCCGCGACAGGGCCCGGGCCGCGTCGCGCCATCCGTCCATCAGCCGCTCCAGCGCATCTTCGTCGCGCGCGGCCTCGGCCAGCAGGTCCGCAAGCCGCCGTGGCCGGCTGTTGCGCCGCAGGCCGGGCAGCGCGGTGGTCCCGGCTTCGGTGAGCGTCCAGGCCCAGGCATGCGTGTCAGGCAGCGGCTCGCCCGCGCGCAGCGCGGCCGGCAGGGCCGTCGCGAAGACTTCCCCGAGCGGGGCGTGGGTGTAGCGGGCCAGCCAGCGCAGCGACTCGAGCAGCTCGCCGGAGAACAGGGGCTCGGGGTCCGGTAGCCCGACGGCCGGCCGCAGGTCCATCTCGCCCGATGCGGGCCCCAGGCCCGCCACGACGCCGACCAGCTCGCGGTTGCCGAACGGCACCCGGATGCGGTGGCCGACCTGGGCCTCGCCGGCGGGGGTGCCAGCCGGCGGGAGGTAATCGAACAACCGCGGCAATGGCAGGGGCAGGGCGACCTGGAGGCTGGTCGGGGTGGGGGGGCCGGGGTCGGGCATCGCGCCAGTCTAAGCCACCGCCCCTCGCGGACCCTGGATGCGTGCTTGCAGGGCATAGCTGCGGCGCGAACTGACGAACCGGAGGTAAACGGCCGTCACAGTTGAAGATTTGCCTTTATCCACACCGCATGTGGATAACCTTGTGCATGAGCGCAATGCTTCACGCGGCAAACACGGCACTTCAAGCGTGTCAGTCAGGATGGTCAAAAAAGCGCCACATCGGAAAATCAATTCAAATCAACGGGTTGGTCGTGAAACACCGGTGTAGCAAACCGCTGGATGCGAAAACATGCGGTTTTGGGCCGAAAGTAATTGCGCTGTGCACAACCCGCTGGCCGGCAGGCCCCGTCATTGCGTGCTGGAACAGCCGCGCCAGACCTGTCAAGAGCGATCCGGGTAGGCCGGCGGCGTATCCTCCCCGCATGGCACCGACCCCACGCATCGAAATCCCTTGAGCCGGGGCACGGAACTGCCGGCGGCGCTGGCCGCGTTCCTGCGGGGGGCCGAGCGGCGCGCCTTCACCTTCCTGTGGCTGCAGGGCGGCGACGCCGCCGCGGCCGAGCGGGCGCTGGCCGCGGCGATCCGGGCCTTTCCCGGTCCGGCCGAACGCATGCCGATGGCCGAATGGCCGACCCGCTTCTGGAAGTTGCTGCTGGCCCTGCCGCCGGAGCCGGCGCGTGGCGCGTGGCCCCCCGAGCTGGCGTTCCTGGCCGCGCTTCCGGTCCCCGCCCGGCGGGCACTGCTGCTGCGCCAAGTGGCTGGCCTCGACGAGGAAACGGCCGCGGGCGTGCTCGCCACGGACCTGCCCGGCTACCAGCAGGCGCTTGCCGAGGCGTGTCCGCGCGACGCCAGCGGAGCGCCGGACGCGACCGGCTGGAGGCGGCAGGCCGAAGCCATCCAGCAGGCTGGTCGCGACCTGGACGTGCGCCAGCTGCAACGGCTCGCGCAACTGCGCGAGTCCGCGCTGGCCGCGCGCCCGCCTGCCACCGCCCCGCCCACCGGCCAGCCCACCGGCCAGCCCTCCGAGCCGGAGCACGCGCAGCGGCCCGCCCGTCGGGGGGTGCCGGCACGCGGGCGCACCTGGCTGATGGCCGCGCTGGTGGTCGCCGGCCTCGTGCTGGCCGCCTGGTGGTTGCACACCGCGGGGCGCCTGCCGGGCCTGCAGGCGGCGGCCATCGAGGATCCGCCGCGCGGCACCGATGACCTGCGCGTCCACGACAACGCGCCGGTGGTCATCGAGCCGTTGCCTCCGGCCGAGCCCCCGGCCCGGGCGCCCGACTGGCCGGCGGCCCTGCCCGAACCGGTGCAGGATCCGGTCATCGCCGACCTGGCGCTGCTGTCCTGGTATGCGGCCGGCATGCCGCCATCGCGGATCGAGCGCGACGCGGATCCGCAGGCGGCGGACGCTGCGTTCGGGGGCGGAGCGGACGTCGCTCCCGCCGCGCTGGAGGCGTGGCAGCACCTGGACGCGATCGGGCAGGCGCAGGTGCGGGCCGCGGCCGCCGCCCTCGAAACGCAGGATCCGGCCACCCGCGCGCAGCTGCGCGCCCGCTTCGCCGCGCTCGATGCGATGGAGCGCGCCGGCTGGCTGCTCGGCCCGGGGCTTGGTGCCGACTACGCGCGCCTGCAGCCGCTGGTCGGCTTCGTCGGCGAAGGCGAGCGCGCGCCGATGCTGGCCGTGCTGCGCGCGCTGACGCCGGAGCAGCGCGCGCGCCTGGGCGAATTATCCGCGCGTACCCCGCCCGCCGAGCGCCAGCGGCTGCGAGCCGAACTGCTGGCCACGCCCCCCGCCGGGCGCGGCGCGTGGCTGGAGCAGCGCGCGCGCGAGTGAGCGGCGCCGTCAGGCGCGGGCCAGGCTCAGCAGCGCCAGCGCCACGGCAGCATTGACCAGTACGAAGGCGTAGATGCCGCCCAGCACGGCGAACTTCGTGCCGGTCAGCAGCCAGCCCTGCCCGTAGACGCGCTTCTGCATCAGCAGCAGGTACACCGGCATGCACAGCCACAACAGGCCCGCCAGCAGGCCGGTGAACATTCCGAACGTGACCACGTATGGCGCGATCGTGTGCTCGAGCGCCAGCAGCACGAACTGCCCCAGCAACGCCAGCAGCAGGAAGGCGTGGCTGTAGAGGGCGACCACGAGGTGTTCCAGGTACAGGCGCCCCGAATCGAGGTAGAAGAGCTTCAGCAGCAGCGCGAACAGCGGCACCAGCACGAACAGCGCCGACGGCACGCTGCCCATGAACGCGGCCTTGAACAGCGACGGGTCCCGCTCGATCCGCGGCCAGTTCTGTTCGATCCGTCGCGCCTGGCGCGCCAGCCAGCCGTCCTCCCCGTCGGTGGAGACGACCAGCGCATCCGTTCCCCGTGTCTCGACGCCCGCAGCCGCCGGCGGGGCGGGCGCGGGAGTGCCGCCGAGCTCGACGATGCGCAGGTCGGCCTGCCGCCGGATCTCGGCGATGCCCTGGTCGAACCCGCGGCGCGCGGGCGCGGCGATGGCCGGCAGGCCCTCGCGCCCCTCTTCCATTTCGGCCACGTTGGCGTCCCGCAGCCGCTCGACCTCCGCCACCGTGCCGGCCCCGGCGAACATCCGGGCGGCGCCGTTCACCTGCACGGACGGCGCCACGGTCGCATCGTCGGACCAGTCCACCAGCTTGCCGACGAAGAAGGTCAGCACGCACAGGACCACGAACAGCCGCATCGGCGCCACGTACGGCGCGCGGCGGCCCCCGAGGTAGTCGATGGCCAGTGCCCCCGGCGACAGCAGCCGGCGCAGGGTGCGGAAGATCCGGCCGTCGAGGTGCCAGAAGGATTCGAACACTTCCTCGACCGCGTGCGCGAAGCTGCGCACGGGACTGTGCGCGGCCTGGCCGCAGGCGTGGCAGAACCGGCCCCGCAGCGGCGCGGCGCAGTTCTCGCAGGCGGCAGGATGGCTGTCGCTCATGGCGTCATGTGCTGGTCCCCGGTCGCGGCTAAGATAGCGACCTGCCGGAGCCCGGTGCCAGTGCCCGCCGCACGACCGCAGCCCGCATCAAGTGCATCCCATGTCGTCTTCCCCCACGCCGGGCTTCGGCCGCGAACTGCGCGCCACCGCCACGCTCGCCCTGCCGCTGGTGCTGGGACACGTCTCGACCGGCCTGATCAGCTTCGTCGACAACGTCATCGCCGGCCACCACGGCACCCGCACGCTGGCCTCGGTGACGGTCGGCACCGCGCTGCTGTGGCTGCCGATGATGGTGCCGATCGGCACGCTGATCGCCTTGACCGCGTCGGTCTCGCAGCTCGACGGTGCCGGGCGCCGCCACGAGATCGCGCCGCTGTTCCGCCAGGCGCTGTGGCTGGGCCTCGGCCTGGGCCTGCTCATGTTCGCCTTCCTCAGCGCGGTGCCGCTGGCGCTGGGTGCGTTCGGCATCGCCGCGGACATCATTCCCGGCGCGACCGCGTTCGCCCACGCGGTGCGCTGGGGGGTGCCGGCACTGACCCTGTTCTTCTGCATGCGCTACCTCAGCGAGGGCCTGCACTGGACGCTGCCGACGATGCTGCTGGGCTTCGGCGGGCTGCTGGTGCTGGCGCCGCTGGGCTACGCGCTGACCTTCGGCGTGGGCCCGTTGCCGGAGATGGGCGCCGGCGGCCTCGGGGCGGCCTCGGCCACGGTGATGTGGCTGCAGGCGCTGGGCTTCGCCCTGTACCTGTGGCGCTCGCGCCGGTTCGCGCCGCTGGGCCTGTTCACGCACCTGGAGCCGCCGCGCCTGCGCGCAATCGGTGCGCTGCTCGCCACCGGCCTGCCGATCGGTGTGACGGTGCTGATGGAGGGCGGGCTGTTCATCGCCACCGCGCTGCTGATCGCCAGGCTGGGCGAGGTGCCGGCGGCCGCGCACCAGATCGCGATCAACGTCTCCGCGCTGTGCTTCATGGTGCCGATGGGGCTGGCCGAGGCGACCACCGTGCGCGTCGGCCACGCCCTCGGGGCCGGCGAACCGGACGGCGTGCGGCGTGCCGCGCGGGCCGGCTACGCGATCGTGCTCGCCACCCAGTCGCTTTCGGCGCTGCTGCTGCTCTCGGGCCACGATGCCATCGTCTCGGTCTACACCTCGGACGTGGCGGTCGCGGCGCTGGCCTCGACCCTGCTGCTGTACGCGGCCGCCTTCCAGTTCCCGGACGGGATCCAGGTGATGTCGGCCGGATCGCTGCGCGGCCTGCGCGACACCCGCGTGCCGATGTTCCTGGCGATGGTCTCGTACTGGGGCCTGGGCATGCCGCTCGGGGCCGGGCTCGGCCTGGGCCTGGGCGGGGGGCCGCAGGGCATGTGGGCCGGCCTGATCGTCGGCCTGACCGCGGCCGCGCTGCTGATGGGCGCGCGCCTGCGCTGGCGCCTGCGCCACCTGCCCCCGGCCGTGCCCGCCAGCCCCGTGGGCACCCTGACTTAAGGCTTATGAAAGGGCATGGCGCAGGGGCTATCCTGCATGCCGTAACCCGCATCCCGCCCGCCGGAGCCGCTGTCCGATGAACCCGCCCCCCCTGCCGCGCCCCAATCCCGTCGGCCGCTTCTTCACCGGCCTGTGGGACGTGATGAACTTCACCCGCCGGCTGATCCTCAACCTGCTGTTCTTCGGCCTGCTGTTCCTGGTCCTGGTCGGGTTCATCGCCGCCGTGGGCAAGGGGGGCGTGCAGCCGCTGCAGGAGCGCACCACGCTGGTGATCGCGCCGGAAGGGCGGCTGGTCGAGCAGTTCACCGCCGACCCGGTCACCCGCGCGCTGGCGCGCGCCTTCGGCGACCGCTCGGCCGAGGAGATCCAGCTGCGCGACCTGCTGCGCGCGATCGAGGCGGCCAAGGACGACAAGCACATCGAGCGCGTGCTGCTGCAGCTCGACAAGCTCGAGCCCTCGGGCATGGCGTCGATGCGCGAGGTCGCCGCGGCGCTGGCCGAGCTGCGCGCATCGGGCAAGCAGGTGGTGGCGTTCGGCGAGAACATCGGCCAGAGCCAGTACCTGCTGGCCGCGCAGGCCGACGAGGTCTACCTGGACCCGATGGGCAGCCTGCTGCTCGAGGGACTGGGCCGCTACCGCCAGTATTTCCGCACCGGCCTGCAGGACAAGCTGGGCGTGGACGTGCACCTGTTCCGCGTCGGCGAGTTCAAGTCCGCGGCCGAGCCGTACATCCTCGACGCCGCCTCGCCGGAGGCGAAGGAAGCGGACCTGTACTGGATGAACGACGTCTGGCAGCGCTACCTCGCCGACGTGGGCGCGGCGCGCAAGCTCGACCCGGCGCAGCTGGCCGCGCAGATCGACGCGCTGCCGGACGGCATCGAGGCCGCCGGCGGCGACATCGCCCAGCATGCGCAGGCGATGAAGCTGGTCGACGGGCTGAAGACGCGGGAGCAGGTCGCCGACCTCATGACCGAGCGTGGCGTGGCCGACGAGGACGACGAGCTCGGCTTCCGCCACGTAACGCTGGACGGCTACCTCGTCCAGCTCGACAGCAAGCGCCTGCCCGTCGACCGCCGCCCGCAGGTGGCGGTGGTGGTGGCCGAAGGCGAGATCACCGGCGGCGACCAGCCGGCGGGCCGGATCGGTGGCGAGTCCACCGCCGCGCTGCTGCGCCAGGCGCGCGCCGACGAGGAGGTCAAGGCGGTCGTGCTGCGCGTGGATTCGCCCGGCGGCGAGGTCTTCGCCTCCGAGCAGATCCGCCGCGAGGTCGAGCTGCTCAAGGCCGACGGCAAGCCGGTGGTGGTGTCGATGGGCGACCTGGCCGCCTCCGGCGGCTACTGGATCAGCATGAACGCCGACCGGATCTACGCCGACCCGTCGACGATCACCGGCTCGATCGGCATCTTCGGGCTGATCCCCAACTTCACCCGCACCCTGGACAAGATCGGCGTGCACACCGACGGCGTGAGCACCACCCGCTTCGCCGGTGCGTTCGACGTGACCCGGCCGATGGATCCGGAAGTGGGCCGCGTGATCCAGGCGGTGATCGACAAGGGCTACGCCGACTTCACCGGCAAGGTCGCCGCCGCACGCGGCAAGCCGGTCGAAGAGGTGGACGCGGTCGCGCGCGGCCGCGTGTGGAGCGGCGCGCAGGCCAAGGAGCGCGGCCTGGTCGACGAGCTGGGCGACCTGGGCGACGCGGTCGCCGATGCCGCCGCGCGGGCCAAGCTCGGTGCCAGGGACAAGTTCCGCGTGGCGTACATCGAGAAGCCGGCCACGCCGTTCGCGCAGTTCATGGCCGGTTTCGCCGGCAGCCGGGTCGGCGCGGTGCTGCTGCAGGATTCGGGACTGGCGCGCAGCGCGCTGGCGCGGACCATGCCGGAGACCGAAGCGCAGCTGCGCTTCGTCGAGAACGCGTTGAAGGACCGTAGCGGCGCGCCGGTGAAGTCGCTCGCCTACTGCTTCTGCGGACTGTAGTCCGCGGCTACCCGCCGCCCCGTCCGGTTGCCGGGCGGGGCGGTTTTTTTTGCCGGATTGCCGGGCCGGCCCCGGCCGCGCTCATCCTCCGCTGGCGTCCTCGATCGCGGACGCCTGGCGCTCCGCGGCATCGGCGGCGGCGGCCTGCGTCGCCCGGGCCTTGTCCTGCGGCGCCTGGATGGCGTCCTGCAGCACCGCCGCTTGGGCCTGCGGCTCGGGCGGGCGCTCGGTCGGCGGCGGCTCGGGCCGGCAGCCAGCCAGTGCGAAGGTGCAGCCGAGCAGCAGCGTCGCGCATGCCGGCGCATTCCGGGTGGACGGTTGGACGATGCGGGACATCGGCGCGCTCCGGTGGAAGCCGGCGTTATCCTACGCCCATGACGACGAACCGGTGGCGGCTGGACGGGCAACTGGCGCTGGTGACCGGCGCCAGCGCCGGCATCGGCCTGGCGATCGCCCGCGAACTGGCGGCGCTCGGCGCGCACCTGCTGCTGGTCGCGCGCGAGGAGGATCCGCTGCAGGAGGCGCGCGACGAGCTCGCCGAGCGCCATCCGGCCCAGGACATCCTGGCCATGGCCGCGGACGTGGCCGACGACGAGGACAGGCAGGCGATCCTGGACTGGGTCGAGGACCAGGGCGAGGGCCTGCACGTCCTGGTCAACAACGCCGGCGGCAACGTCACCAAGGCCGCGGTCGACTACACCGAGGACGAATGGCGCGGGATCTTCGAGACCAACCTGTTCTCGGCCTTCGAACTGTCCCGCTACGCGCACCCGCTGCTGGCACGGCACGCGGCCTCGAGCATCGTCAATGTCGGCAGCGTGTCCGGGCTGACCCACGTGCGCAGCGGCGTGGTCTACGGCATGAGCAAGGCCGCGCTGCACCAGATGACCCGCAACCTCGCGGTGGAGTGGGCCGAGGATGGCATCCGGGTGAACGCGGTGGCGCCGTGGTACATCCGTACCCGTCGTACGTCGGGACCGCTGTCGGACCCGGACTACTACGACGAGGTGGTCGCGCGCACGCCGATGGGACGGATAGGCGAACCGGAGGAGGTCGCCTCGGCGGTCGCGTTCCTCTGCCTGCCGGCGGCCAGCTATGTCACCGGCGAGTGCATCGCGGTGGACGGCGGATTCCTGCGCTACGGGTTCTGAGCGCGCCGCTCGTGCAGGCCGGCGACGGCACGACGCGCCGCTCCGTCAGGTGCGCAGGGCGCGCTCCGGGACCTCGATCTGCATCGCCAGCGCCAGGTGGTCGGAAAACGCCGCCGGGAACGCCTGCGTGCCCAGGCACCTCAGTTCGCCGCTGACCAGGATGTGGTCGATCGCGCGCTGCGGCTTCCAGCTGGGGAACGTCGGCACCACGCACTCGGGCGGGCGCAGCGTGGTGTTGCGGTAGAGCACGTCCATCTCGGGCTGGTCGGGCAGGCAGTTGAAGTCGCCCATCAGCACCGCGTTGGGGTGGTCCTTCAACACCTCGGCGATGAACGACAGCTGCGCCAGCCGCGACTTCGCGCCCAGCGACAGGTGCGCCACCGCCACGGTGAGGCCGTCGCGGTCGTCGCTGAAATGGGCCAGCAGCACCCCGCGGCCCTTGATCCGGCCGGGCAGCGAGTGGTCGGTGGTGCGCACCGGCTCGAGCTTGCTGAGCAGGCCGTTGGCGCTCGACGCCACGCCACCCATGCTGCGGTTGGGCTGGTGGGTCCAGTAATGGAAGCCGGCGCGCTGGGCCAGGTAGTGGGTCTGGTTGGTGAAGCCCGACCGCAGGCTGCCCGGGTCGCTTTCCTGCAACCCGACGATGTCGTGGCCGCTGGCCAGCTGCGCGATCGCGTCCAGGCTGGTGCGCTTGCGCCCGGCCGGCAGCGCGTGCGACCAGCTGCGGGTCACGTAGTCGCTGTAGCGGCGGGTGCTCGATCCGGCCTGGATGTTGGCGCTGAGCACGCGCAGGGTGCGCGTGCCGGCCGTCGACGTGGCGACGGCCGGCGGGGCTGCGGTGGCGGGCGTGGGGGAGCCCATACGGGGGTGCGGCGCGTCAGTTCGCGCCGCCACGCTCCCTGGCGACCAGCCAGTCGACGGTATTGAGCATCTGGCCGAAGCCGCGCTGGTCCACCGGCACGGTGTACTTGCCGTTGACCACCAGCGAGGGCGTGCCTTCGATCTTGGCCTTCATCGCGAACTGCTTGGCACGGTTGATCTTGGCGTCGACGCCGAAGCTGTTGAAGGTGTCGGTGAAGCGCTTGGCGTCCACGCCGTACTGCGCGTAGAAGGGCGCGATCTGCTCGGCGGTGACGTTGTTGTTCACCGGCAGGCTGCGCTGCACGTGGATCGCGTTGAACATGGCATCGTGCGACTGCGGCAGCACGCCCAGCGCCTCGGCGGTGTAGAACGCACGCGCATACGGCACCCAGTAGCCGCCGAAGGCCGCCGGCACCTGCACCACCGCCACGTCGCCCGGCTGGCGCTGCTTCCACGCCTGGAATTCCGGTTCGAAGTGGGCGCAGTGCGGGCAGGTGTAACCGAACACCTCGGCGACTTCGATCCGGCCGGAGGCCGGCTGGAACGGCTGGCCGTTGGCGATTTCCACGTAGTCCACGCCCGCGACCGGCGCCGGGCCGGCAGGTGCGGCGGGCGCCGCGGCGGACGGGGCCGCCGCCGGGGCACCGGCGTCCGTGGCCGGGGAGGCGGTGGCCGGGGCTGCGGGCGTCTGGGCCGGCGCCGGGCTGGCCGGCGCCGCCGCCGGTGCGGGGGCGTCGGGGCCGGAGCAGGCGGTCAGGGCGAGCAGCAGCAGCGGAAGGGTCAGGCTGACGAGATGGCGCGGGGTCATGGGTCGGTCTCCTGGCAGAAGAGGGTGGGGCAGGGGCCGTCAACGCCGGGTCGGCGCGGCGGCTCCGGATCAGGGGCGGGGGCGGGGGTTCTTGCGCTCGCGGGCGACCAGCCAGTCGGCGATCCGCAGCATGTCGTCGAAGCTGCGGCCGAGGACGCGGTAGCGGCCGGCCACCACCAGGGCGGGCGTTCCCTCCAGCTCCCAGGCGCGGGTGAGCCCGGCGGCGCGGGCCAGCTGCGCGTCGACGCCGGGGTCGGCCATCGCCGCGCGGAAGCGGTCCTGGTCGACCCCATAGTCCGCGTAGAAGCTCGCCAGTTCCTGTGCCGTCGGATTGCGCGGCAGGGTGCCCTTCTCGTGGATCGCCGCGAACACCGCGTCGTGCGTGCGGCCGAGCAGGCCGAGGTCGGCGGCGGCGAAATAGGCGCGTGCCCAGGCATCCCACGGCCCGCCGAACGCGGCCGGGACCGCGACGAAATCGACATCGCGCGGCAGCTTCGCCTTCCACGCCTTCAGGGCCGGCTCCAGCCGGGCGCAGTGCGGGCAGGAGTAGCCGAAGACTTCCGCCACTTCGACCCGCCCGGGCCTGGCGGCCCACGGCTGGCCGCCGGGGATCTCGACGTAGTCGCGCCCGGCCTCGGGGACCGGCGCGGCGGCCCCGGCAGGCGGCGCGGGCAGCCAGGCCAGGGCGGCGAGCAGCAGACCGGTCAGCAGCGCCTTCATCGGGGATCTCCGGTTGGGGCGCCCGCGCAGGCGGGCGGCGGAAAAAACGACGCCGGCCAGGGGCCGGCGCAAGGGTGAGAGAGGGACCGCGGTGGTCAGACCGCGCCGGCGCCGCGAAGTTTCACGGGCGCGGTTCGGCCGCGGCCACCTCGACGTCGTCGGCATGGTCGTGCAGGCCCTGCAGGTAGCTGGCCAGCGCGCCGATTTCCTGTTCGGTGAGCTTGCCGGCGACCTTGGCCATGATGTGGAACGAGGCCGGGTCGCGCTCGCTGGTGGTCCCGGCCTTGTATTCGGTCAGGCGGCGCGCGCTGTACTCGGCCATCTGCCCGCCGATGTGCGGGTACGGCGGACCCGGGTTGCCGGCGCCGGTGGGGCCATGGCACGACGCGCAGGCCGGGATGCCGCGCTCGGCGTCGCCGGCGCGGAACAGGCGCTCGCCGATCTCGTAGTACTTCAGGCCGGCGTAGGCGCCATCGGCCACGACGGTATCGTCGGCCACGCCGGCCGCGGCCTTCTGGCCGGCGAAGAACGCGCCGACGTCGCGCATGTCCTGCGGGCTCAGTGCCTGGGCGAACGGCACCATCACCGCGGCCATGCCCGTGTGGCGCTCGCCGCTGGCGAACAGGGCCAGCTGCTTGGCGATGTAGCGCTCGCTCTGGCCGGCCAGGCGCGGGTAGGTCGGGATCGACGGATTGCCGTCGGCACCGTGGCAGGCGGCGCAGGCCGCGGCCTTGCCGGCGCCGGCCTCGGCGTCGCCCCAGTGGGTCTTGCTCAGGTCCACCTCGAGCGGGGCGGTCTGCACGGGCGCGTTGTCGGGGACCGGCACCACCGTGGTCTGGGCGGCGAAGGCGGCGACGGCGGTGACCGTGATGGCCAGTCCGGCAAGGGCGATAACGCGAGCGTGGCGCATGTGCTAGAGCTCCGGGGACCCGATTCGGGGCGGCCGATTAACGGCCGCGAAACGTCGGGATTATCCCTGTGGCGGGGCGGAACGGTCAACGAAACCGGCCATCGCCGCGGTCCGGGCGACCCGCGGCCCGCGCCGTGCGATCCTATGGGCATGTCCAATCCGCTCGAGAAGGCCCGCTACCTGGGCTCGGCGCACACGCCTGCGCAGTTGCCGCCCGATGGCGGCCACGAGGTCGCCTTCGCCGGCCGCTCCAACGCCGGCAAGTCCAGTGCGCTCAATGCCCTGACCCGGCAGAACGCGCTGGCGCGGGTCTCCAAGACCCCCGGCCGTACCCAGCAGCTGGTCTACTTCGAGGTGGCGCCGCAGCGCTACCTGGTGGACCTGCCGGGCTACGGCTACGCCAAGGTGCCGATGGAGATGAAGGCGCACTGGCAGGGTTTCCTCGATCGCTACTTCCGCCAGCGCGAGGCGCTGCGCGGCCTGGTCGTGGTCATGGACATCCGCCACCCGCTCAAGGACTACGACCGGCAGATGCTCGAGTACGCGGTCGCCCGCGGATTGCCGGCGCATGCGCTGCTGACCAAGGCCGACAAGCTCGGCCGCGGCCAGCAGGCCCAGGTCCAGGCCGCGGTGCGGCGCGAACTGGCATCGGCCTTCGGCGAGGGCAATGTCGGCGTGCAGACGTTCTCCAGCGAGAACAAGCAGGGCGTGGACGAGGCCCGCGCGGTGGTCACCGGCTGGCTGGAGCTGTAACCCCCGACGCCTGCCGCTGGGCTAGACCTGGACGTCGAACAGGCTGCCGATCCCGTGCGAGGCGGCCATCGCCAGCGCGCCCCAGAAGCCGACCCGCAGCGCGCCGCGCAGCACCGGCGCTCCGCCGAGCCGGGCCGCCACCGCTCCCGACAGCAGCAGACCGAGCACCGTCGACGTGATGGTCACCGCGGCGACCCGGCCGGCAGGCGCCAGCAGCGCGCTGGCCAGCGGCAGCATCGCGCCGGCACTGAACGCCCCTGCCGATGCCAGCGCCGCCTGCAGCGGTCGCGCTCGCAGTATCTCGGTGATGCCCAGTTCGTCGCGGGCGTGCGCCGCGAGCGCATCGTGGGCGGTGAGCTGCTCGGCGACCTCCCGGGCCAATCCCGGGTCCAGGCCGCGGCGCACGTAGATCCGGGCCAGCTCGTCGAGTTCGTGCTGGGGCTCGTCCCGCAGTTCCTGGCGCTCGACTTCCAGGTCGGCCGCCTCGGTGTCGGCCTGCGACTGCACCGATACGTACTCGCCTGCCGCCATCGACATCGCCCCGGCCACCACCGCGGCCACGCCGGTGGCCAGGACCACGCCGGCGCCGGCGCCACCGGCGGCGACGCCGACCACCACGCCCGCCACCGAGACGATGCCGTCGTTTGCGCCGAGCACCGCCGCGCGCAGCCAGCCCACGCGCTGGGTGCGATGGCGTTCGGGATGGCGGCTGTGCGGTCCGTGCGGCGACATGCGGCCAGCGTAGCGGGCGCGCCGCGGCGATGGAGGACTGCGACGCGTTCGCGGGCTCCGGCGGAACACTGCGACTCCCGCATGGGCACACCGGGACGACGCGGGCGCAGGCTATAGTGCGCCCCTTGCGATGCGGCTCCACGGGCCGGCCGTCGCCCCCCGTCCGCCCCGTCGCGAGCCGTCCTTTGTCGAGCCCCAGCCACGTTGCCGATACGCCGGTCACCCACCGCAGCCAGCTGGTGGACTACGTCGCGTCCGGCGAGAAGCCCAGGGCCGCCTGGCGGATCGGCACCGAGCACGAGAAGTTCGGCTTCCGCCTCGACGACCTGCGACCGCCGGCGTTCGACGGCGAGCGTGGCATCGAGGCGCTGCTCAAGGGCCTGGTCCGCTTCGGCTGGACCCCGGTGGAGGAGGGCGGGCGCGTCATCGCGCTCACCCGCGACGGCGCCTCGGTGACCCTCGAACCGGCGGGCCAGCTCGAGCTCTCCGGTGCCGCGCTGGAAACCATCCACGAAACCTGCGTCGAACTCGGCACCCACCTCAACGAGGTGCGCCAGGTGTCGGACGAGCTGCAGCTGGGTTTCCTCGGCATGGGTTTCCAGCCGAAGTGGCGCCGCGACGAGATGCCGTGGATGCCCAAGGGCCGCTACCGGATCATGAAATCGTACATGCCCAGGGTCGGCCAGCTCGGCCTGGACATGATGACCCGCACCTGCACGGTGCAGGTCAACCTGGACTACGCCTCCGAAGCGGACATGGTGAAGAAGTTCCGCGTGTCGCTGGCATTGCAGCCGGTGGCCACCGCGCTGTTCGCCGATTCGCCGTTCACCGAAGGCAAGCCCAACGGCTACCTCAGCTACCGCTCGCACATCTGGACCGACACCGATCCGGATCGCACCGGGATGCTCGACTTCGTGTTCGAGGACGGCTTCGGCTACGAGCGCTACATCGATTACCTGCTCGACGTGCCGATGTACTTCTCCTACCGCGATGGCGTCTACGTCGACGCGTCGGGCAAATCGTTCCGCAAGTTCCTCAAGGGCGAGCTGGACGTGCTGCCCGGCGCGCTGCCGACCCTGCGCGACTGGTCCGACCACATGACCACCGCCTTCCCCGAAGTGCGGCTGAAGAAGTTCCTGGAGATGCGCGGCGCCGACAGCGGCCCGTGGTCGCGGCTGTGCGCGCTGCCGGCGTTCTGGGTCGGGCTGCTGTACGACGACGCCGCGCTTGACGCGGCGTGGGACCTGGTCAGGGACTTCAGCACCGCCGAACGCCATGCGCTGCGCGACGGCGTGCCGAAGCATGCACTTGGCCTGCCGTTCCGGGGCGCGCACGTGCGCGAGCTGGCGGTCGAGGCGCTGAAGATCTCGGTCGCCGGCCTGCGCAGGCGCGCCGCGCTCAACGCCGACGGCATCGACGAGTCGCGCTTCCTCGAGCCGTTGATCGAGATCGCCGAGAGCGGCCAGACCGCGGCCGATCGCAAGCTGGCCTTGTTCAACGGGGCATGGAACGGCGACATCGACCGGGTGTTCGCCGGCTTCGCCTACTGAGGCGCCGGCGCCGGTGCTCCATCGGCCGTGCAGTCCTGCTCGACCGGCGTCAGCGAGAACACCGGCGCCACCGAGTCGGAGAAGCGGCCCATCGGCGAGGTGATCGTCGAGGTGCCGGTGGCCTGGAGCGTGCCGCTTCCGTCCCCGCCGTCGAGCGCCACCGTGTAGCGGCCGCCGCCCGACCAGGCCACGCCGGCCGCGTGGCCGGAGAGGGTCCAGGAACCGCCGCCCTCGCCGCCGGACATGTGCATCACCATGCCTGCGCTGCTGGGGATGTCGAACGGCCGGCCCAGCGAACAGGCCACGGTGTTGGCGACGAAATCGTTCTGGCCGCCGGCGATCCGGTACGCCTGCTGCTCCTTGGTGTCGAACGCCAGCGTCGCCCGGCCGACGCCCCGCTTGCTGCGCGCTTCGAAGGCGATGCTCGCCGACTGGTCCTTCTTCGACGGCGCCACGTAGGCGTACCGGGCATCCGGTGCCAGCTTCTCGCCGTCGCGGGCCAGGCTTTGGCCGCCGTCGAGCGTGGCGCGCACGCTGCCGCCGGGCATGCTGCCATCGGCCTTCACCCGCGGCGCGGCGACGACGTCGAAGGACGTGGAAGGCTTCGCGCCGCTGCGTTTCGACGGCGTGCTGCGGGCATCCAGGCGGATGCAGCGGCCGCTTTCCCACGGCGCCTGCTTCATGCCGCGCAGCATCACCTCGGCCATCAACGTCTGCAGCAGCTGCGCGCTCTCCACCATCTTCATCGCCCGCTGCGCTTCGTCCATGCGGAAGATGCTGAAGCCGCTGTGGCCGTGCTCGGTGAACAGCTCGGTGCCGCCGCGCGTCCAGCCGGTGGTCAGGTCCAGGCTCTGGTCCCGGCCGTTTTCCGTCCCGCCCAGGGAGATGCGCAGGTTCGACGACGAGCCGTCCGGGCCGTCGACCAGGTGGGCGTCGTCGTCCAGGTAGCGCTCATAGACGAAGTGCGAACGGACGTAGCCGCCGGTGCCGGGCTTGCCGGCGACCTGCATCGTCGAGTCGACGTCGGACTCGACCGTCACCTTGCCCGACGCATCGGGGCAGGCGTCCATCTTCGTCTTCACCTTGACCTTGCCGGTCAGGCCTTCGGCCACTTTTCCCTCGAAGCTGATGTCCTGGGAAAGGCTGCCGTCCGGGGCGACCGCGATCGCGTAGCCGCCGTCCTTGCCGCCGAGCTGCACCGGCCCGGCGCGGGTCAGTTCGGCCAGCCGGTCGTCGGACATGTCGCTGACCATCCCGGACACCATGCCACCGGAGACCAGGCCTCCGAAGCTGGCGATACCCAGGCCGAGCAGGCCGCTGTTCATGCCCTCGCCGGTGAACGCGGCCGGAATCATCCTCGGCACGTCCGCCTGCGCGCCGCGTGCCTGGCGCTCGTAGTCCTCCGCCAGCGCCTTCAACGCGGCCAGCGCCTGCGCTTCGCCGCCCAGCGCCTGTTCGACGCCGGTGGCCTGCATCACCTTGTAGTGCAGCCAGTAGTCCAGCGGGCGCAGCTGCTGCAACGAAGGGTCAGGGCCGGCGGCGAGGAACCTGTCGACGTCCGCGCGCGTCGGGGCAAGACCGGT
This sequence comes from Pseudoxanthomonas fibrivorans, assembly GCF_041464125.1. Taxonomy (NCBI): domain Bacteria; kingdom Pseudomonadati; phylum Pseudomonadota; class Gammaproteobacteria; order Lysobacterales; family Lysobacteraceae; genus Pseudoxanthomonas; species Pseudoxanthomonas fibrivorans. The sequence goes on along the minus strand of NZ_JBGNUG010000001.1, from coordinate 2,346,443 downwards.
GCTCGCCGCCGGCGCCGGTTCGGCCGTGCGATCGGCGTCGGGGGTGCACGAACACGCACACAGCGCCATGGCGCAGGCCACGAGTGCAAGGCGGTGCGGGGCGCGCATGGCGTGGGACACGTCCGTTCGCGGCATGGACCGGTCGGCACCCGTCCTGGACGTCGCGGTCGCCACGCGGCGGGCCGGAGAACGGGGCCAGGACGGCTCAGAGGTTGCGCAGCAGCCCACGCAGCAGCTTCTTGGTCGCGCCTTCCTCGGGCTTCTGCGGCTGGCCTTGCGGCGCGGCGGCGTCGCCCGCATCCATGCCGTCCATGCCGGACAGGTCCATGCCCAGCAGCGCGCCGGCCGTGGACTTGGTGCGGATGCGCACGTTCCACTCCGGATCCCACGGCTGCTTCGGGTCGGCCGGCTTCGGCGGCCAGGCGATATGGGTCTCGGGCCCATAGGCGATCATGCTCAGGATCCCGGGGCTGGCCTGGCCACTGGCGGCGTCGGCGAAGATGCCGGCGGGGATCGCGCACGAGGTGGTCGACGGCGCCAGCAGCACCTTCTCCTTGAGCCAGCGATCCACCTGCGCCCCGGTCAGGAAATCGACCACGCCCTGGCCCGCATCGGGCACCTCGGCGCTGCTCCAGATCACGATGGTCTTGTCCTGCAGGCTGATGCCATGCAGGAAATACGCCTTGGCCCGCTCCACCGGCTGCCAGCCCAGGGTCAAGCCGCTGGCCAGCTCCCCGCTCTGGGTGAGCGCGATCTTCGGCATGAAGTCGGCGGCCTGCTGCAGTTCGAACTTGAGGGATTCGGGCACGCCGGGTCCGGTGATGCGATGCTGGCCGACCAGCGAGGCGCTGGCCGGCGCGCGGTTGGCGGTGCGGGGATTGGGCCAGAGCACGTAGGAGGGATTGGGACGGATGCCACGTTCGGGCGCATAGCGGCCCTGCATCGGATCACCGCTCAGCTCGAACCTGCCGCCCTTGGCGCGCATGTGAGTCTCGCGCGGCTGGCCGGCGCGTACCGCGGTCCCGCACCCCCAGTAGTACTTGATGTGGATTTCGCCGTCGGGCATCTCGGTGGGCCCGCCCACCTCGTCGCCGCGGCTGGCGGTCGGCGGCAGCAGCGGCAGTGCGGCGCCGAGGCCGAGCGCGGCGGGCACCTGCTGCTCGGCCGGCTTGCCCGGGTCCAGGGTGTTGAGCATGGCCACGTCGAAGAACTTGCCGGTGAATACCGGATGCCTGGCATCGGGATAGCCGATCGCGCCCTGGCCGCCGCCCATCATCTTCGCCGCGATCCCGCCCATGCCGCCCATCATCGAACCCATGTCGGGCATGCCGGCCTGGTGGTGGGTGGCCACGTCGATCCAGACCTGGGTCTCCGGGCCGCCGGAGGGCGCGCTGCCGGCGGGAAGCGCGGTGGAGGCGAGGGCGAGTGGAAGGGCGAGGCGGAGGCGACGGGCGTTCATGGCAGGCCGGAACGGATGGATTCGAGACTGGACACGCCATAAGCGGTGCCGCGAGGACACGCCGCGTCGTTCGCGGGGCGCAGGGTCCGTCCGTGGCGCCGCGACCGCGGCAGCGCGTGCACGTGCGGGCCTTCGCAGTGCGGGGGAGGTGATGGTGTCTGTCGGACCTCACGTTCCGGCTTGCCCGATCGCACCGGCTCCGGCGTCGTGGCAGCGGGGCCGCGACGGAGGGTCGGCAACAGGTCGGGCCGTCAGCCTGTCGTCGCAGGTCTGGCCGATGCGGCTCGACACGTGACCGCCGCCGCGGTCCTGGTTGGAAGGCGTGGCGCGCATGCCCCGCCGTGAAGGCTCACGGAGCCCAGAGCTTCTCCAGCTCGCGGAAACCCCACTGCCGCGGTGATTCCACGCCGGTGATGCGTTCGCCGCAGCCGGCATCGGCCAGGTCCAGGTCATGCTGCAGGATCTGGCTGCGCGAACGTGCCGAGAAGAACACCCGCACGCGCGGCGTGGAGAGCGCGCCGGGACGCTGTTCGACCACCACCGCCAGCCGGTCGCTGGACAGGCGGACCAGGGTGCCGATCGGGTAGATGCCGACGCTGGCGACGAAGGCCTTGAGCACGGCCGGGTCGAAGTGGCCCTTCCACGAGGCCATGCGCCGCAGCGATTCGCCCGGATCCCAGCCTTCCTTGTAGGGGCGATTGGAGGTGATCGCGTCGTACACGTCGCAGACCGCGCTCATCCGGGTGAGCAGGGGCGTCGCGTCCGCCGCCAGCCGCGACGGGTAGCCGCCGCCGTCGAACTTCTCGTGGTGGTGGCGGACCATGTGCAGCACGCTCGCGTTCTCCAGTCCGCTCGCGCGCAGCAGTCGCTCGCCTTCGGCAGGATGCGAACGCATCACCTCGAACTCTTCGTCGGTCAGGCGGCCGGGCTTGTTGAGGATGTCGACCGGCATGCACGCCTTGCCCAGGTCGTGCAGCAGGCCGCCCATGGCCGCTTCGCGGCAGTCGTCCTCGTCCAGCCCGAGCTGGCGGCCCAGCGCCACCATCAACGCACTGACCGCCACCGAATGCATGTAGGTGTAGTCGTCGGCGGTCTTGAGCCGGGCGATGCTGATCAGCGCCGCCGGGTGGCGGTCGACCGATGCGGTTATCTCCTCGGCCAATGGCAGTACCGCGGCCGGATCGACCATGCGCCCCATGCGGACTTCGCGGAACATCGCCTCCACCGCGTCGCGGCCGTCCTGGCAGATGCGGCGCGCGCGGCTCAGTTCCGATTCCAGGGTCGCTGCGGGCGCTGCCACGGCCGCCGCCGGCGGTACCGCCGGGAGAGGCATGGCGTCGGGCGCCGACGTGCCGGCATCGTCCGTCGCGGCCGTGCCTGACGCCTCGTCGACGTCCACCCCGCGACGCACGTCGATGTCCACGGACTCCACGGCACTGGCCTGGAGGCGTTCGATGTCGCGCTCGGTGGCGATGAACGTGCCGCGCCAGAACGGATGCTTGAGCCACGGGCCATTGAGGCGCTGGACATGCATGCCCGGGCGCAGCTGGTCGACGTGGATGGTTTTGAACATGGGGGTCCGCCAGCCTTGCGCCGCCCGCCCGGCCAGGGGCGGGACAGGCCTATGGACCCTTATCGGCCGGCACGCGGCGCAGCTTGAGGACGCGCCACGGCGGACGCGTGATACTATACCCCAGTACTGGATCAGCCCGGAGCGACGCATGCCGCATAGTGCCCACGAGAAGAAGCGCGTGCTTGCCCGGGTCCGGCGGATCATGGGCCAGGCCGAAGCGCTCGAGCGCGCGCTGGAGGCGGGCGCCGACTGCGGCCCGGTGCTGCAGCAGATCGCCGCCATCCGCGGCGCGGTCAACGGGCTGATGTCCGAAGTGATGGAAGCGCACATCCGCGAGGAGTTCGGCCAGCCGGCCACCTCCGATGCGCAGCGCCAGGCCCGGGTCGAGGAGATGACCGGTCTGGTGCGTTCCTACCTCAAGTAGCTCCCCGCGGCGCGAGCCGCCGTCCTTCCGCATCCGCAACATCGCAGGAGTCCATGCCATGAAGTCCCGTGCCGCCGTCGCCTTCGGTCCCGGCCAGCCGCTGCAGGTCGTCGAGATCGACGTCGCCCCGCCGAAAGCCGGCGAAGTGCTGGTGAGGATCACCCACACCGGCGTCTGCCACACCGATGCGTTCACCCTCTCCGGCGACGATCCGGAAGGCCTGTTCCCGGTCGTGCTCGGGCACGAGGGTGCCGGCATCGTGGTGGAGGTGGGCGAGGGCGTGACCTCGGTGCAGCCGGGCGACCACGTGATCCCGCTGTACACCGCCGAGTGCGGGCAGTGCCTGTTCTGCACCAGCGGCAAGACCAACCTGTGCCTGGCGGTGCGCGCGACCCAGGGCAAGGGCGTGATGCCCGATGGCACCAGCCGCTTCTCCTACAACGGCGAGCCGGTCTACCACTACATGGGCTGTTCGACCTTCAGCGAGTACACGGTCGTGGCCGAGGTCTCGCTGGCCAAGGTCAACTCCGAGGCCAACCCGGAACATGTCTGCCTGCTCGGCTGCGGCGTCACCACCGGCATCGGCGCCGTGCACAACACGGCCAAGGTGCAGGAAGGCGATTCGGTCGCCGTGTTCGGACTGGGCGGGATCGGCCTGGCGGTGATCCAGGGCGCGCGCCAGGCCAAGGCCGGCCGGATCATCGCCATCGACACCAATCCGTCCAAGTTCGAGCTGGCGCGGCAGTTCGGCGCCACCGACTGCGTCAACCCGAAGGACCACGACACGCCGATCCAGCAGGTGGTGGTCGAGATGACCGGCTGGGGCGTGGACCATTCGTTCGAGTGCATCGGCAACGTCAACGTGATGCGCGCGGCGCTGGAATGCGCGCACCGCGGCTGGGGCCAGTCGGTCGTCATCGGTGTCGCCGGCGCCGGGCAGGAAATCTCCACCCGCCCGTTCCAGCTGGTCACCGGGCGCACGTGGAAGGGCACCGCGTTCGGTGGGGTCAAGGGCCGCAGCCAGCTCCCCGGCATGGTCGAGGATGCGATGAAGGGCGACATCGAACTGGCGCCGTTCGTCACCCACACCATGCCGCTGGAGCAGATCAACGACGCCTTCGACCTGATGCACGAAGGCAGGTCGATCCGCAGCGTCGTGCACTACTGAGGCGCCGGACATGGAGCGCATCGAACACCGTGCCTGTTTCGGCGGCTGGCAGGACGTCTACCGGCACGAATCCGGGGTCCTGGGCTGCACCATGGATGTTGCCGTGTACCTGCCGCCGCAGGCGACGCGGGACGCGAAGCTGCCGGTGCTGTACTGGCTGTCCGGCCTGACCTGCACCGAGCAGAACTTCATCACCAAGGCCGGCGCGCAGCGCTACGCGGCCGAGCACGGCGTGGTCGTCGTCGCGCCCGATACCAGCCCGCGCGGCGACGGCGTCGCCGATGCCGACGGCTACGACCTGGGCAAGGGCGCGGGCTTCTACGTCAACGCGACCGAAGCCCCCTGGTCGAGGCACTACCGCATGTACGACTACGTGGCCCAGGAGCTGCCTGCGCTGGTCGAGGCGCACTTCCCGGTCGGCGACGTGCGCGCGATCAGCGGGCACTCGATGGGCGGGCACGGTGCGCTGGTGGTCGCGCTGCGCAATCCCGGCCGCTATCGCAGCGTGTCGGCGTTCTCGCCGATCGTGGCCCCGTCGAAGGTGCCGTGGGGCGAGAAGGCGTTCTCGGCCTACCTTGGCGCCGACCGCGAAGCGTGGAAGCAATACGACGCCTGCGAACTGGTCCGGACCGCGGAAGAGAAACTGCCGCTGCTGGTGGACCAGGGAGGCGACGACGAGTTCCTGGACGGGCAGCTGCGGCCGCAGCTGCTCCAGGCCGCGGCCGTGGCCGCCGGGCATCCGCTGCAGCTACGGATGCGCCCGGGCTACGACCACAGCTACTACTTCATCGCCAGCTTCATCGGCGAACACATCGCCCACCATGCCGCCGCGATGCAGGGGGATGCCAGGGTGCATGCAGGCGTCCCGCACGGCCACGACGGCGGTTGCTGCGGCGGCCACTGAGGCGGCCGGCGCAGGTCGCGGACCACCCGGCACTAGCCCGGGGTGATGTCGAAGTCGGTATAGGCGAAGCGTCCGTCGCGCAATACGGTGTCGCCGCGTCGCAGCTGCAGCGGCGCGGCGAACATCGGGCCGGCCCAGACGCAGGTGTGGAATTCGCCGTTCTCGCCGCAGGGGTCCACGCCGGCGGGCAGCGCCTCGAGCAGCGCGCCGTCGAAGGCCCGTCCGGCGAATTGCGCATCGAGCTGCCGGGTGTCGACGCAGCACAGCGCCGCGCGCAGGCCGCCGGCCTGCATCCGCCGGGCGAGCGCGGCGGTATCCGAGCCGAACAGCGGCGTCAGCAGGTCCCACCCGGCGGCCGCCAGGCGCTGGGCACGATAGGCGCGGATGTCGCCCAGGAACAGGTCGCCGAAGGCGGCGGTCCGCACACCCGGCCAACGGGCCCCGGCCTCCGCCAGGGCGCTCGCCATCGCTTCGTCGTAGGTCGCGTTGTCGCACTGCGCCGGGATCGGCGCCTCGAGCAGCGGCAGGCCGGCGGCGGCCGCCTGCGCCCGCAGGACCTCGACCCGGATGCCCTGCATCGACGCGCGTCCGTATTCGCGCGTCACCGTGGTCAGCAGCCCCACGACGACCACGTCGTCGCCACGCCGCAGTTCGTGCAGCGCCCACGCCGCGTCCTTGCCGCCACTCCAGGCCAGCAGTACCGGCGTTGCCATCAGCCGCGGCTGACGTTGCGCAGTTCCCAGTGGCTGCCCGCCAGCAGGCGCAGGCGCTGCTTGAGGATGTCGCCGGGGATCGCGGTCACCGCGACCAGGTCGATCGACAGCGTGTGCTGTGCGCCGCTGACCCGCGCCTGCGGATCGGTCACGCCCAGGGCCGGGTCGACCTCGTCGGGTTCCGGTTGCATCGCGCGCCAGCGCTCGAACAGCGCGGGGGTGCGCAGCGCGTCCTCCAGCTCCGCCGCGAAAGCGTCGGCGCCGTGTGCGTGGAAGGACAAGGCGGCATCGCTGCCGCGCGCGAGCGCCGGATCCGGCAGGCGGATGTGGTAGCGGACGGACATGGGAGGCTCCGGGGTGACGATGACGCGCAGTCTGGCACGGCCGGCCGCGAAGCCGGCGTGGTCGCCGCGTCGCCGGACTCAGCCGAACCTGTGCGGGGCGGCGGCGAACCCGACCACCACCGCGCCCTTGCCGACGTTGACCATGCCGGTCAGGCTCATCACGCTCTCGAACAGTTCGATGTTGTTCGCGGTGCAGGCGTCGCGAAGGCGCGCGTAGCCGGGCAACGCGCGCAATCCCGCCAGTTCGCCGCCGTAGCTCACGCACAGGGTCGGCGTCATCAGCCCGGCCTTGATCCGTTCGATGGTGAAGTCGAACAGCTTCTGCACGGCCGGCTCGAAGCCCTTGATCTTGCCCGCCGGCGCGGTTTCGCCGCGGTAGCAGTGCAGGATCGGCTTGATGTCCAGCGCCGTGCCCAGCGCGGCGCTGAACAGGCTGACGCTGCGGTCGCCCTTGGTGCGGGCGCGGTTGCGCAGGTAGTACAGGTCCGGCGGCACCATGTAGCCGTGGGTGTTGAGCGCGAGCTCCTCGAGCCGCTCGCGGATCTTCTGCACGCTCTCGCCGGCCTGCCGCATCCGCACCGCCTCGACCACGCCGATGCCCTGCGCCGCGAACAGGTTCTGGCTGTCGATGACGCGCAGCGCGAACGGCGAGTTGTACCCGGCGGCCTGGCGCACCGGCTTGTAGTCGTTGAGGATCGCGAAGCTGGCCTGGACCGCGTGTTCGTGGATCGGGCTGCGGCTCTTGGTCACGGTCAGGCAGAACACATGGTCGTAGTCGACTACGAGCTTGCCCAGGAACAGGTCGCGGATCTGCTCGACCGAATAGGGAACCGTCTCGGCTTCGTGCCCGCGCTCGGCCACGTGCGCATGCAGGAAGCTCAGCGTGGCTTCCTCGTCGCGGTGGTCGGCCAGCACCGCGTCGCCGATGCGCACCGTGATCGGCAGCAGGACCACGTTGTTGCGCTGGATGTATTCGCCTGGCAGGTCGCAGGTCGAATCGACCACGATTCCGATGCGCATGGGCCCCTCCCGTGTTGGCATGCACGTTTTGTGCGTGAACCCTATCGCAAAACCGGCGCGCATGGCGACTGCCGGAAGGGTCAGCGCCGGCGCTCGATCCCCACCGGAAGGGCGTCCACGCCGGCCAGCGCCCCTTCGCGCAGCAGCGCCGGATCCTCGAGCGCGGCCAGCATCAGGTCGTGGCTGTCGTTGCCCCACAGCAGTTCGCCGTCGAGGTCCAGGGTCGGCACGCCGAACACCCCCGCGGCCAGCGCGGCATCGGTGCCGGCGCGCAGCCGGTCCTTCACCGCCGGATCGGCCAGCGCGGCGGCGGGATCGGCGATCCCCAGGCTCGCGGCGATGCCGGCCAGCGACTCCGCCGTGTCCAGGGCCTGGCCCTCGCCCCAGATGCCGTCGAAGATCGCGTCGATGGCCGTTGTGGTGGCCCCGGCGGCCACGCACAGCCGCAGCGCCGGCAGAGGATTGAACGGATGCGCCGGCGGGAAGCGCAGGCGCACGCCTTCGCGGCCGGCCTGCCACAGCGCCTGGCGGTAGATGAAGCCGCGCTTCTTCGGAATCTCCGCCGGGCCGCGCTGGCCGAGCGCGTGCAGGACCGCGCCGAACACGATCGGCACGGCCTCGACCCGTCCGGCGTCCACCAGCGGGCGCATCTTCTGCCAGTGCAGGTAGGAGAACGGCGAGACGAAGTCGAAGTACCAGCGGGCGGTCATGGCGCCGTCGCCGTCAGTGCCACAGGCCCAGCACCAGCCCGTACAGCGCGAACTGGAGGGTGTGGTAGCCGCCGTCGATCAGCCACAGCTTCAGCGAGCGGCCGGCGAACAGGTAGTTGATGCCGAAGCTGGTGGCGACCCAGCCCAGGCCCACCGCCACGCCGGCGCCGACCGACGAGGCCAGCGGCGGCGCCGGGCCGAGGAACACCGCGAACACCGCCGCGGCAACCAGGCTGAGGACGAAGGCACCGCCGAACACCGCGGCCGGATGGCCGTTGGGCTTGTCCGGATCCACTCCGGCCTCGCGACACCAGGTGGCCTTGAACAGCGGGCCGTACCAGACCCCGCCGAGCAGGAATGCAGAGGCGGCGGCGACGAGCACCGCCCAGATGTTCACGTCCAGCATGGCCGCCCCTCCCGACGGTTCGATCCGGGCAGCTTACGCCGGCGCACCGGCCTGCCGGAAGGCTCCGGCAGGTGGGCGCGCCGGGGGTCAGGGCCCGTGCGAATACGCCGGCGGCAGCCCGCCCTCGCCGGTGCCGCGCAGGTAGCGGTCGCGCAGCTCGGTCTGGCGCGAGCGCATCGGCATCGCCCGCCCGCCCAGCCACACCTGCTGGGCGGTGTTGATCACGTCGAGCGGGTCGCCGGTCCACAGCACCAGGTCGGCGCTCCTGCCCACGGCGATGGTGCCGAGGCGGTCGCCCACCCCCAGCGTCTGCGCGGGCACGCGGGTCAGTCCGGCCAGGCCGGCCTCCCACGGCAGGCCGTTGGCGACGGCATTGCCGGCCAGCTGCCGCACCTTGCGCGCGTTGTGCGATGCGTCGCCGGCCTGGCTGAAGCTCACCTCCACCCCGGCCTGCTGCAGCAGCGCGGCGTTGCGCAGGGTCGCGCCGATCTGGTCGAAATTGCCCGGCAGGTCCGCCAGTGCGTCGACGAACACCGGCACCTGCGCCTGGGCGATCTGCGGCGCCAGCTGCCAGGCCTCGGCGCCGCCGGCGATGGCGATGCGGACGCGTTCGCGCGCCGCCCAGCGCAGCAGCTGGCGGATGTCCGCGGCGCGGTCGACCTTGACCACGATCCGGCCCTGCCCGTTGAGGAACCGCGCCAGCACCGCGCGCCCGGCAGGGGTGAGCAGTGCGTGCGGCGAATCGGCCGGCACCCGGCCGCGGGCTTCGGCGACCATCTGGTCCAGCAGCATCCACTGCGCGGCGCGCGACTTGCCGCTCAGGTCGGCGGCGCCCGACCCGAGGCGGATGAACAACGCGCGCGGGCCGATCGGATCGGGGCTGCCGTCCAGGCGCATGACCCCGCCCTGGCCGGCGACGAACGACTTGCCGCTGCCGGCGGCGAGCAGGGTGAAGCCGATGCCCTCCACGCGCGCCACCGGGATCAGCACCGATGCCGGGTTGTAGGCCAGGGTCACGTCGAACTCCGGGCGCACCGGCTGGTCTTCCAGCGACAGCTCGCCGTCGACGGTGGGTTCCTCGCCGGAAACCTCCTCCAGGCCGATGTCGGTGATGCCGGCGAAGAACGCCGGCGTCAGCGGCTTGCCGGCCGCGTCGACGGTGGTCGCGCCGGCCGGCGCGGCCAGGCCGCTGCCGATCGCGCGGATGGTGCCGCCCTGGACCAGGACGTCGGTGTTCTGCAGCGTGCCCTGCGTGCCGGCGGTGTGGACGGTGGCGTTGCGGATCAGGACGTCCTGTGCGACGGCGGGCAGGGCGGCGACGGCGAGCAGCGCGACGCCGGCCACGCGGGCCAGCGGATGCATGCGATGGCGACGGATCACAGCGCACCTCCCGGGGCGGCGCCCGGCTGCCCGAGCATGAAGTCCGAACGCGGCTGCCGCGACGGGTCGTGGCGGTCGTACACGCGCGCACCGTCGATGTAGACCTGCTCGGCCTGCGCGTAGGAACTGAAGGGATCGCGGTTCCACACCACCACGTCGGCCAGCTTGCCGGCCTCCAGGCTGCCGGTGCGGTCGGCCACGCCGAGGGCGCGCGCGGCGTTGGAGGTCACCCAGCCGATCGCCCGTTCCGGCGGGATGTCCATCCCGGCCCGGCGCGCGTTGGCCATGACCTTGGCCGCCTCCTGGTTGAGCCGCTGGATGCCTTCCTCCGAATCCGAGTGCACGATCGCGCAGCTGTTCCTGGGCCGGTCGACCAGCGCGATGTTCTCCTGGATGCCGTCGAAGGCTTCCATCTTGAAGCCCCACCAGTCGGCCCACAGCGCGCCGCAGATGTTCTCCTGGGCGAGCCGGTCGGCGATCTTGTACGCCTCCACACCATGGTGGAACGCGGCGATCCTGAAGCCGAACTCCTTGGCCAGGTCGATCATCGTGGTCATCTCGTCGGCGCGGTAGCAGTGGATGTGCACCAGGATGTCGCCGTTGATCGCGCCGGCCAGCGTGTCCAGCTTGAGGTCGCGCTTGCCGCCGGCGTCGCCCGAGCTGTCGTTGCCGCCCTCGGAGGACTGCCACCAGCGGCGCTTGGGCTTCTCCTGCGCCTTGCCGCCGCCGTTCTTGCGCAGGTATTCGCTGGCGTCGATGAAGGCGGCGCGGTATCCGGCGACGTTGCCCATCCGGGTCGACGGCGCGGTGCCCTTGCCGCCGTAGACGCGCTTGGGGTTCTCGCCGCAGGCCATCTTCAGGCCCCACGGCGCACCGGGGAACTTCATCGCCTGGTAGGTGGTGGCCGGCACGTTGCGCAGGGTCACGCCGCGGCCACCGACCAGGTTGGCCGAGCCGGGCAGCACCTGCAGGGTGGTGATGCCGCCGGCCAGCGCGGTGGCGAAGCCCGGATCCTGCGGCCACACCGAATGCTCGGCCCAGACGTTGGCGGTGACCGGCGCGGTCATCTCGTTGCCGTCGCTGTGCGCCTTGACCCCCGGGCTCGGGTATACGCCCAGGTGCGAATGCACGTCGATGATGCCCGGGGTGACCCACTTGCCGGTGGCGTCGACCACGCGCGCGCCGTCGGCCTGCAGGCCGGTGCCGACCTGGACGATCCTGCCGTCGCGCATGAGCACGTCGGCGCCGTCCAGGCGCTGGCCGGTGCCGGTGAGCACGGTGGCGTTGCGCAGCAGCACCGGTTCGGACGGCAGCGGCGCGTAGGTGCTGGGATACGGATCGTCGGTGAAGCGCGAGGCCGCGGTCGCGGCCGGCGCGAGGCCGCAGGCGACGACGCCCGCGGCGGCGAGCAGGAGGTGGCGCATGGTTGTCCCCGGAATGAACCCTGACCCCCGACCCTAAACGGGCGGCCGGTGCCACGCAATGTGCCGATGGTTGAGCGGGCAGGAACGCGGTCACGGATCGGCCGATGCGCAACCGCCACCCATGATGCGCGATGCTGTACGCCGATCCTGGAGGAGGCACGGCATGGCGACGACGGCGGACGACGTGGTGCGGTTCTGGCGCGAAGCCGGCATGCAGGCCTGGTTCAACGGCGGCGAGGCGTTCGACCGCCAGTGCGAGGCGCGCTTCCTGGACGCGCACCTGCTCGCGGCGCGCCGCGGACTGGAGGACTGGCTGGACACCGCGGACGGCGCGCTGGCGCTGCTGGTGCTGCTCGACCAGATCCCCAGGAACGTCTTCCGTGGCAGCGGCCACGCCTTCGCCACCGACGGGCTGGCCCGGCATTACGCCGACCGTGCCCTGGCCGCCGGCCTGGATGCGGGCTTCGAGCCGGCGCTGCGCGGCTTCTTCTACCTGCCGTTCGAGCATTCGGAGGACCTGGCCGACCAGGAGCGCGCGGTCGCCCTGTTCGCCGCGCTCGGGCACGAGCTCTACAGCCGCTACGCGGTCGCGCACCGCGACGTGATCGCCCGCTTCGGCCGCTTCCCGCACCGCAACCTCGCGCTGGGGCGGCCGAGCACGCCCGACGAGCAGGCGTGGCTGGACGCGGGCGGCGGCTTCTGAGGCCGCAAACGGAAACGGAGCCTGGCGGCTCCGTTCCTGCGTTCCCCGCCGTGGCGTGGTTCAGTACTTCGGCACGCTGCCGTCCACCTCGTCGGTCCAGCGGTCGATGCCGCCCTCGACGTTGAAGACCTGGGTGAAGCCCTTGCCGCGGAATTCCTCGGCGGCCTGGCCGCTGCGGCCGCCGCGGTGGCACAGGAACGCCAGCCGGGTGTCCTTCGGCAGCGCTTCCAGGTCCACGCGGCCTTCGCCGTCGAAGGTCCGGTGGGCCACGGCGACGGCGGCGATCGCACGCTCGTCGGCCGGGCGCACGTCGACCAGCACCAGTTCGCCGGCGCGCACCTGGCGGTCGGCCTCGGCCGGGGTGATCGCCTGGACCGGCTTGGGCGCGTTCGGGTTGTCGATCGCCAGGCCCTGGCCGCGGAAGTCGTCGACCCAGTCGATGGTGATGCCGTTGGCGCGGCGCGCGCTGGCCGGGTCGAACTGGATGCGCAGGCCGGCGGTTTCCACCGCGATCGCGTTGTCGCTGCGCGGGGCGATCTGGAAGCGCGGCTGGAAGCGCGCGTCGATCGACAGCGACAGCGCGGCGTTGCCGGCATCGGCCAAGGCGCCCGCCAGCTTCTCGGCCGCCGCGGCGGTCACGGTGACCTGCGGCGGGGTGCGGTCCGGCGCCGGCAGGCCCAGCAGCTGCGACAGTTCGCCGCTGGCGGCCAGCTGCTCGATGATGTCGCTGCCGCCGACCAGCTCGCCGTCGATGTACAGCTGCGGGATGGTCGGCCAGTTGCCGAACGCCTTGATGCCCTCGCGGATCTCCTGGTCGGCCAGCACGTTGACGTGCGCGTAGTCCACGCCCAGGTCCTCCAGCACGCCGGTGGCCTTGGCCGAGAAGCCGCACTGCGGCATGCCGGGCTGGCCCTTCATGAACAGCACGACGCGGTTGGCCTGGAGCAGCGATTCGATGCGCGAACGCAGGGCGGGATCGAGGGACATGTGGGAGCTCGCGACAGTGGGGGACAAGCCGGGGAATCCGGGCCCGCCATTCTACCCCCGTGGCATCATGCGGCGATGAGCGCCCCGGTAATGCCGACCCATCGCATCCCGCGCCATCCGCACGCCTGGCTGGGCTGGCTGGTGCTGTCGCAGCTGGCGGTCGCGATGCTGTGGTGGTGGCTGGGCTGGCGCTGGGGCCTGCCGGCACTGCTGCTGTCGCACGCGCTGTTCATCGTGCCGGTGTTCGTCCCGTCGGCCACCCTGTATGCCCCCGTGCTGACCCGGCTGCGCACCTCCGAACGCGCGGTGTGGCTGACCATCGACGACGGCCCCTCCGCGGACACGGCCGCGATCCTCGATGCGCTGGACCGGCATGGCGCGTCCGCGACGTTCTTCGTCGTCGGCGAGCGCGCCCGGCAGCGGCCGGAGGTGGTCGCCGAGATCCGCCGCCGTGGCCACGGCATCGGCAACCACACCCGGACCCATCCCTCGGCGCGTTTCTGGGCGCTGGGGCCGCGCGCCATGGCCGCGGAGATCGGCCTCACCCAGGCGATCCTGTCCGCACCGCCCATCCCGCCGCCGCGGTGGTTCCGCTCGGTGGCCGGCCACACCAATCCCTTCGTCGCCGCGCCGCTGCGCACCCATGGCCTGGCCCGGGTCGCGTGGAGCGCCCGCGGCTACGACGCGGTCGACGGCGATCCGGTGCGGGTGCTGCAGCGGATCGGCCGCGACCTGCGGCCCGGCGCCATCGTCCTGCTGCACGAGGGGGCCGCGCATGGCCGCAGCGTGGAGATCGTCGAGGCCGCGCTGTGCCTGCTGGAGGAGCGCGGGTTCGGCACGCTGGAGCCGCCGCAGTAAGGGCGTGCCGGCCGCGTCTCCGCTAAGGTGCGCGCATGAACGCCATCGATCCGGCAGTCCCCTCCGGCGCCTCGGTGCTGCTTGCCGGCGCCACCGGCCTGGTCGGACGCCAGGTGCTCGCCCTGCTGCTGGCCGACCCGCGCGTGGCGCGCGTGGTTGCGCCGTCGCGCCGGCCGCTGGACCCGCATCCCCGGCTGATGGACGTGCGGGTGGACTACGACGCGCTGCCGGAGGACGCGCCGTGGTGGAAGGTGGACGCGGTCATCTGCACCCTCGGCACGACGATCCGCACCGCCGGCAGCCGCGAAGCGTTCCGGCGGGTGGACCATGACTACCCGCTCCAGGTCGGGGCACTGGCGCGGCGCCATGGCGCCCGGGCCTACGCACTGAACTCGGCCAAGGGCGCCGATCCGCACTCGCGCGTGTTCTACAGCCGGGTCAAGGGCGAACTGGAACATGACCTGGGGACCTTGGGCTTCCCTTCGCTCACCTTCGTGCGGCCCGGCCTGATCGGCGGCGAACGCGACGAGCACCGCAGCGGCGAGGCCGCCGCCACCGTGGTCCTGCGTGCATTGGCCCCGGTGCTGCCACGTGGCTGGCGGATCAACCCGGCGGCGCTGATCGCGTCGGCCCTGGTGGAGGCGGCGCTCCGGGCGGTGCCCGGCCACCACGTGGTCGAGTCGGCTGCACTGGCCGGCTGAGCGAAGCGGGTGATGGGTCGGCCTGCCGTCAGGCAGCCGGCTGCAGCTCCCGGCAGAGGCAGCGCGCGTTGCCGGTGCAGGCCATGGCGCCCATGACCGACTCGTGGCTGAAGCCGGGGGAAGCGGCGCGACAGCTCGTCCGGCAGATCCCGGTCGCCGGCCGCGCCCTGCGGATACGCGATGCCCGCCTCCGCGCCTTCCAGCCGCCACCAGACGCCCGCGGCCCACGGCCCGGTGTCATCGGTCTGGATCGCCACGCGCTGCTCCGCCGCCCGACCGATGGCCTGCCGCTCCCCGGAGGGAAGCGTCGCGCCTGCGCGGGCGTCGTCCCATGCCAGCACGCCGCCACGTTCGGACGCGGGCGCATCACGTCGCGCCTGGCGGCGCGCCTTCCACCCGCGCGCGACGGTCGAACACCGGTCGTCCTCAGTCGCGCGCGGCGACGATCAGCCAGTTGTTGAAGGGCGTGTCGCCGCGCAGCGGCGAGAACGTGCTGCGCAGGCCGGCCGCATCGAAGCACGCGCGCAGACGGTCGGCGTCCGGATAGTGCCGCGGCGCGGATTTCATCCAGCCCAGCAGGTGCGACAGGCGGTCGGTGCCGCGGGTGATCCGCGCGCGCCGGCTGCCGTCGTCCAGGCCGGTGCGGATCACCAGCCGCGCGCCCGGCTCGAGCATCGCGACCATCCCGTCGACCAGCGCCTGCTGGCGTTCGGGCGTGAAGAACTGCAGCACGTCCAGCATCGCCACGCTGCCGCGGTGCGGTGGCAGCGTGCGCGACAGGTCCTGGGTTTCGAACCCGGCGTCGGCCAGGCCACGGCGTGCCGCGGCGCGGCGCGCGTCGACGATCTTGCGCGCGTCGTGGTCCACGCCGAAGTAGCGCACGGCGATGCCTTCCTCGTGCAGCGCATGGGCGAGCAGGCCCAGCCCGCAGCCCAGGTCCAGCAGCGGCGCGCGCGTGCCACGCAGGGCCGCGCACACGCCCGGGTAGAGCGGATCGCTGCGCAGCTTGGCCCGCGCGTAGTAGTAGTGGTAGCGGTTGCCCAGCGGCCAGTCGGGCAGGAACGCGCGGGCGATGCGCCGCGCGCGTTCGGCCGACAGCGGCGGCAGCGCGGTACCGGTCATCGGCCGCCGCCCAGCGCCGCGCGCGCCGCGGGCAGCGCCAGCGCAGTCCACAGCGCGTACATCGCAGCCGACGGATGCAGGCCGTCGTCGACCAGCATCGCCGCCTCGGCGCCGCGCTCGCGGCTGGCCGGCGCGATGTCGATCCAGTGCGCGCCCGCGCGCATGGCCTCCTCCCGGCACACCGCGTTGAACGCGTCGATCTGCGCCGCCACCAGGGCCGGATCGCGCGACTGGGCGACGGCGAACGGGGTCACGCCCCAGTCCGGGATCGCCAGCACGAGCACGCGACCGGGCTGGCCGGCGGCGTAGCCGATCGCGCGCTGCAGCAGCGCCGCGAACTGGGCGCGGAACTCGTCCAGCGGGCGGCCGCGGTACTGGTTGTTCACGCCGACGAGCAGGCTGACCAGCGCGTGGTCGCCGGCAACCGGCGACTGTGCGTGCGCCGCGGCGATGCCGGCCTCCAGCTCGTCGGTGGTCCAGCCGGTGGTCGCGATGATCCGCGGATCGGCCAGCACGATGCCGTGCCCGCGCAGCGCGGCCGCCAGCTGCACGGGCCAGCGCCCGGCCGGCTCGACCCCTTCGCCGATGGTGTAAGAGTCGCCGAGCGCGAGGTAGGCGGGCGCCTGGGGGGGCGCCCCGTCCGCCGCCGTCATCGCCACCGCCCGCCGTCAGGCCGCGGCATTGCGCGCCTTGGCCTTCAGCGGCACGACCTTGGTCGCGGCCTCGGCCCGGCGTTCCAGGGCGCGGTCGATGCGCGCGAACACCTCGCGCATCACCTCGGCCTGCGGCAGCAGGGTCACGCGGAAGTGGTCGCGGTAGGGCACGTTGAAACTGGAGCCGGGGACGATCAGCACGTCCTCGGTCTCGAGCAGTTCCAGCGCGAAGGTGTGGTCGTCGAAGCCGCGCGCGGCCGGGCCGACCACCGAGGGGAAGGCGTACAGCGCGCCCTTGGGCTCGACCAGCTGCAGGTGCTCGCTGGCGGCGCAGGCGTCGATCACCGCGCGGCGGGTCTCGTACAGCCGGCCGCCCGGCGCGCACAGCTCGCTGATCGTGTCCGGACCGTTGACCGCCGCGGCGATCGCGTACTGGCCGGCCACGTTCGCGCACAGGCGCAGGCCGGACAGCAGGTCGATGGCGTTGCGGTAGTCGACGGTGCGCGCGTGCGCGCCGGTCAGTACCGCCCAGCCCACGCGCCAGCCGCAGGCGCGGTGGACCTTGCTCAGGCCGCTGAAGGTGATGCAGGGGTGGTCGCCGGCGATCGGCGCCAGCGGTTCGAACGCGGCGCCGTCGTACAGCACCTGGTCGTAGATCTCGTCGACCAGCAGCAGCAGGTTGTGGCGCTGGGCGATCGCGACCAGGCGCTCGAGCAGATCCTTCGGATAGACCGCGCCGGTCGGGTTGTTCGGGTTGATCAGCACGATCGCGCGGGTGCGCGAGGAGACCAGGCCCTCGACCTCGACCGGATCGGGCATGAAGCCGTTCTCCGGCGCGCAGCGGTAGTACACCGGGCGGCCGTCGTTGAGGATGGTCGCCGCCGACCACAGCGGGTAGTCCGGCGACGGCACCAGCACCTCGTCGCCCGGGTTGAGCAGGGCGCGCAGGGTCATGTCGATCAGCTCGGACACGCCGTTGCCGACGAACACCCGGTCGGCCGATACGTGCGGCGCGTTGCGGGCGCGGTAGGCCGCGGCCAGCGCCTCGCGCGCGGCCGGCAGGCCGAGCTGGTGGGTGTACGGATCGGTGTGGTCGATGTCGTCGATGATGGCGCGCTGCAGGTGCGCCGGGGCGCGGAAGCCGAACGCGCCGGGATTGCCGATGTTGAGCTTGATCAGCGTGCGCCCTTCCGCCTCGAGCGCGTGGGCTCGCCGGTTCAGTTCTCCGCGGATCTCGTAGCGGACTTCTGACAGGCGCTCGCGGACGCTGAGCGGTTTCTCGGTGGACGACATGGCGGCAAGCGGTCGGGTGGGGTGGCTGGCATGTTAGCGGAAATAAACCGCGCAAGTGCCTGTCCGCAAAAGGCTGGCCGGGGGCGTGACCGGGGTTTCGATTTCAGTCGAAATCGTCGTCCGGGCCCCCCATGACCAGGTCCCGGCATGGGGGCGCCGCGTCCGGGTGCTGGCATGCATGTGTGCAGTCACGGCGAAGACGGTCACGGCAAGGGCGGTCGGGGCAAGGCGGTCGAAGGCAAGGCGGTCGAGGCCGGCGGCGCGCATCGGACGTGCAGGCGCCGGGGCGCCGGCCGGCGACGCCGCGCGCTCGTCGGGCACGTCGACCTCCACCCATCGGCGGCGAACGCCTCGCGGCGTGTATCTAGCGCCGTCGGCAACCCTGCCGTCCATCGGCGGCTGGATGGCAGCACGCTCGCGCAGCCGGGCCGGCGCGGGCGGCTACGCGCCGGCGCCGCCACGGTGTTCGCCCGGGTCGGTCCCGGGAGGAGGGGGCGGGAGGCGGAGCCTCGCCCTACAATCCGCGGCATGGAACACGTCGACCCCGATTACGCCCCCCTGCGCCGCATCGGCTGGCCGTGGGCGGGTCCGGCCGGGGATCCGGCCTGGCAGGCCGCCGCCGCCGCCCATCCCGGTGCGCGCCCGGCCCGGGTAAGCGAGCAGCACCGCACCGGCTACGTCCTGGCCGACGCGCCGGACACCGGCTTCCGCGCCGAATCACCGCCGGAGTGGCAGCGCCGCCCGGTGTTCAAGGCCGACGGCGTGCCGCTGCACGAACGCGCCGCGGTCGGCGACTGGGTGTTGCACGACGGCCGCCGGATCCTGGCGCTGCTGCCGCGGCGCAGCGCGATCAAGCGCGCCGCCGCCGGCGAGCACTACCAGCAGCAGGTGATCGCCGCCAACGTCGATACTGCCTTCGTGGTCTGCGGCCTGGACGCCGATTTCAACCCGCGCCGGATCGAGCGATACCTGCTGCTGGTCGGCGGCGGCGGGGTGGAGCCGGTGGTGGTGCTGACCAAGGCCGACCGCGACGGCGCCGATGCCGGGGCCGCGCTCGCCGCGCTGGCCGACCTGCGCGCCCAGGGCGTGGCCGTGCTCGCGCTCAACGCCAAGGATCCCGACGCGGTGTCCGCGCTGATGCCGTGGCTGGGCCCGGGCCGCACCGCGGTGCTGGTCGGCTCTTCCGGCGCGGGCAAGTCGACCCTGACCAACAGCCTGCTCGGCGAGCAGCGGATGAAGACCGCCGAGGTCCGCGGCCACGATTCGCGTGGCCGCCACACCACCACCCACCGCGCGCTGATCGCGCTGCCCTCCGGGGCGTGCCTGGTCGACACGCCGGGCATGCGCGAGCTCAAGCCCACCGGCGAGGAAGAGCTGGCCGATGGGGGATTCGCCGACATCGAGGCGCTGGCCACGCAGTGCCGCTTCAACGACTGCGCGCACCAGAACGAACCTGGTTGCGCGGTCCGTGCGGCGATCGAGGCGGGCGAACTGGACGGCGCGCGGGTCGCCAACTACCTCAAGCTGCGCGACGAGGTCGCCGGCGCCGCCGACCGGCTCGCCACCCGCCTGGCGCAGAAGTCCGATGCGCGCGTGCAGAACAAGGCGCTGCGCAAGCGGTTGGATGAGAAGTACCCGAGGCGGTAGGGCTCTTCCATCACAGTCCCGCTTACCCAGTACGACGTGCGGACTGGCTCAGGTCAGGGCGCGCAAGTCCGGTCGAGTGCTCGATCCTTATTCGCGGCTGACATACCCATTTCTAGAAGATCCGTCCGGTAGCTCCACAAAACGAGCAGGGCGCCAAACATCAAGGCCGTACTCAACAGAAGGATTTTTG
Source organism: Pseudoxanthomonas fibrivorans (assembly GCF_041464125.1). NCBI lineage: Bacteria > Pseudomonadati > Pseudomonadota > Gammaproteobacteria > Lysobacterales > Lysobacteraceae > Pseudoxanthomonas > Pseudoxanthomonas fibrivorans. Next base: position 2,326,764 of record NZ_JBGNUG010000001.1, on the reverse strand, counting down.
ATTTGGACATATCGCCTCGTCATCGGTAGCCGTCGCATTTCAGATTGAGAAAGGGTCATCAGGCAAATTGCCGCGCACGAAGCACGCGTTATCGGGCGATCAATCTCGCCTTAATCGGTATCGATTGGACCGTTTCCGCCCGCCATGCCCCTCGCCAGTGAGCTGAGTTCAAACTTCGCCGTTCAACCAGCCAGTCCAAATCCGTTAGAGAAATACCAAAGCAATATCATTGCGTTGACGGTGCTGTGAGTGATGGCTCGTTGCAATGAGCTTGCCGCTTTCGCGAGGGCCAGCCAGCACAGCACTATGGAGACCAGGAATGACCACGCCATCGAGCCCTGATGGGCTAAGGCAAAGATGACGGAAACTAGAGCTGCGGAGACCCATCGGTTCAAGAAACCGGACACGCCAGCCAGAAGGAGGTGTCTGACCACCTTCTCTTCGAAGATCGGGGCGGTGACAACCGAGCTCAGGACGCCGATAAAGATTGCAGCCGGACTAATCGCCGCGAGGTCCGGGAAGATCGTTCTCCCCCATGCGAAAGCGATGACCCAGAAGACGGACAGCGCCACTCCGAGCGACAACAGCGTGACGATGCGCCCGAAAGACCATGGCGCGCAGTTCCGCTCCGGATAGAACTTGAACAGGACCAAGGCGATGGCTACTTCAGCGATCGGCTTGGAGCCAGCCAGTCCGAGAAGCTCCCCAGCCTTGGCGATGGCGCCGGCAGCAATCGTGGCCATCACGCCGACAAGCACGAGACGAGTTGACCAGCCCCTTCCGCTGGCAAGGGGAGCCGGCGAGGGCGCCGGCGAGGAGGAGCGCGGACGCTCCTCCCCGGATTGGTCAGGAGATCCGCTCAAGGATGCCTGGCACCGTAATCGGACTTGCGGCCAAGAAATCCCAAACTGCCTTCCCAGCAGCCACCCAGTCAGACGCGGTCCCGGTGCACGACAGCGACGGATCCTTCGACACTGTTGCAGTGCAGACCAGCTCTGCACCCGACACTGTTTCGATATCACTCAGACTCAGAGGACGCATGACATCCACTCCTTTGGTTGTTGGCGTGACGGGTCACCCTGACCCGCACGGCCGGAATGGTCCGGCCGTCCACCTATCGCACGACTCACTTGCCCCAGGAATAGGTTGGCTCCGGGCTGCGGAGTCAGAAAAATCCGATCTCCCTTAACCCTTCCGCTCCCCCTCCATCTGCGCCCGGATCTGCGCATCGACCGCCGCGATCGCGGTCATGTTCAGCACCCGGCGCGGGGTGGCGCTGGAGGTGAGGATGTGGACCGGCTTGCTGATGCCCATCAGGATCGGGCCGATGGCCACGCCCTCGGTCATCACCCGGACCAGGTTGTAGGCGATGTTGGCCGCGTCCAGGTTGGGCATCACGAACAGGTTGGCGCGGCCCTTGAGGGTGCCGTTGGGCATGTTCTTCTGCCGCAGCAGCTCGTCCAGCGCCGCGTCGGCCTGCATCTCGCCGTCCACGTTCAGGCGTGGCTGGCGCTTGAGCAGCAGTTCGCGGACCTTGCGCATCTTCAGCGCGCCGGGGGTCTCGTGGCTGCCGAAGTTGGAGTGCGAGAGCAGGGCGATGCGCGGCTCGATGCCGAACAGCTTCAGGCGGTAGGCCGCCTGCAGGGTGGCTTCGGCGATCTGCTCGGCGGTCGGATCGTCCTGGACGTGGGTGTCGAGGAAGAACCACACGCCCTGGTTGTTGATCACGCCGGTCATGGCCGCGGTGGACTGCACGCCCGGGTCCAGCCCGATCACGCTGCGCACGTAGCCGAGCTTCTTGTGGAAGCGGCCGACCACGCCGGTGAGCAGGGCGTCGGCTTCGCCGCGGGCGACCATCACCGAGCCGATCAGGGTCGGGCGGGAGCGCATCAGGTTCTTGGCCGCGGCCACGGTCACGCCGCGGCGCTCGGTGATGGCGTGGTAGTGCTGCCAGTAGTCGTTGAAGCGCGGGTCGTCGTCCTGGTTGGTGATCTCGAAGTCGACGCCGGCCTTCATCCGCAGGCCCAGGCGCTGGATGCGCGCCTCGATCACGTCCGGGCGGCCGATCAGGATCGGGAAGGCCACGCCTTCGTCGATCACGGTCTGCACCGCGCGCAGGATCACCTCCTCCTCGCCCTCGGCATAGGCCACGCGCTTCTTGTCGCTGCGCGCACGGTCGTACACCGGCTTCATCATCAGGCTGGTGCGGTAGACGAACTGGCCCAGCTTCTCGCGGTAGGCGGCCATGTCGGCGATCGGGCGCTCGGCAATGCCCGAGTCCATCGCCGCCTGCGCCACCGCCGAGGACAGCTCCACCAGCAGGCGCGGGTCGAACGGCCGCGGGATCAGGTACTCGGCGCCGAAGCAGGGGATGTCGTCGCCGTAGGCGCTGCCCAGGTCGGAGGCCTCGCGGCGGGCGAGGGCGGCGATGGCGTGCACGCAGGCGACCTTCATCGCCTCGTTGATGCCGGTGGCGCCGACATCCAGCGCGCCGCGGAACAGGTACGGGAAGCAGAGCGCGTTGTTGACCTGGTTCGGGTAGTCCGAACGGCCGGTGGCGATGATCGCGTCCGGCCGCGCGGCCTTGGCGTCCTCCGGCAGGATCTCCGGGTACGGGTTGGCCAGGGCCAGGATGATCGGCCGCTCGGCCATGGTCGCGACCATCTCGGCCTTGAGCACGCCGCCGGCCGACAGGCCGAGGAAGATGTCGGCGCCGCGGACGATCTCCTCCAGCGAACGGGCGTCGGTGTCGCGCGCGTAGCGCTGCTTGTCCGGGTCCAGGTCGGTGCGGCCGCTGTGGATCACGCCGCCGCGGTCGAAGGCCAGGATGTTCTCCTTCTTCAGGCCCAGCGACACCAGCATGTCCACGCAGGAGACGCCGGCCGCGCCCATGCCGGTGGTGGCCAGCTTCACGTCCTCGATCTTCTTGCCGACCACGTGCAGCGCGTTGACCACGGCGGCGCCCACGATGATGGCGGTGCCGTGCTGGTCATCGTGGAACACCGGGATGTTCATCCGCTCGCGCAGCTTGCGCTCGACGATGAAGCACTCCGGCGCCTTGATGTCCTCCAGGTTGATGCCGCCGAAGGTCGGCTCCAGCGAGGCGATGATGTCGACCAGCTTGTCCGGGTCGTTCTCGTCGATCTCGATGTCGAACACGTCGATGCCGGCGAACTTCTTGAACAGCACGCCCTTGCCTTCCATTACTGGTTTACCAGCAAGCGGGCCGATGTTGCCCAGGCCCAGCACCGCGGTGCCGTTGCTGACCACCGCCACCAGGTTGCCGCGCGCGGTCAGCTCGCTGGCCTGCCTGGGGTCCTCGACGATCGCCTCGCAGGCGTAGGCCACGCCCGGCGAATAGGCCAGCGCCAGGTCGCGCTGGGTGAGCATCGCCTTGGTCGGGGCGACCTTGATCTTTCCGGGGCGCGGGTGGCGGTGGTAGTCGAGGGCGGCCTGCTTGAAGTCTTCTTGTTCGGACATGTCCGTCACGGCGATGGGCAGGCCCGGGATTCTACGCGGGCGGTCAGGGGCGGGGTCCGCGGCGGCCCGCGGCTACCCGCCGGGCGCGCTGCCCCCCGTCGCCGTGATCCGCGCCTCATGCGCTGAAAATTATTTTCTTAATGCGCGGCAATGTGGTACCAATGACGCACCTCTCCCGTGCCTGTCGATGCGGCCATGAACTCGCCCGGTCCCGTGAATTCCTTTCAGGCAGGGCCCGCGCCGCTGGCCGGCAAGGGCCTGGGCGCGGGCCCGGAGTCGCTGGAAGCCGCGGCCGTGGCCGGCCTGGGCTGGCGGATCCTCGCCGGCGAGGTGAGCCTGCCGGTGGCGGTGCTGCGCGACTCGGCGCTGGCCCACAACCTGGCATGGATGCGCGGCTTCATGGACGCCTACGGGGTCGAGCTGGCCCCGCACGGCAAGACCACCATGAGCCCGGAGCTGTTCGCGATGCAGCTGCAGGCCGGCGCCTGGGGCATCACCCTGGCGACCGCCCCGCAGGTGCGCGACGCGCACCGGCATGGCGTGCGCCGGGTGCTGATGGCCAACCAGCTGGTCGACCGCGCCAACATGGCGATCATCGCCGGGCTGCTGGCCGATCCCGGCTTCGAGTTCTGCTGCCTGGTCGATTCGGCGGCCAATGCCGAGGCCCTGGGCGCCTACTTCGCAGGCCGCGGCCAGCGGCTGCGGCTGCTGCTGGAGGTCGGCGTGGCCGGCGGCCGCACCGGCGTGCGCGACGAGGCGCAGGTGCACGAGGTGGCCGCGGCGGTCGCGCGCTGGCCGCAGTCGCTGGCGCTGGTCGGCGTGGAAACCTACGAGGGCGTGCTCAAGGAGGAGGCCGCGATCCGCGCGCTGCTGCGGCGCACGCTGGACACGCTGCACGGGCTGCGCGCCGAGGCTGCCTTCGCAGAGGAGCGCGTGCTGCTGTCCGGCGCCGGCTCGGCCTGGTACGACGTGGTCGCCGAGGAGTTCGCCGAAGCCGCCAGCGACCCGGGCGTGCGCGTGCTGCTGCGGCCGGGCTGCTACCTCACCCATGACGTCGGCGCCTATCGCGAGGCCGACGCGCGCATCCACGCCGCCAACCCGGTCGCGCGCTCGATGGCCGAAGGCCTGCGCCCGGCGCTGCAGCTGTGGGCCTGCGTGCAGTCGCGGCCCGAGCCGGGGCGGGCGATCGTCGGCCTGGGCAAGCGCGACGCGGCCTTCGACGCCGGCCTGCCGCTGCCGGTGCTGCGCTACCGCCAGGGCGAGGACGCGCCGCGCGCGGTGCCGGCGCACTGGCGGCTGGGCGCGATGATGGACCAGCACGCGTTCCTCGAGCTGCAGGCCGGCGACGACGTCCAGGTCGGCGACCTGCTGTGCTTCGACATCTCCCATCCGTGCCTGACCTTCGACAAGTGGCGCCACCTGCTGCGGGTGGACGACGCCTGGCGGGTGACCGGCGCCGTGCGCACCTTCTTCTGAGCCCGCAGCCGATGCCCATCTCCGACACGCGCCAGCCGGGCGCGACCGCATGAGTCCCGGCACCCTGCTGCTGCTCTACGCGGCGGCGGCCATCTGCGCGCTGGTCGTGCTGATCGCCCGCTACCGGCTCAACCCGTTCATCACCCTCACGGTGGTGTCGCTCGGCCTGGCGCTGGTGGCCGGCATGCCCGCGGGCGAGATCGTCGGCGCCTACGAGCAGGGCGTTGGCCGCACCCTGGGCCACATCGCGCTGATCGTCGCGCTCGGCACCATGCTGGGCAAGATGATGGCCGAGTCCGGCGGCGCCGAACGGATCGCGCGCACGCTGATCGCCCGCTTCGGCTCGAAGAACGTGCACTGGGCGATGATGCTGGTCGCGTTCGGCATCGGCCTGCCGATCTTCTTCGAGGTCGGCTTCGTGCTGCTGGTGCCGATCGTGTTCAACGTCGCCCGCCGCACCGGCGTGCCGCTGCTGCTGGTCGGGCTGCCGATGGTCGCCGGCCTGTCGGTGGTGCACGGCCTGGTGCCGCCGCACCCGGCCGCGATGCTGGCGGTGAAGGAATACCAGGCCGACGTCGGCCGGACCGTGTTCTACGCGCTGCTGGTCGGCCTGCCGACCGCGGCGCTGGCCGGCCCGGTGTTCGCGAAGTTCATCGCCCCGCGCGTGCCGCTGCCGGCGCACAACCCGATGGAAGCGGCGTTGCTGGACGAGGGCCATGGCCAGGTGCCGGACGCGCAGCTGCCGGGCTTCGGGATCACCGTGGCCACGCTGCTGCTTCCGGTCGGGCTGATGCTGCTCGGCGGCTGGGCGGACGTGCTGGCCACGCCGGGCACCCAGGCCAACGGGTTCCTGCGCTTCATCGGCAACTCGGTGGTGGCGCTGCTGCTGGCCACGCTGCTGAGCTTCGTCACCCTGGGCTTGATGCGCGGCTTCAACCGCGAGCAGATCCTGCGCTTCTCGCAGGAATGCCTGGCGCCGACCGCGGCCATCACCCTGCTGGTCGGCGCCGGCGGCGGCCTCAACGGGATCCTGGTCAAGACCGGCGTGGCCGCCGAGATCACCGCGATGTCGCAGCGCTTCGAGCTGTCGCCGCTGCTGATGGGCTGGACCGTGGCCGCGCTGATGCGGATCGCGACCGGCTCGGCGACGGTGGCGATGAGCACCGCCGCCGGCATCGTGGCGCCGATCGCGCTGGCCGCCGGTTACCCGCACCCGGAACTGCTGGTGCTGGCCACCGGCGCCGGCTCGCTGATCCTTTCCCACGTCAACGACGGCGGCTTCTGGCTGGTGAAGGAGTACTTCAACCTGTCGGTGGCGCAGACGTTCCGCACCTGGACGGTGCTGGAGACGCTGATCTCGCTCGTCGCGCTGGCGCTGACCGCCGCGCTGGCGGCCCTGCTCTGAACCGCATTCCCGAGGCTCCCATGCACGACATCGTCTACCAGCTGCGCCAGCGCCGCGACCGCTTCAGCCCGGTGGAGCGGCGGATCGCGGACGCGATCCTGGCCGACATCCCCGCCGCGGCGCAGTCCGGGGTCGGCGAGCTGGCCGACCGCGCCGGGGTGAGCGTGGCGGCGGTGTCCCGCTTCGCCAAGGCGCTCGGCTGCGCGCACGTGCGCGAACTGCGCGCGTGGCTGGCCGAGGCCGGCGCGGTCGGGCGGCGCTTCCTCGACGAGGCCGACGCGCCGCCGCTGCCGGCGCTGCACGCGCAGATCGGCGACGACATCGAAGGCGTCCTGCGCCGCAACCTGGCCGGGTTCTCCGAGCAGGTGGTGCGCGAGGTCGCCACCGCGCTGTCCACCGCCCGGCGCGTGCACGTGTTCGGCATGGGCGGCGGTTCGGCGGTGTTCTCGCAGGAACTGCAGCAGCGCCTGACCCGGCTGGGCCTGCCGGTGGCCGCGTGCAGCGACGCGGTGGCCATGCGCATGCTCGCCGCCACGCTGGAACCGGAGGACATGGTGCTGGCGCTGTCGATCAGCGGCCTCAACCCCGAGCTGCGCCAGGTGCTGGACATCGCCCGCGGCTATGGCGCGCGGCTGGCCGCGATCACCCGGGCGGGCACGCCGATCGCCGCGCAGGTGCAATGGCTGCTGCCCCTGTCGCTGGAGGAGACCGACTTCGTGTTCAAGCCCTCGGCTTCGCGCTACGCGGTGCTGCTGGCGATCGACGTGCTGTCCACCACCGTGGCCCTGCTCGATCCGGCCGGCAACCGCGAACGCCTGCGCCGGATCAAGCTGGCGCTGGATGCCTGGCGCGGGGGCGACGAAGAACGCCTGCCGCTGGGGGACTGAGGTGCCCGTGCGCCCTTCCGCCGCCGGCGCGACGTTCGACCTGCTGGTGCGCGGCGCGCTGGTGCTCGACGGCCGCGACACGCCCGGCGTGCCCGGCGACGTGGCGGTGCGCGACGGACGCATCGTCGCGATCGGGGCGCTCGACGGTGGCGGGGCCGCGCGCGTGGTCGACGGCACCGGGCTGGCGCTGGCGCCGGGCTTCATCGACGTGCACACCCACGACGACCTGGAGGTGATCCGCGCCCCGGCGATGCCGGCCAAGCTGAGCCAGGGCGTCACGACGGTGGTGGTGGGCAACTGCGGGATCAGCGCCAGCCCGGTGCGGCCCGGGCACGGCGACGGCAGCGGCGCGGTGCCCGATCCGATGAACCTGCTCGGCGCCGACGGGGAGTTCGCCTACCCGCGCTTCGCCGACTACCGCGCCGCGGTCGAGAAGGCGCGCCCCGCGGTCAACGTCGCCGCGCTGGTCGGGCACACCGCGCTGCGCCAGAACCACATGGACCGCCTCGACCGCGCCGCGGGCGCGGACGAGATCGCGGCGATGCGCGCGCAGCTGCGCGAGAGCCTGGACGCCGGCGCGCTCGGCCTGAGCAGCGGCCTGGCCTACGCCTCCGCGTTCCAGGCGCCGGACAGCGAGGTGCTGGCGCTGTCGGTGGAACTGGACGGCGCCCGGCACGCCTACGCCAGCCACCTGCGCGACGAGTTCGCCGGGATCGTGCCGGCACTGGACGAGGCGATCGCGGTCGGCCGCCACAGCGGCGCGCCGGTGCGCGTGTCCCACCTCAAGTGCGCCGGCATCGACAACTGGGGCCGCAGCACCGAGGTCCTGGCGACGCTGGAGCGCGGCGCGCACGGCCACGACGTGGCCTGCGACTGCTACCCGTACGCGGCCAGCAGTTCGACCCTGGACCTCAAGCAGGTCACCGACGCCTACGACATCCTGGTCACCTGGTCCGGGCCGCATCCGGACCAGGGCGGGCGCCTGCTGGCCGACATCGCCGCGGACTGGCATACCACGCTGATGGGCGCGGCGCGGCGGCTGCAGCCGGCCGGCGCGGTCTACCACTGCATGGACGAGATGGACGTGCGCCGGATCCTCGCGCACCCGCTGACCATGATCGGGTCCGACGGCCTGCCGCGCGACCCGCGCCCGCATCCGCGCCTGTGGGGCACGTTCCCGCGGGTGCTCGGCCACTACGTGCGCGAGGCGCGGCTGTTCCCGCTGCACACCGCCGTGCACAAGATGACCGGCCTGCCGGCGGCGCGCTTCGGCCTGCACGACCGCGGCGCGATCCGGGTCGGCGCCGCCGCCGACCTGGTGCTGTTCGACCCGGCCACGGTGCGCGACGTGGCCGACTACCACGACCCGGCGCGCCCGGCCGCCGGCATCCACGCGGTGTGGGTGAACGGCCAGCGCGCCTGGGACGGGGCGAAGGTGGCGCGCGCGCGCCACGGCCGCTTCCTCGCGCCGGGCTGACCCTTTGGCAACGGAGACACACATGGGCGACATCAAGCGGTACGGCGTCGAAGGCGGGGTCGGCCAGGGCCGGCAGCACATGCCGTTCGCGCGCGCGGTCCAGGCCGACGGCTGGCTGTACGTGTCCGGGCAGGTGCCGATGCGCGACGGCGTGCTGGTGACCGGCAACGTCGCCGAGCAGGCGCACGTGGTGATCGGCAACCTGATGGCGATCCTGGCCGAGGCCGGCTACGGCCCGGAGCATGTCGTGCGCTGCGGGGTGTGGCTGGACGACGCGCGCGACTTCTACGCGTTCAACGAGGTCTTCCGGCATTACTTCGGCGAACATCCGCCGGCACGCGCCTGCGTGGAGTCGCGGATGGTGGTGGACTGCAAGGTCGAGGTCGACTGCGTGGCCTACAGGCGTCCGGAGCGCTGACGCCGGCCGACAGCCGCGCACACGCCGGCCGTGCCTACGGCGCGGCGGGCTTCGCCGGCGCGCGCATCGGCTGGTAGTCGATCCGGTCCATGCGGATCCGGTTGGCGAACAGCGAGAACGCCAGCATCCCGGCCAGGCCGTTGGCGCGCTGCACCCACGGCGGCAGCCAGCGCGGCGGCACCAGCGTGCCGTCGAGGAACAGCGGCTCGAAGCGGACCGCGTCGCGCAGGGTCATCTTGCCGGCGAACAGCCAGCGGCACAGGCGCAGCCGGTCCTGCTGCAGCGCGTAGCGGAAGAAGGTGTGCACGCCGATCAGCCCGCGCAGGTAGACCGCGTCCTTGGTGAAGGCGCTGCCGCCGGTGAGCGGCACGCCGCGGAACACGCGCTGGGCGGAGACGAAGCTCTCCGCCTCGTTCTGGCCGCCGTCGAGGAAGTAGCGGAACACCTGCAGGAAGTCGGCGCCTTCCAGGGCCATGGCCACCGCCTCGATGCGCATGCTGATCCGCTTCATCCGCTCGATGTCGATGCTGCCGGTGATCTGCTCGGCGAACGTGGCCAGGCCTTCCTGGGTGGCGGTGACCCGTGGCGAGGCCAGCGCCAGGCTGCGCAGCAACGGCTGCCCGCGGCCGTTGAGCGCGGTCAGCGAGTGCACCAGCGCTTCGTGGTGGAACAGCTGGCGGCGGTCGTAGTCGCTGAACGCCGCGCCGGCGCGCAGGCGGATGCGGGTCGCGCCGGCGGCGGCCTTGGCGATCAGCTGCGGGTCCAGTTCGACCGTGATCACCCGGCCATCGAAGAAGTCGTCCAGGTCCGACTGCAGTTGCAGCGCCAGCGCAGTGGCCGAGACCGGCACCTGTTCTTCCGGTGCGATCAGCTCGTGGTCCAGGTCGCTGGCGATCTGGATGAAGTGGCGCGCGGCCTCGCGCGTGGACGGGCCATCGCCGGGCAGCGGCTGGTCCGGCCGCCCGAACAGCGCGACCGATTCGGCGCAGGCCTGCGCGGTGCCGAGCGATTCCAGCAGCGCCGCGGCGCGGTTCCAGCTCTCGGCCGATTCGATCAGGTACAGCCCGAGCGGATGGTCCGGGTCGGCCGCCGCCGCGACCGCGGCCAGCTCGCGCCGGGCATCGCCGAAGTCCAGGCGCAGGTAGCTGACCGCCGGCAACGCGGCCTGGCCCCGGTGCCAGCGTTCGAGGAACTCCATCTGGACGCTCGCCGGCCAGCTGGCCAGCGCCAGCAGCCGGATCCCGCGCGCGGCCCGGACCATGCGCTCGTCGAGCGCGGCATGGTGGGCGAGGTCGGGCGCGGCGGCCATGCGGGCCGGCTCAGGCGTCCGGCGGCAGCGCGTCGAACACGCGCTGCACCGGGCCGGTCTGCCGTTCCAGCACCGGCGCATCGGTGACCATCAGCGTGGTGCCGGGCCGCAGCAGCGGATACACGCGTCCGGCGAAGCCGGCCGGCAGCACCACCCGCGCCATCCGCGCGGCGGTCAGCACCTGGCCGGCCTCGGACTCGACCCCGGGCACGTCCAGGCCGACCCACAGCGGCACCGGCGTGTCCGGCTGCTGCGGGTTGGCACCGGGCGCACGGCCCTCGCGCAGCTGGAACACGTGGGTGCCCAGCGGCCGCTGCGGCTCCTGCAGCTCGAAGCGCGCGCGGCCGATCTCCACCCCATCCTGGAACACCAGCACGCGGCGATCGCCGCCACTGACCAGGATCGACAGCGGCCCGCCGCCCGCCGCCGGCGGATCCCAGCGGTAGGACTCGCCCTCGGCCAGCCGTGGCCGCTCGTCCTCCGCGCCGCTGGCCGCGTCGATCGGCATGAACCCGGGCGGGTGGGCGAGGGCATCGGCCGAGGTGCCCTCCTGCGCCACCACCACGGTCATGCCCAGGTGGGTGGCGTCGAACAGCTGCCGCGCGAACTCGCTGGGCAGGTGCACGCAGCCATGCGACTCGGGATAGCCGGGCAGGCCGCCGGCGTGCAGCGCCACCCCGTCCCAGGTCAACCGCTGCTGGTAGGGCATGGGCGCGTTGTTGTAGGTGCTGGAACGGTGGTCCTTGTCCTTCTGCAGGATCGTGAACACGCCGGTCGGGGTCTCGTGGCCCGGCTTGCCGCTGCTGACCGTGCTGATGCCGATCGGCAGGCCGTTGCGGTACACGTACACCCGCTGCTCGGTCAGGCTCACCACCGCGGCGATCGGTCCGGACGGGGAGGCGTCGCCGTCCCAGATCCATTCGCCCGGGCGCAGTGCCTGCGGCGGCGTGCCCACCGGACTGGACGCCTTCGCGCCCCAGGACGGCACCGCCGCGCCGGCCGGCAGCGGTACGCTGCAGGCCAGCAGCACGCTTGTCAGCAGCGCAGGCAGGCACGGACGCAGGGACCAGGACATGCGGATCTCCTCGGGCGTTCGGGCAGTCTAGCGCCGCGTCCGCCGCCCCGGGCCGCTTCAGGGCCGCCGCGGGCGGCCGCTATCCCGGGCGAAGCCGGTGCGATGCGTGCCTGCTCGTGCCACCTTCCGTCTTCGCAGAGCCCGTCATGCCCTCCCTGCCCAGCCACGCCACCGGCCACGCCGCCGGCCGCCTCGCCCTCGCCCTGGCCGCGCTGCTGTCCGCGCCCGCCGCCTTCGCCGCCGACTGGCGCGACCTGCCCACCTCGTTCACCGCCGGGGGCACCGAGTACGGCGCCAAGGGCACGTTCCAGTACGACAGCAACCGCTTCTCCGACGACGAACGCGCCGACGGCAGCGCGGTGTTCGAGGACGACGACGCCTGGCGCCGGCAGGAGTTCTATCTGTTCGCGCGGCGCAAGGGCGTGTTCGAGGCCACCGCCGGTTACGACTTCACCGCGCGCAGCTGGGGCGACGCCTTCGTCAAGCTGACCTCCAAGGTCGCCGGCGACGTCCGCCTCGGCCACCAGAAGACCCTGGTCGGCTGGGAGGACTACGGCTACGGCACCAGCTCCACCATCTTCCTCGAGCGCTCGGCCGCGGAGAACGCGTTCTATGCCGGCCGCCGCACCGGCGTGGAGTGGACCTGGACCGGCCTGCCGGGCTGGCGCTTCGCCCTGGCCGGCTACGACGGCGAGGACCTCAACGGCGACAACGCCGGCACCACCTTCGCCGGCCGCCTGGTCAACACCCCGGTGTCCGGCGAGCGCCGCGTGGTCCACCTCGGCGCCAGCGCCTCGCGCGAGCGCCGCGACGACGGCATCGCCCGCTTCCGCGCCCGTCCCAACGCCGCGCTGACCGACGTGCGCCTGGTCGACAGCGGCCGCCTGGCCAGCGACCACATCGACCGCGTCGGCCTCGAGGCCGCGTGGCGCGAAGGCCCGCTGCTGCTGCAGGCCGAGTGGCTGAAGGGCAGCAACGAAGCGCCCGACGGCGGCCACTTCGACGGCCGCGGCTGGTATGCGTTCGCCTCCTGGTCGCTCACCGGCGAGGTGCGTCCCTACGCCAACGCGGCGTTCGGCAACCTCAAGCCGAAGCACGCCGCCGGCGCGGTGGACGTGCAGCTGCGCTATGCCGACCTGGACCTGGACGACGGCAGCGTGCAGGGCGGCCGCCAGCGCGACTGGACCCTGGGCGCGAACTGGTACTGGGGCCGGCACCTGAAGCTGCAGGCCAACTACGTGTGGCTGCGCAGCGAACGCGCCGGCGTCACGCTGGAGCCGGAGATCCTCGAGGCGCGGGTGCAGCTGGCGTTCTGAGCGCGGCGCGGGCGGGCGCGGCGCGCCCGCACGCGTCAATCGTCGTCGTCGTCGCCTTCGACGACCTTGCGCTGCATCGCGTCGAGGTAGGCGTCGGCTTCGGCCACCGAGGTGAAGATCTCGTTGAGCGGCACCGCCTTGACCATGTCGAACACCTTCTGGATCTGCGGCTGCGGGTTGGCGACCAGCACCTTGCCCGCGCGCGCCGACAGCGCCTTGCGCGCCTTGAACACCGAGCGGATGCCGGCGCTGCTGATGTAGTCCAGCCCGGCCAGGTCCAGCACCAGCGAGGTCACCGCGGCGTTGGCCAGCACCGGGGCCAGCGCCTCGTCCAGCTGCGCGTAGGTGTGCGTGTCCAGCCGGCCGCCGACGGCCACGCGCTGGACGCCGTTGGCGGGCGGGGTCGTCTCGATCCTCAACAGGCTCATGCGGGGCTCTCCATGTCGTGCGCGGCGTCCAGCCGCAGGGTGATGCGCAGCACGTTGACGTCCTCGATGCGCTGGTAGTCGATCTCGTCGGCCAGCTCGCGGACCAGGAACACGCCCAGTCCGCCGATGCCGCGTTCTTCCACATCCGCGTCCAGGTCCGGCGCCGCCTGCGCGGTCGGGTCGAACGGCACGCCGCGGTCGCGGAACTCCAGCCACAACCGGCCATCGTCCACACGCGCATGCATCTCCAGCGGCGCGTCGGGGGCGACCGCGTGCTCGACCGCGTTGCACGCCACCTCCTCCACGATCAGCCGCGCGTCGTGCATGGCTTCGGTGCTGGCGCCGTGGTGTTCCAGCAGGGCGTCGATCGCATCGGTCATCCGCATCACGTCGGCCGACGAGTGCGCCACGCTGATGTGCACCGAAGTCTCCCCTTTCGCGCCGACAGCATGCGCCTCGGCCCCGGGGTTGTCGAGGTCGTGGCTGCGGCTGATGGCCAGGATGGTGGTGTCGTCGGAGGGCGGCGCGGCGCCCACGAACCGCTGCACGTCGGCCAGCAGCCGCGCGCAGGCTTCGGCCGCGCCGAGGCCGCTGCCGAGCGCCCGGCACATGCGCTCGAAGCCGTAGGCGGCCCCGGCGAGGTCGAACGCTTCGGTCACCCCGTCGGTATAGGCCAGCAGGCAGTCGCCCGGGACCAGCGTGCCGCGCCACAGCGGGAACGCGTCGCTGACCTCGAACCCCAGCGGCGGGCCGTTGGCCAGCAGCACCGGCTCGACCCGGCCGTCGTGGTGCAGCAGCAGCGGCGGCTCGTGGCCGGCGCTGGCCAGCTCCAGCGCGCCGCTGTGCACGTCGATGCGCCCGCACAGCACGGTGGCGAACATGCAGGTGTCGTTGCCCTGCACCAGGCGCCGCGAACCCTCGGCGAGGGCGTCGGCCGGCGTGGCCGCGGTCTGGATCGCCACCTCGAGCATGGTCACCGCGCGGGCCATGAACAGCGCCGCCGGCACGCCCTTGTCGGAGACGTCGCCGATCACGAACCACAGCTCGCCGGCGCCGCGCTCGATGAAGTTGTAGAAGTCGCCGCCCACCGCCTTGGCCGGTTCCAGCAGCGCCTGCGCCTCCAGGTGCTCGTGGCCGCGGTCGATGGTGCGGCCCTGCGGGAGCATCGCCCGCTGGATGTCGCGCGCGATCGACAGTTCGCTCTCCAGCTTCTGCCGCGCCGCGCTCATCTCGGCGATCTCGCCCATCTGCCGGCGGATCGAGGCGCGCGCGTGGTCCAGCGTGCGCGCCAGCACGCCGACCTCGTCCTGGCGGTCGCGGTGGGCCAGCGGCGCGTCGTTCTCGCCGGCGATGAAGTCCAGCGCCGAGCGCGCCAGTTCCTCCACCGGCCGGCTGACCTGGCTGCCGACCTTGCGCACCAGCCAGGCGCCGAGCAGCGCCAGCACCAGGCTGACCCCGACCAGCACCTGCAGGGCGCGGTCGAAGCGGGCGATGATCAGGTCGTAGGACTCGCCCACCAACAGCGTCCAGCCGCTGTCGCCCACCGGTTCGACCACGGTGAAGCGCATCCGGTCGATGTTGCGGTCGCGGTGGTAGAAGTGGACCGGCCGCTGTTCGCGCACCGCCTCCACCGCCGGCGCCAGGTCGTCGCGGCCGAGGCGCCCGACCAGCTCGGGCAGGCGTTCGTGCGGCAGCGCGCCGGGCAGGGTGCTCATCGCCAGGGTCCCTTCCGGCGCCACCAGCGTGACCCGCACGCCGGGCAGGTGGGCCAGGCTTTCCACCGGCGCCACCAGGTCGTCGATGCGCACGTCGACGCTGGCCATGCCGCGCGCCGGCGGCGACAGCGGCACGTTGTAGGTCGCCATCCACACCTTGCCGGCGGTGTGGTTGAGGTAGGGCTCGGACCACCAGCCGCGCGTGCCCTGCACGGTGCGCGCGTACCAGGACTGGCGGTCCAGCGCGTAGCCGTCGCGGACGAAGTCGCGGCTGCGGCCGTGCTCGCCGACGTAGCGCGCGTACGCGGCGTCGCCGGGCTGGCGCGGTTCGACCGCCAGCAACACCCCGGCGGCGTTGGGGATGCTCTCCACCAGCGCCGCCTGCGCCTGCTGCAGCGCCTCGGGCGTCAGCGTGCTGCTGGAGACCAGCCGGGACAGGTTGCCGGCGGCCAGGGTCAGGGTGCGCAGGTTGTCGTCCAGCCGCCCGGCCGCGGCGATGGTGGTGGCGCGGGTGTCGCGGCGGGCGCGGTCGAGGATCTCGTGGCGCACGTACCAGATCGTGGCCACGGTCACGCCGAGCAGGAACAGCAGCGTGGTCAGGCCCGACCACAGCGCGATCCGGGTGCGCAGGCTGTGGTACCAGCGCACGTGGCCGGCGATCGCGGCGGGCGGCAGTTCCGTGTTGGGCATGGCCCGTTCCCCGGGGCGGACGGCCGCATCATAAGCCCGGCGCCGGCGGCCGGAACGGGGCGCGTGGCTCAGTCTTCGCGCTGGCGGCTGATGGCCAGGATGGTGATGTCGTCCGACTGCGGCGCCTCGCCGGCGAACGCGCGCACGTCCTCCAGCAGCCGGTGGCAGGCCGCCGCCGCGCTGTCGCCCGCGGCCAGCGCGCGCAGCAGGCGCTCGCCGCCGTAGGCGCGGTTGCCGGCGTCGAACGCCTCGGTCACCCCGTCGGTGTAGCCGACCAGGGTGCTGCCCGCGCCGAGCACGCCTTCGTACAGCGGGAAGTCCGCGGACGGCTCGAAGCCCAGCGGCCCGCCGCCGGCCAGCGACAGCAGTTCGGCACGGCCGTCCGGGTGCAGCAGCAGCGGCGGTTCGTGGCCGGCGCTGGCCAGGGCGAAGCGGCCGCTGCCCACCTCCAGCCGCCCGCACAGCACGGTGGCGAACATGCAGGTCTCGTTGCCCTCGGCCAGCCGCACCGAGGCGGCCGCCAGGATCCTGTCCGGGGAGCCATGCCGGCGCGCCTGCTGCTCCAGCACGGTCAGCGTGCGCGCCATGAACAGCGCCGCCGGGATGCCCTTGTCCGACACGTCGCCGATCGCGAACCACAGCACGCCCGGCTCCAGCTCGGAGAACTGGTAGAAGTCACCGCCGACCTCGCTGGCCGGCTCCAGCAGCGCGTGCGCCTCCACGTGCATGTGCGCGGTGTCGAAGCCGCGCCCGGCCGGCAGCATCGACTGCTGGATGTCGCGCGCGATCGACAGCTCGCTCTCCAGCTTCTGCCGCGCGCTGGCCATCTGCCCGATCTCGTCGAGCTGGCGCTTGATCGAGCCGCGCGCGGCGTCGAACGCGCGCGCCATCACCCCGACCTCGTCGCCGCGCTGCACGTCGGCCAGCGGGTAGTCGAAGTCGCCCTGGCTGAAGTGGCGGGCGCTGTCGGTCAGACGTTCGATCGGCTCGGCGATCGCGCCGCTGTAGCGCCGTGCCAGCCACAGCGCGAACAGCAGCGCCAGCGCCGCGGCCAGCGCCACCCACAGCGCGATCCGGTTGAGCCGGTGCAGGAACCAGCGCTCGGACACGCCCAGGGCGAAGGTCCAGCCGCTGTCGCCCACCGGCAGCACGACCATGCCCAGCGGATCGCCGCCGGCGTCGCGGTGGTCGAAGGTCGCCGGCCGGTGCGCGGCGACCGCCTCGGCCAGCGGCGCCAGCCCGGCATGGCCGGGTTGGGCGGCCAGTTCGGCCGCGTGCTGGCGCATCTGCACCTGCGGGTCCGGATGGACCACGGCCAGGCCCTCGGGCGAGAACAGCATCGGCTCCAGCCCGGCGCCGCCCAGCCCGGACACCAGCGGCGCCAGCCGCGCCATCGGGATGTCCAGGCTGACCATGCCCACCGCCGGCGCGCCGGCCGCGTCGCCCGGCCGCCGCAGCGGCAGGTTGTAGGTGGCGAAATGGGCGCCGCCGGTGGCCTCGTTGGCGTACGGCTCGGACCACCACGGCCGGTCGGCGTGCAGGGTCCGCTCGAACCAGGGCATGCGCCGGTAGTCGTAGCCCAGGTCGGCCACCGACTGCTCCACCAGCTCGCGGCCCTCGCGGCGGATGTACCAGGTGAAGCCGTCCGCGTCCCCGGGAAGCGTGCCCGGCTCGATGATGATCATCGCCCCGGCGATGTCCGGGTCACCGGCCAGGCTGGCGACCAGCAGCGAGCGCAGGTTGGACGGCTGCGCGCCGACCCCGGTGGCGCTGGCGGCCAGGGTGCGGCCGCTGACCTGCACCGATTCCAGGGTCGCCTCCAGGCTGCGCACGGTCTGCCGGGCCAGGCCGGTGGCCTCGGTGCGCGCGTTCTCGACCACGATCGCCCGCGCGCCGAGGTAGAACGCCAGCGCCACCAGCAGCAGCAACCCGGCGTTCAGCGCGCTCGACCACAGCACCATCCGCGTGCGCAGGCTGTCGCGCCAGCGCACCGCGCGTGCCGCGGGCGCGGGCAGGGACGGGTCCGGCACTGCGGGCGCGGTGCTGCCGCCGGTGGGGATCGCGGACATGCGGTGTCCGGTCGGGGAATGGACCGATCATAAGCAGAACCGCGCCTGCGCCGCCGCGACCGGTCCGCGCGTGTCCCGGGACTGTCCCGGACATGGCATTGATTGCATCGGAAAGCGTTCCTGCCTGACCGGTTCACGGCCTGCATACGGGGGCGTAGCGAGGCCGGAACCCCCGCCCCTGCGTTAAACTCGGTGGTCCACACGAACATGAAGGCCGCGACCCCCGCGCGCGGCATAGGGAGCGATATGAACTGGCTGAACGAGGTGCTGCAGAACGATCCGGATCCGGTCGAGACCCGGGAATGGATCGAGTCGCTCAAGGCGGTCATCGACCGTGACGGCCCCGAGCGCGCGCACCTGCTGCTGGAGGACATGGTCGAGCTGACCCGCCGGTCCGGCGCGTTCCTGCCGTTCTCCCCGACCACCGAGTACGTCAACACCATCGCCCCGCACCTGGAGGCCAAGAGCCCGGGCAACGCGGACCTGGAGTGGCGGATCCGCTCGATCATCCGCTGGAACGCCATGGCCACGGTCGTGCGCGCCAACCGCAAGCCGGGCGACCTGGGCGGCCACATCGCCTCCTTCGCCTCGGCGGCGACCCTCTACGACGTCGGCTTCAACCACTTCTGGCGCGCCCCGTCCGACAGCCACCCCGGGGACCTGCTCTACATCCAGGGCCACAGCGCGCCGGGCATCTACGCCCGCTCGTTCCTGGAAGGCCGGATCAGCGAGAGCCAGCTGGACAACTTCCGCATGGAAGTGGACGGCCGCGGCATCTCGTCCTACCCGCACCCGTGGCTGATGCCGGACTACTGGCAGACCCCGACCGTGTCGATGGGCCTGGGCCCGCTGGGCGCGATCTACCAGGCGCAGTTCATGAAGTACCTGGAGCACCGCGGCCTGATCGAGAAGTCCGACCGCAAGGTCTGGTGCTTCATCGGCGACGGCGAGTCGGACGAACCGGAGACCCTGGGCGCGATCGCGCTGGCCGGCCGCGAAGGCCTGGACAACCTGATCTTCGTCGTCAACTGCAACCTGCAGCGCCTGGACGGCCCGGTCCGCGGCAACGGCAAGATCATCCAGGAACTGGAAGGCGTGTTCCGCGGCGGCGGCTGGAACGTCATCAAGCTGCTGTGGGGCGGTTACTGGGACGCCCTGCTGGCCAAGGACACCAACGGCGTCCTCAAGAAGCTGATGATGGAAACCGTCGACGGCGAGTACCAGAACTGCAAGGCCTTCGGCGGCGCCTACACGCGCGAAAACTTCTTCGGCAAGTACGACGAGACCCGCGCCATGGTCTCGGGCCTGTCCGACGACGACATCTGGCGCCTGAACCGCGGCGGCCACGACCCGCACAAGGTCTACGCGGCCTACCACCAGGCCGTGAACACCAAGGGCATGCCGACCGTGATCCTGGCCAAGACGGTCAAGGGCTACGGCATGGGCAGCTCGGGCGAGTCGCTCAACCCGACCCACCAGACCAAGAAGCTGGACGACGACGCGGTGCGCGCGTTCCGCGACCGCTTCAACATCCCGCTGACCGACAAGCAGCTGGAAGACGCCGAGCAGGTGCCGTTCTACCACCCCGGCGAGGACTCGCCGGAAGTGCAGTACCTCAAGGAGCGCCGCGCCGCGCTCGGCGGCTACCTGCCGCAGCGCCGCCGCAAGGCCAGCAAGTCGTTCGCCGTGCCGGGCCTGGACAAGTTCGAGCGCCTGCTCAAGGACAGCGGCGAGCGCACCTACTCCACCACCATGGCCTTCGTGCAGACGCTCAACATCGCCCTGCGCGACAAGGACCTGGGCCCGCACCTGGTCCCGATCGTCGCCGACGAGGCGCGCACCTTCGGCATGGAAGGCCTGTTCCGCCAGATCGGCATCTACGCCCCGTTCGGCCAGAAGTACAAGCCGGTCGACTCGGACCAGCTGATGTACTACCGCGAGGACCAGGCCGGCCAAGTGCTGCAGCAGGGCATCAGCGAGCCGGGCGCCATCGCCAGCTGGATGGCCGCCGGCACCAGCTACTCGGTGTCCAACGTGCCGATGCTGCCGTTCTACATCTACTACTCGATGTTCGGCTTCCAGCGCGTGGGCGACATCGCCTGGCAGGCCGCCGACATGCGTACCCGCGGCTTCCTGCTCGGCGGCACCGCCGGCCGCACCACGCTCAATGGTGAGGGCCTGCAGCACGAGGACGGCCACAGCCAGATCCAGGCCGGCTTCATCCCCAACGTGCGCAGCTACGACCCGACCTTCGGCTATGAAGTGACCGTGCTGCTGCAGCAGGGCATGAAGTCGATGATGGAGGACCAGGTCGACGAGTACTGGTACCTGACCCTGATGAACGAGAACTACGCCCACCCGGAAATGCCGGCGGGCGCGGAACAGGGAATCATCAAGGGCATGTACCTGCTCAAGGACGCCGGCAAGCCGAAGAAGGGCGAGCTGCGCGTGCAGCTGCTGGGCAGCGGCACCATCCTGCGCGAGGCGATCGCCGCGGCCGAACTGCTGGACAAGGACTTCGGCGTCACCGCCGACATCTGGTCCTGCCCCAGCTTCAACGAGCTGCGTCGTGATGGTTTCGACGCCGAGCGCTGGAACCGCATGAACCCGGAAGCCAAGGCCCCGCGCAAGGCCTACGTGACCGAGCAGCTGGAAGGCCGCCAGGGCCCGGCCATCGCCGCGACCGACTACGTCCGTGGCTTCGCCGACCAGATCCGCGCCTTCGTGCCGATGACCTACACCGTCCTGGGCACCGACGGCTTCGGCCGCTCCGACACCCGCGCCAACCTGCGCCGCTTCTTCGAGGTGGACCGGTACTACATCGCCCACGCCGCCATCGCCGCGCTGGCGAAGGACGGGAAGATGACCGGCAAGGACGTGGCCAGGGCGATCAAGCAGTACAAGATCGACCCGGAGAAGGCGAACCCGGTTGGGGTTTGAGGGGCTTGCATCCTGTCTCAGCCTTTGAGATAGGATGCAGCTAACTTGGTCGCGTGGCCCAAAAGTCAGGTGCTAAAGATGAGCAACAAGAAAAAGTTGGAATACATCTTGCGCGCATACGAGGCTGAGGCTGAGAAGCTGCTTAAAGAGGCTCAATCTGTCCAAACTTTCGGCGGAACGCTCAAGGTCGATTTGGATCGCGTTTACGTCGATCAAAAGGATGGTCGACGTGCGCTTGAGCTTCTTCGAAGCTTAAAGCCTGAGCGTTTTGCGAAGGCTGGCTAATAAGCAATGGCTGGGGCTGGTAGTTCGGCGCTCATACTATTTAGCCTTCTTATAAGTGGGTACTTATTTAATGTAATTTTCTATCCTCTTCGCTACTTCAGCTCCAGAGCTGAAGGGCAGAGATTATTTTTTATGGCAGCGGGCGCCGGGATCATTCTCGGCGCCTTCGTTTTTTTTATTAGCGGTCTTCTTAGGGCTCCCTTACTTAACGCTTTGCCTCAGGTCATTGAATTTGCGGCCACTATAGATAGATATGTTCCTATTCCATACGCGTGTCGCCTCATACTCACAATCTTCGCGTCGATCGCGGCGGCTAATGCACTCAACGCTATTCTTTGGGTTTTCTATGGAAGAGGGGGGCGGGGTACAGAAAAGCGGATCTACGACAAAGTAGTAGGCAGGTTCGGCAATTCGATGTCGCAGTTGTTTAGAAAAGCGGCGGCTCGGCAGAAATTGGTTCTTCTGACGCTAAAGTCGCGAAAAATATACTGCGGAAGAATTCTAGAAGTCCCTAATAACATTAACGATGATGATGCATATGTGGAGATTCTTCCCTCCTTCTCGACTTGGCGGGACAAGGACAGTCTGAGAATGGGGGGTGAGAAAACAGAATATCCAGTCATTGCTTTGTGGGAGGCAAAGCAATATTTGTATTCCAGGCAAGGGGTGTTGCGGATATTCGATCACATGGTGGAGTCTTTTGGTGACGTGGCTGCTAATGCAATCACACTCGAAAGAGAGCGTCTTCAAAGGGAAATCAACGAAGCTCAGGCCGTAATTGATAAGTTTGGGGATTACGATATCGCCGAGGTCAATGACTGGATAAAAGTCATACCAGTTCGAGAGATTGAATCCGCTTCATTTTATGACCCAGACGCATACAGGGCCTGGTTTCAGATCATTGTCGATGCCTCTCCTACCAAGTAGAGACGGGAAGGGGTCGTAGTAAATTAGGTATTCCATTCTGGGCGCATCGCTCAAGAGAAACAGCGGTCAGAGCGCACTTTGCTCGGAACTAGCCCACTTAAGCGGCTCGCCACTGGAGCTGCGCCTGCAAGTCCCTCGGCTATTGCTCCAAAAGCGGGGTTCATTTAGAGCTTCGAAGGTGGGCCGCCGAGTTCCAGGCCCCGTTACCCGGGTTCCGAGCTTGAAACAGAGGTCAGAGTGCACTTGCCCGTTTTACTGGAGTGTAGCGACGACGCTTGAGAGGTCGACTCTGCCCGCTCTTTCTTGGCGAGAACTATCTTGGCGGTAGAAGTACAGCCCTATTCTTAGATCGATGGCCCTGAGCGCGGGGCAAATATCTCGGCTCAATCTGCGCGATATGGTCGAGGTGTCCCTGCAAGCTGCGAAGCTTCTGCGTGAGGTCGGAGGGATCTGGATTCTCAGCAATAGCCTGATGAAGCATCTTGACCCGGTGGTGCTGACCAGCAGGCGCAGACAGCTTGCCCTTGTGAACGCGCACGCCAGTAATTAGCTTCTGCGCGTTAGCGCGGATAACTCGCGACTTCCTGACGTTCATGGTGAGTCGTGCCTGCTCGATAATTTGCTGTGCCCACTTCAAGTCAGATTCGCATGCACCTGGCATGGTAACGACGATGTCGTCTACATAGACAGTCATCGTGCCTCCGCGCTCTTGTACGCGCTCATTCAGCGCATCTAGCATGCCCTTGTGGCAGAAGAATGCGAGGACTTCGCTATGAACGCCGCCCGTTGGGAGGTGTTTTTTCTGGTAGCAGCAGAGATTCGCCAGAATCGCGGCAACATCAGGTGCGCAACGCATTCGCCGGGCGAAAAATTTCCAGACGTGATGTATGGTCGTCGACGGATAGAACTTCGAAATGTCTAGCTTCAGTGATGCATGCGGCGCAAGGTGCTGGTTAGCATTCGAGATGAAGGACTTACTCCTCACGCCGGAGTGCCGGTAATCGGGGGGCTGGATCCGTCTAAGGAGGGTGGCGATCCTTCTATGGATTCTCCGTAGTGGCGGAAGGGCCTCTTGAACAGGACGATCCTCTTTGATCCATACCTTGTAACCACCCTCCAGCCTTACAAGAGCGTCAAGCCCCTCTGGTTTCAGAAGAAGTCGGTCCGCTAGTTGGCCGACGCCCTTCAATCCATAGAGCGCGCAATCATGAAGCGCGTATTGCTTCTTAGGCTTTTCCAGCCGCTGTCGACGTCCCTTTCTTTTTCTTGCTAGGCCCTCCGTTGCCATCTTCGTCATCACTTATCACCCAATCGAAGAATTGGAGGAGTCGCTGAGCGTGATCACGTGCTCTACTGTTCTGCTCGCCATGCATCCGCTCCTTGAATAGAAGAAACGTTGAAGCAGGTACGTTGAAGATCTTGGAATATTCTTCAAGCAATTCTAAAGAGGCGACCTTTTTACCGTTCTCTATTTCGCTCAAATATGAATTTGATATTCCAAGCTTCTTTGCAAGATCCTCCTGCTTCATGCGGTGGAACTCCCGCGTGAGTCGCAAGGCTCGATCAATCATAACTTTTTCTCCAAAATCAAATTAGAAAGAGAAGGTGTGCATCACTTCATCCGGTCGATAAACTTCTCGACCACGACGAGCAAGTTGAGGAGGAAGCATGACCAGCGATATACGTACTCGCTGCGCAGAACCTCTTTCAGCATGCGGATGAAGCAACGCCAGATACGCTGTCGGGTGCTAACTTTCATTACGTGTCTGCCTCAGTTACGTCTTGGGGGGATTCCCAAGGCGCCCTCGCTAACCGAGAGCCGGGGTCAGACAGCGCACCTCACCTTCCTTCCAACGTGACGACGAGCCCCTCGCTCGTCGTCACCTAACTCGGTCACGTCGCGCGTCGCTCATCGCCCCCCGATCGATGGCGAGACGGGGGACCGAATCGCCGAATGGCCGGGAACGGATAGAGGCCGAAACCTCCACAGATCTTTCGATCCAACTGTTTGCGAGGGTGTCTACGCGACCCCTTTTCAGCACCGTGAGCGCAGCTTGGCATAAGCGAATAAATTTCGCAAATAGCGAACTTTGTTCGCGGAAACAGGAGTCAGAGTGCACTTTCCTCCTGAGGCCGTCGGCCGGCGATCGACCACCTGCGCTATCCGCCGCCGCCGCCCAAGCTTGCCCTCAGAAACTGCAGCGTCCCGGTCCAGGCCTGCGCCTGGGCGCGCGCGTCGGCCTCGGGCGTGCCGCCCACCTTGCGTCGGCCGCGGTTGCGCGTGGTGGTGGGCGCATAGCGGAAAAACAGGGGTCAGAGTGCACTTTCCTCTGAATCTCTCGGCTTGGGCGGCCGGCCGATCCTCGCCGGCCCAGCTCGCCGCCCCAGTTGGCGCTCTATAGCGTCGCGGAAGCGGTCGTTGCCCAGGGCGTGCTGGCGTTGCAGGGTTGCGCGGATGTGTTCGACCTCGGCGTCGGCGAGGCCGGCAACCACCAGCGCACGGTAGGCATTGCGGCGCGCGTCTTCGTTGTCGCCGAGGGCACAGTAGCGCTCGTGCGGGCGGACCAGTGGATCGGGCACGCCGAAGGCGTTGGCGCGATGACTCGACCAGGCCTAGTCCACGGGATCGGCGACCATGCCGGCGCGGACCGGATTGAGTTCGATGTAGCGGTAGCAGCGCAGCAGGTGGTCGTCGCCATCGACCAGGCAGGCCTTGTAGCGGCCTTCCCACAGGGTGCCAGTGCGCCGGTAGTGGTCGTTGACGTAGCGGACGTAGCGCCGGCCGAGCGCCTGCATCAGCACGGCCAGGGCGCCGGCGTGCGCGGGTGTCACCAGCAGGTGCACGTGATTGGTCATCAGCACGTAGGCGTGCACCTGGCAGGCATGCGCCAGGGCCAGCTTGCGCAGGTCCTGCAGGTAGCGTTGCCGGTCGATGTCGGCAAAGAAGCACGGCTGGCGATCGTTGCCACGCTGGACCACGTGGCGGGCGATACCGGGAGGATCGAGGCGAGGCGGGCGCGGCATGGCAGGACAGGTGGCTGGCGGCGCATCAAGCATGCGCGCCGGCGGGCTTCTGCATCTGTCGGGCAATGCCGCTGCTCGCGGTCGGGAAAGTGCACTCTGACCCCGGTTTTACTCCCGCTTTACCCGCATGGGTGGCTCGCTTCCGGGGAAAGCGGCCGCAGCCGGAGCTGCAGCCGCCTGGAACTCAGGCGCCCGGCGCGTTGGCGATCTTGCACAGCCCCGTCTTGACCGTCTCGGCGGAGGTGGCCTGCATGCCGGCGATGCTGAAATTGGCATCCACGCGGATCACGCCGCCTGCCTTCTCGCTCACGATCGCGGTGACCGGCGCCACCGAACCCTCACCCATGGTCACGGCCTGGCCGGCGCTGATGATGCCGGTGTCCTTGCTGCTGTTGACCGCGCCGAAGCCGCCGGCGGCCACTTCCTGGGCCACCTTGCGGAAGGCCGTGTCGTAGTTGCTGCCAGTGTGCTCGACCCAGGTCTTGAACTGCTTGCCCTTGAGGAAAGAGCCTTCGACGACGAAGTTCTCCTCGCACGAAGCAGCGGCGGTGTTGATCGAGGCGACAGAAGCGATGGCGACCGCCATGGCGGCGGTCATGGTGCGGAAATTCATCAAGTGGTTCCCTGAGCTGGAGTAGTGCCTGCGCGCCAGTGACGGCGCTTCCCTAGCGATCACCGTGCGGTGAGCTCGCGCCGTGGAGGCTAGCACGAACGGAAACAGGGGCAGCAGGGTCGGAGTGGGCGAAAACCGGGAACGGAGTGCACTTTTTCTCGCCGGGCGCTTCCCTTCGCGGTAGCGTGTGATGACCGCTACAGTGGCCACTGCACTCGCCCTGATGGATGCCCATGCACCGCGATGATCTGAAGTCGCTGTTCGACCAGCAGGCCGCCGGCTACGACCGGCAGTGGGAGAAGACCGCGCCGATCCGGCAGTGCCTGCAGCTGCTGCTGGAGCCGCTGCTGGCCGGCCTGCCGGAGCAGGCGCACGTGCTGTGCGTGGGCGTGGGCACCGGCGTGGAGATGGCGCACCTGGCGCGGCGCTTTCCCGGCTGGCGCTTCACCGCGCTCGATCCCTCCGGGGCGATGCTGGAGGTGAGCCGCCAGCGTGCGCACGCCGAGGGGTTCGCCGCGCGCTGCCGCTTCCACGAGGGCTATGTCGAGGACCTGCCGACCGAAGCGGCGTTCGATGCCGCCACCTGTTTCCTGGTGTCGCAGTTCATCGTCGACGTGGACGCGCGCGCGGCCTTCTTCCGCGGCATCGCCTCGCGCCTGCGGCCGGGCGGGCGCCTGGCCAGCTCGGACCTGTCCGCCGACACGGCCTCGCCCGAATACGCGGTGCTGCTCCAGGGATGGATGGCGATGATGTCCGGCGCCGAGGTGCCGGCCGAGGCGCTGGAGCGCATGCGCCACGCCTACGCGCACGACGTCGGCGTGCTCCCGCCGGAGCGGGTGGAAGCGATCCTGCGTGCCGGCGGCTTCGCCCTGCCGGTGCGGTTCTTCCAGGCCGGCCTGATCCAGGCGTGGATCTCGCAGGTGGCCTAACCGGGGTGACAACCGGCGTCAGGGTGCGCTTTCCGGGTAAGTGGCCAGGTTCGCCAATCCCCGCAGATAGCCGGAGCGCCCCATGCCGGTGCTTGGGCGGCAAGACCCATGTTGAATCCGGCGTTGAGCTCGGCGCGCGCCTAGCTCCGGGCTCCATCGCCCGGGTTCCGGACTCGGCGCGTCGAGCTCCAGCCTCCGTCGTCAGGGTTCCAGACTCGACACACCGAGTTCCGGGCTCCATCGATCGAGTTGCGAACTCGGCGTGTCGAGTTCCGGACTCCATCCCCCGAGTCCAGGACTCGGCGCGCCGAGTTCCGGACTCCATCGGCCGAGTTCTGGACTCCGTCACCCGAGTTCCGGACTCGACCCGCCGAGTCCGGAACTCCATCGCCCGAGCTTTTAGCTCGGCGCGTGAAGAAAAAAGCTCGGATCTGGGGATAACCCGGCCCGTTCAGGCGCCTGTGGAACCGTGCGGGGCTGCGGATCCGGTTCCACGGAGCTAGGCGGCCGGGCTCGTGGCCGGAACCTCGGGACGAGCGCTGTTGCCGCAGCCGAGCCTGATGATCCACCTCCCGGTGCAACAACAGGCGGCACTACCGGCGCACCCGCTCACTCGCCCCGCGCCAGCCGCTCCTCCACCGCACTGAACGACGAGCGCACGCCCGGCGCCGGCCGGTCGTTGCCGGTCGCGAAATACACCACGCCGGTGCCGGCCGTGCGGTCCACCCACAACCCGGCCAGCAGCCCATAGGCATTGCCGCTGTGGCCGATGCGCGGCACGCCATCGCCGAACGGGTCGTCGCCGCAGCCGGGCAGGCGGGTGGCCAGCGTGTGCACGGCCAGGCCGTAGCGGCAGGTGAAACCGCCGCGGGTGCGGATCGGGTCGTCCTCTTCCAGGGTCAGGCCGTTGCGGCCATCGAAACTCCATTCCGGACCGATCATCGTCGCCACCGATGCCGGCGTGAGCAGGCGCACGCCGTCCACTTCGCCATCGCCCAGCAGCAGGCGGCCGATGGTCGCCAGGTCGTTCGCGGAGATGCGCAGGCCGCCCTGCGGGCCGAACACGTTGGAGCTGGTGCCGGCGCGCCACTGCGACAGGTCGCAGCTGCCGTCGCGGGCCGGGGTGATGCCGCAGGCCGGCGCCTTGCCCTGGTGGTCGTCGACGCGTGGCTTGCCCTCCACGTACAACACCACCGCGCGCGCGGCGGTGGCCGCGTCGCAGCTGGGCCAGCCGTAGCAGGCATGCAGGCCCAGCGGCGCCAGCACCAGGCGCTGCATCAGCAGGTCGAGGCGCTCGCCGGTGGCGCGCTCCATTACCCCGGCGATGAGCGGGAAGCCGGCATTGGCGTAGCGCCAGTACGTGCCCGGCGCGTGCGCGGGGTCCCACGCCTTCGGGTCGGCGAGCACGTCCTTGAAGTGGCCATCGAACGGCACCTGCCAGTAGCCGGCGCCATCGGTCAGGCCGGAGGTGTGCGAGAGCAGCAGGCGCAGGGTGACCGGCGTGTCCGGGAAGGCCGGGTTGCGCACCGTGTAGCCGAGCGTTTCCGACACGTCGGCATCCAGGTCCAGCACGCCCTGTTCGACCAGCCGCATCACGCCGATCGACAGCACCAGCTTGGAGATCGACGCGATCCGCACCGGATCGTCGGCGGTGACCGCGCGGCCGCTGGCCGGATCGGCCAGGCCCATGGCGCGCACGCCGGTGACGCCGTGGCGGTCGAAGGCCACGCGCACGCTGGCGACGGGCGTGGCGTGGTCGTCGGCGAAGGCCGGTGCAGCGGCGAGCAGGACGAGGCAGGCGAGGCAACGCAGGATGAGGTCCATGCGGTCGAGTCTAGCCGGCAGGCGCGCCGTCCCGGTCCCTCCACCTGTCGGGGGCGCGGACGCGGGCGCCGGTGCGCCGAACGGCGGATGAACTGGCGGCGTTTCCGCACCGCCGCCGCACCGTCGTTCCACGTGTGCCCTGCGTTACGCTCGCCGCTCGCCGTGGCGCCCATGCACCGGCGTCCGTATCCCCTGACGCCCGGAGGGCAGGATGAAGTCGACCACACGCTTCGCGTTGTTCGCGGCCACCTCGCTGTATGCATCGCTGGCGCATGCGGCACCGCAGGCACCGCAGCAGACCCCGGACAGCTACGCCGTCGCCGGCGAGCGCGTCGCCATCGCCCCCGGCCGCGCGTTGAACCTGCGCTGCGTGGGCGAAGGCCCGCAGACGGTGCTGCTGGAAGCCGGCGGCAACGCCGATGCCAGCACCTGGTTCCGGGTGCAGTCGCTGCTGGCCCCGCGGGCGCGCGTGTGCGCCTATGACCGGGCCGGCTACGGCTTCAGCGACGAAGGCCCGATGCCGCGCGACCTCGAAGCCGACGTCGCCGACCTCGCCGCGCTGGTCGCGGCCGCGAAGCTGCAGACGCCGCTGGTGCTGGTCGGGCACTCGCTGGGCAGCAACATCGTGCGCGCCTACGCGCTGCAGCACCCGGAGGACGTGCGCGCGCTGGTGCTGGTCGATCCGCCGGAACAGGGCGCCGACACGCGGCTGCCGCAGGCCTGGAAGGACCAGGACGAAGCCGGCCGCAAGCGGCGCGACGCGTTCCTCGACGCCTGCCTGGCGGCGGCCGAAGCCGGCACCCTGGACAAGGCCGCGGCCCCGCTGTCGTCCTGCCTGCGCGCGCCGCCGCCGTGGCAGAGCGCCGCCGTGGCCGCCGCCACGCGCGCGTACAAGCTCACCCCGGCGTACTGGCGCACCCTGCGCTCCGAGCTCGATGCCAACACCGCGATCTTCGCCGCGCCGGTGCCGGCCGACGAATCGCACGGCGACACGCCGGTCGTGGTCCTGGCCGCGCCGGCCAGGCTCGATGGCGTGCCGGAGGACGTGGCCACGGCCATGCGCGAGGCGCACGAGCAGACCCGCGCGCGCCTGGTCGCCACCTCCCGCAACGGCCGCCGCATCGACGTGGCCGATACCTCCCACGACATCCAGCTGGACGCGCCGCACGCGGTGGCCGCGGCCGTGGGCGAGGTGCTTGCGGCGCGGCCGTGAGGCGGCGACGGCGCGCAGGACGAGGTCCGCAGGCACAGGGTCAGCGTGCACCAGCCGGACCTGCCGTCCGACGCCGCTGCGCGGGGTCGGGAACGTGCACCCCGGCTCCGGTTCCTGTCCCGGGATCGGGGACGTGCACTCCGGCCTTGGTTCCTGGCCCCGAATCGGGAACGGACATTCCGACCCCGCTTCTTGACCCGACTCCGCGGTGCGCTCAGCGGAAGGAAACAGGGGTCAGAGTGCACTAATAGGAAACAGGGGTCAGAGTGCACTAATGGAACTGCCGTCCGAGGCCGCTGCCCGGGGTGGGAACGTGCGCGCCGACCCCGGTATTCGGCCCGGCTCCACGGTGCGCTCAGCCGCCGGCTTCCGGGGCGATGGTGTGCACCACCTGGCCGTTGGCGTCGAGGAACTCGATCGCGCCGTAGCCGGCCTCGGTGACGGTCAGGGGCGGAACAGGGGTCAGAGTGCACTAATGGAACCTGCCGTCCGAGGCCGCTGCCCGGGGTGGGAACGTGCGCGCCGACCCCGGTATTCGGCCCGGCTCCACGGTGCGCTCAGCCGCCGGCTTCCGGGGCGATGGTGTGCACCACCTGGCCGTTGGCGTCGAGGAACTCGATCGCGCCGTAGCCGGCCTCGGTGACGGTCAGGGGCGGAACAGGGGTCAGAGTGCACTAATGGAACCTGCCGTCCGAGGCCGCTGCCCGGGGTGGGAACGTGCACGCCGACCCCGGTATTCGGCCCGGCTCCGCGGTGCGCTCAGCCGCCGGCTTCCGGGGCGATGGTGTGCACCACCTGGCCGTTGGCGTCGAGGAACTCGATCGCGCCATAGCCGGCCTCGGTGACTGTCAGGCGCAGGCGGGTGCGGTCGGCCTTGTCGCGCAGGTCGACGCTGGGCGTGCCGTCGGCGGCGACGTTCATGCGGATGCGGGTGGCGGTGGCCACGCCCGGGACCAGGCGGTTGTCCAGCGCCGGTTCGCGCAGCAGCGGCGGCGCCTGGTTGATCGAGAACGCCACCGAGCCGTCCGGCGAAACGCGCCAGCCCACCGCGTCCATCGCCGGGTGGTCCAGCGCCAGCACCGCCATTCCGCCGTCGACATCGGCGGTGCCGAAGCCGCCGCGCTCGCTGCCGGTGTCGTCGTACAGCACCATGCCGGCCACGTCGAACGCGCGCTTGTACTGGATGCCGTCGATGATCGGCGCCGGGGTCCGCCCGGACAGGGTCATGCGGATCACGCCCTGCTCGTCGACGATGTCGATCCGGCGCGCGGTGATGCGCTCGTGGCCGGGCGTGGCCACCCGGGTTTCGGGCGTGCGCGTTTCGATGATGCGTTCGAGGGCCTGGACCGAGGGTCGCTTCGGCGCCGGCTCGCTGGCGAGCACGGGCCAGGTGGTGGCCAGCGCGGCAAGGGCGAACGGGACGATGGCACGGTGCGGCATGGGCATGCGGTGGCTCTCCGGTGAAGTGGCGATCCGGAAGGATACGCAGCAACGCCGCACCGGCGCGGGGTCGGAGTCACGTCCTGCGCATGGCACGCCTGCATCGCGGCGCAGTTCCGGTTGCGTTCCATGGCCCTGCAGGTGCAGCCGGGATCAGTGCCTGGCCGATGCCGACGTCCAGCGCGATCGCGACGGCACGCGCTTCAACGAGGCGTTGCGAACGGGGGCGTGAGCCTGGTCCGGTCCGGCGCCGACGCGCCGGTCGCAGACGGAAAACAGGAGCCACGGCAAATCCGCGGCGCCGCGGGGTGCAGCGGGCGCAACGGCTGCAATGCCCGCAACCGCCGCAACCGCCGCAACCGCCGCAATGCCCGCAATGCCCGCAATGGCCGCAATGGCCGCAACGGCCGCAACGGCCGCAACGGCCGGAGGTCTCCCCCGCGGGATGGGCACGTACACGGAACGGTAATCGTCCCGCCTCTACGCTCCATCGCATCGGGACGCGCGCGACCCATGGCGAGGCGCGGCGCGCACCCACCGCACCGGCGCCACAGGCGCCCCCATCGGAGCACACGCATGGCAGGGTTCGAAGGCAAGGTCGCGCTGGTCACCGGCGCCGGGTCCGGGCTGGGCGAGGCGATCGCCAAGGCACTGGCAGCGCGCGGGGCGAAGGTGGTGGCGACCGACATCCACCAGGAGGCGGTGGACCGGGTCGTCGGCGAGATCGTCGCCGCGTCCGGCACCGCGATGGCGGTCCGCCAGGACACGGCGCGGCCGGAGGACAACGCCGCGGTGGTCGAACGTGCGGTGGCCGAGTACGGAGCGCTGCACTACGCGGTCAACAACGCCGGCATCGGCGGCGCGCAGGCGCCGGCGGGCGAGCTGGATGTCGCCGAGTGGCAGCGGGTGATCGACATCAACCTCAACGGCGTGCTGTACGGGATGCGCTACCAGATCCCGAAGATGCTGGAGGCCGGCGCGGGCGAATGCGCGATCGTCAACATGGCCTCGATCCACGGCATGGTCGCGGCGATCGGCAATGGCGCCTACACCGCGGCGAAGCACGGCGTGGTCGGGGTGACCCGCAACGCGGCAGCCGAATACGGGCCACGGGGCCTGCGCATCAACTGCGTCGGCCCGGGCTACATCGACACGCCGCTGCTCGACGGCCTGCCGCCCGAACAGAAGGCGGCGCTGGTGGCCAAACACCCGCTGGGGCGGCTGGGCACGGCCGACGAGGTCGCCGCGCTGGTGCTGTTCCTGCTCTCGGCCGAAGCCTCGTTCATCACCGGCGGCTACTACCTGATCGACGGCGGCTACACGGTGGTGTGAGCCGGGGCGCGGGGCGCACGCTCCACTGCGGTTCGCGATCCAGGCGCCCACCGCCGGCGGAAGTCCCCGGGACTATGGTCACTTGTGCAGGCCCCGAGGCCGGGCCGATCGTCGCACGGGTCCGCGCCCATGGCGTCCCAGGAGTTCCCCGTGCCCCGCTTCCGCCTGCTCGTCGCCGCCTGCCTGCTGCTGGCCTCCCTGCATGCCTCCGCCGCCACCCCGCGCGCGACGGTGGCGCAGGTCGCCGACACCATCGAGCGCGAATACTTCGACCCGCAGCGCGGCCGCGCCATCGCCGAGGCGCTGCGCGCCGATGCCGCCGCCGGCCGCTACGACCGCCATGTCCAGCCGCTCGACCTGGCCACCGCGCTGACCGGCCGGCTCAAGGACGAGGACCGGCACTTCAACGTGCGCTGGAGCGACGCCGCGCAGGCCGGGCGCCCGGCGCGGGGGCCGGTCGAGGATCCGGCGCGCAGCAACTTCGGCATCCGCGGCATCGAGGTGCTGCCGGGCAACGTCGGCTACCTGGACCTGCGCTACTTCGCCGACTTCGATTTCGCGCAGCCGCAGGCGCCGGCGCGGCAGGCGATCGACGCGGCGCTGGCGCTGCTCGGCCACGTCGATGCGCTGATCATCGACCTGCGCGACAACGGCGGCGGCTCGCCGGCGATGGTCGGCTACCTGGCCAGCGCGTTCGTCGCACCCGGCGCCGACATCTACAACACCTTCCACTCGCGCCAGGGCACCGAAACCGAAGCGCCGGCGACGCCGTACGCGACGCCGCGCACGCAGCTGCCGCTGTACGTGCTGGGCAGTGGCCGCACCGGTTCGGCGGCCGAGGCCTTCGCCTACACCCTGAAGAACGCGCGGCGCGCGACCGTGGTCGGCGAGGCCACCGCCGGCGCGGCCAACCCCGGGCAGCCGTTCCGCCTGGACGGCGGCTACAGCGTGTTCGTGTCCACCGGCTCGCCGGTCAGCCCGGTCACCGGCCGCAACTGGGAGGGCAGCGGCGTGCAGCCGGATGTGGAGGTGCCGGCGTCGGAGGCGCTCGCCCGCGCGCGGCAGCTCGCCCTGGCCACGCTGGTCGAGCGCGGCGGCGACGCGAGCGTGCGCTGGCCGCTGGAGGCGCTGACCGCCAGGCCGCCGGCGGTGCCGGCCGAAGCACTCGCCGCGCAGGCCGGGTCGTACGGGATGGTCGCGATCGACGTGGCCGGCGATGGGCTGCAGCTGCGCCAGGGACGCCGCCCGCCGCAGCGCCTGCGTCCGCTTGAGGCCGACCTGTACTTCATGGAAGACCATCCGACCCGGCGCGTGCGCTTCGAGCGTGCCCCGGCCGGCGAGGTGGTCGCGCTGGAAGTGCTGCTGGCCGACGGCAACGTGTCGCGCCATGTGCGCGAGCCGGGCGGGTCCTGAGCGCGGACGCGGAGCGATGGGCAGGCGCCGATGAAGTAGCGCCCAGGCCCGCTTCACGGCGGGCAGGAAAAAGGCGGCCGGTCGGCCGCCTTTTCCATTCGGAAGGGCGTGGAACGCGACGGGCCAGACCGCCACATCGCCACGTCGCCACGCCGCCACGCAGGAGCGGTTCGCAGTACCCCAGGCCCGCAGCCTCCGCTGCGCCAGCCGCTGCGGCGACGGCCCCACCGCGTCCTGCGATCCGCGTTACGTCACCTTCTTGAAGACGGTCACGCCCAGCAGGAACAGCACCGCGGCGATGACGAGCGCGGCGATGAACAGGAACTTGGCGATGCCCATCGCGCCGCCGGCGATGCCGCCGAAGCCCAGCACGCCGGCAACCACGCCGATGACCGCGAAAATGATGGCCCACTTGATCATGAGGTTTTCCTGTGGGTTCCCGCCGGGCGGGAACATGAAAGCGATGAGGTCGCGTCGCCCGTCCGGGCGACGTGGTGGAGAACCTAGGCGGTCGCGCGTCTTGCGTCTGTGAAGCGTTGCATGGGAAGCGCATGCCGGCCTTGGGCTGGCGGCGTAGGAATTGTCCTACACCCGCGTGTGTCCCGGCGCACAGAACCGCGGACCCGGATCATGACAGCGTGGAGAGGCCGGAATTCCCGGCACTCGAAAGGACGGTCCGCATGAACTTCAAGGTCATTGGCCTCGCCGCTGTCTTGGCTTTCGCTGGCATCTCCACGTCGAACGCGCAGGAAAACAACTTCCCCCAGCCGGATGGCGACGTGGTCTGCCCGAGCCCCGGGCCCTGCAGCGTCACCCAGGACTGGGAGCTGTCCTACTGCACCGAGAATTCCTGCCTGTGGCGCGTGTGCACCACCATCACCGGCGCGGGCACCAATTGCGGCTTCACCTGGCGGCCGAAGCCCCCGATCAATGGTCCGGGCTATCCGGAAGAGCCGTGAGTCCGGCCTGATGCCGGAGGGGGCCCCGCAACCGCGGGGCCTTTTCGTTTCTGCGACCATGTCGCACACGGTCGCCATCCCGAACCGGGGCCCGGGTGCCTTCCCCGAGCTCGAAACAGGGTCAGGTGCGCGGGTGGGCGGTCGACAGGACGCCTTGGCATTCGTGTCTGGGGGTGCAGGTGGGATCCATCGATATCGCGCGGGTCGCACTGGTCCTGCTACTGCTGGGCGCGGCGCTGTCGTCGGCCGGCGAGAGCGCGGCGCATCCGGGGGGCCTGGACCGCGAAGGCTGCCACCACGATCGCAGGAACGGCGGCTACCACTGCCACCGCGCGCCCGCCGCGGCCACGCCGGTGCCGCAGCATGGGCTCGCGCCGCGCGAGGACCGGAGCGACGCGCAGCCTCGCGGCCGCGCCTACCGCAACTGCGACGAGGCGCGGGCCGCGGGCGCCGCCCCGGTGCGGCGCGGGGAACCTGGCTACGGCCCGCACCTGGACCGGGACAACGACGGCATCGGCTGCGAGCCGTATCGCGGCCGCTAGGCGCGGGTTCCGTGGCCACCGTCAGGCGCCTGCGCCATGCGTGCCGGGACGCCGACGTGACCCGGCATCGGGCCGGCATGGCGCGTGCGTGCCGCGTGCCGGGCCGGTGCCTGCCGGCGTGCCGCTGCGCGGATGCCTGCAGTGGGCCCGTCCGTCGGGCCGGGTGACGCACCGCCAGGTGCGGCCTGCTCCATCGACCACCTCGACCGCCTGGTGGGCACGGACATCCGCCGTCGCCGCGTTCGCAGGAGGCAGCAACGCCGCGATGAGCGCGACGAGCAGGCCGTGGCGTGCGCCCATCCGCGCACGCGCATGCCGCGTCGACCGGCAGGGTGCCGACCTCCACCGGGTCGAACGCCAACGTGTGGGCCGGCGCATGTTCAGGCCTCCCCGGACACCGGGTCGTCGATGGGTCCGCCGACGATCTCGGCGTCGAACAGGGAGGCGACGCGCGGCAGGTCTGCGATGTCGATCCGGTCCATCAGCTGCACCAGGCGGTCGAATCCGCCCGGGGTGAACAGCGCCAGCATCCGCGCCGGGTGGGCACCGAAGTTGCGGAAGGCGTGGGGCACGCCGCGCGGGACGTGCACGACGCTGCCGGCCACCACCTGTTCGCGACGGTCGCCGCATGCGAAATGCAGGGTGCCGGTGAGCACGTAGAACGTCTCGTCGGCGTCGTGGTGGATATGCAGCGGTGGCCCGCCCATGGGCGCGACCACCGTTTCGATCAGCGCCAGGCCGCCGCCGGCGTCCTGGGTCGTGATGCGCACGCCCA
The DNA here is from genome assembly GCF_041464125.1 of Pseudoxanthomonas fibrivorans. Lineage (NCBI taxonomy): Bacteria > Pseudomonadati > Pseudomonadota > Gammaproteobacteria > Lysobacterales > Lysobacteraceae > Pseudoxanthomonas > Pseudoxanthomonas fibrivorans. The sequence goes on along the minus strand of NZ_JBGNUG010000001.1, from coordinate 2,290,803 downwards.
TGCTTTCGCCCGGGAAGGGGTCCAGCCAGCGGGTCTGGTGGGCGTGGTGGAACAGCGCACGCGGTGCGCGGGAGGGATTCGCAGCCATGGGATGCCTCGTTCGGGGGACGAGGCCATGGTGCGCACGCGGCCCGGTCGGCGATTGCACGCATCCGCGTGAAAGTGAACGCATCCGTGCCGAAATGGCGTATTCACGCTGTTCCGGCTTGATCGCACGCGCGGTGCCTGCGGAGACTGCGCCCCTTCCACGAATGACGGTGCGCCATGGCCGAGCGCGATACGCGAATGGACTGCTCACGGTTGCCCGGCCCGGCGCCGGTGCGCGTGACGCCGCTGCAGGATTCGGCGTTCAGCGCCACCCGCTTCCGGATCGGGCGCCCACGAACCGGGCCGCACGTGGTGCGCATGGAAGCGGCCGATGCCTACGTGGTGCTGTACCAGCTCTGCAGCCATCCGGTGCATGACATCCGGATCGACGGACGCGTCGTGCGCAGCCAGCCGTCCACGCACGGATCCCTGCACGTCATCGACCAGGCGGGCGATCCGTGCGCCTGGCTGGAGCATCCGGCCGACACCTTGATGGTCCACCTGCCGCGCCCGGCGGTCGACGCCCTCGCCCGCGAAGCCGGCGCCACCTGGGATGGCGTGCTGCGCGCACCCGTGGCCTGGAATACCCGCGATCCCGTGGTCTCGGGGCTGGAACCGTTGCTGCTGGACACGCTTGCATCGACCGCGCCGGCCCACGACCTGCTGCACGACCAGCTGATGCGCACGCTCGGCATCCACCTGGTGCAGGCCTATGGCGGGCTGCGCCAGCGCCGCGCCGTGTTCCGCGGCGGCCTGGCGCCCTGGCAGGAGCGGCAGGCCAAGGAGCGTCTGTCGGCGCGGCTGGACCAGCCGGTCCTGATCGCCGACGTGGCGCGCGCGTTCGGGCTGTCGCCGGACCACTTCAGCCGCGCGTTCCGCGTGTCCACCGGCATGGCGCCCCAGGCCTGGCTGCAACGCCGGCGCGTGGAGCAGGCCATGCACCTGCTGCGATCCACCGCCTCGCCGCTGGCCGGGGTGGCCACGGCCTGCGGCTTCAGCGACCAGAGCCATCTGTCCCGCGTGTTCGCGCGGGTGGTGGGCTGCACCCCGGGCGCGTGGCGCCGCGCGATCGCTCCGCGCGCGCATGACCCGGGCGCGCCCCGCTGACGCGCGCCGCGACCGGGCCGGGCGTTCCGTCGCGCTCCCGCGTGCGCATGGTCTATCGCTTACCCGGGCGGTCGCGGGGACGGCACGGCGCCCCCGTGGCCGGCGCACCGCTGGGCATGCACCGCGCGCCCGGCGTATCGTCCCGCCTCATCCCCCGCTGCCAAGGAACCCCGCCATGACCCGCTACCGCGCATGGGCCGCCCCGAGTGCCGGTGCCGCCCTGGAAGCCTTCGAGTACGACCCCGGCCCGCTGGGCGAGGACGAAGTCGAGATCACGGTCGAGCACTGCGGCATCTGCCATTCGGACCTGTCGATGCTGGACAACGAATGGGGCTTCACCCGCTACCCGTTCGTGCCCGGGCACGAGGCCGTCGGGCGGGTCACTGCGCTGGGCGCGCAGGCGAAGGGCGTGGCGATCGGCCAGCGCGTCGGCCTGGGCTGGAACGCGCGCAGCTGCCTGCACTGCGATCCCTGCCTGGCCGGCGACCAGCACCTGTGCAAGGAGGTGCAGCCGACGCTCGGCGGCCGCCACGGCGCGTTCGCCGAGAAGGTGCGGGCGCACTGGGTCTGGGTGGTGCCGCTGCCCGAAGGCCTGGACGCGGCCGAGTGCGGCCCGCTGCTGTGCGGCGGCATCACCGTGTTCTCGCCGCTGCGCGAGCTGGGCATTTCGCCGACGGCGAAGGTCGCGGTGGTCGGCATCGGCGGCCTGGGCCACATGGCGCTGAAGTTCTGCCGGGCCTGGGGCTGCGAGGTCACCGCCTTCACCACCAGCGCGTCCAAGGAAGAGGAAGCGCGCGCGTTCGGCGCCCACCACGTGGTCGCCACCAACGACGCCGGCGCGCTGCAGAAGCTGGCGGGCACCTTCGACCTGATCATCGACACGGTCAACGTGTCGCTGGACTGGAACGGCCTGCTCGGCGCGCTGGCGCCCAAGGGCCGGCTGCACGTGGTCGGGGCGGTGCTCGAGCCGATCCCGGTGCCGGCGTTCTCGCTGATCATGGGCCAGAAGTCGGTGTCCGGTTCGCCGACCGGCTCGCGCGGCGCGCTGGACAGCATGCTCGGCTTCGCCGCCCGCCACGGCGTGGCGCCGAAGACCGAACACTTCCCGATGCGCCGGGTCAACGAGGCGCTGGACCACCTGCGCGCCGGCAAGGCCCGCTACCGGATCGTGCTGGACGCGGATTTCGACTGACGCGGGCACGCGGACCAGGGCGCGCGTCCTGCTGGCGGAATGCCAGCTGAAAGGACGCGCCCCGGGTCCGGTCCGGTCGATTCCTCCGGCAGGGCCGCTGGTTTAGAGTCACCGCGATCCGTCAGGGGGCGGAACGCGGGGTGCGCATGTACGGGAGCAGGCTGGCGGGCGCGCTGATGGCGCTCATGCTGTCGGCGTGTGCGACGACCTACTCGGTCACGCCGGTGGACACCGGCCTCGGCCGGGTGGTCCACGATGCAGGCGCGACCACGGTCGACCTCGAGCTGGCCAACGGCGGCATCCAGGTCACGCCGCTGGGCGTGGCCGGCAATGGCCGCCTGACCTTCGCGGTGGCCGGCTACAACAAGCTCGCCGTGCCATCCGACTTCGGCCCGGAGCACTTCGCCGCCGATGCCGCCGGCGCGCGGCTGCAGGTCTACACCTACGACGCGCTGGCGCAGGAGGCGGAGCGCGCCGCGGCCTGGGCCGCGTTCGCTGTCGCCCTGTCCGGTGCGGCGGCGGTCTACGTCGCCAACGACCAGGCCTGGCAGACCACCGACACCACCGTGTACACGCCCGACGGCGCCTACACGGTGAGCAGCACCACCTACGATCCGGCGCTGGCGGCCATGGGCACCGCGATGGCCACCGCGGCCACCCTGGAAGGCATGGACCTGGTCGGGCAGCAGCTGGACGCGGCCCGCGCCCGCCTGGGCGACACCATCCTGCAGACCACGACCATCGATCCGCAGCAGGCCTGGGGCGGTTACATCGTGGTCGCCCGGCCCCGGCAGCGGCCGCCCTACGACATCGACGTCTCCGCGCACTGGAACGGCGAGGACTACCGCTTCCGCTTCCATGTGGCCCGGGTGGAGTGATGCGATCCGTCCCGGCGCGCGGCCGCAGTGCCGCCGTGCGGGATCAGGGTGTCACTGGCAGGCGGGCACGCCTGGATGCGCGCGGAACGCGGCGGCAATGCGGCGTGCGCGGATGATCAGGGCTCTGCCGGATCCGCCGCGGCGCTGAGGACGCCTGCGTCCGGACAGGCGGCCGGCTGGGCCGGGTCGGTCTCCACCAGTGCGCGCGCGACCCGCCAGGCACGGTCGCGTTGCACGCCGATCTCCGACACCTGCGGCGGCACGTCGCAGTCCGGCAGCACGCCGCGGCCGGGGGTGTCCGCGTCCCAGTCGAAGCGGAAGCGCAGCAGCGGCATGCCGAGGTTGACCCCGCTGTGCGGCAGCACCACGTCCCAGGCGTAGCCGCTGGTGTTGCCTTCGTAGGTGCCGCCGGTCTCCTCGCCGACGAAGCGCGCGCGGCGCACGTGGCGCAGCATCGCGGCCAGCTCGGCGCCACCGGAGAAGGTGCGCCCGCCGGCCAGCACCACCAGCCGGCCGCCGTACACCGGCGCGGCGCGCGTCCAGTGGGTGGTCAGGCCTTCGGGCGGGCGGTCCAGGCGCGACAGGCGACCGCCGTCGAGCACCTGCTGGCCGCGCATTTCCTCCGCGTCGTAGACCTCGTGCACCAGCACCTGGCCCGATGGCGAGGCCACCGACAGCGTGCGTGCGCGCGCTTCCACCGAGCGGTAGCGCCGCAGCGGCTCGGGCACCAGGTACGAGAACAGGATCGCCTCGTTGGGCTCGGAGCCGCCGCCGTTCTCGCGCAGGTCCAGCACCAGCCGGTCCGCGCCGCCCTGTTCGACCTGCCCGAACAGGTCCCGCATCACGTCGGCGAAGGTGGTGCCCGCCTCGCGGTAGACGCGGTTGGAGAACGAGGGCACGTCCAGGTAGGCCACGCCCGGCGACAGCCACTGCAGCGAGGCGATCCGGCGCTCGCGTGCCGCCGCGGGCGGCCGCCCGCGCATCGGCTGCGCGGCCACGCGTGCGCGGCGCGATTCGCCGGCCGGGGTGGCGTAGTGCAGGTCGAAGCCGGCCTCGTCGCCCCGCGCGCGCTGGCGCAGCACCGCGTAGCAGCGGCCCGGGCACTCGCGCATCGCGCCGGTCTCGATCCGGCCGTCGCGCGCCGACAGCGACACCAGTTCCGCGAGCAATGCCTGCGCGTCCTCGCCGTTGATCGCCAGCAGGCGGCTTCCGGGCGGGATGCCGGCGGCCCCGCCGTGCACGCCGCTGATGAACACGCCTTCGCGGCTCCAGTGCAGGTCCAGCGGCAGCAGGCGCGCGGTGGCGCGCTGGTGCGCCACCGCGGCATCGCCCGGGATGACATCCAGGTGGCCTTCGCCGACGTGGGCCATCAGCTGCGCGACGATCGTCCAGACGTCCATCGCCTCGTCCGCGCCGGCGGCCGCGGCCAGCGCGCGTGCCTTCGCCGCGTCCCATTCGCCGGGCGACTGGTGCCAGTAGAGGTCCGGCAACGCCGCCTCGGCCACGGCGATGGCCAGGCGGACGTCGTCGCGTGCCTGGGCGGGCGTGACCGCGATGGCGGACGGGAGGGGCGGCGCACCGGCGGCGTCGACGGCACTGGCCAGCGCGCACAGCGATGAGGCCAGCAGCAGGGTCCGGAAGGGGTGCGCAGGCACGGGATCGGTCGCGGTCGCGGGGGGCCGCAGACCATATCGCACCCGCGCCGCCCGGGGCCCGCGTCCGCCGGAAGACCCGCTTTCCGGGACGGGAGGCGGGAACCGGGGGACGGGCGCGGGCGCCCTGTCGGGGAACGTGGGCCGCCACGTCGCCCGCGATGCCTTGCGGGTCGCGCGCCTTCGCCGTCTCCCCGCTACGATGACTGCAGTCCCGGCCATGGACCTGCGTGATGGAACGTCCCGCTGCGCTGCTGCTTCCGCTGCTTCCGCTGCTGCTGGTGGCCTCGCAGGCCCTGGCCGGCGCACCGCCGCTGCGGCAGCGGATCGAGCAGGCCAACGCGACCCTGGCGCAGGCCTGGCGCACGGAAGACGCGGCCGCGCTGCGGGCGCGCTACCGCGATGACGCGATGCTGATGCCCGAACACGCCTCGGCCCGGCTCGGCGGCGAGGCGATCGCCGGTTTCCAGCGGCAATGGCTCGACGGCGTGGAGACGCGCGACTACGAACGCCGCATCCACGACCTCGTCGAGCTCGGCGCGCACGCGGTGGAAACCGGCACCTTCCGGCATGCCTACGCGCGCCAGGGGGCCGCGCCCTATGACTACGCCGGCCACTACCTGGTGGTGTGGGACACCGGCGGAGCCGCGCCGCGGGTGCTGGCCGAGCTGTGGGGCGCCGACGCCGCCTTCGATGCCGCGATGCTGCCACCGGTCACCGACGACGCGCCCGTGGACCCCGCCGGCTTCGACAACGACCCGGCGCTGCTGCGGCAGATCGCCGCGCGCAACGCGCAGGTCCGCGCGCGGGTGATGGCGCGACAGGGCGCCGAGCATGCGGACATGTTCCTCGCCGATGCGGTCTACCTCCCGTACTACACGCCGATGCAGGTCGGCATCGAGGCGATCCGCGGCTACTTCGTCGAGCACGAGCGTCCTGGGCCGGTGGCGATCGAGGCGCTCGACCTGCACACCGCGCGCCTGCATCCGCTCGACGGCGGCCGCCTGCAGCTGGAGGAGGGCTTCTACCGGGTGGCATGGCGGGCCGGCGACGACCGCGGCACCGTGCACGGCAAGAGCCTGAACCTGTGGAAGCGTGCCGACGACGGCACCTGGATGCTGTACCGGCAGGCGGTCAACCACGACTAGCGCGTCGCGCACGCTCCCGGGGAAGGGCGCGGCATGCGTGGCGGCGATGACGCGAGGGTCGGCGCTTCGACCGGCGTCGACGCCATCGTCCAGCTGCGTCGCGTCGCGTCGCCCGACACGGGTGCCATCGCGCGCACTCGCAGGCATCGATCCATGCGTCGACCACCTCCATGCCACGCAGGAATCGCGTCCGGAGGACACGCCGGCGTGAACGGAAGTGCGCGTCCCGGTCTGGCCGGCTGCGACCGCCACCGGCGTTAGCGTTCTGGTCAACGGCATCGCATCACTCAAGGAGGAGCACCAATGGCACAGATTCTCTACATGGCGAGCTTCGAATCCGGCGCCGGTCCGGCGTTCGCGGCACGCCACGGGCAGACCGGCGCGCAGTACCAGGCCACGTTCGACGAGCTGGTGAAGCAGGGCTTCCGCCCGGTCTGCATCAGCGTCGCGCGCGACGGGTCCACCGCGCGCTACGCGTCGATCTTCCACAAGTCGGCGGGGCCGGGCTGGGTCGCGCGCCATGGCCTCACCGGCGCGCAGTACCAGGCCGCGGTGGAGGAGTGGGCGGCCAAGGGGTTCCGCCCCAAGAGCCTGTCCGCCGCCACCGTCGGCGGCACCACGCTGTTCGCCTGCGTGTACGAGCAGGGCGGCAGCGGCGAATGGGTCGCGCGCCACGGCCTCACCGGCGCGCAGTACCAGGCCGAGTTCGACACCTGGACCGGCAAGGGATTCCGCCTGCGCGGCGTGTGCCCGTACGCCACCGGGTCCGGCGTGCGCTACATCGCGTGGTGGGAGAAGAGCGCCGGCCCGGGCTGGGTCGCGCGCCACGGCCTGGGTGAAGCGGGCTTCCGCCAGACCCACGAAAGCCTGGCCGCGCAAGGGTATGACCTGGTCTCCGGCGGCGCCGCGCTGTCCGGGACGACGGATTTCTATGCCGGCCTGTGGGAGAAGCGCGCCGCCACCTCGCTCGGCCACCACGGCCAGACCGCGGGCGCCTACCAGGCCAACTTCGACGCGGCGATGGCCCAGGGCCGGCGCCCGGCCTTCGTCGCCGGCTACTGGGGCGAGCGCCCGGTGGACGTGAACCTGCGCTTCCGCATGCAGCGCCAGCAGCAGTCGTTGTGGTGCTGGGCCGCGGTCAACGTCAGCGTGCGCCGCTACTACCAGCCCGCCTCGACCCTCACCCAGTGCCAGCTGGTCAATTCGCGCCGCGGCCGCACCGACTGCTGCAGCAACGGCAGCAGCAGCGCGTGCAACCAGACCGACGACACCTCCGGCGTGCTGGACACGCTGGGCCATCGCAACACGCATACCGGCGGCATCGTGTCCTACGCCACGCTGCGCGACGAGACTGCGGCCGGGCGGCCGCTGTTCATGCGCATCCAGTGGTCCGGCGGCGGGCGCCACGCGGTGCTGGCCACCGGCGTGGAAGATGGCGGCAACGTCATCGTCTGCGACCCCGGCGCCTCGAGCGCGGCCGACCCCAGCCTGGGCACCACCTCGGTCTGGGACTACGACACGCTGCAGACGGCGTACAACACCACCGGTAGCTGGATCGCTACCGCCACCACCGAGCCCTGAGGCCGACAAGGAGAGCCACCATGCCCATCACCCTCGCCACGCCGCCGGAAGCGGCCGCCCTCGAGCTCGGCGAACGCCTGCCCCCACTGGCGCGCTCGGCCGCGATCGAAGCCCGCGCGCCGGCCATCGGCCGCGCCGCCAGCCGCTTCGGCCTGAAGGCCGACATGCGCATCGCCCGCACCCTGGCCGAGGTGGCCGACGCCGATGTCGTCGCCAGCCCGGTCTACGCGCTCGGCCTGGACCAGCTGGCCAAGGGCAGGCTGGAAGACGCCGCCCGTCTGGCCGGCTGGTCCTGGGTGATCGCCACCGAGGCCGGCGCGGTGTCGGCCGAGACCACCGCCGAGTCGAACCGCTTTGCCCAGATCTCCAACGCCGCCAGCGCCGGGCGCTTCCGCCGCGCGCTGCTGCAGCTGGCCCAGGGCGGCGGCGACGCCGACGGCGAGGCGGTGCAGCTGCGCATCCCGGCGCTGCACACCAGCCTGTTGTGGATCAAGGGCAAGCGCGAGGTGTACGAGGTGCTCGACACCAGCGTCGCCGGCCTGGACGTGGGCCGCCGCTACACCGGCGCCGAACTGCGCAAGATCCTCAAGCCCGAAGCCGAAGCGCGCCTGCGCAATCCCGAGCTCGACGGCTGAGCGCGGCGGCGTGGCGCCGCCGGGCGAGGCGCCACGGCCGGTTCACGCCGGGGGCGCCGTGCACGCGCTTGGCGGCTTTGCGCGCGCCCTCTGACCCGTGAGCGCGGGGACGTGCGCACGGCATCCCCCGCGGAGCGGACGCCACCGGCGTGGCCGTGGCGTTCGATGCGGCCGCGCGGCGGCAGGAACCCGGCCGCTCAGCGCAGGTAGGGATCGACCCGCGGGTCGCGCGGATCGGCGGCGACCACCACCGGGGCGGGCGTGGCGGCGATGCGCGTGGCCAGTTCGTTGGCGCGCCGCTGCTCGGCGATGAGTTCGCGCAACAGCGGCTTGATCCCGAACAGTGCGAACGGCACCAGGATCCACAGCACGGTGAGGATCAGGCCGAAGATCGCGCCGACGAGCATGGCGATGTCCATGCCGGTGAGCGCGGCGGTCGAGGCGGTGGCAAGCATGGGTCGGACTCCTGGCGGGTGGAGCCGGCAGCCTGCGCCGCCGCACGTCGTCGCCGCGTCGATGCGCCGTGTGCGCGGCGGTCGCGCCCGCGCATCGACCGGCGGGCGCAATCGTCGCATCGGTGACGAAGCGCGGCCGCGGGCCCCGCGCCTATAATCCGCGGCCCATCTTCCGGCCAGCGCCCGTGCGGACGCGGCTCCTGCGGGTATCCCGATGTCCTTCCTCCGATCCGAACTGGCGCAGTGGCGCGCCCATCCGCTGCGCGAACTGCTGGCCGGCGCCGTGGCGACCTTCGCCCTGATCCCCGAGGTGATCGCGTTCTCCTTCGTCGCCGGGGTCGATCCGCAGGTCGGGCTGTTCGCCTCGTTCGTGCTCAGCGTGGTGATCGCCGTGTTCGGCGGCCGCCCGGCGATGATCACCGCCGCGGCCGGTTCGGTGGCGCTGGTCGCCGCGCCGCTGGTCTCGCAGCACGGGCTGCCGTACCTGTTCGCCGCCGGCGTTCTGGCCGGCGTGGTGCAGCTGCTGTTCGGGGTGCTGCGGCTGGGCGTGCTGATGCGCTTCGTCAGCAGTTCGGTGCGCACCGGTTTCGTCAACGCGCTGGCGATCCTGATCTTCGCCGCGCAGCTGCCGCACCTGGACGGCGCCAACGCCGCGACCTGGGCGATGCTGGCGCTGGGCCTGGTGGTCATCTACGGCCTGCCGCGGCTGCCGCTGCCGGGCATGAAGGCCATTCCCTCGCCGTTGATCTGCATCGCCGTGCTCAGCGGGCTGTCGGTGTCGCTGGGCCTGCCGCTGAAGACGGTGGCCGACCTCGGCCAGCTGCCGGGCGCGCTGCCGCAGTGGCTGGGCCTGCCGCAGGTGCCATGGTCGTGGGAGACGCTGCGGGTCATCGCGATGCCGGCGCTGGCGATCGCCATGGTCGGCCTGCTCGAATCGCTGATGACCGCGCGCGTGGTCGACGAGCTCACCGATACGCCCAGCCCGAAGAACCGCGAGGCCGCGGGCCTCGGCGTGGCGAACGTGGCGGCCAGCCTGTTCGGCGGTATCGCAGGGTGCGGCATGATCGGCCAGACCGTGAGCAACGTGAAATACGGCGGCCGCGGCCGGTTGTCCACGCTGTTCGCCGGCGTGTTCCTGCTGGTGCTGATGGTGCTGCTCAAGCCGTGGGTGGCGCAGGTGCCGGTGGTGGCGCTGGTGGCGATCATGGTGATGGTCAGCATCGAGACCTTCGACTGGCGCAGCGTCGGCGCGCTCGCCCGCCACCCGCGGCTGTCCGGCGCGGTGATGCTCGCGACCGTGGCGGTCACCCTGGCCACCCACAACCTCGCCGCCGGGGTGGCGGTGGGCGTGCTGCTCAGCGGCGTGTTCTTCACCCTCAAGGTCTCGAAGTTGCTGCAGGTCGAATACGACGACGCGGCCGATGGCCTGCGCACCTACCGGGTCGGCGGGCAGGTGTTCTTCGCCTCGGCCGATGCGTTCATCGACGCGTTCGATCCGCGCGAGCTGCCCGGGCGCGAGGTGGAGATCGCACTGGAAGGCGCGCGCCTGTGGGACATCACCGCGGTGGCCGCGCTGGACAAGGTGGTGACCCGCTTCCGCCACCACGGCATCCGCGTGCGCGTGCACGGGCTCGATCCGCACAGCCGCGCGCTGATGCGCCGCGTGCGCCGCGAAGGCGAGTGGGCGGACTACGGGGTCGAAGGCGCGTAGTCGCCACGCGCGCCTGCCGGCCCGTCGGTGCGCAGCGGGCCGCGTTCACGGGGAACGCCGCCATCGTCTGCGACCGTGCACGTTCCGGCGGCGCGACCATGCCGCCTCACCATGGAGACGTGCATGGAGATCGATGGTTCCCGCCGCCGCGGACGTGCCGCGGGCCGCGTCGCGGTGGTGCTGCTCGCCGTCGCAGGATTGGCCGCCTGTTCGCCCGACCGGCCGCCGGTGGATGCGGCGGCGGTGGCGACGCCCGAAGGTGCACCGCCGGCGCAGACGCCCGCGGTGGACGCCACGCCGGACGTGCCTGCGACCTCGGACCCGGCGCCAACGCCGGACCGCGGGGCGACCTTCGGCGGCGACGGCTCGGAGATCGTGCTGGATGCGCTCACCGCCGGGGACGTCGCCGCCGCCGCGCTGCCCGGCGAACTGGCCTGCAGCTTCGCCACCGCCGCCGGCGCGTCGATCCTGCACGCCAGCGGCGACGCCGGTTCCGCCGAGCCCGCGCAGGGCGTGGTCAAGGTCGCCGGCTACGTCGAGCCGGTGCGTGCGCCCGGCGGCTTCGACGGCATCCTCGGCGATGCCACCTTCACCGGCCAGGGCAAGACCCTGCGCCTGGCGCTCACCGGTGCGGCCATCGGCGGTGGCGAGTCGCCGCCACGGCCGGCGACCCTGACCTACCAGCGCGCCGATGGCGCCAGCCGCGTCTTCGAGGGCCGCTGGCAATGCGGACCGTGAACCCGCGCCGCGATCGCCGGGCATGTCCGTGCCGCTGGCGCGTGCCAATGCCGGGTCGCTGCATGGGCCCGCGGGGCGACGCCGCGCGTCCGCCCCGCGGGTTCCGCCTGTCCTTGTCCGCGTTCGCGCTGGCGGCTACGGCCGCGCTTCGAGCACCAGGTTGAACGGGGTCTGCGTGGCGCGGCGGAAGCGGGTGAAGCCGCCCTCGGCCATCACCTGGCGCAGGCGTGCCTCGCCGGCCTGCGCGCCCAGCGCCGGTCCGTTGCGCGCCAGCGACACCGGCACGCAGATCTGCGAGGAGGCGCCGTAGTACACGCGTCCGACCGGGTTGAGGTTGTCCTCGACCGCGTCGCCGGCGAACGGCTCCACCAGCAGGCAGGTGCCATCGTCGGCGATCGCCTGGCGCGCATGACGCGCCGCGCCGATCGGATCCCCCATGTCGTGCAGGCAGTCGAAGAAGGCGATCAGGTCGAAACCGGTGTCGCCGTAGCCGGTCGCGTCGGCGACCTCGAAGCGCACGTTGCGCACGCCCGCGGCCGCGGCACGCTCGGAGGCGACCCGGACCGAGTCGGCGTGGTAGTCGTAACCGGTGAACTGCGAGGCCGGGTACGCCTGCGCCATCAGCACGGTGCTGGCGCCGTGGCCGCAGCCGACATCGGCGACCTTCGCGCCGCGTTCCAGCTTGGCGGTCACGCCGTCGAGCGCCGGCAGCCATTCGCCGAGCAGGTGCGCGTTGTAGCCGGCGCGGAAGAAGCGTTCGGTGCCATGGAACAGGCAGGCGTGGTGCTCGCCCCATTCCATGCCGCGGCCGCTGCGGAAGTTGTCGACGGTGCGGTCCAGCGCATGGAACGCCGCCTCGATCAGGTAGTAGGCGCCGGGCAGGTCGACCGGGCCGCCGGGCCCGGCCAGGCATTGCGCCTGCACCGGGTCGAGCCGGTAATGGCCGCTGGCCGCGTCGTACAGCACGTAGCCGCCTGCGGCCTGGTTGCCCAGCCATTCGCGCACGTAGCGCGGGTGGGTGCCGGTGCGCGCGGCCAGTTCGTCCGCCGTGGCCGGTGACTGCGCCAGGCTGCGGTAGAGGCCGAGGCGGTCGCCGACCAGTACCAGGGTGGCGCTGATCGCCGCGCCGAGATCTCCCACCGCCATGCCGAGGAACTGGCCGAGCCGTTCCTGGTCCAGGGTGGCCTGTTCGTTCTCCATCACATCGCTCCGTACGCGTCCCCGTCTCCCCGGCACGGCGGAATGCCGTGCCTGCACCGGAAAGAAAACGCGGGACGCGGCGGCCGGCGGACGGAACCGTCGCGGCACGCCATGAAGCTGAACCCCCGCGCGTCCGTCCGCACCGGCCCTGCGGACGACGCATGCCGGCCTTGCGCACCGTGCCGAGCCCGTGCGACCACCCGCTGGCGACATGCCGTGCGGGACGATGTCCGGAGGGAGGCGCTGCCATGCATGAATCCGTCCCCACACCCGCCCGCCCGGTCGAGCCGCTGGTCGCGTTCCGCGCCGCGCTGCAGCCTTCGATCGATGCGCCCGCCCTGGTCGAACTGCCCGGCCGCCACCGGCCGCCCGAGCGTCCGGCTGAACAGGGCGCGCTGGAGCGACGGTACGCGCGTCTGCCGCGCCGCATCCTGGTCGCGACGGCGGCATGCGCGGCGGTGGCGCTGGTGTTCTGCATCTGGATGTTGTCGGGCCACGAGCGGCGCGATGTGAGCGTCGCGTGCGTGCGCGCGGCCGGCGGCTTCACGGTGCGTCCCGCACCGCCGGCCTAGCGTGGGCGTCCACCCCCACCGGAAGGCCGACATGACCGACAACGCCGAGCTCGAGAAGAAATTCTGGAAGACCCTGAAGTCCGACATGACCGTGATGCTGGGCGTGGATGGCCTGGAGGGCGGCCACACCCGGCCGATGACCGCGCAGCTGGAACACGACGAGCGCGGGCCGATCTGGTTCTTCACCTCCACCGACAACGCGCTGGTGCGCCAGCTCGCGACGCCGCGTCGCGCGACGGCCGCCTTCGCGGGCAAGGGCCACCACCTGTTCGCCAGCATCGGCGGCCTGCTGGCGGTGGATACCGACCGCGCGGTGGTCGAGCGCCTCTGGAATCCGTTCGTGGCGGCCTGGTACGAAGGCAAGGACGATCCGAAGCTGGCGCTGCTGCGCCTGGATCCAGACCAGGGCGAGGTGTGGCTCAACGAGAACAACCTGCTGGCCGGGGTGAAGATGCTGATGGGCATCGACCCGAAGAAGGATTACGAGGACAAGGTCGGCAAGGTCGACCTGCGCTGAGGTCGCTGTCCGGCATCATGCGCGCGTACGTGCCCCCGGCCGGCCCGCGCGCCGGCCCCGGCGGGCGTGCGGCTCCTCTGCACGGCGTGCGGCGCGGCCGGTGGCGCGCGCCGCAGGTGAAATGACGTGACGTTGCGTAACGTGACGTGACGGTGCGGCGTGGATGTCGCCGCGGGCCGCGCGGCGATCGCGTGGCGACGCTTCTCCCGGCCCCGCCGCTCGCCTGCGCGCGGGGCGGTTAGACTGGCCCCATGACCATCGAATCCGCATCCGACATCGAAGCCCTGCAGCGCATCGGCGCCATCGTCGCCCGCGTGCGCGAGGCGATGCTGGCGGCCGCGCGGCCGGGCATGACGACCGCAGACCTCGACGCCATCGGCGAGCGCATGCTTGGCGAGGCCGGCGCCCAGCCGGCACCGCGCCTGGTGTACGGGTTCCCGGGCGCGACCTGCATCAGCGTCAACGAGGAGGCCGCGCACGGCATCCCCGGGGCGCGCGTGCTGCGTGCCGGCGACGTGCTCAACGTCGACGTGTCCGCCGAACTGGACGGTTACTTCGCCGACACGGGGGGCACCCGCGTGCTGCCGGCCGCGGCGCCGCGCGACACGCGCCTGTGCCACGCCGCGCGCATCGCCCTGGCCGAGGCGATGAAGGTGGCCCGCGCCGGCCAGCCGCTCAACGGCATCGGCCGGGCGATCGAGGCCACCGCGCGCCGCTTCGGCTTCCGCGTGATCGAGAACCTGGCCAGCCACGGCGTCGGCCGGGCGCTGCACGAAGAACCGGGACAGATCTGCGGCTACTACGATCCCGACGACACCCGGATGCTGCACGAGGGCCTGGTGATCACCATCGAACCCTTCATTTCCACCCGCAGCCGCCTGGTCGAGGAGTCCGGCGACGGCTGGACGCTGGTGGGCGCGGCGGGCAACCGCTCGGCGCAGTTCGAGCACACGATGGTCATTACCCGCGGCGAGCCGATCGTCGTGACCCGGCATTGAGCGCGGCCGCATGATGCGCTGGCTGCGGGTGTTCCTGGTCGCGTGCGCAGTGGCCACGGTCGGCGTGGCGCTGTGGATGGCGAGGCCATGGGCCGGTTACGCCAGCTACGACGCCACCGGGTGGCAGGTGCTGGGGGCGATGCTGCTGTGGGCGGTGTCGCCGCTGGCGGGGATGGCGCTCGCCGCCCGGCTGCTGCGCGGGTCGCCGCTGGCATGGCGCGTGTTCGCGGCCGGGGCGGCGGTGATCGCGATCGTCGGCCTGGTCGCCTACGTCGACGCGGCTTTCGTCCATATCGATGCGCAGGGCGGGCTGGTGTTCGTGTTCATGCCGCTGTGGCAGTGGCTGGCGACGATCGGCCTGGGGCTGGTTTGCGGCCTGGTCCGGCTATGGAAGCGCCCGCGCCCGCCCACGGCGTGATCGACCGTGTCCCGATCCCGCGCCCACCGGAGGAACGCATGAGCAGGTTGTCGTTCGCATTCGGCGCCATGCTGGCGCTGCAGGCCACCGCCGCCGCCGCCGGCGAAACGCCGGCAGCCACTTCGCCACTGGTCGGTCGCTGGGCGATCGACGTGGCGAGCCTGCCGATGCCGCCGGAGGCGCGGCCGAAGCGGGTGGCGCTCGAATTCCAGGATCCGGGCAATGGCCAGTGGTTTACCCGGGTCGAGATCGTGCATCCGGGCGGGGAGGTCATGCGCGCCGAAGCGTCGTTGCCGCTGGATGGGACGCCCGGCCGCGTCAGTGGCAACTACTGGGCCGACGTCTCGGCGATGAAGATGCCCGCCCCCGGCGTGCTGGTGATGCAGCTGGTGGACCACGGCGCGCCGGCATCCACCCGCGTCTATACCGTCAGCGCGGACGGCGCGCGGCTGACCGAGACCAAGGCCTTCTTCGGCCGCGACGGCACGCCGGTGCTGCAGACCATCACCTTCCATCGGTTGCCCTAGCGGGGACCCGGGCCACCCGTGGCGCGGCGACCGCGGCTCCGGCGGGACCGGGGCCCGCGCCGGAGCGCCTGCGAGGCTCAGCCGCCGAAGCCGGGGCTTGAATGGGCGGCCACGCGCGGTTCGTAGGAGACGTCCTCCTCGACCGCCGGCACCCGCGGATCGCCGTGCGCCGGCGTGATTTCGCCCGCATCGCGCAGGCCGTCCGTGGACACGGTGGCCCGGCGGCGCTGCCACGCCTTCCAGGCCAGGACGCCGAGGGCGGCGGCAGCGGCGGTTTTCACGATCAGGTGCATGGGGGCTCTCCTGCGGGGTGGGGATCCACAGCTTCCGGCGCGGCCGGTGTGGCCTCCGTGACCCCGGGGTCATCGCTTCGTAAAGACGGCCGCGGTCGGGACCGGCCTCGGACGCACTACTGTGCTTGACACAGTAAGGGGGCGAACGTACTGTGCGTCGAACAGTACGAGGTGGCGCATGGTAGAACGGGACGGCACGGGACTGACCGAACTGCGGCGCGGGGTGCTGGTGCTGGCGGTGCTGTCGCGCCTGCAGGTGCCGCAGTACGGCTACTCGCTGCGCCAGGCGCTGGCCGAGGGCGGCATGCCGGTGGAGGAAGGCACGCTCTATCCGCTGCTGCGCCGGCTCGAGGCGCAAGGGCTGCTGGCCAGCGAATGGAACACCGGCCACGCGCCACCGCGGCGCTACTACCGCCTCAGCGCCGAGGGCGCTCGCGCATACGCATCGCTGGCCGCGGCCTGGCGCGACCAGGTCCGGGTGATGGATGGATTCCTGCAGGAGGACACGCCGTGATGGACGTCAACGAGATCATCCAGTCGTACGTGCGCGACGTCGCCGCGTGCCTGCCGCGCAGTCGCCGCGACGATGTCGCCTTCGAACTGCACGCCCTGCTGGACGAGGAGCTCGCCGGCCGCGCGCAGGCGGCCGGCCACGCCCCCGACCGGGCCATGGCGATGGCGCTGCTGGCGGAATTCGGTCGCCCGGCCGACGCCGCGCAGCGCTACCACGCGCGGCCGGCCCCGGTGGAGGCCACCGACGCGCGCCACCTGGTGATCTGGGCCGTGGGCGGCGCGGCGGTACTGCTCATGCACGCGCTGCTCAACCCCGGGACGATCGAAGTGGATGCGCTGTTCCTGCAGTGGCTCGGGCTGCTGCTGGTGTGGTTCGTGGTGGCCGGCTGGGTGCGCCGGCGGCGGCCCGGCGCGTTCCACTGGAAGCCCAGCCACGGGCCGGCGTGGATGCCGCGCGGCCTGTCGGCACTGTCGCTGGTCGCCACGCTGGTGTTTCCGGTGGCGATGTACGCCGATCCGGTGGGCTTCGCCGGCGTGCTGCTGCCGGCGTCGCTGCCACTGGACGGCCTGCGCCTGGACCCGCAGTTCGCCGCGAGCTGGCAGCGCATGCTCACCTTCGCACTGCTGCTGGCGATGGCGGTGCAGCACGCGGTCGCGCTGGTGCTCGGCACGCGGCCGGCCTGGCTGCGGCGGGTGGACGTGGCGCTCAACCTCGGGGTCGGCCTGCTGTGCGTGGCCCATGCCTCGCCGATGGGCCACGCCGGCTTCCACGTGTTCGAGTCGGCGCACGCCAACGAGGTCGCCCGGCCGATCTTCCTCGGCGTGGGCGGGATGATGATCCTGGTCGCGCTTTACTACGCGTGGCGCGAGTGGGGGCTGATCAGGCCGGCGCCGGCGACCGGGCAGGGCGCGCCCGCCTGACGATGCGGGCGCCGGCGTCGACGCCGGCGCGGCGGTCGCGCGCTAAGGTGGCGTTTCCTTCCACGGGAGCCGCGCCATGGACCACGCCGCCATCGCCACCACCTTCCTGCGCATGTGCGCCGGCGGGGAGGTGCGCGCCGCGTTCGACCGCTACGTCGCCGCGGACTTCGTCCACCACAACGCGTGGTTTCCCGGCGACCGCCAGTCGCTGCTGGACGCGATGGAGCAGAGCGCGGCCAGCGAGCCGAACACGTCGTTCGAGCCGCGCCAGGTGATCGATGGCGGCGACCGCGTCGCGGTGCTGTCGCACCTGCGCCGCGCCGACGGCGTCACCGAATACGCGGTGGTCCACATCGTCCGCTTCGGCGCCGGCCGGATCGTCGAGCTGTGGGACCTTGGCCAGGAGATCCCCAGGGACTCGCCGAACACGCTGGGGATGTTCTAGGCCCGCTCCCCGGCGGCCCGCCCGCGCCGCAGCGCGGGCGGGGCGTCCTTCAGCGCACGAACGAGATGCGCCGCATCCCGGTGGCTTCCGCGATGGCGAGGACCTTCGCGAGGCCTTCGTAGTCCGCGCCGGCGTCGGTGGCGATGCGCAACTCGGGCTCGTTGCCCGGATGCGCCCATGCCTGGGCCTGCAACCGCGTACGCAGTTCACCCATGCCGATCGAAGCCCCGTCCCAGCTGAGCTGGTTGGATGCGTCCAGTCGCAGCGTCACCGGCGGCGGCGGATCCGGGCGGTCGATCGGGCGGTCGACGCGTTGCGGCAACTGGAGGTGGATCGGCCTGGCCACGATCGGCGTGGTGACGATGAAGATGATCAGGAGCACCAGCATCACGTCCACCAGCGGGGTGACGTTGATGTCGGCCAGAGGTACGGATCGTCCTGCGGTACTGAACGCCATGGCTCGCTCCCAGCAGCGGGGCCGGTCGCCCCGGGTCCGACACTACGCCGGCCCGCGGCCGGCGTGCGCCACGGCCACCGGTCGTTCAGTCGGTATTCGCCCTTCCTGCCCGCCTCGCTGGAACGGCACGCCGTCCACTCGGGCAGCGGGTGGCCCTGGCCATGCCGCACCGCCGTGCCGGCATCCCCGGGATGCTGCTACCGTGCGCCGGCCACGTGCGCGTCGGCCGCACGCTGCAGGGAGTGGGGTGGGGATGGGAACGCCTGGGGGAACAGCGGCAGGCACGCCGCGGGTGATGGCGCTCATCGCGGCGCTTGTACTGGGGGCCGTGCCGGCACTCCGGGCGGAGCCCGCTGTCGGGGCGGAGGCGGTGCCGCCGCTGCCCTGGGTGGACACGACCGTCGAGGCGCCGCTGTCGCAGCTGGTCGGCGCCGACGACATCGCCCCGTTCCTGGCCTATTTCGGGCGCGACGAGACCTTGCGCTGGCGGATCAGCGCACCCCGCGACGCGGCGGCGCGCGCGCCGCAGGGGCTCGTCGTGTTCGTCAGCGCGAACGGCAGCGGCACCGTCCCGGCGATGTGGCGCCCGCTGCTGGTCGAGAAGAACCTCGTCTGGATCGGCGCCGACGACGCCGGCAACGACGCCTCCACCCAGCGGCGGGTGCTGCAGGCACTGCTGGCCGCGCGCCTGGCCGCCCGCGCCCATGACATCGATCCGCGGCGGATCTACCTGGCCGGTTTTTCCGGCGGCAGCCGCGTGGCCTCGCGGATGGCACCGCTGTATCCGCAGGCCTTCCGCGGCTACGTGTTCATGGGCGGCGCCAGCGCATGGGGCCGCGAACCGCCGCGCGACCTGCCGCTGATGCGCGAGCGTGGCTACGTGTTCGTCAACGGCTCCGACGACTTCAACCTCGACGAAGGCCGCAGCGTCAGCCGGCGCTTCCGCGGTGCCGGCCTCGACCACGTCGAGTTCATCGAGGTCCCCGGCCTGGACCACCACCTGCCGGACGCGGCGGTGCTCGGCTGGGCGATCGACTACCTGGACGCCCATCCGCCGCGCGAGTGAAAGACCTGCAACGGCGCTGGACGGGAATTTCATCGCTGCCCGTCGAAGCTGCGGTTCCCCACCAAGCAGGCATTTCGCGATGGCCAGGCCGCTCAGCACCCACGACGAACGCCAGTCCGCCTACCGTGGCGATGGCCCGGACACGGACATCACCGGCCACGGCCGCGATGATCCATCGGCGCCCTTGCCTGAAAGCGGCGCAGGCGAGGGGTTCTACCCGCGCGGCCATGGCAAGGGCGGCCACCTGGGCGAAGGCGAGCCCGATGGCCAGCCGCAGCGCGACGGCTCCACCCAGCCCGACTTCGGCCAGAGCGGCAGCTACGGCCAGGCCGGCGACGTGGCCGCGCACACGCCAGGCCGGCGGGATGCCGGCCGTGGCGAAGGCGACGAAGGCGAAGCGGAGTAGCCGGGCCGCTCAGGCGCGCGCGGCCGCCACGAAGCTGCGCGCGAGCGCGGCGGGGTCGGCCCGCAGCAGGGTCGGGTTGACCTGCAGCGCGAACTCGCCGCTGTCCGGATGCGGCGACGGCAGGACCACGTCGTGCGCGCGCAGCCGTTGGGCCACGCGCACCGGGTCGTTGTCCCGGACCGACAGGAAGCAGCGGCTGGTGCCATCCGGCAGCCGGCGCGCGCGGTAGAGTCCGCTGGCATCCAGCTGGCCGAGCAACGCATCGGCGACGCGCCACGCGGCGGCGTAGTCCTGTTCGAAGCGCCCGGCGTAACGTTCCACCAGCGCTACCTGCGGCCAGGCGGCCGGCAGCGCGCCGCCGAACATCCGCCGCTCGTGGTACAGGCCGTCGACGAACGCCTCGCTCCCGGCCAGGATGGCCCCACAGGCGCCGTTGAAGTGCTTCCAGAGCGAGACGTACACCGTGTCGAACAGCCCGGTCCATTCCACCAGCGGCCGGCCGGAGTGGAACGGCAGGGTGAACAGGCGCGCGCCGTCCAGGTGCAGGCGGATGCCGTGTTCGCGTGCGTAGCGGCTGAGCGCCTCCAGTCGGGCGAAGTCGACCATGGCGTGGTCGCGACGGCGCACCGGGGACTCGATCGAGATCACGCCCACGTCGTTGCGCACCCGCCCGCGCCCCGAGCGCTCGACCCACGCCTGCACCTCGTCCAGGCCCGGCGTGGTCTGGCCGGCGGCGAGCGGCACCAGGTTCAGGCCGCTCAGCGCCTGCGCGCCGTCGCCGCTGTCGTTGTAGAGGTGGCTCTCGGCCTGGACCAGGACGCGCCGGTCGTCGCCGGCCAGGCGCCGCACCGCCAGGTGGTTGGCCAGCGTGCCGGTCGGCACGAACATCGCCGCCGGCTTGCCGAGGCGCCGGGCGAAGTCGCGTTCGAGGCGTTCGATGATCCCGCCGCGCGAGTAGTTGTCCGCGGCCACCATGGCCGCCGCCTCCTGCAGCTGCGCGGCATACTCGCGCGGCTCCAGCCCCAGGCCGTCGGAGACGAAGTCGATGCGGGACGGCGAGCCCGCGGGGGTGGCCGCGGCGGCGTGGGCGCCTGCTGGCAGCAGCGAGGCCGCCATCGACCATCCACCCGTGGCCAGGAACATGCGTCGGTCCAAGCGTGATCCCCTCGATGCGATGGCCGATGCTGTGGGGTCGCTTCGATCCCTGTCAAACCGGATGCGCACCGGCCGCGGCTGCACGCCGCGGGCCGGATGGCCGACAATGCGGGCCCCACGCCCTTGCGCGCACCGCATGATCCGTTCGCTCTACCTCGCCGGTCCCGACGTGTTCCGCCCCGACGCGCAGGCGCGTGGCCGCGAACTGAAGGCGCTGTGCGCGGGGTTCGGCATCGAGGGCCTGTTCCCGCTCGACCAGGAGGTGCCGCCCGGCATCACCGACCCTGCCGCGCAGGCGGGGTGGATCTACCGCGCCAACATCGGCCTGATCGAACGCGCCGACGCGGTGCTGGCCAACCTGGACTTCTTCCGCGGCCCGGAGCCGGACAGTGGCACCTGCTTCGAGGTCGGCTACGCGGTGGCCAAGGGCAAGCCGGTGTTCGGCTACATCCCCGAGCGCGGCAGCTTCGCCGAGCGCATCCGCGAGCGGCACCCGCAGGCGATCGGCCCGGACGGCGTGCTGGATGTGCACGGCTGGAGCATCGAGGAGTTCGGCCTGCCGCTGAACCTGATGCTGTCGGTGCCCGCCCCGCTGGTGGTCGGCGACGCGCGCGCGGCGCTGGCGCATCTGGTGCGATACCTCGCCGCGGGCGTCCAGGGGCCGCGCTGACACCGGCCCGCGGCGGCCGCAGCGGCTATCCTGCCGGCCCGCCCGTTCGACAGGATCCACGATGCCCGCACGCCCGCTCTCGTCCACCGGCCGCCTCTTCAGCGTCGCCGCCTTCGTCGAGGCCTTCACCTGGGCCGGGCTGCTGCTCGGGATGCTGCTCAAGTACGGGACCGGCACGACGGAACTGGGCGTGTGGCTGTTCGGACGGCTGCACGGCGCGGCGTTCCTGTTCTATGTCGCGGCCAGCTTCTACGCCGGCGTGCGCCAGCGCTGGCCGATGTGGGCGCTGCTGGTGGCGTTGCTGGCGGCGGTTCCGCCGCTGCTCACGGTGCCGGTGGAGGCCTGGTTCCGCCGGCGCGGCCTGCTGTCGCCGGTCGCGGGGCCTGCCGCGGCCTGAGCGATCCGCTGCCGGCGACATGTCGAATGCGCCGTTCCCCGCGCGTCGACTGGACACCATCCACAGGAGCCGTCCATGGCCAGCGACAGCCAGCCCATCAGGGGACCCGCCTCGTACTTCCCGTCAATCGAGAAGACCTACGGCCAGCCGGTGGCGCACTGGCTGGCGCTGCTCGACGGGCTCGACGGGGTGGGCCACATGCAGCAGGTGGCGGTGCTGAAGCGCGAGCACGGGCTCGGCCATGGCCACGCCAATGCCCTGGTGGCGTGGCACCGCGCGCAGCCCGGGCGGGTGCCGTGAAGCTGCTCTTCAGCCGCAATCCGAATCCGCGCCTGGCGGTGGCGGTGGCGCGCCAGGTCGGCGCCCGGGTGGCGTTCGAGTTCGCGGCCCCGCTCGCGCCGGGCCAGGCCTCGCGCTACCTGCGGTACAACCCGACGCTGCGCCTGCCCATCCTCGTGTTCGACGACGGCGGCAGCCTGTGGGAAACCGACGCGATCGCCTGCCGGCTGTCGCGCGACGCCGGCGCCGGGTTCTGGCGCACCGGCGGATGCGAGCCGCGCATGGTCCAGTGGCTGAGCTGGGGCAAGGAGAACTTCGTCCGCGCCTGCGAGATCGTGCAATACGAGCGTTGCACCAAGCAGCGCTACGGCCAGGGCCCGGTCGACCCGGCCAAGGTCGACGAGGGGCTGCGCGGGTTCGCCGCCGGTGCCGCGCTGCTGGAGGCCGAGCTGTCGCGGCGCGACTGGCTGCTCGAGGATGGCCTGTCCTACGCCGACTTCCGCATGGCCACCTTCCTGCCGGGGCACGATGTCTCGGGCCTGCCGCTGGCGGACTATCCGGCGCTGGCCGGCTGGTACCACCGGCTCGGGATGCTCGAAGCCTGGCGCGATCCGTTCGACGGCCTGGACGCACCGGAGTTGCCGCCGATCCCGGGCTGAGACCCGCCGCCGGCGCGCGGCGCGCACGGGTGTTAACACCCTCGATGCACCGCCTTGCCGGGCGCTTAATCCGCCGCTGGCGATCCTCGCGTGCCGGAACACGCCGCCCAGGCGTGACCGAACCGAGGAGATCCCCATGCGAATCAGCGAAGTCATGAGCGGCGACGTCTGCGTCATCTCGCCCGACGACACCCTGGGTCGCGCCGCAGGCGTGATGGCCAAGCACGACATCGGCAGCCTGCCGGTGGGCGAGAACGACCGCCTGGTCGGCTTCCTCACCGACCGCGACATCGTGGTGCGCGCGCTGGCCAAGGGCCTGGGCGCGGACGCGACCGTGCGCCAGGTGATGTCGCCGGACGTGAAGTACTGCTACGCCGACGACGACATCGACGAGGTCGCCGCGAACATGGCCGACCTGGAGCTGCGCCGCCTGCCGGTGGTGGACCGCGACAAGCGGCTGGTCGGGATCGTCTCGCTCGCCAACTTCGCGCACAGTCGCGACACCAAGGCGTCGCAGGAACTGCTGCAGGGCGTCGCACGCCCCCACTGAGCACCACCGCCCCGACCCGGGCAGGAGCCGGACGCCACCGCCGCTCGTCGTTGCGGTGGCGTCCGTTTTTTTCGCCGGGCACGGGCAGTCCGCCACCCGGCGTCCTTTCATCGCCGCTTCGCGGCGGCGTGGCGACCATGGATCCGCAGTGCCTCGTCCCGCTTCCCCCGCCATGTCCGCCGCCCCCGCGCCCCCGCTCGACGTCGCGCCGCCCGTCCGGGACGCTGCGGATGACACGCGGCGCGGCCCAGCGCGGGCGGGCCCCGCCGCCGCGATCCAGGAAGCCGTGACATCCGGACCGCTGTCCCTGCGCGTGCTGACCGCCAACATCCACAAGGGGTTCGACATGCTGCAGCGCAGGTTCATGCTGCCGCAGCTGCGCGAGGCCATCCGCATGGTCGGCGCGGACATGGTGTTCCTGCAGGAGGTGACCGGGGCGCACCGCGGCCACGCTCGCCGCCATCCCGCCTGGCCGCCGGTGCCGCAGTACGAATTCCTCGCCGACAGCCTCTGGCCGCAATACGCCTACGGCCGCAACGCGGTCTATCCGGAGGGCCACCACGGCAACGCCGTGCTTTCGATGCTGCCGATCGTGCGCCACGAGAACCATGACGTATCGATCGCCGGGCACGAGAACCGCGGCCTGCTGCACTGCGTGCTGGCACTGCCCGGACGCGCCGGGTGCCTGCACGCGGTATGCGTCCATCTGGGGCTGCAGGAAGCGCACCGGCGACGCCAGCTCGACCTGCTGTGCGCGCACCTTCGCGAGCGCATCCCCTCGTCCGAGGCGGTGGTGGTGGCGGGCGACTTCAACGACTGGCGCGCAGCCGGCCATCGCCGGCTGCGCGACTGCGGCCTGCTGGAGGTGTTCGAGGAGCGCCGGGGTCGCCTCGCGCGCAGTTTCCCGGCGCGCTGGCCGCTGTTGCCGCTGGACCGCATCTACGTGCGCGGCCTGGCCATCGCCGAGGCCACCGTGCACAGCGCCGCGCCCTGGTCGCGGCTGTCGGACCACGCCACGCTCTCCGCGCGGCTGGTCCTGGCGGGGGCGGCGGCATGAGCCGGCTCGACCCGGCCGCGGGCCTGCGCTGGACGCAGGGCAACCGCCTGGAGCTGCTGGAGAACGGCGAGGCCTTCTACCGGCGGGTGTTCGCCGCCATCGATGCGGCGCGAACCGAGTTGCAGCTGGAGACCTTCATCCTGTTCGAGGACGAGGTCGGCTGGGCCCTGCAGCGACGACTGCTGGATGCGGCACGGCGCGGGGTGAAGATCCGGGTGCTGGTGGACGGTTACGGTTCGCCGGGCTTCTCGCCCGGGTTCCTCGACCCGCTGGTCCAGGCGGGGGTCGACTTCCGCGCCTTCGACCCGCAGCCGACGCTGCTCGGCATGCGCCTGAACCTGTTCCGGCGCATGCACCGCAAGCTGCTCGTGGTCGACGGCGCGCGCGCCTTCGTGGGCGGGATCAACTACTCGGCCGACCACCTGCGCACCTTCGGGCCGGACGCCAAGCAGGACTACGCGGTCGAGGTGGAAGGCCCGGTGGTCGCCGGCATCCACCGCTTCGTCCGCGAGGGTGCGGCCGGGGCCACGCCCGCGGCCGGCGCGGAGACGGAGACACAGGGCCGGGCGGACGCGGCCTTCGTGGTGCGCGACAACCGCCACCATCGCACCGACATCGAGCGTGCGTACCGCGAGGCGATCCGCGCGGCGAAGTCGGAGATCATCATCGCCAACGCGTACTTCTTCCCCGGTTACGGCTTCCTGCGCGAGCTGCGCCATGCGGCGCGGCGCGGCGTGACCGTGCGCCTGATCCTCCAGGGCGAGCCGGACGTCCCCGCGGCGATGCTGGCCGCCCGGTCGCTGTACCGCCACCTGATGCGCGATGGCGTGGAGATCTACGAATACTGCGCGCGCCCGTTCCACGGCAAGGTCGCGCTGGTGGACGAGGAATGGGCGACCGTGGGGTCCAGCAACCTGGACCCGCTGAGCCTGTCGCTCAACCTGGAGGCCAACCTGCTGGTGCGCGACCGCATGTTCAACCGCCAGCTGCGAGCGCGCATGCAGCGGATGTGGCGGGACGACTGCACGCCCGTCGCCGCGGCCGCCGCCGCGCGCGGCCGGCGGTGGTGGCTGCCGTCGTCGCTGCTGTACCACGTGCTGCGCCGGTTTCCGGCATGGGCGGGGTGGTTGCCGGCGCACCGGCCGCGGGTGGTGCCGCTCGCGGAAGCGACGCGGGGCGGGCGCGCGGGCGCGGCGGCGCAGGCTGCCGGCTCCGCCGGCCACGACGCGGTGGCGCCGCGCGGGCGGCGCCGGGCGTGAGGGCGCTACCGGCGCGCTGGCGCCGGCGGGCCGGCAACCTGCTGGTCGCCGGGGTGCTGGTCGCGGTGCTGGTACTGGGTGCGCGCCATGCGCGCTCGGTGGACTGGCCCGCGGTCGGCATCGCGCTGCGCAGCCTCGACGTGGCCACGCTGGCGGCCTGCCTGGGCCTGGTCGCGGCGAGTTACGCGCTCTACTGCGCCTACGAACTGGTGGCGCGGCGCCAGGTGGGCCACGGTCTCCCGCCCGGGCGGACCGCGGCGATCGGCTTCGTCTGCTACGCGGTGACGCTCAACCTGGGCGCCGTGCTCGGCGCCGGCGGCGCGCGCCTGCGCCTGTATACCCGCGCCGGAGTGCCTGCGGCGCGCGTGGCGCGCATCGCCGGATTCGCGGTGCTCACCAACTGGCTGGGATACGCGGCCCTGGCGGGCGCCGTGCTCGCGGCGACCACGCTGCCGCTGCCTCCCGGTGCCGGCGACCGCGACGCATGGCGGCTGGCCGGCATCGCGATGCTGGCGCTGGTGGGCGCCTATGGGGTGCTGTGCGGCCGGCGCGGCGGAGACACGCTGGCCTTCCGCGGCCATGCGCTGCGCGTGCCGACGCTGCGCATGGCATCGCTGCAGCTGGCACTGTCGACCCTGAACTGGGCGGTCCTCGGCGCGATCCTGTTCCTGCTGCTGCCCGCCGGCGTGGCGTACCCGCGGGTGCTGGCACTGGTGCTGGTGGCGGCGGTGATCGGCGTGGTCCTGCATACCCCGGCCGGCCTGGGCGCGTGGGAATCGGCCTTCCTGCTCACCCTGGGGCGCGAACTGGGCCAGCCGCCGGTGCTCGCCGCGCTGCTCGCCTACCGCGCGCTCTACTACCTGCTGCCGCTGGCCTGCGCCGGCCTGGTCTACATCGGCCTGGAATCGCGGCGCGGGCGCGGCATCGAAGCCGCCGGAAGCGGCGATGGCTGATCAGCGGCGGGTGGCCAGCACCCCGTCCAGCGCCAGCTGGGCGGCGAAGCCGGCCTTCTGCAGGCGCGCGGCGACCTCGCGCGGGACGTCGCGGCCGCTGGTCAGCCGGTTGGGGCTGCCGGTGTAGTGGAACAGGCGGCCGCCGCGGCGCAGCACGCGGGCCAGCTGGGTGTAGAAGGCGAGCGAGTAGAGCTCGCCGGCGATCCCGAAGCGCGGCGGGTCGTGCAGCACCGCGTCGACCGACGCGTCGGCCAGCGTGGCGATGGCGACGGTCACGTCCGCATGGGCCAACTGCAGGCGGCCGCCACTGGCCGGCGCTTCCGGGTCCGGCGACCAGGGGTTGAGCGTGCGCAGCCAGAGCACGCTTTCGTTCTTCTCGAACGAATGGATGCGGGCCACGCCCGCCTCCAGGCAGCACGCGGCGAAGTAGCCCAGCCCGCCGCACGTGTCGAGCACGACCTTGCCCCGCGGCTCGACCAGGGCGACCTTGCGCCGCGCATCGTCCAGCGGCGATTCCTTCGACGTCGGCAGCATCTTGATGCCGTCGATCTCGAACGTCGGCGTGCCCCATTCGGTCGGCACCAGCTTGATCAGCGAACCGGCATAGCGCGACACCGGCATCCAGTCGTCGCCGTCGAACCAGTAGACCGTGCGGTCCTTGAGCCTGTCCGGATACGGGTAACGCGCGTCGCCCCATTGCCAGCCATCGACGCCCAGCGCGGCACGGCCCCCGTTGCGCCCCAGGTCCAGCGAGCCGCACCACTCGGGCTCGCCACGGGCATGCGCGGCCAGCAGGGAATCGGCGGTCTCGCGGGTCAGCAGGGGTCCGGAATGGCGGGGCACGGCGTGCGCATCGGTGGCGGGCGGGCATCGTACCGGGCATCGCGGGTCGCGGGCATGTGACCGCCGTCGATGGACAAGCGCAGCGCCGGCTTGCCACCATGGCGCCGGGGACGACAGGGGGTGGGGAATGCTTCTTCGCGGGAGTCTGGCCGGCGTGCTGCTGGCCGGCGCGTGTTCGTGGGCGATGCCGGCCGCGGCCGCGGCGCCCGCCAGGCTGGACCTCGAGCCGTTCCTGAAACAGGACCGGTACGAGCGGGTGAAGATCTCGCCCGACGGCGCCTACTACGCGGTGACCATGCCGCTGGAGGACCGCACCGCGCTGGTGGTGGTGCGCCGCGCCGACGGCACGCCGACCACCAAGATCATGGGCGACGCCGATTCGGTGGTCGACGACTTCTGGTGGGCCAACAACGAGCGCGTGGTCGTGTCCATGGCCGAGCGCCACGGCTCGCGCGACACGCCATCGGTGCGCGGCGAGCTGCACGCGGTCAACGCCGACGGCAAGAACGTCAAGCTGCTGGCCAGCCCGTACGGCGTCGACGCCTCGCCGGGCATCACCGCCACCTACCGCAGCGAGCTGGAGCGGGCGGTGTTCATGCTCGACACCCTGCCCGGGCAGCCGGAGAAGGTGCTGGTGTCGGCGATGTCGGTCAGCGACAGCGACCCCTACATCCGCATCGAGAAGCTCGACATCTACACGCGCAAGCGCGACCTGCTGGCCACCGCCCCGGTGCGCCGCGCCAGCTTCGTCGCCGACGCGAGTGGCGAGGTCCGCTTCGCCCACGGCGCCGACACCGACAACAACGCCCGGCTGTACTACCGCGAGCGCGGCGGCGAAAAATGGCGCCTGGTCAACGACGAGGCCGTCAGCCACCGGCGCGAGGTCCCGCTCGGCTTCAGCGCCGACGGCGGCCTGGCGTACCTGCAGGCCGAGCGCGCCGAAGGGCCGGATGCGATCGTCAGCTGGAACCCGGCCACCGGCGAGTACCGCGACCTGCTGCGCGACCCGGTGGCCGACCCCTACCAGGTGCTCTACGACCTGGACGGGCGCACGCCGATCGGCGCGTCCTACATGACCGACCGCGTGCACAACCGCTTTTTCGACGAAGGCCACCCGACCGCGCGCTTCTACCGCAGCCTGGAAAAGGCGTTCCGCGGCGACGCGGTGCGCATGACCTCGGCCACGGCCGACGGCCGGGAAGTGCTGCTGTACGTGTGGAGCGACCGCAACAACGGCGACTACTTCCGCTTCAACACCCAGACCAAGCGCGCGGACCGGGTGTTCAGCCGGCGCGAATGGTTCATGCCCGACGCGATGCCGGCCACCCGCCAGGTCAGCTTCAAGGCGCGCGACGGCCTGGCCCTGCACGGCTACCTCACCGAGCCGCGCGGGGCGGCGGCCGGCCCGCGCCCGCTGGTGCTGCTGCCGCACGGCGGGCCGTTCGGGGTGTTCGATGGCTGGGGGTTCGACGACGACGCGCAGATCCTGGCCGCGGCCGGCTACGCGGTGCTGCGGGTCAACTACCGCGGCTCGGGCAACTACGGCCGCGCGTTCCTGCAGGCCGGCCACCAGCAATGGGGCGGGGCGATGCAGGACGACCTCACCGACGCCACCCGCTGGGCGGTGCGCGAGGGCATCGCCGATGCGTCGAGGATCTGCATCTACGGCGCCAGCTACGGTGGCTACGCCGCGCTGATGGGCGCCGCCCGCGAGCCGGACCTGTACCGCTGCGCGGCCGGCTACGTCGGCGTGTACGACCTGCCGATGATGCACCGCGACGCCTCCAGCCGCAGCCGCTCGGGCCGGACCTGGGCGCTGGAATGGATGGGCGACCGCAACGCGCTGGCCGCGCGCTCGCCGGTCAACCTCGCCGACCGGATCAAGGTGCCGGTGTTCCTGGCCGCCGGCGGCAAGGACGAGCGCGCGCCGGTGGAACACACCCGGCAGATGGAAAAGGCGCTGAAGAAGGCCGGCGTGCCGGTGGAGACGCTGTACTACCCCAACGAAGGCCATGGCTTCTACACGCGCGAGCACCGCCGCGAGTACTACACGCGGCTGCTGGCGTTCCTGGCCCCGCACCTGGGCGGGGCGGTGGCCGAGTAGCCCGGCGCGGACGCGGCGGGGCGGGGCCCCGCCGCCCGGCTGGCACGCGCGTTCCGGGCCAGCGTGCGCAACGGGTGCCGCTCAGGCGCCCCAGACGGATTCGGCGTAGCGCAGGAAGTTCAGGCCGAGCACGCGGTCGATCCGGCTTTCCGGCCAGCCCCTGGCCTGCAGCCGCGCGGCGAGCGCGCGGAACTGTTCCGGCCCGCGCAGGTCGGGCACGAACGGGTAGGTATCGGCGCGCTCGCCGGCCGCGCTGATCCCCGCGGCCTGGCGCGCGGCGACCTCGCGGGCCAGCGCTTCGCGATAGGCGGCCAGGTCGTCGACCTGGGTGACGGTGCCGTCGGTGCCGATGCCGACGTGTTCCTCGCCGCATACCTTCACCGCGTGCTCGAGGTGCGCGACCACGTGTTCGGCGCGCGCGTGCCCGGAGATGTCCAGGAACGGCATGAAGTAGATGCCGACGAAGCCGCCGCGCTCGGCGACCGCGCGCAGTTCCGCGTCGGTCTTGTTGCGCGGCAGGTCGGTGACCGCGCGGCAGCCGGTGTGGTTGATCGACACCGGTGCGGTCGACAGCCGGGTCGCCTCCAGGCAGGTGCGCTCGCCGCTGTGCGAGAGGTCGACCATCACCCGGCGCTGGTTGAGCCGCGCGACGACCTCGCGGCCGAACGGGCTCAGGCCGCGGTTGCCCGGGGCCATCGCCCCGTCGCCGAGCTGGTTGGCGGGGTTGTAGGTGAGCTGGAACACGCGCACGCCCAGGTCGCTGAAGATGTCCACCCGGCTGGCGTCGTCGCCGAGCATGGCGCCGTTCTGGAAGCCGTAGATAAGGCCGATCCGGCCGTCGGCATGCGCGCGGCGGATGTCCGCGGCCGACAGCACCTTGAGCACGTCGGTCGCATGCGCGCGCACCAGCGCGTCGGTCGCGGCGACGTCGCGCACGCTGGCCTCGAACGGATCCTCCGGGCCGGCCACGTAGCCCAGGGTGACGTTGACCGCGGTCAACCCCGAGGCGCGCGCTTCGGCCAGGACCCGCGGCGTGAGCTGCGGCACCATCGCGTCGGCCGGCGCGTTCGGGTCGCCGAGCCCGCCCAGCGCGTTGACCACGATCCGCGGCTTCGCGGGTGCGGCCGCGCGAAGCGGGAGGGACAGCGGGATCGCGGCCGCGGCGCAGGCCGCGCCGGCGAGGAAGGTGCGTCGGTCGAGGGTCATGGGGACTCGGCGTAGGGGGAGGGCGTCCGGACGGGGCCGTGCCGGATCGCAGGGCGCCGGTGGGCCGCCGCAGGATAGCGCGCACGCGCGCGGCCAGGCCGTGACGTGAGGCCGCCTTCATCCCTGCCCGCCTACGCTGCGCCCTTTCCGCCCCTGGAGTGGCCGTGGCGCCGAGTGTCTACCGCTCCATCGCAGCGCTCCTGCTGGGCGTGGCGCCGCTCGCGCCCGCCGGGGCGGAGGATGGGCTCGGGGCCTGCCGCCAGGCGGCCGCGCACGCCCTGCCCGCGCCCGCCCGCGACGTCCTGCCGCGGATCGATGGCGAGGGCCGCCAGCTTCTTGCCTTGCGCAGCTACCTGCGCGCCCGCGACCTGGACGCGCGCTGGAGCTGGAGCCAGGCGCGGATCGACGCGTATGCCGGCTCGGACGAGCAGCGCACCGCGCATGCCGAGGTGGCCAAGGTGCAGTCAGCGTTCGCGGCCGCCAATCCCGGGTACTCGCTGCACGTGAACCTGCAGGTGCGCAGCCTCGACGACCAGCTGCGCAAATGGAACACCAACGCCTCCGTCGCCCGGGCCGCCGCCGCCTTGGCCGCCGCCGCGGCGGAGGCGTGCGCGCGGCAGGGCCAGGCGGGGTTCGGGCGCTGGCTGCGCGAGTGGCCCACGCCCTCGGCGGTGACCCTGGCCGCGCCCGGGCTGTCGCCGCACGGGCAGGGGCGCGCCTACGATTTCCAGGTCATGCGGGGCGGCACGCTGGTCGCCGGCACGGACAGCGGCAGCGTCCGCTCGCGGTGGGTCGGCGACGGCTGGGCCGGGCGCCTGGCCGCGGCCGTGCGCGCATCGGGCGCGGCCTTCAGCGGGCCGCTGCGGTCCCCCGACGAGCCCTGGCACTACCAGTACGAGCCGCCGGGATGAGCGGCCGCGGGCGGATGGCCGGCCCGCGCCGGGACCGGCGTTGGCGCAGGGGGCGCCGCGGCGGGCGCGTCGCCGCGCTGGCCGCGACCGGGCGGCGGACCGGGACGGTTCAAGAATCCGGCGCCAGGACCGCTTCTATGACGGAAGGGCGCCGGCCGCCCGGACGCGACAGGTGAGCCACGGCCCCCCGGCGTGAACGGACCGGGTGCCGACCCGAGGATCCAGATGCCATTCCGAGACCACATGCCGCCCACGCCGGAGGTGCCCCGCCGGGGCGACCTGCGCGCGTCGCCGGCCTGGGCGGCGCTGGTGCTGGTGGCCGGGCTGCTGCTCACCGCCGGCGTCGCCCACCGCGAGTGGCAGGAAGCGCACGCGGTGGCCGGGGCGATGCAGCGCTCGCTGGCGGATGCCGCCCGCAACCGCGTGCTCGCTCCCCTGGAGTCGGCCTCGCACATGCTGCGCGCGATGCAGACCGTGTTCCTGTCCAACGACCGGATCGACCAGGCGCTGTTCGTGCAGTACCAGGACAACCTGCGCACCCATGACCGCGTGCCCGGGTTCGTCGCCACCGCCTTCGCCCGGCGCGCCGCCGGTGCCATGCCCGGTGGCCGGCCGGCCTACCGCTACGAGCTGGTCTCGCCGCTGGCCGGCAACGAGGCCCTTTACGGGCTCGACATCGCCACCCAGCCACGCAACCTGTCGGCCCTGCTCGCGGCGCGCGACGCCGACGCCCCGACCCTTTCCGCGCCGTTCCCGCTGCTGCAGTTCGACCACGCCCGGGACGACCTCGCGCGCGGCATCACCCTGCGCCTGCCGGTCTACTCCCACGGTCCCCGGCCGCGGACCGTGGCCGCCCGGCGCGCACGCGAGATCGGCGCGCTCGCGGTGAGCCTGCGCCTGGAGCCCATGCTGCGGCAGGCGCTGCATGGCCGGATCCTGGAACACATGCACCTGGAGATCGTGGACCTCGATGCCCCGCCGCAGGACGCGGCGGTGTTCGTCCATGGCCCGACCCCCGCGACCGCGCCGGCCCAGGTCCGCGGGATCGAGTTCGGTGGCCGGCGCTGGGAGCTGCGGATGTGGCCGCGGGGCGCGGCGGCTGACCTGGACGAGACCCGCGCGGTGCTGATCGCCGGCACCACCATCAGCGTGCTGCTGGCGCTGCTGATGCTGTCGCTGGCCACCACCCAGCGCCGCGCGCTGGAGCTGGGCCGGCGCATGTCCGCGCGCTTCGGCGAGAGCGAGGCGCGCTTTCGCGTGCTCAACGAACTGCTGCCGGCGCTGGTGCTGCTCGCCGACGGCCGCGACGGCCGCGTGGTCTACGCCAACCAGGCCGCGCGCCAGCACCTGGGTGCGGTGCTCGACGCCCCGCTGGTCTCGCTGTTCGCCAATCCCCTGCTCGGCGGCCAGGCGATGGCCGAAGCCGCCGCGGGCGGCAGCTGGGCCAGCCAGGAGGCGATGGTGGTGGCGGCCGACGGCGAGTCGTTCTGGGCCAGCGCCTCGCTGGCCCACGTCGAGGTCGACGGCACCCCGCACCTGCTGATGGTCGCCACCGACACCAGCGAGCAGCGCGCGCTGACCGAACGCCTGCGCTACCAGGCCGCGCACGACGGCCTGACCGAACTGAGTAACCGGCGCGAATTCGAGCGGCGCCTGCAGATGGCGCTGGACAGCCGCGCCGGGCGCTTCGGGGAATCGGCCTTCGCCCTGCTGTACATCGACCTGGACCAGTTCAAGCTGATCAACGACCTCTCCGGGCACATGGCCGGCGACCAGCTGCTGGTGCAGCTGGCCCACGCGATGCGCCAGCACCTGCGCCCGGGCGACGTGCTGGCGCGGCTGGGTGGCGACGAGTTCGGGCTGCTCGCCTTCGACGTGGACGCCGACGGCGCGCAGGTCCTGGCCGAGCGGCTGCGCCGCTGCGTCGAGGCGGTGATGTTCGTCTGGCAGGCGCGCACCTACGCGGTCAGCGCCAGCATCGGCATGGTCCTGGTCGACCGCGACGGCTGCACGCTCAAGGACCTGCTTGCGTGGGCCGACAGCGCCTGCTACCAGGCCAAGGAAGCCGGCCGCAACCGCGTGTGCACCTACCGCGAGGACGAGGACACCACCCGCCGCCGCAGCGAGATGGAGTGGGCCAACCGCCTGCGCTGGGCGCTGGAGCAGGACCGCCTGCTGCTGGACTACCAGGAGGTGGTGCCGCTGGCGCCGGCCGGCGAGGCGGGGACCCACATCGAACTGCTGCTGCGGCTGCGCGAGGAAGACGGAACGGTGTTCCTGCCGGGCGCGTTCCTGCCCGCCGCCGAGCGCTACGGGCTGATGCCGGCCGTGGACCGCTGGGTGATCCGCACCGCGCTGGCCCACTTCGCCCGCCTGCACCCGTGCGGCCGTTCGCTGCGGACCTGCGCGATCAACCTGTCCGGCGCCAGCATCGAGGATGAGGGGCTGGCCGATTTCATCCTCGACAGCATCACCGAGTTCGGCGTGCCGGCGCGGCGCATTTGCCTGGAGATCACCGAGACGGTGGCGGTGCGCAACCTGCTGCGCGTGGTCGGGGTGATCGAGCGCCTGCGCGCGGCCGGATGCCGGATCGCGCTGGACGACTTCGGCGCGGGCATGTCCTCGTTCGGCTACCTCAAGAACCTGCCGGTGGACGTGATCAAGATCGACGGCAGCTTCGTCCGCGACCTGGGCAGCGACCCGATGAGCCGCGCCATCGTCAACGCGGTGGCGCAGATCGGGCACCAGCGCGGGCTCAAGGTGGTCGCCGAGTGGGTCGACGGCGAGCACACGCTGGCGGTGCTGCGCGAACTGGGCGTGGACTACGGCCAGGGCTTCATCCTGCACCGCCCGCAGCGGGTCGTGTTCCAGCGCCCGGACGACGGTGCCGGGCGCCGGGTGGCCTGAGGGTCAGCGCGCGCGCTGCCCGCCGAGCAGGTCCTGCGCGGCGTGGACCAGGAACATGTACTTGGCGCCCAGGTCGATCACGTACTCGTTCTCGCCCCACAGGAACGGCCAGTCCTCCTTGTTCTCCGGGAAATCCGGCTTGAGCACCAGCACGCCCGGGACCACGCCGCCGGCGATGAAGCTGTAGTCGGCACGGTTGTTGCCGTAGGCGACCTGCTTGGACTGCGCGCCGACGGCCGAGACGAACGACAGGTTCGAATCCGGGTGGGTGCCGTAGAGGTAGTTCAGGCCCTGCAGCGTGTCCTCGGCGTCGAACACGTCCGGGAAGGCGCGATGCAGCCAGTAGTTGGTGGTGGCCATGCCGACCACCGCGCTGTTGCCGGCCCAGCCGCCGCGGGTGATCGGCACGCCGTACGGGTTCTCGGCGACCATCGCCGCGCGCTCGGACCTGAAGCGCACCGCGCGTTCGCGGAACTTCGCGCGAAACGCCCCGTCCAGCTTCGGCAGCACCGGGACCACCGCGGCCGCGTTGGACGCGAAGCGCTCGTCGATCGCCGGCCACAGCGCGGCGACCGCGTCGGCGTACTTCGCCTCGCCGGTGGCCAGCAGCAGCTGCACCGCCGCGTCCAGCTGCTCGTCCTGCGGGTGGCCGCCGGTGGTGTTGCCGACCTTGAACAGGTTCGGCTCGCGCGACTGCTCGAACGCCCACACCTTCTTCGCGGTGGCCAGGCTTTCGGCGGCCAGCGCGTCGTCGTGGCCGCGCAGCGCCCGGCTGGCCGCGGCCAGCCCGGCGGCCGAGCCGTAGTTGAGCGCGGTGGTGGCGGTGGTGAAGGCCAGGCGGTCGTCGCGCGGCGAGTCCGGATCGCCGTGGTCGTCGACCTTGCCGTCGGTCTTGGTCACCGCGTCGCCCAGGTGGGTGTACTGGCCCAGGTCGGGTTCGACGATGCCGGGGATGGCGTGGCCGAACACGCGGTGCTGGGCGATCAGCATCAGCGTGCCGTGCTCGATCTGCTGCAGCAGGTCGGGCACGCCGTCGGGGCGGTGGATCTCCACGTGCGAGCGCGCGCGGTCGACGGTGGTCTCGTCGCGCAGCGGCCTGGCCAGTTCCCAGGTGTCGACCAGCGACATCACCGTGGCGTAGTGGGTCTGCGTGCGCAGGTCGAAGTCGCCGGCGTCGAACCAGCCGCCGACCGCCAGGCCGGGGATGTGCTCGCCGGGACTGAACGGCGAATCCAGCTCCGGGCCCTGGCCATAGAGGTCGAAATGCTGGGTGTCCGGCGCCACCTGGCGCGCGTCGTCCATGTGCGAACGGCCGTGCCAGACGCGGTAGGCCTCGTTCACCGACATGTGGTCCATCTGCACCGGGAAGAACACGTCCAGGGTCGGGTGCCACGCGCTGGCGTAGGCGTCGTCGGCGATCCGGAACGCGGCCGTGCGCTGGCCGTCGGCCTCGATCCGGTACAGCCCGGGCTCGCGTACGCCGGAGAAGTCGAAGGTGTAGTAGTCGTAGCGCAGGTAGCGTCCCCATCGCTGCGGCGTGGCTTCGGCGGCCTGGCGCGTGGTGCCGTCGGCCGACACGCGCAGCAGCCGCGCCGTGCCGGGCGCCGCGGCGTTGCGGTCGCGCTCCAGCACGGCGACCTTGCGCTGGGCCGGGTGGTAGCCGACCTGCGAGTGGCCGATCACGGTCGGCCGGGTCCAGTCCGGCAGGGTGCTGCCTTCCACGGTCCACTCCAGCACCGTGCCGGCCCTGCCGGCCGGCAGCAGCGAGCGCACGACGTACCAGCCGTTCTGGGCCTGGTTGCGGCCGTCGTACAGCCCCAGCTCCGCGCCGGGCGAGCGGATCGACACGCGGCGCCGCGGATCCTCCGGGGCCAGGGTCAGGGCGTGGCCGCGGGCCATCGGCAGCCGCACCGTCGCGCCGGCCGCGTCGCGCGCGCTCGGGCCGGCCGGATACAGCGGCAGCTGGCCATGCCCGGCGTCGCCGAGCCAGGACGTGCCGAAGTAGGCCGACGGCAGGAACTCGAGGTTGAAGCCGGCCTTGCCGGCCAGCGCCGGCGGCAGCGGGGCATCCAATACCACCTGGATGGCGACGCCATCGCCGCGCGGCGACACCCGCACCACGTACTCGAAGTCCTCGCGGTCGAAGCGCAGTCGCGTGCTGACGGTGCCGGTGGCCGCGTCGACCTCGCGGCGGACCGGCACGGCCACCGGGTCCCACTGCTCGGGCGTCGGCGACAGGCGCACGTCGCCGTTGGTGGCGGTGCGCACGCCATGGTGGATCAGCTCGACGCCGGCGATCTTGGAATCGCTGAAGTTGTCGTCGTAGGTGTTGCTGAAGGCCAGCACGTCCAGGCCCGGCCTGCTGAAGTAGCCGGCCTCGTCGAGCCGCAGGCCGCGCTCGGCGGCGGCGCCCGGAAGGGCAACGGCGAGGGCGGCGGCCAGGAGCGCGATCGGAAGGGGGCGGGTGGGAGCGGTGCGGCGGAGCGAAGGCGTCGGTCGGTGCATGCGGATCCCCGGGAGCGAATGTTAACGCTAACATCGGGGATCGCCGGGGCCAGCTTGCGGCGCAGCAAAGCCGCAAGCAGTGCGCGGAGGAGCATCGCGTGCGGCGGCGGCGGCCGGCTTCCGCGGGCGAGGGTCAGTCCCGGTCCGGTGCGCCCAGCGGGAAGTACCCGCGGAACGGTCGCGCCTCCTCCACCGCGCGGGCGAACGCCGGATGCCCGAGCAGGCGCGCGCGGTAGGCCTGCACGCGGGCGCAGGCCGCGGGGACCGGATGGGTCCAGTCGGCGTAGAACAGGAACGGGGCCGCGGCGCAGTCGGCCAGGCTGAAGCTCGTTCCCGCCGCCCAGGGACGTCCATCCTCCAGGTGCCGTTCCAGCCACGCGTACGCCGTGTCGAGCATGCCGCGGGCGTCGGCCACCCCGCGCGGGTCGCGCTCGTCTTCCGCGCGCAGGGCGTCGAACACGACCTTCTGCTGCGGCGTGGACACGTAGTTGTCGAAGAATCGGTCGAGCATGCGCACCTCCACCGCCGCCAGCGGGTCGTCGGGCAGCAGGCGGACCGGGCCGGGGTGGCGCACGTGCAGGTACTCGATGATCGCGGTGGCCTCGGCCACGGTGCGGGCGTCCTCGACCAGCACCGGGAAGCGCCGGATCGGCCACAGGGTGCCAAGCGCGGCCTGGTGCGCCGGGTCCTCGAGGTTGCGGTACTCGAACGGGGTGCCGTTGGCATACAGCGCGACCAGCACCTTCTGGGAATAGGAGGAGAACGGGTGGGCGTACAGGGCAGGGAGCATGGCCGGCTCGGTGGGATGGGCTCGGAAGCTACGACGGGGGCGAAGGCGCCGGATCGACAGCGGGGTCAGGCGTAACGCGGATCACGCCGGAGCGCCTGCACGTGCGCGACCAGCTGCGGGAAGAACACCTCGAATCCGGCCGTGATCGCGGCCTCGTGCCGGCGCAGGTCGTCCAGGCAGGCGACCAGCCGGTCGCCGTTGCGCGACAGGCGGGTGGCGATGCGCCTGACCGCCAGGTCCACGCTGGCGCGGTCGCGGTAGGAACCGAGCCAGTCGTGCGCGGCGATGCGCGGGGCGATCGCCCGCAGGCGCGGCGGCAGGTCGTCCAGCCGCGACAGCAGATGGCGGTAGAAGGCCGCGGTGAAGTCGTCCAGCGGCGTGTCGCAGTGCCGGCTCCAGTCGCGCGCCAGGCAGTGGTCGTAGAACACGTCCAGGGCGATGCCGGCATAGCGGCGCAGGCCCGGCGCGAACAGCGCGCGTGCGCCCGCCACCTGCGGGTGGTCGTCGGTGTAACGGTCGACCTGGCGGTGGACCAGGATCTCGCGCCGCTCGACCGCGCTGTAGTCCTCCAGTGCGCTGCGGCCGAAGACGAAGTCGCCGAGCAGCGCGCCGAGCATCGCTTCGGGGTCGGGGCGTGCGAGGTAGAGGTGGGCCAGGTAGTTCATCGGCGCGGTCCGGGCGGCGACGTGCAGTGTGTCACGCGAAGGCGGATTGACGCCCGCGTCGCGCGCGCTTGACGGGCCGCTCACCGCCCGCGCCGATACTGGCGGCATGCCCGAGGGCCCTTCGATCGTCATCCTCAAGGAGGAGGCCGCCGCCTTCGCCGGACGCACCGTGCGCAGCGTGCGCGGCAACAGCCGCGAGGACATCCAGCGCATCGCCGGGCAGCGGATCGTGGCGCTGCGCAGCTGGGGCAAGCACTTCCTCGTGGAGTTCGACGGCTTCAGCCTGCGCGTGCACTTCATGCTGTTCGGCAGCTACCGCATCAACGAGCGCAAGGACGCCGCGCCGCGGCTGGGGCTGGATTTCGACGGGGGCGACGAACTGAATTTCTACGCCTGTTCGGTGAAGTTCATCGACGCCCCGCTGGACGAGGTCTACGACTGGAGCGCCGACGTCATGAACGATGCGTGGGATCCGGCGCAGGCCCGCCGCAAGCTGCGCGCCCGGCCGGACACGCTCGCCGCCGACGCGCTGCTGGATCAGCAGGTGTTCTCGGGGGTCGGCAACATCATCAAGAACGAGGTCCTGCACCGGATCCGGGTCCACCCCGAAAGCCGGATCGGCGCGCTGCCGGCGCGCAAGCTCGGCGAGCTGGTGGCGCAGGCGCGCGAGTACAGCTTCGACTTCCTGCGCTGGAAGAAGGCCTACGTGCTGCGCAAGCACTACCAGGTCCACACCCGCACGGTCTGCCCGCGTGACGGCCAGCGGCTGACCTACCGCAAGCACCTGGGCCTGGCGAAGCGGCGCGCGTTCTTCTGCGAGCGCTGCCAGCGCCTGTACGGCTGAAGCCGGGGGGCGGCTCAACGCGCGGCGTGGTACTCCAGCACCACCAGGCCGCCGTCGAACGTCCTGGCCTGCGCCAGCGACCAGTCGTGGCCGCCGCTGCCGGGCGGGGCGAAGGAGCGTCCGGCCCCCAGCACCAGCGGCAGCATCCGCAGCCGCAGCACGTCCACCTCGCCGGCGCGCAGCAGCGCATCGCTGAGGGTCAGGCTGCCCCAGACCACCAGGTCGCCGTCGACGCGCGCGCGCAGTTCGCGCACCGAGGCCACGCCGTCGCCGCGCAGCAGCGTGGCCGCCTGGTCCGGGCCCCACGGCGCCTCGGCCAGGCTCGAGGACACCACGAACTTGGGCAGGTCGCGGATCGGCGCCGCGACCGGTTCCACCCGTGGATCGGCCTCGGGCCAGTAGTCGGCGAACATCCGGTAGGTGCGCGCGCCGAGCACGATCGCCCCGACGCTGCGCAGCATCCGCAGCTGTTCGTCGTCGGCGGCATTGACCGCCTGCGCGTTGTCGAAGAAGCCGATGCCGCCGTCGGCATCCTCCGCGTACCCGTCGATGCTGACGATCTGTTCGACGATCACCTTGCCCATGCCGTGCTCCCGCTGAGTGCCTGCAAGGGTGACGGCCCGGGCGTTCCCGGTTCGACAAGGCGACGGTTGGCGGACCTGGAACCCCGCCCGCAGGGCCCACCCGACGCAGCGCCGGCCGGCGTCGTTGCATGAACAGGACGCCGGCGTGCCGCTGGGCGGGCTTTGCCGGCTTGCTGCATCGCAGCATAATGGCGCCATGTCTTCCGCCCCGCTTCCCACCACGCCCGTGGCGGCGTCCGCGTTCCCGGCGCTCAGCCGCGGCCGCTACGCCCTGGTCCTGACCGCCCTGACCCTGGGCGGCTTCGCGATCGGCACCAGCGAGTTCGCCGGCATGGGCCTGATGCCCAACATGGCCGCCGACCTCGGGGTGAGCGAGCCGCAGGTCGGCCACCTGATCAGCGCCTACGCGCTGGGCGTGGTGGTCGGTGCGCCGCTGCTGGCGGTGCTGGGCGGGGCGCTGCGGCGCAAGACCCTGTTGCTGGCGCTGATGGGCTTCTACGCGCTCGGCAACCTCGCCAGTGCCCTAGGCCCGGACTACGCCAGCCTGCTGCTGTTCCGCTTCATCGCCGGCCTGCCGCACGGCGCGTACTTCGGCGTCGCCGCCTTGACCGCGGTTGCGATCAGTCCGCCGGAGGCGCGCGGCCGCGCGGTCAGCCTGGTGATGCTGGGCCTGACCCTGGCGATCCTCGTCGGGACCCCGCTGGCGACCTGGATGGGCCAGCTGGCGAGCTGGCGCTGGACCTTCGCGGCGGTCTCGCTGATCTCGCTGCTGACGGTGTCGCTGATCGCCCTGTCGCTGCCGCACGGCGTGGACACCGGCGCGCGCGAGCGGCCGCTGGACGAGCTGCGCGCGTTCAACCGGCAACCGGTATGGCAGGCGCTGCTGATCGGCGCGATCGGTTTCGCCGGCATGTTCTGCGTCTTCAGCTACCTAGCACCGACCATGGTCGAGGTCACCGGCGTGGCGCCGGGCTGGATCCCGCTGGGCGTGGCTGGCTTCGGCCTCGGCGGGGTGATCGGCAACATGCTGGGCGGCTGGCTGTTCGACCGCCTGCAGTTCCGCGCGGTGCCGGTGGTGCTGGGCTGGGCGGTGGTCATGCTGCTGCTGTTCCCGCTCGCCGCGCAGCAGCCGTGGAGCCTGCTGCTGGGCACGGTGTGCATCGGCATGATGGGCGCCCTCGGCCCGATCCTGCAGTCGCACCTGATGGACGTGGCCGATGGCGCGCAGACCCTGGCCGCCGCCTCGCACCACGCCGCGTTCAACGCCGCCAACGCGCTGGGCCCGTGGCTGGGCGGGATCGCGATCACCGCCGGGCTGGGCTGGACCTCGACCGGCTGGGTCGGCGCTTCCACCGCGGTGGCCGGCCTGGGGCTCTACGCCTGGGCGGCGCGCACCCTGTCCCAGCGGCCGCTGGCCTGCCCCAGGCCGCTCTGACGGGCCCGCGGCGCCAGCACGGGCCCGCCATCCGTCCGATGCGCGCGCGCGCTGGATGATCCGGCGCCGGGCGCGGCCCCGCCTGCCCGCACAAGGCACCCGCCGGACACGCTCCGGCCGGCGGCTGCGCTCACGCGCTCGCGGCCGCAGCCTCGGTCCAGCCCTGCTGCAGCACGCTGCGGCGCCAGGCCGCCGGCGGTTGCCCGTACTCGCGGCGGAAGGCACGGCTGAACGAGGTGTCGTTCTGGTAGCCGACTTCCTCGGCCACCCGCGCCAGCGGCGCGTTGCTGCGGCGGAGCAGGTTGGCGGCCATCAGCATCCGCCACTGGGTGAGGTACTGCATGGGCGAGGTGCCGACCAGCTGCTGGAAGCGTTCGGCCAGCACCGTGCGCGAGGTCCCGGCCGCGCGTGCCAGTTCGGCCAGCGACCATTCGTGGCCCGGGCGCTGGTGCAGGGCATTGAGCGCATGGCCCACGATCCGGTCGCCCAGTCCCGCCAGCCAGCCGGCGTGCGCCTGCCCGGCATGCACGTGCTGGCGCAGCACCTCGATGAACAGCAGCTCGGCCAGCCTCGCCTGCAGCCCGGCGCTGCCGGCGCGCGGCGTGCGCGCGTCGGCCAGTGCGTAGTGCACCGACGACTCCAGCCAGGCGCCGGCGGCCGAACCGCGCAGGCCGACCCGCAATACCGGCGGCAGGCCATCGAGCAGCAGCCGGGCCAGGCGCGTATCGCAGGCCAGGTAGCCGCAGACCATGCGCGTCGCTTCGCCGCCGCCGCCGTAGGCCAGGCGCCGCGGTCGGCTGGACAGCAGCCGCTTCAGGTCGGCCTCGCGCGGGGGCGGCGGCAGGCCGGCCGCGGAGGCCATGCGGTGCGCGCAGCCGCGCGGGAAAAGCACCACGTCGCCGGCCTGCACCGGCAGCGGCGCAACGCCCTCCATTTCGACCAGGCAGCGGCCCTCGGTCACCAGGTGGAAGATCACCACCTGCTCGGCGCAGGGATCCAGCCAGGGCGCCGCCAGCGCCGCCCTCGGGGACTGGTAGCACCATGGTGCGGTGAAGCGGGCGTTGACGAAGAACGCGCCCGACAGCTGCACCACCCGCAGGATTTCCGACAGTGCGTCCATGCTCAGGCGCCCGTCTGCGCGC
Organism: Pseudoxanthomonas fibrivorans; assembly: GCF_041464125.1. NCBI lineage: Bacteria > Pseudomonadati > Pseudomonadota > Gammaproteobacteria > Lysobacterales > Lysobacteraceae > Pseudoxanthomonas > Pseudoxanthomonas fibrivorans. The sequence goes on along the minus strand of NZ_JBGNUG010000001.1, from coordinate 2,248,371 downwards.
CGACGAGCAGCTGCACCGCCAGCGGCGGGTGGCGCAGCATCGCATCCAGCATCGGCGAGCGGCGCAGGCCTTCGTCCACCAGTGCACGCAGGCGTGCGTCGTCGACGGTGCCCGCGCGTACCCGCACCTGCAGCGTGAACCCGACCGCGCTCGCCGGTACCTGCACGCCGTCGGCGTCGCGCATGCCCAGCAGGCCGCGGGTGTCGGAACGGCTGCCGACGTCGACCTCCAGGTCCTCCAGCGCGACGCCTTCGCTGGCCGCGACCATGGCGATGGCGGTGGCGCAGCAGTTGGCGATCCCGGCGCGGAACAGCCACCCGGGCGAGACCCGGTCGCCGCTGCCGCCGAGCTCGCGCGGCATGTCGGTGTCGACCCGGGTGCCGTCGTCGTGCGCGGCCACGACCCGGGTGCCGCCCTGCCAGCGGGCGCGCACGGTGGCGTCGTCATGCAGGCCTTGCTGCGGGCGGCGGCTGAACACCGCCACGGCGCGTTGCATGGCCTGGGCGAGCGCGGCCGTGCTGTCGTTCATCGATGGATCTCCGTGCGCGGCCGACGGCCGACGGGATGGTGAACGCTAGAACGCAGCGGCGGGCGCCATCAGGTCATGCCGCGGACGCTGCGCAAGCATCCGCGGCCGGCCGGGAAACCGGTGGCGGACGCGGCGTGCGGGCGGACGCTGCGGCATCCATGGCGGACGCAAGGTCAGGACCGCGGCCGGGTCCGGCCGGCAGCCTGTGCGCCCCCTGACCGAACCGGAATCCCAAGCAATGAACGCACGCCCCAACACCGCCGTGGCCCCCGTCGACCTGGCCGCGGTCAAGCAGCGCCAGCAGGCCGCCTGGTCCAGCGGCAACTACGCCGTGGTCGGCACCACCTTGCAGATCGTCGGCGAGCACCTGGCCGAGGCGGTCGACCTGCGCTGGGACGAGCGCGTGCTCGACGTCGCCGCCGGCAACGGCAACGCCACCCTCGCGGCCGCGCGCCGCGGTGGCCGCGTGGTCTCCACCGACTACGTACCGGCGCTGCTCGAACTGGGCCGCGCCCGCGCGCAGGCCGAGCAGCTGGAGGTCGGGTTCCAGGAAGCCGACGCCGAGGCGCTGCCGTTCGCCGATGCCAGCTTCGACGTGGTGCTGTCCACCTTCGGGGTGATGTTCACGCCGGACCACGCACGCGCCGCCGGCGAACTGGCGCGGGTCTGCCGCCCGGGCGGCAGGATCGGCATGGCCAACTGGACCCCCGACGGCTTCATCGGCCAGATGTTCAAGGTCCTGGGCAGGCACCTGCCGCCGCCGGCCGGGGTGCAGCCGCCCTCGCGCTGGGGCACGCGCGAGCACCTGCAGGCGCTGTTCGGCGATCGCGCCGAACGCATCCAGACGCAGGCGCGCAGCTTCGCCTTCCGCTACCGGTCCGCGGCGCACATGATCGAGGTGTTCCGGACGTGGTACGGGCCGGTGCAGAAGGCGTTCCAGGCGCTGCCCGAGCCGCGGGCCGCGGAGCTGCACGCCGAGCTGGCCGCATTGATCGAGCGGATGGACCAGGGCGGCGGCGCGGGCCTGGTGCTGCCGAGCGAGTACCTGGAAATCGTGGTCGTGCGGCGATGAGCCTGCACGGGCGGTTGCAGCGGCGGATCCAGCGCTACGGGTGGGACCTGGCGGCCGGCCAGTACGAATCGCTGTGGCAGCGCCAGCTCTCGCCGGCGCACCGCGAGCTGCTGGCGCTGGCCGCGCCGGTGCCGGGCGAGGCGGTGCTGGACGTCGCCAGCGGCACCGGCCTGGTCGCCCTCGCCGCCGCCGAGCGGGTGGGCGGCAGCGGCTCGGTGCTGGGCGTGGACATATCCGAAGCGATGGTCGCCAGCGCCACGCAGCGGGCGGCGGCGCTGGGGCTGGAACACGCGCGCTTCGCGCGCATGGATGGCGAACAGCTGTCCTGCGCCGGGCACAGCTACGACCTGGCCTGCTGCGCGCTGGGCCTGATGTACATGCCCGATCCGGCCGCCGCGTTGCGCGAACTGTTCCGCGTGCTGCGCCCGGGCGGCCGGCTGGCGGTGGCGGTGTGGGGCGAGCGCGCGCGCTGCGGCTGGTCGCCGGTGTTCCCGATCGTGGATGCGGAGGTCAACAGCGACGTGTGCCCGCTGTTCTTCCAGCTGGGCGGTCAGGGCGTGCTGGCGCAACTGGCGGCCGATGCCGGCTTCGAGGCCATCCGCGAGCAGCGGATCGACGCGGTGCTCGAATACGACGACGGCGCGCAGGCCTGCGACGCGGCCTTCGTCGGCGGCCCGGTGGCGATGGCCTGGTCGCGCTTCGATGCCTCGGTGCGGCAGCGCGTGCGGCGGCGGTACCTGCAGGCGATCCGCCCGTGGCGGGTGGGGCAGGGATACCGCATGCCGGGCGAGTTCACGGTCATGGTCGCGGGCAAGCCGCGCGCGATCGGGCCGGCATGAGGATCGCCAGCCCGGTCGGCCGCCAGGGTGGAGGTCGGAGACCGCGCCTCGTGACGTGGGGACGGGGCCTCCGTCCATCCATGCGCCGCCGCGGGCGCATCCATACGCCCCGGAAGGGTCGTTTGCCGGCCGGTGGACTTAGACTGTGCCGCTCCGCAGGCGCCCCGCGCATGCGCTCCCCTTCGCTTCCGAGAGAGTCCGCGTGGTCATCCATCCCAAAGTCCGAGGCTTCATCTGCACCACCGCCCACCCCGTGGGCTGCGACAGGAACGTGCTGGACCAGATCCGCTACGTGCAGTCGCAGGGCGTGCGCAGCGACGGGCCGAAGCGGGTGCTGGTGATCGGATCCTCGACCGGCTATGGCCTGGCCGCGCGCATCACCGCCGCGTTCGGCTACGGCGCCGCCACCCTGGGCGTGTTCTTCGAGAAGCCGGGCACCGAGAAGAAGCCGGGCAACCCGGGCTGGTACAACTCGGCCGCGTTCGACCGCTACGCCAAGCAGGCCGGCCTGTGGAGCCGTTCGATCAACGGCGACGCGTTCTCCAACGAGGTGCGCGACAAGGCGATCGAGCTGGCCCGCGAGATGGGCGGCCCGATCGACCTGGTGGTCTACTCGCTGGCCTCGCCGGTGCGCCGCCTGCCCGATACCGGCGAGCTGAAGCGCTCGGCGCTCAAGCCGATCGGCCAGCCGTACCAGGCCACCGCGGTGGACACCAACCGCGACCAGATCATCCAGGCCACGGTCGAGCCGGCCACCGGGCAGGAGATCGCCGACACCATCACCGTGATGGGCGGGCAGGACTGGGAGCTGTGGATCGACGCGCTGTCCAAGGCGGGCGTGCTCGCGCCCGACGCCAAGACCGTGGCCTTCAGCTACATCGGCACCGAGATCACCTGGCCGATCTACTGGCATGGCGCGCTGGGCAAGGCCAAGGAAGACCTCGACCGCGCCGCGCACGCGATCGACGCCGCGCTCAAGCCCGGCGGCGGCCAGGGCAATGTCGCGGTGCTCAAGTCGGTGGTGACCCAGGCCAGCGCGGCGATCCCGGTGATGCCGCTGTACATCGCCATCGTCTACCGGATCATGAAGGAGAAGGGCCTGCACGAAGGCACGATCGAGCAGCTCGAGCGCACCTTCCGCGAGCACCTGTACGCGGCCGACCCGCCGCCGGCCGACGAGTCCAACCGCCTGCGCCTGGACGACCGCGAGCTGCGCGACGACGTGCAGCAGGCCTGCCGCGACCTGTGGCCGACGGTGACCACCGAGAACCTGTCGCAGGTCACCGACTACGCCAGCTACAAGCACGACTTCCTGAAACTGTTCGGCTTCGAGCGCGACGACGTGGACTACGACGCCGAGGTCGACCCGGTGGCGGCGTTCGACGTGGTGGACATGACCGGCGAGTGATCGCCGCGGTGGCGTCCGCGCCGGCTCAGGCCTGCGCGGTCGCCGCCTCCACGCAGTCGCGCAGTTCCTTCAGGCGGAACGGCTTGCCCAGCAGCACCAGGCCCGGATCCAGTTCCACGTCGGTGTAGCCGGAGACCACGATCACGCGGGTCCGCGGATGCCGGGAAACCACCTCCCGGGCCAGGGCCGCGCCGGACATGCCGGGCATCAGCTGGTCGGTGACCATCAGCACCGGCACCAGCCCGCCGTCGACGGCGCGCAGGGCCTCCTCGGCGCTGCCAGCCTCGACCACCTCGTAGCCCATGTCGGCCAGCACGTCGGCGGTGCACATGCGCACCCCGGGGTCGTCGTCCACGACCAGGGCCGGACCGCGCGGGAAAGTGTTGGAAGCCATGCCGGTGTTCCTCGTTTGCTGGTCGTCGCTCCGGGCGGTGAAGCCTATACGCGATCGGCCGCCGGCAGCCACAGTTCCGCGGTGGTCCCGCGGCCGGGGCTGCTGTCGATGCGCAGGCGTCCGCCCAGCTGCGAGGCCAGCCCGTGGACCATCGACAGGCCCAGGCCGGTGCCCTTGCCGGGACCCTTGGTGGTGAAGAACGGCTCGATCGCCCGCGCCCGCGTCGCCGCGTCCATGCCCAGGCCGGTGTCGGCCACGGTGATCACCACGTAGCGTCCGGCCGGCAGGCTCGCATCCTCGCCCGTGGCCAGCGCCGCGCTGCGGGCGGCCACGGTGAGCGTGCCGCCGTCGGGCATCGCGTCGCGCGCGTTCACGCCCAGGTTGAGCAGGGCCATCTCCAGCTGGTTGCCGTCGGCGTGGGCGTGCGGCAGGCCGGGCTCGACCCCCGCCTCGATGCGGATGCGCGGGTCGAAGCTGCTGCGCAGCAGCTCGCCGATCCCGGCCACCAGCACGCCGACGTCGACCTCGGCGGTCTGCAGCGGCTGGCGCCGCGCGAAGGCGAGCAGCCGCTGCACCAGCATCGCCGCGCGCTCGGCCGACTGCCGGGCGACGGCGAGGGTGCGCGAGCGCCGCTCCGGGTTGGCGTGCGGGTCGCCGGCCAGTTCCAGCGCGGCCATGATCGGGGTCAGCAGGTTGTTGAAGTCGTGCGCCACCCCGCCGGTGAGCTGGCCCATCGCCTCCAGCTTCTGCGACTGGCGCAGCGCCTCCTCGGTGGCGCGGCGCTCGGTGATGTCCAGCGCTTCGGGCACCACCGCGCTGATCGCGCCCGCGGCGTCGTACAGCGGACGCAGCGACAGGTCGAAGCTGCGCAGGCCGGTCGGCAGCTGCACGGTGACTTCCTCGCGCACCGGCTCGCCGGCACGCACGCGCATGAACGCCCCGCGCACCCACTCCGGCATGCCCGGGGTGGCGGTGAACCACGGCGTGTCCCACACCGGCCGCCCGACCACGTCCTCGAGTTCGCCGTCGATGGCGTCCAGCGCGGTGCGGTTGGCGTCCTCCAGGGTGCCGTCGAGCGCGCAGCGTCCCTGCAGCTGGTAGCTGGTCTCGAACAGGCTGCGCAGCTGGGCCTGCGAATCGGCCAGCGCGCGGGTGGCCGCGTTGATCTCGGTCACGTCGCGGGCGCTGCAGTAGAACTTGCCGCCTTCCGGCGAGGCCACCCACGACAGGGTGCGGTATTCGCCGGCGGGCGTGCGCATGCGGCACTCGAAGCCCAGCAGCGGTTCGCCGGCGTGCAGCCGCGTCCGCGCCTCCATCACCGCCGGCAGGTCGTCCGGGTGGACCAGGTCGCGCGCCGGGCGCGCGGCGAGCTCGGCGCTGGTCCAGCCCAGCGCGCGCTGCCAGGCGGGATTGGTCTTCTCCAGCACGCCGTCGCGGTTGAGCACGCCGAGCATGTCGGGCGTGACCTGCCAGGTCAGCGAGCGTTCCTCGGCGTGCTCGGCGACCTGGCGTTCCAGGTCGTGGTTGAGCGCCTGCAGCTCGCCCTCGCGGCGACGCAGGTCGGACTCGCTGCGCGCGCGCGCGGTCACGTCGACGCCGGTGACGAAGATGCCGTCGATCCTGCCATCGGCATCGCGGACGGGCTGGTAGACGAAGTCGAGGTGGCGTTCGTTGACCGGGCCGTCGGGCGTGGCCCGCTCCAGGAACACCGCGCCGCTGGCCACGAACGGCTCGCCCGAGCCGTAGGCCGCATCGAGGACGCCGACCCAGCCCTGCTCGGCCGCGTCCGGCAGCGCCTCGGAGACCGTCTTGCCGACCACGTCGCGGTCGCCGACCACCCGCCGGTAGCTGGCGTTGGCGAACTCGAAGCGGTGTTCCGGCCCGCGCAGCATCGCCATGAACGTGGGCGAGAGTTCGAACATGCGCGCCAGGCGTTCGTTCTCGCTCGCCAGCCGGCGCTCGGTCAGGACCCGGCGCGTGGTCTCGTGGGTCACGTTGAGCATGGCCAGCACCCGCCCGTGCGGATCGCGCACCGGGGTATAGGTGAAGGTCCACCAGGTATCTTCCGGGAACCCGTGCCGCTGCATGCGCAGGTGCATGTCCTCGACCCAGGTCGCGGTCCCCGACAGCGCCGTTTCCGCCAACGGACGGATGTCGTCCCACAGTTCCGACCACACCTGCGGGATCGGCCGGCCCAGCGCCGCCGGTTCCTTCGCGCCGAGCACCCGCATGTACGGGTCGTTGTAGAACAGCAGCAGCTCCGGCCCCCAGCCCACGCACATGGCGAAGCGCGAGCCGAGCATGATCGACAGGGTGGTCTTCAGCTCCGCGGGCCAGTGCGCCGGCGGGCCCAGCGGATGCGCCGACCAGTCGTGCGCGGCGATGCGCCGGGCCATGAGGGCGTCGCCGTGCAGGAATTCAAGGCCGGTGGGCGGCATCGGGACGGTGTCGGCCATGGGCGTCTGCACGTGGGGTCGCGACCATGCTGGCATATCCGCCCCGTGAACGGGGACGCGCGGGCGTGCGCAACGTGGGGAACTCGCCCGGGCGCCGGTGGTCATCCGGGGCCTCAGGGAACAGGACGCCGCCCCCGCCCGTGTCGCAGGCCAGCACATCGACATGGCATGACGAGGCCACGGTCCGCGCGGTGGCGCTGGCGGGCACCGCGCTGCTGCTTGCGCTGGCGGGGCGCCTGCTGGGCGGCCTGCCGCGTCCGCCGGTGTCCACGGCCGAAGGACCGCGCGTGCAACTGGTGTTCTCCACGCAGGTTCCGGCCGCGGCGCCACGCCCTGCGCCACCGCCGCCACTTCCCGTCGACATCGCGACGCCGGCGGTGTCGACGCCCGCGCCCGGGCAGGCGCCGCTCCCCGCGCCGGTGGCGGCACCGGCCGCCGGCGCTCCGGCGCCCGGCCCGCTGGTCCTGTACGACGCGGACGGGCGCGTGCAGGTTCCAGTGGCTCCCTCGGACCGGTGGACGCCATCGGCGCCTCCGCCGGGCACGGCGCCCGCGCCCGATGGCCGGTCCGCGCGCCTGCTGCAGCGGCCGAACCCGGTGGAAGTGCGCGGAACGCGCTTCGCCAGGGACTGGGTCAGCGACGGCGACGCCGCCGACGTGGTGGCCCAGCAGATCGCGCGTGCGCAGCGCAAGATCGCCGAGTTCCTGTTCGGTGGCGACATCCAGCACGCGCAGGCCCGGCCATCGCCGGAGGTGCGCTTCAACCCGGCGCGCCACGAACGGCGCGCCGACCTCGGCAGCGAGGCCACCGGCGACGCCTACAAGGCCGCGCCGATCAGCTACCAGCCCGCGCCGGGACTGGACGGCGAAGCCAGCCGGCGCATCCGCGAACAGGTCGCGGCGCTGGAAACGGCCTACGCGCGCTGCGACCGCGCGCGGCTGCAGCGGCTGATGCAGCCGCTGCTGGCGCACCTGGACGAACTGCAGAAGGCCGAGGCGGCCTTCGCCAGCGGGGCCGACCCGGTGCGCGCCGAGCACATGCTGCCCAACGTCGCCAACGGCGCCTACGACATGGCCCGGCGCGCGCTGTGGTACGCGGACCGGCAGATGGCCGGCTGCGCGGGGTGAGGCGCCCTGCGGATCAGTCCTGCTTGATGAAGTACGGCTCGACGACGCCCTTGACCTTGATCGTCATCGGGTTGCCGCGGCGATCTCGGGAGCGGCCGACCTGGACCCGGATCCAGCCTTCGCTCACCGAGTATTCCTCGACGTTGTCGCGCTCCTGGCCGTTGAAGCGCACGCCGACGCCGCGGTCGAGCAGGGCGGCGTCGTGGTACGGGCTGCGCGGGTCCATGGCCAGTCGGTCGGGAGGCGTGTCGCTCATCGGAGTGCGTCAGGTGCGGCCGGCACGGCCGGCGGGGTGGCAAGCATACCGGGCGCGGCCGGCGGCGGCATGGCCTCGGCGCACCGGCCACCGCGTTGGTCGTGGTGAAGCGCGTGGCCGCGCTGGCGTTCACTCCGGTTTCGCGGGCGCGGCCACAGCATCACGCTCCAGCGGGGCCATCCCTGCGGCGGTGCGTGCCTGCCGGCAGCGAAAGCCGGGGGCGGCGCCCGCGGAACGGACACCTCCAGGGGACTCCACATGAACGACCTCGTCGATCGCACCGCTTCCAGCGCCGGTTTCGGTCCGCTCGCCTTCCTGTCCATCCAGCACGCGCCGCCCGGCACGACGCCGGATGCGTTCACCAACGAGGAGCGCGCTCGCGCATTCCGTGACGCCGCCTCGATGGCGGCCGCGGGTGGCTCCCGGCGACGGGCATCGTGCGAGGCGGCGCACGCGATCGAAGGCTGAGCGCCGCGCACACGGGCCGCCGGCACCCGCTGCTGGCCGGCGGTTCGAAGAGCGGGCAGGCCGCACCGGGGACCGGCTTCGCCGTCCCCGCGTATCATGCGCGTCCCTCCGGCACCGCCGGCATCCCGCAGGTACCCCATGGCGCTCAAGGCCACCGTCGTCCGTGCCGAGCTGCAGATCAGCGACATGGACCGGCACTACTACGCCACCCATCCGCTGACCCTGGCCCAGCACCCGTCCGAGACCGACGAGCGGCTGATGGTGCGCCTGCTGGCGTTCGCCCTGTTCGCCGACGAGCGGCTGGAATTCGGCCGCGGCCTGAGCACCGACGAAGACCCGGACCTGTGGCAGCGCGACTACACCGGCGACGTCGAGCGCTGGATCGAGCTGGGCCAGCCGGACGAATCGCGGATCCGCAAGGCCTGCGGCCGTTCCCGGGAAGTCGTGGTCGTGAACTACGGCGGCCGCGCCGCCGACCTGTGGTGGGAGAAGAACGGCCAGGCGCTGGCCCGCCACGGCAACCTGCGGGTGCTCGACCTGCCCGCCGCGCAGGTCGACGCGCTGGCGGCGCGCTATGCCCGCGGCATGCGTTTCACCGTGATGGTCCAGGACGGCGAGGTGCAGCTGCTGGAGGCCGACGGCGCCGAGACGGTGGTGCAGCCGGTGGTGCGCATGGGCACGCCGGCGTCCTGACTCGCCCGGCATGGCCACCCAGTCGTACGACGCAATCGTCGTCGGCGCCGGCGCCGCCGGGCTGATGTGCGCGCTGACCGCCGGCGGGCGCGGTCGTCGCGTGCTGGTGGTCGAGCATGCCAACAAGGTCGGCAAGAAGATCCTGATGTCCGGCGGCGGCCGCTGCAACTTCACCAACACCGGCACCACGCCGGCCAACTACCTGTCGGCCAACCCCCACTTCTGCAAGTCGGCGCTGGCGCGCTACACGCCGGCGCATTTCATCGACCTGGTCGAGCGCCACCGCATCGCCTACCACGAGAAGACCCTGGGCCAGCTGTTCTGCGACGTGTCGTCCAAGCTGGTCGTGAAGATGCTGCTGGACGAGTGCGCCGCGGCCGGGGTGGACGTCCGCACGCAATGCGCGATCGAGCGGGTCGAGCACGCCGACGGTGGTGGCTTCCGCCTGCGCACGGTGCAGGGATCGTTCGCCGCGCCGGCGCTGGTGGTGGCCAGCGGCGGCCTGTCGATCCCGAGCCTGGGCGCGAGCGGCTTCGGCTACGAACTGGCGCGGCAGTTCGGCCACGCCGTGCTGCCCACCCGCGCCGGGCTGGTGCCGCTCACCCTCAGCGGCCGCCACCAGGAACGGCTGCACGACCTGTCCGGCGTCGCCCTGGACGTGGAGGCGCGCTGCAACGGACGCGCCTTCCGCGAAGCGCTGCTGTTCACCCATCGCGGGGTCAGCGGCCCGGCGATCCTGCAGATCTCCTCCTACTGGCAGCCCGGCGACACGCTGCAGCTGGACCTGCTGCCCGGCCGCGACGCGCACGAATGGCTGCGCGCGCAGCAGAAGCAGCGCCCCGACGCGGAACTGAAGACGGTGCTCGCCGAGGCGCTGCCGCGCCGCTTCGCCCAGCGCCTGTGCGAACTGTGGCTGCCGAACCGGCCGATGCGCCAGTACGACGCGCCGCAGCTGCGCGAGGCTGCCGGCGTGCTCGCCGCCTGGCCGCTGGTGGCCAGCGGCACCGAGGGCTACCGCACCGCGGAGGTCACCCTCGGCGGCGTGGATACCGACGGGGTGTCGTCCAGCACGATGCAGTCGCGGCACGTGCCCGGCCTGTACTTCATCGGCGAGGTGCTCGATGTCACCGGCTGGCTCGGCGGCTACAACTTCCAGTGGGCGTGGGCGTCGGGCCACGCCGCCGGCCAGGCGGTGTGAGCGCGCATGCGCGACGCCAGGCACGCGGAGTCCCGTCGTGCATGAATGCGACATCCGTTGCATGACCAACTGAACGCTTCACCGCGGCGGCGCGCCTTTCACCACCTGGCGACGCCATCGCTGGAATCCTCCTTTCCTGCAGGGGTGAGTGGCCGGCGGATGCCGGCGAGCGATGGACGGCAGGCAATGGATGACTTGCAACGGGCGCCGCGGCACGCGGTGGTGATCGACATCGACCGCGAGCGCGAACACTGGCGGCAGCGCTACCACGGGTTGCCGCGCGCGCGGGCGATGCGCAGCTTCGCGCGCTACTGGCCGGTGCTCGGGGCGGCCTACGACGTGTACCTCAACCATCCCCGCGCCCCGCGCGAGGAGGCCCTGCGCCTGTACCTGCAGCGCGACGACGTCCTCGCCAGCGTGCTCACCGAGGACGAGGCCGGCACCGTGTTCGAACGCGCCTGGTCGCGGATCCGGGAACACGACGGGGCGGCCGCCACCCTGTAGCGCGAACGCGGCCCGGGACGCGCATCCCGGCCGCCGCCGGTGCGGCGGCGCCGCGTTCCGTCGGCCGATCCCCGGTTTCGTCGTACACCGGCTTCCGCGCCGGCGCCGGAGGGCTATGCTCCGCGGCACCTGAAACGCTACCGGTGCACCCGTGTCCTCCAGCCTGTTCCTGATCCTGCGCATCCTGTTCGCCTGGGCGGTGGCGATCCTGCTCACCGGTTTCGTCTGGGCCGGCCTGTTCGACGGGGTCGGTGGCATCTTCTGGCTGCTGGCCCTGGGCTCGATGACCCTGGCCATGCTCGGTGCCGTGACCCACCTGCGCCGCGTGCGCCTGGCCGCCGGCCGGCTCGATGCGGCGGTGCTGAGCAACCACCAGCAGCGCCGGATCGAGCTGCCGCTCGATGCCGGGACCGCCTTCGACCTGGTCGAGGCGGCGGTGCGGGAGCTGCCGAGGGTGGAGGACATCGAGGCCTCGCGCGGCAGCCTGCAGGTGCGGGCCAAGGTGCGCCGGACCGATCCGTTCGGCGGGACCCAGCCCTCGCGCTGGAACCTGCTGGCGCGCTTCGCCATCACCCGCGACCGGGTGCTGGCCACGGTGGTGCCGGGCGACGGCACCAGCAGCGCGACCCTGCTGTGCGAGCCCGACGCGCCGCACTGGGTGGACCTGTTCGCGCTCGACGAGGGCACCAGCTACGAGAACGCCGAGGCGCTGCAGCGTTCGCTCACCCGCCGCGTGGCCGAGCAGCGCCGCGACGAGCAGGCCCAGGCCGAGCGCAGCGCCACCGACAACGCGCTCACCGTGGCCCGGCTGAACCTGCTGCAGGCGCAGGTCGAGCCGCACTTCCTCTACAACACCCTGGCCAACGCCCAGGTGCTGGCCCGCACCGACCCGCCGCGCGCGGACGAGATGCTCGGCCACCTGATCCAGTACCTGCGCCGTTCGCTGCCACGCGAGCACGACACCCTGTCCACCCTCGGCGAGGAGCTGGAGCGCACCCGCGCCTACCTGGAGATCCTCAAGATCCGCATGGGCGCCCGGCTCGACCTGCAGGTGGAGGTGCCCGAGGCGTTGAAGGCGCTGCAGCTGCCGTCGATGATGCTGCAGACCCTGGTCGAGAACGCGATCAAGCACGGCCTGGAGCCCAAGCCCGGCGGCGGCACGGTATGGATCCTGGCGCGCCGCTTCGAGGACCATGCCACCGTCACCATCGCCGACGACGGGCAGGGCTTCGGCAACGCCGCCGGGGGATCGTGCTCGGGTTCGGGCATCGGCCTGAAGAACCTGCGCGAGCGCCTGCGCCTGACCTACGGCGAGCGCGCGTCCTTCTCCATCGTGTCCAACTTCCCCAGCGGCGTCGCCGCCACGCTCACCCTGCCGCTGCCGCCTTCGCTGTCGGGCGCCGCGGTGCCGCCGCCGGTTCCGGGGGAGGCGTCCCATGTTTGAGTGCGTCGTCGCCGAAGACGAGGAGCTGCTGCGCACCTCGCTGCTGCTGCAGCTGGGCGAGGTCTGGCCGGGGCTGCGGATCGTGGCCGAATGCGAGGACGGTGCCAGCGCGCTGGAAGCCATCGCCGAGCACAAGCCGGACGTGGCCTTCCTCGACATCCGCATGCCCGGCCTGACCGGGATCGAGGTCGCCGCGGCGCTGGCCGACGTCAGCCCGCGTACCCAGGTGGTGTTCGTCACCGCCTACGACCAGTACGCGATCGACGCGTTCGAGAAGGGCGCGGTCGACTACCTGCTCAAGCCGATTTCGCGCGAGCGGCTGCAGGCCACGGTGCAGCGGGTACAGGCGCGGGCAGCCGCGGGCCGGCCCGACCAGGCCACGCTCGATGCGTTGCTGCGGCACCTGTCCCAGCGCCCGGCCGAGCCGGCGGCGAGCGCGCCGCCGCTGGCCTGGATCACCGCCAACAGCGGCCGCGAGACGAAGCTGATCATGCTCGACGAGGTCGCCTACTTCCGGGCCGACAGCAAGTACACCGTGGTGGTGACCGCCGAGGGCGAGGCGCTGCTGCGCACGCCGCTGAAGGAGCTGCTCGAGGCGCTGGACCCGCACCAGTTCCGCCAGGTCCACCGGTCCACCATCGTCAACCTCAAGGCGGTGGCCTCGGTGGTTCGCGACGACTCCGGCAAGGGCACGCTGAAGCTGAAGGGCCGCAGCGAGACGCTGCCGGTCAGCGTGCCGTTCATGGCCCTGTTCCGCGGCATGTAGCCGTCCGCTGCGACCCTCCGGCCACGGCCGGCATCCAGTAAAGAGCCCCGGGCCGCGGCTTGCCGCGGCCTCCACCCACTGCCCAGGGCGCGCAGTCCCTGCGCCGGCCACGAGGTGTGCCATGCATCTGCTGACCACGCTGCTGTCCTGCCTGCTGGCACTGCTGGGCGGGGAGGTGACGGGTACCACCCGCATCACCCGCATTGCCGGGCCCGGCGAAGGCGCGGTGTTCAGCAAGGCCACCGTGCTCGACGGCGCGGCCACGTTCGAATGCTTCGGCAGCGCCAGCGGCCGATGCCATTACCGGCTCTACGAAGAGCGGTGCGGCACGCCAGGGGTGACCGGCGACTGCCAGCGGCGGCCGCTCGATGCGTTCGCGCTGGCCGTGGGCCAGCGGCATCGGGTCGAGGGCTTGCCGGCCGGGTTCGGCCACTGCGTCGCCACCGCAGATGCCGCCACCTGCCGTTGAGCGGTGCGAGTCAGCGCAATGGCTGTGCGTCGTGGCGGGCGACCGGGATGCCTCGGCGGGGTCGACGCCAGTAGAGCCATGCGGTCTGCAGCAGCAGGACCACGGCGATCGCCACCGCCACCGGGGCCGCGGTCTCCGCGCCCGGCAGCGGCGAACGCGACTGCTCGACCCACACCGCGGCCAGGCCCCACAGCGCGGCCGCGGCATAGGCCAGGTTGCCGCGCATGCGCCGGTTGAGTTCGAGCAGCAGCACGGCCGCGAGCAGGAACAGCAGCAGGCTGGCGGCGAGCTGCGCGTCGGGCCGGGTCCAACCGTAGGCCAGGGCGGCCTGGGCCAGGTTGAGGAAGCCGGCCAGCGACAGCCAGCCGGCGTGCAGCGACAGCGGCAGCCAGGCCCACACCCGTCCGCCTTCCGTGGCCGGCGCGCGCGCGATCTGCAGCGCCGCCCACGCCAGGCACGCCAGCGCGCCGAAGATCACCAGCAGGCACACGCCGAACAGGCCCAGCGAGAACAGCGGCATCCACAGCGCGGTGAGCGCGAACCCCGCGGCCGTGGCCGGGGCGATGCGACCGAGCAGGGGATCGGCGCGGCGCCGCCCGCCCAGCTGCCATGCCGCATAGAACACGTCGAGCAGGAAGATCAGGCCCCAGATCGAGAACGCGTAGCCGGCGGCGACCAGCAGCGTCGGATAGCGGTCGGAGATGGTGCCGTTGTCGGGGCCGAAGGCACCCGACTGCGACAGCCACGACACCACCGGCATCGCCAGGGCGAACAGCAGGACCAGCAGGCGCATGGCGGAACTCCAGCGTTCGGGAGCCGGCACGCTAGCAGCGCCGCCTGCGCAGGCGGCGTGAACCGCCCGCTCACCGGGCCGTCACGCCTGCGTCAGGCGCCCACGCGCGCGCGCTCGGCGTCCATGTCGGAGACCGGACGGACTTCCATGCTGCCGTAGCGCGCCCACGGGAACTGCTTGGCCAGTTCGACCGCCTCTTCCATCGAGTCGGCCTCGACCAGGTTGTAGCCGGCCAGGACCTCCTTGGTCTCGGCGAACGGCCCGTCGTAGACGCTGGCGCGACCATCGCGCACGCGCACGGTGCGGGCCTGCGCCGCCGGCTCCAGCTTGTTGCTGCCCAGCAGCGTGCCCTCGGCATGCAGCGCGTCGGCCTTGCGGATGCAGCCCTGCATGTGCGCGTCGTAGTCCTGCGGCGGCAGCGCCTCGAGCAGGGACGGATCGGTGTACACCAGCAGCAGGTACTTCATGCGCGTGCGTCCTCGCGATGCGGAACCGGGATGGTAAACGACCGCCGGGTCCGCGGAGCGCGGTCAGGCAGGCCCGGCGTCCGCGCCGGCGCGGTGCAGCGGGTCGGTCAGGTCGTGGCCGTCCTCGACGAAGGCCAGCGACACCGAATTCAGGCAGTGCCGCTCGTGCGTCGGCGGCGGGCCATCCGGGAACACATGGCCCAGGTGGCTGCCGCAGCGCGCGCACACGATCTCGGTGCGGATCATGCCGTGGCTGGTGTCGCGGATCCGGCCGACGTGGGACTCGTCGTAGGGGGCGAAGAAGCTCGGCCAGCCGGTGCCGGAATCGAACTTGGTGCTCGACCGGAACAGCGGCAACCCGCACAGGCGGCAGCAGTAGGTCCCCTCGCGCTTGTTGTCGAGGAACACGCCGCAGAACGGCGCCTCGGTGCCGTGCTGCAGCAGCACGCGGCGTTCGTCCGGAGACAGGCCGGCGACCAGCGCATCGCGCTGCGACGGGGTGGGCGGGGTGAGGTCGAATCGGCTCATGGCGGCTCCGTCGGCGCGGGAACGTGGGGGTCGATGATGCACGACCGGCCCCCATGGAATGGTGGCGCCGCCCGCGCATCGCAAGCCCGGGCCGTTCCACGGAATCCTGACGAACCGTGCGCGGCGCGCTAACACCGGCCTTCCTACCTTCGGGCCCGACCCCCACAAGAGGAGAGCCCATGCGCAGGATCCCCCGTGAAACCTGGGTGCTGGTGGCCGACGGCGCCTCGGCGCGCCTGTTCCGCAACGTCGGCGGCGAGAACGGCGCGGTGCTGCTGCACCAGGAGGAGGCGCTGGTGCTCGACCCGGCCGAAGGCGTGATGCCCTCGGTGATGCCGGCGGACGTCCCGGCGCGCGAAGCCGAGGAGGCCTCGTTCGCCCGGCAGCTGGCCCAGCACCTCAACCAGGCCGCGCTGGGCGGCCGCTACGAGCACCTGGTGCTGGCGGCCGACCCGCAGACCCTGGGCCAGATCCGCCCGCTGCTCCATGGCGAAGCGCGCAACCGCGTGGTCGCCGAACTCCCCAAGAACTACACCAACGTGCCGCGCGAGCAGATCGAGCGGGCGCTGGCCCCGGAGTTCTGACTCAGGGCGCGTCGCCGCTGGCCACGGCCGGCGGCGACGCCGGAAGTTCGCGACGCAGCCAGTCGTCGATCATCCGCTTCTCGAAACGCAGGTTGTCGGTGTCGGTGGGCATCGTGCTCTGCAGGTAGCTCATGTCCGCGAGCTTGCGCTCGCCCTCGGCCAGGACCTGCCCGTCGGCGCCGGTGATGCGCACGTTCAGGGTCATCCGCGGCGGATACACGTCGCGCATCACCCGCACGTGGCTGTAGTTGATCCCGGCCCATGGTTCGTAGCGGCCGGCGCGCTGGATGTCGGTGATGGTCACGGCCATCTGCTGGCCGGCCGGCAGGCGCCGGGCCGCACTGTCCTGCAGGTGGCGGGCGAGGGTGGTGACCCAGTCGCCCTGCTGGGCTTCCCAGCGGTTGTTGCTGAAGCGCAGGTCGGAGAACCGGGCCGGGTCGGTCCAGTCGACGCTGACGCTGCCTTCGGCCGGAAGGCTGCGCGGCAGCTCCGGATCGGTGACCCGGCGCGCGGCCTCGGCGGGCATGGCCAGCGCGAAACCGGCGAGCAGGGCGGTAAGGACGAGCGGGCGCATGGCGGTGCTCCTCGGGAACTGCATCGATTCTGCGCCCGGCAGCCGGCGGGCGTGAAGCCGGATGCGCCCGCCGTTGCCGGTGCTTCAGGCGCGCCGCTGCAACGCTGAAACACCAACGGCCGCCCGGTCCCGCGCGCGACGCTGGATTAGAATCTGCAGCCGTTCCCCCGCGGTTTGGCCCCCATGTCCGTCTCCGCACAGGCCCCGGCACGCGCCGCCGGCCTGGCCGTCGTCGTCGCCTTGGCCATCGTCTACGTGGTCTGGGGCTCCACCTACCTAGCGATCCGCTTCGCGCTGGAAGGCGGCTGGCCGCCCCTGCTGGCGGTCTCCGGATCACGCTTCGTGCTCGCCGGCGGCGCGATGTACGCCTTCCTGCGCTGGCGCGGGGTGCCGGCGCCGACCCCCGCGCAGTGGCGCAACCTGGTGGCCATGGGCCTGATGCTGCTGCTGCTGGGCAACGGCCTGGTGGTGCTGGCCGAGCAGCACGTCTCCTCCGGGCTGGCCGCGGTCGCGGTGGCCTCCGTGCCGTTGTGGATGGGCGTGTTCGGGATGATGTTCGGGCAGCGGCCCAGCCGTGCCGAGTGGGCGGGCATCGCGATCGGCTTCGCCGGCGTGGTCTGGCTCAATGCCGGCAGCAGCCTCAACGCCAGCCCGACCGGCCTGGTCATGCTGCTGGTGGCGCCGCTGGGCTGGGCGTTCGGCTCGGTGTGGTCGCGCGGACGCGACCTGCCGTCGCCGTTCATGGCCGCGGCCGGGCAGATGCTGTGCGGCGGCGTGATGATCGTGGTCGCCGGCGCGCTGCGCGGCGAGCGCTTCGACGCCGTGCCGACCCTGCACGGCACCCTGGCGCTGGCCTACCTGGCCGTGTTCGGCTCGATCATCGCCTTCAGCACCTATGTCTGGCTGCTGCACCACGTGCGCCCGGCGCTGGTGAGCAGCTATGCCTACGTCAACCCGGCGATCGCGGTCGCACTGGGCGCGTGGCTGGCCGGCGAGCGCTTCACCGCGCACGACTTCGGCGCGATGGCGGTGATCCTGGCGGGCGTGGTGATCATCACCCTGGCCAAGGTCCTGCGCCGATGAGCCCGGCGGGCGCCGGCGCCGGCATCGACCGGCGCGGCCTGGCGGTCACCGCCGGCACCTTCGTCATCTGGGGCGTGGTCCCGGTCTACTGGCACCTGCTCAAGGCGGTGCCGGCGCTGCAGATCATGGCGCACCGGGTGGTGTGGAGCGCACTGCTGGTGGTCGGCTGGCTGCTGCTGCGCAGCGGCTGGGGCTGGTTGCGCGCGCTCGCCGCGCAACCGCGCGCGCTGCCGGCGCTGGCGCTGAGCGCGGTGCTGATCGCGTTCAACTGGGGCCTGTACATCTGGGCGGTCAACGCCGGCCACGTGGTCGAGACCAGCCTGGGCTACTTCATCAACCCGCTGGTCAACGTGGTGCTGGGCGTACTGGTGCTGCACGAACGCCTGCGCCGGCTGCAGTGGATCGCGGTCGGCTGCGCGGCGGCCGGCGTGGCGTGGCTGACGGCCAGCGCCGGCTCGCCGCCATGGATCGCGCTGGGCCTGGCCGCCTCGTTCGGGCTGTACGGACTGGTGCGCAAGCTGGTGTCGGTCGACCCGGTCGCCGGCCTCGGCCTGGAGAGCCTGTACCTGTTCCTGCCGTCGCTGGCCTGGGTGCTGTGGGCCGAGGCGGGCCACGGCGGCGGGTTCGCCGGCGGCTGGGGCCTGGGCATCGACCTGCTGCTGGTGTTCGGCGGCGTGGTCACCGCGGTGCCGCTGATCGGTTTCGCCTACGGCGTGCGGCGCATCCCGCTGAGCGTGGTCGGGCTGCTCCAGTACATCGCACCGACGCTGCAGCTGCTGCTGGGCGTGTGGTTCTTCCACGAACCGTTCGATACCGCGCGCGCGCTGGGCTTCGGGGCGATCTGGCTGGGGCTGGCGCTGTACGCCGGCGAAGGCCTGTGGCGGAGCCGGCGCGCGCGCTGAGCGCCGATCCGTCGCGGCCGCGGCCGCCCGGTCACGCCTGCAGCGGCGCCAGCGGTTGCGGGCAGGCGCCGCCGTCGCTGCCCGGCGTGCGCGCGAACCAGTCCTCCACCACCGGTGCCAGCCGGTCCAGCCGCATCGGCAGGCTCAGGTGGTCTTCGCCGGCCAGTTCCAGGTAGCGCGCGCGCGGCGCGGCGGCGGCCAGGGCGCGGCCGTGCGCCACCGGCACGTGCGCATCGTCGCGGCCGTGGACCAGCAGCACGCAGGCCGGTGCCTGTGCGAGCGCGGCGCCGACGTCGACCTGGTCCAGGTCGAGCCCCAGCCGCCGATCGGCTTCGGCGATGGCGGCATCGAGGGTATGCGTGTCGACGCGCCAGCGCAGCCACTGCTGCGAGAGGCGCTCGCCGAGGCTGTCGGGCGCGCGCTGCAGCATGTGCGGGACCATGTCGCGGATCGCACGGCCGGCGTTGTCGAAGGATTCCATCGCCACCACCCCGCCCAGTTGCAGATCGTCGACCGGCTGGCCGCCGACCTGCGTGCCGAGCTCGCGCGCGGTGAAGATCGCGGTCGCCGCGCCATACGACACGCCCATCACGTGCAACGGGCCGGTGACTTCGCCCTGCGCGCGCAGCTGGCGCAGCACCGCGACGACGTCGCCGGCCTCGCGCGTGCCGTAGCCGGACGGCCCGCTGCCGGAGCGGCCGTGGTTGCGCAGGTCCACGGTGATGGTCCGGTAGCCGCGCTCGGCCAGTTCGACCGACCATGGCAGCAACGAGCCGCCGTCCATCATCCAGCCGTGCAGCAGGACCACGGTGCCGCGCGGCGCGACCGGATAGGCGGGGGCCTGCAGCGAGAGCGCGTAGTCCATCCGCTGGCGCTGGCCGCCGTGCGCGCCCTGCCACGCGTAGCGCATGCGGTAGTCGCCCGGGTCGAGGGCGTGCCAGAACACGGACACGCCATCGGGGGTGGGCAGGTGCCCGCTGCGGGTGGGGATGGTCGCCAGCAGGGCGTCGATCCTCGCCTCCGGCAGCAGCGGCGACACCCCGCCGGGCGCGACCAGGCGCTCGCCGAGCGCGCCGGCCGGGTCGGCCAGGGCGCGGGTGCGCGAATGGGTGAAGCCGGCCAGCAGCAGGCAGGCGCAGGCCAGCAGCAGCAGGCGCGTGGCGAGGCCGCGGGGCCGGGCGAGGGTGGGCAGGGGAACGGCGGACATGGCGGTCGCAACGACGACGGCGGCCCACCGTAGCGCGCCGCCGGCCGCGCGTTCTACCGCATCCCGGTGACAGTGCGATGACAGCGCCGGCTCCGTTCAGCGGAGCCGGCGCCGGTGCGCGTGGACCTCAGAGCGCGCGCAGGGCGGTGGTGATCGGCAGGCGCGCGGCGCGCAGCGCCGGGAACAACCCGCCGACCAGGCCGATCCCCAGCGCCCACTTCAGCCCCGACCACAGCAGTTCGGGCGTGACCTTGAACTGGAACACCACCGCGCTGAAGTTGCTGCCCATGGTCGAGGCGCTGTAGCCGTTGAAGATCAGCCAGGCCAGCAGCCCGCCGAGCAGGCCGCCGACCAGCGCCAGCAGCATCGTCTCCAGCATCACCGCCACCACCACCGGCAGGCCGCGGAAGCCGATCGCGCGCATGGTCGCGATCTCGCGCGCGCGCCCGGCGACCGCCGCGTACATGGTGTTGAGCGCGCCGAACACCGCGCCCACCGCCATGATCGCGCCGATCACCGTGCCGAGGATGGTCAGCAGCTGGTTGAGCTGGCCACTCTGCTTGGCGAAATACGCCTTGGTGGTCTCGACGTCGAGCTTGAGCCGCGGGTCGGCCGCCATCGCCGCCTTGAACTGCTCGAACCCGGCCTTGCCCTCGGTGCGCACGCTGACCGACTGCCAGGCGCCACGGTTGTAGGTGGTGGCCAGGGTCTGCGCGTCGGTCCAGATCTCCGAATCGTGCACGTCGCCGGAGGCGAACACGCCGACCACGGTCCACTGCTGGTTGCCGAGGTTGAGCGTGCTGCCGACGTCCAGGTCGCGGAACTGCTTCTGCGCGCCCTGGCCGACCACGATCTCGCGCAGGCCGTTGCCGAAGGTGCGGCCCTCGACGATCCTGACCTTCTCGTGCACCGCCCAGCCCTGCTCGCCGACGCCGCGGAACTGGGCGTTGACGTCGGTGCCGTCCTCGCGCGAGACCAGGTTGACCACCTGCGACAGTTCCGGCGAGACGACCGGCCGGCCCTCGCCGTCGCGGGCCACGCCGGGCAGGCTGGAAATCAGCGGGATCTGCTCGCGCATGATCACCGAGTTGGTTTCCGCCTGCGAGCCGCCGCGCAGCACGATCGCCGTGCTCTCGTCGCCGGTGCTGTTCATGGTGCTCTGGAAGCCGCGACCCATCGACAGCATCGCCACCAGCACCGCGACCACGCCGGCGATGCCCACGACGATCACCGAGGACGCGCCCCAGCGCTGCGGCAGGCTGGCGATGCCGATGCCGGTGGCGGCCAGCGCGAGCCGGCCGCTGCGGGTCAGGAACAGCCACAGCGCCAGCGCCACCGCGACGGCGAGCACGCCCTGCCACGGCAGCATGATCCACCCCGCCAGGCCCACGACCAGCGCCGCGATCGTGAGCAGGTTCCACAACCATTGCTTGTTCATGCTCGTATCTCCTCAGCGGCCGGCCAGCGCATCGACGATCTTCAGGCGCTTGGCGCGCAGCGCCGGCAGCACGCCCACCACCAGGCCGATCAGCACGATCAGCACCAGCCCCACGATCCAGGTCTGCAGCGGGATGGTCGGCGGCAGCATGCCCTGCGCCTTGCTCGCCAGGCCCGGCAGCACCACCCGCGCCAGGCCCATGCCGATCAGCCCGCCCAGTCCCACCAGCAGCACCGACTCCACCAGCACCAGCCACAGCACGGTGCCGTCCTTGAAGCCCAGCGTCTTGAGGATCGCCAGCTCGGGGATGCGCTCGCGCACCGCCTGGGCCATGGTGTTGCCGGTCAGCAGCAGCAGGGTGAAGAACACCGCGCCCATGATCGAGGTGACGATCAGGCCGATGTCGGCGAACTGCTTGGCGAAGGACTGCTGGAAAGCCGATTCGGTCTGGCTCTTGGTCTCGCGGTCGGAGTTCATCGACAGTGCGTCGATGGCCTGGGCCACGCGCGAGGCGTGGTCGGGGTTCTCCAGGGTGACCGTGTACCAGCTGACCTGGCCCTTGATGTAGTCGTTGGACTCGTCGAAGTACTTCCAGTTCATCACCAGCTGGCGCTCCTCGCCCGCGGCCGCCGAGCGGTCCTTGGAGCGGAAGATGCCGACCAGGGTCAGCGGCCAGTCGTTGCTGCCGCCGCGCGGGAAGATCGTGGCCTGCAGCGGGATGGTGTCGCCGATCTTCCAGCCGAACTCCTTGGCCAGGGTCTCGCCGACCACCGCGCCGGTGCGGGTCTCCTGGAACGCCTTGAGCTGCTCCGGCGGCAGTTCGTAGTTGCTGTAGACGTCGAAGAAGTTCGGCGCCACCGAGAAGTTGGCGAAGAAGTTCTTCGGGTCCTGGTAGATGCCGCCGAACCACATCGCGTAGGTCACGTCCTTGACCCCGGGCACGGTGCGGATCTGCTCCTGCAGGCGTACCGGCAGGCTCTGGGTGATCGACAGGCGCGAGGTGGTGACCAGGCGGTTGGCGCCGTCGACGCTGCCGCCGGAATTGAACGCCACGCGGACCGAGTCGAGCATGCCGAACAGCAGGAAGGCGGTGACCACCGACAGCAGGGTCAGCAGCGTCCGCGTCTTGCTGCGGAACAGCTGCGCCCAGACGAGCGAGAGGTATTTCATCGCGGTGTCCTCCGGTCAGTGCGCGGCAGGCGCGTCGGCCAGCTCGCCCTTGTCCAGGTGGATGGTGTGGGTCGCGTACTCGGCGGCCTTCGGGTCGTGGGTGACCATGATGATGGTCTTGCCGTGCTCCCGGTTGAGCATGCGCAGCAGGTCCAGGATCTCCTCGGCCGAATGCCGGTCCAGGTCGCCCGTGGGCTCGTCGCAGATCAGGAAGGTCGGGTCGGAGACGATCGCGCGGGCGATCGCCACGCGCTGCTGCTGGCCGCCGGACAGCTCGTTGGGGCGATGGCTGCGGCGGTCGGCCAGGCCGACCAGGGTCAGCGCGATCTGCGCCCGGCGCGCGCGGTCGGCCGCGCCGAGCTTGGTCAGCAGCAGCGGCAGCTCGACGTTCTTCTGCGCGGTCAGCATCGGCATCAGGTTGTAGAACTGGAACACGAAGCCGACGTGGTGGCTGCGCCAGGTCGACAGCTGCCCGGCCGAGAGCCGGTCGATGCGCTCGCCTTCGATCTCGATCTCGCCGCCGCTGGGCGTGTCCAGCCCGCCGATCAGGTTCAGCAGGGTGGTCTTGCCCGAACCCGACGGGCCCATCAGCGCGACGAAGTCGCCGCGCGGGATGTCGAGGTCGATGCCATGCAGCACCTGCACCTTCTCGGGGCCGCGCTGGTAGGTCTTGGTGATGTTGCGGAGGGTGACCAGGGTGGACATGCGCAATTCCTCGGGTGGTCGGCCGTGCGGCCGCGTGGCGTGTTGCGATTGGATGGGGCGGTTTCGACGGGATCTGTTCGGGCGGATCGGTTCGACGGGCCTGCTTCGAAGCGGGGGCGGGACGGCCGGATCAACCGGCGGGCGCCAGCATCCACAACGCGCTGAGCAGCATCAGCGCCAGCACCCCCGTGCCGATCAGCAGGCGCAGGGCCAGGGCGATGCCGCTGCGCGTGCGCGCCGCCAGGCCGCTGGCCGGCGCCGGTTCCGGCTCGGTCGCGGCGGCGACGACGAAGCCGCGCGCCATCACCCCGGCCAGGATCATGACCAGCGCCACCGGGAACGGCAGCCGCAGGTACCACGAGGCCACCGCGGCCAGCGCCAGGCCGACCAGGGCGAGTACCAGCAGGTTGGGAATCCGTTCCATGGCGCGCGGGTCCGGGCGGTGGGTCGGTGGTGTCCGGGGAAGATCAGGGCTGGGCGCCGGCGACGCGGATGCGGTCGCCATCGGCCAGGGTGTCGGGCGCATCGACGACCACGGTCTCGCCCGCGGTCAGGCCGGACAGGACCTGGCGGTCGCTGCCCATGGCGATGCCGGGCTTGACCGCGCGCTGCTCGACCGCGTCCTCGTCGCCGACCACGAAGGCCACGTCGGCGCCATCGCGCTGCACGATCGCCGCCGCCGGCACGCGCACGCCCTGCGGCTTCTGTTCGCCCTGCTGCGGCGCCTCCTGTCCAGGGGCACGATCGAGGAAGCTGACCCGCACGCCCATGTCCGGGACGATGCGCGGGTCCTTCTCCTTGAGCGCCACGCGCACCTTGACCGTGGCCTTGCCGCGGTCGGCGGCGGGGATGATCGCGATCACCTCGCCGGGGATGCGCCAGTCCGGATAGGCGGTGAGCACCACTTCCAGCGGCATCTTCGGCTGCACCCGGCCGATGTAGGACTCGCCCACCTCGACCTCCACCTCCAGCGACTCCATGTCGACGATGGTGCCGATGCCGGTGCGGGTGAAGCCGCCGGTGGCCAGCGGCGAGACGATCTCGCCCGGCTGCGCCGCCTTGGCGGTCACGATCCCGGCGAACGGCGCGCGGACGATGGTGTTGTCCACGCCCTGGTCGGCGATGCGCAGCTGGTCGCCGGCGACCTGGGCGTTGCGCTGGGCGGTGGCCAGCTGCGCGCGCAGGGCGTCGCGCTGGGCGATGGCCTGGTCGTACTGCGCGCGCGAGACCAGCTGCTCGCCGACCAGCTGGGAGAGGCGGCGCGCATTGGACTCGGCGTCCACCAGCTGCGCGCGCACGCTGTCGGCCTGGCTCTTCGAGGCCGCGACCTGCGAGGCGGCCAGCGTGCGCTGCGCATCGGCGTCGATCGGGTCCAGCCGCGCCAGCACCTGGCCTTCCTCCACGCGCATGCCTTCCTCGATCAGCACTTCCTTGACCCGGCCGGTGACCTTGGCCGAGACCGTGGCCATGCGCCGCGCCACGACATAGCCGCTGGCGTCGAGCACCGAGGCGCTCGCGCCGCCGCCGGCGGAGATCGCCACCACCGGCGCGGTGCGCACCTCCACGGCCTTGTCGCCGCCGAACACCATCCAGGCGGCACCCGCCGCGATCACCACGGCGGCGGCCACGCCCAGGCCGATCCACAGCCCGCGCCGCGACGGCGGCGGCGTGGACGGCGCGCGGCCGCGCTCGAGCTTCAGTTCCTTGAGCAGTTCAGCGGAAGCGTTCATTGCGTTCTCTGAGGGATCCCGTTCCAGTGTCCGCGGCAAGGGTACACGGCGGCCAGTTGCCGGAAGTCACTTTCTGGCGGACGGCCCGGCGCATGCGATGGAATACGTCCATGCCATGACGGACAGGGCGGCCGCGGATCGACAGGCCGCCACGCCACGCATGGTGGCGGCCCGGCGCCTGCGGGCGTAGTGACAGCTGTCATGCGCCTGGCGTGCGCGGCGTGACTGCCGCGACGCGCGGCGGCGGCGGACACTGGCCGCGACTCCACAGACCGGCACCGCGATGGACACCGCCTCCCACCCGCCGCTGGCGCGCCTGCACCAGGCCAGCAAGCAGTACGGCCGCACCCGCGCCCTGGACGCGCTGGACCTTGAGCTGCGCGCCGGCCAGGTGCTGGCGCTGCTCGGGCCCAACGGGGCCGGCAAGACCACCGCGATCGGCCTGCTGCTGGGCCTGCATGCGCCCGATGCCGGGCGTGCCGAACTGTTCGGCCTGCCGCCCTCGTCGCTGGCCGCGCGCCGCCGCACCGGGGTGATCCTGCAGACCGCCGGCATCCCCGACACGCTCGCGGTGCGCGAGCTGGTGGACCTGGCCCGCAGCTACTACCCGCACCCGCGCCCGCTGGACGAATGCCTCGCCGTGGCCGGGCTGCAGGACGTGGGGCGGCGCCGCTACGGCCAGCTGTCCGGCGGCCAGCAGCGGCGCGTGCAGTTCGCGATGGCGCTGTGCGGGCGGCCGCAGCTGCTGTTCCTCGACGAACCGACCACCGGCCTGGACATCGAGGCGCGGCAGGCGCTGTGGCGGGCGATCCGGGCGCTGTCCGCCCAAGGCTGCGCGGTGCTGCTCACCACCCACTACCTGGAGGAGGCCGAGGCGCTGGCCGACCGGGTGATGGTGATCGACCACGGCCGGCTGCTCGCGCAGGGCAGCGTCGAGGAGATGCGCGCGCGCGTGGCGCAGCGTCGCATCGGCTGCGCATCCTCGCTCACGCCCGAGCGGGTCGCCGGCTGGCCGGGCGTGCAGGAAGCGCGCGTGTCGGCCGACGGGCGCCTGGAGATCGTCGCCGCGCAGGCCGAGCCGGTGGTGCGCCGCCTGCTCGACGAGGATCCCGCGCTGTCGGGACTGGAGGTGCGCCGCGCCGGCCTGGCCGACGCCTTCCTGGCGCTGACCGGCCCGTCCGCCGCCCCCTCCCACACCCCCCTGGCCGAACAGGAGGCCGCCTGATGGACGCCACCAGCCCCGCCGCGGCCACCCCGTCCTGGAACGCCTACCTGCAGGAAGCGCGCTACGAGTTCGTGCGCCTGTGGCGCTCGCCCTCGTTCTCGCTGCCGGTGCTGCTGTTCCCGCCGGTCTTCTACCTGCTGTTCGGCGAGGTCTTCGGTGGCAACCGCTCGCCCGAGGCGGCCCGCTTCCTGCTCGCCGGCTACAGCGTGTTCGGGATCATGGGCGTGGCCCTGTTCGGCTTCGGCGTGACCGTGGCCCTGGACCGCGAGCAGGGCCTGCTGGTGCTCAAGCGCGCCCAGCCGATGCCGCCCGGCGCCTACCTGCTGGCCAAGGTCGCCATGGCGATGCTGTTCTCGGCGATCGTGGTGCTGCTGCTGGCGGTGCTCGGCGCGACCGTCGCCGGCGTGCGGATGGCGCCGGCGCACTGGCTCGCGCTGGCCGCGACCTGCCTGCTGGGCGTGCTGCCGTTCAGCGCGATCGGCCTGTGGCTGGGCACCCTGGTCGGCGGCCGCGGCGCGCCGGCGCTGGTCAACCTGGTGTACCTGCCGATGGCGTTCCTGTCGGGGCTGTTCATCCCGCTGTCGATGCTGCCCGCGCCGCTGGCGTCGATCGCGCCGCTGTGGCCGGCGTACCATCTGGCCCGGCTCGCGCACCTGCAGGCCGGCGCCGCCGCCGGGGTCGTGCCGTGGCGGCACGTGGGCGTGCTGCTGGCGGTGGCGGCGGTGTTCTTCCTGCTCGCGCGGCGGCGGCTGGCGCGTGCCTGAGCGTGCGGCCCGATGAAGGAGAATCCCGCGATGTCCGCAGCGATGCCCGCCTGGATCCGCCCCGCCCCCGACTCGGTGATGGCGCACAGCGTGCGCCGCGGCCAGCCGTACTGGGCCGAACTCATCCACCTGCTGTGGACGATCTGGGTGTTCGTGGTGCCGATGTTCACCCCGCAGGGCTACGACGCACGCTGGTGGGTGCTGACCGCGCTGTCCTATCCGCTGTTCGCCGCGCTCTACGTCGGCACGCTGATGCTGCCGGCGCGCTGGGTCCCCGCCTGCGCGGCGGCCATGCTGGTGCTGTGCCTGGCCCTGCTGCCCTGGTACCCGTCGGGGATGAGCTACTTCGTCTTCGGCTGCGTGATGCTCGGCGCGCACCGCTGGCGCCGGCTCTGGCATTACGTGGCGGTGCTGGCGGTGGCCAACGTGGTGCTGCTGGGCTGGGCGCGGACGCTGGGCTATCCGTGGGCGTCGATGGCCTGGATGCCGGTGACCACGCTGGTGGTGGCGGTGCTGGTCCACTTCGAGCGCATGCGCCACCTCAAGGACGCCGCGCTGCGGCTGTCGCAGGACGAGGTCCGGCGCCTGGCCGCCACCGCCGAGCGCGAGCGCATCGGCCGCGACCTGCACGACCTGCTCGGCCACACCCTGTCGCTGGTGGCGCTGAAGGCCGACCTCGCCGGCCGCCTGCTGCCGCGCGACCCGGCCGCGGCCCAGCGCGAGATCGAGGAGCTGGGCCAGGTCGCGCGCGATGCGCTGGGCCAGGTGCGGCGCGCGGTCACCGGGATCCGCGCCGCGGCGCTGGCGGCCGAGCTCGCCGCCGCGCGGGTGCTGCTGGAAGGCGAGGGCATCGCGCTCGACGTGCAGGTGCCCGAGGCGGCGCTGCCGCCGGAGCAGGAAACCGTGCTGGCGCTTTGCCTGCGCGAGGCGGTGACCAACGTGCACCGCCATGCCCGCGCCAGCCGGGTCCGGGTCGCGCTGGCCGGGGATGCGCGGCAGTGGCGGCTGTCCGTGGAGGACGACGGCCGTGGCGGTGCGATCCGTCCGGGCAACGGCCTGGACGGCATGCGCGAGCGGCTGCAGGTGCTCGGCGGCAGCCTGCGCATCGAGCCGGCGCCGGTGCGTGGCACGCGCCTGGTCGCCGAGCTGCCGCACTGGCGTGCCGGCGCGGAGGCGCGCGCGGTCCCCGCCGGGGATGCCGGCACCGACACGCCCTAGCCCGCCTTCGCGGCGATGCCCGCCGGCGATGCGCGCCCCGCGCGCGTCGCCATTGCCGCGGTGGCCGCTGTGGCCGGTGCCGCGCTTTTGCTAACGTCGCGCCATGCCCGTACTGCGCCCCCGCCGATGATCCGCGTGCTCCTGGCCGAAGACCAGGCGATGGTCCGCGGCGCGCTGGCCGCGCTGCTCGGGATGGAACCGGACATCGAGGTCGCCGGCGCCGTGGCCGACGGCGAGAGCGCCTGGCGCGAGGTGCAGCGGCTGCAGCCGGACGTGCTGGTCACCGACATCGAGATGCCCGGCCTCACCGGCCTGGAGCTGGCCCAGCGCATCCAGCGCCACGGGCTGGCGGTGAAGGTCGTGATCGTCACCACCTTCGCCCGCGCCGGCTTCCTGCGCCGCGCGCTGGACGCCGGCGTGGTCGGCTACCTGCTCAAGGACGCGCCGGCCGAACGGCTGGCCGAGGCGCTGCGCAAGGTCCGCCACGGCGGCCGCGCGATCGACCCGGAACTGGCGCTGGAGGCCTGGGGCGAAGCCGATCCGCTCAACGAACGCGAGCGCCAGGTGCTGCGCCTGGCCGGCGAGGGCAGCACCTCGGCCGAGATCGCCGCCCGCCTCAACCTGTCCCAGGGCACCGTGCGCAACTACCTGTCCGAGGCGATCGGCAAGCTCGGCGCCGGCAACCGTATCGAGGCGGCGCGGATGGCCCGGCAGAAGGGCTGGCTCTAGCGGCGCCGGTGCGCCGCGTCGCCCGCGCGATGCCGCCGGCCCATCGACGCCGGGTGCGGGCGGGACCACGCGGCCCCCGGGCCGGCCCCTGCCACCGCCGGGGTACGGCGCTTGCATGGGGCTTTCCTTCCGCGCCCGTTCGCGCACACTGTCGCCATGCCCCGCCGCCTGCGCCTCGCCAACCGGATCGGACTGCCCGTCGCCGCGCTGATCTTCGCGGCCATCGGCGTCGGCGTGCTGATGGGCGCGCAGCGCTTCATCGCCGATGCCGAGCAGGTGGCGCACACCAACGAAGTGATCGCCAGCGTCGATGCGGTGGAGGCGCGCCTGCGCGATGCCGAGGCGGCGCAGCGCGGCTATCTGCTCACCGGCGACGTCGACTACCTGGCCATCTACCGGGTCAACCGCGAGCAGGCCGGCCCGCTGCTGGAGCGGCTCGCCGGCCTGGTCGGCGACAACCCGCAGCAGCGGGCCCGGGTCCGGACCCTGCGCGCGCTCAGCGACCGCCGCATCGACCAGATCGAGGCCAACCTCGAGCGTTACCGGACCGGCGGGCTGGCCGCCGCGCAGGGCGGGATCGACCGCGACGTGCTCGAGGTGTCCTCGGCCATCCGCAGCCAGGCCCAGCAGCTGCTGGAGCGCGAGTACGAGCTGCTGGCCGAGCGCGACCGCTCCAGCCGGCGCAGCGCCGACGTGCTGCGCGCGCTGGCGTTGCTGGGCATCCCGTTCGGGCTGGCGGTGGTCGGCGTGGTCTACGGGATGCTGGTGCGGGAGATCCGCCGCCGCGGGCGGGCCGAGCGCGCCGGCGCCGAGGCCAACCTGCGCCTGAGCGAATCGGTGGCGCAGCTGGAGCGGCACACCGCCGACCTGGCCGAGCTCAACCGCTATGGCGGCCTGCTGCAGAACTGCCTCACGGCCGAGGAAGCGGTCGCGCTGACCACCCAGCTGCTGTCGCGGCTGCTGCCCGGCACCGGCGGCACCCTGTACCGGATCCGCGCCTCGCAGGACTACGCCGAGGAGCTGGCGCACTGGGGCGAGCATGTCGCCGCCAGCGCCGCGCTGCTGCCGCCGGAGCACTGCTGGGCGCTGCGCCGCGGCCAGCCGCACCTGCTGCGCGCGCATGGCGAGACCCTGCGTTGCGCCCACGTCGAGCCGCCGGCGATCGAAGTCGAGCTCAACACCGCCTGCATCCCGCTGGTCGCGCAGGGCCAGCAGCTCGGTTTCCTGTACCTGTCGGCGGACTCGCCGGCGATGCTGGCGCGGATGGACCTGGTGCAGGCCGCGACCGAGCAGCTGTCGATGGCCCTGCACAACCTAGCGCTGCAGGAGCGCCTGCGGATCCAGTCGATCCGCGACCCGCTCACCGGCCTGTTCAACCGCCGCTACCTGGAGGAGTCGCTGGCCCGGGAACTGGCGCGCTGCGAACGCCGCGCGCTGCCGCTGAGCCTGATGATGCTGGACCTGGACCACTTCAAGGCGTTCAACGACCTGCACGGCCACCCCGGCGGCGACGCGCTGCTGGCCGGCTTCGGCCAGCTGGTCAGGGCCAGCGCGCGCGGCGAGGACATCGCCTGCCGCTACGGCGGCGAGGAGTTCACCCTGATCCTGCCCGAGACCACGCTCGAGCAGGCCGGCCGCCGCGCGGCGGAGATCGGCGCGGCGGTGCGGGCGATGCGGGTGGAGCACCTGGGCAGCGAACTGCCCGGGGTCACGGTGTCGATCGGCATCGCCGCGTTCGAGGGAACCGGGGATACCGCCGAGCTGCTGATGCGGCGCGCCGACCGCGCGCTGTACCAGGCCAAGCGCCGCGGCCGTGACCGCTTCGAGCTCGCGGCGGGCACCCTGGTCGAAGGCTGACGCGGCCCGTCCCGGCGCCGCGCGCGCACGCCTGCGCGGGGCCGCGGCTCAGCCGCCGTAGCGCGCCTTGAGCATCGCCCAGGCCGCGCGCAGGCCCAGCGCCTCGCCGCCGGCGGGACGGCCGGGGCGGCTGCTGTCGTTCCAGGCGTAGGTGTCCAGGTGCGCCCACGCGGTGCCGGCGGGCACGAAGCGTTCCAGGTACAGCGCGGCGGTGACCGCGCCGGCCATGCGCGAACCGGCGTTGGCCAGGTCGGCGATATTGCTGGTCAGGTAGCGCAGGTACGGGCGCCACAGCGGCATGCGCCAGACCGGGTCGCGGGCCTGCTCGCCGCCTGCGATCCACGCCGCGGCCAGCGCGTCGTCGTTGGCGAACAGCGCCGGCAGGTCCGGGCCCAGCGCGATGCGCGCCGCGCCGGTGAGCGTGGCGAAGTCCAGCACCACGTCCGGCTTCTGCTCGCCGGCGTAGGCCAGCGCGTCGCACAGGATCACCCGGCCCTCGGCGTCGGTGTTGTCGATCTCGACGCTGACCCCGGCACGGGTGGCGATGACCTCGCCCGGGCGGAACGCGTCCGGGCCGATCGCGTTCTCCACCGCCGGCACCAGCAGGGTCATCCGCACCGGCAACCGGCGCGCCATCACCAGCGCGGCCAGCGCCAGCGCGTGCGCGGCGCCGCCCATGTCCTTCTTCATGTTGCGCATGCCGTCGGCCGGCTTGATGTCCAGGCCGCCGGTGTCGAAGCACACGCCCTTGCCGACCAGCACCACGTGCGGGCGGGCGCCGCTGTCCGGGCCGTCGAAGCCCCAGCGCAGTTCCACCAGCCGCGGCGCGCGGTGCGAGGCGCGGCCGACCGCATGGATCGCCGGGAAGTTCTGCGCCAGCAGCGCATCGCCGGTGGTCACTTCGACCTTCGCCCCGTGTTCGGCGGCCAGTTCGCGGGCGATGTCCTCCAGGTGCTGCGGCCCCATGTCCTGGGTCGGCGTGTTGACCCAGTCGCGCACGCGCACGGTCGCCAGCAGCAGGTCCAGCGCTTCCTCGTCGAGCTGCGCCAGGCGCAGCCGCGCCGGCGCGCGCGGCGGGGTCTTGTAGCGGTCGAAGCGGTAGCTGCCCAGGCCCCAGCCCAGCTGCAGCGCGGCCTGCTGCGCGGGCGGCAGGTCCGTCGCCGGCGCCCAGGCCCCGGGCGGCAGCAGGCCCGGCGCATGCGCGTAGCTGCAGGGATCGAGCGGGTCGCCGATCCCGACCACCGCGCCGAGCACGCCGTCCTGGCCGGGCAGCAGCGCCATCGCGCCGGGCACCGGCTGGAAACCCTGGGCGTCGAGCCAGCCGGTCACCGCCGCCGGCTGGGCGGCGCGCCAGCCGGCGTATCCGTCGCGTTCGAGCAGGTGCAGCGCCAGGGCGGTGCCGGTCGCGTCGGCGTAGTGGGACAGGTGGTTCATGCGGCGTGGCCTCGCATCGGTGTGCGCGCGGCGTCGTGTCCGCCGGCGTTCGCGTCCAGCCAGTCGGCCAGCGCGGTGAGGGTGGTGAACTGCAGGTCGGGCACGATCTCGGCGTGCTCCCAGGTGCGGTCTTCGCGGTTGATCCAGCAGCTGCGCAGGCCGGCGCGCGCGGCCCCGGCCACGTCCATCTCGATGTGGTCGCCCACGTGCAGGACCTCGCCGTGGCCGCAGCCCAGCCGCGCGCAGGCGGCGTGGAAGATGCTGGCCTCCGGCTTGGCCGCGCCGTGTTCGCGCGCGCCGAGCTGGAACGCGAACAGGTGGGCGATGCCGACCCGCTGCAGGTCGGCGTTGCCGTTGCTCAGCGCCGCCACCGGCACCCGCGCGGCGATCCGCGCCAGTGCATCGAGCGCGTCGGGGTAGTACTCGACCTGGTTGCGGGCGGCGTAGAACGCCTCGTACGCCGGCTCGAGCAGGTCCAGCGACGCGCCGCTGGCCTCCAGCGCCTCGCGCAGGGTCAGCCGGCGCAGCGCCGACAGGTCGTGGTGCAGGTGGGGGTTGTCGCGGAACGAACGCTCGCGCAGTTCGCGCATCGCCGCCACCGGGTACATGGCGGCGGTGGCCGGGCTGTGCTCGAGCATCCAGTCGTGCAGCACCTGGTCGATGCGCGCGCCGATCGGCGCGAACGGCCACAGGGTGTCGTCGAGGTCGAGGGTGATGGCGCGGACGCTGAAGCTCACCGGCGCATTCTAGCGCGGCGGCGGGCCGCCGGCCCCGCGGCGGGGACTCACTCCAGCAACCGCGCCCAGCCGCCCATGCCCTCGATCTGGGCCAGCACCAGCTTCACGCAGACCAGCAGCGGCACCGCCAGCAGCAGGCCGACCAGGCCCCACAGCCAGCCGAACAGCATCAGCGCCAGGATCAGCACCAGCGGCGACAGCGCCATCCGCCGCCCCAGGACGATGGGGGTGATGATCTGCCCCTCGAGCGTGTGCAGCAGCAGGTACAGCGCCGCCGGCAGCAGCGAGTGCCAGGTGTCGTCGAAGGCGATGAAGCCGACCAGCAGCATCATGCACATGCCGATCAGCGGGCCGACGTAGGGCGCGTAGTTGAGCAGCATCACCATCGTGCCCCACAGCAGCGCCTCCTGCGCCGGGAATTTCAGCAGGTACAGGATCCCGGCGAAGGCCAGGCCGACCACCGCGTTGATCACGCTGATGGTCAGCACGTAGCGCGAGACCTCGCGCTCGATCCCGTGCAGGATCTCCACCGTGAACTTCTTCTGCTGGCGCCCGGGCAGCAGCGCGATCGCGTTGCGCTGCAGGTTCTCGCCATAGACCATGAAGAAGAACGTCAGCAGCACCACCGCCAGCACCGAGGCCGCCAGGCGCGGGGTGCGGGTTAGCACCGCGTAGGGGTCGTCGACCCGGGTGCGGACCACCTCGACCTTGCGGTTGGTCTCGCCGGCGGCGGCGCGGGCCATGTCCTCGGCGATGCGGTTGGCCTCGTGCACCGGGCGGGTCAGGTCCTGCAGCTGGCGGCCGAGCTTGCGCGCCTCGCGCGGGGCCTGCTCGGCCCACTCGGTGGCCGGGGCGGCCAGCTGCACGCCCAGCGCGCCGGCGCCGGCCAGGCCGGCCACCAGCACCAGCAGCGCGGCCAGGAAGCGCGGCACGTACAGCCGCCGCAGGCCGCGGATCAGCGGGTTGCCGATCAGGGCGAAGAACGCCGCCAGCAGCACCGGCAGCACCACTTCCTGGGCGGCCCACAGGGTGTAGCCGACCGCCAGGGTGGCCAGCACCACGACCGCGGCGGAGGCGCGCGGCCGGTGCGGCGGCAGCGCGTCGGCCGGCGCGGGCGCGGTGGCGTGGGGATCGGCGTCGGTCGGGGGCAGGGCGGACATGCGGGTCGGCCGCATCACCGCGGCCAGGCCCGGCGACGCAAGGAGGGAGGGGAGGTCAGCGTTCGGAAAGGTCGGTGGCCGCTTCGGCCGGCGCCGGCGCGTGCACGCGCGCTGCGCGGTCGGCCGCCTGCGAGGGCGGCACCACGTCGGCCGCGGCCACGGTCGGCTGGCCGGTGGCGTCGGCCACGTTCTGGTTGGCCGCGGCCGCTTCCTGCGCGGCGACGTCGGCCGAGGCGGTCGCGTCCTCGGAGGCCGCGGCCGCGCGCAGCGAGGCGAGCAGGCTGGAGACCGTGCCCAGCATCTGCAGCCAGCGGGTGCCGCCGACCTTGGACAGCGGCTCGGCGCGGCCGACCAGGAACCCCGCCAGCAGCCCGGCCACCACGATCCGTCCCGGCGACCAGCCGCGCCGCCAGGCGTCGGCGAACCGGTAGCGGTGCGACTGGGCGCGGTCCATGCACGATTCCACCCGCCGCTCGGCGCGCTCGACCCGCTGCCGCAGCAGCTCGAACCTCATGGCTGCGGGCCCTGCGAAGGCGTGGCGGCATTGGTGACCGAAGCGGCCACCGCGTCGGCGCGCGGGGCGCCCGGCGCGTTGCCGGTGCCGGGCCCGTCGTCGGGACTGCCGTCGTCCTCGCCATCCTCGTCGAACAGGCCCATGCGGCTGAGCTGCCGCCGGGTGGCGTGCAGGCCCATGTAGTCGAAGAAGCGCGAGGTGCGCCATGCGGCCACCGCGGTGATGGCCAGGTTGAACAGCGCGGCGATGCTCAGCGAGGACAGCCACGACAGGCCGAAGCGCTGCATCAGCGCGACGCCCGCGGCGGTGGCCAGCAGCCAGGCCGAGGCGCCGAACACGATCGCCACCCCGGCCCATGCGATCCCCCGGCCGAGCGCGCTGCGCGCGAGGGCCAGGTCGGCGGACACCAGCGCGCGCAGCGAGCGCAGCGCATCGCGGGTGGCGCCGAGCGAGGCCTTGCCCGACTCGACGACCGCACGCAGGCTCTCGTCCAGCGGCGGCGGTGCGCCCGCGTGTCCGCCGGGGCCCGGCACGTCACCCGGGCGTGCGTCGCCGGAGCGCTCCCCTTCGCTCATCGCCGCGGCGACCCGCTCAGCGGTCGCGGCGGGCGAGCGCGGCGACCAGCCAGCCGGCGGCGAAGGCGACGCCGAACGAGGCCAGCGGGCGCTCGCGGATCAGCTCGGCGGCGCTGTCGATCAGGTCGCGGCCCTTGTCCATCAGCGCGTCCATCTGCTCGCGCGCGGCGTCGCCGCCGAGCTCGGCCGCGGCCAGGCCCGACAGCGCGCTGTCGGCCAGTTCGGCCTTGACGTTGGCCCGGCCCAGGCGCAGCTCGTCGCCGGCGGCGCTGGTCGCGCCGCGCAGCGCCTCGCCGGCGGCGCCGGCGGCGGCCTTCAGGTGCGAACCGGCTTCGGCCAGGTTGTCCTTCATGTTCTCGGTGGAGGTCGGGCTCATCGTGGATCTCCTGTTTGCCTGTGGGGCTGCTTGTGGAGGGGACGACGCCGCAGGCGGCGCGACGTGGGCCATGGAAGCACGGGCCCGGTGTAGGCCCTGTTACGGAGCCGCGCGCCGATGCACCGGTTCAGCGCATCGGCAGCCTGCCCTGCACGTTACCGCGGGTGACCAGCAGGACCAACTGCGGCGGCGACTGCGCCAGGCTCGAGCGCAGCGCGGCCAGGTCGTCCACCGGCCCGGCGCTGGTGGCGCTGATCACGTCGCCGCGGCGCAGGCCGTTCTGCGCGGCGCGGCTGCCGGACTGCACCTCCTCGACCAGCACGCCGCGGCCGCGCGCCTGGCGCTGCGCCTCGGGCAGCTCGGCCAGGCGCGCGCCGGCCAGGCGCGGATCGACCGAGGCGCCGTCCAGCGCGCGCGGCTGCTCGCGCAGGGTCGCCTCCAGCGACAGCGTGCGGCCGTCGCGCAGCACCTGCAGCGGCACCTTCGCCCCGACCGGCTGCAGGCCCTCGAAGTTGTGCAGCGCCAGCGGGTCGGCGATGCGCTGGCCGCCGGCGCTGGTGATCACGTCGCCCGGCCTGACCCCCGCCGCGGCCGCGCCCGAGCCGGCGTAGACCTGGGTCACCAGCGCGCCCTGCTGGTCCTCGGCCAGGCCCAGGCTGCGCGCCAGCCGCGCGTCCAGCGGCTGCGCGTCCACGCCCAGGGTGCCGCGCCGCACCTCGCCGGTGGTCACCAGCTGGTGGACCACGTCGCGCGCCAGGTTGGACGGGATCGCCAGGCCCAGGCCGATGTTGCCGGCCATGCTGCCGCGCGGGTTGAGGCTGGCGGTGTTGATGCCCACCAGCTCGCCGCGCAGGTTGACCAGCGCGCCGCCGGAGTTGCCCGGGTTGATCGAGGCGTCGGTCTGGATGAAGTTCTGGTAGCCCAGCCCGCGGATGCCGCTGCGGCCCACCGCCGAGACGATGCCGGAGGTCACGGTCTGGTTGAGCCCGAACGGGTTGCCGATCGCCACCACGTAGTCGCCCACCTGCAGCCGGCCGCTGTCGCCCAGCGGCAGGCCGGACAGGTTCTCGGCCGGGATCCGGATCAGGGCCACGTCGGTGTCGGCGTCCGAACCGAGGAACTCGGCCTTGAGCGTGCGCCCGTCGGCCAGGGTCACCGAGACGTCGTCGGCGCCCTCGATCACGTGGTGGTTGGTCAGCACGTAGCCGCGCTGGGCGTCGATGATCACGCCCGAACCCAGCGACTCGTTGATCCGCTCCTGCGGCACCTGCGGGAACAGGCGGCGGAAGAACGGGTCGTCGAAGAACGGGTTGCGCACCGCCACCCGCTGCTTGGTGTGGACGCTGACCACCGCCGGCATCACCCGCTGCAGCATCGGCGCCAGCGAGGGCATGGCCTGGCCGTCGACCGCCGAGGGCAGGCTGGCCGCGGCGGCGGCCGGCAGCACCGCCGGGACCGGGGCCGGGGCAGGGGCCGCCGGCGCGGCCTGGGCGCGGTTGTCGAGCAGCTCGTTCATCGCCGTGGCGGCGAAGCCGCCGAACGCGGCGGCGGCGGTCAGGGTGATCAGCAGCGGGACGCGACGCATCGGACCGGATTCCTCGCAGGGAGTAGGGACGGATCGGGCGCCCGGCGGTGTCCGCGCGGGCCCTGATCATGAACCTGAACGAGTCTGCTGGGGCGGAATTTAACGGCCGGTGAAGTCGCGCCAGCGGCCGTGCGCGCGGTCATGCCGAGGCCGGCCGGCGGTGGCGCGAGGACAGCGTGCGCCGCGTCACGCAAGTGGTTGACAGTGCCCGGGACGGGGGGTAGCTTGACCGCCTGTTGCGCCACAAGATGTTGCGGTGCGACGGAATCCAGGCCCAAGCGATGGTGGTTCGATGAACACGCCTCGCCTAGCCCAATCGCCGGGGGGTGGCGAGCGGATGCGGCAGCAAAACACGGTCGAAAACGGGCTTCGGGCCCGCCACGACACCAACGTCTGATCCGGCGAGCGGCGCGCACCCACGCGACCCGCCGGCTGTGCCGTCCCCGTTCCGTCCGTCCCCCCGGGCAATGAGATCCAGCTGCGGTAAAGGAGAAACCAACAGCATGAGCACGGTGCGCCTCGAAGTGGTCCAGGACAACACCAAGACGAGCGGCGAAATCCCGCTGCAACCCGCCTCCCAGGACATCTGGGACAAGAAGTACCGCCTGAAGACCAAGCAGGGCGCGCCGCTGGATGCGGACATCGACGGCACCTACCAGCGCGTGGCCCGCGCCCTGGCCGACGCCGAGGATTCCGACGAGAAGCGCGCCTACTGGTACGAGCGCTTCGTCTGGGCGCTTCGCCGCGGCGCGATCCCGGCCGGCCGCATCACCTCCAACGCCGGCGCGCAGGAACACAAGCCGGCCACCAGCACGATCAACTGCACCGTGTCCGGCACCATCACCGACTCGATGGACGGCATCCTGGAGAAGGTCCACGAGGCCGGCCTGACCCTGAAGGCCGGCTGCGGCATCGGCTACGAGTTCAGCACGCTGCGCCCGCGCGGCGCGTTCGTCGCCGGCGCCGGCGCCTACACCTCCGGCCCGATGTCCTTCATGGATATCTACGACAAGATGTGCTTCACCGTCTCCAGCGCCGGCGGCCGCCGTGGCGCGCAGATGGGCACCTTCGACGTGTCGCACCCGGACGTGAAGGACTTCATCCGCGCCAAGCGCGAGGACGGGCGCCTGCGCCAGTTCAACCTCTCGCTGCTGATCACCGACGGCTTCATGAAGGCCGTGGCCGACGACGCCGACTGGCCGCTGGTGTTCCCGGTCAGCCGCAAGGAAGAAGGCGACGTCGACCTGGCCGACGCCAGCGCCGTGGTCTGGCGCGACTGGCCGACCCACGAGAACTACATCACCCGCGACGACGGCCTGGTGGCCTGCAAGGTGTACGGGCACATCCGCGCCCGCCACCTGTGGGACATGATCATGGTCTCCACCTACGACTACGCCGAGCCGGGCTTCATCCTGATCGACAAGGTCAACGAGATGAACAACAACTGGTGGTGCGAGAACATCCGCGCCACCAACCCGTGCGGCGAGCAGCCGCTGCCGCCGTACGGCGCCTGCCTGCTCGGCTCGGTCAACCTGACCACGTTCGTGCGCGACGCCTTCACCGACAAGGCGCGCTTCGACTGGGAGGAATACAAGGAAGTCGTGCGCGTGTTCACCCGCATGCTCGACAACGTGGTCGAGGTCAACGGCCTGCCGTTGCAGCAGCAGCGCGACGAGATCATGCGCAAGCGCCGCCACGGCATGGGCTTCCTCGGCCTGGGCAGCACCCTGACCATGCTGAAGATGAAGTACGGCTCGCCCGAGAGCCTGGTGTTCACCGAGCAGGTCGCGCGCGACATGGCGGTGGCCGGCTGGGAAGTGGGCCTGTCGCTGGCGCTGGAGAAGGGCCCGGCGCCGATCATGGAGGAGCGCTTCACCGTCACCGCGCAGATGCTGCGCCAGCGCCCGGAAATGGCGAAGGACGGCTGGCGCGTGGGCCAGGAGATCGAGGGCAAGGTGCTGCACGCGCGCTACAGCCGCTACATGCAGCGCATCGCCTCGGTGGCGCCTGAGCTGGTGGACGAGCTGGCCGAGGTCGGTTCGCGCTTCACCCACCACAGCTCGATCGCCCCGACCGGCACCATCTCGCTGTCGCTGGCCAACAACGCCTCCAACGGCATCGAGCCCTCGTTCGCGCACCACTACAGCCGCAATGTGATCCGCGAGGGCAAGAAGTCCAAGGAGAAGGTGGACGTCTACAGCTACGAACTGCTGGCCTACCGCCACCTGGTCAACGCCAAGGCGATGCCGTTCGCCGACAACGCCGAGGCGCAGCTGCCGGAGTACTTCATCGCCGCCGACGACATCTCCCCCAAGGAGCACGTCGACGTCCAGGCCGCCGCGCAGAAGTGGGTGGACAGCTCGATCTCCAAGACCGCGAACGTCCCGACGGACTACCCGTACGAGGAGTTCAAGGACATCTACCGCTACGCCTACGAGCAGGGCCTCAAGGGCTGCACCACGTTCCGCTTCAACCCGGCCGCCTTCCAGGGCGTGCTGGTCAAGGAGAAGGACCTGGAGAACACCACCTACCGCTTCGAGCTGGAGGACGGCTCGATCCTGGAGGTGAAGGGCAACGAGGAGATCGAGTACGACGGCGAGACCCACACCGCCGCCAACCTCTTCGACGCGCTCAAGGAAGGCTACTACGGCAAGTTCTGACGCTTGCCAGGTCGCGGCGCGCGCTGTTCCGGGCGCCCGCCGCGACTGCTCCACCGCGGTATGGCGCCCGGAAACCAGCTGAAGTTGTCCCGCACCCACGCATACCACATAAGAGCAGAGCGCCCCCAGGAGGGCTCCCCATGAGCAATGGCAATGGTGTGACGGCGACCCTTTCCGAGGCCGCCGAGACCGTGAAAGAGAAAGTGGCCGAAGTCGGCCAGGCGATCAGCACCGGCGCCACCGGCGCGGTCGCCAGCGCCGGCACCGCGGTGAAGCAGGCCCGCAAGGCCGCGACCAAGCGCGTGGCCAAGGCGACCAAGGCGGTGAAGAAGGAAACCGCCAAGGTCAGCAAGGCGGTCAAGAAGGAAACGGCCAAGGTGAAGAAGGCCGTGACCAAGACCATGTCCAAGGCGAAGAAGAAGCTGACCGCCGCCAAGGACGCCGCCACCGCCGAGGCCGACGCCCTGCGCAAGAAGCTGGGCAAGAAGAAGCCGGCGAAGAAGGCGGCTGCCAAGAAGACCGCTGCCAAGAAGACCGCTGCCAAGAAGACCGCAAAGACCCCGCAAAAGGGGGCCAAGGCGGCTCCGAAGAAGGTGGCCAAGAAGGCACCGGCGAAGAAGGCCGCCGCCAAGAAGGCAGTGAAGAAGGCACCGGCGAAGAAGGCCGCGACCAAGAAGGCCGTGAAGAAGGCGCCAGCCAGGAAGGCGGCCGCCAAGACCCCGCAAAAGGGGGCCAAGGTCCCGGCCAAGAAGGCGATGAAGAAGGCCGCCCCGAAGAAGGCCGCCACCAAGCGCGCTCCGGCCAGGAAAGCCCCGGCCAAGAAGGCCGCGAAGAAGTAAGCATCCAACGCAACACGTCCCTCCCCGCCTCGGGGAGGGACGGCGGCGGCGTCTCCGCCGCTCCCACGCACGCACAACAGGACACGCAAGATGGCCGTCAAGATCGACAAGAAAATCAAGGGTTACGCCGTCGTCACCGCCGAGGAGAAGGCGCGCGAAGCCGCGCCGCCGGTGGTCGCCGCGCCGGTCGATCGCGCCACCGTCCAGGCCGAGGCGGCCAAGGACAACATCATCCACATGCACGAGCGCATCGAGCGCCCGGAAGTGCTGATCGGCAGCACCTACAAGATCAAGTCGCCGATGGTCGAGCACGCCATGTACGTGACCATCAACGACATCGTCCTCAACGCCGGCACCGAGCACGAGCTGCGCCGCCCGTTCGAGGTGTTCATCAACTCCAAGTCGATGGACCACTTCCAGTGGATCGTCGGCCTGACCCGCATCATGTCGGCCGTGTTCCGCAAGGGCGGCGACGTCACCTTCCTGGTGGAGGAGATGAAGGCCGTGTTCGACCCGCGCGGCGGCTACTTCAAGGCCGGCGGCGTGTACATGCCCTCGCTGGTGGCCGAGATCGGCGCCGTGGTCGAGGAGCACATGAAGTCCATCGGCCTGATCCACGACCCGGAGATGAGCGCCCACCAGAAGGCCCTGATCGCCGAGAAGCGCAAGCAGTTCGAAGAGCGCTCAAAAAAAAACAGTGACGTGATCGCGGCGCCGGCCGCCGCGAGCGCCGGCACCGAAGACATCGCCGTCACCGGCGACGGCACCAGCTTCCCGCCCAGCGCCACCATGTGCCACAAGTGCAGCACCAAGGCGCTGGTGATCATGGACGGGTGCGCGACTTGCTTGAATTGTGGGTATAGCAAGTGCGGGTGAGGCCAGGCGAATAAATCTGAAAAAAATGGGCCAGATCTAGAAACGGATCTGGCCCATTTTGCTTTTCATGGCGGGTCAAGAATGCAGTCAAACCTTCGATGGAGGTGAGGCATGGATCGCTTGTATCTGAACGTATTTCTGGTCAAGCCGGGACTCAAGGCTCAGGCGGCCGTGAACGCAAAGGGTCTTAGTAAGTCGATGGATCTGCCCGTCACTGACGGGCAGACCGCAAAGCTCCATTACGGCCTCAGTAAAGGGACGCCTGATTGGTTCACAGCTCTCGCCGCACAAGCGGTTGGAGGTGTGAGCAAGAAACCTGAAACAAGTTCGCTGTCAGGGGTTGTAATCATCCCCCTTGGAAAGAGCCACTTCATCGTGACCTTCGGTCATGCTTGGCAGCGGGTCGATCGTGCGATGGTCGAGCCGAACTTCGGCGTCCGTTGCGTTCTCAACCTTGCGGAGCGCAACAAGCTAAAAAGTATAAAGCGCGACCGTATCGCAGATGACTTTATTCAGGCGATTGAGCAGATACCGGACGCGGATGACATTTACAGATTTGATATTGATACGGACAAAGATTTGCTGACTGGAGTCAAGGCGCGCGTCAAGGAGTCAGAGGACTTTGGTCTACAAGTCTCTGGTTCTGATTCATTCAAAGGGTCGATCGATTTATCGAAAGAGACAATTGGCGGATATCTGACCAGATGCGGTGCGCTGCATAAGAAGACTTCGTATCAGAAGAATTTCCGGTGGGTCGACAATGTTGTTCCAGTTCGGGATGATTCATTGATTGGGCAGCTTGAGCTTCAACTAGCTGCATTGGTTGCCGCAAACAGCGCCGATATAAGCTTATGTATCCCCGACCTTCTTTCTTGGGACGACTACGACCTCTTCAGCTATAAGACGAAAAGGGGTGGTCATTCGCCAGTCGCTTACGAGCTGTCGACAAGTGCCTGGCGTGCATTTGCGATTTCAGAGGGCAAGATCATCGATGCGGATGCCCTGCGGAATAGCTCTGTCTATGCGTATCAGCAGGCAAGCAAAGATCTTAAGAAAAAGTGGTCTGTACTTCAGTGTCTGCATGGATCTGTGAGTTATAAGAAACGAACCTATCTCGCGCATGGGGGTAGGTGGTTTCAGATTGAGCAGAGCTTTGTTGCAGAGATTGATGCAAAAGTTGCTGCGCTAACAATATCGAAGCTCGTGCTTCCTCCGCTACAATCCCTTACGGAAACGGAGGGTGTCTACAACGCTCGGGTAGCTGGGGCGTCGAATGGAAAGATTGTTCTTTTGGATAAGAAGAACATTCAGCACGGCGGGGGAAGGAGCCGTATTGAGGTTTGCGACCTTCTCACTGATTCTGGCGAGCTTGTGTGCGTTAAGCCTTGGGGTGGTGGGTCAGCTTCGCTCAGTCATCTCTTCCAGCAGGCTCAGGTGGCTTGCAGACTGATCAGTGAAGATGGCGGATTTAATGCCAAGGTCTTGGCTAAGTTGCCGGCTTCTCATCGCTCGGTATGGGCCAAAGCGAGCGCAAACACCGGCGGCGCTTCAGTTGTTCTTGCAGTCTTGAGGTCACCTCATCCGACGAAGTTGCCATTCTTTGCTCGCCTTTCGCTTTCGATGTGCGTTACGGCTCTTGCCCGCATGCGATTTCAGCCCTCATATCTGATGGTGACCTAAGCGAAGCAGGGGTCAGAGTGGAAGGAGCGGGGCAGGTTCACTTCTGAAAGTGTGAGAACAGGGGCGTCATCATGCGGACTTGGGTATCTCTCTGCCTTCTTCTTGTTGCTTGCGACGCTTCGGCGCACAAGCTCGCAACTCAATCCACGCCTGACGAGCGCCGACTGGCTGGCATCACGTCCGGGACCTGGGCGTCGGCCGAGCGCCTGATGGCGCAGTGGTCCCTGGAGGCGTTTACCGAGCCAGTGCACGAAGAGATCACCAACCGGCTCTACGGCTGCAACGGTGATGCGTGCGCCGGCAGCGAGGCCACGACCGCCCCCGCGACCGTGCTGGCGGGTGTCCGCTGGAACGACGATCCACCCTTCCGGTTGCTGTCCGGCCAGTCCAAGAGTTCCAGCTGCAATACGCGCGAGACGGTGCGGTTCGAGACCCAGCCGCGTTGCTGGGTCAACCTGTTCCTGGATGCGAAGGCAGGTGCGGCCGCCGGCAAGCAGTACGGCCAGGGCGACGCGATGCTGTATCGCTCGCACTTCGGCGACCTGCAGTACCTGCACGCGATGGCCGCTGCCGATGGCGAGCTTGCTTCGCAGACCAAAGCCAATCTGATGGGCTGGTTCGAGTTCGCCTGGCGCGCAGCCCTAGGCGAATACACGCTGGAAACCCGGC
Source organism: Pseudoxanthomonas fibrivorans (assembly GCF_041464125.1). NCBI lineage: Bacteria > Pseudomonadati > Pseudomonadota > Gammaproteobacteria > Lysobacterales > Lysobacteraceae > Pseudoxanthomonas > Pseudoxanthomonas fibrivorans. The sequence continues at coordinate 2,204,669 of NZ_JBGNUG010000001.1, read as the reverse complement.
TCAAGGACATCGGGAATCCGACCATCCAGGCCGCCTTTGGCCGGTCCGAGTGGCGCCTGATGGATCTCTATACGCTGGGTGCCAGTGGTGGCCTGCGGCGAGATGTTGACGACGTCGCCTTCGGTTCGCTGCTGCACGCCGTGCAGGACAGCTTCGCTGGTGGTCACGTGCATCGGGAGGAGGCCAGCGGGATGCGCGAGTGCACCCTGGCTGGGTCAAGCGTCTCGGCGCCTGGCAACGTCCTCGAGTTCCATTCCTACAACGGCCAGGACCACAGCCTGCACGCCGATGCGGATTCGCGTGCCGCATTCATGCGCGGCTTCCAGGAAGAGGGGAACGTGGTCGACGTCGGGCGTCTGCTGGTGCGCGCCCGCGTGCAGAAGCTGGAATGGGAAGTCGTCGCCCCGTACTTCGATTGCATTTTCACGCTGCAGCGCCCGGAGGCGCCGGCGACCGCAGGTGACTTCGTAGCCGGACGATGAGTGACTGAAACTTGGCGTGCCGGGAGCTGGCTTGATTTGGAGCTATGTTTCTTATGAATGAATCGCCGCATCAACTATCCAGTCGTGAGGAGATGATGTTGCTGTACCAGATCACGGTCAGCGACCTTACGTATTTCAAGACTCAGCAATGGTCGCTTACTAACTACGTCTTCCTGTTGCTGGCTGGCTTGGTCGGCGTTGATCAGCTAATTGGCCCTTCCGTCACCCGTCCAGAGCGCGCCCTTATCGTGTTCCTCGCGCTATCCGTTGCTACGGCTGGGGTCATTGTTCTGTCCAAGCTTCAGAGATCAATTGAAGTGCGGCAAGCGCGTTTGGGGGCCGCCCGAGAATCACTCAGTCCTGCGTTCATCGCGGCATGGTCGGCGGAGGCCAAGGGTCGCGAGTACTTACATTCCGTTTGGTTTTTACGGGCTGCGATAATTGCAGGTGCAGCGATTGTTTGTTGGGTGGTGCTGAGGTGAGCAGCCAGCATCCGCATAGGATTCACGTCATGCGCCTGAGGGCAAGCTGATGCCATCTGACAAGCTTGCGGTCCTGGTCGATGCAGACAACGCGCAAGCGACGATCGCTGCAGAGCTTTTGACCGAGATCTCCCGGTACGGAACCGCGACGATCAAGCGTGCGTATGGTGACTGGACCACGCCCAATCTGCGCGGGTGGAAAGAGGTCCTGCAGAGTTTGGCCATCCAGCCGATCCAGCAGTTTGCAAACACGACCGGTAAGAACGCGACCGACTCTGCACTTATCATCGATGCGATGGACCTTCTTCATGGCGGAGGCGTCACCGGGTTCTGCATCGTCTCTTCCGACAGTGATTACACCCGCTTGGCGACGCGAATTCGCGAAGCCGGGCTGATGGTGTATGGCTTGGGCGAGAAGAAGACTCCCGCAGCGTTTGTCGCTGCTTGCGACAAGTTCATTTTCACGGAGATCCTGAGGCCGACACCTGCACTGGTTGCGCCGGGACCCGATGCGCCAGAGCCCTTGCAGCCAATGCTGGCCAGCGCAATCTCCGCCGCAGCCCGTGAAAGTGGTTGGGCGACCTTGGCAGCGGTCGGGAGCCAGGTCAACAAGACCAATCCGTCTTTCGATCCACGCAACTACGGCTACCAAAAACTTGGAGAGCTCGTCAAAGGTCAGCGATATCTGGAGGTCAAGGAAGTTCCGCTGGGGGACGGTTCTGCGAACGTCCACATTTATGTGCGACTACGCGGGCCGTAGAGAGCGAGCACGCGAAACGGGTGCAGAGCGGACGTTCCCTGGTCGCAAGGCGCAACCGCCGGTGCCGTATGCTCGCGCCCGACCCCCTTCGGCAGGATGCGCCGACAACCGCATGCCCCAGGACCCCAAACTACTGCGCCGCCTGCTGCGGGCCAAGGACCGCATGGATGCCGCGTCGCACGAGGACTGGCCGGTGCGCCGCCTGGCCGAGGTGAGCGCGTTGTCGCCGGCGCACTTCGCGCGCGCGTTCAAGCAGGCCTTCGGGCTGCCGCCGCACCGCTACCTGCTGACGCGCCGGATCGAGCGCGCCTGCGCGCTCCTGCGCGAGACCGGGCTGCCGGTGTCCGACATCGCCTTCCGCACCGGCTGGAGCAGCCTGGGCACGTTCGGGCGGGTGTTCCGCGAGGTCACCGGGGCGCACCCGGGACAACTGCGCCTGGACGAGCGCGCGGCGGTGCAGGCCCCCGGGCGGGTGCCGGGCTGCGTGCTGGGCGCCGCACAGCGGCCGGACCTCGAGTCCGCAGTTTCGGAGAAGCGCCGGCGGCGCGTGGGCGGTACAACATCGGCCATCAAATCCGACGAGGTGGCGTGATGGAAGGCGTGGGCGTGGTGGGGCTGTACGTGCGGGACCAGGACGAGGCGCTGTCGTTCTACGTGGACAAGCTCGGCTTCCGCGTGCACACGGACGTGGGCAATGGCGGCTACCGCTGGTTGACGGTGCAGCATCCGCAGCAGCCGTCGTTCCAGCTCGGCCTGTTCCTGCCCGGCCCGCCGGTCCTCGATGCCGCCACCGCGCAGGCGGCGCAGGCGCTGGTGGCCAAGGGCGCGATGCCGCCGCTGGTGCTGACCGTGGACGACTGCCGCGCCGCCTACGCGCGCATGAGCGCGGCCGGGGTGGAGTTCACCCAGGAGCCGATCGACCGCTACGGCACGGTGGACGCGGGTTTCCGCGACCCGTCCGGCAACGGCTGGAAGATGATCCAGCCGCGGGGTGCGGCATGAACATCGCGCGCGCCATCCGGCAGGTGCACCGCTGGGTCTCGATCCTGTTCGTGCTGGCGGTGGTCGCCAACTTCGTGGCGATGGCGTTCGGGCCGACGCCGCCGTGGATCACCTACTCGCCGCTGCCGCCGCTGGCCCTGCTGGTGCCCAGCGGCCTGTACCTGTTCGCGTTGCCGTACCGGGGCAGGCGCGTGGCGGAATCGTCCGCCCGCGAAGGGGAAGCGTAGCCCGGGTGCGCGCGACACGGCCTTCGCCGCCGTGTCCGCGCGGCGCGTCGAGGCGTACACGCGCGCATGACTGCATCCGGCGCAGCCTCTCCTGCGGTCCATCGCAGGAGCACGAGGATGGGAACCCCCCAGACCCCCGACAGCATGAAGAAGTCGCAGCAGGAGAAGGCGCCGCCGCCCAAGCGCGAAGACGCCGAGCCGGGAAAGCTGTCCAATCCCGATGCGCGCGACCAGGCCGAGAAGCGCCAGGGCGGCCTCTGACGCCCACGAGGACAACCAGGGCAAACACCGGTCGGAGTGCACTTTCGCTGATCACTCCGCTTGAGCGGGTGGCAACGGGATCGCGTCCTGCCCGTCGCTTCGCTATCCCTCCGGCAGGTGGTCCACTTCAGCGGCGGCAGCGGCGCTGAACGAGCTGCAGACCCCGTTGCGGGCGGGCTCCGGAGCCCGGCCCGCCGAGCGCCGGACTCCATCACCCGAGCTCCGAGCTCGGCCCGTCGAGATCCGGGCTCCGTCACCCGAGTTCCGGGCTCCACCAACCGAGTTCCGAACTCGGACCGCCGAGTTCCGCACTCCATCAGCCGAGCTCCAGGCTCGGCGCGCCGGGTTCCGGGCTCCACCCGCCGAGTTCCGAACTCGGATCGCCGAGTCCAGAACTCGGCTGCCCGAGCTTTTAGCTCGGCGTGTGAGGCAAAAAGCCCGGTTCTGTGGATAAATCGCGCGCCACAGGCTCCTGTGGAACCTTGTCGCGTGCCCGGCAGGTTCCACACCACCTTGGGGCGGCGGGTAACGGGGCCGCTTCATTTCCTGCTGCGGGGCCATATCATGCGCCGACCGTAAGAACGGGGTCAGGTTCACTTCCCGCCGATCGGACATGGGAGTCCGAGTGGAAATTCTCTTAAGGTCGACGCGGGCACGAGCGTCATGAGGCACCGAGCGAGCTGCTTCGGCCGGGCCGCGAGCGGGAACCCGTGCGGCTGCGGGATCAAGTCGAGCGGGTTGAATGTTGCGATTGCCAAGGGGGAAGGGTGATGTCGAAACTCGGACTGACCGAAGAGGAGCGGTCCTACCTCGCGCGCGTCGCACTGGCGCGGGTCAGGCGGCGCAGCCTGGTCGGCTTCTACGCAGGGCCGCTGGTGCCGATGATCGGTTTCGGGCTGTACGGGATGCTGGCATCGGAGGATGCGGCCGTGGGTATCGCTTTCCTCGGGCTCGCGTTCTTTACGGTGTGGCGAGTCGCCCACGAGATCGCGCATGTGCGCGTGGCGGAAGCGATATGGGCGAAAGTGGAGGCGTACCAGCGCAGCTGTGAATCGGGACAGGTGCCGGATCCGGACCAGGAAGGCGAGTCAGGTCCACTTCCTGGGTGACGGCACAGGGCAGGGAGGCAGGCGGAAACAATGCAGTAGCGCGATCGCCGGTGCATCGCCGCGGGAGCGAGGGGAGTCGCGTCCCGCCGGTGGCGCGCGCCGGCGCCGCATCATTCACCGGGCACCACGCCCACCACATCAACGTCGACACAGGGGAAGGTTCATGGCATCTGGTGGCATCAAGAAGGTCGAACGGGGCAGCGGATGGATCGTCGCCCTGGTCCTGGCCTGCGCGGGCCTGGCGGTGGTCCGGTCGCTGGTCGGGACCGCGAGCCTGGATCCGTCGTACCTGCTGGGGCAGTCGCTGGTCCACGGCCTGCTCGTCTTCGCGGTGTTCTACCTGGTGTTCCTGCGCCGGGGCGGCGCGCGTCGGGCGCTGGTGGCGCTGTTCGCGCTGTGGATGTCGCTCTTCGTGGGCGCGCTGGTGGCGGCCCGGGGCCACGGCGACGAGGCCGAACAGGCGCTGTCGGCCATGCAGGCCGACCTGCACGACTTCGCGAAGGCCTCGACCGATGCCAACGGCGTGCCAGTGCCGGTGGCCGTGCCGACGGACACCGGTCCCACCGCCGGTGGCGTGATGGGGCAGGCGCAGGCCCTGCACCGGACGATGCTGGCCGAGCTGATGGAAAGCCGGAACACCTACCTCAACACGCTGTCGGCGATGGGCTGGGAGCGGATCCTCGATGCCGACCGCCTCAAGGCGGACGCGGGCATGCAGGAAAGCCTGGCGATGCTGGCCAAGGCCGAAGCGGCCATCACCGCGCAGGAGGTGGAATACACCGCCGTGGTGGGCCGGCTCAAGGGCAGGATCGATGCGCTGGACCTGTCGGAACGCGACAAGGCCGCGATGTGGGCGGGCGTGCAGGACGCGGTGGCGCGGGGCCAGCCCGATGTCCAGGAAAGTTTCCGCCTGGAGCGGGCCGCGGTGCAGGAGTTCCGCAACATCGTCGAGCTGCTGGGCCGCAGCGAATGGGAGGCCGAGGGCGGGCAGGTGATGTTCCACGCCGACGCGGACATGGTCGCGTTCAACGAGTTCATCCAGGCGATCAACGGCCACGTCGCCCGGCAGCAGGCCATCCAGGCCTCGACCCTGGCCAAGTTCGACGCCAACGTCGAAGCGCTCAAGGACCAGGTGCGCTGAGCCGCCGGTGGCGGGGCGACACGCCCCGCCACGGTCCGCCAGCGGTGCGGCGACGGGACCCGCTGCAGCGCGCCATGGCGTGCGCCGGCGTCCTCGTGGCGATGGTTCGCGCCCGGTTCCCGCGCCGGGGGTGGGGCCGACGCCTGTGCCAGGCCGGATGCCGTGCCGACCCGGCCGCTCCAGGGCGCGGCCCATGGTCCGCGGCGGCGCTCTGGACTGCCGCAGCTGTTCTCGGACGCCGCCGCCTTCTGCCCGGCGCGCCGGGCCCGGAGCTCGGACGTCGAAGAAAATTTGTCCGATGCCGGAGCTTTCAGCTCGGCGCGCCGAGCCCGGAGCTCGGGCGATGGTGAATGTTTGTCCGACGTCGGAGCTTTCAGCTCCGACCGCCGAGCCCAGAGCTCGGGCGTCGATGAAAATTTGTCCGACGTCGGAGCTTTTTGCTCCGACCGCCGAGTCCGGAATTCGGACGATGGTGAAATTTTGTCCGACGCCCGAGCTTTGAGCTCCGATCGCCGAGTCCGGAGCTCCGTCGATGGTGAAAATTTGTCCGACGTCGGAGCTTTTTGCTCGGCGCGTGAGGCAAAAAGCCCGGTTCTGTGGATAAGTCCGGCGTGCGGACGGTTCCACGGGCATGCGGGGGCTTCGACGTTCCACGACATTGCGGCGCTACGCCCGGGGAACGGGACCGGGCAGAAGCAGGTCGCTCGCCCTGGCGCCGTCCCGCGCATCCACCTGTTGCCGATTGCCTGGCGCGGCGTGCCGCGCCGGATTCCGCTGGCGGCAAGGCCGGGATCAGCGCGTCGCCTGCAGCCTCACGTCGACACACTGGTAGTACAGGTCGTCGGCGTCCTCGGCGGACGGGTCGTACGGCGCCTTGGCCGCTTCGGTCATCACCTGGATGATCTGCAGGGTGCAGTTCTCGCACTCCACGTCCGGCAGGGTGACCCGGGTCGAGTAGCGCTTGCCGCTCGGGGTGTCGTCGTGCCGGCCGAAGTCGTCGAGCAGCACGGTGTCGTTGTTGTAGAAGTCGCCGTCGCCGCAGTTCGGTTCGCCGGCGGCGCAGGTGCGGCCGGCGGGGGCGATGCTCGCCGGATTGCGGAAGTCGTCGTGCCCGTCGCGGTCGAAGGCGATGCGGTAGTAGCCGGGATGGCCGACGTACTCGATCCACGACACGTCGATCGTCTGCCCCGGCGCGTAGGTGTGCACCGTCTCGCCGCGCTCGCTGTCCGGGCGCCCGCAGGGCGCGTCCTTGATCTCGCCCGGGCCATGGCGGGAGACGTGGGTGTCGCCCATGTCCACGGCGAAGTGGGCGTGGGCGCTGCCCGCGCACAGGCCGAGCGCGAGCAGCAGGCAGGCGGAAAGGCGCAGGGGCATCGACGGCTCCTCGGATGGGTGCGATCCGGACATTACACGCCGGAAAACCCGCGGGGAATGGGGCGATCCGGCATGCGCGGGCTTGGTCGGCCCGACGGTCCGGCCATGCCGTGGCGTACGTGGCGCGGGCCGCGTCGATCCGGATCGTGCCGGATGCGATGCCCGGCGACCACCGCGCCTCCGGCTTGCGGCGCGACCGGGCGGCGCAGCACGGCGGCCGGCGTCGCCGATGCAGCGGCTGCCGCTTCCGGCGGACGACACGGTGGCGCCAGGCCGGTTGACCGCGCGGTTCATCCCGGCGGCGTCCACGGCTGCTAGGGTCGTCCTGTCATCCACGTGGAGCATGCGCATGGTCCGGATCTTTGCATCGTCCCTCGTCCTGCTGGGCGTCGGCCTGGCCGCATCGCCCGCGCGCGCGGCGCTGCCGCAGTTCAACGCCACGTGCCCGGGCGGCATCGAGGTGCATGCCGATGCCGGCGGGCCGGTGTACGTCGATGGCCGCCAGGCGCAGCTGCAGCGGTTCAACGACGACGCCTACGAGGCGCGCGACGCGACGCGCGGGGTGACGCTGTCCATCGGCCGCACCGCCGACGGCGTGCAGCTGTCCTACACCGGGCCTGGCACGGCCAACGGCGTGTGCCAGGTCGCCGGTGCCGCGGACGCCGCGGGCGTCGGCCCGGCACCGTCGCCTGCGTCGACGTCGCATCCATCGGCCGCATCCACCGCCACCGAGGTGACCTGCGAGTCGCAGGGCCAGCAGAAGGCCGAGTGCGCGATGGACACGCGCGGCGAGGTGCGGATGGTGCGGCAGCTCAGCCACGGCGCCTGCGTCGAGGGCCAGAGCTGGGGCCTGGCGCGCAATTCGGTCTGGGTGAGCGATGGCTGCCGCGCCACGTTCCGCAACGCATCGGCGCGTGGCGGCGATGCGCCTGCGCCGGTGGCCGCCGCCGAAGGCGACCTGCTGGGCGCGTGCAACGTGCGCGCCGGCGCGGCGGGCCGGCTGGTCACCCGGGTGCCGGTGGGCAGCGACGCGGCCGAGCTGATCGTCGACTATCCCGACGGCCGCTACGTCTGCATGGTCCGCAACGACGGCTTCGTGACCTCGCTGACCCGCATCCGCGCCCGCTGAGGCGCGCCGGCCGGCGCCGGCCAATCGTTCCGTCGCGCGCAACCGGAGGTCGTGCGCCGCGCGCCTGCGGCGCATGGCCGGCGCGATCGCCGCCGCGCACCCGGCAGGCATCGCGTTCCGCGCGCATCCGCGGGCGGGTCCGCCGATCCCGCCATCTCCCGCCGCCGGAAACGACAGGCCCGCCGTGAAGCGGGCCCGCCGGTCACGCCCGCCGCCGCCGCGACGCTAGGTGCCGGAGGAGGCTTCGGTCATCTTCGCCAGCACCTGGTCCAGGCTGAAGCTGGCCGCCTTCTGCCGCGGCGGGAATTCCTTGAACGTGCCCAGGAACTCGGCCACCCCGGCCTGCGCCGGCACCAGCAGGAAGATGCGGCGGAACATCCAGTCGTAGAACGTGTTGGAGGTCTGCTGGCCGCGCTCGTACGGGTCCAGCCGCAGGTTGAAGATGTAGGGCGTGCGCAGGACCACGAACGGCTCCTGCCAGATCTTCAGGGTCTTCTCCACGCGCTGCTCCAGGAACAGCATCTTCCAGTTGTCGTAGCGCAGCGCGGCCACGTCGCCCTCGTCGGTGAAGTAGATGAAGCCCTTGCGCGGGCACTGGTCCACCTCGCCGGTCAGGTACGGCAGCAGGTTGTGGCCGTCCAGGTGAACCTTGAACTTTTTCGCGCCGACCGTGGCGCCCTGCTTCAGCCGCGCGCCGATGTCGGCGTCGCCGGCCAGCGCCAGGATGGTCGGGAACCAGTCCAGGTGGCTGACGATGGCGTTGGATTCCGAGCCCGCTTCGATCCGGCCCGGGTAGCGCACCATGCACGGCACCCGGTAGGCGCCTTCCCAGCTGGTGTTCTTCTCCGAGCGGAACGGGGTCATGCCCGCGTCCGGCCAGGTGTTCATGTGCGGGCCGTTGTCGGTGCTGTACTGGACGAAGGTGTCGTCGCTGATGCCCAGCTCGTCGAGGTAGTCCAGCAGCTGCCCGATGCACCAGTCGTGGTACATCATCGTGTCGTGGTACTCGGACTGCCAGCGCCCGGACCTGCCCTTCCAGTCCGGGTGCACGTGGGTCCAGGCATGCATGTGCGTGGTGTTGAACCAGACGAAGAACGGTTCGCCGGCGTCGTGGGCGGCCTTGATGAACTTCTTGGCCGCGGCCAGGAACTCCTCGTCGCAGTCCTGCATCCGCTTGCGGGTCAGCGGCCCGGTGTTCTCGATCTTCTGCCCGCCCTTGCCGTCGGCCCAGCAGTGCAGCACGCCGCGCGGGCCGTACTTCTTGCGGAACTGCGGGTAGTCCTGCTCGCTCGGGTAGTCGACTTCCTCCGGTTCCTCCTCGGCGTTGAGGTGGTAGAGGTTGCCGAAGAACTCGTCGAACCCGTGCATCGTCGGCAGGTGTTCGTCACGGTCGCCGAGGTGGTTCTTGCCGAACTGGCCGGTGCGGTAGCCCAGCGGCTTGAGCGCCTCGGCGATGGTGATGTCCTCGTCCTTCAGCCCCAGCTCCGCGCCGGGCAGGCCGACCTTGGTCAGGCCGGTGCGCAGGCCGCACTGGCCGGTGATGAACGACGCGCGCCCGGCGGTGCAGCTCTGCTCGGCGTAGGCATCGGTGAAGAGCATGCCCTCCCTGGCGATGCGGTCGATGTTGGGCGTGCGGTAGCCCATCACGCCGCGGGTGTAGCAGCTCAGGTTCGACTGGCCGATGTCGTCGCCCCACATCACCAGGACGTTGGGTTTCCGGGTGCCGGATCGGGCGGGGGCGGCCTTGGCGGACGCGGCCTTCGGCGCGGGGGTGGTCTTGCTGGCGGATTTCACAGACTTCGTTGCCATGGGAAGCTCCTGGTCAGCGTGATCAGCAGGAAGTGCCAGCGCGTCGAAGACAGGGGACCAGCCAGGCCGTACTGCGCGTCCGATGCGACGTCGAGCCGGTGAAGGGGGCGTGAAGCCCCGGCGCCACCCTAGTCACGCGTTTGTTACCGGACGGTCAACGTGCGCCGCCCGGAATTCCGGTTGAATCTGAATGCGCCTAGGTCCCGAAAGAAACGGGCAAGCGCGCGCGCCGCGCACGCGGACGCGACGTTGTTCGCTTGGCTTGCAGACGCCGCGCGCGAAGCCCCGCAGGCGCGACATGGCGCCGGCCCGGCGTATCCGGCGTGTGGCGTCGCGTGGGCCTGCCCGGTGTCGGGACAACGATCTCCACCGCGGAGGCGGGCGTGGCCCTAGAGCCGGCGCCTGCAGCGCCCATCGTGCACGTGCACCGCTTCGCACGCCGTCGATGCGGCACGACAGGCACGGCGCGGTTCCGTGCATCCTCCCGCATGCGCGAGCGGCGCGGACAGCCTTCGCATGTCCAACCGGAGAGCGGCGGAGCGCCGACGCGGTCGATGACGGTGAGCCGGCCAAGGCCGGAGCGCAGGGCCAGCGACTAGACTAGGCGGCCCGCGTGGCGCGCCACGCACCGACAAGGATTCCCCATGGCATTCACCACCACCGCATCCGGCCTGCAGTTCGAGGACACCGTCGTCGGCACCGGCGCGGAGGCCGTTCGCGGCAACAACGTCACCGTGCACTACACCGGCTGGCTCTACCAGGACGGCCAGCAGGGCGCGAAGTTCGACTCGAGCAAGGACCGCGACGAGCCCTTCATCTTCCCGCTCGGCGCCGGCATGGTGATCAAGGGCTGGGACGAGGGCGTGCAGGGCATGAAGGTCGGCGGCACCCGCGTGCTGGTGATCCCGCCCACCCTCGGCTACGGCGCCCGCGGCGCCGGCGGCGTGATCCCGCCCAACGCGACGCTGAAGTTCGAAGTCGAGCTGCTGGGCACCTGAGCCCGCTGCCGATGCACGCCTCCACGCACGGCAGCGGCGCGCCGCTTCCATCGCTCCTCCACGTGCGCGGCGGCGCATCGTCGCAGGGCCTGGCGGGCCCGTGCGCGGCACATGGCCGGGGAGGGATGTGATGAACTCCGGCGACACGCCCGCCGACCGCCGCCAGGCACTGCTCGCCAAGCGCGGGCAGCTGCATGCGCAACAGGCCGAGCGGATGGCGCAGCAGCGCCATGCCGGCAACGTCGCGCGCTTCGAGCGGTACCTCGGCGCGGAACTGGCGCGGGCCGGCGTGGCCCACGAGGCGCTGTGGGACCGCGGCGTCCGCCCCGGTCCGCTGGCGCGCTATCCGATCGGTTTCGCCAGCGTGCGCTGGGACCGGGTCCCGGATGCGGTATCCGTGCAGGGCGGCAGCGACGCGCTGCTGAAGGCGTTGCTGGATGCGGCACTGCACGCGCTGGCGGTCGCGCCGGCGTCGACGGTGATCGTGGACTGGGGCATCGCCGACAGCCCGCGCCTGGCGCTGGCCGCGGCCGACGTGTCCACGCACGGGCTGGCGCTGATGCGGCACGGCTCGGACATGTGGGTGTACGCCGCCGACGCGGACTGGCTGGTCGAGGTCTACCACGAGGGCACGGTGACCCATGCCGCGCGGCCCGGCCGCGAGGAAGACGCCGGCGACGGCTGGCGCACGCGATAGCGGCGCGGGGCCCGGGCGACGCCGGCGCTGTCCGCCAACGGCGCCGGCGGCCGCCGTCGTGCGGCGGGCGAACCACCCGCGCGGCGACGCGGTACCCTGCGTGGGCCGGCCGCGGGGTGCGCGCCGGCGAACCGCCGCACGGGGATACGCATTGAAGCCCATGGCAACGACATCGCTGGCCGTCCCGGCCCTGGCCTGCGGCGCCGTCGCCAGTGCGGCGGGGGCCGCCTGGCTGTTTCTTTCGGCGATCGCGACCGCCTCCCTGCGCGACGGGTATTGCGGGCCGACGACCCTGGACCACGTGGAGCCCCACTGCCGCATGGGCACGAAGCTGCTCCTGGCGTCCTGCGGCGTCGGCATCCTCGCCCTTGTCCTCGCGGCCACGGCGACCGGGCTGGGGTGGCGCCGCAAGGGCCCTGGCAGGCCGGCCGGGCCTGACGCGCTTCGCCCGTCGGCCTGACGCGGGCGATGCCGTTCAAGCGGCCGCCGGCGCGGCCCTCCGATCTGCCAATTTTCACAAGGGCCATGCACCGATGAAAGCGTTCTCCCGCGTCCTGCTCGTGCTGATGGTGGTGTTCTGCGTGGTCCACGCGATCGACTTCATCGCCTACGGGCAGAAGCTGCAGAGCGCGCTCGCCTCGCTCGGCTTCGGCCTGATGGCGTACGGCACCTGGCGCGAGCCGGTGGCGCTGCCCGGTCCTGCCCGGCCCGGCCAGCGCCTGGCCCGCGGGCTGTCGGCGGTGGGCGTGGTCCTGGTGATCGCGTCCTTCGTCCTGCGCTGGATGGACTGACGTGGCGGGTACCCGTCGCTTCCTGCCCCGCCTGCCGTGGCTTGCGCGGCTGCCGGGCGGCGCACCCGGAACGCGGACCCGCCTGCTGGTGGCGGCGCTGGCGTGCGGATGGCTGTGGGCCGGCCCGCTGCTCGCGCAGGCACCGGAACTGCGCGGACTGCGCGTGCTCCCGCAGCTTGAAGGCGGACGTTCCTTCGCCGGCTGGCAGAGCGAAGGCGAGGTGGCGGCCGCGCTGGACGTGCCGCTGGAGCTGGGCGACGAGGTCCATGGCGCCACCCTGCAGCTGCAGCCGGCCGCGTCCGCCGGACCCTGGCGCGTGCGCGTGCAGTACGAGACCAGCCTGGGCCTGGGCGCCGAAGGCCCGCACCTGGACCTCACCGACTGGAAGCACTGCGTCTCGGCCTGGGTGCCGGCCGAATCCAGCGGGCCGCTGTCGTTCGTCCTGCCGGCGCCCTCGCCGGAACAGCAGGCCTGCTTTCCAGCGTACACGGCCGGGGAACTCGAACAGGCCGTGCGCGACCACGCCGCGCGGATGGGCGACGCGTCCCAGGCCGACGGCTGGCTGCAGGGCCTGCGCGCGCCGTCCACCGGGATGTCGACGACCCCGGTGACGCCGTTCGTGGCGATCTCCGCCGTGCGGGTGCGGGTGGAGGTGAAGCGCGACGGCCGCTGGGTCGAGGCCACGACCGTGACCTTCGTGCCGCCGATGGGCTGCTGAGCCGCGGTGGCGCGCCGGCGCGCGGGGGGGACGGAACGCCACGTCGAGGGACCGGCCGAGGCCGCGCACGGCGCCGCTGGCGAAGCTCCGCGGGCTGCGGCCCGGTGGCGGTACTTCCGGCACGCGTGTACCGCCGCGCCCGCCGCGCACCCTGCCGGGAACGCATCATCCACTGGCCTTGCCGTGAACCCCCTCCGCCTGTTCCTGCTGCTGTTCCTGTGCGCGCCGGGGATGCTGCACGCCCAGCCGCACCGGCTCGCCACGCCGGTGGTGCCCGGTGCCACCTTCGAGGTCGACGCCCGCCTGCGCGCGCTCCCGGTGATGCGGTTCCCGATCGCCGACAGCACCGACGCGGAGCGGCACCTGTTCGTCGAGGCGGCCGATGGCGTGGTCCGGCGCATGCTGGTGCTGCAGTTCGAGCAGGTGCAGCCCGGTTCCGGTTTCCGCTTCGTGTTCCCGGCGGTGCCGCCGCGCCGGCTCGGTCCGCACGTCTACCGCGCCGGCGCCTATGCGTACGACGACGTCGCCGCGGCCGCGCGCGCGCCCGGCCTGGAGGCCGATCGCACGCGGGCGGCGCTCGCCGCCGCGGGCCTGCGGCCGCCGCGCTACTGGCATGTCGCGCGCCTGGCGCGCGTGGCCGATGCCGCCGGCATGGGCGAGGCGATCGTGTTCTACCTGGAAAACGCCGACGCGCGCTATCCGCAGGGCCTGGTCGACGTGGACGAGGATGGCGACGGCCGGCTCGACGCCGCCGAGACGGCCCGGCTGTGGCAGGCGCTGGAACACGCCGTGGCGGTGCGGGCGGCCGAATGAGGTGCGTCCCGCCGCGGCCGCGGCGGCCGGCCGGCGCGCGCCCGGCCCACGAAAGGCGGCGCCACGCCGTTACCATCCGGGCTCGCTTTCCACCCGGAGGACACATGCGTGCAGTGATGACGTGCCTGCTGGCCCTGGCGACGGGCCTGGCGTCCGCCGCGCCGGTGCACCAGGCCCCGGCCGACGGCCCGGTGCCGGTGCGCATCGAGCGCGACGGCGACGGCTACCGGATGACCCGCGGCGGGCAGCCCTACTACGTGCACGGCGCCGGCTCGGCCAGCGGCGACCTCGAACAGCTGGCCGCGCGCGGCGGCAACTCGTTCCGCACCTGGAGCACCGGCACCGACGTGGCGAAGGTGCGGGCGATGCTCGACCGCGCGCAGCGCAACGGCCTGACCGTGGCGATGGGCCTGGCGGTGGGCAAGGAGCGCCACGGCTTCGACTACGACGATCCGCAGGCGGTCGCCGCGCAGCTGGCGGCCCTGCGCCAGGAAGTGCGGCTGTACAAGGACCATCCGGCGGTGCTCATGTGGCTGGTCGGCAACGAGCTGAACCTGGAGTACCGCAACCCGAAGGTGTGGGACGCGGTCGGGCAGATCGCCGACATGATCCACGCCGAGGATCCGCACCATCCGGTGATGACGCCGCTGGCCGGCTTCGACCGCACGCTGATCGACCGGATCAAGGCGCGCGCGCCGTCGCTGGACCTGATCGGCGTGCAGCTGTACGGCGACCTCGGCGAACTGCCGGCCAAGCTGCGCGCCGCCGACTGGACCGGCCCGTACATCGTCACCGAGTGGGGCCCGACCGGGCACTGGGAGAGCCCGCTCACCGCGTGGGGCGCGCCGGTGGAGGACGATGCCTCGCGCAAGGCGGCGCTGTTCCAGCAGCGCTACCGCGGGGTGATCGCCGCGGACACGTGCCAGGGCCTGGGTTCGTACGTGTTCCTGTGGGGCCACAAGCAGGAGCGCACGCCGACCTGGTACGGCCTGTTCCTGCCGACCGGCGAATCCACGCCGGCGGTGGACGCGATGCAGCAGCTGTGGACCGGCCGGTGGCCGGCCAACCGCGTGCCGTCGATCGAGCCGGCGCGCATCGATGGCCGCCTGGCCATCGACAGCGTGGTGCTGGCGCCGGGCGGCGCGCACCAGGCAACGGCGCCCGCGCGCGATGCCGAAGGCGACCGGTTGCAGTGGCGCTGGTATGCGCTGGAGGAGAGCACCGCCACCTCCATCGGCGGCGACCCCGAGGCGGTGCCCGCGCAGGTGGACCTGCAGGCGCGCATCGACGCCGATGGCCGCCTGCATTTCACCGCGCCTGCCAGGCCCGGGCACTACCGGCTGTTCGCGGAGGTGCGCGACGGCCACGGACATGCGGCGTACGCGAACATCCCGTTCCGCGTGGCACCGCGCCAGGCGAAGTAGGCGGTCGGAAGCGCACGCGCCCGGGCTGCCTGGCCCGGCCGGCGGGAGGACGCCTCCCGGCGAAACGCGACCCCGGCCGGCAAACGGCCGGGTCGGGCAGGCGCCGGCCGCGTCAGGTGCGCTGCTGCAGGGGCGCGACGATGAACCGGGCGACGGACCACCGGAACGAGAAGAACGAGATCGGGATGCCGATGATGAATCCCAGCGCGCCGGTGACCAGGCCGATCTGGACGACCGGCATGCCCATCGATCCCATCACGATGCCGCCGATGGCGCCCATCACCATGCCGATGAGCCCGCCACCCACCGTGGCGATCAGGAAGAACAGCAGCCAGCTCTTCAGGTAGGGAACGGCAGGCGCGGCGTGATTCGATGCGCCGGCGACGATGGATGGGCCCTGGTACGGATCGCTCACGACTCCCCCTTGCGCGTGATGGGGCGGCGCCGACGGGCCGCTGTCCCGAGTGTGTGGAAGGCCCTGGCGGTGCGTCAATCGTGGGCACGCGGAGGGGCGGTCGTGGGCGCCCATGCCCGCGGCCCGCAGGCGGTGCGCGAGGTGCGCAGCGGCCTGCCGCACCTGCCGGGCGAGCACGGGGCGAACCGGGGAGGCCGGCCGCCGGGCGTATGATGACCGCCATAAACCCGCGCGAAACCCCGCCATGGCCAAGCCCAACCCGCTCCAGGAACAACTGCTCAAGGCCGGCCTGGTCAAGAAGTCCAAGGTCGCCGAGGTCGCGCGCGAACAGGTCAAGGCCCGCCATGGCAAGGGCGCGCCGGCGTCCAGCGAGATCCAGCGCGATGCCGAACGCGCGCGCGCCGACAAGGCCGAGCGCGACCGCGCGCTGGAAGCCGGGCGCAAGGCGCAGGCCCGCACCGCCGAACTGCGCGCGCAGGCGCGGCAGATCATCCAGGACCGCAAGGTGCCGCGCACCGGCGAGGGCGAGTACCGCTTCACCGTCGATGGCGCGATCCGCACGCTGCAGGTGGACGACGACCTGCGCCGCAAGCTGTCCTCCGGGACGCTGGTCATCGCCCGCCTCGACGAGCGCTTCGAACTGCTGCCGCGCGTGACCGCCGACAAGGTGCGCGAGCGCGATCCGGCGCTGATCGTGCTCGACCACGGGCAGGACAGCGCCGAGGCGGCCGCACCCACGTCCGAGGACGACGCGTACTACGCCCAGTTCAAGGTGCCCGACGACCTGGTCTGGTGAGCGTGCCCTGCGGTGCCGCGTTCGACGTGCGCCCGCAGCACTCCCGCAGCACTCCCGTGGTTCACCGCCGCCGAACGCAGGCGGTGCCAGCATGGCGTCCCCACTGCCGGAGTCCGCCATGGCCCGCGCCACGCCGCTGTTGCTTGCGTCCTGCCTGTCCGTCGCGCTGGTCGCCGCGTGCGACCGCAAGTACGACACGCCCACCGCCACCCCGTCGCCGCAGGCGGCCGCGGCGGCCACCACGGATCCGGCCGCCGCGCCCGCGCCTGCGCCGGTGACGACCGCGACCAGCCCGCCGGTGGGCGACCCGGCCGCGCCGCCGCCCACGGCGGTGGATACCGGCACCTCCTATCCGGCCGCGCGCGAGGCCTGCCTGGCCGAGGTCGCGCGGCAGACCGCCGTGCCGAAGGAGCAGCTCGCCATCACCGAAGTGCTGTGGGCGCAGGCCGGCGTCGGCGTGACCGTGCAGGTGCCGGGCATGCAGGCGCCGTGGTCGTGCCTGTCGGACGAGCAGGGCAAGGTGCAGGGCGCGGCATCCACCGCGCCGCCGGCCGGCGGCTGATCGTCCACCGGCCTGCGATGGCCGGCCGTGCGCGATCACCGCGCGCGCCCGGCATCCCGCCCGCTGCGCGAGGCGAAGGAATCGGGCGTGCAGCGGGGCCGGTGCGCAATGCGGAGCATCCTGGCGCATGTCGTGCGATGCCGGGACGCCGACGGCGCGGCGGCATGGATCGGGCGTGCGTCGGTGCGGTCAGCCGGCAGGACCGCGATGGCGCACCGATACGTGCGGATGGTCGGGCACGTGCCAGCGCCACGGGAACTCGACCGCGCGGCTGATGCCGATGCGCGGCCCGGCGACCGGGCGCCGCGGCGGCGGCGTGCCGTCGCAGGCGATGCACAGGCCGCGGTCGGCGCTGACCAGGTCGGCGCCGTCCATCGTGCCGGTGATGCCGAAGGCCTGCGACAGCTTGCCCGGCCCGCTGGCCAGGTCGCGGTCGCGGCGCGCGCGCGGCCGCGCCAGGCGCATCGCCTCCATGCCCTGCAGCGGTTCGGCCGCGCGCAGCAGCACGCCGAAGCCTTCGCCGACCTCGCCGCAGACCGCGTTGCTGCCCCAGTGCATGCCGTAGGTGAAGTAGACATACAGGTGCCCGGCCTCGCCGAACATGGTCGCCGTGCGCGGCGTCCTGCCGCGGTAGGAGTGCGCGGCCGGATCCTCGCTGCCGGCGTAGGCCTCGACCTCGACGATGCGCGCCACGCGGCCGTCGTCGCGCACCAGCAGCTTGTTCAGCAGCTCGGGCGCCACCACGGTGGGGTGGCGGCGGTAGAAATCGCGCGGCAGGCGCTGCCAGGCGTCAGCCATCACGGCACGCATGCGCAGCGGTCCGGGTTCGATGCAGGCACGCGGTTGCGGTTGCGGTGGCGGACGGGCGGGTGGCGCGGGGCGTCATGCGGCCGATGCTGCCCGGCGGCCCGTAACGACGCCGTCGAACCGCGCGGTCCAGGGCGCGCGCCCCGTGCGCGGGTTCACACCGCATTGTCCGCACCGGTGCGAGGGTCCGCGCATGGATGGCGACACGCTCTACCTGGTCTACCTCGATGCCGGCGCGGCGCTGGATGACCTCGACGAGCGGAATCTCGCGCAGCTGGCACCCGGCCTGTACCTGGTCGCGTCCACGCGGACGCGATCCGAGCTGTACCACGCAGTGAAGTGGCTCCGTCATCCATCCCGGCTGCTGGTGGCGCCGTTGGCGGACGGGCCGAAGTTCAAGGGCATGATGCCGGGCGCGCTGGGCTGGCTGCGGTGGCGCCAGGGTGAAGCGCGGCGCGGATCGAGGCCTGCGCTGCGCTGATCGTGCGTGCGCACGGAGGCGGATCATCGGGCCGCGGCGGCAGCCGCGGGCCATCCGGTGTCCGCCCGCTTGCGGCGGTCGGCACGTGCCGCCGGGCTGGACCCCCTACCCACGAGGAGACATGCATGGCCAGGCAACGCAGGACCGCATCGACGCAGCTGCTCGAGCTGGGCATCGCCGCGCCGCAGGTCGTCGCCCACCGGCTCGCGCGCATGGCCGCCGCCGGTCCGCGGCTGTCCGCGCGCGACCGCCGCGAGTTCACCGGCATGGTGGTGGAGAAACAGGCCGCGTTCGCCCAGGCATGGATGGCGATGTGGGTCGAGGGCTGGCGGGTGCAGCAGCAATGGTGGGTGTCATGGCTGGGGGGCATGCCTGCGGCCGCGTGGCAGGCCGACCGCTTGCACGCGGCCTGGGAGCAGGTGGCCGCGCGCGGCATCGCGCCGGTGCGGCGTCGTGCGGTGGCCAACGCGCGGCGCCTGTCGCCCCGCCGCTGAACGCGACAGGCGCAGGCGGCGTGTCCCGTTCGACGGCGATCCCGCCGCGCCCGTGCCGCTCCGTCCCGCGCGGTCACGGCCTGCAACGCCAGCGCCCCCTCCCGGCGTGCGCCCGTGGCGGCGCCGGCGGCGCCGCCACGGGCGCCGCGCCGCGGTCCGGTCACCAGTACTGGGCCGGGATCGCGTCCGGACAGGGATTGGCGGTGCCGACCAGGATCTGCTGCAGCACCGCCGCGGTCTGGGTCGCGTACGCGGCGAAGTCGGCCTCGTCGGACATCGCGCGCTTGAACGCGGCGGCCGCGCACATGCTCCAGGCCTGGGTGTTGTCCGGGTCGGTCTCGGCCAGCGACGCGTAGCGCTCGGCGATGGCGGTGTACTGGTCGTTGCTCTCGAGCGCGGCCATCGCCCCGGCGACATCGACCTTCTTCAGGATCGACGGCGTGCCGGTCTGCGGGAGGCGGCCGGCCTCGAGCGTGTTGTCGTCGAGCACGCGCATGTAGAAGTCCGAACCGGTATTGGCGTTGTGGAAGGTGTAGGCGCCGCTGCCGTCGGGCGTGTAGACCGAACGCTTGTTCGGCTCGACCACGACCAGGTTGCCGTTCTCTTCCTCGACGGTGATCGAGTAGCTGCCGTCTGCCAGCACGAAGGTGCCTTCCACGGCCAGCGCCTGCACCGCGCAGGCCATCGCCAGGACGGCCAGCGCCGCCCGGATCGTCTTGTTGCGCATCGGTATTCCCCCTGTGGCCGCTCGTGCTGCGCGGCGTGCGGCGAGGATAGCATCGGCGCCGGCGGGCTTCCGGTGTCGAATCCGGCCATGCTGCCGCGTCGCAAGGGTGAAGACCCACCGGAGCCGGACGATGACGCCGCATGCCACTGCCCCCGCGATGCCCGACCGCAACTGGCCGCTGGTGGCCGCCGGTGCGCTGCTGGGGTGCGTCGGCGTCGGCGTGCTGTTCTCGCTGGCGGTGCTGCTGCAGCCGATGGGCAGCGACACGGGCTGGTCGCGCACCGGCCTGTCCGGGGCGATGACCCTGGCGTTCCTGGCCAGCGGCGTGGCCGGCTTCGGCTGGGGTGCGCTGAGCGACCGGACCGGGCCGCGGCCGGTGGTGCTGGCCGGCTCGGTGCTGCTCGGGCTGGCGTTGCTGCTGGCCAGCCGGGCGACCACGCTGCTGCAGTTCCAGCTGGCCTTCGGCGGGCTGCTGGGCGTGGCGGTGGCCAGCTTCTTCGCCCCGGTGATCGCCGCGACCGTGGCCGCGTTCGAGCGGCGCCGCAACCTGGCGGTGGCGCTGGTGTCGGCCGGGGTCGGGGTGGCGCCGCTGACGATGTCGCCGCTGGTGGCCTGGCTGCTGACCACGGTGGGCTGGCGGGAAACGCTGCTGGTGCTGGCGCTGCTGTCGTGGGCCCTGACCCTGCCGGCGGCGTGGTTCGTGCGGGCCTCGCCGGTCCCGGCCGGCAGCGCCTCCGGTGCCGGCCCCGCCGCGTCGATGGGCATGGGCCAGGCGCTGCGCTCCAGGCCCTTCATCGTGCTGGCGCTGGCGTTCTTCGCCTGCTGCGCGGCGCATTCCGGGCCGATCTTCCACACCGTCAGCTACGCGGTCGGCTGCGGCCTGCCGGTGACCACCGCGGTGACGATCTACAGCATGGAAGGCGCGGCCGGGCTCGGCGGGCGCCTGCTGTTCGGCGTGCTCGGCGACCGCTTCGGCGCCCGGCCGGTGCTGGTGGCGGGACTGGCGGTGCAGGCGGCGGCCGCCGCCGCCTACCTGGCGGTGGACCGGCTCGGCGGCTTCTACGCGGTGGCCGTGGTGTTCGGCCTCGCCTACGGCGGCACCATGCCGCTGTACGCCTCGCTGGCGCGGGAAGCCTTCCCGCCGCGGATCCTCGGCGGCGTGATCGGCGCGATGACCCTGCTGTCGGGGATCGGCATGGCCCTCGGCCCGCTGCTCGGCGGCTGGCTGTTCGACCGCTACGGCAGCTACGCCTGGATGTACCTGGGTTCGCTGATGCTGGGGCTGGCGGCGGCGGGCATCGTCCTGTGCTTCCCGCGCGCCGGCGGGCACGGTCCCGGGCACAGCCCGGGCAAGGACGAGGCCGACGCCGGCATCCCGGGCGCCGCCGGTGTTCGCGCCGCGCCGGGCTGAGACGCGCGGCCGGATCCGGCGATCCGGCAGGACGGCCCACGGGATGCGCGGCGCACGGAAGTGGACCATGATCGCGCCGGGGCGCCGGACCATGCCGGTTCGTGGTCCGGACGCAGGCCCCGCTGTCCATGCAAGGCAGGACCGGAAGACGTCGCGGCAGCATCCGCTCCGGCCCTGCCGGCGCCGGGCACGCACGCGATTCCCGGCGTGGATCCACGCCAGCGCTTCATCGTGGGAGGGACACCATGAAGTCGATGTTCGTTCTTGCAGGGGTATCGCTGTTGGGGATCGCCGCGGCGCAGGCCGCCAGTCCGCTGGACGGCCTGGTGTCCAACCGCGGCGCGGCCACCGTCGCCTACGAACGCGCCGTCGGCAAGCGCGCGGAGTTCGAGCGCCTGGCCGGCGACGGGCCAGCGGCCGGCGTGTCGGTGTCGGTGGTGGCCGACACTCCCGACCACGCCGGGCAGCGGGTGGCCGCCGCCTACGTGGAGGGGCTGCGCAAGGTGCTGCCGTCGGCGACGCTGGCCTCGGCATGGGGCGACGCGCCGCCGCCGCCGTTCGTCGCCGAGGTCGGGGTCTCGACGGTGGCGGGCACCGAAGGCACCGCGGAGAAGACGATCATGGCCGCGCAGGGATCGACCTGCATGCTGGTCGACAAGAAGCTGCAGTGCACGGAAGCGGCGAACGCGCCGAACCCGCTCGGGAAGAAGGACGGCTCCGGCACCCGCCCGGCGATCGCGGTGAAGATCCGCTTCTACCGGCACGACCGTACCGACAGCGCGGCCGCGCCGGTCACGGTGTTCGAGGACGCGTTCTCGGTCAGCTACGTGCCCACCGAGTGTCCCGACCCGGCGCTCGCGGCGGTGACGGTGGCGCGGCTGCTGGGCGAGTCGGCGCTGACCAGCCGCGCGGTCAACATCAGCTTCCCGACCACGCCGCGCCAGCTCAGCTGCAACGCCAAGGCCTGAAGGCCGGGATGCCCGCCGGGCCGTGCGTGCCTGCGCACCCCGGCGGGAACAGGCGGGTCGCGCGCCGACGCTACCCGGCGGCCCGCAGCCGCAGGGTCAGGCCCTTGAGGAAATGGCGCAGGATCTGGTCGCCGCAGGGCCGGTAGTTCGGATGGCCGGGCTGCCGGAACAGCGCGCTCAGTTCGGGCCGCGCCAACGGGAACCCGGCGCTGTCGAAGATCGCATGCAGGTCCACGTCGCGCAGCTGGAATGCCACGCGCAGTTTCTTCAGCACCAGGTTGTTGGTGATGCGCGCGTCCACCGGGCGCGGCGGCTGGCGCTCGTCGCGGCCGCGGAAATGGACCACCAGGCCATCGAGGAAGCGGGCCAGCAGCGGATCGCCGCAGGGCACCATCCCCGGCTCGCCATCCTTCTTCAGCAGGGCGGGGATGTCGGCGCGGTCGAGCTGGAAATCCGGGTCCACCAGGTGCACGAGCTCGACGACGTGGACATCGCCGAGGTCGAGCATGTAGCGGATGCTGCGCAGCACGTCGTTGTTGATCATCGGGGGCGTGCCTGTCGGTTCCGGAACATGGCGCGCAGTCTAGCGCCGTGCCTGCCGCCGGCCCGGCAGGCGTGTGGCGGTGCGGCCGTTGCGGCAGAATCGGCCGGCGCGGATCCTTGGGGGTGCCATGTACTGGATCGAGATCGGGGTGTTCGTGGCCGGCCTGGTCCTGCTGGCCATCGGCTACCGGCGCAACCGCCGCCACCTGCTGCTGGCCGGCGCGGTGGTGCTGTTCCTGTCGGCGGCGCTCGGCGGGATGGTCGCCGGCTTCGTGGACGGATACGGCACGCAGCGCCGGCTGTCGCAGCACTGACCCGCGCGATCATGCGTCGCCGCCACCATCGCCAGGAGCCGCCATGTCGCCCGTGAGCCTCCTCCTTGCCGCCGCTGCGGCCACCACGCCCGTGCATGCACCTGCCGCTTCGACGGCGGCCCTCGACCCGGCCACGCGCGCGGCGATCGAGGCGACCTGCTTCGACTACGTCGACGGCCAGCTGCAGGGCGACCCCGCGCGGGTGGCCCGCGCGCTGCACCCGGACCTGGCCAAGCGCCGCGTGCTCGGGAACACGCCGGACGAACGCCTGGGCCTGCGGCGCATGGGCAAGGAGGAACTGGTCGCGCTGACCCGCGAGGGCGCGCTGAAGACGCCGCCGGCGCAGTGGGACCGGCGCTGCACCGTGCTCGACGTGGCCGGCGACATCGCCGCGGTCCGCGTGGAGACGCCGTGGTTCGTCGACTTCTTCCACATGGGCCGCTTCGACGGCCGCTGGATCATCGTCAACGCGCTCTGGTACCAGAAGCCGGACTGAGCCCCGGCCTGCACGCGGCGTCGGCGAAGCCCACGCCACGCTGAACCGCATTCCTCCGCCTGCAACCCGCCCGCTCCGTGCGACGCGCGATTCACGGCGCGCGCTCCACCGTGGCCGCACCTGCACCGCAGGCGCCCGTACGAGGGACGGGTTCATCCGACGACAACGACAAGAACGAGGAATGCACCGTGGACAAGATCGACAGGAACGAAACCCGTGACCTCAACCGCGACCCGATCAGCGGCACGCCGGGTTCGCACCCGGTGGGCGTGGGCGTGGGCGGCGTGGGCGGGGCGGCGGCCGGCATGGTCATCGGCGCGCTCGGCGGGCCGCTGGGCATGCTGATCGGCGGCGGCATCGGCACGCTGGTCGGCGCGGCCGCCGGCAAGGGCGTGGCCGAGCGCATCGACCCGACCGGCGAGGAAGCGTTCTGGCGCGAGACCTACACCAGCCGCCCGTACCACGACGCGCGCTTCGACTACGAGAACGACTACGCCCCGGCCTACGGCTATGGCGTGGACGCGCGCACCCGCATGCCGGAGCGCACCTGGGACGAGGCGCTGGAACAGGAACTGGGCGCCGGCTGGGGCCAGGTGCGCGGCGAGTCGAAGCTGGAGTGGGACCACGCGCGCGACGCCGTGCGCGACGCCTGGGACCGCAGCGACCGCACCTATCGCGCCTACGACGCGACCGACCGCTACTACGCGGGCGAGTTCGACCGGGCCGACTACCGCGACCGCGACGTCGCCTATGACGACTACCGTCCGGCCTACCGCTACGGCACCCAGGCCCGCGGCCAGTACGGCGACCGCCAGTGGGACGACCGCCTGGAAAGCGAGCTCGGCCAGGGCTGGGACAAGGTCAAGGGCAGCTCGCGGCTGGGCTGGGACAAGGCCAAGGCGGCGACCCGCGATGCGTGGCACGGCGTGGAGCGCGTGCTGCCGGGCGATGCCGACGGCGACGGCCGCTGAGCGCCGGGCGCGAGCCCGACACGCACGATGGAGGCGCCGGCAACGGCGCCTCCTTTTTTCCGGCGCCCGGCCGGCGGTGCCATGAACGCGGAGGATGACGCGTTCAGCGACTGCCCGGAACCTCGCCGACGAACCACAGCACGATCGCCACGATCACCGCGCAGCCCGCGATGAGCCCGACCATCAGGCCCAGGCCCATGCGCGGCGGCTTCTCGCCGGTGGGATGGCGCGCCTCCGGAGGCGCACCGAGTCGGGTGTCGTCTTCGTTCTGCATGGAACCTCCGAGGATGGGGTGCAGGCGGGTGAGGGCGCGGGGGTGGGTCAGCCGCCGCCTGAACGGATTGGCGGCCCCCACGGCATTGGCCGGTGGCCTGCGCGAGGGCATCCGCAGCAGCGACAGCCGGGGGCGTGCGGGACGGTTCATGCGGCGATACTGCCTCGCCCCGCCGTCACGACGGCGTGCAGCACGGCCTGCGTGCGGTGGCAAAAACCGTCGCCGGCGCAGCGGCCGCTGCACGCCCCGGATTGCGTGATCAGGAGTCTAGGCACCGGTCGGCGGTGGCCCCGGAGGCGAGATGGGCGTGAGCTGCCACCTGTCGTTCGATGGCGACTGCGCGAACGCGTTCCGCCAGTACCAGCGCATCCTCGGTGGCGAATTCGACACCCAGCTCACCTACGGCGAGTCGCCGCTGGCCCGGCAGGTGCCGCATGCCTGGCAGGCGCGCATCCTGCACGCCACGCTGACCCTGGAAGACCAGGTCCTGTTCGGTTCCGACGCCTTCCCCGGCAGCTACGTGAAGCTGCAGGGCTTCTCGGTCACGATCACCGCACCGGTCGCCGAAGCCGCGCGCGTGTTCATGGCGCTGGCGACCGGAGGCAGCATCCGCCTTCCGTTCGAGAAGACCTTCTGGTCGCCGGGTTTCGGCATGCTGGTCGACCGCTTCGGCGTGCCATGGGAAATCAACGGCGAGCGCAGCCACTGGCCGTAGCCGCCCGCGGAACAGGATGCCGTGCAGGGGACAGGCCGGCTGATAACGCGCCGCGGCCCGCGGGCATCGCCAGGTGATTGGCCGGCCGCGCGGCCGGCGGCTAAGGTGGGGAGGCCTTTCCACGCAGCCGTCCGCATGAGCCGACACCGCCCGCCGTGCCTTGTCCTCGCCGCCGCGGCTTCGCTGGCCGCGTGTTCGCCCGCAGACCCGCCGCCCGCCGCCGGCCCGCCGCCGGTGCAGGCCGCGGCCCCGCGCGTGGTCGCGGACCCGGCCTACGTGGCCGGGATCGAACGGTGGCGCGAGGACCGCGAGCGGCGCCTGCGCGAGCCGGATGGCTGGCTCAGCTTCACCGGCTCCGGGCAGGTCGCCCCGGGTGTGCACCGGGTCGGCCACGCGGCGGACAACGCCATCGTCGTGCCCGGCGGGCCGGAGCACTGGGGCGTGCTGCGCCTGGAGCCCGGTGGCGCGCTGTCCTTCGAGGCCGCCCCGGGCGCCGCGCTTGCCGTGGACGGCAAGCCGCTGCGCGCCACGCGGCTGCTGACCCAGCTCGAAGAGGGTGGGCCGACCAGCATCCACGCCGGTGACCAGCGCTTCTACGTGGTGCGCACCGGCGACGTGCACGGCTGGCGCTACCGCGATCCGCAGGCGCCGGCTTTGCAGGCCTTCGCCGGCGTGCCGCACTTCCCGGTCGATCCGTCGTGGCGCATCGAGGCGCGCTGGCAGACGTTCGATACGCCGCGCACGCTGGACCTGGTCACCAGCAACGGCACCATCGAGCAGGCGCGCGTGCCCGGACAGGCCGCGTTCGAGCGCGACGGTCGCCACCATGTGCTGCTGCCGGTGCAGGAGAAGGACGGCGAGGACCTGTTCTTCATCATCGCCGACCGCACCAGCGGCAAGCAGACCTATGGCGGTGGCCGCTTCCTGTACGCGCCGCCGGCACGGGACGGCCGGGTCGTGCTGGACTTCAACCAGGCGGTCAACCCGCCCTGCGCGCTCAACGGGCACGTGGTCTGCCCGACCGCGCCCCCGGAGAACCGGCTCGACGTGGCGGTGGCCGCAGGCGAGAAGACCTATCCGAAGCACCCTTAGGCCTGCGGCGTAACGGCCCCGTCGATCCCGCGGGCGCGGCGAGCCAGCCCGCGTTCAACGCGCGGTTGCTAGCGTGGCTGCGATGCCGCACTGGCGGCCGGAGGTCCACCGATGCGCCTGATCGCGGCCCTGTTCGCCTGCCTCTGCGCCGCGCCGGCCGTCGCCGACGAGCTGGCCGAACTCGACCTGGCCCTGCCGCAGGCCGCCTCGCCGTATCGGAACGACCCGCCCGGCACCTGGTACGGCGACCGCTCCGGGGTGCCGGCCCCCGCGCCCGCCGCCCCGGCGCGGGTGGCCCGGCCGGCCTGTCCCACCGGACCCGATGGCCAGGAGCGCGCGGTCACCGGCAGCTTCACCACCGGCGTGGGCTATTCCTCGCAGCTGGGCAGCAGCACGTACAACGGCGCGGGCCTGGGCTACTGCAACAGCTGGCGCGACGCC
Source organism: Pseudoxanthomonas fibrivorans (assembly GCF_041464125.1). NCBI lineage: Bacteria > Pseudomonadati > Pseudomonadota > Gammaproteobacteria > Lysobacterales > Lysobacteraceae > Pseudoxanthomonas > Pseudoxanthomonas fibrivorans. The sequence goes on along the minus strand of NZ_JBGNUG010000001.1, from coordinate 2,177,945 downwards.
GACGGCGACGAACGCACCCTCAACCTGCAGATGCACGTCGACCGCTACGACGGCCCGGACATGCGCCACCGGCCGTACCGCGGGCCGCGCTAGCGCTCCCGCGGCGCCGCGCCTCAGGCCGCGCCCAGTCGCGCCGCATATTCCCGGTGCAGCCGGCTCCACTGGTCCCAGAACGGTTCGGGCGCGGACCCGCGCAGCCGCGCGGCGAGGACGTCCAGGTGGCTGTGCCAGCCGGCACCGATCATGAGCAGGTTGGCGTGGTCGGAGATGCCGCGGTGGGAGACGGTCAGCAGCACCTGGTCGCCGCGCGGTTCGAGCACGAAGTCGACCTCGCCGTTGGCCCAGGCGAAGGACAGCCGGTGCGGCGGATCCACCGCGATGATCCGGCTCTGCATGCGGTGTTCGCCGCCGAAACCGTCCGGGCGGTGGCCCGGCGGGTCGGTCAGTTCGTCGTTGCGCCAGACCAGCTCGAACGGCGCGCCCGCCTCCAGTTCCATGTCGCCCGAGGCCAGCCACTGCCGGCGCAGGTCGCCGTCGGTGAGGTAGGACCAGACCCGCTCCACCGGCCCGGGCAGCAGGCGCTCGAGGCGCACGGCATTGGCCGCGGTGGCGGTGGCGTAGGCGGATGGGGATGCGGCGAGGTTCATGGCTTCTTCCTCCGTGGTGCGCCCTTCGCGGGCGCGGGCTTGCCGGCGGCCTTGCGCGCATCCTCGGCCCTGAGCAGGGCTTCGAGGGCGTCGAGGCGGCCGGTCCAGAAACGTTCGTAGTGGCGGATCCATTCGGCGCCGGCATGCAGCGGCCGGGCATCGAGCCGGCACACGTGCATGCGCCCCTGGATCTCGCGCTCGATCAGGCCGGCGCGCTCGAGCGCCTGCACGTGCTTGGAGGCGCCGGCCAGGGAGATCTCGAACGGCGCGGCCAGTTCGCCGACCGTGCGCGGTCCACCGGCCAGGTCGCGCAGCATCGCCCGCCGTGTCGGATCGGAAAGGGCGCGGAACACCGCGTCGAGCCGCTGGGAGTCTTTATCAACCATAAGGTTGAATATACCCCGCCCTCGGCGGATGTCAACCATCCGGTTGAATATCGTCGGCCGCCGCGAAAGGGGTAGGGCCAAGGGCCAATTGCCGGTCGCAGGCGCGCGGCGCGACGGTACCGGCGCCGATCGAGGCGTGCCCGGGGATGGACGATGAAGTGGCTTCTGGTGCTGGTTCCGCTGGCGATCGTGCTCGAGCACGCGATGCCGGGCAACGCGCTGCTCATCTTCGCGGTCGCCGCGCTGGGCATCGTGCCGCTGGCGGCGATCATGGCCCAGGCCACCGGGTCGCTCGCCACGCGCCTGGGCGCCGGCCTGGGCGGCCTGCTCAATGCCACCTTCGGCAACGCGGCCGAGCTGATCATCGCCCTGGCGGCGTTGCGCGCCGGCCTGCACGACATGGTCAAGGCCTCGCTGGCCGGCACCATCATCGGCAACATCCTGTTCGTGCTCGGCGTGGCGATGGTGGTCGGCGGAGTCCGCCACGGCGACCAGGCCTACGATGCGCGCGCCGCGCGCACGCAGGCCATCATGCTGACGCTGGCGGTGATCGCGCTGATCCTGCCGGCGGCCTACCTGGGCATCGTGCCCAGCGCTGGCCCGCAGATGGGTTCGATCAGCGCGCTCATCGCCTGCATCATGCTGGCGGTCTACGTGGCCAACGTCGCCTTCACCCTGGTGCGCAGCCGCGCCGACGCGAAGGCCGGCAGCGCGGATGCGGGGCACGGCGACCTCCACCACGGGCCGCAGTGGAGCCCCGGCAAGGCGTTGCTGGTGCTGTGCGCGGTGACCGTCGGCATCGTCTGGCTGAGCGAGATCCTGGTGGGCACGGTCGAGGCGGCGAGCGAGGCCATGGGGTTCTCGGATGCCTTCACCGGCGTGTTCGTGCTGGCGGTGATCGGCGGCGCGGCCGAGCAGGCCACCGCGATCGTCGCGGCGCGGCAGAACCGCATGGACCTGTCGATGTCCATCACCATGGGTGCGAGCGTGCAGCTGGCCCTGCTGGTGGCGCCATTGCTGGTGCTGCTGAGCTACTTCGTCGGCCCGCACCCGATGGCGCTGGTGTTCGGCCCCGGACTGGTGCTGATCATCCTGTTCTCGGTGATCATCGCCGGCCAGGTCGCCAGCGACGGGCGCAGCGACTGGCTGCGCGGGATCCAGCTGCTGGCGGTGTACGTGATCCTGGCCTCGGTGTTCTTCTTCGTGCCCGACGTCGCGCGCTGAGGCAGCCATGACGCGGTGGCCGGAACCCGGACGGATCACGCGCCACCGCTACGCGATCCTGTTCTGCATGCTGCTGGCCACGATCGCCGTCGGCCCGCTGCTCGAGGCGCTGGACTTCGGCCGGCTGGCGATGGAGGCGCTGCTGACCTTCAGCCTGCTGGCGGCCGTGCTGCCGATGGGGGTCACCGCCAAGCGGCGGAGCATGTTCGCCATCGTCGCCGGCGCGCTGCTGATGCGCGCGATCGCGTCGCAGCTGGAGTCGGCGATCCTGTCGGTGGCCGGCGCGCTGCTGTGGGGCACCGTGGCGGTCGTCGCGGTCGCCGGCGCGATCCGCTACGCGATGTCCAGCGCGCGGGTGGACGCCGAGCACCTGTACGCGGCGTTGAGCGCCTACCTGCTGATCGGCGTGGGCTGGGGCGTGGTCTACGTGGCGGTGGTCCGGCTCGACCCGCTGGCGCTGATGCATGGCGGCGCGCCGCTGCCGGCGGGCCTGGGCATGGGCGATGCGATCTACTTCAGCTTCGTCACCCTGGCCACGCTCGGCTATGGCGACTACACCCCGGCCACGCCGGTGATGCGCGGCCTGTCGGTGTTCGAGGCGATCATCGGCCAGCTCTACCTGGCGATCATGGTCGCGCGGCTGGTCAGCCTGAGGGCGGCCGCGCACGACCGGGACCCCGACGTGCTTCCGTGAGTCCGGTCGCGGATCCGCTCACGCCGGGCGCCGCGGGAACAGGTAGAACACGCTGCCCGCCGCCATCGCCAGCCCGACCGCCGCCAGGTGCGCCGGGCGGGCGCTGAGCAGCATCGCCAGCGAGAGCACCAGGGCGGCCACCGGCACCATCGCGCCGCCGGGCAGGTGCCAGCTTCCGGGCGGGTCGCCGAGCCGCCGCCGCAGCACCAGCACGCTGGCCGCGGTGCCCAGGTAGGCCAGCAGCCGGGTGACCATCGACAGCAGCGCCAGCTGCGCGAACGAGCCGCTCAGCGCGAGCGCCAGCGCCAGCACCGCCTGGAAGGCGATCGCCACCGCCGGCGTGTGGAAGCGCGGATGCACACGGGCCAGCACGCGCGGTCCGTAGCCGTCCGACGCCAGCGTGTGCAGGAAGCGCGGGCCGAGCAGCATGGTCGCGTTGCTGGTGCCGAGGATCGACAGCGCCGCGCCGGCGGTCACCAGCAACGCCAGGCCTTCGCCCCCGAAGCGCGCGGCGGCGTCGGCCAGCGGCGTGGCCGAGGCGGCCAGCCCGGGCAGCGTCCCCTGCGCCACCCACTGCACGCCGGCGTAGAGCGCGGTCACCAGCACGATCATCGCCACCAGCGCGAACGGCACGTTGCGCCGCGGTTGCCGGTACTCGCCGGCGGCCACCGACAGGTTCTCGAAGCCGGCATAGGCGAACAGCAGCAGCAGCGCCGCTTCGCCCCATCGCGCGTCCATGGTGGGTGCCGACGAGGCGGCGGTCGCCAGCGTCCAGTCCACGTGCCACGCGCCGAGGCCCACGAAGGCCACCAGCGGCAGCAGCTTGCCGACGACCAGCGCCAGCGACAGTTGCGCCGCGTGGCGCACGCCGACGATGTTGATCGCCGCCAGCAGGCCCAGCGAGCCGCCGATGACGGCGACCCGCCCGGGGCCGCTGCCCACCGCCGGCCAGAAGCGCGCCATCGCATCGGCGAGTCCATTGGCCAGCGAGGCGGCGGTGGCGATGCGGGTGAGCCAGATCGTCCACGCCACCTGGAAGCCGGCGAACGGGCCGAACGCCTCGCGCGCGTACAGCGCGCTGCCGCCCTGCACCTCGAAGTAGCTGCCGGCCTTGGCGTAGCACAGCACCAGCAGGCTTACCGTCAGCCCGGCCAGCAGCACGCCCCACACGCTGCAGGGTCCGAGCAGGGCGAACGCGGTCGCCGGCAGCAGGTACACGCCGCTGCCGACCACGCTGTTGATCGACAGGCCCAGGATCTGCCAGCGACCGACGGCGCGCAGCAGGCCCTGCGGCGAATGTGGACCCGGCGGCGTCGCGCTCATCCCCGTCCCTTCGGCAGACCGGCTCAGGGTAGCCGCTGCACGGCCGTGCGCGAAGTGTCCGCGGACGTCCGCGCGGACGCACCGCGGACATAGGCAAACCGGCACATGTGGCCGGCGCGGCGCGCGCACACGCTGCGCGCTCGCCCCATCGCTGGAGTACGACATGCGCAGTCTGCTGTGGCTTGCATTGCTTTCGCCGGTGGCATCGGCCGACGACCTGTCGCCGCTGGGCGACGAGTTCGACGCACGCGACGGCGTCGCGCCGTGGACGCTGTTCCACCAGGCCTACGGCTGGCCGGACAAGATCAAGCACCTCGACATCGGCCGGACCACGCCCGGCGTGCTGAACCTGCAGCCGCAGCATTCGGCGTGGGTGCGCGACCTCAATGCGCCGTTCCTGTTCCGGGACGTGCAGGGCGACTTCGACGTGCGCGCCCGCGTGCGCGTGCGCGGCGAGGCCGGCGACATCGCCGGCGGCAGCTGGTCGCTGGGCGGGCTGCTGGCGCGCGTGCCCAACCGCAGCAGCGCCGCGCAGTGGCAGCCGCGCCGCGAGAACTGGCACTTCATCACCACCGGGGTCGGCCACCTGCCCGGCCGGCAGATGACCGAGACCAAGGGCACCTACAACAGCTATTCCTCGCTCAAGCTGCGGCCGTTCCCGGCCGGCTGGGTGGAACTGCGGCTGGTGCGCGTGGGCATGGCGCTGGTCGCGCTGGCGCGCGCGGACGGGCAGGCGCAATGGCAGGTGCGCGACCGCTGGTACCGGATGGAGCACAACCCGGCGATGCAGGTCGGGCTGGTCGCCTACACCCACAGCGACGACGTCCCCCACGACATCCCCGAGGATCCGGAGGTGATCAACCGCAGCCGCGAGCCCGGTGCGCGCACCGACATGGTGATGGAGGTCGACTGGATCCGCTTCGCCCGCCCGCGCCTGGCCGCGGTGCCCGACTGGTACGCGCAGGTCAGCGCCAACCCGCTGGCCGATACCGGCCTGTCCGATGCGCAGGTGCTGGCGATGCTGGGCGACTGAGCCGGACGCGGTCGCCCCCGCGCGCCGGCTAGTCCGCCGCCGGCGCCCAGCGGTACGCGCGCAGGTGGTCGTCGCGCAGCATCGGCAACAGCAGCAGCTGCCGGTCAGGCAGGTAGTGCAGGTCGGCGGTGCCGATCGACAGGGTCAGCAGCGGTTCGACGCTGCCGTCGGGGCCGATCCGCAGCAGCCGCCCCGGGGTGAAGTCGGTGACCACCCAGCCGCCGCGGCCGTCGGGCTCGATGCCGTCGATATGGCCGATCGGCGCGTTGCCGATGCGCCCGATCGCGCCGGTGGCGAGGTCGATCGTGGTGAGGTGGCCGAGCTGCTCGCCCTGCGGACCGGGCACCTGCCAGCTGCCGAGCAGCAGGCGGTCGCCGTCGGCGCGCACGCCGTTGAACTTGCCGGTGGTGTCCGGGTCGACCTTCACCCAGGGCTGGAAACCGTCCTTGCCGAGCCGGAAGACCGTGTCCAGGCGCCGGCTGAAGACGTACACGTTGCCGGCGCCGTCGGCGGTGGCATCGTTGAACTGCGCCGGGCCGCCGTCGGCCGGCGCGTGCCGGGCGACGATGGCGGCCTGCTCCAGGTCCATCTCCACCAGTGCGTCGTCGTCGCCGGCGTAGAGCCGGCCGTTGGCGAGCGCCAGGCCCTTGGGGTTCTCCAGCCCGGTGATCCATTTCAGTTCGATGATGTTGCCGTGGCCGTCGAGCCGGCTGATGAAGCCGTCGCGCGGGGTGGCGCCATCGCCGCGCGTGGCCATGTTGGAGACGTAGTAGCGGTCGCGTGCGCGGTCGTACACGACCGATTCGGGGGCCGAGAAGCCGCCGACCGTCCACAGCAGTTCCGGCGCGGCCTGCGCGGCGCGGGCGGGCGCGATGCCGGCCGCCAGGGCCAGCGGGGCGAGCAGGGCGGCGACGCGGGACGGATGCATGGCGTGATCCTCTGCGGATGGACGGGTACAGGATAGCCGTGCCGTGCCGTCGTGCCGGTCGACGACATCGCATCATCTCCCCCGTCAGCCAGCGGGAGCCGCTCGTCCTTCCCGTGGGTCGCCGGGTCGCCGAAGATGCGGACTGGAACAGGCCCCGGATCGCATGACGCCCCTTCGCATCGCCATCGTCGGCTACGGCACCGCCGGACAGGCGTGTGCCGTGCTGCTCGCCCGCGACGGCCACGAGGTCCGCGTGTTCGAGCGCGTGCCCCGGCCGGGACCGGTCGGCGCCGGGTTCCTGCTGCAGCCCAGCGGGCTGCAGGTGCTGTGGCGGATGGGCCTGCTGGAGCCGGTGCTGCGCCATGGCGCGCGGGTGGACCGCCTGTTCGGGGACACGCCGTGCGGGCGTGCGGTGATGGACATGCGCTACGCCGGGCTGGAATCGCGCCTGCATGGCGTCGGCCTGCAGCGCGGCGCGCTGTACTCGATCCTCGATGCCGCCTGGCCGGAGCGCGCGCGGGCGCTGCATGCCGGCTGCGAGATCGTCGCGGTGGATGCCGCACGCGGCGTCCTGCGCGACGCGCAGGGCGGGGAGCATGGAGCGTTCGACCTGGTGGTGGTGGCCGACGGTGCCGCGTCCGGCCTGCGCGGCGGGGTGGCACCGGCGCGCATCGACCGTCCCTATCCGTGGGGCGCGCTGTGGTGCCTGCTGCCGGCCGGCGACTGGCCGTGGACCGCCGAGTTGCGCCAGCGCTACCTCGCTGCGCGACGGATGGTCGGCCTGCTGCCGGTCGGCGGCTGCCCGGGCGACCCCGTGCGCCGGCTGAGTTTTTTCTGGAGCCTGCGCACCGACGGCTTCGACGACTGGCATGCGCGCGGATTGCGCGACTGGCACCGCGAGCTGCGCGCGCTGTGGCCCGAGGCCGGCGAGGTGTTCGCCGGCATCACCGACGCCGCGCAGCTGGCGCGGGCGCGCTACCGCGACACGATCGTGCGGCGCTGGCACCACGGCCGGGTGGTGATGGCCGGCGACGCCGCGCATGCGATGAGCCCGCAGCTGGGGCAGGGCGTGAACATGGCCCTGCTCGATGCCGAGGCGCTGGCGCGGTCGCTGCGCGCGTCGCCCGCGCTGGCGCCGGCGCTGGCCGCCTACGAGCGCGAGCGGCGCGCGCACGTGTGGATCTACCAGCGCTGGAGCCGCTGGCTGACGCCGCTGTTCCAGTCCGAGCGCGACGCGGTGGCGCGGCTGCGCGACGTGGCGATGCTGCCGCTGGGACGCATGCCCGGCGGCCGCGGGCAGATGCTGCGGGTGCTCACCGGCACCCGGCGCGGCCTGTTCGGCACGCTGGGGCTGGAACCGGCGTTCCTCGACGCGATGGGGCCGCCGCTGCCCGCCGGCGTCCCGGTCGCGGCGGACTGAACCCGGCATGGGCATCGAACTGGCGGCCTACGCCGGGTTGTTCCTGGCCGCGTTCCTCGCCGCCACCCTGCTGCCGGCGCAATCGGAAGCGGCGCTGGTCGCGTTGCTGCTGGGCGGATGGCCGCCGGTGCCGCTGGTGGTCGTGGCGAGCGTCGGCAACGTGCTCGGCTCGCTGCTGAACTGGTGGCTCGGCCGCGGCCTGCTGCATTTCCAGGACCGGCGCTGGTTCCCGGTGCCGCCGGCGGCGCTGGCGCGCGCGCAGCGCGGCTACCGGCGCTGGGGCCGCTGGTCGCTGCTGCTGAGCTGGCTGCCGGTGGTCGGCGACCCGCTGACCCTGGCCGCCGGGGTGATGCGCGAACCGCTGCGGGTGTTCCTGCCGCTGGTGACGCTGGCCAAGGCAGGCCGTTACGTCGTGCTGGCGGTCGCCACCCTCCATTACGCGCACTGAGCGGTCAGGCGCTCAGGGCGTGGCCACCGCGATCGCCGCGGCGACGCAGGCGGCGACCACCGCCAGCGTCGGCACCCGGCCGCTGGCCAGCATCAGCAGTCCGGCCAGGGCGATGGCCACGTCCGTGACGTCGTGGATGGCGTGGGTCCACACCGGATCGTAGAGCGCGGCCACGAGCAGGCCGACGACCGACGCGTTGATCCCGGCCAGCGCGCGTCGCGCACCGCGGTGCGCGGCGATGCGCCCCCAGGCCGGCAGCGTCGCCAGCAGCAGGAGGAATCCCGGCAGGAAGATCGCCAGCAGGGCCACTGTCGCACCGATCCACGCTGGCGTTCCCAGCGGCACCACCGCGCCGAGGTAGGCGGCGAGGGTGAACATCGGCCCGGGCATGGCCTGGGCGGCGCCGTAGCCCGCCAGGAACGCGTCCTGTCCCACCCAGCCCGGTTCGACCACCGCTTCCTGCAGCAGCGGCAGGACCACGTGGCCGCCGCCGAACACCAGCGCGCCGCTGCGGTAGAACGCGGCCGCCAGGCCCGCGGGCGAGGGAGCCGCCGCGGAGGACGCCAGCATGGACAGGCCGAGCAGGCAGCCGAACAGCGCCAGGCACGGCAGCGCGATGCGCCGTCCGTAGGGCAGGGCCAGCGCCGCGGCCGCCGGCGGGGCTTCGTCGCGGCACGCCAGGACACCGAGCACCGCGCCGGCCGCGATCGCGGCCAGCTGCGTCCACGCGCCGTCGCCGGCCAGCACCAGCGCCGCGGCCGCGCCGGCGACCAGGGCGCGCGGGACGTCGTTGGCCAGCCGCCGTGCCATGCCGCCCACGCCGTGCGCGACCACCGCCACCGCGACCAGTGCCAGGCCGTGCAACGCGGCCCGTGCGGTGGCCGTGTCCAGGCGCGGCGACAGCAGCGCGATGGCGACCATCAGCAGCGCAGACGGCAGGGTGAAACCGAGGAAGGCGAGCAGCGCGCCGCGCCAGCCGCCGCGCAGCAGCCCGATCGCGAAGCCGAGCTGGCTGCTGGCGGGCCCGGGCAGGAGCTGGCACACCACGACCAGCTGCGCGAAGCGGGCCTCGTCCAGCCAGCGCCGGCGCACGACGAAGGCCTCCCGCATGTGGCCGACATGGGCGATGGGTCCGCCGAACGCGCGGGTGCCGAGGGCGAGGAAGGCGGCGAACACCTCGCCGGCGCTGCCGGGCCGCGGTGTCCGCTGCGGGGGGCGTGCGCGGCGCATGCGCGGCAGGATAGCGCCGCGCGGCGACCCGGCGATGACACCGTGCGCGCGGCCGGCGTACCCTGCGCCGCCCGCCCTTGCGAAGGAACGATGCGATGAAGCGCATGATCGGCTGGTGCCTCGTGGGCGCCGCCTGCCTGGCCCCGGTCGCCACGGCGGCGGAGCCGGCGACGCGGTTCGCCTGGCCCGACGGCCGCAGGGCCGCGGTGAGCCTGGCCTACGACGACGCGCTCGACTCGCAGCTGGACCATGCGATTCCCGCGCTGGACCGGCACCGGCTCAAGGGCAGCTTCTACATCGTGCCGGCCAACGCGCCGGTGCGCGCGCGCATGGACGACTGGCGCGCCGCCGCGCGCAATGGCCACGAACTGGGCAACCACAGCCTGTTCCATCCCTGCTCGGCGCGCGGCGCCGGGCGCGAATGGGTGGCGCCGGAACGCGACCTCGACGCGCTCAGCGTGGCCCAGGTGCGCGAGCAGGTCGCGCTCGCCAACACCTTCCTGCAGGCGCTCGACGGGCGCAGCGACGGGCGCACCTACACCGCCCCCTGCGGCGACCAGCAGGCGCGCGACGACAACTACATCGCCGCGGTCGCCGACCAGTTCGTGGGGATCAAGCTGGTCGGCGGCACGGTCGTGCCGGACATGCTCGCGCTGGACCCGCTGGCGGTGCCGGTGCACGTGCCGGTCGGGGCCAGCGGCGCCGAGTTGGTCGCGCTGGTCGAGGAGGCCGGCCGCCGCGGCACCATGGTCAACTTCACCTTCCACGGCATCGGCGGCGACCACCTGAGCGTGTCGACCGCCGCGCACGAGGCGCTGCTCGCCTTCCTCGACGCGCATCGCGACACCTACTGGACCGCGACCTTCCTCGAACAGATGCGCTGGGTCCGCGCGCAGCAGGCCAGTGCCGGCACGCCCGGCGGGCGCTGACGCGGCCGCTCAGCGCTTCGGCGGTTCGGCCAGGATCAGGCGGTTGCCTTCCGGGTCGTCGAGCCGCGCGATCGCGCCGAAGTCGCCGCGCTGGGTCTCCTCGAAGCGGATCCCGGCGGCGCCCAGCCGTTCGCGTTCGGCCTCGATGTCGGACACCACCAGCGTGGCCATGCCCTTGCCCGCGCGCGCGGGCTCGCGCATCACCTGGAAGCCGAAGCCGTCCAGGTACCACTGCGCCAGGTCGGGGATCGGCCGGTCGTCCGCCGCGCGGCCGAACAGCGTCGCGTACCAGTCGAGGGCGGCCGCCAGGTCCTGGACGGGGGCGACGGCGAACAGTCCGATGCAGCGCATGGCAGGGGCTCCGGGGGCCGATGGCCGATTGAACCACGCGCAGCGCAAGGCCGGCACGTGGTGCACGCGCGGATCGCGCGCACGCCAGCCGCCCGTCCGCTATTCAGGGTCACGCACGACCGCCGTTTGCGTGGGGCCAAAGGCCAATTGAGCCGTTTCCGGCGCGGCGCGTAGCGTCTGGCCGATCCGGTGACGCCTGCCGTGCGCCTGTCGCACCCGCCGGAATCCGGCCGATCCCCACGCCTTCCGCGGGCGCGACGGACACGGCCCCGCCCACCCTGCTGGAGGGACGCCCGATGGACACGATGCCGCATTCCCGGGGCCTGCTGCGCGCCGCCCTGCTGGCGCTCGCGCTGCTGGCCCTGCCTGCCGCCGCGGCCGATGGCGACAAGACCAGGATCAAGGGCCTGGTCACCGCGGTGAATGGCGACACGATCACGGTGAAGGATGGCGACAACGTCGAACAGACCGTCACCGTCTCGGCCGACACCGTCTTCAAGAAGACCAAGGGCCTGACCGGCGCGATCCACGAGAAGGTCGGGCAGGGCGCGCTGATCCCCGGCCTGCCGGTCACGGTCGAAGCCGTGCCCGCCGGCAGCGGCTTCGCCGCCTCCGAGGTGAGCTTCAAGTCCGAGGACTTCCGCGTCGCCCAGCAGGTCCAGGCCGGTCTGGCGCCGACCGCGGCGCGCATGGACGACTTCGGCAAGTACGAGGCGCTGGCCACGGCCGAGGTGCTGTTCGACAGCGGCAGCGCGGCGATCTCCGCGGCCGGCAAGGCGGACCTGGACGCGCTGGCGGCCAAGGCCAGGGAGACCGCCGACTACCAGGTCGTGCTGCAGGGCTTCACCGATTCCACCGGCGACGCCGCCGCCAACCAGCGCCTGAGCGAGCGCCGCGCCAACGCGGTCGCCAACTACCTGCAGCAGCAGGCCGGCCTCGGTCCCGGCCGCGTGCGCGCGGGCGACGGCATGGGCGTGGCGCCGGACGCGGGCGACGGCAGCAATGCCGGCGCGCGCAAGGTCGTGGTCAAGCTGGTCGTCGACAAGGGCGTGCAGGCCGGCAAGGCGAAGTAGAACCCGCGGCCTCGGCCGCATCCGAACCGGCGGGCCCACGCGGACCCGCCGCCGCGTGACCGGAGGACTCCATGCGCATTCCCGCGCCCCAACTGCTCGCCGCCGCCGTGGTGCTCGCGGTGGCTGGCGGCTCCATCCCCGGCACGGTCCGGGCCGCGCCGCAGTCGGCCTCGTCGTCCGCCAAGCCGGCGTCGTCGTCGACGTTCAGCACCGAACAGCTCGACCAGATGATGGCGCCGATCGCGCTGTATCCGGATTCGCTGCTGGCCCAGGTGCTGATGGCCTCCACCTATCCGGGCGATGTCGCCGACGCGGTGAAGTGGTCGGCCGCGCACAAGGACGCCAAGGGCGAAGCGGCGGTCAAGCAGGTCGCCGACCAGCCCTGGGATCCCAGCGTGCAGTCGCTGGTCGCCTTCCCGCAGCTGCTCGCGGTGCTCGGCCAGGATCCGGCCTGGGTGCAGAAGATGGGCGATGCGTTCCTCGCCCAGCCCGACGCGGTGATGGCGTCGGTGCAGCGCCTGCGCCGGCAGGCGGAGGAGGCCGGCAACCTGAAGTCGAACGAGCAGCAGAAGGTGAGCACGCAGGCCGCGTCCACCCAGGGCGCCCAGCCCGCCACGCAGACCATCGTCATCGAGTCGGCGGACCCGGAAGTGGTGTACGTGCCCAGCTACAACCCGAGCGTGGTCTACGGCAGCTGGGCCTATCCGTCGTATCCGCCGTACTACTACCCGCCGCCGCCGTACTACTACCCCGGCGGGGCGCTGCTGAGCTTCGGCATCGGCGTGGCCGTCGGCGGCGCGCTGTGGGGCGACCTGGACTGGGGCCACGGCGACATCGACATCGACATCAACCGCTACAACGAGATCAACAGCAACCGGCAGATCGACCGCAGCAGCAACAAGTGGAACCACAACGCCGCCAACCGCGACGGCGTGCCCTACCGCGACAATGCCAGCCGCGAACGTTACGGCCGCCAGACCGAAGGCGCCGCCCAGCGCGATGCCTACCGCGGCCGCGACCCGTCGCAGGCGCGTACCGCCGACCGCGAGCGTGCCCGGCAGTCGATGGAGCGCAGCGGCATCCAGCCGCCGGCGGCCAGCAACCAGGAAGCGCGCCAGCGCGCCAGCCAGGCCTCGCGCGACATGGGGCCGGAACAGCGCGCGCGGTCGCAGGGCCAGGGCGCGCAGCGGCCATCCACCTCCAATACGCGTGCCCAGCAGGAAGCGCGCCAGCGTTCGACCTCCAGCGCCGGGCGCCAGGCCACGCAGAACAGCAGCGCGTTCTCCGGCGCCGGCAATCCCTCCCATTCGCGCGCGGCCTCCAGCCGCGGCCACAACAGCTACTCCGCCTCGCAGCGGCCGGCCGGCGCGCGCAGCGGTGGAGCCCCCGTGCATCGCTCGGCCCCGCCCCGCGGCGGCGGCGGCGGTCGCCGCCGTTGACCAGGAGACCCGACATGAAGACTTCCCTGCGCCTGCTCCCGGTCCTGTGCCTGTCCCTGCTCGCCGCCCCGGTCGCGGCCCAGCAGGCCTACCCGACGCCGGAGGCCGCCGCCGAGGCGCTGGTCGCCGCGCTGGGCACCGAGCGCGCCGACACCGCGCGCCTGGCCGCGCTGTTCGGCCAGGACTGGTCGCGCTACATCCCGCTGGACAATGTCGATCGCGAGGACACCGAGGCCTTCCTCGCGCGCTATCGCGAACGCCACGTGCTGGAGAAGTCCGACGCCAGCCATGCCGTGCTGTCGGTCGGCAAGGAAGGCTGGACCCTGCCGGTGCCGCTGGTGAAGGGGCCGGCGGGCTGGGCGTTCGACCTCAAGGCCGGCGAGCCCGAACTGCGCGCGCGCCGGATCGGGCGCAACGAGCTGGATGCGGTCCAGGCCTCGCTCGCCTACCTCGACGCGCAGGAGGACTACGCGCGCGAGGACCGCGACGGCGACGGCGTGCTCGAGTACGCGCAGCGCTTCGTCTCCACCGATGGCGCCCACGACGGGCTCTACTGGGAGGACGACGGTGGCGGGGAGAGTCCGCTGGGTCCGCTGTTCGGCGACGACACCCCGGATGGCGCATGGCACGGCTACCACTACCGGATCCTCAACGCGCAGGGTGCCTCGGCGCCGCGCGGCGCCTACCCCTACCTGCTTGGCGACAACATGAGCCGCGGCTTCGGCTTGGTCGCCTGGCCGGCGCGCTACGGCGACAGCGGGGTGATGACCTTCATCGTCAGCCACGACGGGCAGGTGTTCGAGAAGGACCTCGGTCCCGATGGCGCCGCCGAGGCGCGGGCCATGCCGGCGTTCGACCCGGACAGCAGCTGGCAGGAAGTGAAGGACACCAGCACCGCGGCCGCGGACTGATCGCCAGGCGCGGGCGCCGCACGGCGGCGCCGCGCCTTCAGCGCTTGCGCGTGCGGCGGGTGCTGCCGGGCGAGGCCGCCGTTGGCGTGGCCTGCCCGCCAGCGGCGCCGGTCCCGTCGGTCGCAGCGGCGTCCGCCGGCCGGCGCTCCGCGCCCGCCCGGCTCGTGGCCGATGCGCCCTGTCCGAACAGCGCCATCCAGTCGGCATCGAAGGCCGGCACGGCCTGGCCGAGGCCGGCCTGGTCCATCGCCTCGATCGTTTCGCGCTGCCATCGCGCCAGCGCGTCCTGCAGGTCGCGGGCGAAGGCGGCCTGGGTGGCGACCGCCAGCTGCGCGGCCGCCTGCTGGTCGCCGAAGCGCTGCTGCATCTGCCGCCAGAACGCGTCGGCGGGCAACGCCAGCAGCCGGCGCCAGTCCTGCGCCTGGAAGATCTCCTGCAGCCCGGTGCCGTTCTCGACCAGGCCGTCGCTGACCAGGCGCTGGCCGAACTCGAGCCAGTGCCGGCTGCCGGCCTGGACCAGTTCGCCGATGCGGACCTGCAGGTCGACGTTGGCCCTGTACAGGGCGAGGGGCAATGCGGCGGAAGGGGTCATGGGGCTCTCCCGGGGGAAGGCGCGCCGGCAGCGGCGCGTGGGTCATTCCTCGAAGGTGACCGTCACCGAGTCGGCGCTGCGCTCGGCCTGGCCGTGGTAGACGGCCTCGATGTTGTTGCCGTCGGGGTCCAGCACGAACGCGGCGTAGTAGCCGGGGTGGTAGGGGCGTTCGCCCGGCGCGCCGTTGTCGTGCCCGCCGGTGGCCAGCGCCACGGTGTGGAAGGCCTCGACCGTGGCCCGGTCGCGTGCCTGGAAGGCGAGGTGGTGGCGGCCGGTGAGGGCACCGGCCGCGGCCTCGCTGTCGGCGCTGGACACGAACAGCTCGTCGGCCCAGAAATAGTCGTCGGCGGTGCCGCCCATCGGGATCCCGAGCACGTCGAACACCGCGCTGTAGAAGGCCTTGCTGGCCGGCAGGTCGCGCACCACCAGCTGGATGTGATCGATCAGGCGTCCGCGGTGCAGCTGCTGGGTTTCCATGCGTCGGCTCCTGGGGGCGGAGGGCCAGTCTGCCCCCGGCAGGTAAAGCGCGCGTGAGCGGGGCGGACGCGCGGATCGGCGACGCAGGCGCCGCGTCGCGGCCGCGGCTGATGGCGGCGCGGCCGATTGGCTATGCTTGGCACGACCTTACGAAACGAAGGATCCGTCCCGTGAGCACTTCCCGCTTCCGCATCGCCCGCGTCCTCGCCACGCCGCTGCTGCTGTGCGGCCTGCTCGCCGCCGCCGGCTGCTCGTACTCGCCGGCCGCCGCGCGCAGCACCCCTGCGCCGGGGCACGTGACGGTGCTCATGCCCGCCTCGGTGATGCCCGGGTCCCGCTATGCCTTCGTGCCGGTGCCGGCGACCACCGCGCCGGAACAGGACGCACGCGTCCAGGACGCGCAGTTCCGCGCCCGGTTGCAGCAGGCGCTGGACGGCGCGTTGCAGGCGAAGGGCTTCCGTCCGGCGCCGATGGGCGAGGCCGATTTCCTGGTCGCCTGGCGCGTGGGCGTGCGCGACCTCCGCGAGATCCAGGCGACGGAGATCGAGCCGCCCGGCACCACCCGCATGGCGGGCGTGAAGTGCACCGGCGACGGCTGTTCGCAGCTGGTCATGCGCAGCGAGGACGGCGCCCCGGTGGTCCGCTTCAGCGGTCGCGAGCGGACCGAGGGCGGCCTGCTGGTGGAAGTGGTCGAGCCGCGCTCGATCCGCGTGATCTGGCGCGCGCTCAACACCGGCACGGTGGTTCCGGGCGGCGGACAGCAGGAGCGGCTGGACGCGGTGGCGACGCAGACCCTCGCGCAGCTGCCGGCCCCGCGCTGAATCCCGCACGCGGCACCCGCGGCACGCGACGCCCGGCCCATGCCGGGCGTCGTCGCATGGAGCCGCGGTACCGCGCCCGCGCGCGGGCGGGGTGGTCCGCCAGCGCATGCAAGTAGGTCCGCACGTCGCGCGCGACGCGCTGATACGACGCGTTCACGCCGGTGGGGCGATCGTCCGGGCGACCGCCGGGAGGGAACGCATGCAGCATCGACGACTTCGTTTCGGCCGCGGCTTCCGCGTGCTGCTGGACTGCCGCGGCGTGCAGGCCGCGCAGATGGTGATCGCGCCCGGCGGAAGCGAAGGAGGCCCCGACAACCGCCACCGGGGCGCCGAGCAGTGGCTGTACGTGGTGTCGGGCACCGGCGTGGCGGTGGTGGAAGGCCGGCGCATGCGCCTGGCCGCGGGCAGCCTGCTGCTGGTGGAGCGCGGCGAGGGCCACGAGATCCGCAACACCGGCCGCACGCCGCTGAAGACGCTGAACTTCTACGCGCCGCCGGCGTACACCGCGGAGGGCGAAGAACGCCCGGCGGGAAGGGCGCCGCGTCGCCGCTGAGCCGTGGGCTCAGTGGGCGACGGCGACCCGGTTGCGACCGTCCTGCTTGGCCTGGTACAGCGCGCGGTCGGCGCGCCGCAGCAGGTGCTCGCGGTCCTCGCCCAGCTGGCGCACCGCCACCCCGCCGCTGAAGGTCGCCACGATCCGCTGGCCCTCGTGCATGGCCGGCTGCGCCGCCAGCTGGCGCTGCAGCCGCTGCAGCACCGCCTGCGCTTCGGCCAGCGGCGTGCCGGGCATCAGCAGCACGAATTCCTCGCCGCCATGGCGGCAGATCACGTCGGCGGTGCGCAGCCCCGCCCGCGCCAGCTCCACCAGGTGGCGCAGCACCGCATCGCCGCCGGCGTGGCCGTGGCGGGCGTTGAGGCGGCCGAAGCCGTCCAGGTCCAGCATCGCCAGCGACAGCGGCCGCCCTTCGCGCTCGGCGCGCCCGGCTTCGCGTTCGTAGGCGTCCTCGAACCCGCGGCGGTTGAGCGCACCGGTGAGCGGGTCGCTGCGCATCATGTCGCCGGCGTCGCGCAGCTGCGACTCCAGGTCGCGGATGCGCGCTTCCGCGGCATCGACCTCGGCGCGGGCGGCGAGCATCTGTTCGCGGGCGCGCATGGCCTGCTGCTGCAGGCCGACGGTGTCCTCGAGCACGTCGTCCAGGCGCTTGCCCAGTTCGACGATGCTGCGCGAGCCGCGGATCGCCTCCAGGTGGTTCTCGATCCGGCTCTGGAACTGGCCGGTGCTGGCGGCCATGCCGTCCAGCCGCTCGACGAAGGTGACCATCATCGTGCGCATCGCCTCCTTGGACTCGGCGATGCCCTGCTTGAGCAGGCCCTGCTGGTAGACCAGCTCGCGCAGGCCCTGGCGGGTGGCCTCCAGCGTCTCCCGGTCCGGATGGCCGGCGAGCAGCTCGCGGACCACGGCCACCTGCCCGTGCAGCCAGCTGCCGTCCTCGAGCAGTTCGACCAGGTTCTCCAGCAGCAGGTCGAACAGGCCCAGCAGCAGGGCCTGCTGTTCGGCGGTCTCGCCGGCGTGCACGCCGACCTGGTGGCAGAGTTCGCGGACCCGGCGCGCCAGCGGTGCCAGTTCGCTGCCCGGCCGCCACGCCTTCAGTTCGGATCCCAGTGCGCTGGACTCGTCGGCCAGCGCGGGCAATGGCTGCAGCAGCGAGGCCAGGGCCACGCCCACGGCCTGCCGCAGCAGTTCGCGCAGCTGGTCCGATTCGGCCATCGCGCCGCCGTCCAGGCTGCGGGCGAAGTCCTGCAGGTACTTGTCCAGGAACTGCTGGAGCAGCCGCTGGAAGCTGCGCCAGTCCTCGCCGCGGGCGGCGGACTGCAGGCGTTTCCCCAGCCCGCCCAGCTCGCCGGGCAGCGCCGCCATCCCGTCGGCGAACGCGGGCAGCACCGCATGCGGCCCGGTGGGGATGGCGGGGGACGCCGGTTCGCCGGCGGAAGCGGGGAAGGCGCGATCGAGGGACATGGAAGCTCCGGGGGAATCGGCACGCACGGGCGGCCGGGCGAGGTCGTGGGGGTCGAGGAAATAGCGGCCGGCCGCGCCGCGGGTTTAGGGCCGCGGCACTGCCGGGCCGGGGGGCGAAGGGGTACGCTCGACCGCGCGGCACGGGCGCCGCCGGGGAGGCAGCATGCAGATGCGGACGGGGGCCATCCGGCCCTGGGCATACGGGTGGGTGGCGGCGCTGGCGCTGGTCTGGAACCTGCTGGGGCTGGCGATGTTCGTGATCCAGGCGACGATGGACGAGGCGCGGCTGGCAACGCTGTCCGAAGCCGACCGGCAGATCTACCTGGCCACGCCGCCGTGGCTGCTGGTGCTGTTCGGGGCCGGCGTCATCGGCGGGGTGCTTGGCGCGGTGGGCCTGCTGGCGCGCCGGCGCTGGGCGGTGCCGATGTTCGCGGTCTCGCTGCTGGCGGTGGTGGTGCAGTTCGCCGGCTCCTACGCGCTGACCCCGGCCTGGCAGGCCTACGGGCCCGCCGGGCTGGCGATGCCGGTGCTGGTGCTGGTGATCGCCGCGGCCCTGTGGATCTACGCCGGGCGCTGCCGCGCGCGCGGCTGGCTGCGCTGAAACCCGCGCGCCGGCCGGACCGGGCCGGCGCGCGGATCCCTTTCCCCAGGAACGGACGATGACCCCGACGATCTCGATGTACGGCGCCTCCCTGCCGGCCTTCATGCGCGCCCTGCGCAACCTGCGCCACGTGCTCGAACTCGGCGAAGCCCACGCGCTCGCGCGCGGCTTCGAGCCGGGCGTGCTGCTGCAGGCCCGGCTCGCGCCGGACATGCGCCCGCTGTTGAACCAGGTGCAGATGGCGACCGACACCGCCAAGAACGGCGCCGCGCGGCTTGCCGGGGTCGAGGCGCCGGTGTTCCCGGACGAGGAAACCGACTTCGCCGGCCTGTACGCCCGGCTGGACCGCGCCATCGCCTACCTGGACACCATCACCCCGGCGCAGGTGGACGGCAGCGAGGCCCGGCCGGTCGTGCTGAGGACGCCGCGCGGCGAGCACCATTTCGAAGGCCTCGGCTACCTCACCGGCTTCGCCCTGCCGAACCTCTACTTCCACGTCAGCATCGCCTACGCGATCCTGCGCCACAACGGCGTGGCGCTGGGGAAGCTGGATTACCTCGGCCGCGGCTGACCCCACCACGCGCCTGCCGCAGGGCAGCCTGCACGCCGGCCTCGACCCCGGGAACCCCATGGACCTGATGCGGCTGCTGCGCTCGCTGGAAGAGTTCCTCTACGAGCTCGTCGGCTGGCTGGTCTTCTATCCACGCACGCTCTGGCGGGTGCTGCTGCATCCGGGCGCGATCGCCCGCTACACCCACCAGGAACTGGCGCAGCCGCCCGAGCGCCAGTTCGAGGAAACCATCAGCCCGGTGCTGATGCTGATCCTGTCGGTGGTGGTGGTCCACGTGGTGGAGATGGCGCTGAAGGTGAAGATGCCGGCGCTGGCCTCGCCGGTGGCGCAGCTGCTGTTCGGCAGCGAGCAGTGGCTGCTGCTGACCCGCTCGGCGGTGTTCTCGATGTACGCCCTGGGCGCGGCGGTGGGCATCCTGCGCCAGCAGCGGCGGAAGATCACCCGCGAGACCCTGCGCGAGCCGTTCTCGATCCAGGCCTTCCTGGCCTGCCCGTTCGTGGTCCTGTTCTCCCTGGGCGAGCAGTTCGCCCAGCTGCCGGGCCTGCACGCGGCCGGCGTGCCGCTGATGGCCGCCGCGGTGGCCTGGTACATCGCCGCGCGCACCATCGCCTTCCGTGCCCTGCACCCGGTCGGCTGGGGACGCGCACTCGCGCTGGTCCTGGCCTCGTTCGCGCTCACCACGGCGCTGGTGGTGCTGGTCTTCGCCCTGCTGCTCACCTGATCGGCCGCTGGCCGCCGGCCGGGGGCCGTGCGAGGCTGTGGGCCCCGCACGCAAGGAACCCGCAATGGACATCGGCATGGTCGGACTGGGCAGGATGGGCGCGAACATGGCCGCGCGCCTGAAGCGCGGCGGCCACCGCGTCGCCGGCTTCGACCCGGGCGCGCCGGCGCGCCAGGCCGCGCAGCAGGCGCATGGACTGGAGACCTTCGATTCGCTGGCCGCACTGGTCGCGGCGCTGCCGGCGCCGCGCGCGCTGTGGCTGATGGTGCCGGCCGGCGCGCCGGTCGATGCCACGCTGGAGGCGCTGCGGCCGTTGCTGGAGGCGGGCGACATCGTCGTCGATGGCGGCAATTCCAACTACGCCGACAGCCAGCGCCGCGCCGCGCAGTGCCGCGAGGCCGGCGTGCATTTCGTCGACTGCGGCACCAGCGGCGGCGTGTGGGGCCTGGCCGAGGGCTACAGCCTGATGGTCGGCGGCGATGCCGGCGCCTGCGAGCGCCTGCGGCCACTGTTCGAAACCCTGGCGCCGGCGCCCGACCGCGGCTGGGGCCGGGTCGGGCCGAGCGGCGCCGGCCATTTCAGCAAGATGGTCCACAACGGCATCGAGTACGGAATGATGCAGGCCTACGCCGAAGGCTTCGCGATCATGCAGCGCAAGGAATCGCTGGCCCTGGACCTGCCGCAGCTGGCCGAGATCTGGCGGCACGGCAGCGTGGTGCGTTCGTGGCTGCTGGACCTGGCCGCCGACGCGCTGCGGGACAATCCGTCGATGGAAGGCATCGCCCCCTACGTGGCCGATTCGGGCGAGGGCCGCTGGACCGTGGCCGAGGCGATCGAACTGGACGTGGCCGCGCCGGTGATCACCCTTTCGCTGCTGGAGCGGCTGCGCTCGCGCGACCGGGATTCGTTCGCCGACAAGATGCTGGCCGCACTGCGCGACCGCTTCGGCGGCCACGGGGTCAGGCGCGGCTGAGCTCACGCCGCGACGATGCCAGGCCCGGCAGTGTGCGCGCGATGCGCCATCCGCCGGGACCTCCGCCGAGATCCACACCGCCGCCGCTGCGCCGCCGGCTGGCGTCGCTCGCGCTGCTCGCCGCGCCCCTGTCCGGCCTCGCCGCGGCGTCGGCGCCGCCGGCGTCCTGCCCCGAGCGCCTGCTGGCGGAACTCGGCTGGACGGTCCGTTCGGCGGCGGTGGCGGAGATGGCGGTGCACCCGGGCCTGCCGTGCACGCGCGCGGACCTGGCCGATGCCCGGGCCGCGGGCGACCTGCGGGTCACGCTGCCCGCGCATTGGGACGCCGGCGCGCGCGAGGCCGCGCTGCGCGGCCTGGTCGACACCCAGGCCACGCGCTGCGCCTACATGTTCGTGCTCGGCGACGCGACCCGCCGCGCCACCGCGGCGCTGGCCGGGAACCCGGGCTACCGCTTCAGCGCGCTGCAACTCGGCTGGATCGGCTTCGGTGCGGGCGGGGCACGGGCGCAGGGCTGGGAGCGCTTCCGCAGCTTCGGCCGCGGCTACCAGCCATCAGGCGGCAACTCGACCGCACTGGACGCGTTCTACCGCGGCCGGGTCCGGTCCGAATGCGGCGTCGGCCGCCAGGTGGCGCAGCTGGCCACGCAGCGCGAGCTCTACGGTGACGCGGCCTTCGACGCCGAATTCGCCCCGGGCGAACTGTCGATCGGCACCTTCCTGACCCTGCATCGCACCGACAGCATCCTGCTCGGCGCGCACGCCGGCGAGTTCTTCGCCGACGGGCACGCGGTGCGTACCTCGCGGCTGGGCCGCCAGGCGTTCATGGGCGTGCCCGGTTTCGTGTTCCACGTGTTCGACCGGTCCTACCTCGACGACATCAACAACCAGGCCGAGAACTTCGTCGTGGCCGATGTCGACGAGGCGGCCGCCGCGGCGCTCGCCCGCCACGGCGGGCTGGGCCACTACGACGGGGTCAACCGCCAGCTGTGGGAACTGGCGAGGGGGCTGCGTGCCGGTGGCGTGCGCCACTTCCAGCGCCTGCTGGTGGAGCGGGACCCGCAGCTGCGCGCGGCGCTGGATCCGCAGCAGCGCGCCGGGCTGGCGCGCATGGAAGCCCTGCTCGACGATCCGTTCTACCGCGGCTTCGAGGTCTACGTGCACCACAAGGGCGTGCGCCCGGTGGGCTGGCACGTCGTGCGCCTGCTCGACCGCAACCCGCGCACGCCGTACGCGATCGAGCTGGGCCTGCACAACCTGCACACCACGCTCTATCGCCGCTGGATCGGGCAGCGCCTGCGTGCGTGCGGGGACGAGGCCGGCGCGCGGACCGCCCATGCGCCGCCGGCTTCTCCCGCTAGCCCGGGCTGAACGGGATTTCGCGTCGCTGCCGCGAACTGGCGAGGCCGGCCTCGATGACCTCCATCACCTGCAGCGCTTCCGTGGCCGCCACCGGCGGCGGCGCGCCGGTGGCGACCGCATCGCGCAGGCGCGCGTAGAAGGCCGGGTAGTCGCCGGCCACCGCCGGCGAACCGGCCTCGGCCACGCCGCCGGACGCCTGCACCTGCAGCAGCGTGCCGGGCCGCGGATCGTGGCCCCAGCCCGCGCCGCCGGGCACGGCGCCGTCGCGCAGGGCGTCCTCCTGCGGATCCAGCCCGTGCTTGAGCCAGCTGCCGCCGCTGCCGTGCACGGCGAAGCGCAGCCCGTGGCCCGGTACCAGCGCGCCGGCATGCAGGATCGCGCGCAGCCGCGGATAGCGCAGTTGCACGTGGAAGTAGTCCACCGCCTGCGCGCCTTCGCGCTGGAGCGCCAGGTCGGCCTGCACCGCCAGTGGCGGACCGAACAGCTGCAGCACCTGGTCGACCAGGTGCGGGCCCAGGTCGTACCACAGCCCGCTGCCGGGGCCTTCGCGGTCGCGCCAGCGGTCGGGGACCTGCGGCCGGAAGCGGTCGAAATGCGAGTGCAGCTCGGCGACCTCGCCCAGCGCGCCGCGTCCGAGCAGCGCGCGCAGCGCGAGGAAGTCCGCATCCCAGCGCCGGTTGTGGAACACGCTGAGCACGCGCCCGGCCGCGCCGGCGGCGGCGATCATGGCCCGGGCTTCGGCGATGTCGAGCGCGAACGGCTTGTCGACCACCACGTGCTTGCCCGCGGCCAGGGCGTCCAGCGCCAGCGGCGCGTGGGTGTCGTTCGGCGTGGCCACCACGACCACGTCCACCGCCGGGTCGGCGAAGGCCGCTGCCGGATCGGGCACGACCCGCGCATGCGGATGGCGCGGGGCGACCTTGGCCGCATTGCGCGAGACCACCGTGTGCAGCCGCAGGCCCGGGGTGGCCGCGACCAGCGGCGCGTGGAAGACGCTCCCCGCCAGGCCGTAGCCCAGCAGGGCGACATTGAGATCGTTGGCCATCGGTCGCTCCGGGTGGCGGCGCCTGCTCCGGCGGCGCGGCGGCGTTCGCACGCATTAACGCGGATGCCAGCGGCGCGTGCAAGCCGCGATCACCGCGCTGAATCGTGCACAACCTTCACGCCGCGCTTCACCGCCGCTGTACGCATGCGGAAACACACTGCGCCCACACCGCGGTATCCCCCGCCCAAGGAGGTCACCCATGCGCAAGAGCACCACGATCCTCGCCGCTGCCCTCGCCGCGATCTTCGCGTCGGGCGTCGCCGTCGCCAACGAAGAGAAGCCGGCCAAGAAGGCCGCCGCCGAGGCGCCGTCCTCGCAGCCGGCCGACGACACCTGGATCACCACCAAGGTCAAGTCCAGCCTGCTCGCCGACACCGCCGTCGCCGGTACCAAGATCGATGTGGACACCGTCAACGGCGTGGTCTACCTGACCGGCACCGCCACCACCCAGGCCCAGGTCGATGCGGCCAAGAAGGTCGCCGCCGGCATCCAGGGCGTGAGCAAGGTCGACACCTCGAAGCTGAAGGTCACGCCCGCGGCCGGCGGCTGACCGGTCATGCGGCTGTTTGCTGGCGTCCCGGAGTGACGACGGGGCGCCACGGCGGCGCGGAGGCCAGCAGGGCTCCGCGCCGCTTTCTTGTGCGCCGGCTGCGCGATCCGTTACAGCCGGCATTACATGCGGCATCGACGCGACGCGGCGGCCGGACCACGGCGCGGTGACCGCACGGGCGGAGGCCTCCGCTAGAATCGGCCCGTCCCCCCGCAAGCCCCCCGCACGATGCCGAACGACGTGAAGCCCGCCGACCCGCGAGTCGAAACCCTGCTCGCGCGCATGACCGTCGAAGAAAAGGTCGGCCAGCTGGGCATGTTCGCCGACATGGTGCGCCCGTTCGCCCCGGACGTGAACCCGGAAGCGAACGTGCGCAACGCCGGCGAAGTCCTGGAGCAGGTGCGCGCCGGGCGCGTGGGTGCGCTGTTCAACGGCGTGGGCGCGGTGCAGGGCCGCGAGATCCAGCGCGTGGCGGTGGAAGAGAGCCGGCTCGGCATCCCGGTGCTGCTGGCCGCCGACGTGATCCACGGCATGCGCACGGTGTTCCCGATCCCGCTGGGCGAGGCCGCCAGCTTCGAGCCGGCACTGGCCGAGCGCACCGCCCGCGCCACCGCGGTCGAGGCCACCGCCGCCGGCCTGCACTGGACCTTCGCGCCCGCCGTGGACATCGCCCGCGACCAGCGCTGGGGCCGCGGCGCGGAGGGCGCCGGCGAGGACACCGTCCTCGGCAGCGCGTTCGCCGCCGCGCGCGTGCGCGGCTTCCAGGGCGGCGACCTGCGCGCCGCCGATTCACTGCTGGCCACGCCCAAGCATTTCGTCGCCTACGGCGCGGTCGCCGCCGGCATGGACTACAACTACGTCGAGATCTCCGAAGGCACGCTCCACGACGTGCACCTGCCGCCGTTCAAGGCCGCGCTCGATGCCGGCGCGCTGGCGGTGATGACCGCGTTCAACGACATCAACGGCGTGCCGGCCAGCGCCAACCACGCGCTGCTGACCGGGCTGCTGCGCGAGCAGTGGCAGTTCCCCGGGCTGGTGGTGTCCGACTACACCGCGGACATGGAACTGGTCGCGCACGGCTATGCCGAGGACGACCGCGACGCCACGCGGCGCGCCTTCGGCGCGGGCATGGACATGAGCATGCAGAGCGGTTTCTATGCCGCCCACCTGCCGGCGTTGGTCGAATCGGGCGAGGTGCCGATGGCCGCGCTCGACGAGGCGGTGCGCCGGGTGCTGTCGGTGAAGGCCGCGATCGGCCTGTTCGACGACCCGTACCGCTCGCTCGATCCGGCGCGGGAATCCGATACCTCGCACCTGGCCGCGCACGAGGCACTGGCGCGCGACGCGGCGCGCCGCTCGATCGTCTTGCTGCGCAATGAAGGCGGCGTGCTGCCGCTGCGCCGCGACGCGCGCATCGCGCTGGTCGGTCCGTTCGCGCGCGACACCGACAACATCGAGGGCTGCTGGACCCTGTTCGGCGACCGCTCGCGCTACGTCGCCCTGGAAGCGGGGCTGCGCGCCGCGCTTCCGGCCGGCGCGACGGCGTCGCTCGAGGTGGTGGATGGCTGCTCGATGGAAGAGGCCATCGACGGCGGGATCGAGGCGGCGGTGGCGGCGGCGCGGCGGGCCGAGGTGGTCGTGCTCGCGCTGGGCGAACCGCAGCGCTACAGCGGCGAGGCGCAGTCGCGCACGCGGATCACCCTGCCGCCGGTGCAGCAGGCACTGGCCGAGGCGGTGGCCGCCACCGGCACGCCGCTGGTGGTCCTGCTCCGCAACGGCCGCGCGCTGGCGCTGGAAGGCGCGGTCCGCGACGCCGCGGCGATCCTCGTGACCTGGTTCCTCGGCAGCCAGACCGGACATGCGGTCGCCGACGTGCTGTTCGGCGACTACAGCCCGTCGGGGCGCCTGCCGGTGAGCTTTCCGCACGATTCGGGACAGCAGCCGTTCTTCTACAACCATCCGCGCACCGGGCGTCCGGAGACACCGGACATGTCCGAGTTCAAGGCGCGGTGGCGGGAATACCCCAACACCGCGCTGTACCCGTTCGGCCACGGCCTGGGCTATGCCCCGGTCGAATACGGGCCCACGGTCGTCAGTGCGCCCGTGATCGCGCCGGACGGCGTGCTGGAAGCGTGGGCCACGGTGAGCAACCGTGGCACCCGCGCGGTGGAGGAAGTCGTCCAGTTGTACGTGCACGACCGCGTCGGCAGCCGGGTGCGGCCGGTGCGCGAACTGAAGGATTTCCGCAAGATCGTGATGCAGCCCGGCGAATCGCGCGAAGTCCGCTTCCATCTGCAGGCGGCCCAGCTGGCCTTTACCCGCGCCGATGGGCGCTTCGGCGTGGAGCCGGGACGGTTCGATGCCTGGGTGGCGCCTTCGGCGACGGCCGGTACGCCGGCCGGGTTCACCCTGGCCTGACGACGGGCCGTCGCCGAGGGGCGCCGGGGGTCACATGCCGTGGGGCTCGCCGCGCTCCCACGCGCGCTGGACGGCACGGCGCGCCCGTTCCCAGTCCAGGCGCGAGGCGCCCTTGCTGGCGTCCCATTCGCGCTGCAGGTCGGCTTCGAGGCTGGCGAAATCGCGGTCGGGATGGCGGCGCCGCGCGCCGTAGCCGAGGCGGTAGGCGGGGTCGTAGTCGTCGTAGCTGTCGCCTTCCAGGAAATACGGCTCGCTGCTGAATTGCTGGTTCCAGTAGCTGGAATCCGGAAACGGTTCGACCGGTGCGCGTCCGGGGATCTGGTAGCCGGGCTGCGGGCTCATGTCGGTTCCTCGTTCATGGGTGAACCCCGAACCTAGCGGTGCGCCGGTTAATCCACGTGGTCGGCGCCGTGAGCGCGAGGTTATCCGCGCCGCGCTCAGCTGACCGCGGTGGCGGACTCGTACGGCAGCGCGGTGCCGCCCGCGCGCAGGATCGCCGCTTCCGCACGCGTGGCCTCCGCCTCGTCCTCCGCGTCCACCACCAGCAGGATCTGCCCGGCTTCGATGGTTTCCTCGAAGCGGCGGCGCACGGGGTCCGGGATGCTCGCCCCGACCAGCGCCGAGGACCAGCTGCCGACGAGGGCGCCGACCGCGGCCATCAGCCCGGCGCCGGCGAGGGTGATGCCCAGCGGCGGCACCGCGACCGCGATCAGCCCGGCGACCAGGCCCACCGCGCCGCCGCCCGCCGCGCCGCGCAACGCGGCCGGGACCGTGTCGGTGTGCGCTTCGCGCAGTTCGTCGGGCACCGCTTCCATCTCGATGTCCGAGCGCGCGATCAGCGACAGCGAGTGCAGGTCGATGCCGGTATCGCGCGCGGCGGCGAGGGCGGCCTGCGCGGCCGCCAGGTTGGGCGTGGCGTAGATGCGTCGGGTCTTCATGGCGCGCTCCGCGACTCGGGTGGGGCCGCCACTGTCGACCGCGTGCGGTGAGCCGGACGTGATCGCCGCGCGCGTCGATTCAGCCCGCGGCCGGCGGCTCGGCGGCCTCGGGGCTGCGCCGCGCGACGATGGCGGTGGCGGTGAGGTCGCCGGTCACGTTGCCGGTGGTGGCGAACACGTCGGGAATCGTGTCCACGGCCAGCAGCAGGCCGAGCGGTTCCACCGGCAGGCCCATCGACTGGGTCACCGGCATGACCGTCGCCATGAAGCTGACCTGGCCGGGCAGGCCGACCGAGCCGAGGCTGATCACCACCGCCAGCGCGGCGCCGGCGGCCAGCTGCACCGCGGTCAGGTCGATGCCGTAGGCCCAGGCCACGAACGCGGCGGCCACCACGTACTGGATGGGACTGGTGATGCGGAACAGGGTCACCGCCATCGGCAGCACCAGTGCGGCCACTGCGCGCGGCAGGCCCAGCCGGTCGCGTGCGCTCTCCAGCATCGCCGGCAGCGAGGCCAGCGAGGACTGGGTGCTGGCGGCCACGACCTGCGCGGGCAGGATGCCGCCGGCGAACGCGGCCGGCGAGCGGCCCGCGAACACCATCACCAGCGCGTAGCACATGGCGATGGCGCCGAGGTACATCGCGCACTGCAGGACGATGTAGCCGGCCAGCGCGCCGACCACCCCGAGCCCGGCCTGGGCGCAGACCGCCAGCATCAGCGCGAACACGCCGATAGGGGCGGCCAGCAGCACCCAGCGCACGATCACGATCATGGTGTCGGCGATGCCATGGCACAGGCCGATCACCTGGACGCGGCGCTCGGCGTCGATCCGGGTGAGGGCGAAGCCGAAGAACAGCGCGAACACCACCAGCGGCAGCATCGCGCCCTGCGCGGCGGCCATGATCGCGTTGGACGGGATGACGTTGCCGATCCATTGCGCCAGCGACGGCGCGGCGGCAGCCGCATCGACGTGGGTGGCCGAGGCCTGCAGCGTCGCCGCCAGCGCGGGGCTGCGCGGCACCAGCGAGAGCAGGGCGGGCGCCACCAGTGCCGCGTATCCGGCGAAGAACGACAGCATCGCGATGAACACCACCATGGCCCGGCGCGCGACCCGGCCGGAGGCTGCCGCGTCGGACGCGGTCGCCACGCCGAGGATCACCAGCGCCAGCACCAGCGGCACCACCGTCATCTGCAGCGCGCTGAGCCAGAGCCGGCCGATCGGCTGGGCGATGCCGGCGGCGCTGGCCGCCGCGTCGGGCGCCCAGTGCGCGAGCGCCAGGCCGGCGACCGCGCCGGCGGCCAGGGCCAGCAGCACGCGCGTGGTCGCGCCCGGCCATCTCATCGCGATGCTCCGTCGCCGGGAGCGCGCGGCGACGGCGCGGGCCAGCCCCAGCGCCCCGCCAGGCGGGCGTATTCGTCTTCCGGCAGCAGCACGAACCGCGGCTGCAGGTCCGCGTCGAGCCAGGCCAGCAGTGCTTCCATGTCCGCGTCGGCCATCGCCGTGCAGCCGGCGGTCGGCTCGCCCGGCGTGCGCCAGAGGTGGGCGAAGATGCAGCTGCCGCCGCCGGGCTCGTTGCCGGGATTGTGCGCGACGACGAAGCCGAGCCGGTAGCGCGGATCCCCGTCACGGTGCAGGTCCAGGCGCATCGGCTCGGTGGAGCCCTTCACCGCGGCCTGGCCGACCTCACGCGCGTCGACGATGCGGTTGTAATGCGGCGAAGCCGGCACGTCCATGCACCAGTCGCCCGCGTCCATCGCCTGGTACGGCAGTCCGCTGGCCACGCCCTCCGCGTATCCGAATGCCGGGCCCAGCGCGAAAACGCCGGCCGGGCTGCGTCCGTCGCCCTCGCGCTTGCGGGGGCCCTCGCCCTGGTCGGCGGGGGCGAGCAGGCCGGTGCCCCAGGCGCTGCCATGCCGGCCGATGCTCACCGGGAACGCGGCCAGCTCGCGCCAGGCGGCCCCATCGCCGGCGCGCTCGTAGCGTCGCAGCCGTCCCTGGCCCGCGTCCCAGCCGGCGACCGTCACCAGGACCAGCTGACGCGCACCGTGCAGCGGATCGGCGCGGGTGGCGCGGGTGGCGCCGGTCGAGGGGCCGGCGAGGGCGGCGACCGCGCACGCCAGGCCCAGCGCTGCCAGCAGCGGCCAGGCGAAGCGGGTGGCGCGGCGTGGCGCGGAGGGGCGGGCGGTCATGCGGGGGGCGGGCGCCTTCGGTCAGGTATCCAGCAGGTGCCGGATGCGTTCGAGGTTGGTGCCGAGCTGGCGGTGCCGGTCCGGGTTGGCCTGGCACAGCAGCACGAACAGGAAGTCGAGCAGGTACTGCAGCGAGGAACGGTACAGCAGCGCCTCCACGTGCGGCGACGGATCGTGCGCCGACACCACCAGCGAGGCGTCGGCATGCGCGCGCAGCGGGTTGGCGGTATGCCGGGTGATCGACACCACCTGGCCCTCGCAGGCGTGGAACTGGCGGCTGATCTGCGACAGCTGCGGCAGCTGGCCGAACTCGGAAAACAGCAGCAGCACGTCGCCGGGCCGCGCCGCCGACAGGTTGGCCATCATCAGGATCGGATCGTTGTGGTGCACGGTGAGCACGCCCAGCAGCGACAGGCGCATGCCGAACTCGCGGGCGAACAGCCCGTCGTCGCCCAGCCCGCAGACGAACACCTTGCCGGCGCCATCGACCAGCCCGACGATCCGCTCGATGCCCTCGCGCGGGTTGAGCAGCCGCGTTTCCTCCTCGGCCGCCGCCTTGCTGCGGCGCAGGCTGTCCTCCAGCCGCGTGTATTCGTCGCCCTCGGCCACCGGCGCGGCCAGCGCCGGCGCGTCGGCGCCATTGCGCGCCACCGCCTGGCCGATGCTGTACTTCAGGTCCGGATAGCCGCGGAAGCCGAACTTCTGGCTGAACTTGACCACCGACGACTGGCTGATCCCCAGGGCGCTGGCCAGCTGCTGCGAGGAGTAGTCGCGCAGCAGGTGGGCGTTGTCGAGGATGAAATCGGCGATGCGGCGTTCGATCGCCGACATGTGGTCGCGTTCCGAGCGGATCTTCACCAGCGGCGGCATGGGGCTGATCTTCATCCGGGTCGGGCGCACCTGGCAACCGTGGTCAGCGCGGCAACGGTTCCAGCCCGCGGATCTCGCGGATGCCCAGTCCGGGCGCGTCGGTGATGGTGATCTCCGACTCGTCGAAGATCACCCCGCCCTCGACCGGGTTGAACTGGCCCAGCGAGGGGCCGTCCAGGTCGACCTTGGTGATGGTGTCGGCCTTGGCCACCGCCAGGTGCACGGCCGCGGCCACCGAGATCGCCGACTCGATCATGCAGCCGATCATGCACTGCACGCCGTACAGCGAGGCGATGTCGGCGATCCGGATCGCGTTGGACAGGCCGCCGGTCTTCATCAGCTTGATGTTGATGATGTCCGCGGCGCGGCGCTCGATCAGGTCGAACACCTGGCTGGGGCCGAACACGCTCTCGTCGGCCATCACCGGGGTGTGCACGCGCTCGGTGACGTACTTCAGGCCCTCGATGTCGGCGGCCTTGACCGGCTGCTCGAGCAGTTCCAGCAGGACCCCGGCATCCTCCAGCGCATGCATGGCGTACACCGCCTGCTTGGCGGTCCAGCCCTGGTTGGCGTCCAGGCGCAGCAGCGCGCGGCCCTCGACCGCGGCGTGGATCGCCTTCACCCGCTCGATGTCCAGGCCGATGTCCTTGCCGACCTTGATCTTCAGCGAGTCGAAGCCGCGTTCGACCGCGGCGATCGAGTCGGCCACCATCTTGTCGATGTGGTCCACCGAGATCGTGATGTCGGTGGTGATCACCGGGTCGCCACCGCCGAGCATCTTGTACAGCGGCGCGCCGTAGAGCTGGGCCCACAGGTCGTAGACGGCGATCTCCACCGCGGCCTTGGCGCTGGTGTTGCGCTCCATCGCGCCCTGCACCAGCCCGCAGATGCGGTTGAGGTTGGCGATCTCCTGGCCGATCAGGCGCGGCTTGATGAAGCGGTCGATGGCCTCGATGATCGAGCCGTGGGTGTCGCCGGTGATCACCGCGGTGGCCGGCGCCTCGCCGTAGCCGGTGTGGCCGGTGTCGGTGCGCACCAGCACGACGATGTCCTCGACGGTGTCGACGGTGCGCAGCGCGGTCTTGAACGGCGTCTTCAGCGGCACGCGCAGCATGCCCAGTTCGATGTCCGTGATCTTCATGGGGTCGTGGCCCGCGGCCGGATCCTCTGGATGTTCGTGATGCGGTCGACGTAGGTCTCGGTGTCGCCGAACAGCATCGGCTCCAGCGGCGTGACCGACACGCCGTTGAGCCCGGCGCGCACGCGGCTTCCGTCCGCGCCGCGCCAGCTGCCGCCGTTGGTGTCGTGGATCATGAAGGCCAGGCCGCGCTGGTGGCCGAGCGCCATCATCACGTGGCCGGGGATGTAGACCAGGTCGCCGGTCTGCAGCGCGCGCACCGCCGCCATGCGCCGTTCGCGGCTGTCGCCGGGCTGGAACGCGATCCGGTCCAGCGCCGGGCTGACCGCCTGGTCGCGGGTGTTGCGCGGGACCAGGATGCCGAAGCTGCGGTAGACCTCGGAGACGAAGCCGCTGCAGTCGCGGGCGTCGTAGCTGTGGCCCCAGCCGTAGCGTTCGCCGAGGAACTTGAACGACTGGCGCACGAGGTTGGCGGGGGTCAGCGGCAGGTAGTCGGTGGAGACGTCGGCCGCGCGCGGAACCAGCGCCGGCACCAGCGCCAGCCCGCCGTCGGCGTTGCGCACCGGCAGGTCGACCACGTGCGAGGCATAGGGATGCTGGCCGTTGACCGCCTGCGTCGGCGGCCAGTCCGCGCGCAGCGGCAGGCGCACGCCCATGTCCAGCTGCAGCGCCGACACGCGCGGCTCTTCCGGCGTGTAGGTGGTCCGCACGGTGGCGCCGGTGACGACCACGTATGGCGCGCGCCGGCCGTAGCCGAGCACGGTCTCGCGCGGGCCGACGGCCACGTGCGCCGCTTCGATCCACGCGGCGTAGCGCTCGCTCGCCACGAACAGCCACTTCCCGTCCTGGCTGCGGTGCAGGACCGCCACGGCGTCGCCCGGGAACAGCGCCGATTCCTGGAAGCGGTCGATGTCGGTCTCGCCGGCGCTGCTGAACACCCGCAGGGCCGTCGGGAAGGTGCGCAGCGCGGCGCGGTGCACGACCAGCCCGTAGCGCAGCGGCTGGCCGTCCGGGATCGCATCCAGCGCGATCGCGCGCTGCAGCGCGTCAAGCTCGCGCTGCGGCACCGGCACGCCGCGCACGTCGAACAGGGCGCGCCCTGGCGGCGCGGACAACGCCTGGACCTGCTCGCGCACGAACGCGCGGGGCAGCGGGTCGGGCAGCGCGGCGAGGTCGTGGATCGCCTTGTCCTGCCCGCGCATGCGCGCGTTCTGCGCGGCGATGCCGGCGCGGTCGAGGATCACCCGGTCGCGATCGGGCAGCAGGGCGATCCAGTGGTCCGGGTCCAGGTCCGCCTGGCGGACGTCGACGACCGCGGTGGGGGCGTCGGCCTGGCCCGCCCACGCCAGCGCGGCCGGCAGCAGCAGCGCCAGCAGCGGCGCGGCGCACCAGCGCGCGCGCAGGCGGCGGCATGTCCGGCGTCCTGCGCTCGGTGATCCATTCACGGCACTCATGACGGCCGGTCCTCCCCGTGGGCGTGCCGAAGAATAGTTATTCCGAATATCCGCGCAGTCAAGAATAAATTATTGACCCACTACCAGACCCGTGTTACACCAGCCATCACCACCGCACCCGGGAAGTGTCGTCGTGGATGTCCGCCGTTGCCAGCCTTCCGCCAGCCGCATGCCGCCGCGCCCCGCGCGTCCCGGCCGGCGCGTGGCGTGGCCGGCGCTGTGCCTGCTGGCGATGTCGATGGCGGCCGCGCAGGCCAGCCTGCCGCCGCCGACGATCGAGGAGACCGTCGCGGCGATCGACAGCGGCAACTTCCGCGGCGCCGAAACCATGATCGCCGCCGCGCTGGCCGAGCCCGGCCTGCGCGACGCGCAGCGCGAGGCGTTCCTGTTCGAACGCGAGCGCATGCGCCGCATCCGCCTGGACTTCACCCTGGACCGCGCCGCGGCACTGGCGCAGGCGCGCCGGTCGATCCCCGACCTGGCGGAGTCCGAATTCGACGCGTGGGACCGGGCGGGCCTGGTCGAGCGCATGGACATCGATGGCGAGCCGCGCTACTTCAAGCGCGCCGTCTCCAACCTGTACCGGCTCAGCCCGGAGGCGGCCGCGCGTCGCGCGCCGCCGGTGAAGCCCTTCAGCGAGGGCCCGAACGAACGCCTCAACCCGCACCACGCCGAGGTGGTCGCCGCCGCGCGCGCGGGCGCCACCAGCGTGGCGCCGCGGCGCCTGCGGGTGACCCAGTCGCTGGTGGTGGATGCCGATGCGGTGCCCGCCGGCGAGACCGTGCGCGCCTGGATCCCGTATCCGCGCGCGATCGAGGGCCAGCAGGAGGACATCCGCCTGCTCGGGACCGTGCCCGCCGGCGGCACGGTGGCGCCGGAAGGCACCCTGCAGCGCACCGCCTACATGGAGCGCACCGCGGTCGCGGGCCGGCCGACCGAGTTCTCGGTCAGTTACGACGTCACCGTCCACGCCCGCCACTTCGCGATCGATCCGCAGCGGGTCACCGCGACCCCGGACGACCCGGCGCTGGCGCCGTACCTGCGCGAGCAGCCGCCGCACATCGTGTTCACCCCGGAGCTGCGCGCGTTCTCGGACAAGGTCGTCGCCGGCGAGACCCATCCGTACCAGGTCGCGCGCCGGCTGTTCGAGGCGGTGGACCGGATCCCGTGGGCCGGCGCGCGCGAGTACTCGACGATCTCCAACATCAGCCACTACGCCCTGCGCGCCGGCCACGCCGATTGCGGGCAGCAGACCCTGCTGCTGATGGCGCTGCTGCGGCTCAACGGCATCCCGGCGCGGTGGCAGTCCGGCTGGGTCTTCTCCGACGACGCGATCGCCTACGACAACATGCACGACTGGGGCTGGCTGTACCTGGCCCCGTACGGCTGGGTGCCGATGGACGTGACCACCGGCCAGCTCGCCAGCGACGACCCGGCGCTGCGCTGGTTCTACCTCGGCGGGCTGGACGCCTACCGGATCGCGTTCAACGACGATTTTTCGCGGGACTTCGTTCCAGCCAAGCGCCACTTCCGTTCCGAGACCGTGGATTCGCAGCGCGGCGAGGCGGAGTGGCGCGGCGGGAACCTCTATTTCGACCAATGGGACTACCGGTTCGAATGGCAGATGCTGCCAACAGGCAATGACGCCACCAGCACGGGCGCGGACAACTTCAACACCACTGTGGGAGAGACACGGGGATGAACAGCAGGACTTTCAGGAAGGCCGCGCTCTGCGTGGCGCTGGGTGCGTGCATCGGCGCGATGGCGCCGCTGGCCATGGCCCAGAGCGCGACCGGCGCGGTCGCCGGCCGCGCCAGCGCCGGTGACCAGATCGTCGTCACCAACAACGCCACCGGCGCCAGCCGCACGGTCACCGTCGGCAGCGACGGCGGCTACCGCCTGACCCAGCTGCCGATCGGCGACTACCGGTTGCAGGTCGTGCGCGGCGGGCAGCCGGTGGGCGAGGGGGTGACCGTCAACGTCGCCGTCGGCGGCACCACGTCGGTCAACCTGGGCGCCGAGGGCAACCTGGTCAACCTGGACGCGGTGGAGGTGGTGGGTTCGCGCGTGGTCAACCGGGTGGACGTGTTCTCCACCGAGGTCGCCACCAACATCAACCGCGAGGAGCTGCAGCGGCTGCCGGTCGAGCAGAGCCTGACCTCGGTGGCGCTGCTTGCGCCGGGCGTGGTCGGCGGCAACTCCTCCTTCGGCGGCATCTCGTTCGGCGGTTCGTCGGTGGCCGAGAACTCGGTGTTCATCAACGGCCTCAACGTCACCGATTTCTACCGCCGGCAGAGCTTCTCCACCGCGCCGTTCGACTTCTTCCAGGAGTTCCAGGTCAAGACCGGCGGCTATTCGGTGGAATTCGGCCGCAGCACCGGTGGCGTGATCAACGCGGTGACCCGTTCGGGCAGCAACGAGTTCGACGGCGGCGTGACCTTCACCTTCGAGCCCAGCGCCTGGCAGGCCAGCGCCGACGACCACTATTACGACGACGGCGTGATCAACGTGCGTTCCAGCCATGATCGCGACAGCTTCATGAAGGCCAATGTCTGGGCATCCGGCCCGGTCATCCGGGACCGCCTGTTCATGTTCGCGATGTACGAACAGCGCGAGGGCAACGCCGGCTTCACCAACGCCTTGGGCAACACCTGGACCACCACCGAGAACAGCGACGGCTTCTGGGGCGCCAAGCTGGACTGGGTGATCACCGACGACCACCGGCTGGAACTGCTGGCCTTCTCCGACGACACCGAAACCCTGGGCGACGCCTACGCCTACGACTGGGCCAACGCGGTCGCCACCTCCTACACCGGCAGCAACACCAACCAGACCGGCGGCAACAGCGGCTCGATCACCTACACCGGCCAGTTCGGCGAGAACTTCACCGCCAAGGCCATGTACGGCATCAACCAGAGCCAGAGCCAGGTCTTCTCCGCGTCCGACGGCCCCTGCTCGCAGGTGATCATCGACAACGCCAGCTACGGTGCGGCCTACGCCGCCATGGGGCGGCCGCCGGTGAGCTGCCATCCCAGCACCAGCGCCTCGGTGGTCGACCACGAGGACGAGCGTGAAGTGGGGCGCCTGGACTTCGAGTGGGCGCTGGGCGACCACCTGCTGCGCTTCGGCCTGGACCGCGAGGTCATGACCACCGACCGCAGCACCTTCTATCCCGGCCCGACCCAGCAGCGCTACACCGTCTACGGCCGCACCAGCGCCAACCAGGTGCTGGGCAACGACGCGGTCCTGCCGCCCGGCGTCAACTCCTTCGTGATGGGCCGCCGGCGCATCGACGGCGGCGTGTTCGAGACCACCGCCAATGCCTGGTACATCGAGGACGTGTGGAGCGTCACCCCCGGCCTGATGCTGAACCTGGGCGTGCGCGTGGACGCGTTCGAGAACAAGACCGCCACCGGCGACGCCTTCATCAAGATGGACGACCTGGTGTCGCCGCGCCTGGGCTTCTCCTGGGACGTGCAGGGCGACGGCCGCATGAAGCTGTTCGGCAACGCCGGCCGCTACTACCTGCCGGTCACCAACAACATCAACTACACCTTCGCCGGCGGCCTGATCGACGAGTACACCTACTACGCGCTCAGCGGCTGGAGCCCGGCGACCAACCCGGTCACCGGGTCGTCCTACATGGCGCCGGTGCTGGGCGCCCAGATCGGCCCCGTCGACGACGACATGAACATCAGCGTCGGCGACCTGCGCCAGAGCGTGGACCGCGACCTGGACGCGGTGTTCCAGGACGAGTTCATCCTCGGCTTCCAGGCGATGATCAACCAGGCCTGGTCCTGGGGCGTCAACGGCACCTACCGCAAGATGGACAACGCGCTGGACGACGTCCGCATCAACGCGCTCTGCGGCGTGCGCCACGGCACCCTGTTCCCGATCGCAAACCCGGGCGACGAGATGACCCTGTGGGGCACCACCGCGATGGGGTGCGCCCAGGACGGCTGGGTGACGATCGACACCGCCAAGGAGGGTTACATCACCGTCGGCAGCAACCGCATCATCGGTTACTCGCAGCCGGAGCGGACCTACAAGGCGATCGAACTGCAGATCGACCGCGCCTGGGACGACAAGTGGGCGTTCAACGCGTCCTACCTGTGGTCCAAGTCCGAGGGCAACCACGAAGGCCCGGTCAATTCCGACACCAACTACGGCGACACCGGCATGGTCCAGCACTGGGACCACCCGGCCAACAACGAACGCTACGGCGTGCTGTTCAACGACCACGAGCACCAGATCAAGCTCCGCGGCAGCTACAAGCTCAACGAGATGTGGACCTTCGGCGGCACCTTCACCGCGCTGTCGGGCGGCCCGATCACCGCCTTCGGCGTGACCTGGCCGGACGAGAACTTCGCCGTCGCCAGCTTCACCAGCGAGGGCAGCGGCGGCGGCAGCGGCTGGCTGTGCGTGCAGAACTGCTCCGGGCCCTGGCAGGGCCGGGTGTACGACTACACCCCGCGCGGCGACTTCGGCCGCATGCCGTGGACCTACAACCTCGGCACCAGCGTGACCTGGACCTTCCCGGTGGAGGGCATCGACCTGAAGGCGCGGTTCTCGATCTACAACCTGCTCAACGAGCAGGAGGTGATCAACGTGCGCGGCCGCTACGAGGCCAACCCGGGCGTGCCGCGCCCGTACTTCGGCACCGGCACCCGCTGGCAGTCGCCGCGCTACGCGCAGCTGGTGGTGAGCTGGAACTTCTGACCGGCTGGCGCCGTACGCGCGCCGGGCTTCGGCCCGGCGCGCGCCCGGCAGCCAACCGCGGAGCCTGACATGCGTTGTTCCCTCCTCTTGGCGGCCGCACTGTCGGCCGCATTTCTTTTCGGCGCCGGCACGCCCGCGCGCGCGTCGGACGGCGACCGCGCCCGGATCGCCCGCGCGGTCGACGACACCGTCCAGCGCTACGGCCTGCCGGGGATCGCGGTCGGCGTGGTCGAGGACGGCCGGATCGTCGCGGTGGAAACACGCGGCGAACTGTCCGCCGGCAGTGGCCAGGCGATCACGCCGGACACGCTGTTCAAGATCGCCTCCAACAGCAAGGCGATGACCGCCGGGGTGCTCGCGCGGCTGGTCGACCAGGGCAAGCTGCGCTGGGACGATCCGGTGACCAGGCACCTGCCGCGGTTCCGCATGCATGACCCGTGGGTGACCGCCCAGATGCAGGTGCGCGACCTGCTGATCCACAACAGCGGGCTGGGCCTGGGCGCCGGCGACCTGATGCTGTGGCCGGAGCCGAACACGTTCACCCGCGACGACATCATCGCCGGCCTGGCGCACCTCGAGCCGGTCGGCAGCTTCCGCTCGGAGTACGCCTACGACAACCTGCTGTACGTGGTCGCCGGCGAGGTCGCCGCGGCGGCGGCCGGGATTCCCTACGACGAGCTGGTGCGGCGCGAACTGTTCGGGCCGCTGGGCATGGACGGCTGCCGGGTAGGCGCCTGGCGCCTGGACGAGGCCGGCAGCGTCGCCAGGCCGCACCGCCGCGTGGACGGCCGCAACCTGCCGGTCGGCGAGCGCGTCGACGCCGCCGGCGTCGTGCCCGACATCACCTCCATGGCCGCCGGCGGCATCCGCTGCGGCATGGACGACATGCTGACGTGGGTCGGCATGTGGCTGGATCCCGCCCATCCGTGGCTGTCGCCGGCCCAGCGCCGCGCGGTGTGGACCGCGCACATGCCGATGCCGGTGAGCGAGCGCATGCGCCAGTGGGACAACAGCCATTTTTCCGCCTATGGCTACGGGTGGCGCCTGTCCGACGTGGATGGCGAATGGAAGGTCGCCCATACCGGCACCCTGACGGGGATGTATTCCTCGGTCATCCTGTTGCCCGACCGGCGCGCCGGCATCGTCATCCTGGCCAACGGCGAAGGCGAAGCCGCGCGCACCGCGCTGGGCCAGGTGCTGCTGGAGCATTACACCGATCCGGCCGCCGGCCACGACGTGGCCCATTACGCCGCGCTGCTCGACCGGGAACGCGCGTTGCGCAAGGCCGCCGAGCCGCTGCCCGACACCTCGGCGCGCCGGGCCGCCGGCGCCGCAGAAGCCGCCGCGCTGCTCGGCGTGTGGCGCGACCCGTGGTTCGGCGAGGTCGCGATCTGCCCGCGCGGACGCGGCGTCTCCTTCGCCTCCGCGCGCTCGCCCTCGATGCGCGGGCGGCTGATGCGCGTCGGCGGGCGCTGGCTGGTCGACTGGGACGAAGACAGCGTCGATGCCGAGGCCTGGCTGCACCCGCCTTCCCCCGGTTCCGGCGACGGCGCTACCCTGACGGTCTCGCACGTCGATCCCGAGGCGGACTTCAGCTACGACTATGCCGACCTGGCCTTCCACCGCCTGCGTGACTGTCCCTGAGCCGCTGGCGCGGCACGGCCGGCGCCAGCGGCGCAACGGCCACGCCGCGGCAACGTGGCTGCTGCCGGCGCTTGCGCTGCTGGCCGCGGCGGCGCATGCCGCAGGACCACCGCGCCTCTCTCCCGCGGCCGACGCCGCGGCGGCCGGCATGGTCGACATCCGCACGCTCGCCCCGGACGTCGAGGTGGACCTGCGCTATGCCGGCAGCGACAACTTCACGGGCGCGCCGGTGCCCGGGTACGAAGCCAACCGCTGCTACCTGCTCGCGCCGGTCGCCGACGCCGTCGCCCGGGTCCAGGCATCGCTGCGCGCCGAAGGCCTGGGCCTGCGCATCTACGACTGCTACCGGCCGGCGCACGCGGTGCGCAGCTTCATGCGCTGGGTCGGAGTGCCGGACGACCCGGCGCTCAAGGCGCGCTGGTACCCGAACGTGGACAAGGCCCGGCTGACCGACGGCTACATCGCCGAGACCTCGGGCCACAGCCGCGGCGCGACGGTGGACCTGACCCTGGTGCGCTGCCAGGACGGACGCTGCGCGCCGCTGGACATGGGCACGCGCTTCGACTTCTTCGATCCGCTCGCCCACACCGACGATCCCCGGGTGTCCGCGGTCCAGCGCGCCAACCGCGACCGGCTGCGCGGGGCGATGGCCGCGCAGGGACTGGCCAACTATCCGATGGAATGGTGGCACTTCACCCTCAGGCCGGAGCCCGACCCGGACACGGCCTACGACTTCCCGGTGCGCTGATGCCCCGCTGGCTGGACCTGCACTGCCCCTATTGCGGCGAGCCCATCGAGCTGGCGGTGGACGACAGCGCCGGCGACCAGGACTACATCGAGGACTGCCAGGTGTGCTGCCGGCCCATCGCGGTGGCCGTCCGGGTCGACGAGGCCACGGGCGGCGTGCGCGCACGCGTGCGGCGCGAGGACGAGGCCTGAGCCATCGACGCCGCCGGCGCCGTTTAGACTGGCCGTCCATCCACGCCGCATCGCCCGATGAACCTTCCGCTGCACACCGGCCTGCCCGGCGCCCTCGAAGCCGCACTGATCGCGTTCCTCATCGGCGTGGCCGTCTATGCGCTGTGGGCATGGATCTGCCGCCGCAGCGGCCTCACCGTGGCCCATGCAGTGGGCTGGGGTGCGGCGATCGCGGTCGCCGTCGCGGCGGGCGTGGACAGCTGGAACCTGTTCTACCTGGGCATCTCTCGCCTGGAGTCGCCGCTGTACGCCCGGCTCGCGCTCGCCGGCATCCACGATCCGGATTTCCTGGGTACGCGCGTGCTGCTGCAGATCATCGGCGCGATGACCGGCACGGTGGCGGGCTGGTGGCTGTTCAGCCACCGCTTGGCCGGCGCGCACGCGGCGGCGCGCCATCCGGAGCCGCCGAAACCGGATACACCGGTCGATTGAACCGTCCGCTCACCTGCCGCAGACGGCAGGCTAACCAGCGCGGTAGCGCCTGCCGGAGTGGACGTGGTTAACGCCGCGTGCATGCGCGGATCGCCGCGCAAGCGCGGTTCATGGCGGGCGGAGCAGGGTCGTAATCGTGACTGCCGAGCGCATCTCACGAGTACCCCCATCCGATGCAGGAGCAAGCCATGAATACCCAGAAGCGACTCACCACCGGTCTTCTCATCCTTGGCATGGCCACCGCGCCGCTGGCGTTCGCCCAGCAGGACACCTCGGCGACCCGGGCCGAGTCCCCGCAGGCCACCGGCGCCGCCGAGCAGCAACCGGCGCAATCCACGGCCGGCGGCCAGGGCCTGAGCTGGGCCGACCTGGACGCCGACGGCAACGGCACCCTCAGCAAGCAGGAAGCCCAGCGGCATGCGGGCCTGAGCAACGTCTATGCCGATGCCGATGCCGACGCCAACGGCGAACTGACCGCCGACGAGTACCGCGGCTTCGTGCAGAAGCGCCAGGCCACCACGCCGACCACGCCGTAAACCCGCGCACGGCCGCGTGGCGCACGGGCGGGCCCTGGCCCGCCCGTGCGCTGTCCGGCCACCGCCCACCACCGGGCCGCGGGCCGTACGGGCGCCGGTGGTGCGCTGGTATCCTGCCGCTCCCCCGGCAGCAGGTTTTCCCATGCACGAGATCCGCCTGGTCGGCTTCGATGGCGACGACACCCTGTGGCGCAGCGAGGACTACTACCGCACCGCCGAGAAGCAGTACGAAGACATCGTCGGCCGCTACATCGACCTGCATGACGCCGGCACGTTGCGCCACCTGCTCGAAGTCGAACGCCGCAACCTCAAGGTGTTCGGCTACGGCGTCAAGGGCATGACCCTGTCGATGATCGAGGCGGCCATCGAGCTGACCGGGGGACGGATCGGTGCGCGCGACCTGCAGCAGGTGGTGGAGATCGGCCGCGCCACGCTGCAGCACCCGGTGGAACTGCTGGACGGCATCCGCGACGCGGTCGCGGACATCGCCGCCGAGCTCCCGGTCGTGCTGATCACCAAGGGCGACCTGTTCCACCAGGAGGCGAAGATCGCCCGCTCGGGCCTGGCCGACCTGTTTCCCCGCATCGAGATCGTGTCGGAGAAGGATCCGCAGACCTACGCGCGGGTGCTCGGCGAGTTAGGGATCGAGGCGGCGCAGTTCGTGATGGTCGGCAACTCGTTGCGCTCGGACATCGAGCCGGTCGTCAGGCTCGGTGGCTGGGGCGTGCACATCCCCTATGCGATCACCTGGGCGCACGAGGCCGAGCATGGACTGGCCGAAGCGCATCCGCGCGTGCGCTCGGTCGAGTCGCCCCGCCAGCTGCCGGCGGCGGTCCGTGAAATCGTGACCGGCGTTCGAAACGCTCGCTGAATGTCTCCACGGTGCGGCGAATCCGGTAACGGTTACATGCGGCCGGGTTAAATTGCGGTTCACTCCGAAAATCGCAACGTCATCGCAACGTCCACACCGGAGCGCTGCCATGAATGTCACCACCTCCCTTCGCTCCGAACGCACCGGCTGGGCCCGCGGTGCGCTGCTCGCTGCCGCGCTGGCCGGCGCCGCCGCCCTGTTGCCCGCCCCGAAGGCCCAGGCCGCCGATGTCCAGGTCCGCGTGCTGGTCGATGTCGCCGACCTGATCTTCCGCAGCGGCCGTCCCTACTACTACGACGACGGCTACTACCAGCCGGTGGTGGTCGAGTACGACCGCTGGCGCCGCCCGGTGTACTACCGCTACGAGCCGCGTCCGGTGGTGGTCTACCGGCCGGCCCCGCGCTACTACGCGCCGCCGCGCCACTACCACCCCGCGCCGCGGCCGCACTATCGCGTCAGCTACGACGACCGGTATGACCGCTACGACCGGCACGACGGCCACCGCCATCACGGCAAGAAGGGCAAGGGCCACGACAAGCACCATCGCGGCCGCGGCTGGGACGACTGACCCGCGCATCGACGGACAAGGTGTCCCCGCGAGAACGCCGACCCCCGCCCGGGGTCGGCGTTCTCGCATCCGCACGCCTGCGGCCGACCCGCCGGCCACCGCCCGTGCCTGACAGCGCCGGCGGGCTGCGGCAGAATCGCCGCATGCGCCCTGCATCCTCCCTGCTCCGGCACGGTTTTGGCGGCATGCTCGGGCTCGCCCTCGCGCTGGCGGGTGCCACCGCGTTCGCCCAGACGACGCCAGCCGCCGCGGAGGGCGACACGCCCCGTCCGCATGCGACCGGCGACGCCTGGCTTGACCGCCGGCTCGCCGACATCGACGCCTATGCGACCCGCCACCCGGACGCGTTCGCCGACGAACTCGAGCGCTACGCCGGCGTGCCGCGCGCATACGTCCTGGGCCTGCTGGAGCAGCCCGGATGGGGAGGGGGAGACGCCTGGTTCGCCTGCTTCATGGCACGGGCCGCGATGGCGACCTGCCGCAGCGTCGTGCGCGCACGCACGCTCGCCGGCCCGGACGCGACCTGGGAGCAGGTCGCCGCCGGCTTCCAGGAGGAGGATCCTGCATCCGCTCTCCATGCGCGCGTGCGCCTGGCACTGGCCGACAGCTACCGTCGCTGGGCCATCCCGCTGCAACCGGACGCGGCGATGTCGCGGGCACTGGAGCGCCGCGAGCGGTCCAGGGCCGA
Organism: Pseudoxanthomonas fibrivorans; assembly: GCF_041464125.1. Classification (NCBI taxonomy): domain Bacteria; kingdom Pseudomonadati; phylum Pseudomonadota; class Gammaproteobacteria; order Lysobacterales; family Lysobacteraceae; genus Pseudoxanthomonas; species Pseudoxanthomonas fibrivorans. Next base: position 2,134,739 of record NZ_JBGNUG010000001.1, on the reverse strand, counting down.
GGCGGATCCGGCGCGCTGACGTTCCGCGCCCACGTTCGCGCACGTGGGCGCGTTGGCGACCGGTTTCACGCTGGCCATACGCACGCCACACGCGTGGACGACATGGCCGAACGGATCATCGACCTGATCCGTTACAGCAAGGACTCCGCCAATGGCCAGCCGCAAGACGCCCACCGCCACCGCTCCGGGGCGCCAGCCCGATCGCACGCCCACGGACGCTAAGCCCAAGGCGCCCGGCACCACCGGTCGGCGCGCCGCGGCCGACCCGGATGCGGGCGGTCCGCGTGGCGCCGGCGACGAGCTCCAGCAGCAGGCCGGCGGCAGCCATCCGCCACTGACCACCAACCAGGGCGTGGTGGTCGCCGACAACCAGAACTCGCTGACCGCCACGCCGCGCGGCCCGACCCTGCTGGAGGATTTCATCCTCCGCGAGAAGATCACCCACTTCGACCACGAGCGCATTCCCGAGCGCATCGTCCATGCCCGCGGCAGCGCCGCGCACGGCTACTTCGAGCTAACCCGCTCGCTGAAGCGCTACACCACCGCGCGGCTGTTCACCGAGGTCGGCGTGCGCACCCCGGTGTTCGCGCGCTTCTCCACCGTGGCCGGCGGCGCCGGCTCGGTCGACACCCCGCGCGACGTGCGCGGCTTCGCCGTGAAGTTCTACACCGACCAGGGCAACTACGACCTGGTCGGCAACAACGTGCCGGTGTTCTTCATCCAGGACGCGATGAAGTTCCCGGACCTGGTCCACTCGGTGAAGATGGAGCCCGACCGCGGCTTCCCGCAGGCGACCGCCGCCCACGACACGTTTTGGGACTTCATCTCGCTGACGCCCGAGTCGATGCACATGGTCATGTGGGCGATGAGCGACCGCACCATCCCGCGCTCGCTGAGGATGATGGAAGGCTTCGGCGTGCACAGCTTCCGCTTCCTGGACAAGGCCGGCAACAGCACCTTCGTGAAGTTCCACTGGCGGCCGAAGCTGGGCCTCCAGTCGACGGTGTGGGACGAGGCGATGAAGCTGCAGGCCGCCGACAACGACTACCACCGGCGCGACCTGTTCGAGGCGATCCAGGCCGGCGCCTACCCGGAGTGGGAGCTGGGCGTGCAGCTGTTCACCGAGGAACAGGCCGCGGAGTTTCCGTTCGACCACCTCGACCCGACCAAGATCGTCCCCGAGGCGCTGGTGCCGGTGCAGATCATCGGCCGCATGGTCCTGGACCGCTGCCCGGACAACTTCTTCGCCGAGACCGAGCAGGTGGCGTTCTGCCCCGCCAACCTGGTGCCCGGCATCGACTTCTCCAACGACCCGCTGCTGCAGGGGAGGCTGTTCTCCTACCTGGACACCCAGCTGATCCGCCTGGGCGGCCCCAACTTCCAGCAGATCCCGATCAACCAGCCGCGTTGCCCGTTCGCCAACCACCAGCGCGACGGCCACATGCAGATGCAGGTGCATCGGGGCCGGGTCAACTACGAACCCAGTTCGCTCCAGGAAGACAGCCCGCGCGCCGACCGCCGCAGCGGCTTCCGCCACCACGCCACCGCGCCGGACGACGGCGCCAAGGGCCGCGTGCGCCCGGAGAGTTTCGCCGACCACTACAGCCAGGCGCGGATGTTCTTCACCAGCCTGGAAGCGCCCGAGCAGGCGCACCTGGCCTCGGCGCTGGTGTTCGAGCTGTCCAAGGTCGAGACGCCGAAGGTGCGCGAGCGCATGGTCGGCCACCTGCGCCACATCGATGCCGACCTCGCGCGTCGCGTCGCGGACGGCCTGGGCCTGGATACCCTGCCGCCGGCGCCACAGAGCGCGGTGCCCGCGCAGCCGATGCCGCCCGCGCCGGAGGTCCGCGTCATAGGCCGCACGACCGCCACGCTGGAAGGGCGCAGCATCGGCATCCTGTTCGATGAAGGTTCCGACGCGCGCACGCTCCGCGCGATCGCCGCCGCCGCCAGGGATGCCGGTGCGACGGTGAAACTGGTCGCGCCGAAACTCGGCGGTGCGGTGCTGTCCGATGGCCGCCGGCAGCCGGCCGATGGCCAGCTCGCCGGGACGCCATCGGTGGTGTTCGACGCGGTCGCGGTGGTGCTGTCGCCCGCGGCGGGCGCACGTCTGGCCAGGGACAGCGCGGCGGTGGACTTCGTCGCCTTCGCGTTCGCCCACCTCAAGGCGATCGCGCACGACGAGGGCGCCGCTCCCCTGCTGGCCAGGGCCAATGTCGAACCCGACGCGGCAATCGTGGATGCCGGTGACGTGCGTGGTTTCCTGGCCGCCGCCGCGGTGCGCCAGTGGGACCGCGAGCCGAAGCTGCGGCAGCTCGCCTGACGGGCGGATGCACGTGCGCCGGGGACCCCGGCGCCGCTCAGCTCACCAGCAGCACGATCACGCTGCCCCACGTGGTCAGGAACACGTGGGCCACCGCGACCGATCCGGAATAGCCGATCACCGCGATCGCGCTGCCGCTCTTTTCCTGCAGCGCGGCCAGGCCGGCCGTGAAGGTCTGCGCGCCGGAGATCGCGCCCAGCAGCAGGATCGGATCGATCTTCAGCACGTAGCGGCCGAACCACAGCCCGCTCATGAGCGGGACCATGGTCACCACCATGCCGCCCAGCAGCAGGCCCAGTCCCGATTCGCGCACCGCCGGCAGGAAGTGGGGTCCGGCGCCCAGCCCGACCATCGCCACGAAGCCGGCCAGGCCGAAGGACTGCATGAACTTGACCGCGCTGTCGGGCACCCGGCCGAACAGCGGGCGGTGGACGCGCAGGTGGCCGGTGACGATGCCGGCCAGCAGCGCGCCGACGCTGGTGCCGATGGTGATGGTGATGCCGCCCACCGGCACGGCGACCACGGCGCCGAACACCGCGCCGGCGAAGATCGCGGTCCCCACCGCCACGAAATCGGTGGCGTCGGTGGGTTGCACCAGTTCGCCCAGGCGCGAAGTCGCGCGCAGCACCGCCGCCTCCGGACCGGTCAGCAGGACCACGTCGCCGCGCTCGAGCTCGGTGCGCGTGCCCACCGGGATCTCCTGGCCGCGGCGCATGACCCGGCGCAGGAACACCGCGCGGGCCTCGTCCAGGCCCGCGATGTCCTCCAGCGGCCGGCGCGTCCATTCGCCCTTGCTGATGAACACCTCGTGCGCGGCCGTTGGAATGTCGAGCAGGGCCCGGTCGTCGACCTCCTCGGCCCGCTCGCCGATGTAGCCGACCAGGATCTCGCGGCGTCCGCTGATCGCCAGCAGGTCGCCGGGCTCGATCCGCATCCCGGGCAGGGGCTCGAGCAGGTCGTCGCCACGACGGATGCGATGGATGAACAGCCGCATCCCGTCGCCCACGCGCTCGGCCTCGGCGACGGTGCGGCCGACGATCGGCGCCGCCGCCGCGACCCGGTAGCCGCGCGTCTCGAACGGCTGCCAGGCCGAGGCGATGCCGTTGCGCGTGCGCATGATGCCGTAGCGCCGCTCCAGGGCCAGCGAGTCCTGCACCAGGTCCACGCGCAGCAGGGCCGGGCCGATCACGGTGCAGGTGAGGATCACGCCCAGCGCCCCGGCCACGTAGCACACCGCGTCGGCCACGCCGATGTGCGCCTCGTACATGCGCAGGGTGGCCTCGTCCAGCGGCAGGGCGCGGATCGCCTCGGCCGCGGTGCCCATCGCGGGCGACTCGGTCAGCGCGCCGGAGAGCATCCCGGCGGCCATGCCGGGGTTGAGGTCGAGCGCGACCGCGATCGCCCAGGCCACCAGCAGGCCGACCGCCGGCATGAAGGCGCCCAGCACGGCCAGGCGCCAGCCGTCGCCCTTCATCGCCGAGACGAAGCGCGGCCCCACCTCGTAGCCGATGCCGAACAGGAACAGCAGGAACACCACCGACTTGGCCGTGGCCGAGACCGGCACCTCGAACAGCGCGCCGATCAGCATGCCGGCCAGCAGCGAGCCGGTGACGCCGCCGAGGGTGAAGCCACGCACCTTGCGCGTGCCGACCCAGTAGCCGATGGCCAGGGCCAGGTACACGCCCATTTCCGGATAGCGGGACAGCAGCGAGCTCATCCACTCCACGGGCGCGGTTCCCCTTGCTGGCGTCAGGCCGTCGTCAGAGCGACGGCGGGTCGTAGAAGACCATGATCCGCAGGTCCTTCAGGTCGTCGCTGGCCGGGTCGGCCTGGGACACCTGCGCGTAGCGCAGGCGCACCATCAGTCCCTTGAGCGGGCCTTCGGCCGCCTTCCACTGCACGTTGAAGTCCGCTTCCTCGCGCGCGTAGTCGGTCGGCGAGCTGGGATCGCTGCCGTCCACGTACAGCGCGTACACGCCCAGGCCCTTCACCGACTTGAAGTCGTAGCCGGCGCGCGCCATCCAGGCCGACTCGCCGTCGCGGTTGAAGTCCTCCACCTGCACGCTGGTATAGCCCGGGTAGCCGCTCCACGGGTTCTGCATGTTGGCGTTGCCGCCGGCATCGGTATAGGCCACGGTGAACAGCGCGCCGCCGTGCACCAGTTCGGCCTTGGCGCCCCACTGGTTGGAGTCGAAGCGCGTGCCCTTGAGCAGCTGGTCGCCGTTGCTCGACTGGTCGCTGTACTGCAGGGCGGTGCGCAGCTTCCAGTCGTCGGACAGGGCGAACGCGTAGCGGGCCTCGGTGTAGAAGATGCCGATGATGTCGTCGCTGTAGTAGCCGATCGCACCGACCGACAGGTCGCCCAGCGCATAGTTGGCGCCGAGGGTGTAGACCCCGCGCTCGACGCCGGCCGGTGCGCCCGCGTCCTTGGCCATGGACACGAAGTCCTCGGAGGTGCGCTCCTTGATCTTGTCGAAGTAGCCGCCACCGACCCGCCACTCGCCGCCGTCCTTGCTGTCGCCGTACAGGCCCTGCACGACCGCCGCCTGGAAGGTGTTGGGCGTCATCCGCGCGTCGTTCTTGTTGATGTACGGCGTGTCGAACGCGCGCCGGCCCAGGGTCAGGCGGGTGTCCTGGTTGAGCAGGAACTCGCCGTAGACCTCGCCGAGCACGGTGTAGCCTTCCTGCCCGGGTGCGAGCAGCCCGGTGCCGTCCTTGTCGTCCGGGCCGTACAGCTTCTGCGAGGTGTAGCCGGTGGCGCCGAAGGCGAAGATCTCGCGGAAGTAGCCGGTCTTCAGGCCGGCCGACCCGCCCAGCGCCCAGGCCTCCATCTCGCTGTTGTCGTACTTGTCGCGGTCCAGGTAGAAGGTGCGGGCCTGCACGTCGAACTTGGTGTCCTCGAACGCCTTGCGCCGGGTCTCGCGGATCCACTCCTGGCGGGAAGGGCCGAAGCTCTCGTCCATCGGCGTCTGGCCCTGTTCGACCGAACTGGGGGCCAGGTCGACCTCCAGTTCGTCGAGCGCCTCGGGCTCGGGCGCCTGGGTGGCGACCTGCGCGGCCGCCGCCAGGGGCAGGGCCAGCCCGCCTGCGAGCAGGCAGCCGGCCGCCGTGGCGAGGAGCGCCGTTCCGTTCCGGCGCCGGTGACGGGGTAGCGTGATGTCCATGTCGTTCTCCTCCGGGCCGTCGCCTACTGCGACAGCACCATCGCGAAGTAGCCGAACACCGTGTACAGCACCCCGGATATGGCATAGCCGACCGGGAACCCGACCCACGGCACGCTGCTGTCGATCTCCTTGGCCGCCTCGCGCGCCGGGCCGGAATGCGAGCGCGAACCGGCCACGCCGCCCATCAGCACCGCGGGGTTGATCTTGAAGATGTGGTAGCCGACCGCCCAGGTGACGAACGGCGGGACCGTGCTGGCGACGAACCCGGCCAGGAAGATCTTCAGCGCGATCGCGCCGGTCAGCTGCTCCAGCAGGGTGGCGCCGGCATTGATGCCGACGATGGCGATGAAGGTCACCAGGCCCAGGTCCTCGAGGATGTTGCGCGCCGCGTTCGGCGTGCTGCCGAAGAAGCGCAGGCGCGACACCAGCGAGGACACGAAGATGCCCGACAGCAGCAGGCCGCCGGCATTGCCCAGGCCCACGCTGAAATCGCCCACCGGCACGTTGATCTTGCCGATCAGCAGGCCCAGCACCATGCCGCCGGACAGGGTCAGCAGGTCGGTGGAGGTGCTCGGCCGCGCGATCTTGCCGAGCAGGCCGGCGGCCTTGTCCACCGCGCCCTTGAGGCCGGTCACGTGCAGCACGTCGAAGCGCTTGAGTTCGGTGTCGCGGCCGACCGGGAACGGCTCGCCGGAACGCTCCATGCGGGTGACCTGCAGCTGGCCGGCGAACCCTTCGGCGGCCAGGGCGCTCAGCGGCTTGCCGACCGCGCTCTTCTCGGTCACCACGATCTCGGCCTGGTCCAGCGGCACCGCCAGCGCCTTGGGATCGTCCACCTCGGTACCGATCAGGCCGAGGTTCTCGGTCAGGTCACCGAGGCGGCCGCCGAGCGCGATCACGTCGCCGCTCTGCAGCAGCAGCGCCGCGTCGGCACCCAGCGATTCCTCGCCGCGACGGATGTTGACGATGCGGTACTGCGGATACTTGCTGCGGAACTGGCCGATCGTCTGGCCGGCGGTCGCCGGGTTCTCCAGGCGGTAGGCACGCAGGCCGCCGCCGCGGTAGCCGGTCAGTGCGGCGTCGTCGACGTTCTTGACGCCGTGGGCCAGCTCGTACTCCTTGGCCGCCTTGCGCGCATCCACGCCCCACCAGCGCGGCAGGTACTTGCATACCAGGATGATGCCGACCGTGCCCCAGATGTACGTCACGCCGTAGCCGAGCGCGATCATGCCCGACACTTGTTCGGCGGTGGTGCCCTCGGGCAGCTTGTAGGCGCCCTGGGTAACCGCCATTTCCGCCGTGCCGATCGCGGCGGACATGGTCTGCGAACCGGCCAGCACGCCGCCGGCCGCGCCCGCGGGCAGGTCCAGCCAGCCGGACATCAGCACCACCAGGCCGAGGCCGAGGAACGAACAGACCACCGCGAGGATGGTGAAGGTGATGCCGTCCTTCTTCAGCGCGTTGAAGAACGCCGGCCCCACGCGCAGGCCGACGCCGTACATGAACAGGTAGTAGAAGAGCGACTTGGCGAAGTTGTCGAGCTGCATCTTGACGCCGTACACCGACGCCCAAGTCGCCAGGCCGGCGCCGACCACGATCGCCGCGGCGACCATGCCCAGGCCGTAGCCCTTGACCGCGAACTTGCCGACGACCACCGCCATGCCCACCGTGAAGAACAGCAGGATGTACGGGTTGTCGGCCAGGAACTGGAAGAAAGCCTGCATGACAGCGTCTCCGGAAGTCAGGCGTGGTTACTGCTGGGAATTGGCGCGGCGTCCGGCGAGTGCGGACGGCTTGATCAGCTTGATGCCCTGCGCCGCGTTGTAGCCGTGGATCTCCTTCACGTCGAGCTTGCGCATGTAGGTGATCGTGTCGGCGGTGATGATCTGGCCGGGGACCATGATCGGGAAGCCGGGCGGATAGGGGATGACGAAATTGGCCGACACCATCTCCGGTCCGTCGCGAAGGCGCGCGTCGACGTCGGCGCTATGCAGCTTGACGTACTCGCAGTTGTCCTCGTCGTAGGCCATGAAGAACGCCGGCCGCATGTGGCCCTCGTTGCTCGGGGCGGCCGGGTCGTCGCGGAACGCGTCGTGGAAGCGGCTGAAGTTGGGCAGGTCGGGCACGTCGGTCATCAGCGAGGTGACCCGGTCCGTGAACACCTGCTTGCCGGCCGGGCTCTCCTGCGACAGGCGCGCGTCTATCTCGCGCGACAGGTCGGCCAGCGCCTTGATCAGCAAAGCCGCATCACTGTGCGTGTTGTTGATGTTGGTCTGGACCAGGATGCTGTTGCGCGAGGTCTTGTTGATCTGGATGTCGAAGCGCTCGGCGAGCATGCCCTTGAACTGGGTGCCGTCGAATCCGGCCGCGCCGCAGACCACGGTCAGGCGGGTCGGGTCCAGCGCGAACTCGTCCTCGTCCCAGGCCTCGGCCGTCTGCGCCCAGCTCGCGTTCGGCGGGCCGTAGTCCTTCAGTCCGGAGGGACGGAATTCGGCCGGGATCATTTCCTCGGGCGTAGCCACGCGGAAGTACTTCGAGATGAGCGGATGGGTGTTGATCGACTGGCGCAGGCGCAGCGCCAGGTCGGTCATCTTCAGGGTCAGCGCGTAGCCCTCCAGCTCCATCTGCCGCCTCGCCAGGTCCAGCGAGGCGATCAGCTGCAGGTTCGGAGAGGTCGAGGTGTGCGCCAGGAACGCTTCCTGGAACGGACCCTGGACCTTGTGGAAGTCGTCGTCCCACACCAGCATCATCGAGCCCTGGCGGAAGGCCGACATCGACTTGTGGGTCGAGTTGGTCTGGTAGACGCGGATGCGGACCTTGTCCGGGTCGGGCAGCCGGCGCGCGTCCAGCGCCCCCGGATCCTTCGGGTCCAGCGCCGGCGCATCCTTGGCCCAGGCCTCGTACTCGGCGCGGTAGGCCGCGCTGCGGTAGCGCTGCGTCAGCGCGGCGGCCGCGCCCATCGCGGTGCGGCGCCGGTGCAACGGGTTGAAGCGGGCGAAGCCGAACCAGGCCTCGTCCCACAGGAACACCAGGTCCGGCTTGATCGCCAGGCATTCCTCCATGACCTTGCGCGGGTTGTACATGTGCCCGTCGAAGGTGCAGTTGGTCATGTCGATCGCCTTGACCCGGTCCAGCTTCCCGGCGGCCGCGCAGTCGAGCAGCGCCTGCTTGATCGTGCGCAGCGGCACCGCGCCGTACATCGAGTACTCGGTCAGCGGGAAGGCTTCGACGTAGTACGGCTGCGCGCCGCTGAGCACGAAGCCGTAGTGGTGCGACTTGTGGCAGTTGCGGTCGACGATGACGATGTCGCCCGGCTTGCACACCGCCTGCACGATGATCTTGTTGGAGGTCGAGGTGCCGTTGGTGCCCAGGTAGGCGCGCTTGGCGCCGAACGCGCGCGCGACCGCCTCCTGCGTGCGCTTGATGTTGCCGGTGGGCTCGAGCAGGCTGTCCAGCCCGCCGGTGGTGGCCGACGACTCGGCGAACAGGATGTTGGTGCCGTAGAACTCGCCCATGTCGCGGATCCAGTTGGATCCGAAGATCGACTTGCCGCGCGCGATGGGCAGCGCGTGGAACGTGCCGATCGGACGCAGCGCGTACTTCTTCAGGTTGTCGAAGTACGGCGTCTCGTAGCGGTCCTTGAGCCCGTCCAGGATCGCCAGGTGGATCTCCATCGGCTCTTCGACGTGGTGGAACATGCGCCGGATCGGCGCGGCGTCCTCGCTGCCGGCCAGCTGCTCCGGCGCGCGGTCCGAGAGCAGGTACAGGTCCAGCTCCGGCCGGTAGTCCTTGATCTTCCCGGCCAGCGCGGTCGCCAGCGCGCCCGGCGCGATGTCGCCCTGGCGGGCCTCGAAATGGCGGGCCAGGAAGGCCCTGAGGTCGGGCACGTCGTGGCGCGAGGCGAAGCCGAAGCCGTCGATCAGCACCACCGCCTGCAGGTCGAAGTTGACCATCACCGCCAGCAGCGCGTCCTCCAGGCTGCCCACGTGCACCGCCGCGTAGCGGAAGGCGTCGTCGGCGCGCTGCATCCGGCGCATCTCTTCCTTCGCCCGCAGCCACTGCGACGGGTCGCTGGGGGTGACCACCAGCACTTCGAAGTAGGGCTTGTCCGCGGTGCCGGTGACGTCCGGCGGCAGCGCGTCGAGCACCGCGCGGTCGGCGGCATCCGAGGTGTCCCAGGCCGCCTCGTCGCGCCGGTAGTCGCCCGACAGCAGCGCGCCGGAGACCTTCTGCACCAGCCGCGCGAACAGGCCGGCGTCGGACGCATCGAGCGCGTCGCGCAGCGCGGCCAGCAGGCGCTCGCCGGGGTAGGCCCAGCAGTACTCGAGGCGGGTCGCGGCGTCGAACTGCTTCGCGCACTCGGCGCGCGCGGCACCGCGCGCGGCATCGCCCGCCGTGGCCCAGGCGCGGGCGGCGGCGTTGAGCTGCCGCCACTGGTCGGTGCGCAGCGACGCTGCGACCAGTACGTTGGAAAGGGTGGGATCCTGGCTCATGGCTCTGCTCCTTGGGATGGGCGACGCGCCGCGGGGCGTGCACGCGGCGTGAAGGGGGGAATCCAGCAGAAAGCTAGGACGACACCCCCAGCGCTTGTATTGGCTCTTGGCACTACGCGGCAGGCGGGACGGGACACCGCCTGCCGCGGTCGCGTGGCCACCACCGGGTGTCGGCGGCACAAGGCCTGCCGGCATTGCGCCAGGCATGAGAACGGCCCCGGCACGGCCACCCAAGGCGTATTCAGTTAACTGTCGCGGTCAGCGAACGCGTCCCGCAGCCTTGCTCAGAAGCGGTAGACCACGCCGAGCCGCAGGCCGTTGTCGATGAAGCGGAAATTGCCGTCGAAGCTGGTCTTCTCGGCGTCGGCCTCGATCCGGCGCATGGTGTAGTCCAGCGAGGCGCCCCAGTTGTCCCAGGGGAACCACTCCACGCCGAAGCGGCCGAAGGTCACATCCGCGTCGATGCTGTCGATGTCGGCGGCGAAATAGCCGAGGTCGGCCGACAGGCGCCAGTCGCTGCCGCCGGGGACCCAGCGCCAGCTGCCACCGATCGACGGCGCCGGCAGGTCGGCGTCGACCTTGCCGCTGATGCCGCCGCTGCCGACCGGATTGCCATTGGCGTCCACTTCCAGCGACAGGCCCAGGCCGATCCGGTACCACACCAGGCCCAGGCGCGGGCCCATCGTCCAGGTGTCGCGGTCGGCGGCCCAGTAGACGTAGTAGGCCTCGTAGGCGTCCAGGTCCAGTTCGGCGCGCAGCGTGCTGGAGGTCTCGTAGGTTTCGCCGTCGAACTCGATGTCGCGGTCGATCTGCTTGGTCGCCGAAGCGTCGTCCTGGTAGTAGGACAGGCCGAACTCGTGCTTCTCCCACGGCCGCCAGGTCGCGCCGACGAAGGCGACGGTGTTGCTCTGGTTCATGCCCAGGTCGCGTTCCAGGTCGATGTTGGTGCCGTCGCCGGTCTGGCCGTCGGCGCGCACCTTGGTGTCGAATTCGGTGATGTAGCCGCCCACCCGGAAGCTGAAGGTGTCGAGCGGTTCGAGCGCGGCGCAGTCGAACGCGGTGGCGGCGAGCAGGGCGGCGGCGAGCGGGGCGAGGATGCGGGGCTTCATGGCGGCTCCCTTGGGTCCGGGGTCAGTGGTTGGAGGAGGCTTGCGGATCGGAGAGGACGGGGCCGGAGGCGGCGAGCGGGGCTTCGCCGAAGCTGCCGCCCAGCGCCAGGTGCAGGTCGATGCGCCGGACCAGCCGCTCGCGCTGGACGTTGAGCAGCGCGACTTCGGCGGCCCACTGCGCCAGCTGGCGCTGGTTCACCGCCCGCAGGTCGGACTTGCCGACCCGGTACGCGTCCTGTTCCAGGCGGGTGGCATCGCGGCCGGCGGCGGCGGCGTCGCCGAGGATGCGTTCGCGCTCGGCCAGGACGCGCTCGGCATTGAGCGCATCCTCGACCTCGCCCAGCGCGACCAGCGCGCGGCGGGCGTAGTCGGCGACCGCGACCTTCTGTTCGGCGGTGCGGACCGCCACCTGGGCGGTCAGCGCGCCGCCGGTGTACAGCGGCACCATGGCAGTGGCGGCGGCGCTGGACGTGGTCTGCTCGAGGTCGCCGCGCATCTGCACGGCCTCGTTGCTGATCCGGCCGTAGCCGGCCGACAGCGACAGGCTGGGCAGCATCGAGGCCTTGGCCTCGCCGACCCGATCGAACGCGCTGGCGACGCGGCGCTCGGCGGCGACCATGTCCGGCCGGCGGTTGAGCACGTCGGCCGGGATGCCGGCCGGGACCGGGCCCGGGAATGGCGTCAGCGAATCGCGCGCGGCGAGCGTGGCGCCGGGGTAGCGGCCGAGCAGCAGTTCCAGCGCGCGCAGCGCCTGGCGGTGCGCCAGTTCCATCTGCTGCTGGGCATCGGCGTAGCTGGCCAGGTTGGCGCGGGCCGACATGATCTCCGCATCGGTGCCGATGCCGACCTTGCGGCGCTGCTCGCTCATCGCCAGCAGCCCGCTCGAGGCATCGACCATGTCGGCCGCCAGCTGCTGCTGCAGCCGGGTTTCGCTGGCCACGAACCAGGCACGGGCGACCGAGGCGGCCAGCGACTGCTGGGCGTAGCGGTAGTCGGCGCTGGTGGCGTCGCGCGAGGCGCGGGCGGCGTTGCGCGCGTAGCGCATGCGCCCCCACAGGTCGATCTCCCAGGACATCCGCAGCATCACGCCGCTGAGCAGCGCGACCAGGTCGGCGACCGGCTTGTTGCCGGCGCGGCCCAGCACGCCGATCGCCGGCTTGAGCTGGGCCTCGGCGATGTCGACCTGGGCGTTGGCCATCTCCAGCCGGGCCGAGGCCACCCACAGGTCCGGGTTGTTCTCCAGCGCCTCGTGGACCAGGCGCGAGAGCTCCGGGTCGTTGAAGCTGGCCAGCCAGCCCTCGTCGACCTGGGCGGCGCTGGCCTCGGCCGACCAGTTCGGCGGCACCACGACCTTGCCCAGCGCCTGCGCCTGGACCTCGGTGGCGGTGGGCTCGGGCAGCACCGCGCAACCCGTGGCCAGGCCGAGCACGAAGACGGTGGCCGCCGTGCGCAGCGCGGTGGGGACGGACGGCAGGGCGGTGCGCATGTGCATGTGCGTCAGTGCAGCTTGAGGACGAGCCAGTCGAGCTTGGTGCCGACCCGGATGATCACCTTGCGGATGATGTGGATCAGCGCGCCGCGCTCGGTGTAGATCGCGCCCTGGCCCTGCGCGCCCATCGCCAGGAAGGTGGTCTCGTCGGCACCGACCGGGCGCAGGCGCACGGCGATCTTCCCCGGCGGCACCGGCTGGGTGACGTTCTGGCCCGGCAGCATCCCGCCGATCGGCAGCTGCCCGGTGCTCGATGCCCACACCACCGAATCCACCTCGCACTTGATGATCCGGTTCGGCATGACCTTCAGCGCCACTTCGGCCTCGTTGCCCGGGGCCACGTAGCGCAGCTCGTTCTGCGCGTACATCGCCAGCACCCACTGCTCCTTCTCGACGAAGCTCATCACCGGCGCCATCGGCAGGTTGGCCGCGTAGGAGCCCACGCGCAGCTGCAGGTTGATCACGCTGCCGTCGGCCGGCGCGTAGACGGTGGTCTGCTCCAGCTGCCAGTTCGCCTCCACGATCTGCGCGCGCAGCTGCTCGATCGCCGCCTGCGCCTGCGCCACTTCGGACAGCTGGTCCTCGTCGGTGCGCGCCGACAGCTTCTGCTCGACCTGGGCCACCGTGGCGGTGGCCGAGGCCAGTTCCGCGCGCAGGCTGGCCGCTTCGGTTTCGGCCTGCTCGCGGTCGAACACCGAGCCGGCGCCGGTGCTGGCGAGTTCAGCGGTCTGCTTCTCGCGGCGCTCGGCCAGGGCCAGGCGCGAGGCGACCGCGGTGCGGGTGGAGCGGGCCGACTTGAGCTGTTCGTCCAGTTCGCGCTGGTAGGCCTGGGCCGAGTCCAGCCGCGCCTCCATTTCCGGCAGCTTGGCTTCCAGCGCGCGCAGCTGCTGCTGGAACGGCACCGGGTCGATCCGGAACAGCACGTCGCCCTTCTTCACCGGGCGGTTGGCCTCCACCGGGACCTCGATCACCCGCCCGGCCACCCGCGGCACCACCTGGACCACGTAGTTGATGACCCGGACGTCGGCCGAGGAGGGCGCGACCACGTTGAGCACCAGGATCAGCGCGGTCAGCGCGAAGATCGGCAGCGAGACCACGATGATCTGGGAGATGAAGTTCCAGGGCAGCCACTTGAACTTGAAGAAGATCAGCCAGACGAAGAACGAATAGATCAGCAGCAGGATGATTTCCATGGTGGCCTCGCCTCAGGTCCTGTCGCCGCCGTCGGCCGCCGGCGCCGCGCGCCCGGGCCCCGGTGCCATCGCCATTGCCATCTCCAGCGCGCGCAGGCGCTTGCGGAGTTCTTCCAGTTCGGCCGCCGGTGCGCTCGCGGGCGCCGCCACCACCGCTGCCACGGGGGCCGTGGCCAGCGGTGCCGTCGCCACCGGTGCCGCGGTGGCCGGCCCGTGCAGCGGGACCGGCTCGCCGGAGGCGTCCTTGAACGGGGTCACCGCCGCGTCGTGGTCGTCGTGGTCGTCCTGGTCGGTGCCGTAGGCCATCTTGTGCAGCACCGGCTTGGTGTACGCCCACAGCCAGGCCAGCGGCCACAGCAGCCCGCCGAAGAACAGCGACAGCAGGCACAGGGTCTTGATCGCGGCCAGCTGCGGGTGGCGCCGCTTGTGCGCGATCTTCTCCGGCAGGATGTGGACGATCCAGAACACGCTGATCAGCACCACCGGCACGATGATCAGCGCGATCCACGCGATCACGTTGGCCATGGTGTCCAGCGCCTCGCCGCTCAGCAGCGAGGCCTCGGCGCGGCCGGGCCACGTCGTGGCCGCCAGCACGGCCACGGCGAGGAGGGGGAAGCGGGTGGAGCGGGCGTGGATCATGGGGGTCCCTTCGATGTCGCGGGGCCGCCGGCGACGGGTTCGCGCGGACGCCCGTGGTGGTGCATGGCCGCGACGATCGCGTTGATCAGCACGTCGTCGTCGACCGGTTTGGCGAGGTAGTCGTCGACCCCGGCGGCGAAGGCCGCGGCCCGCATGTCGGCGGTCTCGTTGCCGGTCAGGATCACCACCGGCACGCCCAGCTGGCGCTCGCGCAGGGCGGCCTGCACGTCCAGGCCGGTCAGCCGAGGCATGTGCATGTCCAGCACGACGCAGTCCGGCGAGCTGTCGGTCACGTGCCGCAGGAACTCGGTGCCCGAGCCGTAGGCCAGGACCTCGAAGCCGGCCGAGCGCAGCAGGCGCTGCAGCGACAGCCGCACGTCCTCCTCGTCATCGACCACGGCAACAATGGGCGGCTTCCCCGGCATGGGGGCACCATCGCCCGCCCCCCCCGGGGCGGCAATTGGCCGTTGGCCCTATGCGGGGCACTGTTTTTATTGTCATGCCCGCTGTGCGAGGATGGCCGTGCCGGGCCGCGGGATCCAGGGGTGCCGCGGCGGAAGGTGGCAATGGAATGCGCCGTACCGGGGTCGCAAGGGGAGCGGCCACCGGGGGTGCGGTCGGAGGACCGCCGGCGTGTCCGCGCTCGTGACGTGGTCAACGGGACAGCCGATGGATTGGGTCGACTATGCATGGCCGATGCTGGCAGCCGCGAGCTTCATGCTCGGGCTGATGCACGCCGTGCTCTGGGTCAATCGCCGCCACGAGCGTAGCTACCTGGCCTTCGCCGTCGCCGCCGCCTCGGTCGGCGCGATCGCCCTGTTCGAACTGGCCAGCTTCCGCGCCGGCACCCCGGCGGCGATGGCCGACGTGATCCTCTACTGGCACGTGGCGATCGCGACCCTGGTCTGGTCGGTGCTGTACGCCACGCATGTCATGTACGGCGTGGGCTCGCCGCTGCTCGGCATGGCCGCGGCGGGGACGCGGCTGATGGCGCTGGTGCTGAACTTCGCCACCGGGGTCAACCTCAACTTCGAGGCCGTCGAGCGGGTCGGCCACGTGGCCTGGCTGGGCGCGGACGTGGCCTATCCCGTCGGCCCGCTCAATCCGTGGGCGATCGTGGCCCAGATCAGCAACGTGCTGGTCGTGGTCTACCTGGCGCAGACCCTGTACCGGGTCCCGCGCGGTTCGCCGTTGTGGGACAGCGCCCTGCTGGTCTGCGGCGGCTGGCTGCTGATGGTGGTCACCATGCTCGCGGCGACCCTGACCGTGGTGCTGGGCCTGCCGCGGCTGCCGCTGGGCACCTCGCCCAGCTTCGTGGTCCTGGTCGGCCTGCTGAGCGCGCTGCTGCTGCGCGAGCTGTTCCGCGCCCAGCGCCTGGACACGATGCTGCGCGAGAGCGAGCAGCGCAGCCTTGGCCGCCAGCGCGAACTGGAGCTGGCCGCGTCGGCGGCCCGCCTCGGCCTGTGGCAATGGGACATGGCGCGCGGCAGCTTCAACCAGAACGCGACCAACGCGCTGCTGCTGGGCCAGCCGGCGGCCGGGGATGCGCCGCCCGGGGCGCTGTTCGCCCATGCCGAGTCGCCCGAGGAAGCGGAGCGCATGTTCCGCGAAGCCATAGCCGCACCGGAATACGAAATCGACTACCGCGTCCGCCGGCCCGACGGCGTCCGCGCCTGGATACGCCTGCGCGGCAACGTCGAGCACGACGCCGCCGGCCACCCGCGCACCGTGCGCGGCGTGACCATCGACGTCACCCGCCGGCGCGAAGAGTCCGGCATCCTGCGCACGCTGCTGGAGTCGGCGCCGAGCGCGCTGCTGCTGGTCGAACCCTGCGGGACAGTGCGCTATGCCAACCTCGAGGCCGCGCGCATCTTCGGGTACCCGCCGGAGGAGCTGGTCGGCCTCCCGGTCGAGGCGCTGGTGCCGCACGACGTCCGCGAGCTGCACCTGCGCGAGCGGATGCGTTACCTGGACGATGCGTCACCCCGGGCGATGGCCGCCACGCGCGACGTCCATGGCCTGCGCCGCGACGGCGAGCAGTTCCCGATCGAGGCCCGCCTGAGCGCGGTCGAGCTGGACGGCGAACTGCGGGTCATGGTGGCGGTCACCGACCTGAGCGCGCGCAAGCAGCTCGAGTACGAGATGGCGATGGAGCGCGAGAGCGTGGCCCACCTGGCGCGCGTGACGATGCTCGGCGAACTGTCCGGCTCGCTGGCCCACGAGCTCAACCAGCCCCTGGCGGCGATCCTGAGCAACGCGCAGGCCGCCCAGCGCATCCTCCACCGCGACCCGAGCGACCTGGAGCAGGTCCACGAGATCCTCGCCGACATCGTCGAGACCGACCGCCGCGCCGGGCAAGTGATCGGGCGCCTGCGCGGCATGCTCCGCCGCGAGGCGCGCGAGTTCGTGCCGCTGGACGTCAACGAAGTGGTCCAGGAATGCGTGCGGCTGATGCGCAACGACCTGCTCAACCGGCGCGTCTCGTACCGCCTGAACCTGATGCCCGGGCTGCCGGCCTGCCGCGGCGATGCGATCCAGCTGCAGCAGGTGCTGATGAACCTGATCCGCAACGCCTGCGACGCGCTGCCCGAGGAGCGCGGCGAGCGCATCGTCCGGGTGCGGACCAACCGGTCCGATACCGGCGTATGCACCGAGGTGGTCGACACCGGCAGCGGTATCGACGACGGGATGCTGGAGCGTATATTCACCCCGTTCGAGACCACCAAGGCGAGCGGGATGGGGATGGGGCTGGCGGTGTGCCGGACCATCATCCGGGCCCATGGCGGGCGCATCTGGGCGGAGAACGTGAAGCCGCGGGGTGCGCGCGTTTCCTTCGAATTGCCGGTGCAGGGGTAGGCCATGTCTTCCGTTGTCCATGTCGTCGACGATGATCCCGATGTGCTGAAGGCGCTGGCGCGGCTGCTGGCCACCGACGGGTTCCAGGTCGCGCTCAGCGCGTCCACCCAGGAATTCCTCGAACGCTACGACCCGGCGACCACCGGCTGCATCGTGCTGGACCTGTCGATGCCGGGCATGGACGGCCTGGAGCTGCAGGCCATGCTGGCCGAGCGTGGCGCCGTCCACCCGGTGGTCTTCCTTACCGGGCGCGGCGACATCGCCAGCAGCGTGAGGGCGATGAAGGCCGGGGCGATCGACTTCCTGACCAAGCCGGTGGACGTGGACGCGCTGCTGGCGGCGGTCAACCGCGGCGTGCGCATGAACGACGAGATGCGCAACCGCAGCCACGACCGCGAAGACGCCAGGGCCCTGTTCTCGACCCTCACCCCGCGCGAGCGCGAACTGGTGCCGCACCTGGTGACCGGACGGCTCAACAAGCAGATCGCGGGCGACCTCGGCATCGCCGAGAAGACGATCAAGGTCCATCGCTCGCGGATCATGCACAAGCTGCACATCCGCTCGCTGGTGGACCTGGTGCGGTTCATGGAGCGACTGGAGGGCAGCGCCCCGCGGGCCGACGCGGCCGCCGCGCGCCCCGAGGTGCGCCGCGCCGCGCGCGGCTGAGCACGCCGGCCGCGGCGATGGCCCTGTTCCCCGAATCGCGTCGGATCCTGGAGCCTGGCGAACGCGCTGCCGAGATCCTGTTCGGCGTGATCATGACCATGACGTTCACCGGCACCCTGAGCATCGCCGATGCCGGGCGCGACGACGTCCGCGCGATGTTCATCGGCGCGCTCGGCTGCAACATCGCCTGGGGCGTCATCGACGGGATCATCTACCTGATGGCCTGCCGCGCCGACCGCGCGGCCGAACTGCGGATGTTCCGGTCGGTGCATGGCGCGGTCGACCCGGCCTCCGGCCGCGCCGCGCTGGCCGCGGCCCTGCCGCCGCTGGTGGCCTCGCTGCTGCGGCAGGACGAAGTGGAGATGCTGCGCGCACGCCTGGCCGCGCTGTCCGAGCCGCCGGGACACGCGCGGCTGGCGCGCCGCGACTGGCTCGGTGCGCTCGGGGTCGGCCTGCTGGTGGTGTTCACCACCTTCCCGCTGGCGCTGCCGTTCCTGTTCCTCGACCGCGTCGGCCCGGCGATGCGCCTGTCCAACGCCATCGCCCTGGCGATGCTGTTCCTGGCCGGGGTGGTCTACGCCCGCAGCATCGACCGTCCGGCGCTGCGGGTCGGCCTGGGCATGACCGCGCTGGGCGTGGTCCTGGCGCTGCTGACCATCGCCCTGGGCGGCTGAGCCCATACCCCCCGCCTGTACGCGGGCTGCAGGCCGGGCGGGGGTGGCGGCGGGCCCGTCACCCGGCCGCCCCGAGTCTGTAGCATGTGCGCGCCAAGCCCGCGAATGCCGGGACGTCCCCGGTTCCGAGCCATGGAAACAGCCATCCTTCCCTCCAGCCCGTCCCAGACCCCCCGCTACGCGGCCTCCGCGCGGCTGTCGGTCGCCCCGATGATGGAC
The DNA here is from genome assembly GCF_041464125.1 of Pseudoxanthomonas fibrivorans. Classification (NCBI taxonomy): domain Bacteria; kingdom Pseudomonadati; phylum Pseudomonadota; class Gammaproteobacteria; order Lysobacterales; family Lysobacteraceae; genus Pseudoxanthomonas; species Pseudoxanthomonas fibrivorans. The sequence continues at coordinate 2,115,914 of NZ_JBGNUG010000001.1, read as the reverse complement.
TGGACCGACCGCCACTGCCGGGCGTTCCACCGCCTGCTGGCGCCCCACGCGCGCCTGTACACGGAAATGGTCCACGCCAATGCGGTCGTGCTCGGCGACCGCGAGCGCCTGCTGGGCTTCGATCCGGTCGAGCATCCGCTGGCGCTGCAGCTGGGCGGCAGCGAGCCGCAGGTGCTGGCGCAGGCGGCGCGGATCGGCGCCGACCGCGGGTACGACGAGATCAACCTCAACTGCGGCTGCCCGTCGGACCGGGTCCAGGCCGGCCGCTTCGGCGCCTGCCTGATGCGGGAGCCCGGGCTGGTCGCCGACTGCGTGGCGGCGATGGCCGCCGCGGTGCCGGTCCCGGTGACGGTGAAGTGCCGGCTGGGGGTGGACGACGAGCATGACTACGACCGCTTCCGCGCGTTCGTCGACACGGTGGCCGCCGCCGGCTGCGCCACGTTCGTGGTCCATGCGCGGAACGCCTGGCTGCAGGGCCTGTCGCCCAAGGAGAACCGGGAAATCCCGCCGCTGCGCTACGAATGGGCCTGGCGGCTCAAGCGCGAGCGCCCGGACCTGCAGGTGCTGGTCAACGGCGGCCTCGCCACCCGGGCCGCGGTCCAGGCGCAACAGGCGCATGTCGACGGCGTGATGCTCGGCCGTGCCGCGTACCACGACCCGTACCTGCTGCACCTGCTGGACGTCGAGTGCTACGGCGGAGAGGCGCGCGACCGCGCCGGGCTGCTGCGCGGGCTGCGCCCCTACGTCGAAGGCCGGCTCGAGCAGGGGGTGGCGCTCAAGCACATCACCCGGCACGTGCTCGGGCTGTTCCACGGCCAACCCGGCGGCCGCGCATTCCGCCAGGTGCTGAGCGAGGGCGCGCACCGCGAGGGCGCGGGGTGGGCGCTGGTCGAGCGCGCGCTCGCGGCAACGGCACAGGCGGGGCGCGCGGCCGCGTGATCACCCGCGACGCGGATGCCTTCGTCGCCCTGGCGCGCGGCAGCCGGCCGGACTTCGGCCCCGCCACCGCCCGCGCGGCGTTCCTGGTCACGCCGGAAGGCTTCGCCCGCGCCGAGGAATCCGCGCTCGACAACCGCTACATGGCCCACGCCGCGGGGTACGACTGCGAGCGCGCCCTGGCCGAGCACCGTGCGCTGCAGCGCGCCCTGGCCGCGGACGTGCCCGTCTTCACCTTCCCCGGCGATCCCGCGGCGCCGGACGCGGTGTTCGCGAACAACGTGTTCGCCAGCATGCGCCCGGACGCGGCGACCCATCCGGGCGCGGCGCCCCGCCTGGTGATCGGCCGCATGCGCCATCCGGTGCGCCGGCGCGAAGCGCAGCGGCCCGACATCCGGGCCTTCTTCCGCGACCTGGCCGGCACCTCCGAGGTGGACCTGTCGCAGCAGCCCCATCCTTGCGAACTGACCGGCTCGATCGTGATCGACCGCGCCCGCGGCCTCGGCTACTGCGGCCTGTCCGAACGCTGCGACGAGCCGGGTGCGCGGCTGATGCACGAGGCGTTCGGGCTGCGGGCGACGCTCCTGTTCGACCTGGCGCCCGGCGAGTACCACGCCAACGTGGTGCTGGCGGTGCTGGCCGGGCGGGCGTTGCTGGCCAGTCCGTCCGGCTTCGCCGATCCCCGGGTGGCCTCGGCCATCGCCACGCTCTACGCGGACGCGGTGTGGCTGGATCCCCGCCAGCAGGCCGCCTTCGCCGCCAACGCGATCGCGCTGTCGCCGCGCCGGGTCTGGATGAGCGGGATCGCCGCGGCCTCGCTGGGCCCGGACCAGCGCCAGGCCCTGGCGCGGGCCGGCTTCGAGCTGGCCCACATGCCCCTTGGGGCGATCGAGGCGGGTGGCGGTTCGCTGCGCTGCTGTGTCGCGGAGGTGTTCTGAGCGCGTCCAGGGGCTGAATGGCAGGGGCCCCGGATGTGGATAAGTTCAGACCGGATTCACCGCTTTCTAACGAACATCTCCGCCCAGCCGGAGCACTGGATGCCGACCCTGGGCAAGGGTCGGATTTGCCATTGCCGCCAGAGTCCGTTAGGAAGTCGTGATGCCTCGCCTGTTCCGCCTCGCCATCGCCATGTTGCCGCTCGCGCTCGGCGCGGCCGTGGCCGGTGCCCAGGAACCGCGGCGTGCGGGCCCCGAGGCGGGGCCGCGGCAGTCGGGCCGCGAGGTGGGGATGCGCGAATCGCTGGTCCAGCGTCGGCGCAACGCGGCGCCGGACATCCGCCAGGCCATGGACGCCCGCCCGACGGTGCGTGCGGAAGCGCCGGCGCCGGCCAACCATTCGATGTCCGATGCCGTGCGCCGGGTCCAGCGTTCGACCGGCGGCCAGATCCTCGGCGCCGAGCAGGTGCCCTTCGAAGGGCGCAGCATCACCCGGGTCAAGTACATGGACGATCGCGGTCGGGTCCGCTATATGGACTACACCGACGAGTCGGGCGCGCGCGAGCGGCGACCGCCGCGACGCGCCGATAACGGCGAGCGATAGACACTGAGCGTCCGGCCGGGGGCCGGGCGAGGAAGCCACAGAACACCGCAACTCAGGGAGAGTGCATGCGTATCCTTCTGGTCGAAGACGAAGCGCCGCTGCGGGAAACGCTGGCCGCGCGCCTCAAGCGCGAGGGCTTCGCGGTCGATGCCGCCCAGGACGGCGAGGAAGGCCTGTACATGGGCCGCGAGGTGCCGTTCGACGTGGCCATCATCGACCTCGGCCTGCCGAAGATGTCGGGCATGGAGCTGGTCAAGGCGCTGCGTGACGAGGGCAAGAACTTCCCGGTGCTGATCCTGACCGCGCGTTCGAGCTGGCAGGACAAGGTCGAGGGCCTCAAGCAGGGCGCCGACGACTACCTGGTCAAGCCGTTCCATGTCGAAGAACTGCTGGCGCGCCTCAATGCGCTGGTGCGTCGCGCGGCCGGCTGGAGCAAGCCGGTGCTCGAATGCGGCCCGGTCGCGCTGGACCTGGCGGCGCAGACGGTCAGCGTGTCGGGCAGCAACGTCGACCTCACCAGCTACGAGTACAAGGTGCTCGAGTACCTGATGATGCACGCCGGTGAACTGGTCTCGAAGGCCGACCTGACGGAGCACATCTACCAGCAGGATTTCGACCGCGACTCGAACGTGCTGGAGGTCTTCATCGGCCGCCTGCGCAAGAAGCTGGACCCGGACGGCGAGCTGAAGCCGATCGAGACCGTGCGCGGCCGCGGCTACCGCTTCGCCATCGCCCGCACCGACGGCTGACCGCGGAAGGCGCGGACAGCCGCCAGGGGACCTTGTGGAGCGCAGTCGATTCGGGTTCCGGCCATGGCGGCCGCGCTCGCTCAAGGCACGCCAGCTCACCGCGGCAAGCGCCAGCCTGGTCGCCTTCCTGATGCTGGCCGGTTTCGCCCTGGACCGGGCGTTCGCCGAAACTGCCGAGGCCAACCTGCGCCAGCGGCTGAAGAGCTACGCGATGGCGTATGCGGACAACATCGACTTCGGTCGGGACGGTTCGCTGTACACGCCCGAGCTCGGCCCCGATCCGCGCTTCCACCGCCCCGGCAGCGGCCTGTACGCCGAGGTGGTGATGCCGAGCGGCCACTGGGCCTCGCTGTCGGCGGAAGGGCCGCTGCTGCCCGAGGTCGCCGGCCAGCTCGAACCGCGCCAGGAGCGCTTCGACGGGCCGCTGGCGATCACCCAGATCGACGGCAGCCAGGGCGAGGTGTACCGCTACGGCATCGGCCTGGTCTGGGCCGAGCGCGGGCCCGACAACGAGTTCCCCTACACGATCTTCGTGATGGAGGACGCGCAGACCCTGGCCGCGCAGGTGCGCGTGTTCCGCGCCGCGCTGTGGGTCTACTTGGGCGGCGCCGGCCTGTTCCTGTTGCTGCTCCAGGTGGTGATCCTCAACTGGAGCCTGCGCCCGCTGCAGCGCGTGATCGCCGAACTCGTCCGCGTGCAGCGCGGCCAGCTGCAACGCATGAGCGAACGCCATCCGCGGGAACTCGAGCCGCTGACCGAGAGCATCAACGCGCTGATCGAGAGCGAGCGCGAGCACCTGGATCGCCAGCGCAACACGCTGGCGGACCTGGCCCACAGCCTGAAGACGCCGCTGGCGGTGCTGCGCACCCAGCTCGACGCGGGCAAGGACGAAGGCGGGGTGCGGGAAGTGGCGCTGCGCCAGGAGCTCGACGTCCAGCTCAAGCGCATGAACGACCTGGTGTCCTACCAGCTCGCGCGCGCCGCCTCCGGCGGCCACAAGCTGTTCTCCGCGCCGGTGCCGATCGAATCCACCGCCGAGGAGATCGTGCGCGGGCTCGAAAAGGTCTACGCGGCCAAGAACGTGCTGTGCGAATTCGACGTCGCCCCGGGCGTGCAGTTCTACGGCGAGGCCGGCGACCTGCAGGAGCTGCTGGGCAACCTGCTCGAGAACGCGTTCAAGTGGGCGCGCCATCGCGTGCTGCTCACCGCGCGGCCGGGCCCGTCGGCGCCCAACCGCCGCGCCGGCCTGCAGCTGGCGGTCGACGACGATGGCCCGGGCATCGCGGTGGAAGACGTGGCCAAGGTCCTGCAGCGCGGCGTCCGCGGCGACGAGCGCGTGCAGGGCCACGGCATCGGCCTGTCGATCGTGCAGGACCTCGTCCGCGACTACCGCGGCGAACTGCAGGTGACCCGTTCGACCGAACTGGGCGGCGCACGCTTCGAAGTCACGCTGCCGCCCGGCCTGTGAGCCGCGGCGACGGGGTGGGCGCGGGTACCGGCGGGGGCCCGGCCGCGCGGGGCTATGCCGCGGGCGGCGGCCCGTAGAAGCGGGCGAGGTGCGCGGCCACGTCGGGCATCTCCGCCGCCAGCAGCGCCGGCGCGGAGAAGTGGTACTCGGTGGCGACGGCGAAGAATTCCTCGGGTGCCTCGGCGGCGTACGGATCGATGTGCGTCTCGCGTCCCGCGTCGACGTCGGCGCGGAACGCGTCGTAGGCGCGCTGGAAATCGCGCGCCCACGTGCGCTGCCAGGAAGAGGGCAGCGGCGGGGTGCCGTCCAGTTCGCCGTCGAGCACGTCGATCTTGTGCGCCATCTCGTGCACCGCCACGCAGTACCCGGCATCCGGTTCGGCGATGTCCGCCAGGATGTCGGCCCAGGAAAGGATCAGCGGGCCGTGGTCCCACGCTTCGCCGGCCAGCTCGTCGTCCCACTGGTGGAGGACGCCGGCGGCGTCCACGTGGCTTCGGCGAACCCGGAACGCATCCGGGTAGACCAGCAGCTGCGACCAGCCGCGCAGGCCGGCCTCGCCGAACTCGAGCAGCGGGAGGCAGCACAGTGCGGCGAGCAGCACGCGCTGCGCGTCGTCCAGTTCCAGCCCGTCGAGCGGGGTGATGGTCTTCTCGTGCAGGAAGCGGGCCGCCAGCGCGCGCAGGCGTTCCTGTCGCGCCGGATCGAGCGCGGCGACCCACGGCAGGCCGGCGCAGGCGGGGTGCCAGAGGACGTCGTCGAGTGCGGGGGGGCGCGGCCGCAGCCAGCGCGACAACGTCTTGATCAGCGGAACATGCCCGGCAGGAAGCTGTGCCAGCGGTTGCCGCGGACGCGCGGCGCGGTGGCCTCATCGCTGCCGCCGCCACCGGTCGCCGCCGGCCTGGGCGTGCTGCGTGCGGCGGGCGGCGTGGCCGGCCGCGCCTGCGGCGCGTCCGCCTCCGCCACGGCGACCGCCGGCGCGGGACGTGCGTAGACGCAGGCGCCGTTCTTCGGCGCCGTCCCGGACTCGGACGCCGTCGCCCAGCACAGCGCCGGGACGGCGAGCAGCAACAGCAGCGTAAGCAGGCGGCTCATCGGCGGATCCATCGACCGGTGGCGGGATATCCCGACTATAGCGCGCCGCGGGCCGGCTGGCATGTGCCCGGGCCGCCGCCCGGCGGGCGATAATCGGCCGGTTGACTGGCCGCTGCGCCGGAGGATTCACGTGGACGATCGCGAGCTGCTGCTCCGCCTGGGGGCGGGCGGGATATCGGGCGACGCCCTGGCGCGCGACGCCGGGGTCACCCGGGCCGCGGTGTGGAAGCGGATCCAGGCGCTGCGCGGGGCCGGCATGGAGATCGAGGCACGCCCGGGGCGGGGATACGCCCTGGCGCGGCCGGCCGACCTGCTCGATGCCGCGGCCCTGCGCGCCGGCCTGCCGCCGGCGGTGGCGGCCGGTATCGGGACGCTGGAGGTCGCCTGGAGCCTGGATTCGACCAACAGCGAACTCCTGCGCCGGCCGGCGACGACGGCGACGGCGGTGCTGCTGGCCGAACGCCAGACCGCCGGCCGGGGCCGCCTCGGCCGGAGCTGGAATTCCCCGCTCGGCGCGCAGGTCTGTTTGTCGGTGCGGCGCGGCTTCGAAGGCGGCCTGGCCCGCCTCGGCGGGCTGAGCCTGGTGGCCGGGGTGGCGGTGGCCGAAGCCTTGCACGGCCTGGGGTACCACGACGTCGGCCTGAAATGGCCGAACGACCTGGTCGCCGGCGATCGCAAGCTGGCCGGGTTGCTGGTCGAAGGCGGGGGCGAGCATGCCGGCCCGGTGCAGGCGGTGGTCGGGGTGGGCATCAACGTGCGCCTGCCGCAGGCGGCCACGCGTGCCATCGACCAGCCATGGACCGACCTGGCCCAGCTCGGAAGCACGGCCACGCCGTCGCGCAACGTGGTCGCGGCGGCCGTGCTCGCGGCCCTGCTCCCGGCGCTGGACGCGTTCGATGTCGAGGGGCTGGCCCCCTTCCTCCCGCGCTACGCCGCACTCGATGCGCTGGCCGGCCGCGCGGTGCGGGTGAGCGCCGGGCGCGAGCCGGTCACCGGCCAGGCGATGGGCCTGGCCGCTGACGGAGGCTTGCGCGTGCGCACCGGCGACGCAGGCACGGAGCGGGTCTTCCATGCCGGCGAAGTCAGCGTGAGGGCGCAATGAGCGACTGGCTGTTCGATCTCGGGAATTCGCGGTTCAAGGCCGCGCGCTGGGAAACCGGAGGCGGGATCGGCGACGTCCTGGCCTGGCCGCACGGGGCCGACGCCCTGGTGGCCGGCGATGCCAGCCAGGGACCGCTTCCGCGCGGGCGTCATGCGTGGCTGGCCAGCGTCGCCGCGCCGGCGCTGACCGCCCAGGTGCTCGCCCTGCTGCGCGAGCGTTTCGAGCAGGTCCACGTGGCCCGGACGCTGGCCGAGTGCGGTGGCGTGCGCGTGGCCTACGCCCAGCCGCAGCGGCTGGGCGTGGACCGGTTCCTGGCGCTGCTGGGTGCGCGCACGATCGGCGGCGACGTGCTGGTCGCCGGTGTCGGCACGGCCCTGACCATCGACCTGCTCGGCGCCGATGGCCGCCACCATGGCGGCCGCATCGCCGCCTCGCCGACGCTCATGCGCCAGGCCCTGCACCAGCGTGCGGTGCAGCTCCCGGCGGCGGGGGGCGTCTATGCCGAATTCGCCGACGACACCGAGGCTGCGCTGGCGTCGGGGTGCGACGGGGCGGCCGTCGCGCTGGTGGAAAGGTCGCTGCGCGAGGCGGCGGACCGCCTCGGCCGGGTGCCGCCGCTGGTGATGCATGGCGGCGGCGCCGGGCCGTTGCTGCCGCTGCTGCCGCAGGCCGCCCTGCGGCCGGCGCTGGTGCTTGAGGGCCTGGCCACCTGGGCCCGCGCGCATGGCGCGCCGGCGGCCTGAAAAGCTCGGATAGAATCGGCGCCCATGCTCGCTCGCGCCCTGATCGTCATCCTTGTCGCACTCAATCTCGGTGTCGCGGCATGGTGGCTGCTGCGGCCGGATCCGCCCGCGCCGGTCCTGCCCACCTCCACGGCCGGAGGCGTCGAACTCAGGATGCTGGCCGCGGCGCCGATGCAGGACGACACGCCTGCCCGGGTGGCATCCCCGGCCGTGCCGGCGACAACGCCCGCCACCTGCCTGCGCCTGGGGCCGTTCCCGGACCGCGGCGCGGCCGAAGTCGCGCAGGCGGGCCTCGGGGCCCTGCTGCGCGATGCCGCGCTGACCGAGGAGGCCGGCCAGGCGACGGGTTATCGCGTGCTGCTGCCGCCCGCCGGCGACCGCGCGCAGGCCCAGGCCACGGCAGCGCGCATCGCCGCCGCGGGTTTCGAGGACCTCATCGTCCTGAACCAGGGCGGCGATGCCAACGCCATCGCGCTCGGTGCCTATCGCAACCGCGAGACCGCGGAACGTCGCGCCGCGGCGTTGCGTGCCGCCGGCTTCCCCGCCGAGGTCCGCGCACAGGGCGCGAGCGGTGCGTCGCGCTGGTGGCTCGACGGCCGGAGCGTGGACGCCGCCACGGTCCGCGCCACGTTCCCCGCCGCGCAGGACCGCGATTGCGCCACCCTGCGCTAGAATCCGCCGCACCCCGCGCCGCCTTAGCTCAGCTGGTAGAGCAACCGCCTTGTAAGCGGTAGGTCATCCGTTCGAATCGGATAGGCGGCACCATCCGGCGTTCGACTTGCGGTGGCCATGGGCGCCGCCTTGTGCTCCTTCGTTGGGTGGCGTGCCGGCGGCGCTTGCCGCAGCAGCGCCGCATGCGCGCGTGGATCGACGGGTCAGGCCAAGGCGCGCCCGCGATGCGACCGTGCACGCTGCGCTGCGGCGGGTCTGTGCGGGAGGCACTGGCTAGACTGGGTGCTTCGCACCAACGATCCGCGACTGCATGATCCAGAAATTTCCTTCCGTTTCCCTCATCGGCGTGCCCACCGACATCGGCGCCGGGCATCGCGGCGCGTCGCTGGGCCCGGAGGCGCTGCGCATCGCCGGCATCGCCGAAGCCCTGGCCGGCCGCGGCGTCGACGTGCGCGATTGCGGCAACCTGGCCGGGCCGACCAATCCGTGGCAGCCGCCGACCGAGGGCTATCGCCACCTCGAGCAGGTGGTCGCGTGGAACGGCGCGCTGATGGAGGCGAGCCTGCGCGAACTGCGCGCCGGGCGCATGCCGGTGATGCTGGGGGGCGACCATTGCCTGGCGATCGGTTCGATCACCGCGGTCGCCCGGCATTGCCGCGAAACCGGCAAGCAGCTGCGCGTGCTGTGGCTCGATGCGCACGCCGATTTCAACACCAGCGCCGTCACCCCGTCCGGGAACGTCCACGGCATGCCGGTGGCCTGCCTGTGCGGGCTCGGGCCGGATGCGCTGACCCGGCTCGGCGGCGATTCGCCTGCGCTGATGCCGCACCAGGTGCGCCAGATCGGCATCCGCTCGGTGGATCCGGAGGAGAAGCGTCTGGTCAAGCAGCACCGGCTGGACATCTACGACATGCGCTACATCGACGAAGTCGGGATGAAGCAGGTCATGCTGCAGGCGCTGGAGGGGGTCGACGCCGACACCCACCTGCACGTCAGCTTCGACGTCGACTTCCTCGACCCGGGCATCGCGCCGGGCGTGGGCACCGTGGTGCCCGGCGGGCCGAACTACCGCGAGGCGCAGCTGGTGATGGAGATGATCGCCGACACCGGACGGATGGGTTCGCTGGACATCGTCGAGCTCAACCCGGTGCTCGACGACCACAACATCACCGCCGAGCTGGCGGTGGACCTGGTGGAAAGCCTGTTCGGCAAGTCGACCCTGATGCGCGACTGAACATTGCCGGGCGCATTCACGCCGGTTCCACGGCCGGGTCGCCAGATTGGCCGCCAACCCGCACCCGGTGCGGTCCACCGTCACGAGGATCCCGACATGAAGCGCATCATCGCCCTGACCCTGCTCAGCCTGTTCTCCGTCTCCATGCTGTCGGCCTGCAACACCGTTTCGGGCGCCGGCAAGGACATCGAGGCCGCCGGCGACAAGATCGACGACAAGGCGCAGGACTGCAAGGACGGCAAGTGCTGATTGCAGCTGGCATGCGTCGCGGAAAGGGCCGGGAATCCGGCCCTTTTCTTTTTGCGGATTCGTGGACATGCAGGCATTGCAACGGCGCATGCATGATCGGTTCAGCCGCATAACCTCGCGTTGACGCGCGATGGATCGGCGGCGAACGGACGATGGGCGAAGCTGTGCACGCGGTCCACGGGCGTGGGCCGCCTCTCTCTTCCCCGACAACGCAGGAGCAGCATATGAATCGCGACATCATCGGCGGCAACTGGAAGCAGCTGAAGGGCCAGATGCAGGCCAAGTGGGGCGACCTGACCAACGACGATTTCGACGTGGCCGAAGGCAATGCCAAGTACCTGGCCGGCAAGCTGCAGGAGCGCTACGGCTGGGAACAGGACCGCGCCGAGAAGGAAGTGCGCGAGTTCGAGAAGTCGCTGGACGACCGGTATCGCCACTGACGTGGCGAGTTGACCGATGAACGCCCGGGAGCACGACGACATCGCTCCCGGCCCCACGGCGGTGGACCCGGTCCGCCGCCGTTTTCTTGCACTCAGCGGGGATCGGGCACGAAGCCGCCCGGGAACGCACGCGGCTCGCGCTCCCACGCACCCCCTTGGGCCCGGCGCCACTCCGGTGCCAGCCGCACGCCCCTGGCCAGCAGGGCCTCGGGGACCTCGTACCTCAGTTCGGTGACCTGCAGCGGCGAGCGTTCGCGCACGAAATGCGTGTGGATGGCCGGGGCGTCCTCCCGGGCGCCGTGCCCGGTGCCCAGGCTGGCCTGCGGGTAGCCCTGGCCGCCCGCGTAGGCGTCCGCGGCGGAAGTCCCGGGAGCCGCCGCGCGCGCTTCCGCGTGTGCCTCTCCTGCCGCCGCGCCCGCGGTGGCAGAGGCGACGCGGGCCGGCCCTGGCCGGTACGGAATCCGCTTCTCGCGGAACACCGCGACCCCGATGACCCCGACGTTGTCCGGCCGCCCGGTGCGCGCCGCGTAGCTGGCCGAGGAATCGACGAACACGAACTGCGCGACATCGTCCAGGGATTTGCGCCAACCCGCCACCTCCAGCGTCTGCCACGGTTCCAGGACGTAGCCGGCCTGCCGGGGATCGGCCGTGCGGCCATCGATCGCGTTGATCCCGTCCACCGACAGCACCGCCAGCAGGCGCCCGCCACTGCGGTTGTGCAGGCGGACCGCGTAGCGGTGGCCCGGCTCGCCGGGCAGCCACGTGCGTCCGCCGTGCGCATACGTGGACAGGGCCCGCCCGGTGTCGCGATCCACTACCTCGAGGTCCACGGGCGAGGCCGTGCGCCACGCGGCGGCCGCGTGCAGCGCGGCAAGGGGGGCGCACAGGAGGAGGGCCAGCGCGAGCAGGCACCAGGCGTTGCGGGTCGGGAACGGACGAACGGCGGCGAAGGGCATGGCGGGGCTCCGTGGCAGGCGACGTCCATGCAAACGCGCCGGCATGCGCGCCGGGGTCGAGGGGGCCACGGACCGGGGTGCGGGCTGCCCAAGGTAGAATCGAGGCGTCCCCACGCTGCACCCGCCATGAGCATCCGAGTCCTTACCGGCATCACCACCACCGGCACCCCGCACCTGGGCAACTACGCCGGCGCGATCCGGCCCGCGATCGCCGCCAGCCGCGCGCCGGGGGTCCAGAGCTTCTTCTTCCTCGCCGACTACCACGCCCTGATCAAGGCCGACGACCCGCGGCGCGTGTCGCGCTCGCGGCTGGAGATCGCCGCGACCTGGCTGGCCTGCGGCCTGGATCCGCAGAAGGTGACCTTCTACCGGCAGTCGGACATCGTCGAGATCCCGCAGCTGACCTGGCTGCTGACCTGCGTGGCGGCCAAGGGCCTGCTCAACCGCGCGCACGCCTACAAGGCGGCGGTGGACAAGAACGCCGCCGCCGGCGAAGACCCCGATGCGGGCGTCAATGCGGGCCTGTACATGTACCCGGTGCTGATGGCCGCCGACATCCTCGCCTTCGGCGCGCACAAGGTGCCGGTGGGGCGCGACCAGATCCAGCACATCGAGATGGCGCGCGACATCGGCCAGCGCTTCAACCACCTCTACGGCGAGGCCTGGCGGCAGGCGACCGGCCAGGCTGGCGAGCCGCTGGTGCTGCCGGAGGTGCAGATCGACGAGAGCGTGGCCACGCTGCCCGGCCTGGACGGGCGCAAGATGTCCAAGAGCTACGACAACACCATCCCGCTGTTCGCGCCGCCGGCCGAACTGAAGAAACTGGTGATGTCGGTGGTCACCGATTCGCGCGCGCCCGGCGAGCCGAAGGACACCGAAGGCTCGGCGCTGTTCCAGCTGTACCAGGCGTTCTCGACCCCGGCGCAGGCCGAGGAGATGCGCCATGCCTTCGCCGACGGCATCGGCTGGGGCGACGCCAAGCAGCGCCTGTTCGCGCGCGTGGACGAGGCCGTCGCGCCGATGCGCGAACACTACGCGCAGCTGATCGCCAGGCCGGCACAGCTGGAGGAGATCCTGCTGGAGGGCGCGCGCAAGGCGCGCGACGTCACCGTGCCGCTGCTGGACGGCCTGCAGCGCGCAGTGGGGCTGGGCCCGTTCCAGGTCGCCGGCGCCAGCGCCGGCGCGAAGAAGGCCGCGGCGGCCAAGCTCCCGCAGATCAAGCAGTACCGCGAAGCCGACGGCCGCTTCCACTTCAAGCTGGTCGACGGCGACGGCCGCGTGCTGCTGCAGGGCGATGGCCACCAGTCGCCGCGCGAGGCGGGCGAGGTGATCGCCCGGCTCAGGCGCGAGGGCCTCAACGCGCTGCACGAGATGGAACTGCGCGCGGTGGGCCTGCTCGGGGAGCGGATCGGCACGCTCGGCGAGGACCTGGCCGGCGTGGACGGGATCATCGACGCGCTGCGGCAGTTGGCCGAAGCGGACGCCTGAGCGCGCCATGGCCTGGCTCTCGCTGATCCTGTTCCTGCCGTGGTTCGCGCTGCTCGGTGCGCTGTACTGGTTCTACCCGCGCACGCCGCGTCCGCTGGCCCGCAGGGCGTTCGACGCGACGGTGCTTGTGCTGGCGCTGGTCCTGAGCATCGCCGGCATGCACTGGGGCTACGCGGAGGGCGTCGCCGACGCCCGCAGCGGACCGATCTGGCGGCAGGTGCTCGCGGTGCTCTACGCCTACGGCGCCTTCCTGGCGGTGCTGGCGCTGGCGATTCCCCTGCGGATGCGGCTGATGGCACGGCGCTGGCACGCGCAGCGATGATGGCGCCGCCCGGTCGTGGCGGGCGCGGCCCTTACGACCAAAGCCGGATCGCCGGCATGGCCATGCCTGACTAGGATGTCCGCAGCGCCACTGGAGCATCGCTGCGGAAAGGGACGACCCATGCCAGAACACGGCATCCATACGATCGACACGGGCTACGTACGCGCCGGGTTCGACGCGGCCTACCTGGTGGTGGAGGACGGACGGGGTGCGTTCGTCGACTGCGGCACCAACCACAGCCTCGAGGCGATGCTGGCGGCGCTGGACGTCGCGGGACTGGCGCCCGCCGACGTCGACTGGCTGGTGCTGACCCACGTCCACCTCGACCATGCCGGAGGCGCCGGCGCGCTCATGCAGCGGCTGCCCAACGCGCAGCTGGTCGCCCATCCGCGCGCGGCGCCGCACATGGTCGATCCGGCGCGGCTGGTGGCCGGGGCGATGGCGGTCTACGGCGAGGCCGAATTCGCGCGCCACTACGGGGAACTGGTGCCGGTCCCGGCCGCGCGCGTGGTGGTGGCCGGCGACGGCCACGTCGTCGACCTCGCCGGCCGCCCGTTGCGCTGCATCGACACGCCCGGCCACGCGCGGCACCACCTGTGCGTGTGGGACGCGCGCAGCCGCAGCTGGTTCACCGGCGATACCTTCGGCCTGTCCTACCGCGAACTGGACAGTCCACGGGGAGCGTTCATCCTGCCGACCTCCTCGCCGGTGCAGTTCGAGCCCGAGGCGATGCAGGGCTCGATCGCGCGGATGCTCGCCGAATCGCCGCAGGCGATGTACCTGACCCATTACGGCCGGGTCGAGGGCGTGCAGCGCCTGGCCGCCGAACTGGATGAACAGATCGACGCCATGGTCTCGCTGGCGCAGGCCTGCGACGGCCGCCCGGACCGGCATCGCGCGCTGGTCGCGGCGTTGTCCGGCTACTACCTCGAGCGCGCCCAGGCGCACGGCAGCGCGCTGGACGATGCGTCCGTGCTCGGGCTGCTGCAGATGGACATCGAGCTCAACGCGCAGGGCCTGGAGGTCTGGCTGGAGCGCGCCCGCCAGCGCTGACCGCGCCGGCTCAGTCCCAGCGGCTGGTATGCGGCCCGAAGGGCTTTCGCTGCTGCCGGACCACGCAGAAACGATGGCCGCTGGGCGCTTCCATCACCCACCAGGTGTGGACGAAGGCGACCTTCCGCGCGCCCAGCGCCACCAGCCGCTCGGCTTCGGCCTCGACGTCGTCGGTCTCGATGTCCAGGTGCACGCGCGAATCGTGCTCCACCCGCTGCAGCAGGATCTGCGGCTCGTCGGCGGCGGTTTCCAGTTCGGCGTAGCGGCCGTCGCCGTCCTGGTCCGGGCTGGCCACCGGCTTGCCCAGCGCCCGGCTCCAGAACGCGACGGATTCGGCGAGGTCCTCGACCCTGCAGTCCAGGACCAGGTTGCTCAGGCGGCTGCGGTGCGGCATGGGCGTGCTCCGGGGAATGGAGCGCCCACCATACGCGCCGGCGTCACGGCAGGTGCGACGCCGGCGCGACGGATCACTGTGGGAGCGACATGTCGTCCAGCAGGGCCTTGAGGAAGCGCGCGGCTTCGCCCCCGGTGGCGGCACGGTGGTCGAACGTCAGCGAAATGGGCAGGCGGCGGTGCACCTCGATGCCGCCGATCACCGCGACCACGTCGTGGCCGAGCTTCCCCGCGCCGACGATCGCCACGCACGGCGGCACCACCACCGGCGTGGCGTAGCGGCCGGCGAACATGCCGAAGTTGGACAGCGAGATCGTGTAGCCGGACAGCTCGCTGGCCGGCAGCGAACGTTCCTCGACCTGGTGGCGCAGGCGGTTGATGCCCTCGCGGATGCCGCGCGCGTCGAGCATGTCCGCATTGCGCAGCGCCGGCACGAACAGGCCGTCGTCGGTGTCCACCGCGATGCCCACGTCCACGTGCGGATGGCGGGTGACGGCGAGCGCCTCGCCGTCGAACCAGGCGTTGAGCGCCGGCACCGCCTTGCATGCGGCGACGATCGCGCGGATCAGGCGCGCGGTGATGTCCTGCTTGCCGACCCAGGCGTGCAGGTCCGCATCGTCGACCAGGGTGGTCGGCACGACCTTGCTGTGCGCGTCGGCCATCACCCGCGCCATGTTGCGGCGGACGCCCTTGAGCTGTTCCGGCTGGCCACTGGCGGCCGCGGTTGCGGGACCCGGCGGACGGGTGCGCATCGGCCGGCCGCTGGCGGACACCGGCGTGCGCTGCGGCGCCACCGCCTGCGGGCTCGCCTGCGCCGGTGCACCTGCGGCCGGCGCGCGCGCCGCGGCCACCGCCGGGGCGGTGCCGGCGGCGGCGGCCTGCTTCACGTCGGCCAGGCTGACCGTGCCGTCGGCGCCGCTGGGTCGCACCCGTGCCAGGTCCACGCCCAGCTTCTTCGCCAGTGCGCGTACCGCCGGCATCGCCTTCACGCCGCCGACGGAGATCGCGCGTTCGCTGTGCACCGCGTCGGAGCTCTGCATCGCGCCGACCACGGTGCCGGCGTCGCCGCCGCGCGCTTCCGACGGAGCCGGCTGCACCGGCAGCTCGCCGCCGTCGTCGCTCGCGCTGGCCTTCGCCGGCGGGGCATGGGCACCGCCATGGTGGTGGCCGGTGTCCTGGCCTTCCGCGCGTTGCGGCAGCGAGGCGTCCGGCTCGAACACGGCGAGCATCGCGCCGGTGACGACCACGTCGCCGGCGCCGCCCGCCAGCTTCAGCACCTTGCCGGAGACGGGCGAGGGCACCTCGACCACCGCCTTGGCGGTCTCCATCGACACCAGCGGCTCGTCCAGGCGGATCGTGTCGCCTTCCTTGACGAACCACTCGACGATGGTCGCGTCGGGCAGGCCCTCGCCGAGGTCGGGAAGGTGGAAGGTCTTGCTCTCGCTCATGCGGGTGGTCCTGGCAGGTCGGCGGGCGCGGCTGGGGGCCGCGCCGGGAAGGTTGGGCGGCGCCGCGCGGGAGCGCGCTGCGCGGGTGCGTCAGCCGTGGGCGACGGCGCGGCGCGCCGCGGCCACGACCCGGTCCACGCTCGGCAGGTACTTCATTTCCAGCCGGAACAGCGGGATGTGGGTGTCGTAGCCGGTGACGCGTTCGACCGGGGCGACCAGGTCGTACATCGACTGCTCGGCCAGGCGCGCGGCGATTTCGGCGCCGAAGCCGGCGGTGCGCGGCGCTTCCTGCACGATCACGCAACGGCCGGTACGCGACACCGACTCGGCGATGGTGTCGAAGTCCAGCGGGCGCAGCGTGGCCACGTCGATGACCTCGGCGCTGATGCCTTCCTTCGCCAGCACGTCGGCCGCTTCCAGCGCTTCCTTGACCTGCGCGCCCCAGGCGACCAGGGTCACGTCGGTGCCGTCGCGCAGGACGAAGCACACGTCCAGCGGCAGCGCCTCGCCGTCGTTGGCGACCACTTCCTTGTACTGGCGGTAGATCCGCTTGGGCTCCATGTAGATCACCGGGTCCTCGTCGCGGATCGCCGCCAGCAGCAGGCCGTAGGCCCGCTGCGGCGAGGACGGCATGACCACGCGCAGGCCGGGCACGTTGGTGAAGATCGCCTCGTTGGCCTCGCTGTGGTGCTCCGGCGCGCGGATGCCGCCGCCCCACGGCACGCGCAGCACCATCGGGCAGTGCAGTCGGCCGCGGGTGCGGTTGCGCAGGCGCGCGGCATGGCAGACCAGGTGGTCGACCATCGGGTAGACGAAGCCGTCGAACTGGGCCTCGGCCACCGGCTTCATGCCCTGCGCGGCCAGGCCGACCGACAGGCCGGCGATGGTGGTCTCGTCCAGCGGCGTGTCCAGCACGCGCTGCGCGCCGAAGGTCTGCTGCAGGCCGGCGGTGGCGCGGAACACGCCGCCGTTGACGCCCACGTCCTCGCCCAGCACCAGCACCGAGGGATCGTGCTCCAGTTCCCACGCCAGCGCCTGGGTGATGGCCTCGATCAGGGTGATGGGGACGGCGGTCGGGGTCGCGGTCATCGGCTGTCCTCCGCGGCTGGCGTCGGTGGAGGCGACGGCGTCGCCGTTGCCGTGGCCCGGCTGGGGTTCGCGGGGATTGGTGCGGATGTCATCCATGGCGCTGCTCCATGGGGCGCTGTTCCAGGGCGATCGCGGCCGCGCGCTGGGCCAGCAGCTCCGGCGGCGGATCGGCGTAAAGGTAGTCGAACATGGCCTCCACCGGCTGCACCGGCGTGGCCAGGTAGGCGTCGACCTCGATGTTGACCAGGCGTTCGCATTCGTCCTTCCAGGCCTTTTCGTCGGCCTCGCTCCAGGCGCCCTGCGCGGTCAGCCAGGCGCGCAGTCGCGCGATCGGCTCGCGCGCCCAGGCGTACTTGACCTCGGCGTCGTCGCGGTAGCGGCGCGCGTCGTCGGCGGTGGTGTGGTCAGACAGGCGGTAGGTCATGAACTCGATCACGCTGCCGCCCTGGCCGCTGCGCGCGCGTTCGCCGGCGATGCGCATCGCCTCCAGCACCGCGACCAGGTCGTTGCCGTCGACCTGCAGGCAGAACAGGCCCCCGGCGATGCCCTTCTGTGCCAGCGTCTGCGCGCCGGTCTGCGCCGCGCGCGGCACCGAGATCGCCCAGCCGTTGTTGATCACGCCCAGCACCAGTGGCAGGTCGTAGGCGCCCGCGGAGTTGAGCGCGGCATAGAAGTCGGTCTTGGAGCTGCCACCGTCGCCGCAGGTGGCCACCGCCAGGTGCGGTTCGCCGCGCAGCTTGAACGCCAGCGCGGCGCCGGCCGCGTGCAGGCACTGGGTGGAGATCGGCACGCAGAACGGGAAGTCGTGGCGCGCGCCGCCTTCCTGGAAGTCGTTGCCGCGTTCGTCGCCGCCCCAGTACAGCAGCACCTCGCGCGGTCGCACGCCGCGCATGAACAGCGTGCCGTACTCGCGGTAGCTGGGCGCATAGACGTCGCCCTCGGCCATCGCCGCGCCGATGCCGACGTGGGTGGCCTCGTGGCCCAGGCACGGCGCGTAGGTGCCGAGCTTGCCGGTGCGCTGCAGGGCGATGGCCTTGGTGTCGAAGGCACGCACGAACAGCATCTGCTTGAACAGCGGCAGCAGCGCGGCCGGGTCGCGCAGCGCGGGTGGGAACTCGCGGACCGGCTGGCCGTCCACGCCCAGGAACTGGAGGTAGTCGATTTCGAAGCGTGCAACGTGGCTCATGCGTGCGCCAGCCTTGCGCTGGAATGCGTACAGGAAAGTTGCATATGGTACGGAACGGCCCGGTGAAACCCGCCGTGCAGCGCAACAACGCTTGTATTCCACGGACTTGCGCAAGCCTGTTCAGCATCGCGCCGGAGATGACAGCGGTGGCCAGGACGGCTCCGGCGCACGCCTGGGTTACCCTTGCCGCCCCGCGCGCCGTCCCGCCACCGATGACCCTCGACAAGAACCAGCGTCCGCTCGAACCGGGCATCCACACCGACCTCCACGGCCGGATGACCTATGCCGGCTACCTGCACCTGGAGCGCCTGCTGTCGGCGCAGCAGCCGCTGTCCGATCCGCCGCACCACGACGAGATGCTGTTCATCGTCCAGCACCAGGTCTCGGAGCTGTGGCTGAAGCTGCTGATGCACGAGCTGCACGCGGCGCGCGAGTTCCTCAAGGCCGACCAGGTCTGGCAGTGCCGCAAGGTGCTGGCGCGCAGCAAGCAGGTGCTGCGCCAGCTGACCGAGCAGTGGTCGGTGCTGGAAACGCTCACCCCGTCCGAATACATGGGGTTCCGCCACCTGCTCGGGCCCTCCTCGGGATTCCAGTCGCTGCAGTACCGGGCGGTGGAATTCCTGCTGGGCAACAAGAACCCGGGCATGGTCCGGGTGTTCGCCCACGACCCGGAAGGGCAGGGTGCACTGCGGGCCGAGCTCGAACAGCCGAGCCTGTACGAGGAGTTCCTGCGCTACCTGGCCCGGTTCGGCCATGCCATTCCCCTCGCGTACCTGGAGGAGGGGCGCGACTGGAGCTCGGCGCATGTGTCCGACCCGGTGCTGCGGCCGGTGTTCGAGCGCATCTACGAAGACACCGACCGCTACTGGCGCGAATACTCGCTGTGCGAGGACCTGGTCGACCTGGAAACCCAGTTCCAGCTGTGGCGGTTCCGGCACATGCGCACGGTGATGCGGATCATCGGCTTCAAGCGCGGCACCGGCGGTTCCAGCGGGGTGGGCTTCCTCAAGGAGGCGCTGGAGCTGACCTTCTTCCCCGAGCTGTTCGAGGTCCGGACCAGCATCGGCCCCGGTTGAGTCCGTGCGCGCGCACGAACCGGGATGCCGCCTGGCGGGCCGTCCCGCGCACATGGTTGCG
Organism: Pseudoxanthomonas fibrivorans; assembly: GCF_041464125.1. Taxonomy (NCBI): domain Bacteria; kingdom Pseudomonadati; phylum Pseudomonadota; class Gammaproteobacteria; order Lysobacterales; family Lysobacteraceae; genus Pseudoxanthomonas; species Pseudoxanthomonas fibrivorans. Next base: position 2,096,618 of record NZ_JBGNUG010000001.1, on the reverse strand, counting down.
ACCGCAAGTGGCCGCCGGCAAAGGGAAAACTGCCGGATTCCGGGCGCCGGCGACGGCGGCGTCGCATTGACGGCCGGCGCCGTCCTCGGTGATTCTCGGCCCACTCCGGGGCCGACGGCCCTGCGTATCCCATTCAGTTTTCAAGGATTTGCATGAGCGCCGACGTCGTCGAGCCCAAGGCCGCGGGCCTGCCACCGCAGCCGCCCGCCCCGCCCGCCTTCACCCAGATCATGGGCCATCCCAGGCCGTTGTGGATGCTGTTCATGACCGAGTTCTGGGAGCGCTTCGCCTTCTACGGCATGCGCTGGGCGCTGGCGCTGTACATCGTGGCCCAGTTCTACGGCGGCGACGCCAGCGGCGAGGCGCCGGCGAGCAAGCTCTACGGCGCCTACCTGGCGCTGGTGTACGCGGCGGCGCTGTTCGGCGGCTACGTGGCCGACCGGGTGATCGGCTACCAGCGTTCGATCCTGATGGGCGCGCTGATCATGGCCGCCGGCCTGTTCATGATCATGTGGCCCAGCGAGGCGGTGTTCAAACTGGGCCTGGCCACGGTGATCGTCGGCAACGGCCTGTTCAAGCCGAACATCTCGACCATGGTCGGCAAGCTGTACGCCACCGGGGACGAGCGCCGCGACTCGGGCTTCACCCTGTTCTACATGGGCATCAACCTCGGCGCCATGCTCGCGCCCTGGCTGACCGGCCTGCTGGCCGAACGGGTGATGGGCGGCACGCCGGAAATGCCGACCTTCAAGGTCGTGTTCCTGGTCTCGGGCATCGGCATGCTGATCAGCCTGGTCTGGTTCTGGTTCGGCCGCCAGCAGCTGCAGGGCATCGGCCGTCCGCTGCCCGGCACCGAGGGCCACGGCCGGGTGCTGGTCACCGGGGTGCTGGCGCTGGCGTCGATCCCGCTGGTGTACTTCCTGCTGTCGATCGGCGCGGGTGCGCTGCAGTGGATCCTGACCGTGCTGTTCGTCGGCCTGTGCGTGCTGATCCTGCGCGAAGGCTTCCGCGACGGCCCGGTCCGGCGCGACATGGCCATCGCCATGCTGATCATCTTCGTGTTCAACGTGCTGTTCTGGTGCTTCTTCGAGCAGGCGGGCAGTTCGTTCAACTTCCTCGCGCAGAACATCGTCAACCGCGACTTCGGCGGCTGGGTGTTCCCGGTGGGCTGGTTCCAGTCGGTGAACTCGCTGGCCATCATCACCCTGGCGCCGGTGCTGGCCTGGCTGTGGGTCAGGCTCAGCAGGGCGCAGCCGAACCTGGGCGCGATGCGGCTGGTGCGCCTGCTGGTGGGCGTGGTCTCGACCGTGCTCTCGATCCTGGCGATGTACCGGCTCAGCGGCCTGGGCGTGATGCCGGGCTGGGCGTTCTTCGCGATGTCCGCGCTGGTGCTGGTGCTGGGCGTGTGGGCGACCCGGATCGACCTCGGCAACTCCGCGGGCACCCTCAACCCGTCGATCCCGCGCAAGTTCGGCTTCGGCATCATCTTCAACGGCCTGGCGTTCCTGCTGCTGATGCTGGCCCTGTCCAGCATGGTCGACCCGCAGACGCTGAAGATCCCGTTCTGGACGCTGTTCATGGTCTACGTGATCCAGTCGGTCGGCGAGCTGTGCCTGTCGCCGATCGGCCTGTCGATGGTCACCAAGCTGGCGCCGGTCCGACTGGTCGGCTTCGGCATGGGCGGCTGGTTCCTGTCCACGGCGATCGGCAACAACCTGTCGGGCATCTTCGCCAGCCACGTCAGCGGCGAAACCGGCATGACGGTCGAGTCGGCGTTCGCCGGCTACACGATCGGTTTCTGGATCCTGCTGGGCAGCGGCGTGCTCCTGTTCCTGATCGCGCCGCTGATCCAGAAGCTGATGCACGGGGTCAAGTGAGGATGGCCGGCGTGCGCCGTGCCGCCATGCCCGTCGCGACGATGCTGGTCTTCGGCCTCCTGGGTGCCTGCGGCGCCCAGGAGCCGGCGCCGCCCCCGGGCCCGCCGCTGCCGGTCGACACCACGCCGCAGAAGCCGCCGGTCGCCGATACGCGCGAGCCGGTCGTCTCGGGCAACACCCCCGCCGCGGCCGACATCGCCGCGATCGCGGCGCTGGGCGCGGCGTTCGATCCCAACCGCAGCGCCGCCAACGACCTGGAGACCGCGAAAGTCGAAGCCAAGCGTGGCGGCAGGCGCATCGTGCTGGAACTCGGCGACGCGGCCTGCGGCGAATGCGCCGCGCTGGACGAACGGATCGAGGGCGAGGCGCCGTTGCGGCACCTGCGTGACGCCGGCTTCGTCTGGGTCAAGGTCGACCGCAGCGCGCCGGCCAATGCGCCGTTCCTGGCCGGCTACCCCGGCAGCGCCGAGGCGCAGGCGCCCCACCTGCTGGTGCTCGACGCGGACGGGCAGGTGTTGCACGCGCAGGCGGGCATGGACCTGCTGCGCAACGGCAAGGCCGACCGCCGCCGGATCAAGGCGTTCCTGGAAGCGTGGGCGCCGCCGGTGGCGGCGCCCTGAGCATTCGCCTCCTCCCCGGAGGAGGTGCGACTACACGCCTTCGCGCAGGGCGCTCAGGCCGGGGCCGGAGAGCTTGACCAGCAGCCGGTCCAGCATCGCCCGCTCCTCCTCGTCCAGCGTGGCGATCAGCCGCTGTTCGCAGCCCAGCGCCATCGGCGCGATCTCGTCGTAGACCGTGTAGCCCACTTCCGACAGCGCCAGCACCGAGCGGCGGCGGTCGTCGCTGTGGATCTCGCGCATGATCAGGCTGCGCTCCAGCAGGCGGGCCACCGCCCGGCTGACCGCGACCTTGTCCATGGCGGTGCGCTCGGCGACCTCGTTGGCCGACAGGTCGGGGAAGCGGCCCAGTACCGCCATCACGCGCCACTCGGTGATCGCCAGCCCGAAACGCTTCTGGTAGATGTCGGCGATGGTCTGGCTGACCCGGTTGGAGAGCACGCTGAGGCGGTAGGGCAGGAAGTTCTCCAGCTCGAGCTGGGCGTGGCGGGGGGCGTCCGCGTCGGGCGCGGCGCCGGAGGTTTCGGAAACGTTCGGAGCGGACATGCGGCGGGAGACCTTGCTATTGGTTGCAGGGGTAACTATAAAAGGGGATTGAAAACAGACCGCCCCCACGGGGTGCTCAGGAAGCCATCATGAGCGCGCAATCGCAAGTCCTCCCGGCCACGTCCGGTCCCAACGCCGGCATGGCCGTCAGCCAGTTCGAGAACCCGATGGGGATCGACGGCTTCGAATTCGTCGAGTTCGCCGCGCCGGCCGGGCAGGCGCAGCAGCTGCACGACTACTTCCGCCAGCTCGGCTTCGTCCAGGTCGCGCGGCACAAGACCCGCCCGATCAGCACCTATCGCCAGGGCGACTGCACCTTCCTGATCAACGAGGATCCGGATTCCTTCGCCGCCCGATTCGCCGAGCAGCACGGCCCCAGCGCCTGCGGCTTCGCGATCCGGGTCAGGAAGCTGGCCGACTGGGCGCGCACCCAGGCGCTGAAGAACGGCGCGGAGGCCTTCGACGCGCGCGACGAGCTGAGCAAGGCGGTGGCCGCGCCGGTGATCAAGGGCATCGGCGACTGCATGCTCTACATCGTCGACCGCTACGACGAGAAGGGCACGATCCACGACCCGGACTACGAATACCTGCCGGGCGTGGAGCTGATGCCCAGGGGCTTCGGCCTGACCTTCATCGACCACCTGACCCACAACCTGTACCACGGCAACATGGCCAAGTGGGCCGACTACTACGAGCGGCTGTTCAACTTCCGCGAGATCCGCTACTTCGACATCAAGGGCGCCAAGACCGGGCTGCTGTCCAAGGCGATGACCGCGCCGGACGGCATGGTCCGGATCCCGCTCAACGAATCGTCCGACCCGAAGTCGCAGATCAACGAATACCTCGACGCCTACCGCGGCGAAGGCATCCAGCACATCGCCTGCTTCACCGACGACATCTACGAGACGGTGGAGAAGATGCGCCAGGCCGGGGTCGAGTTCCTCGACACGCCCGACACGTACTTCGACGTGATCGACCAGCGGATCCCGGACAACGGCGAAGACGTGGAGCGGTTGCGCCGCAACAAGATCCTGATCGACGCCGACCCGGAAACCAAGCAGCGCAAGCTGCTGCAGATCTTCACCCAGAACGCGATCGGCCCGATTTTCTTCGAGATCATCCAGCGCAAGGGCAACGAAGGGTTCGGCGAAGGCAACTTCCAGGCCCTGTTCGAGAGCATCGAGCGCGACCAGATGCGCCGCGGCGTGCTCTGAGCCACCGGCCGCCCGGCGCGCGACGGGCGGCCGCCACCGCAAGGACGAAAGATGAGCACCGCCCGTTCCGCCTACATGACCGGCTTCGGCAACGAGTTCGCCACCGAGGCCGTGCCCGGGACCCTGCCGGTCGGGCAGAACTCGCCGCAGCGCGTGGCCCACGGGCTGTATGCCGAGCAGCTGTCCGGCAGCGCCTTCACCGCGCCGCGCGGGCAGAACCGGCGCAGCTGGCTGTACCGGATCCGCCCGGCGGCGATGCACGGTTCGTTCTCGCCGCTGGACCAGCCACGCTTCCACAACGACTTCGGCCACGGCCCGGTCACCCCGGACCAGCTGCGCTGGGACCCGCTGCCGCTGCCGGCCGTCGCGACCGATTTCGTCGATGGCCTGTACACCATGGCCGGCAACGGCTCGCCCGCGGCGCAGCAGGGGGTGGGCATCCACCTCTATGCGGCCGACCGCGACATGGACGGGCGCTGGTTCTACGACGCCGACGGCGAGCTGATGCTGGTGCCGCAGCAGGGCCGGCTGCGGATCGCCACCGAACTGGGCGTGCTCGAGGTCGAGCCGCAGCAGATCGCGGTGGTGCCGCGCGGCGTGCGCTTCCGCGTCGAACTGCCCGACGGGCCGTCGCGCGGCTACGTGCTGGAGAATTTCGGCGCGCCGCTGCGGCTGCCGGACCTGGGCCCGATCGGCGCCAACGGCCTGGCCAACCCGCGCGACTTCGAGACGCCGGTGGCCGCCTACGAGGACCGCGAAGGCGATTTCGAGCTGGTCGCCAAGTTCCAGGGCCACCTCTGGCGCGCAGGCATCGGCCACAGTCCTCTGGACGTGGTCGCCTGGCACGGCAACTACGCGCCGTACCGCTACGACCTGCGGCGGTTCAACGCGATCGGCTCGATCAGCTTCGACCACCCGGACCCGTCGATCTTCACCGTGCTCACCGCGCCCAGCGACACGCCCGGCACGGCGAACGTGGACTTCGCGATCTTCCCGCCGCGCTGGCTGGTGGCGCAGCACACCTTCCGTCCGCCGTGGTTCCACCGCAACGTCGCCAGCGAGTTCATGGGCCTGGTGCACGGCGCCTACGACGCCAAGGCCGAGGGCTTCGTCCCGGGCGGCTGCTCGCTGCACAACTGCATGAGCGGGCACGGGCCCGACGCGGCCACGTTCGACAAGGCCTCGGCCGCGGACCTGTCGCGACCGGACGTGATCGCCGACACGATGGCCTTCATGTTCGAGACACGGGCGGTGATCCGCCCGGCCGCGCAGGCACTGGAGGCCGGGCACCGCCAGCGCGGCTACCAGGCGTGCTGGGCGGGCCTGGGGCGCCACTTCGCCGCACCCCGCTGAGCCCGGTGGGGGCGGCCGGGCCCTTCGCCTGCCGTTGACGAGTCGTTTGCCAGCCTCCGTGCACCGTTCGCACAGGGGAACCGCATGTCGTCCAGGACGCTCGATGCCTGCCTGCTGACTTTCGCACTGGTGCTCGCCTCGTGCGCGCGTGCGCCGGCCGACGCCGGCCACGAGGCCGCCAGCGTGGACGTGGCCGCCGACCCTGCGCTCGACGAGCCGCAGGAAGAGGTGCCGCCGGCCACCGCCCCCGGCGCGGCGACCGCGCTGGCGCCGCTGGCGGCGGACTTCAACGGCTTCGGCCCGGTCCCGTTCGGTGCCGAACCGCAGGCGCTGCGCATGGCCTGGGGCGGCGCGCTGGAGGGCCAGGCGCCGGCGGACGATCCCGCGGGCTGCCACTACCTGTTCCCGCACCCGCGTCCGGCGCAGGGGTACGGCACCGGCTTCATGGTCGAGGGCGGGAGGTTCGTGCGGGTGGACGTGGACGATCCTTCGACCACCGCGCCCGGCGGCGGCCGGATCGGCATGCCCTCGACCGAGATCGCGGCGCTGTACCCGGGCCGGATCGAGGAGCGCCCCCACAAGTACGTGGAGGGGGCCAAATACCTGCGGGTAACCCGCGAGGGCGGCGAAGCGGTGCTGCTGTTCGAGACCGACGCGCAGGGGCGCGTCCAGGAATGGCGCATCGGGCTGCCGCCGCAGGTGGACTATGTCGAGGGCTGCAGCTGAGCGGCGGACCGGTCGATCCCGGCGGCCGCGGGGACCGGCATAGAATCGGCACGGGGGCCCCGTAGCGGGCCAAGGGAGTAGCGGCGATGGCGGAGGCACTGGGACTGTTCGCGCTGGGCCTGCTCGTGCTGGCGCTGGGCGGGGATTCGGCGGTCAAGGGCGTGTCCGGGCTGGCCCAGCGGCTGGGCATGAGGCCGTTCGCGGCCGGCCTGCTGCTGCTCGCCTTCGGCACCTCGATCCCGGAGTTGGCGGTGAACCTGCGGGCGATGTGGCAGCAGCAGCCGCACCTGGCGCTGGGCAACGCGGTCGGCAGCAACGTGGTCAACCTGGGCCTGACCCTCGGCCTGGCGGCGCTGGCCGCGCCGCTGGTGCTGCGCGCGCGCGTGCTGGTGCCGATGCTGGTGCTGCTGGCCGTGGCCACGTTCGCGCTGATGGCGTTCGGCCTGGACGGCTATGTCGGCCGCGTCGAAGGCGCGGTGCTGCTGCTCGGGTTCCTGGCGGTGGCCGCGTTCGTGCTCCGGCACGGCGCCCGCGAGGACGCGGAGGTGCAGGCGGAAGTCGTGGCCTTCGCCAGCACCCGCACCGGGCTGCTGCAGAACCTGCTGCGCCTGGCGGTGGCGGCGGTGGCGCTGTATTTCGGTGCGCGCTGGGTGGTGGGCGGCGGCCTCGAACTGGGCCAGCGGCTGGGCCTGACCCCGCTGATGGTCGGCCTGCTGCCGGTGGCCGTCGGCACCGCGCTGCCGGAGATCGCCGCGGCGGTCGCGGCGGCGCGGCGCGGGCAGGGCGACATGGTGGCCGGCCACGTGATCGGGTCCAGCCTGTTCAACCTGCTCGCCATCGTCGGCGGCATGGCGCTGGCGCAGCCGCTGGCGCTGCCGGCCTCGTTCGTGAAGTTCGAACTGCCGGCGGTGCTGGTGCTGGTGCTGCTGGTGTACCCGCTGCTGCGCAGCGGGCGGCGCATCACCCAGCAGGAAGGCGGGATCCTGTGCCTGGCGTTCCTGGCCTGGGCGGTGCTGGAGCTGCTGCTGTTCCTGTAGCGGCGGCGTCAGGCCGCCGGTCCCTGCGGGTCTTCCTCGGTGGCGCCGCCGGGCTGCGGCGGTCGCTCCGCCATGTGCAGCGACAGCGCGGCCTTGGCCATCAGGTGCGCGCTGATCGGCGCGGTGATGAACAGGAACGCGGTGACCAGCAGCTCGCGCGGCTGCGGGTCGGTGTCGGACAGCCAGTGGTAGCCGACCGAGGCGAGCAGCACGCAGCCCACGCCGAGCGTGCTGGCCTTGGTCGGGCCGTGCAGGCGCTTGAAGAACTCGGACAGCTTCACCAGGCTGTAGGAGCCGACCAGGATGAAGAAGCAGCCGGCCGCCAGCAGCAGCACCAGGGCGATGGCGACGACCCAGCTCATTCGACGATGTCCCGGCGCAGCACGTACTTGCTCAGCACCACCGTGCCGACGAAGCCGAGCATGGCGATGACCAGCGCCGCCTCGAAGTACACCGCCGTGCCCAGGTGCATGCCGAACAGCATCAGCTGGGCGATGGCGGCGACGAACAGCGTGTCCAGCGCGAGGATCCGGTCCGGCACGCTGGGGCCCCTGAGCAGCCGGTACAGGGCGAGCAGCATCGCCACGCCGACCACGTGCATCGAACCGGTGATGGCCCACTCGACCAGCATCTGCGGGGTCACGGGAAGATCTCCATCAGCGGCGCCTCGTAGCGGGTCTTGATCTGGCGGATCACCTCGTCGGCGTCCTTCAGGTTGAGCACGTGCACCAGCAGGTAGCGGCGGTCGTCGGACAGCGCCGCCGACACCGTGCCCGGGGTGAGGGTGATGATGCTGGTCAGCGCGGCGATGCCGTGGATGTTGGCGATGTCCAGCGGCACCCAGATGAAACCGGGCGTGATCCGCCGCTCGGGGCCCAGCACCTGGCGGGCCACGGTGATGTTCGAGCGGACGATGTCCAGGGCGAGGATGCCGAGCATCCTCGGCACCCCCCCGAGGTTGCCGATGCGCGCGAACTCGCGGTCCAGGCGCGCGGCGAACGCAGGCACCAGCACCGCCAGCAGCAGCGCCATCACGGCGTGGCCGGTGGTCACCTGGTCGTTCATCAGCAGCCAGAAGCAGAACACCACCACGCTCAGCGGCGGCGAGGGCAGCCAGCGCCGGCGCCAGGCGGGGACATGGCGGCCGGCCATCACGGCTCCCTCAGCGCCGGCGTCGCCGCGCGCACCTGCTGCACGTAGTCGCCGGGCGACTGCAGCTGGGCGGCGGTGGCGCGGGTGTAGTCGAGCAGCGGCGCCGCGGCCACCACCAGGGCGACGCCGTAGCCCAGCAGCAGCGCGGTGGCGGCGATCTCCAGCGGCCGGCTCGGCGCCGCCGGCAGGGCCTCGGCGGGGGTGTAGGCGGCGATGCGGTCGGGGGTCGCGTCCGGCCAGGGTTCCACGCGCCAGAACAGCCGCGTTCCCGCGCGCGCCAGCCCCACGATCATCATGAAGCTGCTGCCCAGGACCAGCGCCCAGACCCAGCCGGTACGCGCGCCGGCCGGCACCGCTTCGAGCAGCAGCAGCTTGCCGATGAAGCCGGACAGCGGCGGCAGCCCGGCCAGCGACACCGCCGCCAGCAGGAACAGGACGCCGGGTACCGCGCGCTCGGGCAGCGGCGCGATCACGTCCTTGCGGTCGCCGGCGCTGCCGCGTCGGCGCCGGATCAGGTCGGCGAGCAGGAACAGCGCCGCGCCGGCGAACGTGCTGTGCACCAGGTAATAGAGGCCGGCCGCGATCGTGCCGGGCGTGGCCAGGGCGAAGGCGATGAACAGCGTGGCCGCCGACCCGAGTACCAGGTACGCGGTCAGCGAGCGCAGCCGCCGCGACGCGAGCACGCCCAGCGCGGCCAGCGCCAGGGTCGCCCCGCCGAGCACCAGCAGCGCCGGCCAGGCGAAGCCGTCCAGCGCGCCGGCCGCGCCGAAGCTCAGCGTGGCCACGCGCAGCACCGCGTACAGGCCGACCTTGGTCATCACCGCGAACAGCGCGGCCACCGCGCCCGGTGCGTGCGTGTAGGTCTGCGGCAGCCAGAAGTACAGCGGCAGCAGCGCGGCCTTGGCGCAGAACACCACCAGCAGCAGTCCCGCCGCCGCCTGGATCAGGGCCAGGTCCTGGGGCGGCGCCTGCGCCACGCGCACCGCCATCTCCGCCATGTTGAGCGTGCCGAGCAGGCCGTACAGCAGGCCCAGCGCCATCAGGAACAGGGCCGACGCGGCGATGTTGAAGGCCACGTAGTGCAGGCCGGCGCGCATCCGCTCGCCGCGCCCGCCGCTGAGCATCAGCCCGTACGAGGCGATCAGCAGCACCTCGAAGAACACGAACAGGTTGAACGCGTCGCCGGTGAGGAACGCGCCGTTCAGGCCCATCATCTGGAACTGGAAGAAGGCGTGGAAGTGCGGCGCGCGCCGGTCCCAGCCGGCGCAGGCGTGCAGCAGGCAGGCCACGCCGAGCAGCAGCCCGACCAGCAGCATCAGCGCCGACAGCCGGTCCACCATCAGCGCGATGCCCAGCCGCGCGGGCCAGTCGCCGACCAGGTAGACCGGGATCCGACCGCTGGAGGCCTCCAGCGCCAGCATCGCCGACACCGCGAGCATCGCCGCCATCGAGGTCCAGGCGACCAGCCGCTGCGGCAGCATGCCGAAGCGGCGGTGCTCGAAGAACAGCACCAGCGCCGCGGCGAACAGCGGGACCAGGATCGGCAGCAGCGGCAGGTGGCTCACGGCGCGTCCTCGCGCCGCTCGGCGGCCAGCGCCGCCTCGCGCGCCAGGGCGTGGCGGCGCTGCTCGCCGTGGCGGAACTCGCGCTCGGCACGGCTGCCGTCGACGTGGTCGCTGTCGTTGTCGGCGCGGCTGCGGATGGCGATCACGATGCTCACCGCGGTCATCGCGAAGGCGATCACGATCGCGGTCAGCACCAGCGCCTGCGGCAGCGGGTCGGTGTAGTGGGCCAGGCTGGTGTCCACCCCGTCGCGCAGGACCGGCGGCTTGCCGGCGACCAGCCGGCCGCCGGCGAAGATCAGCAGGTTGGTCGCGTAGGAGAGCAGGGTCAGCCCCAGGATCACGTCGAAGCTGCGCGCGCGCAGCAGCAGGTACACGCCCGCGGCGGTGAGGATGCCGATCGCGCTGGCCATCGCCATTTCCATCAGTACGCCTCCGCCCGCGTGCCCATCAGCCCAGCTCCCCGGTCCGGGTCGAACGCTGGCCCGGCTCGATCACGCCCAGGTGGGCCACGCGCGTGCGCGAGGGCCGGATCGTGCCGAGCATCGACAGGATCAGCATCGCGCCGCCGAACACCACCAGGTACACGCCGGTGTCGAAGCCGATCGCGCTGGCCAGCGGCACCTTGCCCACCAGCGGGATGTCCAGGTCGACATGGCCGCTGGTCAGGAACTCCGCCTCGAACAGGATCGAGGCCGCGCCGCTGATGCCGGCGACCATCAGGCCCACGCCGATGCAGCGGATGTAGTCGAAGCCGAAGCGCGATTCGACCGAGGCCGCGCCCTGGATCACGTACTGGATCAGCAGCGGCACGGCCAGCACCAGCCCGGCGATGAAGCCGCCGCCGGGCGCGTTGTGGCCGCGCAGGAACAGGAACACCGATACGGTGAGGGTCAGCGGGAACATCAGCTGGGCCAGGTCCGCCGGCACCGGCAGCTTCACCGGCCCGCCCGACATGACCTTCTCCGGCGCCAGGCGCGCGCGCCGCAGCAGCGCGTGCACGATCAGCGCGGCCACGCCGAACACGGTGATCTCGCCGAAGGTGTCGAAGCCGCGGAAGTCGACCAGGATCACGTTCACCACGTTGCGGCCATACGCCTCGGGCAGCGAGCGCGCCAGCATCTCCAGGCTGGCCGGCTCGCCGGGCGGCCGGGTCATCACCGCGTAGGAGAGCAGGCCGATCCCCAGTCCCGCGGCCAGCGCCACGGCCACGTCGCGCACGCGCCGCCGCGGCGCGCGCTCGGGCGGCGAGCGCGGCGGCAGGTAGTGCAGGCCGAGCAGCAGCAGCGCCAGGCTGACCATTTCCACCAGCAGCTGGGTCAGGGCCAGGTCCGGGGCGGACAGGAACACGAACGCCAGGCTCACCATCAGCCCGGCGCCGCCGAGCACGATCAGCGCCAGCAGGCGCTGGCGGTAGATCCGCACCGTGTACAGCGCGCAGGCCACCAGCACCAGCCACAGCAGCCAGCCCAGCAGCGGCATCGGCTGCGGCGCGCGCGCCGGCGGCAACGCGTGCGGCCCGAACAGGAAGGGCGCCGCGCCGGCGGCCAGCGCGGCCAGCACCAGCCAGACCAGGCTGCGCTGCAGGCTGCCGTTGGCGATCCGCGCGGTGAAGCGCTCGGCCAGCGCGTACAGCGCCTCCATGTTCCAGCGGAACAGGCTGCGGCCGAACGACTGCCGCACGATCGCGTGCAGGTCCAGCAGCCGGCGCAGGCCGAAGTACAGGGCGATGCCGCCCACGGTGCCGGCCATGCTCATCAGCAGCGGCGCGTTGAAGCCGTGCCAGATGGCCAGGCTGTAGGACGGCATGTCGTCGCCGAGGATCGCGGTGGCGCCGGCATGGAGCACCGGGGCCACGGTCCAGGCCGGGAACATGCCCACCGCCACGCACAGCAGGACCAGCACCTCGACCGGGATCTTCATCCAGCGCGGCGGCTCGTGCGGGACCCGGTCCAGCCCGTGCGGGCCGTCGCCGAAGAAGGTCTCGTGGACGAAGCGCAGGCTGTAGGCCACGCCGAACATCGCGTACAGCAGGGCCGCCAGGCTGATCGCGATCGCCATCCCGCGGTGCCCGTCGATGTCCAGCGCCTCGGTGAAGAACATCTCCTTGGACAGGAACCCGTTGAGCAGCGGGATCCCGGCCATCGCCAGCGAGGCGGTGATCGCCAGCACGCTGGTGACCGGCATCAGCCGCCGCAGGTTGCCCAGGCGGCGCATGTCGCGGGTGCCGGTCTCGTGGTCGATGATGCCGGCGGCCATGAACAGCGAGGCCTTGAACGTGGCGTGGTTGAGAATGTGGAACACGCCGGCGACCACCGCCATCGGCGTGGACAGGCCGAACAGCAGGGTGATCAGGCCCAGGTGCGAGATCGTCGAGTAGGCCAGCAGGCCCTTGAGGTCGTGCTGGAAGATCGCGTACCACGCGCCGAGCAGCAGGGTGATCGCGCCGATGCTGGTGACCACGTAGAAGAACAGGTCGGTGCCGGCCAGCGCCGGGTGCAGCCGCGCCAGCAGGAACACGCCGGCCTTCACCATGGTCGCCGAATGCAGGTAGGCCGAGACCGGCGTCGGCGCGGCCATCGCGTGCGGCAGCCAGAAATGCAGCGGGAACTGCGCGCTCTTGGTGAACACGCCGGCCAGGACCAGGGCCAGCACCCACGGGTACAGCGCGCTGGCGCGGATCAGGTCGCCGGAGGCCAGCACCGTGTCCAGGTCGTAGCTGCCGACGATGCGGCCGATCAGCAGCACGCCGCCGAGCAGCGCCAGGCCGCCGCCGCCGGTGATCGCCAGGGCCATGCGCGCGCCCTCGCGCGCGTCCTGGCGCTTGTACCAGAAGCCGATCAGCAGGAACGAGCTGATGCTCGTGAGCTCCCAGAACACCAGCAGCAGGAGCAGGTTGCCGGCGACCACCACGCCCAGCATCGAGCCCATGAAGAACAGCAGGCAGCCGAAGAAGCGCGGCGCGCTGTCGTCCTCCGACAGGTAGTAGTGCGCGTACATCACCACCAGCGCGCCGATCGCCAGCACCAGCCCGGCGAACATCCACGCCAGGCCGTCCAGGCGCAGGTCCAGGTCCATGCCGACCTGCGGGATCCAGGCGTGGTCGGCACGCAGCGTCCAGCCCTGCAGCACCGACGGCGTGGCCCAGGCGAGCACCAGCAGGCCCAGCAGCGGCGCGGCCGCGGCCACCCACGCCACCTGCCCGCGCGGACGCGTGCGCAGGAATGCCATCGCCACGGCCGCCAGGAACGGCAAGGCGAGCAGGATTTCCAGGAAGGGGATCATCCGCGAACTGGATCGATCGGCGTGGAACAGGTTCGAGTGTAACAGCCGTGTCCGCGCCCACAGGCGCGGATCGTCATGGGTCGAGGTGTCCACCCGGGACAGCGCTGCGGGTCGCGTGGCCGCCGGGCGTGCGCCTCCGCACGGGGACCGTGCCGGTATCCTGTCGCGCATGCCACCCGTATCCCGCCTCGATGGATCCCGCTGATCCGGCCCCGCGCGCGCTGCTGTTCGGCGCCAGCGGCCAGATCGGCCGGCGCGTGCTGGAACGGCTGCTGGCGTCCGGCTGGCAGGTGGTCGCGTTGTCACGCGATGCGCAGCCGGCCCGGGATGGCGTGGCGTGGCGCACCGGCGCGCTGCCCGATGCGGCCGGCGACGGCCGCGGCTTCGACGCGATCCTGAGCTGCGGCCCGCTCGACCTGTTCTCGCAGTGGTATGCGCGCACCGACAGCGGGCGGTCACGGGTGGTGGCGTTCGGCTCGACCAGCGTGCACGTCAAGGGCGCGTCGCCGGATGCGGCCGAGCGCGACGTCGCCGCGCGCCTGCGCGAGGCGGAAGGCCGCGTGGAGCAGGCCGCCGCCGCGCGTGGTGCGCAGGCGACCCTGCTGCGGCCGACCCTGGTGTACGGCGCCGGCAGCGACCGCAACCTCACCCGCATCGCCGCGCTGGCCGCGCGCCACGGGGTCTTCGTCCTGCCGCACGATGCGCGCGGGCTGCGCCAGCCTGTGCACGTGGACGACCTGGCCGCGGCGGCGGTCGCCGCCCTCGGTCGCCAGGGCGATGGCATGCGCGCCTACGACCTGCCCGGTGGCGAGACCCTGGACTATCGCGACATGGTCGCGCGCGTGCTGGGCGCGCTGCGCCCGCCCGCCCGGCTGCTGGTCCTGCCGGGGCCGCTGTTCGCGGTGGCGGCGGCGATGGCGCGCCGGTTGCGGCTGCACGATGCCGGGCCGGCGGTGCTGGCGCGCATGCGCGCCGACCTCGCCTTCGACGATGGGCCGGCGCGGCGCGACCTCGGATACGCGCCGCGCCCGTTCCATCCCGCGGCGGCGATGTTCGGGCCGGTGCCCGGGGATGCGCCGCGCTGAGGCGGGCGCGGCAGGCCGCTCAGTACTTCCAGCCGAGCTGCCGGTACAGCTTGGCCAGCACCCAGGCCGGGCCGATCAGCAGGTAGACCAGGTCGGTGAGGAAGCTGGGCTTGCGGCCTTCGAACTTGTGGCCGATGAACTGCGCGATCCAGGCGACCACGAACACGGTCACCGCCGACCACAGCAGCGTGGCCAGGCCGAAGCGCGACTCGACCAGGCGGCACAGGCAGCCGCAGAAGAAGAACACCGCCAGCATGCCCAGGCCGAGCGTGCGCGAAAGCCGGTAATAGAACATCCAGGCGAAGAACATCGCCAGCGCCGCCCAGATCCCGCTCTTCATCCAGGTGCCGAACACCGGGATGCACCACAGCAGCGCCACCACCGACCACAGGATCGCGGGCACCGCGACCACGTGGATGCGCTGGTTGAGCGCATTGCGGTGGTCGTCGGAGTAGCTGGCGAAATAGCGGTCAATCGGCCGCATCGGCAACGTCGCGTTCATCGGTTCCCTCCCAGGAATGGCAGGGAGCATACCCCCGCGCGCGGCCGCCGTCGCGGCCGCGCCGGGCCGTGCTCAGTCGACGCTGATCCCGGCCAGCTTCTGCAGGGCCTCGGCGTAGCGGGCGCGGGTGCGTTCGATGACCCCCGCCGGCAGCGACGGCCCCGGGGGCGTCTTGCCCCAGTCCAGCGTCTCCAGGTAGTCGCGCACGATCTGCTTGTCGTAGCTGGGCGGGCTGGTACCGACCTGGTATTCGTCGGCCGGCCAGTAGCGCGATGAATCCGGGGTCAGCATCTCGTCCATGATGTACAGCCGGCCGTCGGCATCGGTGCCGAATTCGAACTTGGTGTCGGCCAGCAGGATGCCGCGCTCGGCGGCGTAGGCGGCGGCGTAGCGGTACAGACGCAGGGTCGCGTCGCGCACGCGCTCGGCCAGCTCGCCGCCGACGGTGCGCACCATCGCGTCGAAGTCGATGTTCTCGTCGTGGTCGCCGACGGCGGCCTTGGTCGAGGGGGTGAAGATCGGCTCGGGCAGCTGCTCGGCCTGGCGCAGGCCGTCGGGCAACGCGATGCCGCTGACCTGGCCGGTGCGCTGGTAGTCCTTCCAGCCGCTGCCGATCAGGTAGCCGCGGGCGATCGCCTCGACCGGCACCGGCTTGAGCTTGCGGGTCACCACGGCGCGCTTCGCGTACAGCGCCGGATCCACGCCCTCGGGCAGCACCGCGGCGACGTCGATGCCGGTGAGGTGGTTCGGTTTCAGGTGCGCCGTGCGGCCGAACCAGAAGTTGGAGATCTGGCACAGCATCTCGCCCTTGCCGGGGATCGGGTCGGGCAGGACCACGTCGAAGGCCGACAGGCGGTCGGTGGCGACCATCAGCAGGTAGCCGTCGGGCGACTCCGCCTGCGGGCCCGCGGCGGCCAGCGCGGCGGCGGGAATCCGCTCGCGCGGCAGATCGAACACGTCGCGCACCTTGCCGCGGTGGCGCAGGGTCAGGCCGGGCAGGTCGGACTGGAGCAGGGTCGTGGACAACGCGGTCTCCGGGGCAGGGCCCGATGCAGAAGGAGTCCCGGGCCTCGCCGGGCGGCGGCCGGCCGCACAGTGTACGGCGAGCAGGGGTGGCTGTGCCGTAGAATCGGTGCTCCGCAGGACGACAGGCCCGGGACACCCCGCCGGATGAACCGCTGGTACGGAAAACTGCTGGGCCTGGTCGCCGGCGCGCTGCTCTTCAGGCCCAACCCGCTGTTCGGCGCGGTGGTCGGCCTGCTCATCGGCCATGCCTTCGACCGCGACTGGTTCCGCATGCAGCGCCGCGAGAACCCGTACGCCGAGCTCGGCCTGGGTGCCGAGGCCAGCGATGCCGAGGTCGACCAGGCCTACCGCCGGCTGATGTCGCAGTACCACCCGGACAAGGTCGCCGGCGCCGCGCCGGAGCTGCGCGAACAGGCGGAGAAACGCGCGCGCGCGATCAACGCCGCCTACGACCGCATCCGTACCCTGCGCCGGCGCTGAGCCGCGTCCCGAGAGCCGACCATGCAACCCACCGTCATCGCCCCGTCCATCCTCTCGGCCGACTTCGCCCGCCTGGGCGAGGAAGTGGACAACGTCCTGGCCGCCGGCGCCGACTGGGTCCACTTCGACGTGATGGACAACCACTACGTGCCGAACCTGACCATCGGCCCGCTGGTCTGCCAGGCACTGCGCAAGCACGGGGTCACGGCCTTCATCGACGTGCACCTGATGGTCGAGCCGGTGGACCGGATCGTGCCGGACTTCGCCGAGGCCGGCGCCAACCTGATCAGCTTCCATCCGGAAGCCAGCCGCCATGTCCACCGCACCATCCAGCTGATCAGGTCCCACGGCTGCCAGGCCGGCCTGGTGCTCAACCCGGCCACCCCGGTGGAAGCGCTGGACTGGGTGCTGGAGGACCTCGACCTGGTGATGCTGATGTCGGTCAACCCCGGCTTCGGCGGCCAGGCCTTCATCCCCTCCACCCTGGACAAGCTGCGCGCGGTGCGGGCGATGATCGACAAGACCGGCAAGCCGGTCCGGCTGGAGATCGACGGCGGGGTCAAGGCCGACAACATCGGCGAGATCGCCGCCGCCGGCGCGGACACCTTCGTCGCCGGTTCGGCGATCTTCGCCGCGCCGCGCACCCGCGAGCACTACGCCGGGGTGATCGACAGGATGAAGGCGGCGGTGGACGCGGTCCGCGGCTGAGCCGCACCGGGGCCTGGCGCCCCGTCGGCCGGCGGCGCCTCCACGCGCCGCCGGCCCTGGCTCCTCATGGAGGCAATCCCGCCTCCGCCCGTCGTCCCTGCGATGGCCTTCGATCCTGGGCCCGCGCGGTGACAGCACGATGACGGCCGTGGGCGCGCCGGTTCACGCGCTGCCGCGCCGGGCGCTGCTAGCCTGCGCCGGCCCTTCCAGGACGGAACCGCCGATGCCCGCCGCCATAGCCCCCGCCGCCTGCTGGCTGGTCCTCAATGGCAAGTCCGCCGGCGACGACGCCGTGCGCGAGGCGGTGGACGCCATGCGCGGGCGCGGGCTGGAGGTGGCGGTGCGGGTGACCTGGGAAGCCGGCGATGCCGCGCGCTGGGTGGATGACGCGATCGCCGCCGGGGCCGGCAGCATCGTCGCCGCCGGGGGCGATGGCACGCTCAGCGAGGTGGCCGCGGCGCTCGCGGCGCGCGGCGTGCCGGCCGCCGCGCTGCCCGCCCTGGGCCTGGTGCCGTTGGGCACGGCCAACGATTTCGCCGCCGCGGCCGGGCTGCCGGTCGAGCCGCTGCCGGCGCTGGCCGCCGTCGCCGCCGGCCAGGCGCGGGCGATCGACCTGCTGCGCATCGATGCCGACGGACGCGAGCACTGGTGCGCCAACCTCGCCAGCGGCGGCTTCGGCACCGAGGTGACGGTGGAGACCGACGAGGGCCTGAAGAAGCTGCTCGGGGGCCTGGCCTACCTGGTGACTGGCATCGCCCGGCTGGGCCGGATCGAGCCGCTGCCGGTGCGGCTGCGCGGCCCGGATTTCGCGTGGGAGGGCGGCCTGATCGCGCTGGGCCTGGGCAACGGCCGCCAGGCCGGCGGCGGCCAGGCGCTGTGCCCGGACGCGCTGGTCGACGACGGGCTGCTCGACGTCACCGTGATCCCCGAGTTGTCCGGCGAACTGCTGGCCACCATCGGCACCCTGGTCAAGGACGGCCAGCACGCCGCGCTCGAGCGCAGCGCCATGCGGGCGCGGTTGCCGTGGGTGGAGCTGGAGTCGATGGACGGCGCGATCACCCTCAACCTGGACGGCGAGCCGGTGCAGGCCCGGCGCTTCCGCGTCGAATGCGTGCCGGGCCGGCTGCGCATGCACCTGCCGGACGACTGTCCGTTGCTCGGGCAACCGTCCTGACCCGCTGCGCGGCGG
This sequence comes from Pseudoxanthomonas fibrivorans, assembly GCF_041464125.1. Taxonomy (NCBI): domain Bacteria; kingdom Pseudomonadati; phylum Pseudomonadota; class Gammaproteobacteria; order Lysobacterales; family Lysobacteraceae; genus Pseudoxanthomonas; species Pseudoxanthomonas fibrivorans. The sequence goes on along the minus strand of NZ_JBGNUG010000001.1, from coordinate 2,078,259 downwards.
GCCCCGATCCGGTTAAAGTTGCGGCCATGTTCGGCCAGACGACCAGGCTCTCCCTTGCTTCCGCGCGCCGGTGCTGGCGATGGCGGCCCCATGCCGTCGTCCCCTGCCATGCCCCGCTCCGCCGCAAGGAATCCCGCCTTGGTCACGCCCGAACAGTTCCAGCATTACGCCGCTGAAGACCGCGCCGCCCCCGGTTCGCACAATCTCGTCCCCGTCGTCCGCGAGGTGCTGTCCGACCTGGACACGCCGCTGTCGGTCTACCTGAAGCTGGCCGACGCCCCGCACACCTACCTGCTCGAATCGGTCGAGGGCGGCGAGCGTTTCGGCCGCTACTCGATCATCGGCCTGCCGGCCCGGCGCACCGTCGCCTTCCGTGGCCACGAGATGGAGGTGCGCGAAGCCGGCGCCGTGGTCGAGCGGCGCGAGGTCGCCGACCCGTTCGCCGAGGTCGAGGCCCTGCGCACCTCGTACTCGGTGCCCAGGCTCGAGGGTCTGCCGGGGTTCACCGGCGGCCTGGTGGGCTGGTTCGGCTTCGAGTGCATCGGCTACATCGAGCCGCGCCTGGCCGGCGGCGACAAGCGCGACGAACTCGGCACCCCGGACATCCACCTGATGCTGTCCGAAGAGCTGGCCGTGTTCGACAACCTCAAGGGCCGGCTGTACCTGGTGGTGCACGCCGATCCGCGCGAGCCGGGTTCCTGGGACGCGGCCCAGGCCCGGCTGGACGTGCTGGTGGACAAGCTGCGCCAGCCCGGCAGCTATCCGGCGCCGCTGCGCCGCGACGTGCTGGACGAAAGCCACTTCGTGTCCGGCTTCACCCGCGAGGGCTTCATCGAGGCGGTGGAGAAGTCCAAGGAATACATCCGCGCCGGCGACGTGTTCCAGGTGGTGCTGAGCCAGCGCCTGAGCGTGCCCTTCAGCGCGCGCCCGGTCGACGTGTACCGCGCGCTGCGCGCGCTCAACCCGTCGCCGTACATGTATTTCCTCGACACCGGCGAGGTCCAGGTGGTCGGCTCCTCGCCCGAGATCCTGGTGCGTCAGCAGGGCGACGAGGTCACCGTGCGCCCGATCGCCGGGACCCGCCCGCGCGGGGCCACGCCGGCCGAGGACCAGGCACTGGAGCAGGACCTGCTGGCCGACCCCAAGGAGCGGGCCGAGCACCTGATGCTGATCGACCTCGGCCGCAACGACGTCGGCCGGGTCTCGGAGGCCGGCAGCGTCGAGGTCGGCGAGCGCTTCGTGATCGAGCGCTACAGCCACGTCATGCACATCGTCAGCGAGGTCACCGGCAAGCTGCTGCCGGGGCTGAGCTATGCCGACGTGCTGCGCGCGACCTTCCCGGCCGGCACGGTCAGCGGCGCGCCGAAGATCCGCGCGCTGGAAGTGATCCGCGAGCTCGAGCCGATCAAGCGCAATGTCTATGCCGGCAGCATCGGCTACATCGGCTGGCACGGCGACGCCGACACCGCGATCGCGATCCGCACCGCGGTGATCAAGGACGGCCGCCTGCACGTGCAGGCCGGCGCCGGCATCGTCTACGACTCGGACCCGGAGAAGGAATGGGACGAGACCATGAACAAGGGCCGCGCGCTGTTCCGCGCGGTGGCGCAGGCGGCGAAGGGACTGTGACCCGGGGAGGTCCGATGGCTATCCATCCGAGGGCGGCGCTGCGCCGCCTGCTGCTGGCCGTGCTGTTCGCCGTGCCATGGACGGCGGCGGCGCAGCAGCCCGGTTCGCTGCCTTCGCAGCCGCACCTGCTGGTGAAGGGCCAGGCCGAGCGGAAGGTGAAGCCGGACCGCTTCAGCATCGACCTGCTGCTGCAGGAAACGGACATGGACGCCGCCGCGGCGCGTGCGCGGGTGCAGGCCCACGCCCGCCAGGTGGTCGAGGCGATGAAGGCCAGCGGCGCGCTGGCCGAGACCATCGACGCCTCGACCCTGTCGATCGCGCCGCACCACGAGTATGTCGAGAACAGGCAGGTGTTCCGCGGCACGCGGGTCAGCCGCACGATCCGTGGCAGCTTCGGCTCCACCGCGGGCCTGCGCGGGTTCCTGGGCCAGCTGCAGACCAGCGACGCGCTGCAGGTCAGCGGCATGCGAACCGGCTACTCGGGCGCCGGTCCGTTGCGCGCGCGGCTGAAGGCCGACGCGGCCACGCAGGCGCGGCGCAGCGCCGAAGGCCTGGCCAGCGCGTACGGGACCCGCGTCTCCGGCCTGTACACGATCTCGGATGTCGCCCCGGGCTTCGCCTACGGGGTGCAGGCCGGCACCTGGCCGTCGAACGATCGTCACGACGACGCGCCCGCGTCGCCGCCCGCGCCCGCGCCGGTGGCGGACATCGGCGCGGTGGTGGTCAGCGGCAGCCGCATCGACCCCGAAGTGCTCGAAAGCGGCACCCTGACGTTCACCGAGAACGTGTACGCCATCTTCCTGATCGAGTGATCCCCGCATGCTGTTGATGATCGACAACTACGACAGCTTCACCTTCAACCTCGTGCAGTACCTGCAGTCGCTGGGGGCCGAAGTGAAGGTGGTGCGCAACGACGCGATGACGGTGGACGAGATCGGCCGGCTGGCGCCGGAGCGCATCGTGATCTCGCCCGGCCCCGGCACCCCGCACGACGCCGGCGTCTCGCTGGAGCTGATCGCCCGGCTCGGCGCGACCACGCCGATCCTCGGGGTCTGCCTGGGCCACCAGAGCATCGGCCAGGCCTACGGCGGCAACGTCGTGCGCGCCGGCAACATCATGCACGGCAAGACCTCGCGGATCCGCCACGAGGGCCGCGGCGTGTTCGCCGGGCTCCCTGACGCGTACGAGGCGACCCGCTACCACTCGCTGGTGGTCGAGCGCGGCTCGCTGCCGCCCGCGCTCGAGGTCACCGCCTGGACCGAGAACGAGGACGGCTCGTTCGAGGAGATCATGGGCCTGCGCCACCGCGAGCACCCGGTGGAGGGCGTGCAGTTCCACCCCGAGTCGATCCTCACCGAGCACGGCCACGCGCTGCTGAAGAACTTCCTCGAGCGCTGACCCGCGTCGCGGCGGCGGGCGCCGCGCAGCTCAGGCGTGGACGATGAAGTCGATCACCACCGCGCCCGGCTGCTGCTGGCGGTAGGCGATCTCGATCCGGTCGCCGAAGCGGGTCGCGATCTGGTCGAGCAGCGGCAGCGGGTCGTGGTCGTTGACGAAGCGCATTGCCTCGCCCGGCTCCAGCGCGCCCAGTGCGCCGAAGATGGCCGAGTGGCGGAAGCGCCGGGCGATGCCGCGGGCGTCGAACGGATGGGCGGTGTAGTCGGGCGTGGTGGCGCTGGCGGTCATGGCGTTCTCCGGCGAAGGAGCCCCAGACTGCGGCACCCGGCCATGCGCCTGCCCTGATCCAGGTCAATCCGGGGCCATCGGGCCGGCATGGCGTCAGCGATAGACCAGCCGCCGCAACAGGAAGAAGTTCGCCGCCGCCAGCCCGACCTCGACCACCGGCTTGCCCAGCCACGCCCAGCGCAGCCCGAGATGGACCTCGATGCCGGCGACCAGCACGGTGCTCACGAGCGTCATGACGATCCACAATGCCCAGAACCGCATGAAGCGGTGCCAGCCCAGCCGGCTGCCCCCGGCATCGGCGAAGGTGTAGCGGCCGTTGAGCCAGAAACCCAGCACCGCCGCGCAGGTGCGGCCGGCCAGGTTGGCTGGCGCGGAGGGCAGGCCCATGGCGGTGAGGGCCACGAACAGCGACCAGTCCAGCACCAGCTGCAGGATGCCGAATGCGAGGTAGTGGCCGCCCTGGCGCAGGAGGGGCATCGCGTGTTCCGTCGGCGATGCGAGGCATCGCGGCCGGCCATTGTAGGCCGCGCCTTCGGGGACGGAGCGGGCCCGGCGTAGAATCGGCCCATTCCAGGCACCGGATTCCAGATGAGCCAGCCATTGCACGTGGTCATCCTCGCCGCCGGCGAGGGCAAGCGGATGAAGTCGGCGCTGCCGAAGGTGCTGCAGCCCGTGGGAGGGCGGCCGATGCTGGCGCACGTGGTCGAGACCGCGCGCGCGCTCGATCCGGCCGGCATCCACGTGGTCTACGGCCATGGCGGCGAGGCGGTGCGCGCCGCGTTCGCCGGCCAGGATGACCTGCACTGGGCCGAGCAGGCCCGCCAGCTCGGCACCGGCCACGCGGTGCAGCAGGCGATGCCGGCCATCCCGGAAGCGGTCGACGTGCTGGTGCTCTACGGCGACGTCCCGCTGACCGCGCCGGAGACCCTGCGCCGCCTGCTCGACGCGCCGGGCCTGCTGCGGGTGCTGGTGGCCGAACCGCAGGACCCGACCGGCTACGGCCGCATCGTGCGCGATCCGCAGGGACGCGTGGCCGCGATCGTGGAGCATCGGGACGCCGACGAGGAGCAGCGCCGGATCCGCACGGTCAACACCGGCATCGTCGCCGCCGAATCCGACGCGCTCAAGCGCTGGCTCTCGCGCCTGTCCAGCGACAACAGCCAGGGCGAGTACTACCTCACCGACGTGTTCGCCATGGCCGCCGAGGAGTACAACCCGGCCGAGCTCGTGCCGGTGGCCGACCCGCTGGAAGCCGAGGGCGCGAACGATCCCTGGCAGCTGGCCCAGCTCGAGCGCGCCTTCCAGCGGCGCTGCGCGAAGGCGCTGTGCATGCAGGGGGTGCGCCTGCTCGATCCGTCGCGGTTCGACCAGCGCGGCCGCGTGCGGGTGGGCCGCGACGTGGAGATCGACGCCGATGTCGTGCTCGAAGGCGAGGTGGAGCTCGGCGACGGCGTGCGCATCGGCCCGTTCACCCGGTTGAAGGACGTGCGCCTGGGCCCCGGCACCGAGGTGCGCGCGCACTGCGACCTCGATGGCGTGGTCAGCGAGGGCGCGGCGCACATCGGCCCGTACGCGCGCCTGCGCCCGGGCACGGTGCTGGCCGATGGCGTGCACGTGGGCAACTTCGTCGAGACCAAGAAGGCGGTGCTGGGCGTGGGCAGCAAGGCCAACCACCTGACCTACCTCGGCGACGCGCAGATCGGCGCGGGGGTCAACATCGGCGCCGGCACCATCACCTGCAACTACGACGGGGTCAACAAGTCGACCACCACGATCGGTGATGGCGCCTTCATCGGCTCCAACTCCTCGCTGGTGGCGCCGGTGGAGATCGGCGCGCAGGCCACGATCGGCGCCGGCTCGGTGATCACCCGCAATGCGCCGGCCGGCGAGCTGACCGTCGCGCGCGCGCGCCAGGGCACGCTCGAAGGCTGGAAGCGCCCGCAGAAGAAGTAGGGCGATGGCACGGACGGCAACGTGGCTGGTGACCGCACCGGTGCTGCTGGCCGCCGCCGCGCCGGCGCACGCCGACCGGTTCCATGCGCTGGTGGAGTACGCCTGCGACCGTGCCGGCGACACCCTGGCGATCACCTATTCCGGCGCCTACGACGAGGCGGGCGAAGCGCGGAAGGCGGCCAGGGGCGAAGATGCCTGGGATCCGTGGGACCTGCTGGAGATCGTCGACGACGAGCAGGGCACCCGGGTAACGGAGATCCGCGAGGTCGAACGCACCTGCCCGCTGTCGGACGCGCGCTACCGCGTGGTGGTGCGCGGCGCGCCGGGCAACGGGAATATCCTCGGCCGCTGCGGCGCGACGGCGTCGGCGCAGGTCCGTGTCTGGCGCGGCACAGAGCTCGTGTTCGACGAGGCGCTGGAAAAGGACTGCCACGGCGGCGAACCGCTCGTCACCGCCATCGAGTTGCGGCCGGGCGCCCCGCCACGGGTCACCCGCACGCCCCCGCTCGCGTTCTACCGCTGAGGCGCCAGCGGCGGGCTCAGGCCGCCGCTTCGGGCAGCATCACCGCCACGCACAGGCCGCCGTCGGCGCGGTTCTGCAGCGACAGGCGGCCGCCGTGGGCCTCGATGATCTCCCGGGTAAGGGCCAGGCCCAGGCCGGTGCCGTTGCGCTTGGTCGAGTAGAACGGCAGCAGCGCGTTCTGCAGCACGGCGTCGTTCATCCCGGGCCCGCGGTCGAGCACCTCGATCCGGGTCCAGCCCGGCAGCCGCAGCAGGCGCACGCGGACCTCGTCGCTGGGCGGGGACGCGTCGTTGCCGGCCTCGTGCGCGTTCTTGAGCAGGTTCAGCAGCGCCTGTTCCATCTGCGCCGGGTCCACCCGGGCCTGCGGCTCGGCGCTGGCGCCTTCCAGGTCGAACCCGATCTGGCGCTGCAGGCGGCCGAGGAAATCGCGCCAGACCACCGCCTGCAGCTGTGGCTGCGGCAGCTTGGCGAAGCGCGCGTAGCCGCGGATGAAGCCTTCCAGGTGGCGCGCGCGGTCCTCGATGGTCGAGAACACCTCGCCCAGCCGATCGTGCCGGCCGCGGCGGACCAGCTCGGCGCCGGAGTGGGCGAGCGATGCGATCGGCGCCAGCGAGTTGTTCAGTTCGTGGCTGATCACGCGGATGACCTTCTTCCAGGTCTGCACCTCCTGGCGGCGCAGCTCGGGGGTAAGCAGCCGGATCAGCAGCAGCTCGTGGCGGCGGCCGTTGAGGGTGAAGTTGCGCCGCGACAGGTGGTAGACCTCTTCCTCGTCGCCCTCGGCCGGCACCGCGAACAGGCTGTCGGCGCCGCGGCCGAGCGCCTCGCGCAGCTCGACCGGCAGTGCGTCGACCAGATCGTCCATGCGCAGCCCCTCGAGCTTGCGGCCGTCGTTGAGCAGCTTGCGCGAGGCCAGGTTGGCGTACACCACCCGGCGCGCGCCATCGCCGCCCTCGGCCGACAGCAGCATCGCCACGGGGGTGTTCTGCACCATCGTGTCCAGCAGCAGTTCGCGCTGGACCAGCTCCTGGCGCTGCTCGCGCAGCACCTCGCCCAGCTGGCCATGGGCGCGCACCAGTTCGCCCAGTTCGTCGGTGCTGCTCCAGTGCACGCCGAAGTTGAACTCGCCGTCGCGGTAGGTGTTGACGCTGCCGGCCAGGGCACGGAACAGCGCGCGCAGCGGCGCCATCGCCCGGTGCAGGCTCCACCACATCAGCCCGAGCAGCACCAGCACCGAGAGCACGGCCAGCACCCAGCCGCGATCGATCCAGTAGGCGAACGCCCAGGGCAGCGCGGCGGCGAGCGCCAGCACCGGGAGCAGGCGCAGGAACAGGCGCAGCGTGAGCGTGCGGCGGATCATCGCGCGGGCCCGGCCGGTCGGCTCATGCAGGCTTGAGCCCGTGGCGTTCCATGCGCCGGTACAGCGCCTGCCGGCTCATGCCGAGGTCGGCGGCGGCCTGGGCGATCACCCCGCCGGCGCGATGCAGCGCGGCCTCGATCTGCTCGCGTTCCGGCTCGCGGGCCGGCCCACGCCCGCCGGCCGTGCGCGGCAGGGCGAGGTCGGCGACCTCGATCCGCGCACCGGTCGCCAGCAGCTGCGCGCGCTGGATCACGTTGCGCAGCTCACGCACGTTGCCGGGCCACGGATGCCGTTGCAGCGCGGCGGCGGCGGCGTTGGACAGCGGCTTGCCGCCGTCGCCGAAGCGTTCGGCCAGCGGCAGGATGTCGCCGGGGCGCTCGCCCAGCGGCGGCATCGCCAGCTCGATGGTGTTGAGCCGGTAGTAGAGGTCCTCGCGGAACGCGCCGTCGCGGATCATCGCCGGCAGGTCGGCGTTGGTCGCGCTGACCACGCGCACCTTGACCTGGCGCTCGCGGTTGGAGCCCAGGCGCGCGAAGCGGCCGGTCTCCAGCACGCGCAGCAGCTTCATCTGCCCGGCCGGCGGCAGGTTGCCGATCTCGTCCAGGAACAGCGTGCCGCCGTCGGCCGCCTCGAACTTGCCCTCGCGGGCCTTGTTGGCGCCGGTGTAGGCGCCGGCCTCGGCGCCGAACAGCTCGGCCTCGATCAGCTCCGACGGCAGCGCGCCGCAGTTCACGGTGACGAACGGACCCTCGCGGTTGGCCGAATTGGCCTGGATGATCTCGGCGATCTTCTCCTTGCCGCTGCCGTTGGGCCCGGTGATCAGCACCGGCAGGTCGGAACGGGCGACCTGGCAGGCGAGGGCGACCACGCGCTCGCTGGCCGGGTCGGCGAACACCGCGCCGCGCAGGTCGTAGCGGCGGGCCAGGTCGTCGCGGCGGCGGCGTTCGCCGTCGCGGCGCAGGTCCAGTTCGCGGCGCGCCTCGGCCAGTTCCAGCAGGTTGTTGACGGTGGCCAGCAGCTTGGCGTCCTGCCAGGGCTTGGCCACGTAGTCGGCGGCGCCGGCCTTGATCAGCTCGACCGCGCTCTCCAGGTGGGTCCACGCGGTCAGCAGCACCACCGGCAGGTCGGGATGCCGCTCGCGGATCGCCGCGAACAGCGCCCGGCCCTCGTCGCCGGAGGTGGTGTCGGCGGTGAAGTTCATGTCCTGGATCACCAGGTCCACGTCTTCGGCGTCCAGCATCGCCAGGCCCTCGGCGGGCGAGGCCGCATGCATGGCGGGCAGGTCGTGCAGCGAGAACAGCACTTCCAGCGCGGTGGCGACGGCGGGGTTGTCGTCGATGACGAGGATCGTGGACATCGGGAGGCGGGCCGGTTTTTCCTTGGCGGGGGGTAAAGGCTACCTGTTCGCGGCCGGCCGGTGGCCGTAGCTGAGCACGCGGGTGACCTGCCATGCCCCGTCCCGGTGCCGCCAGAGCATGACGAAGTCGGCTTCGCCGTCGCAGCGGCCGGTATCGGCCTGGCAGAAGCGGTGCCCGCCGCGGGCGATCGCGCCGAAGCCGGGCACCGGGTGGACCGCCAGGCTCCCCGGCACGAGTGCGCGGGTGAAGCGCCCGCAGGCATGGCGACGGGTGTTCTCCAGCATCGCCTCGCGGGTCCAGGTCACCCCGCCGGTGTCGTGGTAGAACTCCACGGCCGGGTCGAAGTAGGCGGCATGCGCCTCCAGCTGGCCGGGTTCGGCGCAGCGGTTGAACGCGTCGAACACGGCCGCGTCGAGGGCGGCGATGGTCGCGGCCAGGTCCGCGGCGCCCGGCGGCGGCCCTGCATCGCGGGCGGAGGCGGGGAGCGCGCCGGCCAGCGAGCACAGGGCCGCCAGCAGCGCGCCGGCCGCCGCGCCGATCCCGCCCGGCACCCGGCCGCCGGCACGCTGCTGGTAGCGCCGCTTCATACGCTGCGGGTGGCCACGGCCGGCGGGATCGAGGCCGCGCGCCGCGCCGGGGCGTACACCGCCAGCTGTCCCAGCAGCCACAGCAGCACCGCGCCGGCGGGCAGGTAGAACAGCGGCAGGCGCGCCATCTCGTACTTGCCCATCAGCAGCTGGTTGATCGCGAACGCGAGCAGCATGCCGATGGCGATGCCGATGCTGGCCAGCAGGAAGTTCTCGGTCTGGAAGTAGCGCAGGATCTGGCCGCGGGTCGCGCCGAGGGCGCGGCGCACGCCGATCTGCTTGGTCCGCTGCTGCACCCAGAAGCTGGCCAAGCCGATGATGCCCAGCGCGGTCACCAGCAGCAGCACCACGCAGACGATGCCCAGCAGCCAGGCCATCGCGCGCGGCGCCTGGAAGAACTCGTGGCGCAGTTCCTCGATGGTCTTGCTGTTGTCCTCGAGGATGATGCGGTCGGCGCCATTGGCCTGGAGCACCTTCCTGGCCGCTTCGAGCACCTCGGCGCGGCGCTCCGGCGAGGTGCGGACCACGTAGTTGCCGCCGAGGTTGTAGTGCGGCCGCAGCGGGAAGATCATCGAGTACTCGCGCGCCGACGGGCCGCCCATCTGGCTCGGGCGCACGAGGTGCTCGACCACGCCGATCACGCGGATCGGCTTGTCGCCCCAGCTGTAGAAGCTCTTGCCCACCGCGTCCTCGCCCGGGAACAGCTTGTCGGCCATGCTGCGGGTGATGATCGTCGCCGGGATGCTGTCGTCGGTGGCGGTCCCGTCCAGCAGGTCGGCGGCATCGCGGTACTCGTCGGCGTTGAAGTCGCGGCCGGCGACCAGCTTCAGCCCCAGCGTCTCGACGAACTGCTCCTCGGCCATGTAGGTCGTGGCGCTCAGCGTGGACTGCTGCTGTTCCTGCTGCAGCCTCACGCCGCTGTTCCAGGACGAGTTCACGAACGGCACCTGGTTGATCACCGTGGCGTCCTTCACCCCGGGGATGCCGCGCAGGTTCACCAGGTCGGTACGGGTGCGCGCGGCCTGGTCGGCGTCGTTGCCGATGCTGAGGATCTGCACGCGGACCAGTTCGTCCTCCACCAGGCCGCTGACCTCGCGGACCTCGCGGATGCGGTCGCTGATCATGAACAGCGCGTTGCAGATGATCGCGCAGGTCAGCGCGATCTCGATGACGATCAGCGACGCGGCGGTCTTGTGCCGCATCAGGGTCGAGAGGATCGGTCGGATGTCCATGGAGTCTCTCCGTGTCTGTCGGGCGGGCGGACCCGCGGCTTCGGTTCGGTGGGCGGAGGATCCCTCCGCCCTGCGCCGTCACTGGCTCTTGAGCTGGATCGCCGGGGTCACCTGCATCGCCCGCCACGCCGGCAGCAGGCCGGCCAGGACGCTGGCGACGATGGCCATGACGAAGGTCAGCGCGAGCATCCCCACGTCCAGGTGCGCGAGTTCGGCGTAGCTGGCCGGCTGCTGGCGCACGGCCCACAGGCCGAGCAGCGACAGCCCCAGGCCGAGGATGCCGCCGGCCAGGCCGATCGCACCGGCCTCGACCAGGCACTGGGTGAAGATCGCCCCGCGCGAGGCGCCGAGCGCGCGGCGCACGCCGATCTCGCTGCCGCGCCGGAGGAACTTGGCCAGCAGCAGGCCGACCGTGTTCACCAGGCACACCAGCAGGAAGCCGAAGCCCAGCCACAGCTGCATGACCACGTCGTTCGGCACCACCCGGTTGAACTCCAGCCACTCCATCACGTTGCGCAGGCGCACGTTGGTCGGGCGCTTGTAGCGGCCGGCCGTGCGCTGCTGGTCCGAATAGTTGACCAGGTAGTCGCGGTAGGCGCCGGCCTTGTCGGCCGAATCGAGCTCGACCCAGTACTGGATCCACACGCAGGGTGCGTTCGGGCCGGTGGAGTCGCCGCCGCTGTCGCCCCAGCAATCCATGCTGCCGTTGCGGCCCATGTCCAGGTCGCGCGAGGTGGTGAAGGGCAGGAACACGTCCTCGAGCGAGCCGTAGCGGTCGCTGTTCATGTCGTAGAAGCGCGGCGTGGGCCGCCATTCGTCGACCACGCCGACCACGGTGAAGTCGGACTGGTCGATGCGCAGCTGCTTGCCGACGCTGTCGCCGCCGCCGAACACGCGATCGTTGAGGCTCCTGGAGATCACCGCCACGCGCGCATGGGCCTCGTCCTCCTTCGCGCCCCAGCCGTTGCCGTACAGCATCGGCACGTCGAACATCGGGAAGAAGTCGGCGCTGGTGTAGCGCGCGTCGACGACGAACGGCACCAGGCCCTCGCGGTCCGGGGTGATCGACAGGCCGCCGCCGGTCATCATCGCCTGGCGCGCGCCTCGCTTCTCTCGCAGCAGGGTCTCGGCATCGTAGCGGGTGACCTGCTGGGAGGGCTCCTCGCCCGGCGTGTAGTCGTTCATCTCCGCCGGGTCCAGCTGCACGTAGAACAGCCGGTCGCTCTTGCCCGGCATCGGGTCGCCGGAGAGCACGTGGAACACGGTCAGCGTGGTCATGCACGCGCCGATGCCCAGCGCGATGGCGAACACCATCAGCGCGGTCAGGGCCTTGTCGCGGCGGAAGCTGCGCAGGGCCAGGTTGCAGTAGTAGGCGAACATGGGCGCCCTCCTCAGACGGTGGCGTCGGACGCGCTGGCGCCGGTGCGGGCCAGGCGCACGAGGCTCGGCTCGACCGACAGGTCGGTGGCCACGCCGTCGACGATGTGAACGTTGCGCTGCGCGCGGGCGGCCAGCTCGGGGTCGTGGGTGACCATGACGATGGTGGTGCCGGCGGCGTTGATCTGCTCCAGCAGCTCCATCACTCCGCGCGCCATCTGCGAGTCCAGGTTGCCGGTCGGTTCGTCGGCGAGCAGCAGCTTGGGCTCGCCGGCGAGTGCGCGGGCGATCGCCACGCGCTGCTGCTGGCCGCCCGACAGCTCGGCCGGGTAGTGCTTCATGCGCGAGGCCAGGCCGACCTGGGCCAGCGCCTTCTCGATCCGCGCCCTGCGGTCGGCGGCCGGCAGGCCGCGGTAGCGCAGCGGTACGTCGACGTTGTCGAACAGGTTCAGGTCCGGGATCAGGTTGAAGCCCTGGAAGATGAAGCCGATCTTGTGGTTGCGCAGGCGGCTGCGCGCGTCGTCGGACATGCCGCGCACGTTCTCGCCGTCGAGGAAGTAATCGCCCTCGGTGAAGGTTTCCAGCAGCCCGGCGATGTTGAGGAAAGTGGTCTTGCCCGAACCCGAGGGGCCGGTCACCGCCACGAACTCGCCTTCGCGCACGTGCAGGTCGAGCGACCGCAGGGCATGGGTTTCGACCATCGCGGTCCGGTAGATCTTGGAGACCTGGCGCATTTCCAGCATGGCGGGATTCCTTCTGCTTGTGGATTCGGGTGGAACGGTGGAAGGGAAGGGAACGGAGGGGTCAGTTGATCGCCACGCGCTCGGCGTCGCCGAACTGGTCGCTGCCGGAGACGACGATGCGGTCGCCTTCCTTCAGCCCGGACACGATCTCGACGTAGCCCAGGCTGCTGGCGCCGGCCTGGATCGGCTGGCGGCTGGCGCTGCGGCCGTCCACCACCCAGGCCCAGCGGCCGCCGTCCTGCTCGACGAACGGGCCGCGCTCGACCATCAGCACGTTCTTGCGGGTGTCCAGCACGATCCGCGAGGACAGGCGCTGGTTCTGGCGCAGGCCCGGCGGCTGCCTGCCGTCGTCGAAGCGCAGCCGCGCGGTGACCTCGCCGTTGACCACTTCCGGCGAGACCGCCGAGACCTTGGCCGGGAACTGCGTGCCCTGGCTCGTGACCTGGGCCGGCACGCCGATGGACAGGTCGCGGGCGAAGCTCTCCGGCACGCGGATCTCGACCTCGAACTCGCTCAGGTCGACCACGCTCAGGATCGGCGCGTTGATCGCCACGTTCGTGCCCTGCGCGATCTGCACCTGGCCGACCTGGCCGTCGAACGGCGCGCGCAGGGTCAGCGCGGCGACCTGGCGCTGCAGCTCGGCCACCACCGCCTGCTGGCGATCGGCGAGCAGGCGCTTGTTGCGCGCGTCCAGCGCCGCGCCCTGGCCCTGCAGGCCGGCGTCGCTCTGCGCGGTCTTCAGGCCGATCTGGGCCTTTTTCAGTTCGTCGCGGGCGCTGGCCAGCTCGATGTTGGACACGGCGCCGCCGGCATGGCCGCGCTCGTAGCGTTCCAGGTCGCGCTGCGCGGCGACGTGGTCGATCTCGGCCTGGTCCAGTGCCTTGCGCGCGGTGAGCGCGGCGATGCGCGCGTCCAGCTGCGCGCGGCTGGCCTCGGCCTCCATGCTGGCCAGGGTGGACTCTTCTTGGACCAGCTTGCTGCGCAGTTCGGGGCTGTCGATCACCGCGAGCGCCTGGCCCTTCTTCACCGCGTCGCCGGCCACGACCTGCAGGGCGACCGTGCCGCCGGCGATGGCGTACAGGGTCGGGCTGTTGGCGGTGATCACCCGGCCGTCGGCGGAGATGTCGCGGACCAGGTCGCCGCGCTTGACCTCGGCGATGCGGACCCGCGAGGCATCGTAGGAGCGCGAGCCCGCGCCCCAGCCGGCGACCACCCAGGCCAGCAGCGCCAGCGCCGGGACCGCCGCCACGGCCGGCCACAGCCAGCGGCGCCAGGTGGGGCGGGCCCGGGTGGCGGCGGAAAGCGGGCGGTCCTGCGCGGAGGTGTCGGGGATCATCGGGGCCACGGCTCTGGGAAGTCGTAACCGGTAACGCAGGCAGCGTGCCAACCTCAAGCGACTGATTTGATTGGAGGATCTGTCGCGGATCCGGTGTCCGCGACCGGCAGCGGACACTGCCGGACACTTTTCCGGCCAGCGGACAGCGCCGGGACCTGCATCGGCGGGGCCGGGACATCGGCAGGCCAGCGGGCGGACCGGCTCCGCTAGAATCGGGCCCTTATCCGCTTCTGGAAGACGGCATGTGCGGCATTGTCGGTGCGATCGCGGATCGCGATGTGGTTCCGGTCCTGGTCGAAGGCCTCAAGCGCCTGGAATACCGCGGCTATGACTCTTCCGGAATCGCCGTGGCCGACGCGGCCAGCGTGCGCCGGGTGCGGCGCACCGGCCGGGTGGCCGAGATGGAGCAGGCGGCGGTGGCGGAAGGCTTCCGCGGCGTGCTCGGCATCGGCCACACCCGCTGGGCGACCCACGGCGGGGTGACCGAGGCCAACGCCCACCCGCACATCAGCCATGGCGACCTGGCCCTGGTCCACAACGGCATCATCGAGAACCACGAGGCCCAGCGCGAACGGCTGGCCTCGCTGGGATACGTGTTCGAGTCGCAGACCGACACCGAGGTGATCGCCCACCTGATCCACCACCACATGCAGGGCGGCCACGACCTGCTCGCCGCGTTGCAGGCCGCGGTGAAGGAACTGACGGGCGCCTACGCGCTGGCGGTGCTAAGCCGCAGCGAGCCGGACCGGCTGGTGTGCGCACGCATGGGCTGCCCGCTGCTGGTCGGCCTGGGCGAGGGCGAGAACTTCGTCGCCTCCGACGTGTCGGCGATTGTCTCCGCCACCCGGCGGGTGATCTTCCTGGAAGAGGGCGATACCGCCGCGCTCACCCGCGGCGCGGTGCAGGTCTTCGACGGCGATGACCGGCCGGTACAGCGCGAAATCCATGTGTCCGACGTCTCGCTGGCCTCGCTCGAGCTGGGTCCCTACCGGCACTTCATGCAGAAGGAAATCCACGAGCAGCCACGGGCGCTCGCCGACACCATCGAGGCGGCGATCGACGCGGGCGGCCTCGAGCCCGGCCTGTTCGGCGCCGGCGCCGAGGCCGTGCTGCGCGAGGTTACCGGCGTACAGATCCTCGCCTGCGGCACCAGCTACTACGCCGGCCTGACCGCGCGCTACTGGATCGAAGCCATCGCCGGCCTGCCGTGCTCGGTGGAGATCGCCAGCGAGTACCGCTACCGCGATGCCTTCGCCGATCCGCGCCATCTGATCGTCACCATCTCGCAGTCCGGCGAAACCCTGGACACGATGGAGGCGCTCAAGTACGCCAGATCGCTGGGCCATCGCCACACGCTGTCGATCTGCAACGTGCCCGAGAGCGCGATCCCGCGCGCCAGCGGGCTGGTCTGCTACACCCGCGCCGGCGCCGAGATCGGCGTGGCTTCGACCAAGGCCTTCACCACCCAGCTGGCCGCGCTGTTCCAGCTGACCGTGGTGCTGGGCAAGCTGCATGGCAAGGTGGCGCCGGAACAGGAGGCCGACTACCTGGAGCAGCTGCGCCACCTGCCCGGCAGCGTGCAGCACGCGCTGAACCTGGAGCCGCAGATCCAGGCCTGGGCCGAGCGCTTCGCCGGCAAGCAGAACGCGCTGTTCCTGGGCCGCGGCCTGCACTATCCGATCGCGCTGGAAGGCGCGCTCAAGCTCAAGGAAATCTCCTACATCCACGCCGAAGCCTATCCGGCCGGCGAGCTCAAGCACGGCCCGCTGGCGCTGGTCGACGCGGCGATGCCGGTAGTGGTCATCGCGCCCAACGACCGCCTGCTGGAAAAGGTGAAGTCGAACATGCAGGAGGTGCGTGCGCGCGGCGGCGAGCTGTTCGTGTTCGCCGACCAGGACAGCCACTTCAGCGAATCGGAGGGCGTGCACGTGATCCGCACCCCGCGCCACGCGGGCGTGCTCAGCCCGGTGATCCACACCATCCCGGTGCAGCTGCTGGCCTACCACACCGCCCTGGCGCGCGGCACCGACGTGGACAAGCCGCGCAACCTGGCCAAGTCGGTGACGGTGGAGTAGCGGCGTGGTCGTCGGCACTGGGCCAGGACCCCGGGGAAGTGGACCTGTCCCGGGGGCGAGGTCCTATCATCGGCCCAGGTTGGCACTCTTGCGGGCGGGACGATGGAGCTGAGGGGATCGAACGGTCGCGGCAGGTTCTGGCCTCTGCTGTTCCTCGCGCTGGGCGTCATGAACGTCGTCGATTTCTTCCACGGGTCCGCTTACCAGGCGGAAGACCTCTTGCACGGGATCGGCTTCCTGCTGAACGTCCCGGTGGCCTATTTCGCTCCGGGTGTCCACACGTTCGCTTCACGGTCGGAACGGCGGGGCAGACTGGTCTGGCTCAATGGCATGGCCTTCGCGGGCTTTGCGCTGCTGGTTGCAGGGTTCGCGGTCCGGTGGGGCTGGCTCTGAGGCGGCCGGTTGGAAGCGCGTCGACGCGGAGTTGACCCGCATCAGCCGTCGACGGTCTCCTCGCCCGACTTGGACAGCTCCTCCGCGCGGCGCCCGTCCAGATAACGCTTGAGTCGATCGATCTCCGCCGGCGTCCAGTCGTCGATGCCGGTGACCTCGAGCCAGGCGGCGATGTAGTGCGACGGCGCGTAGACGTGGCCGAAGCCCATCGGCGCGCTCATCGACAGCGAGGTATCCATCGCCATCTGCATCATGGTGACCACCGGGTACCAGCGCATCGAGGGGGATACGTCCGGTGGCCGGGGTGCGTGGAGCAGTTCGGGTCGGCGGAAGAAGCCGTGCCGGTCGAAGAAGGTGACCGCATCGCTCCCGTATTGCAGGTAGACCAGCCGCATCGGTCCCCAGGGCGTGCCGGCGGGCATGGCATCGCCGTCCTGGTTCATGAAGCGGACGAACGAACCATCCCCGAACTGCGGTCGCCACAGCGGCGTGCCCGGCTGGCGGGCGCGGGTCAGCGCGGCCCACTGGCTGGCCGCGAACGGCGGGCCGCTCCACAGCGCGCCGTCGAACGGATCCTCCAGCAGCTCGAACAGCTGGAAGGAGCGCTCCGAGTTGAGCGCGCCCAGGCTGAGGCCGTGCAGGAACAGCTTGGGCCGCCGCTCCGGCGGCAAGGTGCGCCAGTAGCCGTAGACCTCGCGGAACAGGGCGCGGGCGGTGGCGCCACCGGTGTCCGGGTCGACCAGCAGGGTCAGCGGGCTGGACAGGTAGGAATACTGCACCGCCACGCTGGCCACGTCGCCGCGATAGAGGTATTCGAGCCCGTCGATGCCGGACGGGTCAACCCAGCCGGTGCCGGTCGGGGTGATGACCACCAGCGCCTTGCGCGAGAAGCCCCCGACCCGCTTGAGCTCTTCCAGCGCGAGCTTCGCCCGCGCCTCGGGCGTGTCTCCGGCCGGCAGGCCCGCGTAGACGCGCAGGGGCGCCTTGGCCGCGGGGCCGGCGAAGCGGGCGATGTCCCCGGCGGTGGGCCGCGCGGCGACGTAGCGCCGGCCCATCCGGCCCAGTTCGTGCCAGGCCACCAGCGACTGCGCGCTGCCGGGGCTGTCGGCCACCGTCGGCGGTTGCATGTCCGGCGGGATCAGTGCGTCGGCCTGGCGATACGAGGCGTCGAGCATGTCGAGCACGGCGCTGAAGACCACGCCGTTGACCAGGTTCACCAGCAGCAGCACGCCGGCCACCGCGCCGGCCACGCGCGCGATGCGGCGCGGCACCCGCCGCGCCACCAGCGCCATCACCGCGTGCACGAGCATCAACGCCGCACGCCCGAGCACGATGGCCACCAGCGCCACCACGATCGCCCCGGCGAGGACCAGCGGGACGCGAAGCAGGCCCGCGGGCTCAAGGTGCATCAGCGCGCGGACCACGTTCTCCCAGTGCTGGCTGCGCCACAGGGCGATCGCGGCCACCGCCGCGCAGGCGGCGAACACCGCCCGCCGCCTGCGGCCTTCGCCTGCCGCGCCGGGCAGCGGCAGCTCGAGATAGGCCCACAGCCAGCGCAACAGCACGCCCACGCCGTAGCCGGCGGCCAGGCACAGGCCGGACAGGACCGCCTGCGCCGCGGTGACCCGCGGGGTGAGGCTGGGCGTCAGCGAGGCCAGGAAGAACAGGGCGGCGAATACCAGGCCGGTGCTGCCCAGCCGGGCGAACAGGCGCCGGCGGACATGGCCGGCCACCATGCGGCCGTGCCTCCCGAGCGTGGTGCCTGCGGATGCGGAGTTGCCCATGCTCCCTGTCCCCCTCGGCTGGCGCGCGTGGCCGCCACTGAACCCACTATAGCCGCGGTGCCGCAAGCGTGACCCGGGCCGCGGTCCGGGCCCGGGCCGGGTGCCGCGGGGCCGGTAGAATCGCCGCACCGACTCCGCCGCACACGTCCATGTCCCAGCGCGCCTGGGTGGCCGCCGCCATCCACAAGATCGAAGCCGACTTCAACCGCTCGGCCGACACCCACCTGATCCCGTTGCCGCTGCCGGGTTATCCGGGCATCGCCGTCTACCTGAAGGACGAGTCCAGCCATCCCACCGGCAGCCTCAAGCACCGCCTGGCGCGCTCGCTGTTCCTCTATGCGCTGGCCAACGGCTGGCTGCGCGAGGGCAGCACGGTGATCGAGGCGTCCAGCGGATCGACCGCGGTCTCGGAAGCCTACTTCGCGCGGCTGCTGGGCCTGCCCTTCATCGCGGTGATGCCGGCGTCGACCTCGCCGGAGAAGATCGCCGCGATCGAGTTCCAGGGCGGCCGCTGCCACCTGGTCGAAAGCGCCTGCTCGCTCAACGGCGAATCCGAAGCCCTGGCGCGCCAGACCGGCGGCCACTTCATGGACCAGTTCACCTACGCCGAACGGGCCACCGACTGGCGGGCCAACAACAACATCGCCGAGTCGATCTTCAAGCAGATGGCCGAGGAGCCGCACCCGGTGCCGGCGTGGATCGTGTGCGGGCCGGGCACCGGCGGCACCAGTGCGACGCTGGGCCGCTACGTGCGCTACCGCCGCCACGACACGCGCGTGCTGTGCGCCGATCCCCAGACTTCGGTGTTCTACGACTACTACGTGACCTGCCGCGAAGGCCGTGCCGACCCGGCGCTGGCCATCCCGGGCGGCTCGGGGATCGAAGGCATCGGCCGGCCGCGGGTGGAGCGCAGCTTCATCGCCGGGTGCGTCGATGCGATGGTCAAGGTGCCCGACGCGCTGAGCCTGGCGGCGATGCGCCACGTCAGCGCGGTGCTGGGCCGGCGCGTGGGCGGCTCCACCGGGACCAATTTCGTCGGCGTGCTGCGCGCGGCGCAGGCGATGCGCGAGGCCGGGCAGGGCGGCTCGATCGTCAGCATCCTCTGCGACAGCGGCGCGCGCTATGCGCACAGCTACTACGACCCGGCGTGGTATGCGCGCCACGGCATCGACGTCGAGGGCGCCGACCGGTCCATCGCGGCGGCGGTCGCCGGAGCGGCACTGGCGGACCTGCCGGCCTGCGGCGAGCTCTGATCCAGGGCCGGAACGGGCTTCCTTCCCCGGCTCCCGTCGAACGTGGTGAATTGCCCGGCGTCGGGTTGATTTCCCGCGCCGCGGCGCGCATCTGTATCGCATAGTCCCCAACGCCCCCGAGACCCATGGACAATCCGCTGCTCGATTTTTCCGGCCTGCCGCGCTTCGACGCGATCCGCCCCGAACACGTCGGACCGGCGATCGATGCGTTGCTGGCCGAGGCGGAAGCGGCGGTCGCCTCGGCGGAGACGGTGGCGCCGGTGTCCTGGCCGACCTTCGTCACGCCGCTGGAAGACGCCACCGAGCGCCTGTGGCGCGCCTGGGGCCAGGTCGGCCACCTGCAGGCGGTGGTGAACACCCCGGAGCTGCGCGAGGCCTACAACGCCAACCTGCCCAGGGTCACCCGCTTCGGCAGCGCGCTCGGCCAGAACCTGGCGCTGTTCGCGCAGTACAAGGCGCTGGCCGCCTCGGCCGGATTCGCCGGCGACGATGCCGTCCGCCGCAAGGTGGTGGAGAACGCGCTGCGCGACTTCTGCCTCGGCGGTGCCGAACTCGAGGACACCGCCAAGGCCCGGTTCTCGGCCGTGCAGGAGGAACTGGCGGCACTGTCGGCGAAGTTCTCGCAGAACGTACTCGATGCCACCGATGCGTTCGCGCTGTACGTGGAGGACGAGGCGCGCCTGGCCGGGCTGCCGCCGGAGGTCGTCGCCACCGCCCGCGCGGCGGCGCAGAAGGAAGGAAAGCCCGGTTGGAAACTGACCCTGCAGATGCCGTGCTACCTGCCGGTCCAGGCCTATGCCGACGACCGCGGCCTGCGCGAGGCGCTGTACCGCGCCAGCGGCGTGCGCGCGTCCGATGCAGGTCCGGCCGAGCTGGACAACAGCGGCCTGATCGACCGGGTCCTCGAACTGCGCGCCGAACTGGCCGCGCTGCTGGGCTTCGCCAGCTACGCGGAGTACTCGCTGGCGACCAAGATGGCGCAGTCGCCCGACGAGGTGCTCGCCTTCCTGCGCGACCTGGCTGGCCGCGCGCTGCCGTTCGCGCGCCGCGACCGCGCCGAGCTCGAGGCCTTCGCCCGCGACCAGCTGGGCCTCGACACGCTGCAGCCCTGGGACCTGGGGTATGCCGGCGAGAAGCTCAGGCAGGCGCGCTACAGCTATTCGGAGCAGGAGGTGAAGCGCTACTTCACCGAGCGCGGCGTGCTCGCCGGCCTGTTCGCGGTGATCGAATCGCTGTACGGCGTGCACGTGCGGGAGGATTCGGCGCCGACCTGGCATCCCGACGTGCGCTTCTACCGGGTCGAGGACGCGTCCGGGCAGCTGCTGGGCCAGTTCTACCTGGACCTGTACGCCCGCGAGGGGAAGCGTGGCGGCGCCTGGATGGACGATGGCCGCAACCGCCGCGTCGGTTCGCAGTCGATGCAGACGCCACTCGTATACCTGGTCTGCAATTTCGGCAAGGGCGTGGACGGCAAGCCGGCGACCTTCACCCACAACGAGGTCACGACCCTGTTCCACGAGATGGGCCATGGCCTGCACCAGCTGCTGACCGCCATCGGCGAGCTGCCGGTGGCCGGCATCAACGGCGTGGAGTGGGACGCGGTCGAACTGCCCAGCCAGTTCATGGAGAACTTCTGCTGGGAGTGGGAGCGGGTGCAGGCGATGACCGCGCACGTGGACAGCGGTGAACCGCTGCCGCGCGCGCTGTTCGAGAAGATGCTGGCGGCGCGGAACTTCCAGAGCGGCATGCTCACCGTGCGCCAGCTCGAGTTCGCCCTGTTCGACATGGAGCTGCACAGCCGCTTCGACCCGGCGCAGGACAGCGTGCTGCAGCTGCTGGAGCGCGTGCGCGACGAGGTGGCGGTGAACCGGGCGCCGGCCTGGCATCGCTTCCCGCACCAGTTCAGCCACGTCTTCGCCGGCGGCTACGCGGCCGGCTACTACAGCTACAAGTGGGCCGAGGTGCTGAGCGCGGACGCCTACGCGGCGTTCGAGGAAGCGCCCGACGCCATCGCCGCGACCGGAGCGCGTTTCCTGGCCGAGGTGCTGTCGCGCGGCGGCAGCCGCAGTGCGCTGGAGAATTTCACCGCGTTCCGGGGGCGGGCGCCGAGCATCGACGCGTTGCTGCGCCATTCCGGGATGTCGGGCGACGCCGGCGCCGCCGCGCAGGCCTGAAACGAAGAAGCCCGGCTCGCGCCGGGCTTCTTCATGCTGACGGTGGTGCCGGCATTCAGGGGCGTGCGAACACCAGCGTGCTGTTGGTGCCGCCGAAGCCGAAGCTGTTGGAAGCCACCAGGTCCAGCCGCGCCTCGCGGCTCTCGCGCACGATCGGGAAGCCTTCGGCGCGCTCGTCCAGCGTCCCGATGTTGGCCGAGCCGGCGATGAAGCCGTCGCGCATCATCAGCAGGCAGTAGATCGCCTCGTGCACGCTGGCCGCGCCGAGCGAGTGGCCGGACAGCGCCTTGGTCGAGGACAGCGGCGGGACTTCGGTGCCGAACACCTCGCGCACCGCCTGCAGCTCGGTCACGTCGCCCAGCGGGGTGGAGGTGCCGTGGGTGTTGAGGTAGTCGATCCGGCGGTGCTCCAGGCCCTGCAGCGCCATGCGCATGCAGCGCACCGCGCCCTCGCCGGACGGGGCGACCATGTCGGCGCCATCCGAGGTGACGCCGTAGCCCACCAGTTCGGCGTGGATGCGCGCGCCGCGCGCCACCGCGTGGTCCCAGTCCTCCAGCACCAGCATGCCGCCGCCGCCGGCGATGACGAACCCGTCGCGGTCGGCATCGTACGGGCGCGAGGCCTGCTGCGGGCGGTCGTTGAAGCCCGACGACAGCGCGCCCATCGCGTCGAACATCACGCTCATGGTCCAGTCCAGGTCCTCGCCGCCGCCGGCGAAGACGATGTCCTGCGCGCCGTGGCGGATCAGGTCGGCGGCCGCCCCGATGCAGTGCGCCGAGGTCGCGCAGGCCGCGCTGATCGAATAGCTCAGGCCCTTGATCTTGAAGGCGGTGGCCAGGTTGGCCGACACGGTCGAGCACATCGTGCGCGGGACCATGTACGGGCCGACCTTGCGCACGCCGCGCTCGCGCAGCAGGTCGGCGGTCTCCACCTGCCAGCGGCTGGAGCCGCCGCCGGACCCGGCGATCAGGCCGGTGCGCGGGTCGCTGACCCTGGCCTCGTCGAGGCCGGCGTCGGCGATCGCGTCGCGCATGGACACGTAGCTGTAGGCGGCCGCGTCGCTCATGAAGCGCTTGAGCTTGCGGTCGATCACCGCGTCCAGGTCCAGTTCGACCGCGCCGCCGACCTGGCTGCGCAGGCCGCGTTCGGCATGGTCGGGCAGGAAGCGGATGCCGGAACGGCCTTCGCGCAGCGAGGCCGAGACGGTATCGAGGTCGTTGCCCAGGCAGGACGCGATGCCCATGCCGGTGATGGCGATGCGGCGGCTCATGCTCAGAAGTCCTCGGTCGAGGTGAACAGGCCCACGCGCAGGTCCTTCGCGGTGTAGATCTCGCGGCCGTCGACCAGCATGCGCGCGTCGCCCTGGGCCATCACCAGCTTGCGGTTGATCACCCGGCTGATGTCGACCTCGTAGGTGACCAGCGTGGCCTTCGGCAGCACCTGGCCGGTGAACTTCACTTCGCCGCACCCCAGTGCGCGGCCGCGGCCCGGCGCGCCGAGCCAGGTCAGGTAGAAGCCGACCAGCTGCCACATCGCGTCCAGCCCCAGGCAGCCGGGCATCACCGGGTCGCCGATGAAGTGGCACTGGAAGAACCACAGGTCCGGGCGGATGTCGAGTTCGGCGCGGATGAAGCCCTTGCCGTACTTGCCGCCGTCGTCGTTGATCTCGACGATGCGGTCGAACATCAGCATCGGGTCGGCGGGCAGGCGGGCGTCGCCTGAGGCGAACAGTTCACCGCGACCGCTGGCGACCAGCTGTTCGCGGGTGAACGAGGAAGCGCGAGTCATGGGGGGTCCGGAGCGGAAAAGCATCAAATCGTGCCCGAGAAACCCCGTTTCAATCAAATGCTTGGACATACGCAGGCGTGTGTTCGCCCCCCGCCGGCGTCACAATGGGGCCATGGCCGAGGACGCGGCGCCGCCGCAACGCAAGATCATCCATGTCGACATGGACGCGTTCTACGCGTCGGTGGAGCAGCGCGACGACCCGTCGCTGCGCGGCCGCCCGGTGGTGGTCGCCTGGCGCGGCGCGCGCTCGGTGGTGTGCGCGGCCTCCTATGAAGCCCGGAAGTTCGGCGTGCGCTCGGCGATGCCGGCCTTGCGCGCCGAGCGGCTGTGCCCGGACGCGGTGTTCGTCCCGCCGGATTTCACGCGCTACAAGGCCGTGTCGCGGCAGGTGCGCGCGATCATGCTCGCGCACACCGAGCGGGTCGAGCCGCTGTCACTGGACGAGGCCTACCTGGACGTCACCGCGGCCCGGTCCGGCCTGCCCAGTGCCACCGCGGTGGCCGAGGCGATCCGCGCGCGGATCCGCGAGGAAACCGCCCTGACCGCCTCGGCGGGCGTGGCGCCGAACAAGTTCCTGGCCAAGATCGCCTCGGACTGGCGCAAGCCCGATGGCCTGTTCGTGATCCGCCCCCGCCAGGTCGAGGCGTTCCTGACGCCGCTCCCGGTCGGGCGGATCCCGGGTGTCGGCAAGGTCATGCAGGGCAAGCTGGAGGCGCTGGGGATCGCCACGGTCGGCGACCTGCGCGGGCGGCCGCTCGAGGAGCTGCAGCAGCGCTTCGGCAGCTTCGGCGCGGCGCTGTACCGGCGCGCGCGCGGGATCGACGAGCGGCCGGTCGAGCCCGACCAGCCGGTGCAGTCGGTGTCGTCCGAGGACACCTTCGCCGAGGACCTGCCGCTGGACGCGCTCGACGCGCAGATCCGAGCGCTGGCCGACAAGACCTGGCAGGCCGCGCGCAAGACCGGGCGCGTGGCCCGCACCGTGGTGCTCAAGCTCAAGACCGCGCAGTTCCGCATCCTGACCCGCAGCCTGACGCCGGATGCGCCACCCGCCAGTGCGCAGGCCCTGGCCGAGATCGCGCTGGGATTGCGGACGCGGGTGCAGCTGCCCGATTCGACGCGTTACCGGCTGGTGGGCGTTGGCCTGGCCGGCTTCAGCGAGCCCGATGAACTCGCCGTGCAGGCGGACCTGTTCACCGGGAGCGGGGTCAGCGGCGAGTGAGCCGGCTGGCTGGGGCAGGCTCAGGCCTGCCAGTGGAAATCCAGGGTCTCGTCGCGGGCGAAGCGCTGCAGGTGCGATTCGATCACCTCGCGCAGGCGCGCCATGCCGGCGCCATCGTCGTGGACGACCCGGATCAGCAGGGCGTCGCCGGCGACCTCGAAGTCCGCGCCGGCGGCTTCGGCGAAGGGGATGTGGGCGTGCGTGTCGCTGTCGCGGCGCACGTCGAACCTGTGGCGCCAGTGGTTGCTGAGGGTGCGCAGCAGGCGCGGCGCATCGCTGGAGGCCACGAGGGCGCGGCTGGTCGGCATGGGTCGGATATCCATGGGGGACGGCCCGGCCAAGTCTAGGCAACCTGCGGCGCGCGGCCGTGGCCACCGGCGGGATGATGCGTTCCCCACCGCTGCGCCGGCGTCCGGACCCCGGCATCGTGATGCCGGGGTCCGTGGAGCGATCAGCCCTTCGGCTGCCAGCGCACGCTCAGCCCGTACTCGCGGCCCGGCTGGTTGTACCAGTCGACCAGCTGGTAGTCGCGGTCGAACAGGTTGGTCACCCGTGCGAGCACGGTCCAGTCGCGGCCGAGCGCGTACTCGAAGCGCAGGTCGAGCGTGGCGTAACCGCCCACGCGGACCAGGTTGGCGGCGTCGTCATAGCGGCTGCCGGCGGCATTGACCGTGGTGCCGAACGCGAACGCGCCGAAATCGCGGTCCAGGTCGATGCGACCGGTGTCGCGCGCGCGGCGCGGCAGCAGGTTGCCGCGGTTGGCGCCTTCGGAGCGGTTGCGGGGGTCGACATGGCTGTACTGCGCGGCCAGGTCCCAGCCGGCGAACGCGGTGGCCACGGTGATCTCGCCGCCGCGCAGGCGCGCGGTGTCGACGTTGCCGGGCAGGAACGTG
Organism: Pseudoxanthomonas fibrivorans; assembly: GCF_041464125.1. Taxonomy (NCBI): domain Bacteria; kingdom Pseudomonadati; phylum Pseudomonadota; class Gammaproteobacteria; order Lysobacterales; family Lysobacteraceae; genus Pseudoxanthomonas; species Pseudoxanthomonas fibrivorans. The sequence goes on along the minus strand of NZ_JBGNUG010000001.1, from coordinate 2,052,899 downwards.
GCCGAATCGAAGCTGATCAGGTCGTCGACGCGGTTCTCGAACACGTCGACGGTCCAGCGCCAGGCGTCCGCCTGGCCGGAGAGGCCGATGTTGAGGTTCTTCGATTCCTCCGGCTGCAGGTCCGGATTGCCGTAGTAGGGGTAGTAGAGGTCGTTGAAGCTCGGCGCGCGGAAGCCGGTCGAATAGCGCGCGGACAGCAGGATCCCGCCGTCGAAGTGCCAGCCCCAGCCGAGGTTGCCGGTGGTGTGGCTGCCGAACTGCTCGTTGTCGTCGCCACGCAGGCCGGCCTGCAGCTGCTGCGCGCCGAAGCGGCCCTGGTACTCGGCGAACACGCCGGTGTTGTCGCGGCTGTCCACGTCGTAGGCGGTGGTGCCGGTGATGTGGTCGTCCAGCCAGTCCAGGCCGGCGGTCACGGTGTGGCCCTCGCGCAGGACGAAGTCGCCCTGCAGCGCGGCCTGGTCGCGGCGGGTTTCCAGGCCGCCGACCAGGCCGGTGGCGCCGTAGTCGTCGGAGTCGTCGTAGCTGCGGCCGACCGTGGCCTGCAGCGTGGTCGAGGCGGTCGGCGCGAAGCGCAGCTTGCCCGAGTACACCTGCTGCACGGTCTCGGAATAGTTGGCCCAGCTGCCGTCGTAGTGGTTGTAGCCCTCGGCGCGCAGCGCGCTGCCCTCGAGCGTCCACGCGTCGCCAAGCTTGCTGCCGCCGCGCAGGGTGGCCGAACGGTTGCGGTAGCCGTCGCGGTCCGGTTCGTCGGCGAAGCAGCCCGCGCCCCAGCCGGCGGCCGTGCCATCGCAGGCGTTGATGCCGTCGGTACGCACGAAGGCGAAGTCGGCGCCGAACCAGCCGCGCTCGCCGCCCATGCCCAGCCCGGCGCTGGCTTCGCGCAGGTTGTTGCTGCCGATGCCGGCCATCGCGCGGGGCTGCAGGCCGCCGCGGTCGCGGCGGGTGAAGATCTGGATCACGCCGCCGATGGCGTCGGCGCCATACAGGCTCGAATGCGGGCCGCGCACGATCTCGATCCGCTCGATCTGCTCGACCGGCAGGTCCTGCAGCGCCGGCAGGCCGGCGGTGGCAGAACCAATACGCACGCCATCCACCAGCACCAGCAGCTGGTTGGAACCGGCGCCGCGCAGGAACAGCGAGGTCTGCTTGCCCAGGCCGCCGGTGTTGGTCAGGTTGATGCCGGCACGACCGGACAGCAGCTGCTGCAGCGAGGTGGCCTGGCTGCGCTCGATCTCGGCTCGGCCGATCACCTGCGCGGGCGAAAGGCTGTCGCCGAGCGCGACCGGCGTGCGGGTCGCGGTGACCAGGACCTCGTCGAGGTCGGTGGCCTGGTCGGCAGCGAGGGCCGTGCCGGCGGAAAGGGGCAGGGCCAGCGCCAGGGCGACGGCGGTGGACAGCGGGCGGAACGTCATCGGGCAACTCCATGCATGCGTGGCGCCGCACCCGGCGCCAGTGTGGGGAGTCGCGAGAGGAGGATGCACGGAGCGGACAGACGCCATGCGGCATCGGCACGCCGCAATGCCCTCCGCATCGCAACCTGGGTTCCGCAAGGCCGGTCTCCGGGCTCACGATCGGGATTCCGGCGAGTGCCGGACTCCAGCGGCGACGCCTTCCCGTGCGGGGCACAGTGGCGGATGTCGCGCGTTGCGGTCGCTTACCGTTGCGGGGGCAGCGCCGGCCTTGTCGGGGGTTCGCACCCCGGACGCACCGGCTTCCCGTTTCAACCCGGGCGGTATGCGCCGACCGGGTCACCTTGCAGGGTGGGGATTGTATGCGATCGGCAGCGGCACGCGTCCGTCGCCAGGTTGACCCAGGTCATGGAAGGCGTCGTTGCCGGCCAGCGTGGGGTCCGGCAGGGAGCAGCGGCTCAGGTGAAGCGGTTGCCGCCGTCGTCTTCTTCCGCCGCCGGTGCATCCTGCGCGGACGGACCCTCGGTGTTCCCGCCGCCCTCGCCATAGAACGCGGTGGTGACCGGTCCGCCGACGGGCCGGCCACGCGCCGGCGGCAGGGCCGCGCTGGCGGCTTCCAGCTCGGCCAGCAGCTGCGCGCGGCGCGCCTCGGGAACATCGTGCCAGTGGCAGTCCAGCAGCGCGCCTTCCAGCGCATAGAGCAGGTTGAGGCTTGGCTTGAAGCCGGCGCGCCTGACCTTGAGGAAGGCCTGCACCGCGCCCGCGGTGGCCAGGTCCTCGGCACTGCGCAGTCCGACCTGGCGCAGCCAGGCGGCACTCTTGGGCCCGATGTTGCGCAGCTGCGCGGTACTCAACGCAGCGACTCGACGAAGGCGGCGGCGAGCGCTTCCAGGCCTTGCTGGTCGTCCGCGTCGAAGCGCCCCGGTTCGGGGCTGTCGAGGTCGAACACGCCGACCAGGCGCCCGCCGTCGAACAGCGGCACCACCAGCTCGGAGCGCGAGGCGGCATCGCAGGCGATGTGGCCGGGGAAGTCGTGCACGTCGGCCACGCGCTGGGTCTGGCCGCTGCGCGCGGCGGCGCCGCACACGCCCTTGTCGAGCGGTATGCGCACGCACGCCGGCAGCCCCTGGAACGGACCCACCACCAGCTCGTTGCCGTCGTAGAAGTAGAAGCCCACCCAGTTCAGCTGCGGCAGCGCGTGGTAGACCAGCGCGGACAGGTTGGCGGCGTTGGCGATGCGGTCGCGCTCGCCATGCAGCAGGCCGCGCGCCTGGGCCAGCAGCTGCGCGTACTGGTCCGGCTTGCTGCCGGTCAGGGGGATGGCGGAGAAGGACATGGGGCGATTCTAACCCCATCGGGATCGGCCATCGCCGCGCCGCGCGGGTGGACTTATCATCCCGGCGGGGCCACAGGAGGCGAGAACATGGACCAGCACCCGTCGGGCTGGCGCGGCGGCGGTACCACGCGCCTGGAAGCGTTCGTCGATGCGGCCTTCGCCTTCGCCGTGACGATCCTGGTGATCTCGGCCGAGCGCATCCCGGGAAGCGTGCAGGCGCTGGTGCTCGCGCTCAAGCAGATTCCCGCCTTCGCCGCGGGTTTCGCCCTGCTGGCGCTGTTCTGGTACGCGCACGTCCGCTGGAGCCGGCGCTACCGGCTCGACGGCATGCTGGCCACGTTGCTGAGCCTGCTGCTGGTGTTCCTGGTGCTGGTCTACGTGTACCCGCTGCGCCTGCTGCTGGGGACGTTCTTCGCCTGGATCAGCGGTGGCTGGTTGCCGATGCCCCTGTCGGACATCTCCGGCGCCACCCAGATCGCGTTCGTGTTCGTGTTCTACGGGCTGGCGTTCGCGTCGATGTCGGCGTGCATGGGCGGGCTGTACCTGCTCGCGTGGCGGCGTCGCGGCCTGCTCGGGCTGGACACCGAGGCGGCCGCCGATGCGATGGGCGAAGTCGCCGCGTACGGCTACTTCTGCGTGATCGGCATGCTGTCGGCGGGCGTGGCGCTGTCGCTGCCGACGCGGGCCGCGCCATGGCAGGTCGCGATCCCCGGCCTGCTGTACTTCCTGCTGTCGCTGACCGGCCTGCTCCACGTGCTCGGGCGGCGCCGCGCGCTGCGTCGTCTCGAGCGTTCCGACGAGACGGAGGCGCCGAATGCGTAGCCTGTTCGTCACCGGCACCGATACCGGAGCCGGCAAGACGCTGGCCAGCTGCGCGCTGCTGCACGCCTTCCGCGCGCAGGGCAGGACGGCGGTCGGCATGAAGCCGGTCGCCAGCGGCTGCGAAGGAACGGCCGATGGCTGGCGCAACGCGGATGCGCTGGCGCTGCGCGATGCCAGCGGGCCGCAACCGCCATACGAAACCCTGAACCCCTTCGCCTTGCCGGAGCCGCTGGCGCCCGAACTGGCCGCGCGCCTGGCGGGCGTCAGCGTGACCCTGGAGCCGATGCTGGCCGCGCATGCGCGGCTGCAGGCCCTGGCCGACGTGGTCGTGGTCGAAGGGGTCGGCGGCTGGGCCGCGCCGCTGTCGGCGACCCTGGACCAGCGTGACCTGGTCCGCGCGCTGCGACTGCCGGTGGTGTTGGTGGTGGGCCTGCGCCTGGGCTGCCTCAACCACGCACGGCTGACCGCCGATGCGATCGCCGCGGACGGGTTCGAACTCGCCGGCTGGATCGCCAGTGCCGTCGATCCCGGCATGGCGTGTCGCGACGAGAACCTGGCCCTGCTCGACATGCGGCTGAAGGCCCCGCGGCTGGGCTACCTGCCGCACCTGGCCGATCCCCGACCGGACGCGCTGGCCGGCCGCATCACGCTGCCCTAGAGGCTAAGGCCGGCGGAAAAAAAAGACCCGGCAGCGGGAGGGAGCTGCCGGGTCTGGGTTTGCGCGGAGGGAGGGGAGCCGCGCAAATTCTTTGAAGCTTTTTTGTCAGGCGATCAGCGCTTGGCAGCCTTGGCGACCTTGGCCACGGTGGCCTGGGCCTGGTCGGTGGCCGCCTCGAACTGGCTCTTCGCCAGCTGGCCGAGGACCTCGGAGGTCTTCAGGGTCAGGCCGAACACTTCCTGGCCGGCGGCGGCGACGCGCTCGGCGTTGTCGCGGGCGATCTGCAGGCCCTTCGGCAGCAGGGTCTTGTAGGCCTCCAGGTCGCGGGCATCGGCGAGCTCGCCGAGGTAGCTGGTGGTGGCGTCGATGTTCTTCTCGAACGTGCGCAGCTGCACGCCGAACACAGTCTCGGCGTTCTCCAGCGCCAGGCGGTTCACGCGCGCGGCGACAGCGGCGAACTGGTGGGTGTAGGCGGCGAACTGGTCGTTGAACTGGTAGGACATGGCGGACTCCGTTGTCGGATTTGCCTCTATGGTGCGACGCAGCATAGACCCGCGTTTGCTGCAATGCAACAACTTTCGGGAAGATTTTTTCGATCCGTGAGGAAAGATCGATAAATCAGATAGATAACCGCCCCGTGGATCCCGGGGGCAAGGCTTCGGAGCCCGTGTCGGAGGGCCGAATGCGCCGGCTCAGCCCCGGTAGCGGCAGCCCGAGGTGCAGGTCTCGTGCACCACCACTTCGCTGAGGAGCGGCAGGGCCGGCTTGAGCCGGTCCCAGATCCAGCCGGCCAGGCGCTCGCTGGTCGGGTTTTCCAGCCCCTCGATCTCGTTGAGGTAGTGGTGGTCGAGCTGCTCGTACAGCGGCTTGAACGCCGCCTTGATCTCGGCGAAATCCATCACCCACCCGGTGCCGGGGTCGACCTCGCCGGAGACATGGATCTCCACCCGGAACGAATGCCCGTGCAGCCGCGAGCACTTGTGGCCATCGGGCACGTTCGGGAGCCGGTGCGCGGCCTCGAGGGTGAAGACCTTGAAGATGTCCATGGCGATCCGCTGAGGGTCAGGGGCGTCGTACGTGGTGCGGCGCGGCCGTCACGCCGGGGCGTGGCCGCCGCGACGCGGACCGCGCTGGCGGCGGCCGGCGTTGGCATTGGCGTTGTTGCCGCCTTCGCGCGGACCGCCGGCGTGCTTCTTCGGACCGGCATGGGCGTGGCGCGGCGCGTCGCCGTGGGGACGACGCGCGTGGCGGCGCGGCGGACGCTGCCCGCCCGGCACCTCGGCCTTGCCCGGTGCGCTGTTGCCCCAGCGGATCGGCACCTGCGGCTCGAAACCGGGCAGGTCGCGGATCTCCATGTCGCGGTCCAGCAGGCGCACGATCTGGCGCAGGTACTTCGCATCCTCCTGCGACACCAGCGAGACCGCCTCGCCGGTCGCGCCGTTGCGGCCGGTGCGGCCGATCCGGTGCACGTAGTCCTCGGCCACCATCGGCAGGTCGAAATTGATCACCCGCGGCAGCTGGTCGATGTCGATGCCGCGCGCGGCGATGTCGGTCGCCACCAGCACCTTGACCTTGCCGGCCTTGAAGTCGCCCAGCGCGCGCAGGCGCTGGCCCTGGCTCTTGTTGCCGTGGATCGCCGCGGCCTGGATCCCGGACTTCTCCAGGAAAGTGGCCAGCTTGTCGCTGCCGTGCTTGGTCTTGGCGAACACCAGGGTCTGCACGCGCACGTCCTGGCCGAGCAGGTGCAGCAGCAGTTCGCGCTTGCGCGCGGTGTCGACCGGGTGAACGCGGTGGGCGATGGTCTCGGCCACGGTGTTCTGCGGGGTCACCTGCACCTCGCGCGGGTGGCGCATGAATTCCATGGCCAGCTGCTTGATGGTTTCCGGGAAGGTCGCCGAGAACAGCAGGGTCTGCCGGTTCTGCTTCGGCAGCTTGGCGAGGATGCGCTTGATCGACGGCAGGAAGCCCATGTCGAGCATGCGGTCGGCCTCGTCCAGGACCAGGATCTCGATCCCGGACAGGTCCACGCTGCGGCGCTCGATGTGGTCGATCAGCCGGCCCGGGCAGGCGATCACCAGGTCCACGCCGCGGCGCAGCGCGTCGAGCTGGTTGCCCATGCCGACGCCGCCGTAGATCACCGCGCTGGGGATGCGCAGGTACTTGCTGTAGTCGCGCAGGCTGTCGTGGACCTGGGTGGCCAGCTCGCGGGTCGGGGCCAGCACCAGCGCGCGCGGCTTGCGCGGGCCGTTGACCGCCTGCGGCGAGGTGCCCAGGTGCTGCAGCAGCGGCAGGCCGAAAGCGGCGGTCTTGCCGGTGCCGGTCTGGGCGCCGGCCAGCAGGTCGTGGCCGTCCAGCGCCAGCGGGATCGCCTGCTGCTGGATCGGGGTGGGGGTTTCATAGCCCTGCTCGGACAGCGCGCGCAGCAGGAAGGGCGCAAGGCCCAGGGATTCGAACGACATTGGACAGCTCCATGGCAACGATCCGCGGGCCCATGGCGCGCGGACTGATCGGTTTTCGATCGGTGGCTCGGAGCGTTCCCGTGAACCGCGCTGCGAGAGGGATGGCGGCCGGATGGACCGGCCCGATGGCCTGGCGGATGGCGTCGGAGTGGGGCGGGCGTCGGGCGGACCCGGCGCTGCCGGTCCCGAAGGGAAACGGACGGCCGCAGGCGATCAGGGCGCGGATTCTACGCGATGTCGCCGCCGCCCGCCGCTGCCCGCATTCAGGTTCGCCGTCACAACCACCGTTTCTGATGAAACCATGGCGGCCGATCCGTACAATCGCCGGTCTCACCTGGACGGAAGGCGCGCGATGAAGGTCGGATCCCTGAAGGAAGGCGGCCGCGACGGCACCCTGGTGGTGGTGTCGCGCGACCTGGCGCGGGCCGTGCGCGCCACCGGCATCGCCTCGACCCTCCAGCAGGCGCTCGACGACTGGCACCGTGCCGCGCCGCGGCTCAATGCGCTGGCGGCCGCGCTCGAGGCCGGCCAGGCCCCCGGGGCCTTCGAGCTGGACCCCCGGGACATGGCCGCCCCCCTGCCGCGCGCCTATGAATTCGTCGACGGCAGCGCGTACCTGCCGCATGTCGAGCGCGTGCGCCGCGCGCGCGGAGCCGAGGTGCCCGAGAGCTTCTACACCGATCCGCTGATGTACCAGGCCACCAGCGCCGGCTTCTACGGGCCGCGCGACCCGGTGCGCGTGGTCAGCGAGGACTACGGCATCGACCTGGAGGCCGAGATCGTGGTGGTCACCGACGATGTGCCGATGGCGGTGACGCCGGAGCAGGCCGCCGGGCACATCCAGCTGGTCGGCCTGGTCAACGACGTCTCGCTGCGCAACCTGATCCCGGCCGAGCTCAACAAGGGTTTCGGCTTCCTGCAGTCCAAGCCGCGCTCGGCGCTGTCGCCGGTGTTCGTCACCCCCGACGAGCTGGGCGGGGCCTGGCAGGGCAACAAGCTGCACCTGCCGCTGCTGACGCACATCAACGGCGCCTGGTTCGGTGCGCCCGAAGCCGGCGAGGACATGCAGTTCGATTTCGCCCAGCTGGTCGCCCATGCGGCGAAGACCCGGCCGCTCGCTGCGGGCACGATCGTCGGCTCGGGCACGATCGCCAACCAGGACGTGTCGCGTGGCGCTTCCTGCTTCGCCGAGCAGCGTACCGTCGAGGCGCTGCGCGACGGCAAGCCGAGCACGCCGTTCATGAAGTTCGGCGATACCGTGCGGATCGAGATGCTCGACCGCGACGGCCGCAGCCTGTTCGGCGCGATCGAGCAGCGGATCGAACAGCAGGTGCCGTCCGGTCGCGACTGAACCGGCGGACGGTGCCGCGGCCGCGACCGGCGGCGCGGCACCACGTGCGCATCGCGGTAAGGTGCGTCGGCCCGGTCGCTGGGGAGGGGCGTGGTGGAACTTCCGACGAACGACGAGAGCCTCGGCCTCTACACCTACTGGCGATCCAGCGCAGCCTACCGCGTGCGCATCGCCCTGGCCCTGAAGGCGTTGCCGTACGACGCCCACCCGGTGCACCTGCTCAAGGACGGCGGGCAGCAGCATGGCGCCGCCTATGCCGCGTTGAATCCCCAGCAGCTCGTGCCGGTCCTGATGCACGGGCGGCGCGTCGTGCGCCAGTCGCTGGCGATCATCGAGTACCTCGAGGAGGCGTGGCCGGACGCGGCCCCGCTGCTGCCGGGCACGGCGCGCGAACGCGGCCGGGTGCGGGGGCTCGCGCAGCTGGTGGCCTGCGACATCCATCCGCTCAACAACCTGCGCGTGCTGCAGTTCTTCGAGCAGCAGTGGAACGTCCCGCAGCCGGAGCGGGACGAATGGGTCCGGCACTGGATCGTCGAAGGGCTCGATGCCTTCGAGGCGCTGGTCGCCGAGGATCCGGCCACCGGCGCCTACTGCCACGGGGATGTTCCCGGGCTGGCCGACTGCTGCCTGGTGCCCCAGCTGTACAACGCGCGCCGGTTCGCGATCGCCCTCGAAAGGTGGCCCACGCTCGCCCGGATCGAACAGGGCTGCCTTGCCTTGCCGGCCTTCCGCGCGGCGGCGCCCGAAGCGCAGGCCGACGCGCCATCCAGCGGCTGAGCACGCGTGGCCGCCGTCAGGCGGCGCCGCGTCAGACGAAGCCGTGGGTGATCGTCGGCGTGGCCGGCACGTTGTTGACGTCGGCGTAGGGGTCGTGTTCTTCGCCGGCCCCCTCGGACAGGCGGAACTTCAGCGCCAGGCCGTCGCGGGAATCGGCCGCGCGCAGCGCCTCCTCCTGCTCGACCCGGCCCTGCTTGACCATGCGGAACAGGCACTGGTCGAAGCTCTGCATGCCTTCCTCGAGCGAACCTTCCATCGCCGCCTTGATCTCGTGGACCTGGCCGCGCCGCAGCAGGTCGCGGATCATCGGCGTGTTGATCAGCACCTCGGTCGCCGGCAGGCGGCGGTCGTCGACGCCCTTGACCAGGCGCAGCGAGACCACCGCGCGCAGGTTCAGCGCCAGGTTCATCAGCACGTTCTTGTGCGCGCTCTCGGGGAAGAAGTTGAGGATGCGCTCGATGGTCTGGTCGGCGTTGTTGGAGTGCAGCGTCGCCAGGCACAGGTGGCCGGTTTCGGCGAACGCAATGGCCGCCTCCATCGTGGTCGCGTCCAGGATCTCGCCGATCAGGATCACGTCCGGCGCCTCGCGCATCGCGTTCTTCAGCGCGTTGTGGAAGGCGTGGGTGTCCAGGCCCACTTCGCGCTGGTTGACGATCGACTTCTTGTGCTTGTGCAGGTATTCGATCGGGTCCTCGATGGTGAGAATGTGCCCGGTCGTGTTGCTGTTGCGGTAGTCGATCATCGACGCCAGCGAGGTCGACTTGCCCGAGCCGGTGGAGCCGACGATCAGCACCAGCCCGCGCGGGGTCATGATGATGTCCTTCAGCACGTCGGGCAGGTTGAGGTCCTCGATGCTCGGGATCACGCTGCGGATCGCGCGGATCACCATGCCGACCTCGCCGCGCTGCTTGAACACGTTGACGCGGAAGCGCCCGGCGTCGGCCAGGGCGATGGCCATGTTGAGCTCCAGGTCGCGCTCGAACTGCGGGACCTGGCCTTCGTCCATCAGCGAGTAGGCGATCTTCTTGACCATGCCCGGCGGCAGGCCGGTGTTGCCCAGCGGGTAGAGCTTGCCCTCGATCTTGATGTACACCGGCGCCCCGGTGGTCAGGAACATGTCCGAGGCGTTCTTCTCGGTCATCAGCTTCAGGAAGTAGCCGATATCCATTGCGCGAGGATCCCCAATGCTCGTTTTCTGTCTGGTCCGGTCCGCGCCAGGCCGCGCCGTTGCAAGCGCGCCGCAGGCTACAGACAATGGCCGTGCCGACACGACACGACCTTCCCCTGATGATCGAGCCTAGCTTCGCACACTTCCGCCGGCGCCTGTACGCGCTGCTCGCCGCATCCGGGCTGGCGGTCACAGCCCACGCCCAGGTGGCTTCGCCGGACCTGCAGCGGGCCCAGCAGGCGGTCCAGAACGCCCAGGCGGCCGATGCCGACCAGTACGCGCCGGACCTGCTGGACACGGCCCGGCAGGGGCTGGTCCAGGCCCAGGCGGGCGCGCTTTCGCGCAGCCGCGGCGAGCGTCGCGAGGCCGACGAACTGGCCCGGCGCGTGGCGGCCGATGCCGACCTGGCCCGGGTGCGCAGCGAGCGGGCCCAGGCCGAGGCCGCGCTGGCGCAACGGCGGGACGAGATCGCCGGATTGCGGCAGACGCTGGGCCTGCCGGCGGAGGTCACGCCATGAAGCTGCGCACGGCAGTACTGGCCTCGAGCCTGGTGGTCGCGGGTGTCTTCCAGCCGGTCCTGGCGGCCGACGATCCGGATGCGGTCCGGCTCGGCACGCGCATGGACGCGTTGCAGGCGGATCCGGCGCTGGGCCGGATGGCCGCGTTCGAGCAGATGGAAGCGCGGCAGGCCATCGCGGTACTGGGCGACGCGCGGCGCAGCGAGAAGCCCGGGGCCCTGTACGTGGCCGAACGCCGTGTGGAGATCGCCGAGACCGCGGCGGCGGCCGAAGCCGCCCGGCGCGAACTGGCCTCGCTGGACCTGCAGCGCAGCGAACTGCTGCTCCAGGCCAGCCGTCGCGATGCCGAACGGGCGCGGCAGGAGGCCGAACGGTTGCGGATCCAGTCGCAGATCCAGGCCGAGGAAGCCGAGCGCCTGCGGCTGGCCGCCGAGGCCGAGGCGGCCGCCCGGACCGATGTCGAGCAGACCCTGAGCACGGTCACCGGCAAGCAGACCGCGCAGCTGAGCGCGGCGCGGCGCAAGGAGGCCGAACTGGCCCGCCAGGAGGCCGAACTGGTCAGCGGCGCCAGGCTTCCGCCGGGCAGCTTCGAGTCGCGCGGCGAAGTGTTCACCCTGCCCGGCGGCGCCTTCGCCCAAGGGAAGGGCGCGCTGACCGCGGACGGCAAGGCCGCCGCCGGCGCGCTGTCGGCCTACCTGCAGATCGGCAAGCGCGGCCGGGTGCGGGTGGATGCCTTCGACAAGGACGCCAAGGTCGCCCAGGCCCGCGCCGATGCGGTCAAGGCGGCGCTGGTCGCCGGCGGGGTGCCTGCCGCGCAGGTGCAGGCCAGCGGGAAGAAGGCGGGCGCCAGCGCGAAGAAGGCCGCCGAAGTGATCGTGGCCCCCTAGCGCAGTCTGAAAGACAGTTACATCAGGTGGTTACACGACGCGCCGGGGCTTCCCGGGACGCCGGTGGCCGATGTGCGGCTGCGAGGCTTTGTCTTTCGAATCAGTCACTTGCGCTGCGGGTTGCCGGGCCCGGAGGCGAGGAGTAGGGTCGGATACCCGGGTGGTGCTGATGCCGCCTGGCTGACCGGAGCACTCCGCCGATGCAGCTGCTGTCCGCTTCACTGGAGATCGCCGTCGGGCCGCAGCCGGCCCGGACGGAGGTGTCCGGCGCCGGGCAGGGCGCCATGCACGACCGCTCCGACGACGCGACGCCCCGGACCTCCAAGGCCCGGGGCGTTTGCTTTTCCAGGCCGGCCAGGCGGGCCGGCATCCTCGGCAGGGACGCACGCTGACCCCCAGGAGGTGCAGACATGTTCGAAGGGCAACCGCAGGCCGAAATCGAAGCGCTGATGAAGCGCGACCCGGAGTTCAGGCAGCTCTACCAGCGACACCGCACGCTGGACAAGAAGGTGATGGATGCCGAACTCGGGGTCCTCCCGATCGACGACATGACGCTCGGGCAGATGAAGCGCGAGAAACTGCACGCCAAGGAAAAACTGCTGCGCATCTACGACCGGGCCCACTGACCCGGCGCGTCGGGCACGCTTCATGTCGTGGGCGGTGGTGGCCATCCTCGTCGGCCGCCACCGCCCACGCAATCCGCCCCGAAGGACGTTGCATGCCGCCAGCGAGCGGTTCCGGCCGTGACCGATCCGGCCGATAATCCGGGTTCCGCCGCGCCAGCGGCCACGCAACCGGATCGATGATGGCCCCGCATGCCTCCGTGCTCGAACTGATCGGGCGCACGCCCATGGTCAAGGCCCGCCGCCTGGACACCGGCGTCTGCGAGCTGTACCTGAAGCTGGAGAATGCCAATCCCGGCGGCTCGATCAAGGACCGCATCGGCCTGTCGATGATCGAGGCGGCCGAACGCCGTGGCGACCTGAAGGCGGGCGCCACGCTGGTCGAGGGGACCGCCGGCAACACCGGCATCGGCCTGGCCCTGGTCGCCCAGCAGAAGGGCTACAAGCTCATCCTGGTGGTCCCGGACAAGATGAGCCGGGAGAAGATATTCAACCTCAAGGCGATGGGCGCCGAGGTCGTGCTGACGCGGTCGGACGTGGCCAAGGGCCATCCGGAGTACTACCAGGACCTGGCCGCGCGCATCGCCGCCGAAACCCCCGGCGCGTACTTCATCAACCAGTTCGGCAATCCCGACAACCCGGCCGCGCACGTCGCCGGCACCGGCCCGGAGATCATCGCGCAGATGGCCGAGGTCGGCGGCTTCGATGCCATCGTCTTCGGCTGCGGCAGCTCCGGCACCATGACCGGCCTGTCGCGCTGCTTCGCCGAACAGGCGCCGCAGGTCGAACTGGTCCTCGCCGATCCGGTGGGCTCGATCCTGGCGCGCTACATCAACGAAGGCGTACTCGACGACAAGTCCGGCAGCTGGCTGGTGGAGGGCATCGGCGAGGATTTCCTGCCGTCGATCTCGGACTTCAGCCGGGTGAAGAAGGCCTATGCGGTCAGCGACGCCGAGAGCTTCCATACCGCGCGCGAACTGCTGGCCAGGGAGGGCATCCTCGGCGGCTCGTCCACCGGCACGCTGCTGGCGGCGGCGCTGAAATACTGCCGCGAGCAGACCGAGCCGAAGAAGGTCGTGGTGCTGGTGCCCGATACGGGCAACAAGTACCTGTCCAAGATGTACAACGACTACTGGATGCTGGACAACGGCTTCCTCGAGCGACCCCAGCACGGCGACCTGCGCGACCTGATTCTGCGCCCCTACAGCCAGCGCGACACCGTCGTGGTGGGCCCCAGGGACCTGCTCACCACCGCCTACCAGCGGATGAAGCTGTACGACGTCTCGCAGCTGCCGGTGATGGACGGCGACCAGCTGGCCGGGATCATCGACGAGAGCGACGTGCTGCTGCACGTCTACGGCGACGAGGCGCGCTTCCGCGACCCCGTGTCGGTGGCCATGGTCAGCAAGCTGGAGAAGCTGGACGTGAAGTCGCCGATCGAGGCGCTGCTGCCGGTGTTCGACCGGGGCCAGGTGGCGATCGTGATGGACGGCGAGCGCTTCCTGGGCCTGATCACCCGGATCGACCTGCTGAACTACCTGCGGCGGCGGGTGCAGTAGGCCCCAGCCAGCCGGACCGCGGGGCCCCTGCGACCCGCTCCCGTGACGCCGGTCACCGTTTCTGGCTGGTCCCGTGGCCGGGGCCGCCGCCGGGCCGTGCCCGGAATCGGGCGGGGCGCATGCGGGCGCCGGGCAAAATGGCCGAAGCGTTAAGGCTTCGCTGCTAGAATCCGCGGTCCTTTCACGAGACGGGTCGATGTCCGAACAGCACCCCCATACCGCAGCGGATGGACGTGGCCTGGCGCTCGCCACGCTGGCCATCCATGGCGGTCAGGCGCCGGATCCCAGCACGGGCGCGGTGATGCCGCCGATCTACGCGACCTCGACCTACGCCCAGAGCAGCCCGGGCGAACACCAGGGCTTCGAGTACTCCCGCACCCACAACCCCACCCGCTTCGCCTACGAGCGGTGCGTGGCGGCGCTGGAGGGCGGCAGCCGCGGCTTCGCCTTCGCCTCCGGCATGGCGGCGGCCTCCACCGTGCTGGAGCTGCTGGACAGCGGCGACCACGTGGTGGCGATGGACGACCTCTACGGGGGCAGCTACCGCCTCTTCGAGCGGGTGCGCAGGCGCAGCGCGGGGCTGGACTTCAGCTTCGTCGACCTGTGCGACCTGGCGGCCTTCGAAGCGGCGATCACCCCGAAGACGCGGATGGTCTGGATCGAAACCCCGACCAACCCGATGCTGAAGATCGTCGACGTCGCCGCGGTGGCGGAGATCGCGCGCCGGCGCGGCCTGCTTGTCGTCGTCGACAACACCTTCGCCTCGCCGATCGTGCAGCGCCCGCTGGAACTCGGCGCGCACCTGGTGATGCATTCGGCGACCAAGTACCTCAACGGGCATTCCGACATGGTCGGTGGCATGGTCGTGGCGGGTGGCGATGCGGAGCTGGCCGAGAAGATGGCCTTCCTGCAGAACTCGATCGGCGCGGTGCAGGGGCCGTTCGACAGCTTCCTGGCGCTGCGCGGGCTGAAGACCCTGCCGCTGCGCATGCGCGCGCACAACGAGAACGCACTGGCCCTGGCGCAGTGGCTCGAAACCCACCCCGCGGTCGAGAAGGTGATCTACCCGGGCCTGGCCTCGCATCCGCAGCACGCGCTGGCGTCGCGCCAGATGCACGGCTTCGGTGGCATCGTCTCGGTGGTGCTCAAGGGCGGCTTCGAGGCGGCCAGGCGCTTCTGCGAGCGCACCGAGCTGTTCACCCTGGCCGAATCGCTCGGCGGCGTGGAGAGCCTCGTCAACCACCCGGCGGTGATGACCCATGCGTCGGTGCCTGTGGAGCGCCGCGCGCGACTGGGGATCTCCGATGCGCTGGTGCGGTTGAGCGTGGGGGTGGAGGCGCTGGTGGATCTCCAGCGGGATCTGGATTTGGCGCTGTCTGCATGAACGGAGAGTCGCCTTGAATCCGTCGATCGGTGCCCGTTACCGCTCGCTGCTGGTGGAGTTGACCAAGCGGGAGATCCTGGGCCGCTACCGGGGCGCCGCCATCGGCCTCCTGTGGTCCCTGATCAGTCCGTTCCTGATGCTGATGGTCTACACGCTGGCGTTCGGCTACATCCTCCGCAGCAAGTGGCCGGGCACGTCGGGCGCAACCACCGATTTCGCGCTGATCCTGTTCGTGGGCCTCATCGTCCACGGATTCTTCGCCGAATGCCTGACGCGCGCGCCGCTGGCGGTGCTGTCCAATCCCTCGTACGTCAAGCGCGTCGTGTTTCCGCTGGAGCTGCTGGCCTGCAGCATGACGCTCACGGCCCTGTTCCACCTGGCGATGAACGTGGTCGTGCTCGTCGCGCTGAAGTGGTTCTGGCATGGCGAGCTTTACTGGCAGATGCTTCTGCTGCCCCTGGTGATCGCCCCCCTGGTGATTCTTTCGGTGGCGGTCGGCTGGTTCCTGTCCGCTCTGGGGGTGTTCGTCCGCGACATCAGCCAGATCGTGGGCGTGCTCGCGGCCGCCATGCTGTTCCTGTCCTCGGCGATCGTGCCGGTGGAGACCCTTCCCGAAAGCTATCGATGGGTGTTCTATGCGAACCCCCTGACGTTGATCATCGACCAGGCCCGCGAAGTGGTGATCTGGGGCCGGTCGCCTGACTGGGCCGCGCTGGGCCTCTATGCCGCCTGCGTCACCGTGCTGGCCGGGCTCGCGCTGGCATTCTTCAGGAAGATGCGCGGGGGGTTCGCTGATGTCCTCTGACCAGCTCGCCGCGGGCGCCGGCGGCGAACCGGTGATCCGGGTCGAAGCCGTGTGCAAGAGCTTCCGCATGTACGAGAAGCCCGTGCACAGGCTGTGGCAGGGACTGCTGGGCCGGAACGGCAGCCACAAGGAGTTCCGCGCGCTCCAGGACGTGTCCTTCGAGATCGCGCGTGGCGAAACCGTCGGCATCATCGGCCGCAACGGCTCGGGCAAGTCCACGCTGCTGCAGATCATCGCGGGCACCCTCACGCCGACGAGCGGGACCTGCGTGGTCCGGGGCAGGGTCGCCGCGCTCCTGGAGCTCGGAAGCGGTTTCAATCCCGAGTTCACCGGACGCGAGAACGTCTACCTCAACGGCACCATTCTCGGCCTCAGCCGGGCCCAGATCGACCAGCGCATGTCGCAGATCCTGGACTTCGCCGACATCGGCGAGTTCATCGACCAGCCGGTCCGGAGCTACTCGAGCGGCATGGCGGTTCGTCTCGCGTTCGCAGTCATCGCGCACGTCGACGCGGACATCCTGATCGTGGACGAGGCCCTGTCGGTGGGCGACGCGTTCTTCTCCCAGAAGTGCATGCGCTTCCTGCGGGCGTTCCAGAAGAACGGAACGCTGCTGTTCGTGAGCCATGACGCGGCCGCTGTGACCAACCTCTGCGCCAGGGCGCTGTGGCTGGAAGGCGGGCATGTCCGCATGGAAGGGGCCGCAGCGTCGGTCGTCGAGTCCTACATGGCCCAGCAGCACGCCAAGGATCGCGCCGAAAGCGCGGGCGACATCGTGCAGGTGGGCGTACGCAGCGCCGCCGCGGCGCAGGCGGCAGCCGCATCGTCCCCCGACTTCCGCCAGGAACTCCTGGAGTCGCTTGGGGTATCGAACCGCATCGCGGTGTTCGAGTTCGACCCGGAAGCAACGGGGGCCCAGTTCGGCACGGGTGGCGCGACGATCGTGGAAGTCTCGCTCCGCTCCGCGGACGGCAGGAGCGCGAGCCTGCTGGCGGGCGGCGAACTGGTGCAACTTACACTGGTTGCGCGCGCCAACCAGGCGCTCGAGTCGGTCATTCTCGGCTTCTATGTCAAGGACCGGCTGGGGCAGCGCCTGTTCGGAGACAACACCCATCTCGTCCACCGGGACGTAACCGCGGCGGTCGCCGAGGGCGACACGATAAGTGCGACGTTCTCCTTCCGCATGCCCGTGTTGCCCTCAGGCAGCTACATGGTCGACGCGGCGGTTGCTTCGGGCGACCAGGACGATCATACGCAGCAACACTGGGTGCATGACGCGCTGGAATTCAGGGCCATAGACGAAACCATGCGTCATGGCCTGGTGGGCATTCCGATGGCCGCGATCGATGTGAAAAGGCAGAGCAGTCCATGACCATGGAGTTCACCGGCGAACGTTTCGTGCCCACCGAGGCCGGCGAGATTCGCCAGGAGCATCTGCACCGGTACTCCTGGTGCCTGGCGGCTCTGGCGGGCAAGGACGTCCTCGACATCGCGTCCGGCGAGGGCTACGGCAGCGCCGCCATGGCTGCGGTTGCGCGGTCCGTGGTCGGAGTGGACATCTCGCCTGAAGCGATCGCGCATGCCCGCGTGCAGTATGCGGGCCTCGGGAATCTCGATTTCCGGCAGGGCTCGGCTGCGTCGATACCGCTGCCGGATTCGTGCGTGGACGTCGTCGTCTCTTTCGAGACCGTCGAGCACCTGAGGGAGCAGGAGCAGATGCTCGCCGAGATCCGGCGCGTCCTGCGTCCGGATGGCTTCCTCGTCATGTCCTCGCCCAATCGCCTGGTTTACTCGGAGAAGGCCGGGCACCACAACGAGTTCCATGTCCGGGAGCTCGACTTCGAGGAGCTTTCGGTGCTGCTGGCGTCCCGGTTCCCGGCGGTACGTTTCGTGGGTCACCGGTTGTCGGTGTGCTCGGCGATCGCTCCCCTGGCCCCGGAGGCCGGTACGCAGGAATGGCGGGCGCTGACCGACGTGGGCGGGGAGGTGGAGGCGCGCGTGGCGTCCATCGCCGAGCCGGTCTATTTCATCGCCCTGGCCGCCGCGTCCGAGAGTTTCCTGCCGCCGCTCGCCCCGTCGATCATGATGTCCGAGAGCGAGGACCTGTACGAGCACCACCGCGAGGTGGCGAAGTGGGCGCAATCCCAGGACGCGGAGGTGCGGTCGTTGCGTGCGCTCAGCGACGAGCGCACCGCGTGGGCGCAGGGCCTCGATCGCGACGTGCAGGAACTGCGCGACGCCAATGCCGCCCTGCAGGCCGAACTGGACGGTCGCGCCGAGTGGGCCATGCGCCTGGATTCCGAACTCGCTTCCCTGCGCGTGGCGCATGACCGTCTCAGGATGGAAGGGGACGAGGTCCGCTCCCGTTCGACAGAATTGCAGGCGCAGGCGGACGAGGCCCGGTCCCGCGCGGTCGAACTGCAGCTGGAACTCGAGGGCACGCGCGACACCATGCTGGAGCAGGCCGCGTCGTTGCGGCTGCTGGAAGGAGAGCTCGCAGGCGCGAAGGACGAGGTGAAGTCGATTTCCGGCTTGCTGCAGGTGCTCCAGGTGCAGGCGTCAGATGCAGCCGCGCGGCTCGAGCTGGCGCGTGCGGACGCGGCGGCGGCGGACGAGGCCCGTCGGCGCGAAGTGGGCGAGGTTCGCCGAGAACTCGCCGCGGTCCTCGGGTCGCGCTCCTGGAAGCTGACCAAGCCGCTCCGGTTCGCCGGCAAGCTCGTGCGCGGGGACTGGCCCGCCGTGATCGATTCGCTGCGGGGTTCCCCGCTTGCGCGCAGCGCCGTTCTCTCGCCGCTGCGCGTGCCGGTGAAGAACTGGCTGATGCGTCGCGCTCGCGGCTCGGTGCAGGCGGTGGAAGGGCTGGCGCTGGCGGAGGTCGAAGCCGACCAGCACGCGGTGATCGAGAACCTGTCCTTCCCGCACGTGGACTCGCCCGTGGTCACGATCATCGTGCCCACCTACGGCAACTTTCCGTACAGCCTCGCCTGCATCCGTTCCATCGCCAAGGCCCGGACCCTGGTTTCGTTCGAGGTTCTGTTGGTCGAGGACGCATCGGGCGATCCGGACATCGGCAAGCTCGCCATGATCGATGGGCTCCGGTACCACGAGAATCCGCAGAACCTCGGCTTCCTCATGTCCTGCAATGGCGCCCTGGGAATGGCGCGCGGCGAGTTCGTCTGCTACCTGAACAACGACACCGAAGTCCGCGATGGCTGGCTTGATGCGCTGGTCGACGTGTTCCGCGGCCACGCAGATGCGGGCCTCGTGGGGGCAAAACTGGTCTATCCCGACGGCAGGCAGCAGGAGGCAGGCGGGATCGTCTGGGCCGATGCCAGTGCCTGGAATTTCGGGCGGCTGCAGGATCCCCAGGCGGCGCCGTTCAATTACCTGCACGAGTCCGATTACATTTCAGGCGCGGCGATCATGTCGCCGCGGGCGCTGTTGGACGAGCTGGAAGGGTTCGACCCGTTGTACCTCCCCGCGTACTGCGAGGACACGGACCTGGCCTTCCGGATCCGCGAGCGCGGGCTGAAGGTCTACTACCAGCCCGCGGCGGTGGTGGTCCACCACGAGGGGATCTCGCACGGGACCGACACCGGCTCGGGCATCAAGGCGTACCAGGTCGCCAACCAGGGCAAGTTCCGCGAGCGCTGGCGGGCCACGCTAGAGCGCGAGCATTTCGCCAACGGCGAATTGCCCTTCCTGGCGCGCGATCGGTCGCAGTTGCGCAAGACGGTGCTGGTGATCGACCACTACGTTCCGCAGCCTGATCGCGATGCCGGTTCGCGCACCATGTGGCAGTTCATGTCGCTGTTCCGCAAGAAGGGGCTGTCGGTCAAGTTCTGGCCGGAGAACCTCTGGTACGACCCGGTGTACACGCCCCGCCTGCAGCAGGCCGGAGTGGAGGTGTTCTACGGGCATGAGTACGGCGGCCGGTTCGAGGAATGGATCCGCGAGAATGGCGCGTGCATCGACTACGTGCTTCTCAGCCGGCCCCATATTTCGGTGCACTTCGTGGAAGCGCTTCGTCGTCACACCGATGCGACCCTCATCTACTACGGACACGACATCCACCATCACCGGCTTGCGGCCCAGTTGGCGCTCGGTGCCGAGGACGGAGAAGCGATCGCCGAGGAGATGCGCTCGATGCAGGCGCTCGAGGAGCGCGTATGGGAGAGCGTCGACACCGTCTACTATCCCTCGGTGACCGAGACCACGTACGTGGAATCGTGGATGCAGGCGCGCAGCAGGGCTGACGGGAAGGCATTCACCATCCCGGTCTACGCATTCGAAACCTTCCCGGAGGACCCGGGTGCAGGCCTGGAGGATCGGCGCGACCTGTTGTTCGTCGCCGGTTTCGGCCACAGTCCAAATGGCGACGCCGCCGTCTGGTTCGTCAACGAGGTCATGCCCCTGCTGTCCAGCAGGAAGCCCGGGCTGCGCGTCCACCTCGTGGGCTCGAACCCGACCCCGGCGGTGCGGAGCCTCGCCAGCGAGACGGTCAACGTGACCGGCTTCGTCAGCGACGAGGAACTCGTCGGCTACTACGAGCGCTGTCGCGTCGTGGTGGCCCCGCTGCGTTATGGCGGTGGCATGAAGGGCAAGGTGGTGGAGGCGATGCGGTTCGGCGTGCCGACGGTGACGTCGCCTGCGGGCGCGCAGGGCCTGGCCAGCGCCGCGGGTTTCCTCGCTGTCGCGGATTCCGCCGGGGAGTTTGCGGACGCGGTGCTCGGGCTGCTGGAGGACGATGCCCGCTGGCTGGGCGTGTCCGCCGAGGCACAGGCGTTCGCCAAGGCCCGATTCTCCGAGGACGCCCTCTGGAAGATCGTCGCCGAGGACGTCGATGCGAGTCCTTACCCGGATGTCGAGGCGCGCCGGGCGCGCGTGGCCAGCGTAATGAGAAACAGGAGCTGACAGTGAAGGTACTTGTCTTGGGAGCGACCGGATTCGTCGGGAGCTATTTGATGGAACGCGCCATCGCCGCCGGGCACGAGGTGCTTGGTACCAGCTACAACCCCACGATCGAACCCCGGGACTGGTCTTCCTTCCAGGACAGGGTTGTCCGGTGCGACATCCGCTACCGGGAGCAGACCGACCAGGTGATCGCGGGGTTCCGGCCCGACGTGGTCTACCTCCTTTCGGCGCAGAGCTATCCGGCGCTTTCGTGGAAGGCGCCGATCGAGACGCTCGACACGAACGTGCTGGGAACGGCGAACGTCTACGAATCGATCCGCGTGTGCGGCATCGATCCCGTGGTGGTGGTCGCCTGCTCGAGCGCCCAGTACGGTGAGGTGGCGGCCGAGGACATTCCGGTCAAGGAATCCCATCCGTTGCGGCCGCTGCATCCGTATGGGATCAGCAAGGTCGCCACCGAGATGCTCGCCCTGCAGTACTGGTCGAACTGGGGCGTCAGGAGCGTATGCGCCCGGATCTTCAACACCACCGGCGCGCGCAAGAGCGGGGACGTGTGCGCGGACATGACCCAGCGCGTTGTGCGCATCGAGGCGGGCCAGTCTGCCCCGGTGCTCAAGATCGGCAACCAGGAGACCTGGCGTGCGATCACGGACGTGCGTGACCTCGCCAGCGCGCTGGAGCTCCTCGCCGAGAAGGGGGAAGCAGGCGAGGTCTACAACATCAGTGGCGCCCGCACGTACCAGATCCGCGAGCTGGTCCAGAAGGTCCTGGCCCGCGCACGCGTTCCGATCACGGTCGAAACCGATCCGGCGTTGCTGCGCCCCAGCGACGAGAAGGTCATCTTCGGCGACTCCGCCCGCCTGATCGCGCGTACCGGATGGCGCCAGGAAGTGGCGATCGAGGACACGTTGCAGGACATGCTGGACTACTGGCGCGGTAGCCTCGGCGTAGCCGGCGGAGGGCAGGCATGATCGTTCGAAGCCGCGCCCCGTTGCGCCTGGGCCTGGCCGGCGGTGGGACCGATGTGTCCCCGTTCTGCGACCAGCATGGTGGTTTCGTGATGAACGTGACCATCGACAAGTACGCCTACGCGACCATCGATGCGCCAGCCACGTCGGCCGGCATGGTGGAGTTCGCCGCCCAGGACGCGGGGGCCGCCGAGCAGCTGCGCCCTGAACTGGTCGACCTGGCGCCGGGGCCGCTGCAGTTGATGAAGGGCGTCTACGCGCGCGTGGTCCGCGACTACCTCGGGGGCAGGGCGCCGGTCATCCGCATCCGTACGCATTCGGACGCGCCGCCCGGTTCCGGGCTCGGTTCCTCGTCGACCATGGTGGTGGCGCTGGTCACGGCGTTCGCCGAGTACTTCCGGCTCCCCTTGGGCGAGTACGAGATCGCCCATCTGGCGTACTCGATCGAGCGGGAGGACCTGGCCCTGGCAGGCGGGAAGCAGGACCAGTACGCGGCGGCATTCGGCGGCTTCAATTTCATGGAGTTCTACGATGCCGACCGGGTCATCGTGAATCCCCTGCGGATCAAGGACTGGATATGGAGCGAGCTGGAAGCCAGCCTTGTCCTTTACTTCACCGGGGTGTCGCGCTCTTCCGCCAAGATCATCGACGAGCAGTCGCGCAACATCCGCGAAGGGCGGACCGAGTCGCTCGACGCGATGCAGCGCCTCAAGCAGGAAGCGGTGCAGATGAAGGAAGCGCTGCTGCGCGGCAACCTTGACCGGTTCGCCCAGGTCATGCAGTCGGGATGGCAGGCCAAGAAGCAGAGCGCCTCGAGCATCACCAACCCGATGATAGACGAGCTGGAGAAGCTGGCCTTCGCCAACGGCGCCCACGCGACCAAGGTCTCCGGGGCGGGAGGCGGTGGCTTCATGATGTTCATGTGCGACCCCGGCGAACGGGTCCGCCTGGTCCGTGCCCTGTCTGGCGCAGGAGGCACGGTTTACGATACGCATTTCACGCAGCACGGAGCTTCATCGTGGAAACTCGGATGAACCAGTTCATACAGTCGGAATTCGACAAGACCCTCGCCAACTTCCAGGCGATGGCAGCCGACGCGGCGCTGCGCGAGCAGATCGCGGACGCCGTCGCTCTTTGCGTCGGGGCGCTCAAGTCGGGGCGCAAGCTGCTGTTCGCCGGCAACGGTGGCAGCGCGGCGGACGCGCAGCACTGGGCGGGAGAGCTGGTCAGCCGCTTCTACTACGACCGGCCGGGCCTGCCGGCCATCGCGTTGACCACCGATACCTCCATCCTGACCGCCATCGGCAACGACTACGGCTACGATTACACCTTCGCCCGACAGATCGAGGCGCTGGGGCAGGAAGGCGACGTGTTCATCGCCATTTCCACTTCCGGCAAGTCCAAGAACATCATGCGCGCGCTCGACGCGGCGGACGAGAAGAAGGTCAAGGTGATCGGCTTCACCGGCGCGGGCGGCGGCCACATGGCCGGGCGCTGCGAGATCTGCTTCCAGGTGCCGTCCAGCGAGACGCCGCGCATCCAGGAAGGCCATGAGTTCATCGGCCACCTGCTGTGCGCGCTGATCGAGAGCGAAATTTTCCCGCGCTGATGGCCGCCAGCGAAGCCATTGTCCTGGTCGGCGGGCTGGGCACCCGCCTGAGGCAGGTCGTGCCCGACCTGCCCAAGCCGCTTGCGCCCGTCGCCGGACGACCCTTCCTTGCCTGGTTGCTGGATGCGCTTGCAGCCAACGGGATGCGGCGCGTGATCCTTGCGACGGGCTATCGTGCTGAAGCGGTGCAGGCCGCGATAGGCACCCGCTGGCAAGACATGGCGGTGGATTATTCGCGTGAGGAGGCACCGCTTGGAACAGGCGGCGCCATCCTGAAGGCCGCGACCCTTGTTGCCGGCCAGGGCGTGCACGTCGCCAACGGCGATACGTATCTTTCGTACAGCCCCCAGGCGCTGGAGCGCGTCACCCACGAGAACGGGTGCGTGCTCGGCGTGGGTCTGGCGGGGGTGTCGGACGTCGGGCGGTACGGGGCGGTCGAGGTGCAGGACGGAAAGCTGGCCGGCTTTCGCGAAAAAGGCGGGAGCGGGCCCGGCCTGATCAATGCCGGGAGCTACTTCCTCTCCGCCGAGGCCCTCGACATGCTTCCGCGCGAGGCGGCGTGGTCGTTCGAGGAACGGGTGCTGCTCCCCTGGTGCCGCGAAGGCAGGGTCGCTGCATTCGATGCCACCCGCGACTTCATCGATATCGGCGTCCCTGAGGATTTCGCGCGCGCGCAGTCCCAGTTCGCGCAAGGCGTGGCATGACGCCGATACCGCGGCCCATCATCACGGGCGCCACGGATGCGTCCGGGGTTCCGCAGGCACGGCGAGCGCTGTTCCTCGACCGGGATGGGGTGATCAACGTCAACCACGGCTACGTCCATACACCGGACCGTACCGACTGGGTGCCGGGGATCTTCGACCTCGCCCGTGCCGCGACGAGCGCAGGGTTCGTCCTGGTGGTGGTCACGAACCAGGCCGGGATCGCCAGGGGCTATTACACGCAGGCGCAGTTCGAGGCATACACACGCTGGCTGCACGGGCGTTTCGCGGAAGAGGGTGCGCCGTTGCTCGCCACCTATTACTGCCCGCACCACCCTGATGCGGGCCAGGGGGAGCTGCGGGTCCAGTGCGATTGCCGCAAGCCGCGTCCGGGCATGCTTCTGGCGGCGATCAGCGACTGGAACCTGGATCCTGCCGGTTCGATCCTGGTCGGGGACCAGGTTTCGGACATGGCGGCCGCCGCCAGCGCGGGCATCGGCCTGGCAATGATGGTGCGCGGCGGTGGTCTTGGAGCGGTTGCAGCGGGGGTCCTCGCTTCGGTCTCGCCGCCGCTACAGGCACAGGCGGATCTGGAACGGGTGCCGGAGTAGGGGCCCCGGCGGGATCGTCGGGGACGGGGCGCGCGCCGGTCCCGCACGGATCGAACGCACGGCCGCCTGCGCGTGCGTGGGGACGCGCAGGGCCGCATTGGACGGAAATCACTGAGGATGGATCGATGTTGTTGAGAGCGGGTGGACGAGGTCGTTACTGGGTGGCTTCGGCGGCGATGGCGCTCCTGCTTTCGGGCTGCTGCGACAAGGCGAAGATCGCCCAGTGCAAGGCCGATGAGGCGGCACGCAGGGAGCTGGCGGCGGTCGCTCCGGCGCCGGCGGCAGGCACGCCCGAACCCATGCGGCTTGTGATCAGGGCAGGGGCGGACGCGAAGGTGCAGGCCCGCGTCGAAAGCGTGTCATGCGTCGACGGTCGCGGCGGTTCGGCCGTCGTCGCGCTCGACTGGAACATCTCCAGCCCCGGCGTCGTGGCCGTGCGCATCCGCGTCGGGCCGGATGGTGGCGAACGCAAGGTGTGGATGGACGCCGGAGCGGTCGGGCAAGGCGTGACCGGGCCCTGGGTCAAGGACGGCACGGTCCTGACGATCGAGGACCTGGCCAGCGGCGCATCCCTGGTGGAGTTGCGCGCCGAGGCGGGCCCTTGCGGCGGGGAGGCGGTGGAATGAGGCTGCCATCCTTCGGATTCGGTACCTGCCGCCTGTTGCTGGCTTCGCTCGTGGCTGCCTCGCACCTGTGGGCCGACATGACCCAAGGCTATGCGGCCTACGCCGTCTGGGCGTTCTTCGTGCTCAGCGGGTTCCTGATGACGCTGGTGCTGAGCACGCGCTACGGTTTCAGCGCGGCGGGATTGCGTTCCTACGGTTTCAACCGCTTCATGCGGATATTCCCGCTGTACTGGCTGGCGGTCATTGCAGGCCTGGCGACGCTGGCCTACGCCGGGCGGCACGGGATAGACCTGCGCGTGATCAATGGCGAGTTCTATACGCCCGAAGGGACGGTGCAGTGGCTGCATGTGGTGACGCTGTTCCCCGGTTTCCAGCGCGGGGGCTTGCCAGTCCCGGTATCCAACGCCCTGGCGATCGAGGTCGGGTTCTACCTGCTGATGCCGCTCCTCGCGCGGTCGCGCAGCACGGCATGGTTCGCGCTGGTGATCGGCGTCGTGCTGAACCTCCAGATCGGCGTGGTGGTGGAGACCTTCGGGGAGCGCTACGCAACGTTCCTCCCATGCATGCTGCCGTTCGCCGCCGGGTCGCTCGCCTGCCACTATCGCGATGCCCTGCACCGCTTCAGCGCGCCCTGGATCAGCACCGCCGTCTGGTTGCTGCACGGGCTCGGTTGGTGGATCGTGCCGGAATGGCCGTGGGTGTGGGGACTGTACGTCTCGGTGCCGCTGTCCGTCTGGATGGTGGTGTCGCTGCACCGGCAGCGATCCGGGCAGGTGGACAGGATGCTGGGGGACATGAGCTATCCGGTGTACCTCATACACACCACGGTGGCGGCATGGTTCCTGTGCCCATGCGGCACCTCGCGTTCGCTCCAGTTCTTCTTCCAGGCCTTTGCGGTGACCCTGCTGCTGTCGTGGCTGATCGTCATCCTCATCGATCGGCCCCTGTCCCGCCTCAAGCGCAAGGCCCCGGGGGACGCGCTGGGTGGCGGCCGGAGCGGAGGCATCGCTTGACGGGCTGCGCCGCCGATCGCCCCGCGGCATGCGGTCGCACCGGGCCGGCGGCGCCGGGCGGACGGTCGTACACGGCTGCCATTGCAGGCCAGGAGTGCCCATGAACAGTGGAAAGTCGATGGCCGCTCGCGGCCGGTCATGGATGAAGCCCGGCGCTGCGGCCTGGTTGCTGTTGCTGGCCGGCGCCAGCGGCTGCAGCCGGGCGCCGGCGCCGCCTCCTGCCCCGGGCGACTACCAGGTCCTGACCCCTTCCGCCTACAGCGACTCGTGCCGGTTCTGCGCGGTGCCCGATGCGGTCCGCGAATGCGACGCCGGCAATGCCACCATCCGCCTGCACTGGCATCTGCAGGAAAGCGGCGCGCGCGTGGTCAACATCTTCGTTTCGGATCCCGGGGGCGGCGAAAAACCCTTCGCGCAGTACGGACCCGAAGGTACGGTCGAGGTCGGGCCGTGGATACGCCCGGGCCAGAGTTTCCACCTGCGGGACGACGCCGATGGCCGCCTGTTGGCCGAGCTTGCCGTTGCCGGGGTCGGATGCTGAGCAGGGCTGCGCAGCCCATCCGCGCTCACTGGCTTTCCGGGCGCTCGACGACGCGATATCCGTGCGGGGCGCTGGCGACGGCCTCGAGTCGATAGCGGCGCAGGATCGATGGCGAGTAGGCATTGAGATGGTGGTCGCGCAGGAACTCGATCGCCTGGACGCGTTCCGCGACCGGGTACTCGCATACGCTCAGGTTCGGCACGCATGAGGCCAGCGGCGCTTCGGGATCCAGTCCCATCAGGTACATCTGGCGCGCCATCGTGTGGATGTAGCCCTGGATGTAGCGGGCCTCGTCCCAGCTGTAGCGGGAGAGCATCACCTGCAGCGCCAGCGTGGCGCACAGCAAGGCCGCCGCCAGCGCACGGGTACCTGCAGAGCCGGGCGGACGGAGCGTTCCCAGCAGCATCAGGATCAGGGCTACCGGTCCCATCTGGTACGTGAGGACGTAGCGCGGCTGGTAGATGTACTCGGGACCGAAAGTGGGGACTCGCCCGTAAAGGATGCCGGCGACCGATGCATACAGGGTAAGCATCATGGACACCGCGACGAACATGGTCCGGTTCCAGGGTTTCCGCAACGCCGCCCACCAGAACCACAGGTGGGCCAGGGCCAAGGCGACGCCGAGTACTCCCTCCACCTTGGACGCGCCGGTCGCATCCAGATAGAACTGCAACGGAAGCGGGTAGGCCACCGATGAGGCCAGCACGCCCGTCAGCATCTTCGGTGCATGGGACAGCAGCAGTGCCAGCGAGACCGGGGCGCCGCCAGGATCGACCGCCAGGCCGGCGTGCAGGTAGAACCGGCTCGCCATCGCATAGGCCACAAGCGGCGCTGCCACCAGCGCGGCGACCAGTGCCAGCCTGCGCGGCGGCAGTTTCTCCCTGGCGCAGGCCAGGGCGGCGCTGGCCAGCAGCGCGGCGCCGGTGATCATCGCCATGTTGTCCAGCGTGAACGCCATGAGCCCGAATGCCAGGGCGAACATGCCGCCGCCCCGGCCATGCAGGCTGCGCCAGCATGCCGCGGCCGCCAGGACCAGGAACAGGTGCGGCAGGTACCCGAGGGTCACCAGCGACCAGTTGAAGACCGAGCCCGCGTTGAGCGAAACGAAGAAGCCGGCCATCGCCCCGCACAGGGCTGCGTGCAGCCACGGGTCGAGGCCCCTCGCGCGCGCATCGACGGACGTGATCCGCCACAGCGCGAGGAATGTCGCCAGGGCCATCGCCAAGCCCATGTACGACTCGACCACGAAATCGAGGCCGAACCACCGGGCATTGGCAAGCAGGAGCAGCTTCTGCAGGGGTTGCGCATGGTCGGCGCCGGGGCGCTTGACGTAGAGGTCGACGAGGTCGAACCCGCCGTCGTAAGCCTTGGCGAGAAACGCATTGATGAAGTACCAGGCGTCGGCCACGGCCAGGGGATTGGACGCATAGGCGATGTAGGCGGCCGCGTTGCCGAAGCTGAGCAGCACGGCGGCGAGCACGAGCAGATGCGCGCCCCTCCCACGCCATCCGGCGCCCGCGGCCGGAGCCGGGCCCACCACCTGGACGCTGTCCATCGCCGCCTTCAAAGTGATGCCAGTGCGCGGTCGGCCGAATCGAAGATCGTCTCGAAGTGCTCGTCCACGCCGACCCACAGGGGCAGGCGGACCAGCCGCTCGCTCAATCCGTCGGTATTGGCCATGTCACCGTGCGCGCGCGCAAGGCGCTGCCCGGCGGGCGACGCATGCAGCGGCACGTAGTGGAAGACGGTCCCCACGCCATCGGCCTTCATCCTGGCGATGAACTCCGTGCGTGCCTCGAGGTCGGGCAACAGCAGGTAGTACATGTGCGCGTTGTGCTCGCAGTGCGAGGGAACGACGGGCCTCCGGAGCACTCCCTTGCATTCGTACGGCTCGGCCCAGGCGTGGTAGCGGTCCCAGATGGCCAGCCTGCGCCGGGTGATCTCCTCGCCATGCTCGAGCTGGGCCTGGAGGAAGGCCGCCAGCAGTTCGCTGGGCAGATAGGAGGAGCCGACGTCGACCCAGGTGTACTTGTCCACCTGCCCGCGCAGGAATCGGCTGCGGTTGGTGCCCTTCTCGCGGATGATCTCCGCGCGCTCGGCATTGCCGGCGTCACGCACCAGCAGCGCACCGCCTTCGCCGGAGATCACGTTCTTGGTCTCGTGGAAGCTCAGCGCGCCGTAGTCTCCGAGCCCGCCGAGGGGCTTGCCGCGGTAGCTGGAGTAGATCCCCTGCGCGGCGTCCTCGACGACTTTCAGGCCATGCCGCGCCGCGATCGCCAGGATCGCATCCATCTCGCAGGACACGCCGGCGTAATGCACGACGCAGATGGCGCGGGTCCGGGGGGTGATCGCTGCCTCGATCCTGGTTTCGTCCAGGTTGAGGGTGTCGGCACGGATATCGACGAACACCGGCACCGCACCCCGGAGCACGAACGCGTTGGCGGTGGAAACGAAGGTGAACGAAGGCATGATCACTTCGTCGCCGGGCTGGAGGTCGAGCAGGATGGCCGCCATCTCCAGCGCCGCCGTGCACGAGTGCGTCAGCAGGGCCTTGGGGACCTCGCAGATCCGCTGGAGCTCCTGGTGGCAGCGACGGGTGAACGGGCCGTCGCCGGAAAGGTGGCCGACGCGATGGGCTTCCGTGATGTTGGCCAGCTCGCCGCCCGCCATGAACGGCTTGTTGAAAGGGATCAAGCGGATTTCTCCTGGGAAGTTACAGGCGCGTGCATTCGAGGATGCAGTGCGTGTATGGGATGCGCAGCAGGTCGCTACGTATGTGCGTATCGACCCGCTCGAATGCCTCGTGCGCCAGGCTGGTGTAGGCCCCGGGGGCGCGGATGTTCTGGCCGCGGTCGCGCAGCACCAGCGCCCGACCGATGGCCGATTGGTCGTCCACCAGGGTGCCGTCGAGGGACACGGAGCGTGCTCCCGGCCTCTGCTGGTCGCGCGCCGTGCGGAGAAGCTTTGCCGCGAGGTCGTCGTCCAGGTGGTGCAGGACGCCGATCGCCAGCACGATGTCCGCGGCGGGCGCGCCATCGGTCGGGTGGTAGTCGGCGATATCCATGCATTCGAACGTGCCATGGCCAGGGTGGCGAGCGCGCGCGGCATCGATGTAGCGTGGGGAGGGATCGAAGCCGTGGTAGTCGATCCCCCGCGGGAGGACCTCCAGCAGCTCCCCGGTGCCGCAGCCGATGTCGAGTATCACGTCGGTTCGGCCCGGATATGGTCCAGTACCAGCAGCCGCCTGGATCTCCCCGCGCCGAAGACCGCCTGTACGAAGTCGTACACGGCCGGATTCGAGAGGACCGCATGGAGGCCGTCGGTCTGTTGTGCCATTTCAAGGGGCGCCCGAGCGGGAAAGTACGATGACGCCGGCGATGATCAGCGACGTGCCGGCGATCTTATGCCAGTCCATTCCCTCCCGGAAGGCCCACATCGAGATCACCGCCACCAGGGGGAAACTCAGCGCGGTGAAGGGATACGCCTTGCTCAGCGGCATCCTGCCGATGGCGGCCATCCAGAACAGCGAGGCGCCGAATGCCGCGGCGAACGCGCTGATCACCCAGGGGTTGAGCAGGAGGGTGACCAGGGCGCGGAGGTTGAGGTTCTCGATGGTCGCCCCAGGGTTCAGCCCCACCTGCCATTTGAGCACGACCTGCCCATAGACAGTCAGCAGCACGGTTAATGCGATGAAGACATAACTCATTGACGTGTTTCCTGCGCGTAGCCGTCTGGCATTGCCCACAAGCTGATTGTTTAAGAGTTCCCAAGGCACGAAGCCTGGCGAGCCGGGGAGAAAGCCTGATCATGCCCACTTGCGCGGCATCTCAGGATTTCTTGAATCGATGCCCGACTTGGACCGTGCCAAGTTTCACCCGGTGCGGCCGCATGTGCGGCTGGAGCCGTTCGGCGAGGAACTGCCGTAGCCCAGCGAGGTCCACCTCGGCCCCCTGGTTCTCCTCGACGAGGAGCTCGACGTGCTGGCCGGTGATGGGATTGTTCCTGGCCACGGCCTTTGCTTGTGAGACACCAGGAAACTCGAGCGCGTGGCGCTCGATCTCGGACGGCATGAACTTCAGTCCGCCCACATTGATCACGTCGCTTACTCGCCCGGTCACCTTGATCATGCCATCGCGTGACTCGACGATGTCCTTGGTGTCGTACCAGCCGTCCGCGTCAAAAGGACTGGGTGCGTTCAAGTATCCAAGCATGCGCGTGGATGACTTGATCTTCAATACGCCGTCGTCGATCCGGGTCTCGACGCCTTCACCGCCGATCTTCATGAACAGGCTGTCGCGAGCCTCCGATTTGACCCGCAGGATGCCGAGCTCCGACATTCCAAACGTCTGCCGGAAATCCACGTCCGGAAGCAGGTCGCAGAGTTCTTGCAACGTCGGTTGGTCCATGCGCTCGGTGCCGTACGTGATCACCCTCACCGAAGGCGGAAACGTCCGCGTGAGACCACTCATGAGGATCATGCGCAGGAACGTCGGAGTGGTCGGCAAGACCTCCACCTCGTAGCGACGGCAGGTTTCCAGCACGCCAGAAACGGTGCGGTCCGTGGGGGATATCACCACGCCGCGATTGAAGATCGTGTGCAGCAGTGTGTTGATCCCACCAATATGGTCAAACAGGAGGAAGTTGAGTGTGCGAAAGGTTGGGCGCGGTGTTTCGAATCGGCGCAGGAACAGCGTCATGTCATGCAGGATTGCCTTCGGGCGCCCGGTGGTCCCGGTGGAGAATAGGACCAGGCCCGCGTGGCGCTGCTCACGCAACTGCTCGACCAGCGGATTGGCGCCGGCATTCGTCCGGCGGTGAGTGCGAGTCCCGTCAACGACAACGTCAACGCCCGCCGTGTCGAAGAAATACTCGTGATCGTGTGCCGTTTCGCGGGTGAGCGGCACGAGGATCGCGTTGAGGTCGATAAGGCGCAGCAGCGCGGAAATCGATGCAGGTTCGAAGTCGCCAATGAGCGCGACCACATCGCCGGGCCTGACCTGGCTTAAGTCGATGCTCTGGTCCTGCTCGATGTCCGAGAAGTGCAGTTCGCGATCGCCGTAGACAAGGAACGGCGTGCTGATGCCTTTCCAGCGTTCAGAAAGTCGTGAAACGAGCGTCATCAGGCTCCTCCGATGTGAATCACCTGGCCGGTTACCGCGCGTGCGGAACCGGACAACAACATGTCGACCGTATCGCATACGGCGTCGGAATCGAAAACTCTGCGGAAGATCTGTTGCTGGACGATGGCATCGATCTGCGCGTCGCTGATTCCCTTGAGCAATCCCGTGCGGATGGGGCCGGGCGCGATGCAGTTGACCGTGATCCCGAAGTCGGCCATTTCCCGCGCGAAAGCGCGCGAGAATCCCTCCACGCCGGCCTTTGACGCCACGTAGATGGACTCGCCCTTCAGCCCGAGATGGACAGCAATCGTGCTGAAGTTGATGATCACCCCCTTCTTGTTGCGGAGCATCAGGGGGGCGATCGTCTGGCAAGCGAAGATCGAGCCCATCAGGTTGGTTTCGATGACCCGGCGGGTCACGGCTTCCGGGGTGGTCACTGCCAGGTTCATCGATGCGACGCCGGCGACATTGAGCAGAGCCTCGACCTCGACCTTATCCTTGCGCAGGCGACTGGCCAGGTCACGCCAACCCTCATAGGAGGTCACATCCATCTCGTGCCGTGGATACATGGCGTCGGAATGACCTCGTGCGATGCCAAGGACGTCCTTTCCCCGAGCCCGGAGGTGGTCGCAGACTGCAGCGCCAAGGCCGCGGCTCGCGCCGGTGACCAGTATCATGCGCGGGCCGCCGCCTGCTGGCTGGAAAACTCCGCCGCAAGCGCTCCGGCGCTCCGGAACATGCTGCGGGAGCGGGACATGGCAGTTTCCGACGTCCAGTCGAACACGAAGCCGTTCTCTCCGGCCAGGTCCTCCAGCTCGACACAAAGCTCAACGAGCTTGATCGAGTCCAGGATCCGCCCGTCGCCGATCAGGGCGGTGTCGGCGGTTACCTCGGCTTCGAACTCGGAAAGCGACCCGATGAGGGCGAAGATGCGCGGGGTGAGATCGTTCATTGATGCTCCGTCATTCATGTGGATTTGGATGCCATTTCCTGAAGCCGAAATGTGTTGACACGACCTGAAACCCAAGCTTGAGGTAAAGGTTGATGACAGGCACGTTGGCGGCCGACAGCATGGCCTGGTAGCGCTTCGCCCCCTGCTGGTTGAGCCGCTGCAGCGCATTGATCCATAGCGGGAGGGCCAGCATCGGATAGCGTGAAGACACACCATAGAGGATGAGGTTCGCCGTGTGGGTCTCCGCGTCGATACTATCCGCGCAGAAACCCACCAGAGTGTCGTTCAGGGATATACCATGCAGTTGGCGGTTGCGGGCCAGGTCCGAAATCCAGTTAGCCGTGCGTAGGTGGGCGAGGTCACTGTCCAGCGTCGGATCCTCGAGAAAGCGGCCGTGCGCAAAATCCTCTACGCCGATTCTTGCCAGGTCGTCCAGGTGCGAGGACTGCGCCAGGCTGCTGTGCAGTTGCAGGGACCCCGGCACGCGAGGCCATTGTTCTGTGCGGGGCCTGCCGACCATCAGCGACGTCTCGATGAATTGGTAACCGGCTTCCTGGAGGGACTGTCGCTGGGTCGCGGCGTCGGCGCCGATGCGTCCGAAAGAGTAGCGAACGCCCTCGCCGGTCATCCATTCGTCCACCATGGCTATCAGTGGGTCGAGATGGTCGGTGCCTTCGATCTTCAGTATTTCGGCGGTCCTGAAGCCGAATGCGCGTTCGTCCCAGGGTGTCAGGCGGACCCGGGCTTGGTTCGAACCGCTATGCAGGATGCGTTCGCTCATCGTTCAGCGAACTCGCTGATGATAAAGCTCGGGCGCCGCTGGGCATTACGGAAAACCTGTCCCACGTACAGGCCGACGATGCCGAGGCTGAAGAGGATCAGGCCGGCCACCAGCCAGAGCGAGGCGATGATGCTGGTGAAGCCGGCTACTGCCACATCGCCGGCAAGCCATTGCGTAACCGCAAAACCCGTGAGGAAGAATGACAGCAGCGCCGCGATCATCCCTGAAACGGCCACCACCCTCAGCGGCTTCTCGGAATAGCTGAGCGAAATCTCGAGTGCCAGGCGGAGCAGGCGCCGCAGGCTATAGCTGCTCTTTCCCTCCTGCCGCCTTGCGTGTTCGACCGGCATGGTGGCTGTCTTGAAGCCGACCCACTTGACCATCAGGGGGAAGCACTTGTCGCGCTCCGGCATCTGAAGGACGGCATCGATGACCTTGCGCTGGAAAATGCCGAAGTTCGCGGTGCTGCTGTCCTGCGGGATGCCCGTCAACCAGCTCAGGATCTTGAAGAAGCCCCAGGACGACAGGCGCTTGGGGATCGAATCCTTGCGGTTCTGGCGTTGCGCGAAGACCACATCGAGTCCGTCATGGCGCGCGCGCCGATACAGATCGGGGATTGCGGCCGGGGGATCCTGCAGGTCGCAATCCATCACGACCACCCATTCGCCACGGCTGGCGGAGAGTCCCGCGGTGATCGCCGGGTGTTGCCCGAAATTGCGCGAGAGGCGTACTCCGCGGATCTCGGGGTGCAGGCTGGCCAGCTCATGGATGCGCGACCATGCGCCATCAGGGCTGGCGTCGTCCACGAAGATCAGTTCGTGATCCTGGTCAACGCTGCGCATTGCAACCGCGATTTGCTGGGCGAGCTCCTCGAGGCAGCCGACACAGCCATAGACGGGGACTACAACAGAGATATGCGGCTTCCGCATTAATGTGTCCTACTGAGCGGCGATCGGAACGGCGGGCGAGTCCGATGTTGCCTGGTTGCCGGGAACCTGCTCCCGGGCCCGAGTCCGCATCACCCTAGCCGTTCTTCCAGTTCCGGCAGCAGCTGGAACAGGTCGCCCACCAGCCCGATGTCGGCCACTTCGAAGATCGCCGCTTCCGGGTCCTTGTTGATCGCCACGATCGTGCCGGCGTCCTTGATGCCGGTCAGGTGCTGGATCGCGCCGGAAATGCCGATCGCCACGTACAGCTCCGGGGCGATGATCTTGCCGGTCTGGCCGACCTGCATCTCGTTGGGGCAATAACCGGCGTCGACCGCGGCGCGCGAAGCGCCCACCGCCGCGCCCAGCCTGTCGGCCAGGCTGTAGACGATGCGGAAGTTCTCTTCCGAGCCGACGCCGCGGCCGCCGGAGACGACGCGGCGCGCGCTCTGCAGGTCGGGGCGGTCGGAGCTGCCGGCGGCCAGGCCGACCCAGCGGGTGTGCGAGGGCAGGGTGGCGTCGGCGCTGGCCGGCTCGACCGGAGCGCTGCCGCCCTTGCCTGCTTCCGGCCAGGAGGCGGTGCGCACGGTGGCGACGACCGGCTGGTCGGCGGGTGCCTGCACCGTGATGACCGCGTTGCCGGCGTAGATCGGCCGCTTGAAGGTGTGGCTGCCCTCGACCGCCATCAGGTCGGACACCTGGTTGACGCCGAGCAGCGCGGCGACCACCGGCATCAGGTCCTTGCCGAAGGTGGTGGATGGACCGAAGACGTGGCTGTAGCCGGCGGCCAGCTGCGCGACCTGCGGGCCGAGCACCTGGGCCAGGGCATGGGCATTGGCCGGGTTGGCCACGGCCAGGACGCGCGCGACACCGGCAATCTGCGCCGCTTCGGCGGCCACCGGGGCCGGATCGGCGGCCAGCACGACCACGTCGATGGCCTCGGGCGACAGCGCCTGGGCGGCGCTGACGGTGCGCGCGGTGGACGCGTTGAGCTTGCCGTCCAGGTGTTCGGCGACGATCAGGACCTTGGCCATCACAGCAACCCCTTCTGCTTCAGTGCGGCGACCAGTTCGGCCGCGTCCTTCACCATGACGCCCTTGCTGCGCTTCGCGGGCGGGGCGTAGGTCGTGGTCTTCAGTTCGGCACCGGCGTCCACGCCGAGATCGGCGAACGGGAGCGTCTCCAGCGGCTTGCCCTTGGCCTTCATGATGTCCGGCAGCTTGATGAAGCGCGGCTCGTTCAGGCGCAGGTCGGTGGTGACGACGGCGGGCAGGTCGACCTCGAGGGTTTCCAGCCCGGCGTCCACTTCGCGGGTGACCGTGGCCTTGCCCTCCGCCACCTCGACCTTCGAGGCGAACGTGGCCTGCGGGCGGCCCCACAGCGTGGCCAGCATCTGGCCCGTCTGGTTGGCGTCGTCGTCGATGGCCTGCTTGCCCAGGATCACCAGGTCAGGCTGCTCCTTCTCGACCAGCCGGAGCAGGGTGCGGGCGGCGGCCAGCGGCTGGACCGGCTGGTCGGCGACCACGTGGATGGCCCGGTTCGCGCCCATCGCCAGGCCGTTGCGCAGGTGGGCCTGGGCGTCGGCCGGGGCGATCGTGGCGACCACGACCTCGGTGGCGATGCCCTTGTCGCGCAGGCGCAGGGCTTCTTCCAGGGCGATCTCGTCGAACGGGTTGGGCGAGAGCTTGACGCCCTCGGTGACCACGCCGGAGCCGTCCGGCTTGACCTGGATGCGGACGTTGTAGTCCACCACGCGCTTGTAGGCGACCAGGATCTTCATCGTGCGGGGATTCCTTCCGGATGGCTTGGGACGGCCCGGCCGCGGCGGCAGGCCCGGGGCGGACCGCCGATTCTACCGGGTGGAGGGGGTCCATGCGATCGGGTATGGTCTCCGTCTTCCGGGACCGGGCTCAAGGTTTCCGCGCCCTCCGACCCGATCGGTTCAACCCGGAGACGCTATGCTAACGGCCCCTGGATTTTCAGCTCCGCCCGCGGATTAGGAGTCTTGCTTGGCAACTTGGTTGGTCACCGGCGGAGCCGGCTTCATCGGCGGCAATTTCGTACTCGAGGCGGTCGCCAGGGGGGTGCGGGTCGTCAATCTCGACGCACTGACCTATGCGGGCAACCTGGACACGCTGTCCTCGCTCGAAGGCCATCCTGGCCACGTATTTGTCCACGGCGACATCGGCGACCGGGAGCTGGTGGCCCGGCTGCTGGCCGAGCACCGCCCCGATGCGGTGGTGAACTTCGCCGCCGAGAGCCACGTGGACCGCTCGATCGACGGGCCGGCCGCGTTCGTCCAGACCAACGTGGTCGGCACCCTGGGCCTGCTGGAGGCCGTGCGCGACCACTGGAAGGGCCTGGAGGGTGCCGCCAGGGACGCATTCCGCTTCCTGCACGTGTCCACCGATGAGGTCTACGGCACCTTGGGCGAGACCGGCAAGTTCTCGGAGACGACCCCGTATGCGCCCAACTCCCCGTACTCCGCCTCCAAGGCCGCGTCCGACCACCTGGTCCGCGCCTTCCACCACACCTACGGATTGCCGGTACTGACCACCAACTGCTCCAACAACTACGGTCCGTACCACTTCCCCGAGAAGCTGATCCCGCTGGTGATCGCCAAGGCGCTGGCCGGCGAGCCGCTGCCGGTCTACGGCGACGGCAAGCAGGTGCGCGACTGGCTGTTCGTGGCCGACCACTGCGAGGCCATCCGCACCGTGCTGGCCAAGGGACGGGTGGGCGAGACCTACAACGTCGGCGGCAACTCCGAGAAGCAGAACATCGAGGTGGTGCAGGCGATCTGCGCCCTGCTGGACCAGCGCCGACCGCGCGAGGACGGCCAGCCGCGCAGCAGCCAGATCACCTACGTGGCCGATCGCCCGGGGCATGACCGCCGTTACGCGATCGACGCTTCCAAGCTGAAGGACGAGCTTGGCTGGGAGCCGCGGTATACGTTCGAACAGGGCATCGCGACCACCGTGGACTGGTACCTCGAACACCAGGACTGGGTGCAGCGCGTGCTGGACGGCAGCTACCGCCTGGAGCGCATCGGGGTGGCCGCGTGAGCGCGCGCAAGGGCATCATCCTGGCCGGCGGTTCCGGCACCCGCCTGTACCCGATCACCCGCGCGATCAGCAAGCAGCTGCTGCCGGTCTACGACAAGCCGATGATCTACTACCCGCTCAGCGTGCTGATGCTGGCGGGCATCCGCGAAGTGCTGATCATCAACACCCCGCACGAGCAGGCGCTGTTCCAGGCGCTGCTGGGCGACGGCTCGCAATGGGGCATGCGCATCGAGTACGCGGTGCAGCCCAGCCCGGACGGGCTGGCGCAGGCGTACCTGATCGGGCGCGAGTTCGTCGCCGGCCAGCCCAGCTGCCTGGTGCTCGGCGACAACATCTTCCATGGCCATGGCCTGACCGCCCTGCTCAAGCGCGCCGATGCGCGGAAGGACGGCGCGACCGTGTTCGGCTACTGGGTGCGCGACCCGGAGCGTTACGGGGTGGCGGATTTCGATGCGCAGGGCCGGGTGGTCGGCATCGAGGAGAAGCCGGCCCAGCCGCGTTCCAACTATGCGGTGACCGGCCTGTATTTCTACGACGGCAAGGCCAGCGACTATGCCGCCGAACTGAAGCCGTCGCCGCGCGGGGAGCTGGAGATCACCGACCTCAACAAGCGCTACCTCGAGGACGGCCAGCTCTACCTTGAGCAGTTGGGCCGGGGCTATGCCTGGCTCGATACCGGCACGCACCAGTCGTTGCTGGAGGCTTCGACGTTCATCGAGACGATCGAGGCACGACAGGGCCTGCGCGTGTGCTGCCCCGAGGAAATCGCGTTCGGCAATGGCTGGATCGACGTGGCTGCGCTGGAGAAGCTCGCCGCGCCGCTGGCCAAGAACGGCTACGGACAGTACCTGCTCGAACTGGCCCGGCGTGGCACGGTGGTCCGGTGAAGCTGGTCGAGACCGGCCTGCCGGGCTGCCTGGTAATCGAACCGGCGGTATTCGGCGACGAACGGGGTGACTTCTTCGAGACCTGGAACGCGGAGCGTTTCGCACAGCACGGCTTGCCGGCGAAGTTCGTGCAGAGCAACGTGTCCACGTCGGTCAAGGGCGTGTTGCGCGGACTGCATTACCAGTGGCCTCGCCCGCAGGGCAAGCTGGTCGGCGTCCTGGAAGGCGAAGTCTACGACGTGGCGGTCGACATACGCCGCGGCTCGCCCACCTTCGGCCGGTGGGAAGCGGTGGTCCTGAGCGCGCAGAACCGTCGCCAGTTCTGGATACCGGAAGGCTTCGCGCATGGCTTCGCCGTGCTCTCCGAGCGCGCGGTCTTCAGCTACCTGTGCACGGACGTCTACGTGAAGGACGCCGATGCGGGTTTGCGCTGGAACGACGGCGACATCGGCGTGGACTGGCCCTTGTCCGCTCCGTTGCTGTCGCCCAAGGACGCCAATGCCCCGCTGTTGGCCGACGTCCCCGCGGATCGCCTGCCGGTCTACGCCGCATGACACGGCTGCTGGTGGTCGGCGCCACCGGCCAGGTCGGCCGCGAGTTGCTGCGCAGCCTGAAACCGCTTGGCGAGGTGGTCGCAACCAGTCGGGACGGGCGCCTGGAGGACGGCAGCGCCTGTCAGGCCGTCGACCTGGCCGATCTTGCCGGCCTGGAACGACTGGTCGACCGGATCAAGCCGTCGGCGGTGATCAATGCCGCCGCCTATACCGCGGTGGACAAGGCCGAAAGCGATCAGGAGGCGGCCTTCGCGGTCAACGGGCAGGCACCGGGCGCACTGGCACGTGCCTGCGCGCGGGCCGCGGTTCCGTTCGTCCACTACTCCACCGACTACGTCTTCGACGGGCAGGGCGCCGTGCCCTACCGCGAGGACGCGCCGACAGCGCCGCTGGGCGTGTACGGCGCCAGCAAGCTGGCGGGCGAGGAGGCGGTGCGCGCCGCTGGTGGCCAGCACCTGATCCTGCGCACGGCCTGGGTGTACGCCGCGCACGGCCACAATTTCCTGCGGACCATGCTGCGCCTGGGCTCCGAGCGCGACGAACTGCGCGTGGTCGCCGACCAGGTCGGTTCGCCGACACCGGCGGCGCTTATCGCCGATGTCACCGCCATGGCGCTCTCGCAGGCATTGGCTTCCGCACGGACCAGCGGTACCTGGCACCTGGTGGCGGCAGGAGAAACCAGCTGGCACGGGTTTGCCGAGGCGATCTTCGAGGACGCCATCGCCGCCGGCCTGTTGCCGCGCGCGCCGCGCGTGGTGCCGATCACCACGGCCGACTATCCCACTCCGGCCAAGCGACCCGCTTATTCGCGTCTGGATACGTCCGGCCTCGAGCGCGATTTCGGCGTCGAGTTGCCCGATTGGCGGCAGGCCCTCGCGCGGGTGATCGACGAGCTCGTCCAGGCGCGCTGAGGCCAGCGACCGCAGGGTCGAACCTGTGCTGGCCGGTCCAGCTGCCTGGCCCTGACCCATGCCTGCCTGCGCGGCAGGCTTCGATCGCCGCTCCGCTCAGGTCCGGCCGTAGGTGTCCTCGAACCGGACGATGTCGTCCTCGCCCAGGTAGCTGCCGGACTGCACCTCGATCAGCTCCAGCGGCAGCTTGCCGGGGTTCTTCAGGCGGTGGGTCACGCCCAGCGGGATGTAGGTGCTCTGGTTCTCGGTCAACAGGATGACCTCGTCGCCGCGGGTGACTTCGGCGGTGCCGGACACCACGATCCAGTGCTCGGCGCGGTGATGGTGCATCTGCAGGCTCAGGGTGGCGCCGGGCTTGACCGTGATGCGCTTGACCTGGAAGCGATCGCCGTTGTCGATGGAATCGTACGCGCCCCACGGGCGGTAGACCTTGCGGTGCCAGGTGGCCTCCGCCCGCCCTTCGCGCTTGATGCGGGCGACGACTTCCTTGACCTCCTGCATGCGCTGGCCGTTGCCGACCAGCACCGCGTCCGGCGTTTCGACGACGATGACGTCGTCCAGGCCGACCAGTGCGACCAGGCGCTCGCCGTAGGCATAGGTATTGCGGCAATCGATGGCGATGACGTCGCCATGATGGGCGTTGCCGTCGGCGTCCTGCCGGGAGACCTCGCGCAGCGCGGTCCAGGAACCGACGTCGCTCCAGCCCGCATCCAGCGGAACCAGGGCCGCGTCGGCGGTCTTTTCCATCACCGCGTAGTCGATCGAATCGGATGGGACCGCGGCGAACGCGTCCCTGTCCAGGCGGACGAAATCCAGGTCGCGGCGGGCCTGCTCCCAGGCGCGCCGGGATGCGTCCAGGATCCGGGGATTGAACGTCTGCAGCTCGGCCAGGTAGCGCGAGGCCTTGAACAGGAACATGCCGCTGTTCCAGAAGTACTCGCCCGAGGCGACGTAGGCCTGCGCGGTGGCGAGATCGGGCTTCTCGACGAAGCGTTCCACGGCGCGGACGCCGGCGCCTGACATGGCCTTGATGTAGCCGTACCCGGTTTCGGGACCCGCCGGCACGATTCCGAACGTGACCAGCTTCCCGGCCACCGCGGCCGGAAGAGCCTGCTTCACCGCGTGCTGGAACGCCGTTTCATCATTGATCACGTGGTCCGAGGGCAGCACCAGCAGGACCGCATCGTCGCCATCGCGGGTGGCCTCGAGCGCGGCGACGGCGATGGCGGGCGCGGTATTGCGGCCGACGGGCTCCAGCAGGATCGCCTGCGGCGTCGCGCCGACCTGCTGCAACTGTTCGGCGGCGACGAAGCGATGTTCCTCGTTGGCCACCACCAGGGGCGCACGCCCGGCCAGCGGCGCGACCCGATGCCAGGTGGCCTGCAGCATGGTCAGTTCGCCGGCCAGTGGCAGGAACTGCTTGGGATAGGCCTCGCGCGAAAGAGGCCACAGCCGGGTGCCGGAGCCACCGGACAGGATCACGGGAAGGAGTTCGTTCATGTCGACACCGCCGTTTCTGGAGTCAGTTCGCGATCAGCTGGGAAAGATCGTCCGTGCGGGCCTGCAACAGGCCGGCGTCGCCACGCGCCTCGACGTTCAGGCGCAACAACGGCTCGGTGTTGGAGCTGCGCAGGTTGAAGCGCCATTGGCCGAAGTCGGCGCTGACGCCGTCAGTATGGTCGAGCACCGGCGACTGCGGCGCGTAGTGGGCGAGCACCCGGGCCACGGTCGCCTGGGCGTCCGCCACCCTGAAGTTGATCTCGCCGCTGCAGGGGAACTTGTCCATCCGCGAGCCGACCAGTTCGCCAAGGCTGCGGCCGGTGCCGGAGACCAGGCCGGCGATGAGCAGCCAGGGGATCATCCCCGAGTCGGCGTAGGCGAATTCGCGGAAATAGTGGTGCGCGCTCATCTCGCCGCCGTACACCGCGTCCTCCGCGCGCATCTTCTCCTTGATGAAGGCGTGCCCGCTCTTGCACAGCACCGGGACGCCGCCGGCTTCCTCGACCTGTTCGATGGTGTTCCAGACCAGCCGCGGGTCGTGGACGACCTTGCCCCCCGGATTCTTCGCCAGGATCGCCTGGGCGAGCAGGCCGACCAGGTAATAGCCCTCGATGAAGCGGCCGGCCTCGTCGAAGAAGAAGCAACGGTCGAAGTCACCATCCCATGCGATGCCGAAATCGGCGCCGTGCTGACGCACCGCGTCCGCGGTGGCCTGGCGGTTGCCAGGCAGCAGAGGATTGGGGATGCCGTTGGGAAAGCTGCCGTCCGGCTCATGGAACACTCGCACGAACTCGAACGGCAGGTGCGGCGCGAGCAGGTCCACGATCGGGCCGGCGCCGCCGTTGCCCGCGTTGACCACCAGCTTCAGCGGCTTGAGCGCGGGCACGTCGACGTAGCCGAGCAGGTGGGCGATGTACGCGGACTTGTCCGCATGCACCTGTTCGCCGGCGACGGGTGGGGCCGCGGGCGCGTCGTCCGCCTGGACCGCGTCGGAAATCGCGAACAGTCCCGTGTCGGAGGAGATGGGGCGGGCGTGCTCCTTCACCAGCTTCATCCCGTTGTAGTCCATCGGGTTGTGGCTGGCGGTCACCATCACGCCGCCGGCGGCACCCAGGTGGTCGACCTGGAAATAGACCTCCTCGGTCCCGCACAGGCCGATGTCCAGCACGTCGCGGCCCTGGCTGCGCAGACCGGCCGACAGTGCCGCCTGAAGCCCCGGGCTGCTCAGCCGCACGTCGTGGCCCAGGACAACCGGGCCATCACCGAGCCGGGCCGCGAGGGCCACGCCGATCCGGCGCGCGAGTTCGGCGTCCAGTTCGTCCGGCACGCGGCCGCGGATGTCATAGGCTTTGAAGGCGGGCAGTGGCATCGGGGTACCTGGGCGGTCGGATCGACGATTCTAGCCGTTCCGGTGCTGTTCCCAGCCCCACGGGGGCGGCACGCCGGCCTCGCCCTCCATTGCCCGAAGGTACGTGTCGCGCCGCAGCACGCGCCGCTAGAATCCGGGTCTTGGAACTCCAGACGAGGGCAGGCATGGCCGCTTCCAAACTCTATCCCGACGCGAAATCCGCGCTCGCCGACCTGGTCGCCGACGACCAGACGCTGGCGGTCGGCGGTTTCGGCCTGTGCGGCATCCCCGAGGCGCTGATCGCGGCCCTGCGCGATTCGGGCGTGAAGGGCCTCACCGCCATCTCCAACAACGCGGGCGTGGACGGCTTCGGCCTGGGCCAGCTGCTGGCCACCCGGCAGATCCGCAAGATGATTTCGTCCTACGTGGGCGAGAACAAGGAATTCGAGCGCCAGTACCTGGCCGGCGAACTGGAACTGGAGTTCAACCCGCAGGGCACCCTGGCCGAACGCCTGCGCGCCGGCGGCGCGGGCATCCCGGCGTTCTTCACCGCCACCGGTTACGGCACGGTCGTGGCCGAGGGCAAGGAAACCCGCGAGTTCGACGGCAAGCAGTACGTGATGGAGACCGCGCTGGTCGCCGACGTGTCGCTGGTCAAGGCATGGAAGGCGGACACGGCCGGCAACCTGGTGTTCCGCAAGACCGCGCGCAACTTCAACCCGGCCTGTGCCATGGCCGGCAAGGTCTGCGTGGCCGAGGTGGAGGAGGTGGTGGAGGTCGGCGCGATCGACCCGGACCAGGTCCACCTGCCCGGCATCTACGTCGACCGCATCGTGCACAACCCGACGCCCGAGAAGCGCATCGAGCAGCGCACCATCCGCCAGCAGGAGAACAAGTGATGGCCTGGACCCGCGACGAGATGGCGCAGCGCGCCGCCCGCGAGCTGACCGACGGCGCCTACGTCAACCTGGGCATCGGCCTGCCGACCCTGGTCGCCAACCACATCCCCGAGGGCGTGGACGTGTGGCTGCAGTCGGAGAACGGCCTGCTCGGCATCGGCCCGTTCCCGACCGAGGACGAGGTCGACGCCGACCTGATCAACGCCGGCAAGCAGACCGTCACCGCGCGTGCGGGCGCCAGCTACTTCGGCAGCCACGATTCGTTCGCGATGATCCGCGGCGGCCACATCGACCTGGCGATCCTCGGCGCGATGCAGGTGACCGACCGGGG
Source organism: Pseudoxanthomonas fibrivorans (assembly GCF_041464125.1). NCBI lineage: Bacteria > Pseudomonadati > Pseudomonadota > Gammaproteobacteria > Lysobacterales > Lysobacteraceae > Pseudoxanthomonas > Pseudoxanthomonas fibrivorans. The sequence continues at coordinate 2,008,886 of NZ_JBGNUG010000001.1, read as the reverse complement.
CGACCTGGCCAACTGGATGGTGCCCGGCAAGATGGTGAAGGGCATGGGCGGGGCAATGGACCTGGTGGCCGGGGTCAAGCGCGTGGTGGTGCTGATGGAGCACACCGCCAAGAACGGCGAGCACAAGATCCGGCCCGAGTGCACGCTGCCGCTGACCGGCGTGGGTGTGGTCGACCGGATCATCACCGAGCTGGCGGTGTTCGACGTGACCGATGCCGGGCTCAGGCTGGTCGAATCCGCGCCCGGCGTTGACGCTGCGGAGCTGGCGGAAAAAACCGGGGTGGTATTCGTCGCCTGACCAGGTGGCGGGTGGCGGTCAGGCAGCCGAGGCGCTCACCAGGCAACTGGCGCCGAAGGGAATCCGACCGCCCCGGCGGATCCGTCGTGTTTCGATCGCGAGGATCCTGTCCAGGAGGTCGATGGCCATCCCGTTGCCTCGCTTGCCATGCTCCACCTCCGGCGGGAGCAGGCCGTCGCGCCCCAGGCCCAGCCTGTACGGCAGGGCCCGCAGCAACAGTTGCGGCAGGACCAGCGGCAAGAAGATGAAGCTGAGGTAGTCGATCCGGAACAGGCCGTCCAGCAGCGAGACCATGCTCGCGGTGGTGTGGCGCCGGAAATGGCCGGCGGTGACGTCTGCCTGCGACCACAGCCAGTCGTGGCACGGCACGGAGAGATAGAGCTTGCCTCCGTGCGCAAGCAGTGGTGCGATCCCCACGAGGAACCCGCGATCGTCCTGGATGTGTTCGATCACATCGAACATGCCGATGGCACCGAAGCTGCCATCCTTGAACTGGCAATCCTCCATGCGGGCGCACGCGACGTGCGGCAGGTGGCGGCGCATGCGGGCGTTCCTCGCGCCTTCGGGGCCCGGCTCCACCAGGAGCACGTCGTGCCCGTCCGCCTCGAGGCGCTGCGCGACATAGCCATTCCCACCCCCGAGGTCCAGGAAGGTTCCGCCCGGATGCGGATGGCACTTCACCATCGCGGAGATGCATTCGCTGCGATGCCGAAACCAGAACGAAGCATCTTCGACCCCGAAGCACTCGGCGTGTCCGTGGCTGGCGTAGGAGACCTTCGCCGTGGATCCAGGCGTTACGTAGATGCCGTCCGCATCCGGCTGCAGGTTGGAACTGATGTCCTGGATGCGCATGACGTGTCAGCTCCTTGCCGCCGGGTGCGGCGCTACAGGTTCTGGTAGTTCGGCCCCGAACCACCCTCCGGCGTCACCCAGGTGATGATCTCGTACGGGTCCTTGATGTCGCAGGTCTTGCAGTGCACGCAGTTGGCCGCGTTGATCTGCAGGCGTCGGCCAGCGTCGTCCTCGACCATCTCGTAGACGCCGGCCGGGCAGAAGCGGGTGCACGGATTCGCGTACTCGACCGTGCAGCGCTCCACGCAGATCGAGGTGTCGGCGACCTTCAGGTGCACCGGCTGGTCTTCGTCGTGTTCGGTGGCGGCGTAGTACACGCCCTGCAGGCGGTCGCGCGGGGCCAGGGTGCGGTCGACGTAGTCGCGCCTGGGCGACTCGTGCTCGGCCACCCTGTCCAGCGAGCACCAGTCGGCCTTGCCCCCCAGCGTCCATGGCGAAGCGCCACCGACCGCGGTTTCCCACGCGGCGTTGGCCAGGCCGAACCACAGGCCCCGCTTGAAACCGGGCTTGATGTTGCGCACCCGCTTCAGCTCGGCCATCGCCTCGGAATCGCGCAGCTTCGCGTCGAAGCCCGCGGGCTGCAGGCCGTTCCCGGCCAGGTGCTCGGCGGCGAGCATGCCGCTGCGGATCGCCTGGTGGGTGCCCTTGATCTTGGGCACGTTGAGCAGGCCGGCGGTGTCGCCGACCAGCAGGGCGCCGGGCATCTCGACCCTGGGCAGCGCCTGGTACCCCCCGGTGACGATCGCGCGCGCGCCGGCGGAGAGGATGCTGCCACCCTCCAGCAGCGGCTTGATCAGCGGGTGGTTCTTCCATTGCTGGAAGGCTTCCCACGGCCTGTACTGCGGGTCGGCATAGTCCAGCCCGCTGACATAGCCCAGCGCGACCTGGTTGTTCTCCAGGTGGTACAGGAAGCTGCCACCGTAGGTGGCGTTGTCGGCCGGCCAGCCCAGCGTATGCACGATCCGTCCGGGTACGACCCGGCCTTCCGGCACCTGCCACAGTTCCTTGATCCCGATCGAATAGCTCTGCGGATCGCTGTCGGCATCCAGCCCGAAGCGCTTGACCAGGCGCTTGGTGAGGTGGCCGCGCGCGCCTTCGGCCAGCACGGTGACCTTGGCCCGGATGTCGATGCCGGCGGTGTAGCCGGGCTTGTGCGAACCGTCGCGGGCCACGCCCATGTCGCCGATGCGCACGCCCAGCACGGTGCCGTCGTCGGCGTGCAGGGTCTCGGCGGCGGCGAAGCCGGCGTAGATCTCCACGCCCAGCGCCTCGGCCTGCGGCGCCAGCCACGCGCACATCGCGCCGAGGCTGACGATGAAGTTGCCGTGGTTGCGCATGCCCGGCGGCACGATCGGCGACCTGCGCCCGCCGTCCTGCGTCAGGAACCAGAACTCGTCCTCGCCGGCCGGCACGCACACCGGCGGCGGGTTGTCGCGCCAGCCCGGCAGCAGCGCGTCCAGCGGCCCGGGCTCGATCACCGCGCCGGACAGGATGTGCGCGCCGACCGTGCTGGCCTTCTCGATCACGCAGACCGAGATCGCCGGGTCCAGCTGCTTGAGGCGGATCGCGAAGGCCAGGCCCGCCGGCCCGGCGCCGACGGTGACGACGTCGTACTCCATCACGTCGCGCTCGACATCGGCGGCAATCGTGCTGGCTTCGTGCTGCGTCATTCCCCGGCTCCGGCTGGCTTGCGATGGCTGGCGGACATTTTCGGGGTTCGGCGCGGGCGGGGCAAATGCGGCCCGGTCAGGCCGCTGCTAGCGTGGGGGGCATGGAATGGACCGATTTCGACCTGCCGGACGCGCAGGTACGCCTGGCAAGGGGCTGGCTCGCGCCCGCTGCGGCCGCCGCGCTGATGCAGGCGCTGCTGCGCGAGGTCCCATGGGAAGTGCACCGGATCCGCATGTTCGGGCGCGAGCTGGCGTCGCCGCGCCTGAGCTGCTGGATCGGCGATCCGGACGCGAGCTATCGCTACTCGGGCAGCGTGTTCCAGCCGCGGCCCTGGCCTCCGGCCCTGGCCGCGCTGCGCGACCGGCTGCGGGACGAGCTGGAGCTGGAGTCCAACAGCGTGCTGGCCAACCGCTACCGGGGCGGCAGCGACGCGATGGGCTGGCACAGCGACGACGAACCCGAGCTGGGGCCGGCGCCGGTGATCGCCTCGGTCAGCCTCGGCGCGACCCGCCGCTTCCTGCTGCGCCATCGCCGCGATCCGGCACGGCGGCTGGCGCTGGACCTGGAGCCCGGCAGCCTGCTGCTGATGTCGGGCCCGACCCAGGCCCACTGGAAGCACGCGCTGCCGCGCACCTCGCGTCCCGTGGACGAACGGATCAACCTGACCTACCGCCGGATCCGGCCGCGCTGACCGCATGCGCGGGTGGCGACCGCCGAGGCGTTCCGCCACGGCGGCGACGCGCCGGGGCGGGTGGCTGGTCCCTGCCGTCAGCGGGCCGGATGCGCCTGCACGTCGCCCTGGCCGTTGACCAGCGCCCAGCCGGCGATCTCGACCGAGATGGAGCCCAGCGCGCGACCGAACGCCTCGGTGACCGTGCCCACGTCGGTGGAGGGCGACGGCTCCTCGCGCAGGAAGGTCTGCCGGGCGACGATGCGCTGGTCGCGGTTGTTGAGCAGGGTCGCGCTGATCTCGATCGTCGCCAGCGGCAGCGCGCCGCCGCGGTAGTCGGACTCGAAGCGGCGCACGTCCAGCGCGAGGCGGTAGTCCGAGCGCATGCCGGTCGCCAGGCGGCCCACCCCGGCGATCTTCCCGGAGTCCTCGAGCACCCGCAGGACGCTGGCCTCGATCATGTCGGTCGGCGGCTGCGCCCAGGACGAGCCGCGGTACACCTGCAGTTCGCCCGGCGCCGGGCGGACCGCGATGCGCGGGCTGTCGACGAGGCGCGCGGCGGTGGGCTTGGCGATGGACAGCTGCCAGTCGGCCCGTGGCCACGACGGATCGGGCTGGACCGCCACCTGCGGCGAGTAGATCGTGACCGGCTCGCGCTTGCCGCCGCCGAGCAGCGAGCATCCGCCGAGCGCGAACAGCAGGGCCAGCGACGCGAACGCGCGCAGCGGACGGGAGGGCGCACGGTGCTTCATTGCGGGTCGTACTCCTTCGGTGCGTCGCGCCCGAGCAGGTAGCGCGAGGGATTGTTCTCGAGCCGGTCGCTGATCTGGCGCAGGTCGCGGATCAGCCCGCGCAGTTCGGTCAGGGTGGGGCCCAGCTGGGCCAGGCCCTCGTTGGCGAAGCTGTTGATGGCCGCGCGGTTCTCGCTGAGGATGCCATCGGCATTCCCGGCGGCCGAGTCCAGCCGCGCCAGGGTCGAGTCGAGCTTCTCGATCAGGCCCGGCAGCTCGCGCACCAGGTTCTGGTCCACGCGCTGGACCGTGGCGTTGGTGTTCTGGAGGGTTACGTCCAGGCTGCGCGCCGCGTCGCGCGCGCTGACCAGCAGCGCCTCCATGCCCTGGTCCTGGCTGGCCATGCTGCCGCTGATCCGCTCGATGTTCTCGAGCGTGCGGGCCACGTGCGCCACGTTGTCGTCGCTGAGCACCTGGTCCAGGCGCTCGACGATCCGGCTGGCGGTGTCGGTGATGTTCTGCAGCGCCGAGGGGCTGGTCTGGATCACCGGCGTCTCGCGCTGGTCGACCGCGGTCAGCAGCGGCGCGCCGGGCGTGCCGCCGGAGAGCTGGATGATCGACGGGCCGGTCAGGCTGGTGATCGCCATCTTGGCGCGCGTGTCGGACTTCACCGGCGTGGTCGCGTCGGCGCGGATGATGGCCACCACCCGCCGCGGGTCCTGCGGGTCCAGCGACAGCTTCTCGATCGAGCCGACCGATATGCCGTTGTACTGGACCGGGCTGCCGACCGACAGGCCGGTCACCGCCTCGTCGAACACGATCATGTAGCGCTGCCAGCTGCGCTCGGACGAGTACTTGGCGGCCCACAGGCCGAACAGCAGCAGCGCGATCGACACCACCAGGGTGAAGGCGCCGATCAGCACGTAGTTGGCGCGGGTTTCCATGGTTCAGTCCGCCTCCGTCGCGGTGGCACTGGCATTGCGGGCGGCGCGGGCGCGCGGGCCGTGGAAGTATTCCTGCACCCACGGATGGTCGAAGCGCTCGACCTCCGCCAGGGGGGCGTTGACCACCACCTTGCGGTCGGCGAGCACGGCCACGCGGTCGCAGATAGCGTACAGGGTGTCGAGATCGTGTGTGATCAGGAACACGGTCAGGCCGAGCGCGCGCTGCAGGGTCAGCAGCAGGTGGTCGAACGCGGCCGCGCCGATCGGGTCCAGGCCGGCGGTCGGCTCGTCCAGGAACAGCAGGGGCGGGTCCAGCGCCAGCGCGCGCGCCAGGCCGGCGCGCTTGCGCATGCCGCCGGACAGCTGCGAGGGCAGCTTGTCGATCGCGTCGGCCGGCAGGCCGGCGAGCTTGACCTTGAGCAGCGCCAGCTCGTAGCGCCAGCTCTCGGGCAGGTCCGGATGGTGCTCCTTGAGCGGCACCTGCACGTTCTCGCCCACGCTCAGCGAGGAGAACAGCGCGCCGTCCTGGAACAGCACGCCGGTGTTGCGCTCGATGTGCAGGCGGTCGGCGCTCCCGCCCGACAGCGCATCGGCGCCGAGCACCTCGATGCTGCCCTCCGCGGGCTTCTGCAGTCCGAGGATGCTGCGCATCAGCACCGACTTGCCGGTGCCCGAGCCCCCGACCACGCCGAGGATCTCGCCGCGCCGGACGTCCAGGTCCAGGCCCTCGTGCACGTTCTGGCTGCCGAAGCGGTTGGCCAGCCCGCGCACCGTGATCGCGTTGTCCGCTTCCGCCTGCGCCATCTCACCAGTCCATGTGCATGAACCACAACGCGGCCAGCGCGTCGATGATGATCACCAGCGAGATGGTCTGCACGACGCTGGACGTCGTGCGCTCGCCGACCGACTGCGCCGTGCCTTCCACGCGCAGGCCTTCCAGGCAGCCGATCAGGCCGATGATCATCGCGAACACCGGCGCCTTGGACATGCCGACCAGGAAGTGCCGCACCTCCATCGTTTCCTGCATCCGCCCCAGGTACATCTGCGGGGGGATGTCCAGGTCGAACGCGCCCACGGTGATGCCCCCGGCCAGGCCGGCCATCATCGCCACGAAGGTCAGCAGCGGCAGGGTCACCAGCAGCGCCAGCAGGCGCGGGATCACCAGCAGGTCGACCGGGTCCAGGCCCAGGGTGCGGATCGCGTCGATCTCCTCGCGCGCCTTCATCGCGCCGATCTGCGCGGTGAACGAGCTGGCGGTGCGGCCGGCGACCACGATCGCGGTCATGAGCACGGCCAGTTCGCGCAAGGTGGCGATGCTGACCAGTTCGACCACGAAGATCTCGGCGCCGAAGTCGCGCAGGATCGTCGAGCCCAGGAACGCGATCACCGCGCCGACCAGGTAGGACAGCAGCGCCACCAGCGGCACCGCGTCCAGGCCGACCTGTTCCATGTGCGAAACCGTGGCGGTGAGGCGGAAGCGGCGCGGCTGGCGCGCGGTGCGCACCAGCTTGACCAGGTTTTCGCCGGTGAAGCCGACCAGCTCGACGATGTTGCGCACCACCATATGGGTGGCGCGGCCCAGGCGCTCCAGCGCGGCGGCGAAGCCGTAGTCGCGCCGCCGCCGCGGGCGGTCGTCGGCCACATCCTCGATCACCTGCACCAGGGCCGCGTGCTGGTCGCTGAAGACCAGGTGCTCGCTGTCCAGCCCGCGGCGGTGCGCGAAGCGCATCAGCTGCATCACCCCGGCCGAGTCCAGCCGGGCGATGCCCGAGGCGTCCACGACGGTGGCGTCTTCGGGGATGGCGCGCAGCTGCTCGGAGATGTCCACCGCATGCGCAAGCGTCCAGCGCCCGGACAGGGAAATCCTGCCGGGTCCGTCCTGTGCCTGTTGCCAGCGGGGGGGAGAGACGGTCTCGTCGATCATGGGCGGTTCCGAGCGGCGAGCATACCCGGAAGGGCCGTGCAGGTGCCGTCGCTGCCCGCCGCCGCGGCCCGGCCCGGTGCGGCCCGCCCGCCGCGGAACCTGCGCGCCGGCTTACCGGCGATACTAGGCCGATGGATGCCACCGCCCGCCCGACCGCCAGCTATGCGCAACGCATCGCCTTCGTCTGCGAGATGGCGGCGCGGCTGCATCGCTATGGCACCACCGCGCAGCGGCTGGAGGCGACCATCACGGCCCTCTCGCAACGGCTGGACCTGGAATGCGAGGCCTGGTCCAACCCGACCGGCCTGATCCTGAGTTTCAACGACCCGGGCAAGCCGCTGGGCAGCAGCGACGCCACCCGCGTGATCCGGCTGGCCCCGGGCGAGAACGACCTGCACAAGCTCAGCGAAGCCGACCGCATCGCCGAGGCCGTGGCCTCGGGCCAGATGAGCATCGCCCAGGGCCACACCGCCCTGCGCACGCTCGACCGGGCGCCGACGCGGCGCGCACGGGTCATGCAGGTGCTGGCGTTCGGGCTGGCCGCCGCTTCGGTCGCGGGACTGTGGCGCCTGCCGTGGCTGGACATCGCCACGGCGGCGGTGACCGGCCTGCTCATCGGCCTGCTGGACCAGTTCACCAGCCCGCGCCCGGCGCTGAAGGAGGCGTCCGATGCGCTGGCCGCGCTGATCGCCGGCACCGTCATCACCCTGGTGGCGGCCCTGGCCGGCCCGCTCAACCTCAATTCGGTGGTGATCGCCTCGCTGGTGGTGCTGCTGCCGGGTATGGCGATCACCAATGCCATGAACGAGCTGACCAGCCAGCACTGGGTCTCTGGCACGGTGCGCTTCGCCGGCGCGTTGACCACGGTGATGAAGCTGACGGTCGGCGCGATCATCGCGGTGGAGCTGCTGGACGTGCTCGGCGTACAGCCGCAGGTGCGTGCGCTGCGGCCGCAGCCGGACTGGGTGCAGTGGCTGGCGATGGTGCTGGCGGCCTTCGCCTTCGCCGTCCTGTTCAAGGCCCGCAAGCGCGACTATCCCTGGGTGATGGGGGCGGCGATCGCCGGCTACCTGATCGCGATCAATGCCGGGCATGCCTGGGGCGGGCCGGCCGGCATCTTCCTCTCGGCGCTGACCCTGACCGCGGCGGGCAACGCGTTCGGCCGCTGGGCGCAGCGGCCCGGTGCGCTGATCCGCCTGCCTGGCATCATCATGCTGGTGCCCGGCAGCGCCAGCCTGCGCGGGCTGTTGACCCTGGTCCAGCAGCAGGACGTGGACGCGGGCCAGAGCGCCCTGCTGGGCGTCACCAACATCGTGATGGCGCTGGTGGCCGGGCTGCTGTTCGGCAACCTGCTGATGCCGGCGCGCAAGAACCTGTAGCGCCGCCCGGTCTCCCCAATCCCACACTCGCGGGCCCGGACACGGGGGTCGCCATATGCAGACGCCGGCGAAAGCCGGCGTCCCTGGTTCACTTCTTCGCGGCCTTCTTGACCACGCGCTTCTTCGCGCCCGGCTTGGGCCTGGTCGGGGTCGGGCGGCCCGCGCCGGGAATCACGAATTCGCCGAGATCGCGTCCCTTGGCGGTGTACGCGGCCAGCCAGCGTGGCTGCTTGCCGCGTCCGGTCCAGGTTTCCTTCGGATTCTCCGGATTGCGGTACTTCGGCGCGACCTTGCCGAGCTTCCGTCCCTGGCGGGCAGGCGCCGCTGGCTTGCGCGTCGCGGCCGGTCCGCCGCCGAACAGTTCCTCGATGGTATAGCCCTCGGCCCTGGCCAGGCGGGTGAGCTTGGTGCGGACCTGCGCGACCGGCGTGCGCTTGGCCAGCGCGGCCTGGCGCTTCTTCGCGGTGGTGATCAGGTTGCCGAGTTCGCGCGGCGAGAGCGTGCTGAGGTCGATCGACATCGAATTCTCCGGTTCCATAGCGGGGGAATATGTCCGTCCATGGACACAGTTATCCAGCAGGATAATCGAGCCGTCCGACCCGCAGCAATGAAAGCCGCGTGAAAAACAATGGCCCGATTATCTTCCGATAACCGGGCCATGCGGCGGAACGCCACGCGCGCGCGCTCAGCCGCGCAGTTTCTCCAGCAGCTGCGCGCGATCGAACGATTCGGCCTCGCCCGCGGTGCGCGCGCGGTATTCGAAGGTGCCTGCGGCCAGGCCGCGCTCGGACACGACCACCCGGTGCGGAATGCCGATCAGCTCGATGTCGGCGAACATCGCGCCGGGGCGCAGGCCGCGGTCGTCGAGCACCGCGTCCAGTCCGGCGGCCTGCAGTTCGGCCAGCAGGGATTCGGCGGCGGCGTCGACCGCCGCGTCCTTCTTCGGATTGATCACGCACACCGCCACGGTCCACGGCGCCATCGGCGCCGGCCAGGCGATGCCGGCGTCGTCGTGGTTCTGCTCGATGGCGGCGGCGACGATGCGCGACACGCCGATGCCGTAGCAGCCCATCGCCGGCACGGTGGCCTTGCCGGTGTCGTCGAGCACGGTGAAGCCCATCGCCTCGGAATACTTGCGGCCGAGCTGGAACACGTGGCCGACCTCGATGCCGCGGGCCAGGCGGATTTCGCCGCCGTCGGCCGCCTTCTCGCCGGCGACGACATTGCGGATGTCGGCGACCACGTCCGCCTCGGGCAGGTCGCGGCCCCAGTTCACCCCGGCGAGGTGGAAGCCGGCTTCGTTGGCGCCGACGACGAAGTCGGCCATCGCCGCGACCTCGCGGTCGGCGACGACGCGGATCTTCCGGCCGGCGGCCACCACCGGCCCCAGGAAGCCCGGTTCGCTGCCCAGGTGTTCGGCGATCTCGGCTTCGGTGGCGGCGCGGTAGTCGCCCAGGCCGGCGACCTTGGCCAGCTTGATCTCGTTGACCATGTGGTCGCCGCGCACCAGCGCCAGCACGAAGCCGTCCTCGCCCACGACGGCGACCGACTTCACGGTGCGCTGCAGGGGAATGCCCATCAGCGCGGCCACGTCCTCGCAGGTCTTCTGGGACGGGGTGTCGACCTTGCGCAGGGCCTCGCCGGCCGCCGGTCGCGGTGCCGGCGCGGCGGCCTGGGCCGCCTCCACATTGGCCGCGTACTCCGAGCCGGTGGAGAAGGCCAGCGCGTCCTCGCCGGACTCGGCGAGCACGTGGAATTCCTGCGAGGCATCGCCGCCGATCGCGCCCGAATCGGCCTGGACCGCGCGGAACTGCAGGCCCAGCCGGGTGAAGATCCGGGTGTAGGCGGCCTTCATGTTCTCGTATTCGCGCGCCAGGTCGGCGTCGGTGACGTGGAACGAGTAGGCGTCCTTCATCAGGAATTCGCGCGCGCGCATCACCCCGAAGCGCGGGCGGATCTCGTCCCGGAACTTGGTGTGGACCTGGTAGAAGTTGACCGGCAGCTGCTTGTAGCTGCCCAGCTCCTGGCGGGCGAAGTCGGTGATCGCCTCTTCCGCGGTCGGGCTGAAGCAGTATTCGGCTTCCTTGCGGTCCCTGATCTTCAGCAGCTGGCCGCCGAACTTCTCCCAGCGCCCGGTCTCCTCCCACAGCTCGCGCGGCTGGATCGTCGGCAGCTGCAGCTCGATCGCGCCGGCGCGGTCCATCTCCTGGCGGACCACGGCCTCGACCTTGCGCAGCACGCGCAGTCCCAGCGGCGACCAGGTGTACAGGCCGGCGGCGAGCTTGCGGATCATGCCGGCGCGCAGCATCAGCTTGTGGCTGACCAGTTCCGCGTCGGCCGGGGTTTCCTTGGTGGTGTGCAGGTGGAAGCGGGACAGGCGCATCGCGGGCAGGTCGTGGCGGGGGAGCGCGACATTCTGCCAGTACGGGGCCGGCCCTGCCTCGGGCGGGGCCCCCGCGGCCCAGGACAAGGCGTGCGAACCGCCGGCGGCGGCCGGCGGCCTGCACGCGACAGCGTGCGCGCAGCCGGGGCGGTGCCGAGGGCCCGGCCACGGTGGCCGGGCGGGTGGCGACGGGTCCGGTCGACCCGTGCCGGATCTGGCTTGCCGGTCAGCCGGCGGGCGGGCAGTAGGCCTTGACCGCGGCTTCGGCCAGCTCACGGTGCTGGGCGCGCTCGGCATCGCTCATGGTCTTGTCCGCCTTGCCGTCGCCATCGGTGTCCTGCTGCAGGGCGCTGCCGCTGCCGAGCAGCTGCAGGTTGCCGCGCGCGGTCGCGCACTGCGGGGTCTCGGCCGCGGCGGCCTCCGGTTCGGCGGTCTCCACGGTCTGGCCGCGGTTGTCCACGCGGCGGGTGTCGTAGCGCTGGCCGGCCGGGGGCTTGTCCGAGGAATGGGTGACGCCCTTGGCGTCCTTCCACTGGTAGACGTTGGTCGCCGACGCGCTGGCGCACAGGGTGGCGGCCAGGAGCAGCAGGCAGGACCGGGAACGGGTGCGCATCGGCGGGTCTCCAGCGGGTCGGGATGGGGCGTGCGCCGATTCCAGCACCCGGCCGCGGTGCTGGCAAGTCGCGCCGTCACGGTTCGCAGCCGCCCGGCGGGCCCGTACACTGGCGGCATGGACCTCGAACGCCCGCCGCCGCGCTCCCGCGGCATCTACCTGCTGCCCAACCTGTTCACGACCTGCGGCCTGTTCGCCGGCTTCTACGCGATCATCGCCGCGGCCAACAGCCAGTTCACCGCCGCGGCCATCGCCGTGTTCGTGGCCGGGGTCATGGACGGCATCGACGGGCGGGTGGCCCGCCTGACCGGCACCAGCAGCGCCTTCGGGGTCCAGTACGACTCCCTGGCCGACCTGGTCAGCTTCGGCCTGGCCCCGGCGCTGGTGATGTACCACTGGTCGCTGTCGGCGTTGAAGTTCGACGGCGGCACCCTGGGCCGAGTCGGCTGGGCGGTGGCTTTCCTTTACGCGGCCTGCGCGGCGCTGCGCCTGGCCCGGTTCAACACCCAGGTCGGGGTGGTCGACAAGCGCTGGTTCGTGGGCCTGGCCAGTCCGGCCGCGGCGGGGCTGATGATGTCCTTCGTCTGGGCCTTCGCCGACGGGGAACTGGGCTGGAGCGGCGAGGAACTGCGCTACGCCGCCCTGGCGGTCACCCTCTGCGCCGGCCTGCTGATGGTCAGCCGGATCCGCTACTGGAGCTTCAAGGGCACCGGCGAGGGCGGGGCGCGCGCCGACCGGGTGCCGTTCGCGGCGCTGCTGGTGGTCCCCGTGGTCATCGCGATGGTCGTGGTCGACCCGCCGCGCGTGCTGCTCGCGGTCGGCATCCTCTATGCGCTGTCCGGACCGGCGCTGGTCCTGTGGCAGCGCGGTCGGCGGCCCTCGGAACCGGCGTGAGCGCGCTTTCGCCCTGGAGTCCGCAGCAGCGGCGCTGGCTGCAGGCGCTGGGCCACGTGGTGTGGCGGCCGGGCGGCGGCGAGCCGGTCGAAACGGCGGAAGATCCCATGCCGCCGCCGCGGGCCGTGCCTCCCCGCGACGAGGGGCCGCGCCGTGCGCCCGTGGCGCCCTCCGTGGCCGAGCGGCCGTCATCCGATGCCCCACCGGCGACCCGGCCGGGCATGCGGCGGCCGGCCGGGCTGCCGGATCGCCTGCAGCTGGCGATGCTGCGGGCGTCGGGCCTCGATCCCGCCGATCCCGCCGCGCGCGAGGCGATGGCGCAATGGCCGGTGGACCGCCTGCGCGGCGATGGCGCGGCCAAGCGCGCCTTCTGGCCGCAGTTGCGCGCGATGAGGCGGCGGCCGTGAGCGTGGCCGCGTACCGTGACCTGGTGCCGTCCTGGCGCCTGCGCGCGATGCGCGACGGCGACCTGGACGCGGTCATGGCGATCGAGAAGCGTGCCTACCCGTTCCCGTGGACGCGGGGCATCTTCCGCGACTGCCTGGCGGCGGGTTACCCGGCCCTGCTCGCCCTGGAGGAGGACCGCCCCGCGGGCTACGGGGTCATGAGCATCGCCGCCGACGAGGCGCACCTGCTCAACCTGTGCACCTCGCCGGAAAGGCAGTCGCGCGGGCTCGGCCGGCACCTGCTGCGCGCGCTGATGCGGATGGCCCGCGACCGCGGCGCGCACCGGATCTTCCTCGAGGTGCGGCCGTCGAATCCCGCCGCCATCGCCCTCTACCACAGCGAGGGCTTCAACGAGATCGGCCGGCGCCCGCGCTACTACCCCGCGGCGCAGGGCCGCGAGGACGCACTGGTGATGGCGCTGGAGCTGGTCGACGGCGACATCGAGACCATGCCGCCGCTCTGACCGGGGCTAGAGCTTCCCGCGCTGCCCGCGCAGGCCTTCGAGCTGCACCCCCCAGTCGAGCAGGCGCTGCCGCTCCTGTTCGACCACCGCGGCGGGCACCTTGTCGGTGAACTTCGCCAGCTTGGCTTCGCTCTTGTCCTTCTCGGCCGACACGCGCGCGATCTCCTTGTCCAGGCGTGCGCGTTCGGCGTCGAGGTCGACCAGGCCCTCGAGCGGCACCAGCAGCTTCAGTTCGCCCACGATCGCGGCGGCGGCGGCCGGCGCGTCGGCATCGGCGGCCAGCCATTCCACCGCATCGAGCCGGAGCAGGAAGCGCAGCTGCGAATCGAACCGGCCGATGCGTGCGCGGTCGTTGCCGCCGCCGGCCTGCAGCAGCAGGCGCACCTGCTTGCCGGGCGATACGCCCAGCTCGCTGCGCACGCGGCGCAGGGCCGAGACCATCGCCTTGAGCCACTCGATGTCGGCTTCGGCGGGGGCGTAGTCCTGGCCGGCGAAGTCGGCCGGCAACGGATACGGCTGCAGCGAGATCGAGTCGCCGGCGATGCCCACGCGCGGCGCGACCTGCCGCCACAGTTCCTCGGTGACGAACGGCACCAGCGGGTGCAGCAGGCGCAGCAGCGCTTCGAGCACGTACAGCAGGGTGTGCCGGGTGCTGGCCGCCGCCTCGCGGTCGTCGCCGTTGAGGGCCGGCTTGGCCAGTTCGACGAACCAGTCGCAGAACTCGTTCCAGGCGAACTCGTACAGCGCCTGCGCCAGCAGGTCGAAGCGGTAGGCGGCGAACTGCTCCTGCGCCTGCGCGGCGACCGCGGCCAGGCGGGCGAGGATCCACTTCTCCGCGTCGGTCTTCGGCTGCGGCACGCCCGAGAACTGCGCGCCCTCGGTGTTCATCAGCACGAAGCGGCTGGCGTTCCACAGCTTGTTGCAGAAGTTCTTGTAGCCCTCGGCGCGGCCGAGGTCGAACTTGATGTCGCGGCCGTGGCCGGCCAGCGCGGCGATCGTGAAGCGCAGCGCATCGGCGCCGTGGGCGATGATGCCGTCGGGGAATTCCTTGCGCGTGGCCTTCTCGATCTTCTCGGCCAGCTTGGGCTGCATCAGCCCGCTGGTGCGCTTGGCGACCAGGTCCTCCAGCGCGATGCCGTCGATGATGTCCAGCGGGTCTAGGACGTTGCCCTTGGATTTCGACATCTTCTGGCCCTGCGCGTCGCGGATCAGACCGGTGATGTAGACGTCGCGGAACGGCACCTTCCCGGTGAAGCTGTCGGTAGCCATGATCATGCGCGCCACCCAGAAGAAGATGATGTCGAAGCCGGTGACCAGCACCGACGAGGGCAGGTAGCGGTCGAAGCCGCGCTCGGCCATTGCCTGCGCATCCGGCCAGCCCAGGGTCGAGAACGGCCACAGCTGCGAGGAGAACCAGGTCTCCAGCACGTCGCTGTCCTGGGTGAGGGCCACGTCGGCGCCCAGGCCGTGCTTGGCGCGCACTTCGGCCTCGTCGCGGCCGACGTAGCAGGTGCCGCTGGCGTCGAACCAGGCGGGGATGCGATGGCCCCACCACAGCTGGCGCGAGATGCACCAGTCCTGGATGTTCTCCATCCAGTGGCGGTAGGTGTTGATCCAGTTCGGCGGGACGAACTTCACGTCGCCCGATTCCACGAGTTCCAGCCCGCGCTTCGCCAGCAGGTCCATCTTCACGAACCACTGGTCGGTCAGGTACGGCTCGATCACCTGGCCGGTACGGTCGCCGCGCGGCACCTGCAGCTTGTGTGGCCTGGTCTCGACCAGCAGGCCCAGCTCCTCGAGGTCGGCGAGCACCGCCTTGCGCGCGTCGTAGCGGTCCAGGCCCCTGTATTTCTCCGGCGCGTTGTCGTTGAGCGCGGCCACCGGGGTGAACAGGTTGATCATCGGCAGCGAATGCCGCACGCCGACCTGGTAGTCGTTGAAGTCGTGCGCCGGGGTTACCTTGACCACGCCGGTGCCGAAGGCGCGGTCGACGTAGTCGTCGGCGATCACCGGGATGCGGCGGCCGGCCAGCGGCAGCTCGACGTCCTTGCCGACCAGCGACGCATAGCGCGGATCTTCCGGATGGACCATCGCGGCGGTGTCGCCGAGCATGGTCTCCGGGCGGGTGGTCGCCACGACCAGGTAGTCGCGGATCTCGCGCAGCCGCTCGTTGCCGTCGGCGTCCAGCTCGACATGCTCGTAGGACGCGCCATCGGCCAGCGGATAGCGGATCGACCAGAGGAAGCCGTCTTCCTCCACGTTCTCCACCTCCAGGTCGGAGATCGCGGTCTTCAGCACCGGGTCCCAGTTGACCAGCCTCTGGCCGCGGTAGATCAGGCCCTGCTCGTGCCAGCGCACGAACGCCTCGACCACCGCCGCCGACGGCTGCGGGTCCATGGTGAAGGTGCTGCGCGACCAGTCGCCCGAAGCGCCCAGCCGGCGCATCTGCCGCTCGATGATGTCGCCGGACTGCGCCTTCCAGTCCCAGACCTTGGAGATGAAGCCCTCGCGGCCCAGCGAATCGCGGCTCTCGCCCTTGCCTTCCAGCGCCAGGTTGCGGCTGACCACCATCTCGGTGGCGATGCCGGCGTGGTCGGTGCCCATCTGCCAGAGGACATCGAAGCCGCGCATGCGGTGGTAGCGGACCAGCGCGTCCATCAGCGTGTGCTGGAAGGCGTGGCCCATGTGCAGGGTGCCGGTGACGTTGGGCGGCGGCAGCAGGATCGAGTACGGCTCGCCCTGGCCGCTGGGAGTGAAGCAGCCGCTGGCCTCCCATTCGGCGTACAGGCGCGATTCGAAGGACTTGGGTTCGTAGCCGGGGGGCAGGGTGGTCATCGGGTCTTTCCATGGGTCCGCGCAGGCGCGGACGGCGGTCACATGTCGTGCTTGTTGAGGTCGTAGCCCAGCGCCTGGTACTGCTTCCAGCGCTCGCGCAGCGGGCCGCGCGCGGCCGGGTCGGCCGGTACCACCTCGAGCACGCGCTCGCAGGCGGCGCTCCAGGCGTCGTCGCGCAGGTTGATCACCAGCGGCCGCGGCGGCGCGTCGGTCCCCGGCGGAACGATCAGCACGGGGGTCAGTTCGTCCTCCTCGTCGCCGGCGATCTGGTGCGGGATGTAGGCGTCGGGGTCGAACGACCAGAGCAGGTCGTCCAGCTCCTCGGCCTGGGCCGCGTCGCGGGCCAGCACCAGGGTGAACTGGTTGGCGTCGCAGGCGCGCCGCGCCAGCTCGCAGACCAGCAGCAGCGGCTGTTCGGCGAAGCGCGGCTTGGCGATCAGGTAGAAGTCGGCGCGGGGCATGGCGTGCCGCTTACGCGGCGCGTCCTTCGGCGACGCGGTCGAGCAGCCACTGGCTCAGCAGGCCGACCGGGCGGCCGGTGGCCATGCCGCGCTTGCCCTCGTCGCTGGCCGAGCCGGCGATGTCCAGGTGCGCCCAGCGCTGGCCTTCGGCGAAGCGCGCCAGGAAGCAGCCGGCGGTGATCGCGCCGCCCCAGCGGCCGCCGATGTTGTAGACGTCGGCGAAGGTCGATTCCAGCAGGGTCTGGTACTCGTCCCACAGCGGCAGGCGCCAGGCGCGGTCGAACACGTGCTCGCCGGCGGCCAGCAGCTCGTTGGCCAGGTCGTCGTGCTTGCTCATCAGGCCGGAGGCGAACTTGCCCAGCGCGACCATGCAGGCGCCGGTCAGGGTGGCCACGTCGACCAGCGCCTGCGGCTCGAAGCGCTGCGCGTAGGTCAGTGCGTCGCACAGGATCAGGCGGCCCTCGGCGTCGGTGTTGCCGACCTCGATGGTCTTGCCGGACATGGAGGTGAGCACGTCGGACGGCCGGTAGCTGTTGCCGTCGATCGCGTTCTCCACCGCCGGGGCGATGACCACCAGGTTCAGCGGCAGCTTCATCTTCACCGCCGCCACGAACGTACCCAGCACGCTGCCGGCGCCGAGCATGTCGTACTTCATCTCCTCGATGCCGCCCTGGGTCTTGAGGTTGACGCCACCGGTGTCGAAGGTGATGCCCTTGCCGACCAGCACGTAGGGCCTGGCGTCGCCGCCGCCGGACCACTTGAGCACGACCAGCCGCGGGCGGTTGACCGAGCCGCGGGCCACGGCCAGCAGCGAGCCCATGCCCAGGGCTTCCATCTGCTGCTCGTCGAGGATCTCGGCCTGCGCGCCGGCATGCGCGGAGGCGAAGGCCTGCGCCTGCTCGGCGAGATAGGCCGGGGTACAGATGTTCGGCGGCAGGTTCCCCAGTTCGCGGGTGAAGGCCACGCCGGCGGCGATCGCCTCGCCCTGGGCCAGGGCGGTGGCATCCTCGCCGCTGATCGCCAGTTCGCGCAGGCCCGGCTCGTCCTTCTTCTTGCCGAGGGTGGCGGTGTAGCGGTAGGCCGCGTGGTCGGCGGCGATCACGGCCTGGCGGATCGCCCAGGCGGTGTCGCGGCCGCTCACGGCCACCTCGCCCAGGGTGAACAGCGCCTTGCCCACCGGGCCGGTCTTCAGCGCGCGGACCGCGTCGGCGACCGCCTTGAGGTACTGCGGCACGCCGAACTTGGCCGCCTCGCCCAGGCCCACCACCAGCACCCGCGGTGCCGCCACGCCGGGCAGGTCGTGCAGGACCAGGCTGCGCCCGGTGCGGCCGCTGAGGTCGCCGCGCTCGAGCAGGGCGCGCAGGCGGCCGCCGCTGGCCTCGTCGATGGCCTGGCCCGCGCGGGTCAGCGTCTTGTCGGCGAACGCGCCCACCACGACGCAATCGAAGGCGGCCGCGGCGGCGGACTCGCGGTTCAGGGTGAATTGCAGGGCCATTGATCAGATTCCCGGGGCAGGTCAATTACAATCGAGCGAATTCGCGGATCGTCCGGCGGCGGGCTTCGGCCCCGCCCGGCGTTTCCGCAAGCGACCCGGGATTTTATAGGACTGCCCCGCCTGATGCCGAAGCTCGACCGATACCTGATGGGCGATTTCGTCCAGAGCTTCCTGGCGACGCTGATCGTCCTGCTGGCGGTGAGCCTGGGGGGCGTGCTGGTGGACGTGCTCGGCGAGATCGCCGACGGCGGGCTGCCGGCCCGGCTGCTGCTGTCCCAGCTGGGCCTGCAGCTGCTGGTCTACCTGCCGCTGGTCCTGCCGCTGGCGCTGATGCTCGGGCTGATGCTGTCGGTGGTGCGGCTGTACCGGGACTCGGAGATGGCGGTCATCCACGCGGTCGGCGTCGGGCCGCGGCGCCTGCTGCGGCCGCTGCTGGCGGTGACCGTGCCGGTCGTGGCCGCCGTGGGCCTGTGCTCGCTGTGGCTGGGCCCGTGGGCGCAGCGCACCGGCGTGCGCCTGATCGAGCAGGCCAACCGCAGCCTGATCGTCGCCGGTCTTGAGCCGGGCCGCTTCACGTCGCTGCCCAACGACGGTGGCATCGTCTACATCGACGGCATGAGCGAGGACGGGGCCGGCCTGAAGGGCGTCTTCCTGTACCGCGACCGCGACGGCCGCATGGACGTGATGACCGCGCGCGACGGCGCCCTCCAGTTCGAAGGCGAGCGTGAGCGCTACCTGCAGCTGCGCGAGGGCCACCGGGTCGAGGGGCCGGCCGCCGCGGGCCTGGATTTCCGCCTGATGCGCTACGCGAGCAACGACGTGGCCCTGCCGGACCGCACCGAGACCCAGGCCAGCGATGCGCCGGAGCTCGCCACCACCGCCGCCCTGCTGGGCGACCCCCGGACCGAGGCGACCGCCGAGCTGCACCGGCGCGTGGCGCCGCCGCTGCTGGCCTTGGGCTTCGCCCTGCTGACGGTGCCGCTGGGCCGCAGTTCGCCGCGCCAGCAGCGCTACGGCCGGCTGATGCTGGGCTTCCTTGCCTACCTGGTCAGCGTGAACCTGATGTTCATCGGCACCCGGATGCTCGCCGAAGCCAAACTGCCGGGCCTGCTCGGCCTGTGGTGGCTGACCTTGCCGCTGCTGGCGCTGGCGAGCTGGCTGTACCTGCGCGATGGCCGGCTGGCCCGTCCGGCGAGGGCGGCCACGTGACCCTCCGCCCCCGCCTGCACGACATCTACATCGGCCGGGTGGTGCTGGCCACCGTGCTGCTGACCTGGACGGTGCTGCTGGGCTTCGACGTGGTGATGGCGCTGTCCGGCCAGGTCGGCGACCTCGGCAAGGGCAGCTACGACTTCCCCACCGCGCTGGCCTTCGTCGCCTACACGGTGCCGCGCCGCGCCTACACCATCTTCCCGTACGCGGCGGTCATCGGCTCGCTGATGGGCCTGGGCCAGCTCGCGGCGACCTCCGAGCTGACCGCGCTGCGCGCGCTGGGCCTGTCGCGGCGGCGGCTCAGCGCCTCGGCCGCGACCGCCCTGGCGCTGCTCACCGCGCTGATGGTGGTCAACGGCGAGACCCTGGCGCCGTGGGGCCAGCGGCAGGCCGACCAGCTCAAGCTCGCCGCCAAGACCAACAACGTGGCGATGGCGCGCTACCAGGGCCTCTGGGCGCGGGAAGGCGACACGTTCCTCAACGCGGTCGATGGCGAGGAACGGATCGTCGACGGGCAACGCACCCTCGAACTGCGCGACGTGCGCCTGTACCGGCTCGACGCGGAGGGCGGGCTGCACTCGCTCACGCGCGCGGCGGTGGCCCGGCACGACGCCGGCGGCTGGAGCCTGCGCGACGTGCGCCGGATCACCTTCGGCTTCAACCCCGGCTCGGCCACCGAGCAGGCGGTGGCGGAGGAGCGCTGGGATTCGCAGCTGGACCCGAACGCGCTGGCCGCCGGGGTGACCCGCGCGCGCAACCTGTCGGCCTCGGAGCTCCGGGCCGGCATCGACTACCGCACGCGCAACAACCTCGACGCGCGCGAATTCGAGGACATCTACTGGAGCCGCTGGTTCTACCCGCTCAACGTGCTGGCGCTGTGCCTGGCGGCGGTGCCGTTCGCGTTCGGCAGCCTGCGTAGCGGCGGCATGGGCAAGCGCCTGTTCCTGGGCATCGTGTTCGCACTGGGCTTCATGCTGCTGCAGATGCAGTTCGGCCGCCTGGCCGGCGCATTCCGCTTCGACTACCGCATCGCCTACGCGCTGCCGCCGGTGGTGATGCTGGCGACCTCCTGGTGGCTGTTCCGGCGCAAGTCCGGCTGAGCGTGCTCAGTCGCGCTTCGGCACCCGCAGCAGGCGGGTGCCGCTGGCACGGTCGTGCCAGGCCAGGCGGTCGCGGTCGAACCAAGCCCACCAGAACCCGAGCCCCGCGGGCAGCAGCGACAGCAGTCCCACCGCGTAGCGCAGCCACAGCGCCCGCCAGCCGGGTACGCCGCCGCCGGCCGCGACCAGCCGCAGCCGCCAGGGCCGCATGCCCAGGGTTTGCCCGCCGCGCCGCCAGCTCAGGGTGGCGTAGAGCCCGGTCAGCAGCACGCAGGCGACGAACAGCAGGCTGCTGAGCACCCCGCCCGGCGGGATGCTGTCGCGCGCGGCGTGGTGGCCGACGGTCGTGTAGCCGATGTTGAACAGCAGCGAGGTCAGCATCCACAGCGCCGCCACGGGCCAGAAATCGTAGAACAGCGCCAGCAGGCGCCAGCCGACGAGGGGCCGCGGCGTCGCCGGCGCGGGATGCGGGTCGGGGGAGGTGGCTTCCATCGGCGCACAGCATAGCGGCGCGACCGGTCCCGGGTCCGCCGCCGCTATCCTGTCGCCATGCCCGAGACGACCCGCAGCATCGCCGATCGCCGCCGCCTCGCGCGCGCACTGCCGCCGCTGCGGGACGACGACGCCCGCGCGATCGCGCGCTTCATCGAGGCTGCCTGGGCCGAACATGGCCTGGCCCGGCAGACCCAGGCCGCCTACCGGCGCGACCTCGAGCAACTGGCCCGGTGGCGGGACGGAGCGGGCGGGGGACTGCTGCGGATCGACCGCGCCGGCCTGTTCGCTTACCTGGGCTGGCGGGCCGGCCACGGCTACCAGCCACGCAGCAATGCCCGGCTGCGCGCCAGCCTGAGGGCGTTCTACGCCTACCTGGTCCGCGCCGGCGTCCGCGCGGACGATCCGGCCGCGCTGATCGACCCCCCGCGGCTGCCACGGCCGCTGCCCAAGGCGCTGACCGAGTCGCAGGTGGACGCGCTGCTCGCCGCGCCGGACGTGGATTCGCCCGAGGGCCTGCGCGACCGCGCGATGCTGGAACTGATGTACGCCGCCGGCCTGCGCGTGAGCGAGCTGGTCAACCTGCCGGCCAACGCGGTCAACCTCCGCCAGGGCGTGGTCCGGGTGCTGGGCAAGGGTGGCAAGGAGCGGCTGGTGCCGTTGGGCGAGGAGTCGCAGCACTGGCTCGAGCGGTACCTCGGCGAGGCCCGCCCGCGGCTGGCCGGGGGCAAGCCGGTGCCGGCCGATGCGCACGGCGGGGTGCCGCTGTTCCTGACCCCGCAGCGGCATGCGCCAACCCGCCAGGCCTACTGGCAGTCGCTCAAGCGCTACGCGGCGGCGGCCGGGGTCGATCCGCGCGTGGTGACCCCGCATGGCGTGCGCCACAGCTTCGCCACCCACCTGCTCAACCGCGGCGCCGACCTGCGGGCGCTGCAGCTGCTGCTCGGCCATGCCAGCCTTTCGACCACGCAGATCTACACCCTGGTCGCGCGCGAACACCTGCAGCGGCTGCACGCGCGCCACCATCCCCGCGGGTGAGGCTTCGCCGCCGCCGGGCTCGTCGCGCGAGGCCAGGCGCCATGCCGCGCCACGGCGCGGATCGGCGGCGGCGCTCTTCCCGCGCAGGCCGCGGGCGCGCACCCGCGAGGCCGGTCCACGTGAACGCGCGCAGCCCGGCGTGGCGTGCGGCACGGGGAGGCGACGTGGCTCTGTGCCAGAATCCGGCGACATTCCCCCGGATCTTCCCGTGCCCATGTCCCGAATCCTCGCCGCCGCCCTGCTCGGTGCGATCAGCCTCAGTGCCTGCGCCCAGTCGACCGCTCCCGCCCCGGGCAAGGCCCCGGCCGGCACGCCCGCGCCTGCCAGGCCGGCCGCCGCGACCGCCGGCAACGCGGACGCGAACGTGCGCCAGGCCCTGCGCGGCATCGCCCCCGACCTGGCCCCGGAATACATCGGCGCCGCGCCGTTCCCGGGGTTCCGCGAGGTACTGCTGGGCGGGCAGGTGCTCTACGTCTCCGACGACGGCCGCTACCTGATGCAGTCGCAGCCGTTCGACCTTCAGGCGCGCAAGCCGGCATCCAGCGCGGGCCTGATGGCGCACCGCCGCGACCTGCTCGCCAGCATCCCCGAGCAGGACCGCATCATCTTCGCGCCGCCGAACACCAGGCACACCATCACCGTGTTCACCGACATCGAATGCGGGTATTGCCGGCGCATGCACCAGCAGATCGCCGACTACAACCGGCTGGGGATCGCGGTCGAGTACGTCGCGTTCCCGCGGATGGGCCCCGCCAGCAAGGACTTCCGCGACATGGAATCGGTCTGGTGCGCGACCGACCGCAAGCGCGCGCTGTCCGAGGCCAAGGCCGGCCAGCCGGTGCCGAAGAAGCAGTGCACCAGCCCGGTGGCCATGCAGTACGACGTCGGCCAGCGGGTGGGCGTGAACGGCACGCCGGCGGTGTTCTCGGCCGACGGCACCCAGCTCGGCGGGTACGTGCCGCCGCAGCAGCTGCTGGACGCGCTGGAAGGACGCGGCGGCGACGCGGCAGGAGCGCCCTGAGGCGGCCACCCGGCGCCGTCCGCCCTGCGCGGACGCGCCGCGGCATCCGGGTCGCCGGCCCCGCCTGGCCGGCTCCGGTACAATGGCCGGCCTTTCCCCTGCGATTCCCCCGGACATGATCGTCCTCGAGGGCGCATCCGCCCTTTCGCCGTTCCGCCGGCAGCGGCTCGAAACCCGCCTGCAGTCCCTGGTCCCCGGCCTGCGCATCGAAGGCGCCTGGCACGTCTACTTCGTCCAGCCGGGCGGGACCAGCCCGGATCCCGCCGTCCTCCACCGCATCCTCCAGGCCGGCGACGGCCAGGCGCCGCGCGCCGAGGGCGCGCAGTCGCGCTACGTGGTGCCGCGCCTGGGCACGCGCTCGCCCTGGTCGAGCAAGGCCACCGAGCTGCTGCAGGGTGCCGGCCTGCCGGTCGCGCGGGTCGAGCGCGGCCTGCGGCTGGACCTGGCCGGATGGCCCGGGGACGCCGCGACGCAGTCGGCGGTGGCGAAGCTGCTGCACGATCCGATGACCCAGTCGCTGCTGGCTTCGCGCGAGGACGCGCAGGCGCTGTTCGCCTCGCCGCCGCGCAAGCCGCTGGAGCGGATCGCCCTGGCCGACCTGGAAGGCGCCAACCGCCGCCTGGGCCTGGCCCTGGCGGACGACGAGATCGAATACCTGCGCACGCGCTATTCGCAGCTGGGCCGCGATCCGTCGGACGTGGAACTGATGATGTTCGCCCAGGCGAACTCCGAGCACTGCCGGCACAAGATCTTCAACGCCAGCTGGACCATCGACGGGCAGGAGCAGGAACGCTCGCTGTTCCGGATGATCAAGAACACGCACCAGAAGACCCCGCAGCACACCCTCAGCGCGTACAGCGACAATGCCGCGGTGATCGCCGGGCACGTCGCCGCGCGCTACCGCCCGGACCCGGCCACCGGCGAATACCGCACCGAGGCTGCGGTGCCGTCGGCGTTCCAGATCAAGGTCGAGACCCACAACCACCCGACCGCGATCTCGCCGTTCCCGGGCGCCTCCACCGGCGCCGGCGGCGAGATCCGCGACGAGGGCGCGACCGGCCGCGGCGGCAAGCCCAAGGCCGGCCTGACCGGTTTTTCGGTCTCGCACCTGCGCATCCCGACGCTGCCGCAGCCGTGGGAGGCGCCGCGCGCGCTGAACCCGCGCATGGCGCCGGCGCTGGAGATCATGCTCGACGGCCCGCTCGGCGGCGCCGCGTTCAACAACGAGTTCGGCCGCCCGAACCTGCTCGGCTACTTCCGCAGCTTCGAGCTGGCGGAGGGTGCGTCGTCCGAAGGGACGCTCGCCCGCGCCTACGACAAGCCGATCATGCTGGCCGGCGGCCTCGGCGCGATCGACCGCGTGCAGGTCGACAAGATCCGGATGCAGCCGGGCGACGCGGTGGTCGTGCTCGGCGGGCCGGCGATGCTGATCGGCCTGGGCGGCGGCGCGGCCAGTTCGGTGGCCTCCGGCGAGAGCGCCGAGGACCTGGACTTCGCCAGCGTGCAGCGCGACAACCCGGAGATGGAGCGCCGCGTGCAGGAGGTCATCGACCGCTGCGTGGCGCTGGGCGAGCGCAACCCGATCCACTTCTTCCACGACGTCGGCGCCGGCGGCCTGTCCAACGCGATCCCCGAGCTGCTGCACGATTCGGGCGTGGGCGGGGTGATCGACCTGGGCAAGGTGCCGACCGACGACCCGTCGCTGTCGCCGCTGGAGCTGTGGTGCAACGAATCGCAGGAGCGCTACGTGCTCGGCGTGCCGGCCGACCGGCTGGAAGAGTTCGCCGCGATCTGCGCGCGCGAGCGCTGCCCGTTCGCCGCCGTCGGCGTGGCGACGGCCGAGGAGCGGCTGGTGGTCGCCTACGGCGCGGCCCCGGGCAGCATCCCGGCCGACGCGCCGATCGACCTGCCGATGGACGTGCTGTTCGGCAAGCCGCCGAAGATGCACCGCGACACCGCGCGCCCCGCCGCGCCGCGCTGGCCGGCGCTGGCCACCGCGGGCCTCGACCTGCACCAGGCCGGCCTGCGCGTGCTGGGCCATCCGACCGTGGCCTCCAAGAATTTCCTGGTCACGATCGGCGACCGCAGCGTCGGCGGCCTGACCGCGCGCGAGCAGATGATCGGCCCCTGGCAGCTGCCGCTGGCCGACTGCGCGATCACCCTGGCCGACTATGACGGCTTTGCCGGCGAGGCCATGAGCATTGGCGAGCGCACCCCGCTGGCGCTGCTCGATTCGGCGGCCGCCGCGCGGATGGCGGTGGGCGAGGCGATCACCAACCTGTGCGCCGCGCCGGTCGACGCACTGGAGCAGGTCAAACTGTCGGCGAACTGGATGGCCGCGGCCGGACATCCGGGCGAGGACGCGCTGCTGTACGAGGCCGTGCACGCCGTGGGCATGGAGCTGTGCCCGGAGCTGGAGATCAGCATCCCGGTCGGCAAGGACTCGCTGTCGATGCAGGCGCAGTGGCAGGACGGCGGCCAGGCGCACAAGTCGGTCTCGCCGGTATCGCTGGTCATTTCGGCGTTCGCGCCGGTGGCCGACGTGCGCGGCCAGCTGACCCCGCTGCTGGCCGGGGGCGAGGACAGCGAACTGTGGCTGATCGGCCTGGGCGGCGGCAAGCAGCGCCTGGGCGGTTCGGTGCTGGCCCAGGTCCACGCCGACGACGCGCCGCTGCCGGCCTTCGGCGGCGAGGTCCCCGACCTGGACGATCCCGAGCGGCTGCGCAGCTTCTTCGCGCTGGTCCGCGATGCACGGGACGCCGGCCTGCTGCTGGCCTACCACGACCGCAGCGACGGCGGCGCCTTCGCCGTGCTGTGCGAGATGGCCTTCGCCTCGCGCCGCGGCCTGGACATCACCCTGGATGCCTGGGGCGACGACCCGTTCCGGACCCTGTTCAACGAGGAACTGGGCGCGGTGGTGCAGGTCGCCGACGAGGACCGCGCCGCGTTCGCCGACCTGGTCGAGCGCCATGCGCTGACCGAGTGCGCGCAGCGCATCGCACGCCCGACCGCCGCGCCGAAGGTCCGGGTGCGCGCGGAAGGCAGCGTGCTCGCCGAGTGGCGCTGGGAAGAACTGTTCGATGCCTGGTGGTCGGTGACCCACGCCATGCAGAGGCTGCGCGACAACCCCGACAGCGCCGACGAGGAGCGGGCCATCGCCCGCGACTTCGCCGCGCCCGGGCTGAAGCCGAAGCTGGGGTTCGACCCGGCCGAGGACGTGGCCGCGCCGTTCGTCGCGAAAGGCGCCCGCCCGCGGGTGGCGATCCTGCGCGAGCAGGGCGTCAACAGCCACATCGAGATGGCCCGCGCGTTCGACCGCGCCGGCTTCGTTCCGGTCGACGTGCACATGAGCGACCTGGTCGCCGGGCGTCTTGCGCTGGACGGCTTCGCCGGCCTGGCCGCATGCGGCGGCTTCAGCTATGGCGACGTGCTGGGCGCGGGCCGTGGCTGGGCGACCTCGATCCTCGAGCGCCCGGCGCTGCGCGACGCGTTCGCGGCGTTCTTCGCCCGTTCCGACACCTTCTCGCTGGGCGTGTGCAACGGCTGCCAGATGATGAGCCAGCTCAAGGACATCATTCCCGGCGCGCGGCACTGGCCGAAGTTCCTGCGCAACCGCAGCGAGCAGTTCGAGGCGCGCACCAGCCTGCTCGAGGTGGTCGAGTCGCCTTCGGTCCTGCTGCGTGGCATGGCCGGCTCGCGGATCCCGGTCGCCGTCGCCCATGGCGAAGGCCGCGCGGAGTTCGACAGCGCCGCCGACCAGGCCGCCGCGCGCGTGGCCCTGCGCTACGTGGACGGCAACGGCGCGGTGGCCAGCGCCTATCCGCTCAACCCCAACGGCTCGCCCGAGGGCATCACCGGCCTGTCCAGCGATGACGGCCGCGCGACCATCCTGATGCCGCACCCGGAGCGGGTGGCGCGCAGCGTCAACCTCAGCTGGCATCCGGCGGAGTGGGACGGGGACTCGCCGTGGATGCGGATGTTCCGCAATGCGCGGGCCTGGGTCGGCTGAGCGGCCGACCCGACCGCAGCGACGGCGCCTGCGGGCGCCGTCGTCGTCTGTGGCGCCCGCCGGGGCGTGCTCCATCGTGGCGCCCGCCGCGCCCGTCGATGGCCGCTACCGGCGGGGGCCCTGCTAAAGTCTGCGCAGTTTTCCGACCGATCCGCGCCCCGACGTGAGCGACCTGCCCATCGTGCTGCTGCCGCTCGCCTCCGACGAGGACGCACTCGATGCCTGCCTGGCCGCGCTGGAGGCGGCCACGCCCGCCGGCACGCCGGTCTGGCTGGCCGACGACGCGCAGGCCGGCCCGCGCGGCGTGGCGATCGTCGAGCGTTGGCTGCAGCGCACCCGGTTGCGTGCGGAGTACACCCGGCGCGCGCACCCGATCGGCGAATCCGCGCACCTGCAGGAAATGCTGGACGCCTGCGGCGACGCCGACGTCGTGGTGCTGGCGGCGGATGCGCAGCCGCTGCCCGGGTGGCTTCCGCAGCTGGCCGCCTGCCTGGCGCGCGACGCGGCGATCGCCACGGCCACCCCGTGGTGCAACGCCGGCGAGACCGCGGGCTGGCCGCGGCTCGGCGAGATATCGCCCGCGCCGGCCGACCCGGCGCTGACCGTGCAGGCGTGCGCGGCGATGGCGCCGCGGCACCCCGAACTGCCTGCGGCGGTCGGCCATGCCGTCGCCTTGCGCGGCTCTGCGCGCCGTCGCGCCGGCGGGCTGGACACCGAAAGCTTCGGCTCCTGGTACGCGGCCCTGACCGACCTGTCGCTGCGCCTGTCCGGGCTGGGCTGGCGCAACGTGCTGTGCGAGACCGCGTTCGTCGCGCGGGGCGGCGAGGGTGGCCCCGCCGACGGCGACCTGGACGTGCTCGCCGCGCGCTGGCCGGCGTGGCACTCGCGGCTGGCCGCGTTCCTGATGTCCGATCCCCTGCGCGAGCCGCGCGAGCACCTGCAGGCGCTGCACCGGCAGATGCGGGAACACCCGCAGCACGACCTGTTCGCCCCGCAGGACGCGACCCCGTGACCGGAGACGCAGCGGGCGCGGCCGACATCGCCGCGGTCGTGGTGAGCTACCGCAGCGCGTCCACCCTCGACGCCTGCCTGCTGCGGCTGCGTTCGGCGCGCCGCGTGGCGCAGATCCGGGTGGTGGACAACGGTTCGGACGACGGCACCCTGGAGATCCTGCAGCGGCACGCGCTGGCCGATCCACGGCTGCGCTTCATCGCCAATCCCGACAACCCCGGGTTCGCGGTCGCCTGCAACCAGGGCGCGGCCGACAGCGACTCGCCCTGGCTCGCATTCGTGAACCCGGACCTGGAA
Organism: Pseudoxanthomonas fibrivorans; assembly: GCF_041464125.1. Lineage (NCBI taxonomy): Bacteria > Pseudomonadati > Pseudomonadota > Gammaproteobacteria > Lysobacterales > Lysobacteraceae > Pseudoxanthomonas > Pseudoxanthomonas fibrivorans. The sequence continues at coordinate 1,980,646 of NZ_JBGNUG010000001.1, read as the reverse complement.
GTACGGCCCGATTCGCTCGAACGGTTGCGCGCGCACGTGCTGGCCGCCGGCGGCGACGCGCTGGTCGGGGCGGACCTGCATGGCGAGGACGGCATGCGCGACGGCGCGGCGCGGCGGCGCGATCCGGATTTCGGCGCCATGCTCCGCGCCCCCGGCGCGGCGGCCCGCCTGGACCTGCCCATGGATGCCTCGCGCGCGCTGCAGCCGGTCGATGCGGTATCGGGGGCGCTGATGCTCATGCCGCGCACGCTCTTCGGCCGCATCGGCGGGTTCGACGAGGGCTACCGCCTGCATGCCGAGGACCTGGACCTGTGCCGGCGCGCCCGCGCCGCGGGGGCCTGCATCGCGGTGGCCAACGACGTGCCGGTGCTGCACCTGCGCGGCGTGTCGAGCCGCTCGCGGCCGCTGTTCGTGGAATGGCACAAGCACCGGGGGCTGTGGCGCTACTTCCGCAAGTTCGAGGCCGCCCGCCGCGGGCCGGTGACGCGCGTGGCGGTATTCGCGGCGATCTGGGCCCACTTCCTGGCCAAGCTGCCGGCTATGCTGCTTCGACGCTGACCGGCGCCCAAGGAGGCGGACGTGGCGATCGTGCCCTCGCTGCTCGACACCGACCTGTACAAGCTCACGATGATGCAGGCGGTGCTGCACCAGCACCCCGGCGCGCAGGTCGAATACCTGTTCCGCTGCCGCACGCCCGGGGTCGACCTGCTGCCCTTCATGGACCGCATCTCGGCGCAGGTCGACGCGCTCTGCGCCCTGCGCATGCAGCCGGAGGAGCTCGACTACCTGCGCGGCCTTCGCTTCATCAAGCCGGACTTCGTCGATTTCCTCGGCCTGTTCCATTTCGACCGCAAGTACGTGCAGCTGCGCGCCAACCCGGCCGAGAACGGTGGCATCGAACTGCGCCTGCGCGGGCCGTGGCTGCACACGATCCTGTTCGAGGTCCCGCTGCTGGCGATCATCAGCGAGACCTGGATGCAGGGCGTGCATGGCCCGCCCGACCGGAGCGAGGGCCTGCGCCGGCTGCGGGCCAAGACCGCGCGCCTGCGCGATGCGGTCGGTTTCGACGGGTGCGTGATCACCGACTTCGGCACCCGCCGCCGCTATTCGCACGCATGGCACGGCGAGGTGCTGCCCCACCTGCGGGCCGAACTGGGCGAGCACTTCGTGGGGACGTCCAACGTGCATTTCGCGCGGCAGCTGGGCCTCGTGCCGCAGGGCACGATGGCCCACGAATGGCTGCAGGCGTTCCAGGCCCTGGGGCCGCGCCTGCGCGACTCGCAGGTCGCCGCCTTCGAGACCTGGGCGCGCGAGTACCGTGGCGACCTGGGCGTCGCGCTGACCGACGTCATCGGCCTGGACGCCTTCCTGCGCGACTTCGACCTGTACTTCTGCAAGCTGTTCGACGGGATGCGCCACGACTCCGGCGATCCGTTCGAATGGGGCGAGCGGATCATCGGGCACCTGGCGGCGCAGCGGATCGACCCGCGCACCAAGACCCTGGTCTTCAGCGACGGCCTGGACATGGAGCGGGTCATGGCGCTGTACCAGCGCTTCCGCGGCCGCTGCCGGATGTCGTTCGGGATCGGCACCAACCTCACCAACGACCTCGGACCCGCGCCCCTGCAGATCGTGCTGAAGATGGTCCGCTGCAACGGCCAGCCGGTGGCGAAGCTGAGCGACACGCCGGGCAAGACGATGGTCGACGACGAGGGCTACCTGGCCTACCTGCGCCAGGTGTTCGGGTCGCCGGCGGCGTAGTGGAGCCGCGCTGCCGGCGGCAGCGCCCCTGTGATGGAGGAACGGATCATGGTTCGGATACTCGGCATCTCCGGAAGCCTGCGCGCGGGCTCGTTGAACACGGCGCTGCTGCATGCCGCGCGCGAGGCGGCGGTGCCTGGCCTGGAACTGGAAGCGGCCACCTTGCACGGCATCCCGCTGTACGACGGCGACCTGGAGCAGCGCGAAGGCATTCCTGCGGCGGTGGCCGCGCTGAAGGCGCGGATCATGGCCAGCGACGGGCTGCTGCTGGTTACGCCCGAGTACAACAACGGCATCCCCGGGGTGTTCAAGAACGCGGTCGACTGGCTGTCGCGGCCGGCGTCGGGGATCGCCGAGGTGTTCGGCGACCGGCCGGTGGCGGTCATGGGCGCCTCTCCCGGCGGGTTCGGCACGATCCTCGCGCAGGACGCATGGCTGCCGGTCCTGCGGACCCTCGGGGCACGGTTCTGGGCGGGCGGCCGGCTGATGGTGTCCAAGGCGGGGCAGGCATTCGACGCCGATGGACGCCTGGTCGACGACCGCGCCCGGCAGCAGTTGGCGCATTTCCTTGCCGGGTACCGGGATGCGATTGAAAGGTAACCGGTGGTCATTAAATTTTCGTGCGGTTATGCGACAGCGCTGACATTCGAGGCGGATCGCACCAGGCGCATGCGCAATCCGCGCCTCTTGGCGCCATTAGATGCACCCATACGCTCAAAACGCCGCGGGGGCATTCCAATCCAATATGGGTCGGCGGAGACAGATTCCGCGGGCGGATGACCGTTTCCGGGGCAACGGGATTTCTGTTGCGCTGCACTGTGACAGCCTCGATCGACGCGTGATATCTGTGGCCGCACTCACAAATGTTAGCGCTATCAGGTTGGGTGGCAGGCCCGGATGGCCTCCACGGCGGCACCGCAGGTCCGCAAGGACGGCGCTGTCGTGAAACAGGGGGGTTTTTGATTCGATACCACCGGCGCGTCCTGGCCGGTGGCGAGGAAGGAACGGACGTCTTTCAGTCCGGTTGTAGGGGGTCGTCGACCGCGGCCCCACAAGCCCCGCCAGGGGCATACATCCACAAAAATCGAAGCAAGAGGGGAGGGTAGGAATATGCGTAGTTGCAAGTTGCGATGTCTTGCGCTGTCAGGGACCACGCCGGCACGCGCCGCGATGTGGAACGAAGGCGACGTGCGCCAGGCCGTCCAGAACCCGCGCAGCTGAGGACACACACATGAATTCCAAGTTGAAGCGCTTCAAGTCGAAGGCGATGTTCACCATCGTCGGCGGCGTCATCATCATCAATCCGGCGTTCGCCCAGGATCCGCAGCAGGCCGCCGCGCCGGCCGCGCAGACGGACGCCACCACGCTCGATACCGTCACCGTCACCGGCATGCGCAGCAGCCTTGACCAGGCGATGAACATCAAGCGCGATTCGAACGGCATCGTCGATGCGATCAGCGCCGAGGACATCGGCAAGTTCCCGGACACCAACCTGGCCGAGTCGCTGCAGCGCATCACCGGCATCTCGATCGAGCGCCGCGACGGCGAGGGCGCGCAGGTCACCGCGCGCGGCTTCGGCCCGGGCTACAACATGGTCACGCTCAACGGCCGCCAGGTGCCGGGTGCCGACGGCTTCGGCAGCGGCGGGCTCGAGATCGGCGGCATCGGCTCCGGTACCCGCGCCTTCAACTTCGCCCAGCTGTCGTCCGACGGCATCAGCGGCGTCACCGTGTACAAGACCGGCCGCGCCCACGTCCCGAGCGGCGGCATCGGCGCCACCATCGACATCCTGACCGACCGGCCGTTCAACCACGCCGGCGGCGAGATCGTCGCCAGCGCCGGGCTGAAGGCGGTGAGCGACCGCTCGCAGGTGGACGGCAGCAACGTCACCCCCGAGGTCTCCGGCATCTTCAGCTACGCCAGCCCGGACAAGGTCTGGGGCATCGGCGTCAACGCCAGCTACCAGAAGCGCCACGGCGGTTCGGTCCAGGCGACCGAGAACGGCTGGAACGTCTCCCGCTGGAACGGCACCCTGCCGAACCTGCGCCCGGGCGGCGTGGTCGAGAACGCGCCGGAGATCGGCCAGCTCTACTCCATGCCCAACGACCTGCGCTACGCGTTCCAGGACTTCGAGCGCGAGCGCGTCAACGGCCAGGCGGTGCTGCAGTTCGCGCCGAGCGATGCGTTCACCTTCACCCTCGACTACACCTACTCGACCAACGAGATCTCGCAGGTCCGCGGCGAGCAGACCATGTGGCTGCAGAACAGCCTGGCCCACGTGATCTTCGACGACGACGACCAGGTCGCCACGCCGGTCTACATCCGCGACATCGCCGGCGGCTCGAAGGACTTCGGCTTCGAGCAGCAGCGCGACGAGCAGAAGTACAAGCTGGGTTCGCTCGGCCTGAACGCGCGCTGGGACGTCAACGACCGCTTCTCGCTGACCTTCGACGCGCACAACACCAAGGTCGAGAGCCTCCCGAACGACCCGGTGACCGGCGGCAGCTCCACTGCGTTCAGCCTGGCCGGCCTCGCCCCGAACACCGCCGTCAACAACTGGTCGCAGGAATACTGGTTCAACAGCGGCCTGCCGATCTTCGCCAACACCCTGTTCCCGACCACCGCCGACGCCGTCGCCAACACCAACGGCCAGGTCAACCCGACGTTCGCGCCCTCGCAGCTGGGTTCGCAGATCCTGCGCATCTGGTCCACGCGCCAGGAAAGCGAGGTCAAGCAGGGTCGCATCGACGGCGAACTGGCCTTCGACAACGGCCGCTTCACCTTCGGCGTGGATTCGTCGGACGTCTCGATGCGCCGCCTGAACGTCGACGGCCACGCCCACCTGATGACGCTCGGCAACTGGGGCGTGAGCGACGTCGGCCAGGCGCCCGGCATGGCCGACCTGCTGCGCCAGATCAACATCAGCGGCCTGTTCAACGACTTCAACACCCGCGGCGCGCCGACCAGCGCGTGGCGCGGCGACGCCAGCGCGCTGGCGAAGTGGGCCGAGGAGCAGTGCGCGGCGGGCACCGCCCCGGCGGCGTGGCCTGACTGCGATTCGATCAGCTCCAGGGTGCGCACCGTGTACGACAACGACAACCTGGTCGAGGAAGAGACCCGGTCGGTGTACGTGCAGTGGGAGCAGGACGGCATGCTCGGCAACTTCCCGACCTACACGGTCGTGGGCCTGCGCTACGAGCGGACGGAGCTGCAGTCGACCTCGTCCATCCAGGTCCCGAGCGGCATCCGCTGGATGTCCAACAACGACTTCGGCATCATCCGTTCCGACGAAGTCATGCCGTTCAGCGAAAGCAACACCTACAGCTACATCCTGCCGAACCTGGACTTCAGCATCGACCTGACGGCCGACGTCAAGGGCCGCGCCTCGTTCAGCAAGACCATCGCGCGCGCGCCGTACGGCAACCTGTACGCCGGTCCGAACCCGGGCGGCCCCAGCGGCTCGGTCCTGTTCGGCGAGCAGTACCGCGCCACCGGCACCGCCGAGAACCCGTCGCTCCTGCCGCTCGAGTCCGACAACCTCGATCTCGGCGCCGAGTGGTACTTCGCCCCGTCCAGCTTCGTGGGCGTCACGTACTGGAACAAGCGGGTCAAGAACTTCATCGGCAACACGGTGGTCCGCGAGAACCTGTACGGCATCACCGACCCGACCTCCGGGCCGGACGCGCAGGCGGCGCTGGCGTTCCTCAACAGCGGCGCGTGCTCGACCCAGGTGACGGCGGCGGGCAACGACCCGACCGAGGGCTGCGTGGGCAACTACACCACGCTGTTCACGGCGCTGGCGATGCTGCGCAACGCCGCGGCCACGGGCGGCCTGGCCGCCTACAACGGCAGCAACGCGCAGCAGATCGACATGGAGACCCGGTTCGACATCATCGGCGAGTCCGACGATCCGCTCTACCAGTTCGACGTCAACCGCCCGATCAACCAGCGCTCGGCCAAGCTGCACGGCTGGGAAATCGGCGGCCAGTACTTCTTCGGCGAGAGCGGGTTCGGCATCCTGGCGAACTACACCATCGTCGAGGGTGACGTGGGCATCGACCGCGCCGCCGATCCGGGCGCCAACGTGTTCGCGCTCACCGGCCTGAGCGACACCGCCAACGCCGTGCTGATGTACGAGAAGTTCGGCTGGTCGGCCCGCCTGGCGTGGAACTGGCGCGACGAGTACCTGCTGGCGGCCAACCAGAACGGCAACAACCGCAACCCGTACTTCGTCGAGGAGTACAAGCAGTTCGACGCCAGCGTCGCCTACCAGTTCAACGACAACTTCACCGTGTCGCTGGAAGCGATCAACCTGACCGGCGAGGACGTGCGCTGGCACGCCCGTTCGTCGAACCAGATGGTCCGCCTGGTGGACCAGTCGCCGCGCTACATGGTGGGCGTCCGCTACACGTTCTGATGTCGGATGCAGGCAGTTGATGCAATGAAGGACAGGGACCGTTGCCTCGGCAACGGTCCCTTTTTTGCGGGCCTCGCCCGCGCCCGGCCCGCTTGCCGGTGGTGCGGCATTGCCGATATGGTCCTCGCCACGGCCGGCGTCCCGCCCGCCGCGACCGCCGGGCGCTGCCGGGGCCGCTGGAACCACTGGATCTGAAATGGCCCGATACGAGCTCCTCAACAACATCGCGCACCAGGACCTGCGCGTGTCCACGCGCTTCGGCGCCGAATTCGGCGACAACGTGGGCATGGTCCAGGCGTTCCCCACCGAGTTCGCCGAACTCCAGCGCGAGTACCCGATCTTCTTCCGCAAGGACGCCGCCGGGGAGTTCCAGGCGGTGGCCCTGCTCGGCTTCGACAAGCACGAGAACCTGTTCCTGCACCAGGGTGGCTGGAACGCGCACTACCTGCCGGGCACGGTCGCCCGCGGCCCGTTCCTGATCGGCTTCCAGGAGCAGAACGTGGAAGGGCGGCTGCGGACCGAGCCGGTCATCCACGTGGACCTGGACCACCCGCGCGTCATCGGCGGGATGGGCGAGCCCATATTCCTGGCCCAGGGCGGCAACAGCCCCTACCTGGAGCACATCATCAACGTCCTGCGCGGGATCAACGACGGCGTGCAGGCGGGCAAGGCGATGTTCGCCGCCTTCCAGGCGCTGGAGCTGATCCAGCCGCTGACCCTGGACGTGCGCTTCGACGAGAACCACGCGGTCAACCTGGGGGGGCTGCATGGCATCGACCGTGACCGCCTGGCCGCCCTGGACGCGGAGGCGCTGCATGGCCTGCATTCGGCGGGCTGGCTCGAGGGCGCGTACCTCGTGCTCGCCTCGCTGCACAACATGCGCCGGCTGATCGCCGAGAAGCAGCGCCGCCTGCGGGAGCAGGAGGGCGCCCGGGAACAGGTGGCCTGACGGTGTTCGAGGGGGCCGCCCGAGTCCGCGAGATGCCAGGCTGCAGCGCGGGTGCGCTGCCGCTGGAGGCGCTGCTGGCCGGCGGCGTGCCGACGGTGATGCGCGGGCTGGCCCGGCACTGGACGCTGGTGGATGCGGGCCTGCGGTCGCCGCAGGCCGCCATGGACCTGTTGCGGACGCACTACAACGGCCGTCCGCTGCAGTACAACTGGGGCGATCCCGCCACCGCGGGACGGCCGTTCTACAACGACGACGCCACCGCGCTCAACTGCGAAGTCCGGCGCGGCGGGCTGGACCAGGTGCTCGACGAACTGGCCGGCTGCCTCGACGAGCCGCGTCCGCCGACGTACTACGTCGCATCGCTGCCGGTCGACTACTGCCTGCCCGGCTTGCGCGCCGGCAATGACCTGGATTTCGCCTCGCAGGGGGTGCACGCGCCTCCGGCGATCTGGATCGGCAACCGCGTCACCGCGTCCTGCCACTACGACGCCCCGAACAACATCGCCTGCTGCGCGGTGGGACGCCGCCGCTTCACCCTGTTCCCGCCGGAGCAGATCGCCAACCTCTATCCCGGGCCGCTGGAGCCCACCCCGGGCGGGCAGGCGGTGACGATGGTCGACTTCGGCGCGCCCGACCTCGAGCGCTACCCGCGCTTCCGCGACGCCATGGCGGCGGCGCAGACCGTGGTGCTGGAGCCGGGGGATGCGATCTTCATCCCGAGCATGTGGTGGCACCACGTGCAGGGCCTCGATCCGTTCACCGTGCTGGTCAACTACTGGTGGGGCAGCATGCCCGAGTGGGTCCCGACGCCGATGCACGCGCTCTACCACGCCATGTGGGCCATCCGCGACCGCCCGGAACGCGAGAAACGGGCCTGGCGCGACGTGTTCGAGTATTACGTGTTCGGGCCGGCGGAGCAGGCAGGCGCGCACCTGCCGGAGGCGGCACGCAACATCCTCGGTCCGTTCGACGAGGTGGCCGCGCGCAGGATGCGCGCGATGCTGATCGGCAAGCTCAACCGCTGAGGGGGCGGGCAGTGCCGGCGAGGTAACGACATGCGGCAGGCGCCCGGGACGGGCGACCGGGCCCTGGAGATCCGCCGCGGATGCGCGGCAATGGCAAGTACCGAGAGGGGAGCGTCTTGGAAAGCAACCGCATTCGCAGGGTCGTGATCGCAGGCGGCGGCACCGCCGGCTGGGTGACGGCCTGCGCACTGACCCACCAGTTCCGCGACCTGCTCGACATCACCCTGGTGGAGTCCGAGCAGGTCGGCACCGTCGGCGTGGGCGAGTCGACCATCCCGACCATCCGCACCTTCCACAGGCTGCTGCAGATCGACGAGCGCGAGTTCCTCAGTTCGGTCGCCGGCAGCTTCAAGCTGGCGATCTCGTTCGAGAACTGGACCCGACCGGGTTCGCGCTACATCCATCCGTTCGGCACCACCGGGGTGAACACCTGGTCGTGCGATTTCCACCAGTTCTGGCTGGAAAGCCGCCGCCGCGGCATGCAGAGCGAACTGGGCGACTACTGCCTGGAAACCGTCGCCGCCCGCCAGGACCGCTTCGCCCTGTTCAATGCCGGCCAGAACGCCCAGCAGTGGTCGATGCGCTGGACCAAGGCGGCCACGGCGATGGAGCGCAGCGATGTGAGCTATGCCTACCACTTCGACGCCGGGCTGTATGCCGCGTTCATGCGCGTCAAGTGCGAGGGCCGCGGGCTCAAGCGCATCGAGGGCAAGATCGCCCAGGTACGCCTGGACCCGGACAGCGGCTACGTGCAGGCGCTGGTGCTGGAGGATGGGCAGGTCATCGAGGGCGACCTGTTCATCGACTGCACCGGCGCGCGCGCGTTGCTGAGCGAGCAGGCGCTGCACACCGGCTACGAGGACTGGAACCACTGGCTGCCAAGCAACCGCGCGGTGGCGCTGCAGACCGAAGCCGATGGACCGGCGGTGCCGTACACCCGCGCGATCGCGCACGAGGCGGGCTGGCACTGGAAGATCTCGCTCCAGCACCGGATCGGATGCGGCATCGTGTTTTCCGATGCGCACATGTCCGACGACGAGGCGGCCGCCAAACTGCTCGCCGAGAACCCGTCCAAGCCGCTGCGCGACCCGTGGATCATCCCGTTCCGCACGGGACGCCGGCGCAAGGCCTGGAACAAGAACGTGGTCGCGCTCGGACTGGCGAGCAGCTTCATCGAGCCGCTCGAGTCGACCAGCATCCACCTGACCCTGAGCGCGGTCACCCGCCTGGTGCAGTTCTTCCCCTTCGAGGGCATCAGCCAGGCGGCGGTGGACCGCTACAACCAGGTCAGCCGCGAGGAGCTGGAGCACGTCCGCGACTTCGTCGTGATGCATTACCACCTCAACGAGCGCGACGAGCCCTTGTGGAAGCAGTGCCGCGAGATGGAACTGCCACCGGGCCTGGCCGAGCGCATCCAGGTGTTCCGCGAGACCGGATACGCGTGGCAGGGGGAGGACGAACTGTTCCGCCTCGACTCGTGGACCCACTGCATGCTCGGCCAGGGCGTGATGCCCCGCAGCCACCATCCGTTGACCCGCGCGCTGTCGGATGCCGATCTCAAGCGCCTGCTCGAGAGCGTGCGCAAGCCGATCGATGCCGCCGTGGCGGCCATGCCCAGCCAGGAGCAGTTCATCGACAGCTACTGCAAGGCGCCGCCCTCGGCCTGGGAGCAGATGTATGCGCGCGCGCGGCAGCATGAGCGGGTGACCGGCAAGGTCGCGGGCGTCGGCGGAGGCCTGGCCCAGTGAGGCGCGGATGCTGATCCAGGCGCACCCCGGACTGCGCATCGAGGTACGGCGGATCGGTGCGGAAGGGTCGCCGCTGCTGGTGGTCGACCAGCTCGTGGCCGATCCGGACAGGCTCGTGCGGAAGGCGGCCCGCGCGCAGTTCACGCCCCAGGGGGCCATGTTCCCGGGCGTCCGCGTACGCGCACCGCTGTCGTACGAGGCGTTCCTGGAGCGGCTCGTGCGGCCGCTGCTCGCCGAGGTCTTCGACCTGCCGCCACAGGCGCGGCTGGCGTTCCCGATGTGCCACTACTCGCTGGTGACCCAGCCGCCGGAGAAGCTGGGTTTCCTGCAGCGGATCCCGCACATCGATTCGTCCACGGGCCGCGGCCTGGCCTCGGTGCACTACCTGTTCCACGGCGGCTGGGGCGGCACCGCGTTCTACCGGCACCGCAACACCGGTTTCGAGTACGTGGACGAGGCGCGCGAGCGCGCCTATTTCACGCAGCTGGAGCTGGAGGCGCGCGGTCCCGATGCACCGCCGCCCGGGTACATCGGCGAGGACACGCCGCTGTTCGAGCGGATCGACAAGATCGACGGCGTGTACAACCGGCTGGTGATGTACCGGCGCAACTCCCTGCATTCGGCCACCATCGACAACGCCAACGTGCCTCCGCCCGACCCGGAGACCGGTCGCCTGTCGATCAACAGCTTCATCGACGTGTTCCTGTGATCGCCGCGGCCATCACCGCGGGCAGGCACGTCCGGCAGGCGCCGGCCCGGGCACGGTGCCGGGCCACCCGAGGAACCTTCCCGTGAACGCCACGCTGCTGCTGCTCGTGCAACTCGTCGTGATCCTGGCCGCCGCGCGCCTGTGCGGCCTGGTGCTGCGCCATTTCGGCCAGCCGGCGGTGATCGGGGAGATGGCGGCCGGCCTGATGCTCGGGCCGGTCGTATTCGGCGCCTGGCTGCCGGACCTGCACGCGGCGTTGTTCGCCAAGCCTGCGCTGCCGGCGCTTTCCGGTCTTTCGACGATCGGCGTGGCGTTGTTCATGTTCATCGTCGGTGCGGAATTGCGCGCCCCGGAGGGCAACCGCGCGCAGCTGCGCGCGGCCGCCTCGATCGGCGGGCTGGGCGTGCTGCTGCCCCTGCTGTGCGGACTGGCGATCGCGCCGCTGCTGTACCGCGCCTTCGCGCCCGCCGGCGTGGGCTACTGGCCATTCGCGCTGTTCATCGCCGCCGCGATGTCCGTCACCGCGTTCCCGGTGCTGGCGCGGATCCTCAAGGACCGCGACCTGGTCCACAGCACGCCCGGCCGGCTGGCGCTGGGGTCGGCGGTGATCGACGACGCCTGCGTCTGGATATTCCTCGCCGTGGTGCTGGCGCTGGCCGGGGACGGCTCGCCGGCCGGGGTCGCCATCGCCATCGGCGGCGGCCTGGTCCTGGTCGCCACGGTCTTCCTCGCGCTGAGGCCGCTCTACGCCCGGCTGCTGCGTCCGGCCACGCCGGCGGGCGAGCCTGCCGCCACGGCCCTGGTCTGGGTGCTGGTCGGCGTGCTGGCGTGTGCCGCGTTCGCCGAATGGATCGGCCTGCACGCGGTGTTCGGCGCGTTCCTGTTCGGCGTCGGCCTGCCGCGCGACGACCGGCTGCTGCGCTTCCTCGCCGCGCGCATCGAGCCGGTGGCGATCGTGCTGCTGATGCCGGTGGTATTCGCCCTGGCCGGGCAGAACACCACCGCCGCGGCGTTCGCCGGCGCGGGGTTCGGGGCCTTGGGCTTGATCCTGCTGGCGGCCGTCGCCGGCAAGGTGATCGGCTGCGCCGCCGGCGCGCGGCTGGCCGGCTACGGCTGGCGCGACAGCCTGGCGGTGGGGTCGCTGATGAACGCGCGCGGCCTGATGGAGCTGGTGGTGATCAAGATCGGCTTCGACGCCGGCCTGATCGGCCCGGAGCTCTTCACCCTGCTGTTCGCGATGACCCTGGTGACCACCGTGATGGCCTCGCCGCTGCTGGGCCTGTTCTACCGGCGCCCCGCGGGTGCCGGGGTGGACGCGGGCGTGTCCGCGGCGCCTTGAGCGCCACGGGAGCCTTCCCGGGTCCCCATGGTCGTCCCCGGTGGAGCGTCGGAACCACCGCGTCGACCACGTGCGGGCGGTCCCGGCGGTCCGGCGTATTGAGCCGGCTTCGCGTGCCGCACTAAGATGGACGGCGCTGTGGCCAGGGAGCGGCGATGTCGGATGCACCGGGGTGTGCGAATTGCGGTCGGGCCGTCGATGGTCCCGAACAGAAGTTCTGTCCCGCCTGCGGGCAGGCCACGCCGGTGCACCGCATCGACTGGCACTTCATGCTGCACGAGCTGGAGCACAGCGTGCTGCACATGGACCGGGGCATCCTGTACTCGCTCAAGGAGCTGATGCTCCGGCCCGGGCATCTGATGCGCGACTACCTCGAAGGACGCCGCGCAAGGCAGGCCAAGCCTTTCCTCCTGCTGATGGTGACGGCGGCGGCGGTCGTGTTTCTGGGCAAGCTGGCATTCGACGGCCGCCTCATGGAGTCGAGCATGCCGGTGGGCTACGCCGGGGTGATGGCATCGGACGCCGGTACCAAGGCCGTTGAGATGGCGTTCGCCGATGGGTTGGCGACGGTGAGCAGCTGGATGAACCGCAACTTCGCCGTGTGGACCCTCTTGCTGATACCGCTGGAGGCGCTGGCACTACGGGTGGCCTTTCTGGGTACGGGGCGGCTCAACTACCCGGAGTGGCTGGTGGTCACCGCCTTCCTGACGGTGCAGGCCTTCGTCTTCTGGGGCCTGGCGATGCCGCTGCAGCGGTGGTTTCCGCAGGCGACCTCGATCGCCATCGGCCTTGCGTTCTGCTACGGGCTGTATTCGCTGGTCCAGCTCTTTTCCGGTTACCCGCGCTGGAAGTCGGCGCTGCGCGCGCTGGTCGGACTGGGAGCGTTCGGCGTGGTGAGCGGCTTGGCGACCCTGGCGGTGGTGGTGGCCCTGGTGATTGGTCAACTCCGCTAAGCCGGCCTGTCGCCGCCTCGCTCGGCATGCCGGACAGGTGCTCCGCGCTGCGATGGCCGCAAACAAAACGCCCGCCAATCGGCGGGCGTTCTGCATCGAGCCCGGCGCGAGGCTTACTTCAGCGCCTTGAACCGCAGCCGGTGCGGGCCGGCGTCGTCGCCAAGGCGGCGCTTCTTGTCTTCCTCGTACTCGCGGTAGTTGCCCTGGAAGAACTCCACGTGCGAGTCGCCCTCGAAGGCGAGGATGTGGGTGGCGATGCGGTCCAGGAACCAGCGGTCGTGCGAGATCACGAAGGTGTTGCCCGGGAACTCGAGCAGGGCGTCCTCGAGCGCGCGCAGGGTCTCGATGTCCAGGTCGTTGGACGGTTCGTCCAGCAGCAGCACGTTGCCGCCCTGCAGCAGGGTCTTGGCCATGTGCAGGCGGCCGCGCTCGCCGCCGGACAGCGAGCCGACCAGCTTCTGCTGGTCCTGGCCCTTGAAGTTGAAGCGGCCGATGTAGGCGCGCGACTGGATCTCGATGCCGTTGATGTTGAGGATGTCCAGGCCGCCGGACACTTCCTGGAACACGTTGTGGTTGCCTTCCAGCTTGTCGCGGCTCTGGTCGACGTAGGCCAGGTTGACGGTCGAGCCGATGTCGATCGTGCCGGAATCGGGCTTTTCCTGGCCGGTGATCATCCGGAACAGGGTCGACTTGCCGGCCCCGTTGGGGCCGATGATGCCGACGATCGCGCCCGGCGGCACCGAGAAGCTCAGGTCGTCGATCAGCAGGCGGTCGCCGAACTTCTTGGAGACGTTCTTGAACTCGATGACCTTGTTGCCCAGGCGCTCGCCCGGCGGGATGAAGATCTCGTTGGTCTCGTTGCGCTTCTGGTAGTCGACCGACTGCAGCTCTTCCATGCGCGCCAGGCGGGCCTTGCCCTTGGAGCGGCCGCCCTTGGCGTTCTGGCGCGACCATTCCAGTTCCTTCTGGATGGCCTTCTGCCGCGCCTTCTCCTGGTTCTCTTCCTGCTTCAGGCGCTCGTCCTTCTGCACCAGCCAGTCGGTGTAGTTGCCCTTCCACGGGATGCCGCGGCCGCGGTCGAGCTCGAGGATCCACTCGGCGGCGTTGTCGAGGAAGTAGCGATCGTGGGTGACGGCGACCACGGTGCCGGTGTAGCGGGCCAGGAACTGCTCCAGCCACTCCACCGACTCGGCATCGAGGTGGTTGGTCGGTTCGTCGAGCAGCAGCATGTCCGGCTTCTGCAGCAGCAGGCGGCACAGCGCGACGCGGCGCTTCTCGCCGCCGGACAGCTTGCCGACCACCGCGTCCCACGGCGGCAGGCGCAGCGCGTCGGCCGCGATCTCCAGCTGCTGCTCCAGGGTGCTGGCGTCGCCGCTGGCGAGGATCGCCTCCAGGCGCTCCTGTTCCTTGGCCAGCGCGTCGAAGTCGGCGCCGTCCTCGGCATAGGCGGCGTAGACCTTCTCCAGCGCGGCCTGCGCCTGCAGGACCTCGCCGACGCCTTCCTCGACCGCTTCGCGCACGGTCTGGTTCGGGTCCAGCTGCGGTTCCTGCGGCAGGTAGCCGACCTTGATGCCCGGCTGCGGGCGGGCCTCGCCCTCGAAGTCGGTGTCCACGCCGGCCATGATCTTCAGCACCGTCGACTTGCCCGCGCCGTTCAGGCCGAGCAGGCCGATCTTGGCGCCCGGGAAGAAGCTCAGCGAGATGTCCTTGATGATCTGCCGCTTGGGCGGGACCACCTTGGACACGCGGTTCATGGTGTAGATGTATTGCGACATGGGGCTCGGGACTCCGCGGACGGGCGAGGGCGGCCTGCCGGGGGCGGGCCGCGCATGGGGCAGGACGGGATCGGGGGATTATCCCGGATATGGGGGCGGCCGGACAAATCGGCAGGGCATCTGCGCCCGTGCGGTGAGCTCCGTGCCCTGATGCCGGGGCAGGTCGTCGCTGCGGTCGCCCCGATCGCCGCCCGCGGCGGCCCGGGCCAAGGGGCTGCGGGGCCGCCGCTGCCGTGAAGAAGCGAGCGCCCGCCGGCCCTGCGGGCCCGGCCGGGGCGCGTCCGAAACGCTACAATCGACGGCCCCGTCCCCCTCGCACACCCCTCCGGAGCCCCGATGTTCCCGCGCGACGCCCGTATCGAAGGTTACGATCCTGAACTGGCCGCGGCCATCGCCAGCGAGGCGCGCCGCCAGGAAGACCACGTCGAGCTGATCGCCAGCGAGAACTACGCCAGCCCGCGCGTCCTGGAAGCCCAGGGCAGCGTGCTGACCAACAAGTACGCCGAGGGCTACCCGCACAAGCGCTACTACGGCGGCTGCGAGTACGTCGACATCGCCGAACAGCTGGCGATCGACCGGGTCAAGCAGCTGTTCGGCGCCAGCTACGCCAACGTGCAGCCGCATTCCGGCTCGCAGGCCAACCAGGCCGTGTACTTCGCGCTGCTGCAGCCGGGCGACACCATCCTGGGCATGTCGCTGGCCCATGGCGGCCACCTGACCCACGGCGCCAAGGTCAACGCCTCGGGCAAGATATTCAACGCCGTCCAGTACGGGGTCAACGACCAGGGCCTGATCGACTACGACGAGGTCGAGCGCCTGGCCGTCGAGCACAAGCCGAAGATGGTCGTGGCCGGCTTCTCGGCCTATTCGCAGCAGATCGACTGGGCGCGCTTCCGCGCCATCGCCGACAAGGTCGGCGCCTACCTGTTCGTGGACATGGCCCACGTCGCCGGCCTGGTCGCCGCCGGCGTCTACCCGAACCCGCTGCCGCATGCGCACGTGGTCACCTCGACCACCCACAAGACCCTGCGCGGCCCGCGCGGCGGCATCATCCTGGCCCTGAATGCGGGCGAGGAGATCGAGAAGAAGCTGCAGTCCATCGTCTTCCCCGGGATCCAGGGCGGCCCGCTGATGCACGTCATCGCGGCCAAGGCGGTGGCCTTCAAGGAAGCGCTGGAGCCGGAGTTCACCGCCTACCAGCAGCAGGTGGTGAAGAACGCGCAGGCGATGGCCGACACCCTGATCGCGCGCGGCTACAAGATCGTCTCCGGCGGCACCCAGAACCACCTGATGCTGGTCGACATGATCGGCAAGGACGTGTCCGGCAAGGACGCGGAAGCCGCGCTGGGCAAGGCCCACATCACCGTCAACAAGAACTCGGTGCCCAACGACCCGCGCTCGCCGTTCGTGACCTCGGGCCTGCGCCTGGGCACGCCGGCGGTGACCACCCGCGGCTACACCGAGCAGGACTGCGTGGACCTGGCCAACTGGATCGCCGACGTGCTCGACGCGCCGGCCGACGGGGCCGTGATCGCCGCGGTCCGCGCCAAGGTCACCGCGCAGTGCGCGAAGTACCCGGTCTACGGCTGACCGGCGCGGCCTGACCCGAGCCGAGCCGAGGGCGACCCATGCACTGCCCGTACTGCCAGCACAGCGACACCCGCGTGATCGACTCGCGCGTGTCCGAGGACGGCGCCACCATCCGCCGGCGCCGCGAGTGTGAGGCCTGCGGCGAGCGCTTCAGCACGCTGGAAACGGTCGAGCTGAAGCTGCCGGCGATCATCAAGAGCGACGGCCGCCGCGAGGCCTTCGATGCGCGCAAGCTGCGCGTGGGCTTCGACCGCGCGCTGCAGAAGCGGCCGGTGTCGGAAGAGCAGATCGAGGCGGCGGTGCGCGCGGTCGTGCACGGCGTGCGCATGAGCGGCGAGCGCGAGCTGGCGTCGCGCCGGATCGGCGAGTTCGTCATGGACGAGCTGCGCAAGCTCGACCATGTCGGCTACGTGCGCTTCGCCTCGGTCTACCGCAGTTTCGAGGACGTGGCCGATTTCCGCGAGGAGATCGAGAAGCTCGAGCGCGACCTGCCGCCGGGCAGCGGCCAGCTGCCGCTGCTGCAGGGCGGCGAGGTGGTCCCGATTGACAGGCACGCCGACAAGCACGCCGACCGGCAGAAGAAGCGCTGAGCGCGGCCATGCGCATCGCCTGGCTGCGCGACCATCCCTGGCACGTGGACACGCTGGCCGCCGCGCACGTGGAGGCGTTCGGCGCGCTGCTGCCGGACTGGACCCTGGTCCAGGCCGCGGACGAGCTGCGCAGCCACACCCGCGCCTGCGCGATCCCTTCCACCCTGCTGGCGCTGGACGAGCAGGGAGACTGGCTCGGCTCGGTCAGCCTGCTGCAGGAAGACCACGAACACATCCGCCAGTACTCGCCCTGGCTGGCCAGCCTGTACGTGCGCCCCGCCGCGCGCGGCCATGGCGTCGGCGCGGCGCTGGTCGCCCGCTGCGTGGCCGAAGCCGCCGCGCTCGGCGTGGCCCGGCTGTACCTGTATTGCACCGGGACCGTGGCGGACTGGTACCGCAGGCTGGGCTGGCGCGACCATGCCACCGTGGTGCTGGGCCCGCTGCAGGTGCAGGTGATGGCGGTGGACTGCGCGGGCGCGGCGCGGTGAGCGGCTTCGATCCGCGCGACCACGCGCTGATGGCGCAGGCGCTGGCCCTGGCCGCGCGGGGCCTGTATACCGCGCGGCCCAATCCGATGGTCGGCTGCGTCATCGCCCGCGACGGCGAGGTGGTCGGCGAGGGCTGGCACCCGCGCACCGGCGAGCCGCACGCGGAGGTGTTCGCGCTGCGCCAGGCCGGCGAGCGCGCCCGCGGCGCCACCGCCTACGTGACCCTGGAGCCGTGCGCGCATGTCGGGCGCACGCCCCCTTGCGCGGACGCGCTGGTCGCCGCCGGCGTGGCGCGCGTGGTGGCGGCGATGCGCGATCCGTTCCCGCGCGTGGACGGCGCCGGCTTCGCCCGGTTGCAGGCGGCCGGTGTCGCGGTCGCATCGGGCCTGATGGAGGCGCAGGCGCGGGAGCTCAATCGTGGCTTCCTGTCGCGGATGGAGCGTGGACGGCCGTGGCTGCGGGTCAAGCTGGCGACGAGCCTGGACGGGCGCACCGCGATGGCCAGCGGCGAATCGAAATGGATCACCGGCGAGGCCGCGCGTGCCGACGTGCAGCGCTGGCGTGCGCGCAGCAGCGCGATCCTCACCGGTGCCGACACCGTGCTGGCCGACGACCCGGCGCTGACCGTGCGCCTGGAAGAGTCGGCCGAATTCGTGCCGCCGCTGCGGGTCGTGCTCGACACCCGCCTGCGCAGCCTGGCGCGCGGCCGGGTGCGCGACGGCAGCGCGCCGACGCTCTACCTGCACGGCCCCGACGCGGTTCCGCCGGCCGGGGTCGAAGCCGAATTCGCCGCGGTGCCGCTGCAGGATGGCCGTCCCGACCTGGCCGCGGCTTTGCGCCTGCTCGGCGAGCGCGGCCTCAACGAGGTCCAGGTCGAGGCTGGCCCGGTGCTGTGCGGCGCGCTGCTGCGCGCCGGCCTGGTCGACGAACTGCTGCTCTACCAGGCGCCGCTGCTGCTTGGCGACGGCGCCCGGCCGCTGTTCGCCGGGCTGGGCATCGAGGCCATGGCCGAGCGCCGGCCGTTCGTCCTGGTCGATGAAGCCCGCTTCGGCGACGACCGGCGCCTGCTGCTGCGAACGGTATAGGGAGCAGGGCCCGGCAGGCGCCGAGGCGGACCGGGCCGGCGGACACACCGTTGCAGGCCCACCCGCCAGTCCTTCCACCGCCCTGCGCTAGAATGCGCGGGCCGGTTCGCCGGCACCCACCAAGATCGAACGTCTTCAGGGCGGGGTGGAATTCCCCACCGGCGGTAGGCGCGGCGTCCTTCGGGATCCTGCGCGAGCCCGCGAGCGCTCCCGGCAACGCCCGGCCCCATGGCCGCCGGACCCGGGAGGTCAGCAGATCCGGTCCGATGCCGGAGCCGACGGTTGAGGCGTGGCCCGGCCACGTCCCTAGAGTCCGGATGAAAGAAGACGCAGCCGCCCGGCCCCGTGCCGGGTGGCCGCCGTGCCCCGGGACGTTTTTCGCCCTCATGCGGAAAACGGACATGCAGCCAGTCGTACCCCGCGCCGCCAGCGGCGCACTCCAGCCCCACCCGGCCCGCCGCCGTCGCGCCCGTCGCGCGGAGGTGCGCTGATGTTCACCGGGATCATCGAGGGCGTCGGCCGCCTGGCCGCGCGCGAGCCGCGCGGCGGCGACATCCGTTTCACCTTCGCCACCGGCACGCTGCCCTTCGCCGACGTGCGGCTGGGCGAGAGCATCGCGGTGAACGGGGTCTGCCTGACCGTGGTCGCGTTCGACGCGGCCAGCTTCCAGGCCGACGCGTCCACCGAGACCCTTTCGCTGACCACGCTCGGCACGCTGGTCGAAGGCGTCGCGCTGAACCTGGAGCGCGCGATGCGTCCCTCCGACCGGCTCGGCGGGCACCTGGTCAGCGGCCACGTCGACGGCATCGGCCGGGTGCTTTCGGTGCACGACGACGCGCGCGCGCAGCGCTGGCGCTTCGCCGCGCCGGCGCCGCTGCTGAAGTACGTCGCGAAGAAGGGTTCGATCTGCGTGGACGGCGTCAGCCTGACCGTCAATGAGGTCGATGGCGAAGGCTTCGAGGTCGCGCTGATCCCGCACACCGTCGCGCATACCCGCTTCGCCGAGACGGCGGCCGGCGATGCGGTGAACCTGGAGATCGACCTGGTCGCGCGCTACGTCGAGCGCCTGCTCGGCGCGCGCGCGGCGGTCGAGGCCGCCGGCGGCGAAGGAGCACACGCATGAACTTCGCCCCCGTCCCCGAACTGCTGGAAGAGATCCGCGCCGGCCGCATGGTGGTGATCGTCGACGACGAGGACCGCGAGAACGAGGGCGACCTGATCATGGCCGCCGAGCTGGTCCGCCCGGCCGACATCAACTTCATGGTCACCCACGCCCGCGGCCTGGTCTGCCTGTCGCTGACCCGCGAGCGCTGCGCCCAGCTCGGCCTGGCGCCGATGGTCCAGACCAACACCGCGCAGTTCCAGACCAACTTCACCGTCAGCATCGAGGCGGCCGAGGGCGTGACCACCGGCATCTCCGCCTACGACCGCGCGCACACCATCCGCACCGCGGTGCGGCCGGATGCCAGGCCGTCGGACCTGAGCCAGCCCGGCCACATCTTCCCGCTGACCGCCCAGCCCGGCGGCGTGCTGACCCGCGCCGGCCACACCGAGGCGGCCAGCGACCTGCCGATGCTGGCGGGGCTGGAGCCGGCCGGGGTGCTGGTCGAGGTGATGAACGCCGACGGCAGCATGGCCCGGCGGCCCGAGCTGGAGGTGTTCGCGCGCGAGCACGGGTTGAAGATGGGTTCGATCGCCGACCTCATCGCCTGGCGGCTGGCGACCGAGCACACCGTCGAGCGCATCGACGAGCGCGAGGTCGACACCGAGTTCGGCCCGTTCCGGCTGCTCACCTACCGCGACCGCATCGCCCACGAGCTGCACTTCGCGCTGGTCCGCGGCACGCCGGAACGGGACGTGCCGACGCTGGTCCGCGTGCAGGTCGAAAACCCGCTCAGCGACCTGCTGCACTGGCGGCGCGACGACTTCGGCGTGGCGGCCACCGACGCGCTGCGCGCGATCGCGGCCGAAGGGCAGGGCGTGATGGTCGTGCTGTCCGAGCCGCGCAACGCCGAGGCGCTGCTGGCGCGGCTGCGCAAGCAGCCCGAGGTGCGGCCCAACGCCAAGGACGTCGGCCAGTGGCGGCGCAATGGCGCCGGCGCGCAGATCCTGGCCGACCTGGGGCTGGGCCGGCTGCGCGTGCTGGGCACGCCGCGGCGGCAGGTCGGGCTGGCCGGCTACGGGCTGGAGGTCGTCGAATACGTGTCGCCGTAGAGGGGCGGCCGCTCGCATCCGGACAGCCGGCTGATCCTCGCGTGCTCCGTCGCGGGACCTGGCGGAAGGTCACGGAGGAGGTCGCGGCATGGCCGCCACCGGGGCACGAGCGGCAGGGGCCCGCGATCGACCTCCCCGGGACCTCGCCGCCGCGCTTTCCAGGCCCACCGGCCCCCGCTGCCCCGCGTCCGGTAAACTGACCGACCCCCGAGGACCCGATCCCATGACCCTGTACGAAGGCGACCTGCGCCTGCCGGCCGACGCCCGCTTCGCGATCCTGGCCAGCCGCTGGAACGCGCGCATCACCGACGCCCTGGTGGCCGGCGCACGCCGCTGCCTGGCCGACAACGGCGTGCCCGACGACGCGGTCGACGTGGTCCGCCTGCCGGGCGCCTGGGAACTGCCCCTGGCCGCGCAGCGCCTGGCCACCGCCGGCGCCCACCAGGCGCTGGTCGTGCTGGGCTGCGTGGTCCGCGGCGACACCCGCCACTACGAGCACGTCGCCGACCTGTGCGCGCAGGGCCTGATGCGCGTCGCGCTGGACACCGGCGTGCCGGTGCTCAACGGGGTGCTGGCGGTGGAGAAATTCGAGGATGCCGAGGCCCGCGCCGGCGGCAGCCACGGCAACAAGGGCGAGGAGGCGGCGCTGGCCGCGCTGGAAATGGTCAACCTGCTGGAGCGCCTGCGATGAACCGTCCCCACCGTCCCCGCACCGGTGTCGACCCGGTGTTGCGCGCCCGTGCGCGCCGCCGCGCGCTGCAGGCCATCTACGCCTGGCAGATTTCCGGCGGCACCACCCAGGCGGTGATCGCCCAGTTCGCGCACGAGCAGGCCCATGAAGTGGCCGACCTCGAGTACTTCGAGGACCTGGTCCGCGGCGTGCTGGCCGAGCGCGCCGGCCTGGACGCGGCGCTGGCGCCGCACCTGGACCGCGGCGTGGAAGAAGTCGATGCGATCGAGCGCGCAGTGCTGCGGCTGGCCGCCTACGAGCTGCTGCACCGCCAGGACGTGCCCTACCGGGTGGTGCTGAACGAGGCGATCGAGATCGCCAAGCGCTTCGGCTCCGAGCACGGCCACACCTACGTCAACGGCGTGCTCGACCGCGCCAGCGCCGAATGGCGCGCGGTCGAGGTCCAGGCCGGGCGCCCCGGGCGCGGCTGACCGCAAGACCTTCCCTACCGCGCGCCGTTTACGGCGCGGGGCGCGCGCATGACGGCAAGGCGTCGTCCGCGGCGACCGGTGCGGCGGTCCGCGTGGCTGCCTGCCGGCGAATCCGGCAGGATGGCGCCATGGCCGAATTCGACCTCATCGAACTGATCCGCGCGCGGGTCGCGCCCGGCGACGGCGTGGCCCTGGGAATCGGCGACGATGCCGCCCTGCTGCGGGTGCCGGCCGGGCAGGAACTGGTGGTCACCGCCGACACGCTCAATGACGGCGTGCATTTCCCCGCCGGCACCGCGGCGGCCGACGTGGGCTGGAAGGCGCTGGCGGTGAACCTGTCGGACCTGGCGTCGATGGGCGCGCGGCCGGCGTGGTGCACATTGTCGCTGTCGCTGCCGCAGGCGGACGCGGCGTGGCTCGAAGGGTTCCTCGACGGTTTCCTGGAACTGGCGCGGCTGCATGGCACCACCCTGGTCGGCGGCGACACCACGCGCGGGCCGCTGTCGATCGCGGTGACCGCGATGGGCTGGGTCGAGGCGGGCGCGGCGCTGCGGCGCGACCGTGCGCGCGCCGGCGACGACGTGTGGGTCACCGGGACGCTGGGCGACGCGGCGGCCTCACTGGTGCTGGTCGGCCACGTCCCGCCGCCGACGGAGGGCGCCGTTCCGTCGCCCGACCCGGCCACGGTCGCGGCCCTGGCGCAACGCCTGCAGCGGCCCACGCCACGCGTGGCCGCCGGTCGTGCGCTGCTGGGCCTGGCCCATGCCTGCGTCGACGTGTCCGACGGCCTGCTGGCCGACCTGCGCCATGTCTGCGCACGCAGCCGCGTCGGTGCGGAAATCTCGGTCGGCGGCCTGCCGGCCTCGGACGCGCTGCGGCGCGCCTTCGGCGACGGCCGCGTCGCGTTGCAGGCCTCGGGCGGCGACGACTACGAACTGTGCTTCACCGCGCCGCCGGGCCTGCGCGAGGCCGTCGCATTGGCGCTGGAGCAGGCCGGCGTCGACGCCACGCGGATCGGACGCATCGTCGCGGGCAACGGGGTCCACGCGCTGGGCGCGGACGGCCTCCCGTGGCAGCCGGCCCGCGGCGGCTACGTGCATTTCGGCTGACGCGTCGCCTCCGGGCGTGCGTCCAGCGCGGCCGCCATGCGCTCGACCGCCTCCACCAGCAACGGGCGCGGCATCGCGAAGTTCAGGCGCACGTGGCCTTCGCCGCCTTGCCCGCATTCGGCGCCGTCGGTCAGCGCGACATGGGCGTGGCGGCGGAAGAACAGGTGCGGGGCGCCGTCCAGGCCGAGCGCGCGGCAGTCGAGCCAGGCCAGGTACGTGCCCTGCGGTTCGATCCAGCCGATCTGCGGCAGGCGTTGCCGCAACAGGCGGCCCAGTACCTCGCGGTTGCCGCGCAGGTAGTCCAGCACCGGCCGCAGCCACGCATCGCCCTCGCGCCACGCGGCGGTATGGGCGACCACGCCCGGCGTGGACGTGCTGTTGCCGGCGAAGTGGCCGATCTCGCGCCAGCGCTGCAGGTCGGACGGCCGGGTGAAGACCAGCTGCGCGCATTTCAGGCCGGCGAGGTTCCAGGCCTTGGAGGCGGAGACCGCGGTGATCGCCTGGTGGGCCGCCTCGGCGGACACGGTGGCGTAGGGCACGTGCGCATGGGGGGCGTACACCAGCGGCGCGTGGATCTCGTCGGCGAACACCCGCGCGTCGTGCCGCGCGGCGACCGCCGCGATGCGCTCGAGTTCTTCGCGCGGGTACACCTTTCCGATCGGGTTGTGCGGGTTGCACAGCAGCAGCATCCGCGCGCCGGCCGCGAACGCGGCGTCCAGCGCGGCTTCGTCGAGGGTCCACGCGTCGCCGTCGTTGCGCATCGGCACCTGCACCACCGGATGGCCGAGCAGCGCGAGCAGCGGCAGGAACGGCATGTAGCACGGCACCGGCACCGCGACGGGGCTGCCGGCCGGCAGGAAGTGCCGGCAGGCGACTTCCAGCGCGCCGAGGACGTCCGGCACCGCGCGGATCGCGTCGGCGGACACTTCCCAGCCGTGGTGGCGGTGCTGCCAGCCGGCGCAGGCCTCGGCCAGCGCCCGCAGCGGGCCGGCGGACAGGTAGCCGACCTGGCCACGCTCGATCGCCTGGTGCAGCGCCTCGCGGATCGGGGGGGCGATGCCGAAGTCCATTTCGGCGACGAACGCGCCGATGCAGTCGGGGAACGCGCGCCATTTCAGGCCGCCGGCAGCGCGCAGCTGCTCGAGGGTGATCGCGTCGAAGGCGGAGGTGTCCAAGCCGGCGCTCCTGTCGTCGTCCGGCATTGTCGCATCCGGCCCCGCGTGGTCCACGCGGGGCAGTCCGGGGGGATCGGCAGCCATCTGGCCGGTCGCGGCGAGGCGTAGGGCCCGTCTGCGCGCGCGCGTCATCGCACCGACCCCGCACGACGCCGGCGGCGCGTCAGGGCGGCAGCACCTTGCCGGGGTTGAGGATGCCGTCCGGGTCCAGCGCGGCCTTGATCGCACGCATCGCCGCCAGGGTCGGCGGGTCGAACGCGCGCGCCATCCAGTCGCGCTTGGCCACGCCGATGCCATGCTCGCCCGACAGCGTGCCGCCCAGCGACAGCACCAGCCCGAACACCTGCGGCAGCGTGGCCTGCGCGCGCGCGGATTCGTCCGCATCGTCCGGGCGGTACATGATGTTGACGTGCAGGTTGCCGTTGCCGGCGTGGCCGAACACGACGATCGGCAGCGCCGCTGCGGCCGAGAGCGCCTCGACGCCGGCGACCAGGTCGGGAATGCGCGACACCGGCACCACCACGTCCTCGTTGATCTTGCCGGGCGCGATGCTGCGCAGCGCGGGCGAAAGCGCGCGCCGCGCCGCCCACAGGCGGTCGCGCGCGCTGCCGTCGGTGGCCACATCCAGCGACAGCAGTCCTTCGCCCTCGGCGGCCCCCGCCAGGGCCTGCAGCGCCGGCAGCAGCGTGTCGTCGTTGCCGTCGGCCTCGACCAGCAGCATCGCCCCGGCCTCGGGCACGTCGCTGCCGTTGCGCCGGAGCAGCGCGATCGCGCGGGCGTCCATGAACTCGAGCATGGCCGGCACCTGCGGTTGTGCCATCAGCCGCGCGACCGCCGCCGCCGCCGCCGCCGCGTCCCGGTAGAAGGCGCGCAGCCCGGCCTGGGCCTGCGGTCGCGGCGACAGCCGCAGCGTGGCTTCCACGATCAGCGCCAGCGTGCCCTCGCTGCCGACCAGCAGGTGGGTGAGGTCGTAGCCGGTGGCGTCCTTCGTCCACGGGCCGCCGCAGCGGATGATCTCGCCGCTGCCGGTCACCGCGACCAGGCCGAGCACGTTGTCGCGGGTGGCGCCGTACTTCACCGCGCGCGGACCGCCGGCGTTGCAGGCCAGGTTGCCGCCGATGGTGCAGCGTTCGTAGCTGGACGGGTCCGGTGCCCAGAACAGGCCGTGCGGCTGCAGCGCCTGCTGCAGGTCGCCGTTGAGCACGCCCGGTTCGACCACCGCGCAGCGGTCGCCCGGGCGCACCTCGAGGATCCGGTCCATCCGCGCGAACGACACGACCACGCCGCCGGCGAAGGGCACCGCCGCGCCGGTCGTCGCGGTGCCGGCGCCGCGGGCCACTACCGGCACGCGGTGGGCACGGCAGGCGCGCACGATCGCCGCGACCTGCGCGCGGTCGCGCGGCACCGCGACCGCATCGGGAAGGGCGGACAGCCGGGAGTCGTCCTCGCCGTGCGCGCGTCGCATCTGCTCGCCGGTGAACCAGCCGCCGTCGCCGAGCAGGGCGCCCAGTTCGGCATCGAGGGCGGGGGGCAGGGTCGGCGTCATGGCGCGATTGTAGGCGCGCATCCGCGGCGGGTCAGGCGTCGTCGAGCCGGAACGCGTCACGCAGCCAGCAGAAGCGCGGCGCCTGCGGGTCGCCCTCGGCCTGGACCACGTCGAAGCGGCATGGCAGCTGGGCCAGCTGCGGATGGGCGGCCAGGTACAGCTGCGCCGCGCGCACCAGGCGCCGGCGCTTGCCGGCATCGACCGAGGCGAAGCCGCCGCCGAAGGCGGCGCCGGCCCGGTAGCGCACTTCCACGAACACCAGCGTGCCGCCATCGCGGCCGGGTTCGAGCATCACCAGGTCCAGCTCGCCGCCGCGGTAGCCGACATTGGCGGCCTGCAGGCGCAGGCCGGCACGTTCGAGTTCAGCGCGCGCGGCCGCTTCGACCTGCGCGCCGCGGGCACGCCGGTCCACGCGCGCTCAGCGGCCGGTATTGGCCAGCGGCACGGCCACGCCGCCGCTGAAGATCGACCACTGCGGCTGGCGCACCACGTTGCCGAAGCCGTCCAGGCGCAGGGTGCCGGTGGCACCCGCCAGTTCGCCGTCGCTGCGCGTGACCAGGCGCTCGAGGAAGGCGCTCACCAGCCACGCGTCGTGGCCGAAGGCGAACAGGCGCGCCGCGCCGCCGCGTGCGGTCGGGAGCATTTCCGACACCTGGCTGTAGGGCGGCAGCCCGGCCACGCCCCGGGCCGGCCAGGCCTCGCCCGGAAACACGATGCCGTCCAGGACCACGTCCTCGCTCGCCTTGCCGGTGCCCGACACCAGCTGCGAGGCGGCGACGCGGGTGCGCGAGGCGAAGCCGGCCATCGCCAGCTGCGGCACCAGCGCGCGCGCCTGCGGGCCGCGCACCGCCAGGAACACCGAATCGGCACCGGCCGCGGCGGCCTGCGCCAGCTGCGCCGACACGTCGCCGAGCCCGCCGGCATCGACCTCGCCGACGCTCACCACGCCGGCCACGCTGCCGCCGCGTTCGCCCAGGCGCGCGCGGAAGGCGTCCACCGCGCGGCGGCCGTTGTCGTCGTTGCTGCCCACCACCAGCACCTTGCGATGCTCGCGCGCCAGCAGGTAGTCGGCCGCGGCGATGCCGTCGTCCTCCGGTGCCAGCGAGAAGGACAGGTGTCCCGGCGGCGGGGCCACGTTGCCGCGGTTGAGCGCCAGGCTGGAGACGCGCGCATCGGGCCGGGCGAACACGGCGCCGACCTCGTCGCGGCCGAGCGGGCCGACCACGAAATCGTTGCCGTCGGCGACCGCCCTCTCGTAGGCGGCCACCGCGCCGGCCGGCGTGCCGGTGGTGTCGTAGAAGGTGACCGGCGGGCGTGCGCGCCCCTCGGCGTGGTAGCCGGCGAGCAGGCCGTCGCGGACCGGGCCCGAGGCGGTGGCCAGCGGGCCGGACAGCGGCAGCAGCACCGCCAGCTTGCGCGGCGGACGGTAGCCATCCGCGGCCGCCGGCGCGCGCTGCGAGAAATCCCAGCCTTCGCCGGTGTCGAACGGGCGCGGCAGCGGCAGGCCGCGGCGCACCAGGGCGCGGCCGGCGAAGTTGTAGAGCGGATCGCCCGCCGGGAGCGCGGCGGCGCGCGCGGACAGGGTCGCATCGTCCAGCGTGGACAGCAGGCGTTCGATCTCGCGCCGGTTGCCGTCGCGGGCCGCGCCCTGCAACGCGCCGTCGGCGCGGGCCCGGGCGGCGGCGGCGCCGACCACGTCGCCCCCGGTTTCCAGGCCCTGGGCCTGCGCCAGGTGCCAGCGGGCCTGCAGCGGGGCGGGCAGGGTGGCCGGGTCGCTGCCGGCGAGCGCGGCGGACACCCCGCCGGGCTGCTTCGCGGCAATCGCCAGCTCGGCCTGCAGCAGCGCGAACCGCGCGCGGCCCGCGCCCCCGGTGCGGCGCACGTCGACCTGCGCGGCCAGGGCGCGCGCCCTGGCGTCGTCGCCCGCCTCGTGCCAGGCGAAGGCCGCGTCGGCCAGCAGCGCGTTGCGCGCGCTGCCCTTGGCGGCCGCCGCCAGCGCTTCCAGGCGCTGCGCCGCTTCGCGGGCCTGGCCTTGTTCCAGCTGGGCCAGGGCGGCGGTGTGCTCGGGCGCGGCGCTGGGCGTGGTGGCCACGCTGGCGCAGCCGGCGGCCAGCAGGGCGGCCAGTGCCGGCGCCAGCCAGCGCAGGCGGTAGGTGGGCGTGGCGGGCGATGCGTGGTTCGGCATGTCCATCCGTCGGGCCGGGCCTATCGGGGAAAGGGCTTAGGATTCTACCTTCCACCCGCCGCCCGGACCCGTGATGCCCGCCGCCACCCTGCACGTCGTCGCCACGCCCATCGGCAACCTCGGCGACCTGTCGCCGCGCGCCCAGCAGGTGCTGCGGGGAGTCGCCGCGGTCTGCGCCGAGGACACCCGGCGCAGCGGGCAGCTGCTGGCGCACTTCGGGATCGGGACGCCGCTGCTGGCGCTGCACGAGCACAACGAGCAGCAGCTGGCCGAGCGCCTGGTCGCGCGCCTGCTGGCCGGCGAATCGCTGGCCCTGGTCAGCGACGCGGGCACGCCGCTGGTCAGCGACCCCGGCTACCGCCTGGTCCACGCGGCACGCGCGGCAGGGGTCAGGGTGAGCCCGGTGCCCGGGCCGTCGGCGCTGGTGGCCGCGCTGAGCGTGGCCGGCCTGCCGAGCGACCGTTTCGCCTTCGAGGGCTTCCTGCCGGCGAAGGCCTCGGCCCGCCGCGAGCGGCTGTCCGCGCTGGCCGGCGAACCGCGCACGCTGGTGTTCTACGAATCGGCGCACCGGATCGACGAGTCGCTGGCCGACCTGCGCGCGGCCTTCGGCGACGCCCGGCCGGCGGTGCTGGCGCGCGAGCTGACCAAGCTGTTCGAGACCGTGCTGGACGGCGACCTGGCCGCCCTGCATGCGCGGGTGCTGGCCGACCCGGACCAGCGCAAGGGCGAGTTCGTGCTGGTCGTGCAGGGGGTGGGCGAGGACGCCGATGCGACGCTGGCCGAAGGCCGCCGGGTGCACGCGATCCTGGCCCGGCAGTTGCCGCCGTCGGCCGCGGCCCGGCTCGCGGCCGAGATCACCGGCGCGCCGCGCAAGGCGCTGTACGGGGCCGGCGAGGACTGACTCGCCTGGATGCCGGCGCCTGCACTATCGTCCGCTGATCGCCAGGAGCAGGGAGCGAACATCGATGCGGGCAGCGCACGCGCGGATCCTCCTGGTGTTCGTCCTGTTCGTCGCCTGCGTGCCCGCACGCGCGATGGCCGCACCCGGACCCCGCATCGAATCGATCCCCGGGGGCGCCGGGCAGCCCATGCAGGTGCACGTGTTCGCACCTCGGGCGTCCGCGCCGCGCGCGGCGATCGTCCTGTTCCACGGTGGCGGCTGGGCCTTCGGCGACGCCAGCTGGATCCACGGCACCGCACGGTGGCTGGCCGAGGCCGGCATGGTCGCGGTCTCGGTCGAATACCGGCTGTCCGATCCTGGCGGCGGCGGGTCGACGCCGTTCGATGCGGTGGCCGATGCGCGGGCGGCCATCCGCTGGGTGCGGCAGGAAGCGGCCCGGCTCGGGGTGGATCCCGGGCGGATCGCGGCCGGCGGCGTTTCCGCCGGCGCCCACCTGGCCGCGGCGACGGCCGCCTTCGACGAACCGTTCGGCGGGGAAGTGTCCGCGCGTCCGGACCTGCTGGTGCTGTGGTCGCCGGCGGTGTCGGTGGCCGGCAGCGGCTGGTTCCGTCGGCTCGCGGGTGGCGTCGCCCAGGCGGCGTCGCTGTCCCCGGACCTGCACGTCCACCGCGACATGCCCCCGGCGATCCTGCTGCAGGGCGCCGAGGACACCGTCACCCGCGCCGCCGGCGCCGAGCGCTTCTGCGCGCGCATGCGCCAGTCGCACGTGACCTGCGAACTGCACGTATATCCGGGCGTGGGCCACCTGTTCACCCGCAACCTCACTCGGCAGGAGGATCCCGACCATGCGGCGATCGACCGCGCGGTCGGTGCCCGGGCCGACGCGGAGGCGCTGGAGTTCCTGCGCGGGATGGGGTTCATCGGTTCCTGAGCGGCCGTGCGACAATGCGCCCCGGCGGAGCCGGCCAGACAGTCGCGTCATGCGCAAGCATGCCGAGGAAAGTCCGGGCTCCACAGGGCACGGTGCCAGGTAACGCCTGGGCGGCGCGAGCCGACGGAAAGTGCAACAGAAAGATACCGCCGATGGCCGGCGTCCCTTCGGGGGCACGGATCAGGCAAGGGTGAAATGGTGCGGTAAGAGCGCACCGCGAGCCTGGCAACAGGCCGGCACGGCAAACCCCACCGGGAGCAAGGCCAAATAGGGACCCCATGACGTCGCCCGCGTCGGGTCCGGGTAGGCTGCTCGAGCGTAACGGTGACGTTGCGCCTAGAGGAATGACTGTCCACGACAGAACCCGGCTTACCGGCCGGCTCCGCCCCCTCTCACTGCGACCCCGCGGCGCTCCGGCCGCGGGCGGGCGCGCGCGCCCGTGGCGTGGAAGCGCCCCGGCTGGTGCATTGCGTCATCGATGCATCCGCGCACCTGCATGCGTCTCACATGGCCTTCACACGTGACGAATCTCAAAATTTGAGACGAAACAGCGACTTGTGGAAAACCCTTGAACTTGTCTGTGAACATCGCTGCAACTCATTGACCAGACAGGTGATTTTTTCCTTCAAATCCTGTTGACAACCCTGTTGGTGACTCCTAAGGTGGACATTCGTGGGGAAACCGGGATTTCTGTGGTTTTCCGTGATTGAATGACACTCCAAGACGGGTCGGGCAGCGGCGAACGTGTTCCAGGGCGAGACCGCCATCACAGTGGACGACAAGGGGCGCGTGGCCATTCCGACGGCCTACCGCGACCTGGTCGCGCGCGAGTGCGGCAACCGCCTGGTGATCGCCTACAACCCGTTCGAGGCCGGTTCGCTCTACCTGTATCCGGTCAAGGAATGGGAGCGGGTGCGTGACGCGGTCAACGCGTTGCCCAGCACCCGCGCCGCCCACCGCAGCCTGCAGCTGAAGCTGGTCGGTGCGGCCACGCCGGTGGAGCTGGACGGCAATGGCCGCATCAGCGTGCCGGCCAGCCACCGCAGCGCGGTGGGCATCGAGAAGAAGGCCGTGCTGCTGGGCATGGGCGACAAGTTCGAACTGTGGAGCGAGCAGGCGCATCACGCGCAGATCCGGCGGACGCTGTCCGACGAGGATCTGAGCGAGCACATGCTCGACCTGAAGTTGTGATGGCGGGGGACCGGATGCGCACCGAGGCGCAGCCCGGCCACCCCGCGGACCCGTCGGCGCCGGCGGCGCACCTGCCGGTGCTGTACGCGCAGGTCATGGACGGTTTGCGTGTGGTCGAGGACGGACGCTACCTGGACGGCACCTTCGGGCGCGGCGGGCATGCACGTGGAGTGCTGGAACAACTCGGCCCGGGAGGCCGGCTGCTGCTGATGGACAAGGACCCGGAAGCGATCGCGGAGGCCGAACGGAGTTTCGGCGGCGACGCGCGCGTGTCGATCCGCCGCGGCAGCTTCGCCTCGCTCGGCGGCTGGGACGCGGCATGCGGGCTCGACGGGATCCTGTTCGACCTGGGCGTGTCCTCGCCGCAGCTGGACGTGGCCGAACGCGGCTTTTCGTTCGGCAAGGACGGCCCGCTCGACATGCGCATGGACCCGGAATCGGGCGAGAGCGCGGCGCAGTGGCTGGCGCGGGCCGAGGAGCGCGAGATCGCCGACGTGCTGTGGACCTACGGCGAGGAGAAGCAGAGCCGTCGCATCGCCCGTGCGATCGTCGCGCGGCGCGCGCAGGAGCCGTTGCTCCGCACCGCCCAGCTGGCCGGGCTGATCAACGCCGTGGTCCCGCGCGGCAAGGACAAGAGCAACCCCGCCACGCGCACCTTCCAGGCCATCCGCATCCACATCAACCGCGAACTGGCCGATCTGGAAGCCGGCCTGGACGCGGCGCTGGCCGCGCTGCGGCCGGGCGGGCGGCTGGCGGTGATCTCGTTCCATTCGCTGGAAGACCGCATCGTCAAGCAGTTCATCGCCCGCCATGCCAAGGCGCCGCCGGCGAACCGGCGCATGCCGCTGGTCCAGGCGTTCGTGCCGGTGCTGGCCGACGTCGGCGGTGGCGCGATCCGCGCCGAAGAGGCCGAGCTGGCGGCGAACCCGCGCGCGCGCAGCGCGGTGCTGCGGGTGGCCGAGAAGCTCGGCGCGGACGGGAGGATGGCCGCATGAGCCGGTTCCTGCTCGCCGTGCTGCTGCTGGCCGTGGTCGGTTCCGGCATCGCGGTGGTCTACGAGCGTTACCGCCATCGCCAGCTGTTCGTCGAGCTCAGCCGCCTCGAGCGCGAGCGCGACGAGCTCAACATCGAGTTCGGCCGCCTGCAGCTGGAGCAGGCGACCTGGGCGCAGGCCAACCGCATCGACCAGGTGGCGCGCGAGCGGCTCGGGATGAAGTTCCCGGAGGCCGAGGACATCGTGGTGGTGCGGCCATGAACCGCCCGGGCCGCAACCGCAGCACCTTCAACCTGCGCGGGCGCATGCTGCTGGTCGGCGCGACCCTGGGCCTGTGTTCGTTCGCCCTGGTCGGGCGCGCGGCGTACGTGCAGCTGGTCAATGCCGACTTCTACCAGCGCCAGGGCGAGGCCCGCTTCGTCCGCGAGATCCCGATCCCGACCTCGCGCGGCATGATCACCGACCGCAACGGCGAGCCCCTGGCCGTCTCCACCCCGGTGGAATCGGTGTGGGGCAACCCGCAGGAGCTGATGCGCCACGAGGAGCGCCTGCCGGAGCTGGCGCGCGCCCTGGGCGTGCCGCACGACGAGCTGGTGCGCCGCCTGTCGCAGCGCGCCGACAAGGAGTTCGTCTACCTCAAGCGCCGGATCAATCCCGACCAGGCCAAGGCGATCCTCGCCCTCAACGTGCCGGGCGTGTCCTCGCAGCGCGAGTTCCGCCGCTTCTACCCGCAGGGCGAAGCGATGGCCCACGTGCTGGGCTTCACCAACATCGACGACCGCGGCCAGGAAGGCCTGGAGCTGGCGTTCGACGAATGGCTGCGCGGCAAGCCTGGCAGCAAGCGGGTGATCCGCGACCGCCATGGCCGCATCGTCGAGAACATCGACCTGGTGCGTGCCGCCGAGCCGGGCAAGGACCTCACCCTCAGCATCGACCGCCGGATCCAGTTCCTGGCCTACCGCGAACTGCGCAACGCGCTGACCGCGCACAAGGCCAGCAGCGGATCGGTGGTGGTGATGGACGTGGCCACCGGCGAGGTGCTGGCCATGGTCAACCTGCCCAGCTACAACCCCAATGCGGTCACCGGCGGCGGCCAGGACACCCACCGCAACCGCGCGGTCACCGACCTGGTCGAACCCGGCTCGACCATGAAGCCGATCACCGCCGCGGCCGCGCTCAACGCCGGCAGGATCACCGCGGCCAACCGCTACGACACCAACCCCGGCTACATGGCGCTGGGCAAGTACACGATCCGCGACCACCACAACTACGGCGTGCTCGACGTCACCGGCATCATCACCAAGAGCTCGAACCTGGGCGCGGTGAAGCTGGCCGAGCCGCTGCCGAACCAGTACTTCTACGAGTTCGTGCGCGGCTTCGGCTACGGCAGCGCCCCCAACAGCGGCTTTCCCGGCGAAGCGATCGGCTCGCTGCGCGAGCCCGCGCGCTGGGACGGGTTGACCAAGGCGACGATGTCCTACGGCTACGGCCTGTCGGTGACCCCGCTGCAGATCGCGCAGGCCTACGCCGCGCTGGGCAACCACGGCCGGCTGACCCCGCCGACCTTCGTCAAGGGCCAGATCAACGAATCGCGCGAAGCGGTCAGGCCGGAGATCGCCGACCAGGTGCTGCGCATGATGCAGACCGTCACCGAGCCCGGCGGCACCGCCACCCAGGCCGCGATCCTGGGCTACCACGTCGCCGGCAAGACCGGCACCGCGCGCCAGGCGTCGGCCGGCGGCTACGCCCGCCGCTACACCACCACGTTCGCCGGCCTGGTCCCCGCGTCCAACCCGCGCTTCGCCACGGTCGTGGTGATCAACGACCCGCAGGCCGGCTCGTACTTCGCCGGCCTGGTGTCGGCGCCGGTGTTCCGCAGCGTGATGGAGGATTCGCTGCGGCTGATGGACGTGCCGCCCGACGACATCGAGACCTGGCTGGCCGCGCAGGCCAAGGGCGAGGCCAAGCGCCAGGCGTCGCTGCCGCAGCTGCCGACGGCGATCGACGAGGCCTACGGGGACGACCCGACCATCCCGCCTGCGATGGCGGAAATCGCCACCGGTGGCGCGGGCACGGGCGGCGCACGCCGATGAACCGCACGATGCCGCTCTCGCGCCTGCTGCCCGACGTCGCGCTCCCGCGCGACATCGACGTTTCCGGCCTGGTGATGGACAGCCGCGAGCTGAAGCCGGGCGACGCCTTCGTCGCCATCGCCGGGTTCGGTACCCATGGCCTGGCATTCGCCGCGCAGGCCAGCGCGGCCGGCGCGGCCGCGATCCTGTTCGAGCCGCCCGCGCCGGACGAATACCCCGCGCCCGCGGACGCCATCGCCGTTCCCGGCCTGCGTGGCCGGCTGGGGGCGATGGGCGACCTGTTCCACGGCCATCCGTCGCATGCGATGACGATGGTCGGGGTCACGGGCACCAACGGCAAGACGTCGACCGTGCAGCTGCTGGCCCAGGCCTGGCACCTGCGCGGCGTGGCCAGCGGCAGCGTCGGCACGCTCGGTGCCGGCCGCCACGGCCAGGTGCAGCCCACCGGCTTCACCACCCCGCTGGTGCTGCGGATGCATGCGTTGCTGGGCGAGCTGCGCGACTCGGGCGTGCAGGCCGTGGCGATGGAGGTCAGTTCGCACGCACTCGACCAGGGTCGCGTGGACGGCGTCCACTACGACGTCGCGGTGTTCACCAACCTCACCCGCGACCACCTCGACTACCACGGCGACATGGCCAGTTACGGCGCGGCCAAGGCCCGGCTGTTCGGCCGCCCGGGCCTGAAGGCGGCGGTGCTCAACCTGGACGATGCGTTCGGGCGCACCCTGCACGGCAGCCTGGCGGACGGCCTGCATGGCGTCGGCGTCAGCTCGCGCGGGCAGGCGGAGGCGACGCTGCAGGCCCGGGAGCTGCATTTCGACAGCCGCGGCGTCGCCTTCGACCTGGTCGTGGGCGAGGAATCGCACCCGGTGCGCTCCCCCCTGCTGGGCAGGTTCAACGTCGACAACCTGATGGCGGTGGCCGGCGTGCTGCACGCGCTCGGCGACAGCGCGGCCACGATCGCGGCGACCCTCAGCCGGCTGCAGCCCGTCGTCGGCCGGATGAACCGCCTCGGTGGCGACGGCGTGCGGCCGCTCGTGGTCGTCGATTACGCGCACACGCCTGACGCGCTGGCGCAGGCCCTGACCAGCCTGCGCGCGCATGCGGCGGCCAGGCTCATCTGCGTGTTCGGCTGCGGCGGCGAGCGCGACCGCGGCAAGCGCCCGCAGATGGCGCAGATCGCCGAGGCCGAGGCCGACGTGGTCATCGTGACCGACGACAACCCGCGGGCCGAGGACGGCGACGCGATCGTCGCCGACATCCTGGCCGGCTTCGACGCGCCGCAGGCGGTCACGATCGAGCGCGACCGCGGCCGCGCGATCGCGCGTGCGATCGGCCAGGCCGGTCCCGACGACATCGTGCTGGTCGCCGGCAAGGGCCACGAGCCCTACCAGGACGTGGCCGGCGTGCGCCACCCGTTCGACGACACCGACGTGGCGCGGCATGCGCTGGAGGGACGGGCATGAACCGGCTCCCGCTTTCGCTGGTCGCCCATTGGGCCGGTGGCGAGCTGCACGGCGACGACACCGTGATCGAGGCCGTCAGCCACGACACCCGCCAGCTCGGACCCGGCAGCCTGTACGTGGCGCTGCGCGGCGAGCGCTTCGACGGCCACGATTTCGCCGCGGACGCGGCCATGCGCGGGGCTTCGGCGCTGCTGGTGGAGCGCCTGGTCGAACTGGATCCGCCACTGCCGCAGGTGTTGGTCGACGACAGCGAGCGGGCGCTGGCCCGGATCGCCGCGGGCATCCAGCGCGACCGGCGGGCGCGGGTGGTGGCGATCACCGGCAGCAACGGCAAGACCAGCGTGAAGACGCTGGTGCTCTCGATCCTGCGGCAGGCCGGCGAGGCCTATGCCAACCCGGGCAACCGCAACAACGAGATCGGCCTGCCGCTGGCGGTGATCGACGCCCCCGAGGACGCCGACTTCGCCATCTACGAGATGGGCGCCGGCAAGCCGGGGGACATCGCCTACCTGACCGCGATCGCCCGTCCCGACGTCGCGCTGGTCAACAACATCGCCGCCGCCCACCTGGAGCGGATGGGCAGCCTGCTCGGGGTGGCCGAGACCAAGGGCGCGATCTATGCCGCGCTGGGCGACGGCGGCGTGGCCGTGGTCAACGCCGACGACGCGTTCGGCAGCTGGTTCGAGCAGCAGGTCATCCGCGCCGCCGACAGCGGCCGCCGCGTGCTGCGCTTCGGCCTGGAAACCGGGGCCGAGGTCACCGCGCGCGAAGTGCAGGCAACCGGCGGCGGCAGCGGCTTCGTGCTGGTGTCGCCGCAGGGCGAGGTCGAGGTCGAACTGGCGCTGCCCGGTCGCCACAACGTGCTCAACGCGCTCGCCGCCGCCGCGGTCGCGCTGGCCTGCGACGTGCCGCTGGCCTCGATCGCCGCCGGCCTGGCCGAGGCCCGGCCGGTGCCGGGGCGGCAGGTCGCCCATGCGCTGCCCGGCGGCGCCCTGCTGATCGACGACAGCTACAACGCCAACCCCGGCTCGCTCGCCGCGGCGATCGACGCGCTGGCCGGTTCGGGCGACGAGGCCTGGCTGGTGCTGGGTGACATGCGCGAGCTGGGCGCCGGGGCCGAGGCGCTGCACGCCGACGCCGGCACCCGGGCGCGCGAGGCGCGGCTTGAGCGCCTGTACGCCCTGGGTCCGCTGAGCGCCGCCGCGACGCGGGCCTTTGGCGACCAGGGCCGGCATTTCGATACGCACGAGGCGCTCGCCGCGGCGCTGCACGCGGACCTGCGCGCGCGCGCGCAGGCGGCGCCGTCCGATGGCGGGGGGCGGGGCTTGCGCGTGCTGGTGAAAGGTTCGCGCGGAAGCGCGATGGACAGGATCGTGACCGCGCTGCTCGCGCAAGGGGACGCTACGAATGTTGCTTGAGCTGGCGCGCTGGCTGCAGGGGCTGGAGAACTTCTTCGGCCTGTTCGGCTACCTGACGTTCCGCGGCATCCTCGCGGCGCTGACCGCACTGTTCCTGTCGCTGTGGTGGGGGCCGGCGGTGATCCGCCGCCTCGGCCAGCTCAAGGGCGGCCAGCCGATCCGCAAGGACGGCCCGCAATCGCATTTCTCCAAGGCCGGCACCCCGACCATGGGCGGCGCGCTGATCCTGTTCACCGTGCTGGCCTCGGTCCTGCTGTGGGGCGACCTGCGCAACAAGTACGTGTGGGTCGTGCTGCTGGTGATGCTGGCCTTCGGCGCCATCGGCTGGTACGACGACTGGATCAAGATCGTCCGCCGCGATCCGAACGGGCTGAAGTCGCGCTGGAAGTACCTGCTGCAGTCGATCTTCGGCCTGGCCGCCGGCCTGTACCTGTGGCTCTACGCCGACGTGCCCGCGGCCACGACCTTCTACGTGCCGTTCTTCAAGTCGATCGCGCTGCCGCTGGCCGGTATCGGTTTCGTGGCGATCGCCTACTTCTGGATCGTCGGATTCTCCAACGCGGTGAACCTGACCGACGGCCTGGACGGCCTGGCGATCATGCCCACCGTGCTGGTGGCCTGCGCGCTGGGCGTGTTCGCGTACGCCTCGGGCAATGCGGTGTTCTCCAACTACCTGCAGATCCCGCAGGTGCCGGGCGCGGGCGAGCTGACCATCATCTGCGCGGCCATCGCCGGCGCGGGCCTGGGCTTCCTGTGGTTCAACACCTATCCGGCGATGGTGTTCATGGGCGACATCGGCGCGCTGGCGCTGGGCGCGGTGCTCGGTACCGTGGCGGTGATCGTGCGCCAGGAACTGGTGCTGGTGATCATGGGCGGCATCTTCGTCATCGAGACCCTCTCGGTGATGATCCAGGTGGCCTCGTTCAAGCTGACCGGCAAGCGCGTGTTCCGGATGGCGCCGATCCACCACCACTTCGAGCTGAAGGGCTGGCCGGAGCCGCGCGTGATCGTCCGCTTCTGGATCATCTCGGTGATCCTGGTCCTCGTCGGCCTGGCCACGTTGAAGGTCCGCTGATGAACGACCTCTCGCGCCAGGCGACCCGGCTGGAAGCCATCGGCGGCCAGTTCGACCCGTGGCTGACCGGCGCGGCGCTGGCGCTGGCCTGCCTGGGCGTGGTCATGGTCGGCTCGGCCTCCGTGGCGATCGGCGAGAACCTCGGCGTGGGCCCGTTCCACTACCTGGTCCGGCACGTGCTGTTCCTCGGCGTGGGCATCGCCCTGGCCGCCGTGGTGATGCGCACCGAGCTGAAGACGGTGGAGCGGTACAACCAGCTGCTGCTGCTGGGCTGCTTCGTGCTGCTGCTGCTGCCGTGGCTGCCGGGCCTGGGCGTGAGCGTCAACGGCGCCCGGCGCTGGATCAACCTGGGCGTGTCGCGCTTCCAGGTGGTCGAGGCGGTGAAGGTGATCTACATCGTGTGGCTGGCCAGCTACCTGGTCCGGTTCCGCGACGAGGTCAACGCGACCTGGCAGGCGATGCTCAAGCCGCTGGGCGTGGCGGTGCTGCTGGTCGGCATGCTGCTGGCCCAGCCGGACTTCGGCTCGGCCACGCTGCTGCTGGCGATCACCGCCGGCATGCTGGTGCTCGGTGGCGTGAACCTGCCGCGGATGTCGCTGCCGATCGTGATCGGCCTGCCGGCACTGGCCGCGCTGGCCATCTTCGAGCCGTACCGCATGCGCCGCATCACCTCGTTCCTGGACCCGTGGGCCGACCAGCTCGGCTCCGGCTACCAGCTGACCAACGCGCTGATGGCGGTCGGCCGCGGCGAATGGCTCGGCGTCGGGCTGGGCGCATCGGTGCAGAAGCTCAACTACCTGCCCGAGGCGCACACCGACTTCATCTTCTCGGTGATCGCCGAGGAGCTCGGCTTCGCCGGCGTGTGCATGGTGGTCGCGCTGTACGGCCTGCTGGTCGGGCGCGCGCTGTACCTCGGCATGAAGTGCGTGGAGATGCGGCGCCACTTCCCCGGCTACATCGCCTTCGGCGTGGCGCTGTGGATCGGCATGCAGAGCTTCGTCTCGATCGGGGTGAACCTGGGCATGCTGCCGACCAAGGGCCTGACCCTGCCGCTGGTCTCGTCGGGCGGCTCCAGCGTGATGATGACCTGCGTGGCGATCGGCCTGCTGCTGCGCGTCTCCTACGAACTCGACCGCGCCGAGCGCCAGCGTGCCGTGCGGCACGAGGCCATGCCGGCCGGTGCGGGCGCGGACGCCGTGCCGGAGGCACCGCGCGAAGTGCCGGTCGCCGCCCGCTCCGCCGCGTCCCGGCAAGCCACCACGCCGGTCGATGCGCATCCGGTCGCCCACGCGGCGGCGATGGGCCTGCGCGGGCGCGGCACCTCGCGCGTCGAGCCGACCTTCGGGAGCTTCTCGTGAGCGCCGCCGCGCCCGCCGCCAGCACCCGCCCGGTCATGGTCATGGCCGGCGGCACCGGCGGCCACATCTTCCCGGCGCTGGCCGTGGCCCACGTGCTGCGCGCGCGCGGCGTGCCGGTGGTGTGGCTGGGCGCGGCGGGCGCGATGGAAACGCGGCTGGTGCCCCAGCACGGGATCGAGATCGACACGCTGCCGGTGGCCGGGGTGCGCGGCAAGGGCAAGCTGGCATTGCTCGCCGCACCGTTCCGGCTGGCGCGCGCGGTCCAGGCCGCGCGCGGAGTGCTGCGCCGTCGTCGTCCGCGCGCGGTCATCGGCTTCGGCGGCTTCGCCTCCGGTCCCGGCGGCCTGGCGGCCTGGCTGTCGGGCCTGCCCTTGCTGGTGCACGAACAGAACCGCGCGCCCGGCATGACCAACCGCGTGCTGTCGCGGCTGGCGCGCCGCACGCTCAGCGGCTTCCCGGGCAGCTTCGCGCTCGAGGAAGTGGCGGGCAATCCGGTCCGCGCCGCGATCGCGTCGCTGCCGCCACCGCAACAGCGGCTCGCCGGGCGGCAGGGTCCCCTGCGGCTGCTG
Source organism: Pseudoxanthomonas fibrivorans (assembly GCF_041464125.1). Classification (NCBI taxonomy): domain Bacteria; kingdom Pseudomonadati; phylum Pseudomonadota; class Gammaproteobacteria; order Lysobacterales; family Lysobacteraceae; genus Pseudoxanthomonas; species Pseudoxanthomonas fibrivorans. The sequence continues at coordinate 1,940,831 of NZ_JBGNUG010000001.1, read as the reverse complement.
GTGCTCGGCGGCAGCCAGGGCGCGCGTGCGCTCAACGACGCCGTGCCGCTGGCGCTCGCCGCGCTCGCCGATGTCGCCGTCGAGGTGCGCCACCAGTGCGGTGAGAAGCTGCGCGCCGAAGCCGGGCGCGCCTACGCCGCCGCCGGCGTGACCGCCAGCGTCGAGGCCTTCATCGAGGACATGGCGGCCGCCTACGCGTGGGCCGACCTGGTGGTATGCCGCTCCGGCGCCTCGACCCTGGCCGAGCTGTGCGCCGCGGGAGTCGGCAGCGTGCTGGTGCCGTTCGCCGCCGCGGTCGACGACCACCAGACCCGCAACGCCGAATACCTCGTCGATGCCGGCGCGGCCGTGCTGCTGAAGCAGGACGCGCAGCTGGCCGCGAACCTCCAGCCGCTGCTGCGCGCCCTGGCGGCCGACCCGGCGCGGCGCCTGGCCATGGCCGGCGCCGCGCGCGGGCTGGCGCGGCCGGACGCGGCCGAGCGCATCGCCGACATCGTCCTCGAAGAATCCCGTCCGTCCGACACGTCCCCCGGAGTACCCGCATGATCCGCCGCCTGCACGACACCGACGACCTGGTGCGCGCCTTTCCCCGCGTGCACTTCGTCGGCATTGGCGGCACCGGCATGAGTGGCATCGCCGAGGTGATGCTGACCCTCGGCTACGAGGTGTCCGGCTCGGACACCGCCGACAACGCCGCGACCCGCCGCCTGGCCCGGCTCGGCGCGCGCATCGTCCGCGGCCATTCGGCGGCCAACGTACTCGGCACCGATTGCGTGGTCGTCTCCAGCGCGATCCGCGAGGACAACCCCGAGCTGATGGAAGCGCGCAGCCAGCGCATCCCGATCGTGCCGCGCGCAGCGATGCTGGCCGAGCTGATGCGCTTCCGCCGCGGGATCGCGGTTGCCGGCACGCATGGCAAGACCACCACCACCAGCCTGACCGCGGCGGTGCTCAGCGAGGGCGGGCTCGATCCGACCTTCGTGATCGGCGGGCAGCTGCTGGCGGCCGGCGCCAACGCCAAGCTCGGCGGTGGCCAGTGGCTGGTCGCCGAGGCCGACGAAAGCGACGGCAGCTTCCTGCGCCTGAACCCGCTGGTGGCGATCATCACGAACATCGATGCCGACCACCTGGAGAACTACGGCGGCGATTTCGCCCGGCTGCAGTCGGCGTTCGCCGAGTTCCTGCAGCGGCTGCCGTTCTACGGCCTGGCCGTGCTGTGCATCGACGACCCGGAAGTCGCCGCGCTGGCCGCGCACACGCCGCGCCACGTGATGACCTACGGCACCGCCGAGAACGCCGACGTGCGCGCCGACGACATCGTCCAGGACGGCGGGCGCATGCGCTTCACCCTGCGCCTGCCCGAGGGCGCGACGGTGCCGGTGACCCTGGCCCTGCCGGGCCGCCACAACGTGCTCAACGCGCTGGCCGCCGCGGCGGTGGCCTGGCAGCTGGGCGTATCGCCGGAGCACATCGCCGCGGCCCTGGAGAAGTTCGCCGGCATCGGCCGCCGTTTCAACGACCTGGGCGAAGTGGCGACGGCCGCCGGCGCGAAGGTGCGCGTGGTCGATGACTACGGCCACCATCCGAAGGAGCTGGCGGCGGTGTTCGCGGCCGCGCGTGGCGGCTGGCCCGACAAGCGCCTGGTCGTGGCCTTCCAGCCGCACCGCTATTCGCGCACGCGCGACCAGTTCGACGCCTTCGCCGCGGTGCTTTCCGAGGCCGATGCGCTGGTGCTCAGCGAGGTGTATCCGGCCGGCGAGGCCCCGATCCCCGGCGCGGACGCGCGTGCGCTGGCCCGCGCCATCCGCGCGCGCGGCCGCAGCGAGCCGGTGGTGGTGGGGCAGGTGGCCGATCTCGCCCACGTGCTGCCGGACGTGCTGCAGGACGGCGACCTGCTGCTGATGATGGGGGCGGGCGACATCGGCTACGTGGCCCACCAGATCGCCTCCGACGGCTTCGCGCCGGGGAGCCGCCCGTGAGCGCCTTCATGCTGCCGGCGCCGCGCTTCACCGATCCTTCGGTGTTCGGCCGCGTGGCCGTGCTGATGGGCGGTACCAGTTCGGAACGCGAGGTGTCGCTGGACTCCGGGCGCAACGTGCTCGAGGCGCTGCGCGCGCACGGCGTGGATGCGCACCCGGTCGACGGCATCCCCGCGCTGGCCGAGGCGCTGCTGGCGAAGAAGTTCGACCGCGTGTTCAACGTCCTGCACGGCCAGCGTGGCGGCGGCGAGGACGGGGTGGTCCAGGGCCTGATGGACGCGCTGGGCGTGCCGTACACCGGGTCGGGCGTGCTCGGCTCGGCACTGGCGATGGACAAGGTGCGGACCAAGCAGGTGTGGCTGTCGCTGGGCCTGCCGACGCCGCGCTACGTGCGCCTGGCCAATGGCGTGGACGCCGCGTCGGTGCACGAGGCCGCGCGCAGCCTGGGCCTGCCGGTGATCGTCAAGCCGTCCTGCGAGGGATCGAGCGTGGGGGTCTCGCGGGTGCTGGCCGACGACGACCTGGATGCGGCGGTGGAACTGGCCGCGCGCTACCCGGGCGAGCTGCTGATGGAGCAGATGGTGATCGGCGACGAGCTGACCGTGGGCATCCTCGGCGACCTGGCGCTGCCGTCGATCCGGATCGTGCCCAAGGGCCAGTGGTACGACTACCACGCCAAGTACGTGGCCGAGGATACCCAGTACCTGTGCCCGGGCCTGGGCGAGGCCGACGAGGCGCAGATCGGCGCGCTGGCGCTGGCCGCGTTCCGCGCCGCCGGCTGCGGCGGCTGGGGCCGGGTGGACGTGATGCGCGACCGCGGGAGCGGCGCGCTGTACCTGCTCGAGGTCAACACCGCGCCCGGCATGACCAGCCACTCGCTGGTGCCCAAGGCCGCGCGCCAGGTCGGCGTCGGCTTCGAGGACCTGTGCTGGCGGATCCTGGAGGACACGATCCCCGTGCCGGCCGCGGATGCCGGCGCCGCCGGAGGTGCCGCTGCGTGAACGCGCTGCTGCGCATCCTGGCCTGGCTGCTCGCGGTGGCGCTGGTCGCGCTGCCGGTGGTGGCCGTGCTCAACGGCTGGGTCGGCGCCGAGCGCTGGCCCCTGTCGCGCCTGCGCGTGACCGGCCAGTTCGAGCGGGTCCAGGCCGAGCAGCTGCGCGCGGCGGTGGCGCCGTACGCCGCCCGCGGCTTCTTCGCCGCCGACCTCGATGCCGCCCAGCATGCGGTGGAGAAGCTGCCCTGGGTGGAGCACGCGCAGGTGCGCAAGCAATGGCCGGACGTGCTGGAGATCCATGTCCAGGAGCACAAGCCGTTCGCGTTCTGGGGCGAAGACCGCCTGTTGTCCGAGCGCGGCCGGCTGTTCCCGCTGCCGCGCGACCTGGCCGCCGGCCGCCTGCCGCGCCTGGGCGGCCCCGACGGGCGAACCGCGGAAGTGGTGGCGCTCTACAACGAAGCGCGCGGTCAGTTCGCGCCATTGGGTTACGACGTGGCTCGCCTGGCGATGGACGCGCGCGGCAGCTGGTCGATGACGCTCGACAATGGCATGGAGGTGGTCGTCGGCCGCGACGATGCGCGCGCCCGGCTGCAGCGCTTCGCGCGCGTCCTGCCGCAGCTGCTGGTCCAGCAGGCGCGGCCGATCGCGCGGGCGGACCTGCGCTACACCAACGGCTTCACCCTTGCCTGGGGCACGCCCGCGGCTTCCACATCTTCTTCCCCCCATCCGCAGGCGCCGGCCGGCGCGGCGCGGACGCAACCACGGCAAGCGAGCAGTACATGAACCGCAAAGGCGACAAGTCCCTCATCGTCGGCCTCGACATCGGCACCTCCAAGGTGGTGGCGCTGGTGGGCGAGTATTCGCCGGGCAACCCGATCGAGGTGATCGGTATCGGCTCCCACGAGTCGCGCGGCCTCAAGCGCGGGGTGGTGGTGGACATCGAGTCGACCGTGCAGTCGATCCAGCGCGCGGTCGAGGAGGCCGAGCTGATGGCCGGCTGCGAGATCCGTTCGGTCTACGCCTCGATCTCGGGCAACCACGTGCAGTGCAAGAACTCGCCGGGCATCGTCCCGATCCGCGACGGCGAGGTGACCTGGGCCGACCTGGACCGCGTGCTCGACGCGGCCAAGGCGGTCGCGATCCCGGCCGACCAGCGCATCCTGCACGCGATCCCGCGCGAATACGTGCTCGACGATTCGCAGGAAGGCATCCGCAACCCGGTCGGCATGACCGGCGTGCGCCTGGAGGTGCATGCGCACCTGGTCACCTGCGCGCAGTCGGCCGCGCAGAACATCACCAAGTGCGTGCAGCGCTGCGGCCTGCAGGTCGACGACCTGATCCTGTCCTCGCTGGCGTCCTCGGTGGCGGTGCTGACCGCCGACGAGCGCGAGCTCGGCGTGGTCCTGGTCGACATGGGCGCCGGCACCACCGACATCGCGGTGTTCATCCAGGGCGCGATCTGCCACACCGCCTCGCTGCCGATCGCCGGCGACCACGTCACCAACGACATCGCGCACATGCTGCGCACGCCCACCCCGGAAGCCGAGCAGATCAAGGTGCGCTACGCCTGCGCGCTGGCACAGCTGGCCACCGCGGAAGAGAGCATCCAGGTGCCCAGCGTCGGCGACCGGCCGCCGCGGCGGATGCCGCGCGCCTCGCTGGCGCAGGCGGTGCAGGGCCGGTACGAGGAGATCTTCGAGATGGTCCAGGCCGAGCTGCGCCGGTCCGGCTTCGAGGAACTGGTCCGCGCCGGCATGGTCCTGACCGGCGGCGCCTCGAAGATGGAAGGCGTGGTCGAGCTGGCGGAGGAGATGCTGCAGATGCCCGTGCGCATCGGCATCCCGCAGCACGTGACCGGGCTGGGCGAGGTGGTGGGCAACCCGGTCCATGCGTCCGGCGTAGGCCTGCTGCTGATGGGCAGCCAGATCGAGCATCCGCGCCGGCCGTCGCTCCCCAGCGGCCGCGCCGGCAGCTTCTTCAAGAAGATCTTCAAGTGGTACGGCGGCGAGTTCTAGGCCGCGTGTTGGTGCGGGTGAGGTGGTTGGAGGTGGTTGTTGCAGGAAGCCGGCATCGCCGGGGACAGGGTGGCAGCGGCAGGAACAGCGGGCAGGCCCCGCCTGCTGTGGAACAGGCGAACGACAACTGACGCCGGAGCACAGAAAGCCGGCACTTATATAAAGAGGACAACGGACATGGCACATTTCGAACTGATCGAGAAGATGGCTCCGAACGCGGTGATCAAGGTCATCGGCGTCGGCGGCGGCGGCGGCAATGCCGTCGCGCACATGGTCAACAGCAGCGTGGACGGCGTTGAGTTCATCACCGCCAACACCGACTCCCAGGCGATCAAGAACTGCGGCGCCCGGATGCAGCTCCAGCTCGGCGGCAACGTCACCAAGGGCCTGGGCGCGGGCGCGAATCCCGAGGTGGGCCGCCAGGCCGCGCTGGAAGACCGCGAGCAGATCATCGCCGCGCTCGACGGCGCCGACATGGTGTTCATCACTGCCGGCATGGGTGGCGGCACCGGCACCGGCGCCGCGCCGGTGGTGGCGCAGCTGGCCAAGGAGATGGGCATCCTGACCGTGGCCGTGGTCACCAAGCCGTTCCCGTTCGAGGGCCGCCGCCGCATGCAGGTGGCGCTCAAGGGCATCGAGGAGCTGTCGGCCCACTGCGACTCGCTGATCACCATCCCGAACGAGAAGCTGATTACGGTCCTGGGAAGGAACGCGACGATGGTGCAGGCGTTCCGCGCCGCCAACGACGTGCTGCAGGGCGCGGTGCAGGGCATCGCCGACCTGATCGTGCGCCCGGGCCTGATCAACGTCGACTTCGCCGACGTGCGCACCGTGATGTCGGAGATGGGCCTGGCGATGATGGGCACCGGCACCGCCCGCGGCGACGACCGCGCCCAGGCGGCGGCCGAGTCCGCGATCCAGAACCCGCTGCTGGACGACGTCAACCTGGCCGGCGCCAACGGCATCCTGGTCAACATCACCGCCGGCCCGGACTTCACCATGGCCGAGTTCGACGAGATCGGCCGCACCGTCGAGGGCTTCGCCTCCGAGGACGCGACCGTGGTGGTGGGCACCGTGCTCGATCCGGAAATGCAGGACGAAGTGCGCGTGACCGTGGTCGCCACCGGCCTGAACCGTGCCGTGGCCCGCCAGCCGGTGCGCGAGCGCGAGTTCGCCGGCGGCCGTGCCGACTTCTCGGCACGCGAGCCGATGCGCGCGCCGGTCCGGCTGGTCCGCGACGCCACCACCGGCCTGCCGATCGACGACGCCTTCGGCGTCGACCCGGTCGCCAGCGCGGTGGGTGGTCTGGGCCTGCGCCGCGGGGGAGCTTCGGGTGCCGCGGCGAGTTCCGCGCCGGCCCCGGCCGCGGCCGACCTGCCGAGCGACTACCTGGACATCCCGGCGTTCCTGCGTCGCCAGGCGGACTGAGCTCCCGGCCGGCGTCCTGCGACGCCGGTCGAAGGCATCCGCCGCGGTAACGTCCCGCCTGTGGCATCCGGTCGCGCGCGGCCGGCGTCCGTTGTCCTTGCTGCCGGGCCTTCCAGGCCCGGCAGGTTTTCGTCGCCAGACGACCTCCCATCGCCTGCGCCGGCGTGGCGCCGGACACCACGGGAGGCACGCCGCAGTCCGTTAAGATTCAGCTAAACGCGTGATATTCTCGGCCTCTTCACGCGGCACTCCATACGGATATCCCGTCGCACGGTGGACCCATGACCCGGCAGCGCACCCTCAAGAACACGATCCGCGCCACCGGCGTTGGCCTGCACAGCGGCAACAAGGTCTACATGACCCTGCGCCCCGCACCGGCCGACCACGGCATCGTGTTCCGGCGCACCGACCTGGATCCGGCGGTGGAAGTGCCGGCCTCCGCGGGCCTGGTCACCGAGACCACGCTGTGCACCGGCCTGACCTGCGGCGAAGCCAAGATCCAGACCGTCGAGCACCTGATGTCGGCCGCGGCCGGCCTCGGCATCGACAACCTGATCGTCGAGCTGTCGTCGGCCGAGCTGCCGATCATGGACGGCTCGTCGGGCCCGTTCGTGTTCCTGCTGCAGTCCGCCGGCGTCGCCGAGCAGGACGCGCCGAAGCGCTTCATCCGCATCCTCAAGGACGTGGAGGTGCGCGACGGCGACAAGGTCGCGCGCTTCACGCCGTACGACGGCTACCGGCTGGACTTCACCATCCAGTTCGACCATCCGATGATCCCGGCCAGGCAGTCGCGCCACACGCTCGAGTTCTCGACCGCCGCCTACATCCAGGAAATCTCCCGCGCCCGGACCTTCGGCTTCATGCGCGACCTGGAGTACATGCGCGAGCTCAACCTCGGCCTGGGCGGCTCGATGGACAACGCGATCGTGCTCGACGAGTTCCGCGTCCTCAACGAGGACGGCCTGCGCTACGCCGACGAGTTCGTCCGCCACAAGATCCTCGACGCGATCGGTGACCTCTACCTGGTCGGCGCCCCGATCCTGGGGGCGTACGAGGGCTACAAGTCCGGCCACGCCCTCAACAACAAGCTCGCCCGCGCGTTGCTGGCCGACGCCAGCGCCTGGGAGCGGGTGAGCTTCGAGGACCATGCCGCGCCGGCCCCGCTGGCCTACGGGACCCCCGCGCTGGCCTGATCCCCGGCGCCGACGCCCCGCGGCGTCCGCCATCGCCCTGGTCGTCCAGCCCGCCCCCGGGGAGTCCCTGCGCGCGCGGCTTTGCCCCGTCCACTTCAGGGTGGCCCATGGCCGCAACGAGCGCGGCCTGCTTCATCACGACCACCGCCGGCCGATAGCTACCGGGCGGGGCCAGTCGTGCTCCAGACCTGAACCGTCTATTCAGTTCGGAGAACGTTTTCATGTCTTCATGGACTTTCATGAAGCGTGAACCCGATCCGCCGTTCGTATCCCGCGTAACGAGTTTTTAATGATTCGCTAACGACGTGAGGGGGATGTGACGATAGGATGCCCCGCGGGTTGGCCTCCAGCGACGGGACACTACGTTGCGGGGCCGGTCGAAGACCCCGGGGCAGGAGCTCCGGAATCCGGGGAATCGGAAGGATCGGATTCCCGCAGGGATGCCAATGCGTCGCTCACGGCTTGCCGGGCGGTCGCTGAAACCAGGGGGACCGCGGGGCCTGCCGGTACGGGTGGCTGCCACGGGACGGTAGTCGTTTTGACGATGACTGCAGTGGGGTTCAGCCCGACGGAGCGGGCCGCATCGAGGAGTTCGGCTTCTGCCAGGCGCACCCGCGCCCGCCAGACCGGGGAATCGGTGACAAAAACGAGCTGACCGCCGGATACGTTGGCCAACCGGCAATGGGGCGCCAGCCCCGGCGGCAGCAGGGGACGCAATTGCTGGTCCAACGCGTCGAGCCAAAGGGCTCTTCGCAAGGGGGCGCCAGTCTCATCCGCCAGCGCGGCTTCTGCCGCGGGAAGCGGGACCGCCGCCCGGCGCGTGTTGGGCTTTACATCAGGCATACCCAAAGCATGAGCTATAAATTCTTCGTAAGAAACCCGCGTGCGCGCCATGCCGACGGCCTCTCCGGCCGGGTCCAGCAACTGGCCTCGCAGCGCCCGGGTCTCGCCGTCGCCGCCGTACTGGCCACCGGTGTCCTGTTCGGGACCGGGGCCGGCGTCGCGATCGGATTCGCCAATGCGCAGCACTCCTCCGCGCGCCTGGCCGCGCAGCAGCAGGAGCTGGAGCAGGTCCGGCGCCAGTCCCAGCAGGAAATCAACGCGCTCGCCGCCCGCCTGGGCGAGCTGCAGGCCCAGGCCAACCGCCTCAACGCGCTGGGCGAACGGCTGACCGAAGCCGGCCAGCTCGAAGACGGCGAGTTCGACTTCCACGGCACGCCCGGCCAGGGTGGCGCCGGCGTCGCCCGCGACATGCCCCGCGACGAGCTCGTGGCAGGCCTGGACGAGGTCCAGCAGCAGTTCGAGGTTTCCGGGCGCCAGCTGGGCGTGATGGAGTCGCTGCTGTTCGATCGCCAGCTCGAGAACAATGCGCTGCCGGTGCGCTCGCCGGTCCGCCGCAGCTACATCACCTCCAGCTTCGGCAACCGCGCCGATCCGTTCGGCCGCGGCCGGCAGTTCCACAAGGGCATCGACTTCGACGCCAATGTCGGCGACCCGGTGATGTCGGTGGCCGATGGCGTGGTCAGCTTCGCGGGTTCCCGCAGCGGCTACGGCCACACGATCGAAGTCGACCATGGCAACGGGTATGTCACCCGCTACGCGCACAACTCGCGCCTGACGGTGAAGGCCGGCGACCTGGTCCGCGCTGGCGAGCAGGTGGCCAAGGCCGGTTCGAGCGGCCGCTCCACCGGCGCCCACGTGCATTTTGAGGTCTGGGAGAACGGCAGCGTGGTCAACCCGCGCAAGTTCCTGACCGACGGACGCGCGCCGGTGGCCAAGCGCACCCGCGGCTGAGCCTTCCACCACCGGCCGGCCCCGAGGCCCGTCCCGCGCAGGGGCGGGCCTTTTCGTTTCGGCGCGGGCTGCGGCCGCGCACGGGCGGCCGACGACGGTTCCGCGTGCCTTGAGATCGGTGGCCGGCGTCCCAAGCTACAATGTCATGTTGCCTCGGACGGGCCTGTTCGCCCTGTCCGCATGGACCGCCCGCTGGCGGCGGTCCCAGGCGTTCATTCCCAACCGGCCCCATCGATGATCAACAAACTGCTTACCCGTGTCTTCGGCAGCCGCAACGAACGGCTCCTGCGCCAGCTGGACCGCATCGTCGCCAGGATCAACGCCCTCGAACCGGAGATGAAGCAGCTCTCGGACGACGAGCTCAAGGCCAAGACCCCGCACTTCCAGCAGCGCATCGCCGGCGGCGAGCCGCTCGACAAGGTCCTGCCCGAGGCGTTCGCGGTGTGCCGCGAGGCCAGCCGCCGCGTGCTCGGCATGCGCCACTACGACGTCCAGCTGATCGGCGGCATGGTCCTGCACCTGGGCAAGATCGCCGAGATGCGCACCGGCGAAGGCAAGACCCTGGTCGGCACGCTGCCGGTGTACCTCAACGCGCTCGAGGGCAAGGGCGTGCACGTGGTCACGGTGAACGACTACCTGGCCCGCCGCGACGCGGCGTGGATGGGCAAGCTCTACAACTGGCTGGGCCTGAGCGTGGGCGTGGTCTACCCGGGCATGCCGCACTCGGACAAGAAGGCGGCCTACGCCTCCGACATCACCTACGGCACCAACAACGAATTCGGCTTCGACTACCTGCGCGACAACATGGCGCTGTCCAAGGCCGACCGCTTCCAGCGCGGGCTGCACTACGCCATCGTCGACGAGGTCGACTCGATCCTGATCGACGAGGCGCGCACGCCGCTGATCATTTCCGGCCCGGCCGACGAGTCGCCGGAGCTGTACATCCGGGTCAACCGCATCGTCCCCCAGCTCAAGCGCCAGGACGCCGAGGATGGCGAGGGCGACTTCTGGGTCGACGAGAAGGGCAAGCAGGTGCACCTGTCCGAGGCGGGCATGGAGCATGCCGAGTCGCTGCTGCGCCGCGCCGGGATCCTGGGCGAGGACGACAGCCTGTACGGCGCCAACAACCTGTCGGTCGTGCACCACCTCAACGCCGCGATGCGCGCGCACGCGCTGTTCCAGCGCGACGTGGACTACATCGTCCGCGACGGCGAGGTAGTGATCGTCGACGAGTTCACCGGCCGCACCCTCGCCGGTCGCCGCTGGTCCGACGGGCTGCACCAGGCGGTGGAGGCGAAGGAGGGCGTGCCGGTCCAGCGCGAGAACCAGACGCTGGCCAGCATCACCTTCCAGAACCTGTTCCGCATGTACAAGAAGCTGTCCGGCATGACCGGCACGGCGGACACCGAGGCCTACGAGTTCCAGAGCATCTACGGCCTGGAAGTGATCGTGATCCCGACCCACAAGCCGGTGCAGCGCAAGGACTACCCGGACCAGGTGTTCCTCAACCGCGAGGGCAAGTTCCGCGCGGTGCTGGCCGACATCGAGGACTGCTTCAAGCGCGGCCAGCCGGTGCTGGTCGGCACCACCTCGATCGAGACCTCGGAGATGCTCTCCGAGTACCTGCGCAAGGCGGGCGTCGTGCACGAGGTGCTCAACGCCAAGCAGCACGAGCGCGAGGCGCAGATCGTCGCCAACGCCGGCCGCCCCGGCGCGGTGACCATCGCCACCAACATGGCCGGCCGCGGCACCGACATCGTGCTGGGCGGTTCGCTCGAGGCCGAGCTGCACGAGCTCGGCGAGGAAGCCACCGCGCTGGACAAGGCCAAGGCCAAGACCGCCTGGCAGCAGCGCCACGACCAGGTGAAGGCCGCCGGCGGCCTGCACATCGTCGGCACCGAGCGCCACGAGTCGCGCCGCATCGACAACCAGCTGCGCGGCCGTTCCGGCCGCCAGGGCGACCCGGGCTCGTCCCGCTTCTACCTGTCGCTGGAAGACAACCTGATGCGCATCTTCGCCTCCGACTGGGTGCAGAAGGCGATGCGCATGATGGGCATGAAGGAAGACGACGTCATCGAGGACAAGCTGGTCAGCCGGCAGATCGAGAAGGCGCAGCGCAAGGTCGAGGCGCACAACTTCGACATCCGCAAGAACCTGCTCGATTTCGACGACGTCAACAACGACCAGCGCAAGGTGATCTACGCCCAGCGCGACGAGCTGCTGGACGCCGATTCGGTCAAGGACAACGTCGACGGCATCCGCGGCGACGTGGTGGCCGAGATGGTCGCCCGCTACGTGCCGGCCGAGTCGGTCGACGAGCAGTGGGACCTGCCCGGCCTGGAAGCGGCGCTGGCCGGCGAACTGGGCCTGGACCTGGACCTGCAGGGCCTGGCGAAGACCCGCGAGGAACTCGACGCCGAGGCGATCGAGCGCCACGTGCAGGAATCGGTCGAGGCGCTGTTCGCGCAGAAGGAGGCCCAGCTGGGCACCGAGACCGCGCGCGCGCTGGAAAAGCACATCATGCTCAACGTGCTCGACCAGGGCTGGAAGGAGCACCTCGCGCGCATGGACTACCTGCGCCAGGGCATCCACCTGCGCGGTTACGCGCAGAAGCAGCCCAAGCAGGAATACAAGAAGGAAGCCTTCGAGCTGTTCTCGGAGATGCTGGACAACGTCAAGCGCCAGGTGGTGACCCTGCTGGCGCGCGTGCGCATCCGCAGCGAGGAGGAAGTGGCCGAACTGGAGGCGCAGGAGCGCGCCCAGGCCGAGGCGCAGCTGCGCCAGGCCCAGTTCCAGCACGCGGCCGCCGCCGGCTACGACACCGAGGACGAGGTCGCCGCGATCGAACGCGAGCGCCACGCCTCCGTGATGGGCACCGCCGCCGCCGGTACCGTGGTGCGCGAGGCGCCGAAGGTGGGCCGCAACGACCCGTGTCCCTGCGGCAGCGGCAAGAAGTACAAGCACTGCCACGGCCAGCTGGCCTGATCCGGCCGCGGGCGCCGCTCACGGCGCCCGCCTGCCCCGCGGCGGGAAGGCCGCAGGGCCCGGCCCCTGCCTCGATCCCGCCCGCATCCGCGGCCTCGCCCGCGGACATGCCGCCTGCCTCCGCGGGCGTCCGATGACGTCCAGCAGGTTCACGGGGTTCGGATGCGCCGGTAAGCTGGGTCCATGGAAGCACCTTTGCGCTCGATCCATGTGGTGGCCGGCGTCCTCACCGACGTGCGCGGCCGGGTGCTGCTCGCCCGCCGCGGCGAGGACAGCGACCTGTCGGGGCTGTGGGAGTTTCCCGGCGGCAAGCGCGAGCCCGGCGAAACCTCCGAACAGGCACTCGTCCGCGAGTTGCACGAGGAGCTGGGGATCGAGGCCGAAGTCGGCGAGGCGCTCATCGAAGTGCCGCAGGAGTACCCCGGCAAGCGGTTGCGCCTCGAAGTGCGGGCGGTGCGCCGCTGGAAGGGCACGCCCCGGGGACGCGAGGGCCAGGCCCTGACCTGGGTCGCACCGGATCGGCTGGCGCGCTATTCGATGCCGTCGGCCGACGTGCCGGTGGTCGGTGCGCTGCGCCAGCCCGACCGCTACCTGGTCACGCCCGAACCCGGCACGGACATGGCCTCCTGGCGCCATTCGCTGCAGCGCGCGCTGGAGTCGGGCATCGAGCGCATCCAGCTGCGCGCCCGCAGCCTCCCGGCGGAGGCCTACGCCGCGCTGGCGCGCGAGGTCGCCGACGCATGCCGTCGCGCCGGCGTCGACCTGCTGCTCAACCGCGACGTCGCGCTGGCGGCCGAACTGGGAGCGGGGGTGCAGCTGGGCAGCGAGCAGCTCGCCGGCGTCTCCGCGCGGCCGCTGCCCGAGGGGCAGGCCGTGGGCGCGTCCTGCCACGACCTCGAGGACCTGCGCCAGGCCCAGGCGCTCGGGTGCGATTTCGCCGTGCTCGGGCCGGTCGCGGCGACCGCGACCCATCCGGGTGCGACGCCGCTGGGCTGGGACGGCTTCGTCGCCCTGCGCGAGCAGGTCGCGCTGCCGATCTACGCGATCGGGGGCCTCGGCCCGGACGACCTGGCGGTCGCCCGCGGCCACGGGGCGCAGGGCATCGCCGCCATCCGCGGCTTCTGGCCGTAGCGGGCGAGGTCCGCTGCGTGCGGACCCGCCGTTCGACGCCTAGGAAGCCGCGTCCGGCGCGCGGGGGGCGCCTGCCAGCGCGCGGTAGCGTGCGTCGAGCGCGGCCACCGGCGCATCGAGGTGGGAGGGATGCCCGTCATTGACCAGGACGTCGTCGGCGATCGCCAGCCTGGCTTCGCGTGACGCCTGGGCCGCGATCATGCGCGTGGCCAGCGCTTCGTCGATGCCGTCGCGGAGCATCAGTCGCGCGTGCTGCAGTTCCACCGGCGCGTCCACCACGAGGGTGCGCGACAGCCACGGGTAGGCCGCGCGACCGCCCGCCTCGGCCAGCAACGGGATCGCGGCGATCGCGTACGGCCCGGCGGCGGCGCGGCATTCGCGCGCCAGCGCGAGCCGGATCTCGGGATGGGTGATGGCCTCCAGGTCCGCGCGCGCCTGCGGGTCCTCGAACACGCGCTCGCGCAGGCGGCGACGGTCCAGGCGGCCGTCGGCGAGCAGCATGTCCGCGCCGAAGCGCTCCGCGATGCGCGCCAGCGCGGGCTGGCCGGGTTCGACCACGGCGCGCGCGACGAGGTCGGCGTCGGCCACGTGCACGCCCAGCGCCTGGAAGCGCCGCGTCACTTCGCTCTTGCCGGAAGCCACGCCTCCGGTCAGGCCGATGATGAAATCGCTCATGCCGTGATTGTAGGAGCCCCTCGCGGCCGGCGGGCGGCCGTGGCGCGGGTGCGCGTGGCGGCGGCGCTCAGTACAGGCCGGTGAGCTGCCGGTAGGCCGCGTCGATCTCGCCGCCCCAGAAGAACACGAGCCAGCCGGCGATGGCCAGGTACGGTCCGAACGGGATGTGGGTCGCGCGGTTCCGCCCGCGATAGGCCAGCCATGCCGCTCCGATCACCGCGCCCAGCAGCGAGGACAGCAGGATGACCGGGAGCACGCCTTTCAGTCCCACCCATGCGCCGAGCGCGGCCAGCAGCTTGAAATCGCCGTGGCCCATGCCTTCCTTGCCGGTGACCTGCTTGAACAGCCACCACACGCTCCAGAGCGAGACGTAGCCGACGATCGCCCCGAGCAGGGCCGGCTTGGCGGGAATGAACAGGTTGTCCAGGCTGGCGACCAGGCCCAGCCACATCAGCGGCAGGGTCAGGCTGTCCGGCAGCAGGCGGGTGCGCAGGTCGATGCCCGAGGCGGCCACCAGGAACCACGTCAGCACCATCGCGCCGAAGCCCTGCCAGCCGAAACCGAAACGCCAGGCGCAGGCCAGGGTGAGCAGGCCGGTCAGCAGCTCGACGAGCGGGTACTGGATCGAGATGGGCTGGCCGCTGTAGCGCGAGCGGCCGCGCAGCAGCACCCAGCTCAGTACAGGGATGTTCTCCCACCACTTGAGCCGGTCACCGGTGGCCGGGTCGTGCGAGGGTTCGACCACCACCCCGGGCGGGGGCGGGTCGTACAGCTCGGGCAGCTCGAGGATGTCGCGCGCATCGCGCTTCCATTCCCATTCCAGCCGCCGCGGCAACCTCAGGATGACCACGTTGAGGAAGCTGCCGACGGCCAGGCCGACGGCGGCGGCGAGGGGATAGCCCAGCAGGGGCTGCTGGTCGAGGAATGCCATGCGCGGGGGAAGTGCCTAGATCGTTGCGGCCAGCTTGAAGATGGGCAGGTACATGCCGATCACCATCGAGCCGACCACGCCGCCGATGAAGATCATGATCATCGGCTCCAGCAGGCTGCTCAGCGCGTCGACCGCGTTGTTCACTTCCTGCTCGTAGTACTCGGCCACCTTGAACAGCATGGTGTCGAGCGCGCCGGCCTCTTCGCCGATCGCCGCCATCTGGATGACCATGTGCGGGAACAGCCCGGTCTGCTTCATCGCGAGGTTGACCGGGTAGCCCACCGCCACGTCGTCGCGGATGCGGTAGACCGCCTTCTCGTACACGCTGTTGCCGGTCGCGCCGGCGACCGATTCCAGCGCCTCCACCAGCGGCACGCCGGCCTTGAACGTCACCGCCGTGGTCCGCGCGAAACGCGCCACCGCGCTGTTGTGCATGATCTGGCCGACCACCGGGACCTTCAGGATCAGCCGGTCCAGGCCGTGCTGCATCGCCGGCGAGCGGCGGTAGAGGAACAGCAGGGCGAAGATGCCGCCGACGATGCCGATCAGGAACGCCCACCACCACTTCACCATGAAGCGCGATGCGCCCACGATCAGCTGGGTGAACGCCGGAAGGTCCGCGCCGAAGCTGGCGAAGGTCGACTCGAACTGCGGCACCACGAAGATCAGCAGGATCGCGCTGACGATGATCGCCACCGCGATGACCACCGCCGGGTAGAACAGCGCCTTCTTGATCTTGCCCTTCAGCGACTCGATGTTTTCCTTGTAGCTGGCGATGGTCTCCAGCACGGTCTCGAGCACGCCGGCGCTTTCGCCGGCCCGGACCAGGTTGCGGTACAGCTCGTCGAACTGGACCGGGTGCTTGGAGATGGCCTCGTACAGCGAGGAGCCGCCCTCGATGTCGGTGCGGATCCCGTCGATCATCCCCTTCATGCGCGGGTTCTTGTGGCCGCCGCCGATGATCTCGAGCGAGGACACGATCGGCACGCCCGACTTCATCATGGTCGCCATCTGGCGGCTGAAGAAGGCGATGTCCTTGGGGGTGATGGTCGCGCCGGCCTGGCCGAACAGCGGCTTGGGCTTCTGCTTGACCACGGTCGGGGTGATGCCCTGGCGGCGCAGTTCGGCCTTGAGCATGTTGGCGTTCTTCGCCGGCTGCTCGCCCTTCATCTTTACGCCGCGCTTGTCGGTGCCTTCCCAGACGAAAGGCACCAGCTGGCTGGTCCCCCGGTCTACAGGCACTGAATTCCTAACGGCGCTTCGGCTCGCGGACATGCTCAGGTCTCCCCGCCGGCATTCCCCGCGCCGGCTTTCCGTCGCATGGTAGCCGCTAATGTGGCGGGTGGCACGCCACCCCGATCACGCTTTGCACCTGCGCGGGGCGCGCGGCGCCGGACCGGGACGGGGGCGATTGCGCGGCATCGGTGCGACCGGGGCCGGCGCAGCGCCGGGCGATCCGCGGGCTCGCGCGGGTGCGCGGGTCGTGCGGCGGCCGCCAGCCGGATGCGCCGGGGCGCTCGGGAGCCCCACGCGGACGGCCGCGGCCTAGTCGAGGGGAGCGGCCCGAACAGGGACATACAGAAGGGCATGGTCCCGGTAGTGACCATAATTGTCACAATGTGACGCGAAGGGTCGAATCCGCCTCTGCGGCCCGGATCACAGTTCGAACGTGTCCGCGGACATCTCCCGTCCCGGCAATGACTGGTAGGATGAACAGGCGGTCAGGTGCCGGAAAGTTGGCACCAAACCTGCGTGCCTCCCGGCACGTGGCATACGCCGCGCACCACCCGCGCTCCGGTAAGGACACGGGTCCGAAGGTCAAGTGTCCTACCCATCACCGCTCTAGGGGAAATGTATGAAGAAGAACATGCAGGGCTTCACCCTGATCGAACTGATGATCGTGATCGCGATCATCGCCATCCTGGTCGCCATCGCGCTGCCGGCCTACCAGGACTACACCATCCGTACCAAGGCCGGTGAAGGCCTGAGCGTCGCTGCCGGCGCCAAGCTGGCGGTGGCCGAGACCGCGCAGTCGCTGGGCGGCCTGTCGGAAATCACCGCTTCGAACTCGGGCTACAGCTTCAGCCCGTCGAAGTATGTCTCCGAGGTCTCCGTGGAAGAAGGCACTGGCGTGATCAACGTCACCACCCAGTCGACCGGTGCTTCGTCGGACATCACCTTCACCATCACCCCGTCGGCGGACAATGGCCGTATCGACTGGCGCTGCGTGGGTGATGCTCCGAAGACCTCGCAGCTGCCGGCCAGCTGCCGCCCTGAGTAATCGCGGGTCTTGCCGCAACATCGAAAGGCCCCGGTTCTCCGGGGCCTTTCTTTTTGGATACCATCCCGGCGGATCGTCGGTTTTCTGGGGAATGCGGGTGAAAATGGCTCCCTGGCTGCAGCGCAGCCTGCCTCTGCTCGTCCTGGCGGCACTGGTCGTGCTTGCCTACGGCGGCGTGATCCACAACGGCTACGTCTGGGATGACCGCTACTTCCTGCTCGACTTCGCCTGGTTCGATTCCGCCGGCTCGGCGGTCCGCACGGCGTTCTCGCCGCTGTTCCAGAACCAGAGCTATGTCCGCCCGATCCCGCTGCTGACCCTGTTCGCCGAGGGCATGCTGGCCGGGCGCAACCCGGCGGTCTCGCATGCGGTCAACGTGCTGATCCACCTGGCCTGCGCGTTCCTGGTGTTCCTGCTGGCGCGCGACGCGCTGCGGCGTACCGGCCGGGCCGAGGCGACGGCGCGCTGGTCCGCGCTGGCGCTGGCCGCGTTCTTCGCGGTGCACCCGGCCCTGTCCGAGGCGGTGATCTGGGTGTCCTCGCGCTTCGACCTGGTCGCCACCCTGTTCATGCTGCTGGGCCTTTGGGTCGCCACGCGCGAGCGCTGGCCGGCCTGGGCGGTGGCGGGCGGGGTGGCGGGCTGCTTCCTGCTGGCGGCGCTGTCCAAGGAGAGC
The DNA here is from genome assembly GCF_041464125.1 of Pseudoxanthomonas fibrivorans. Lineage (NCBI taxonomy): Bacteria > Pseudomonadati > Pseudomonadota > Gammaproteobacteria > Lysobacterales > Lysobacteraceae > Pseudoxanthomonas > Pseudoxanthomonas fibrivorans. Next base: position 1,922,752 of record NZ_JBGNUG010000001.1, on the reverse strand, counting down.
GCCGTGGTGTTCCCGTTCCTGCTGCTGGCGCTGCTGGCGCTGCGCAACAGCGCTGCCGCCGACGGCCGCCGCCTGTTCGACGTGCTGCTGTCGCCGCGGTGGCTCGGGGTCATGGCTGCCGGTGCGGCAGTCGGCGTCGTCTACCTTGTCATCCGCCATGCGATCCTAGGCGGATTCGGCACCCACGGCAGCGTGGACCTGGGCGTCGACGAGAACCTGGCCCGGGTCATGGTGGTGCTGCCCAAGTATCTCCAGTTCACCCTGCTGCCGCTGGTCGGCAACTCGCCCCAGCACATCTTCAGCTGGACCGCCGAATCCAGCCTGTTCGACTTCATCCTGCCGATGGCGCTGACCGTGGCGCTGCTGGTCACGGCGGTACTGCTGTCGATCCGCGGCAAGCCGGCCGGCTGGCTGCTGCTGGCCTGGATCATCTGCTACCTGCCGGTGATGCACCTGGTGCCGCTCAACATCGGCAACAACTCGATCCAGCAGCGCTTCATGTACCTGCCCACGGCGGTGGTGCTCGCGCTGCTGCCGTATGTGGTTCCGCCCCTGCGGCTGTCGGCCGCGGCGCGCCGGGTGCTGCCGCTGCTGGTCGTGGGCCTGCTGCTGGCCTGCGTGCTCGTGGTCCGCTCCATCGTGCCGGCCTGGCGCACCGACCTGACGCTGTGGCTGTGGGCCGACCAGATGGCGCCGCGCTCGTTCATGGTCCGCGAGAACCTGATCTGGGCGTACCTGGACCTGCGCCGCTTCGACAAGGTCGACGAGGAGGTTCTGCGCCTGCGCGAGGACGGCATCCTCACCTCGGTCAACGCGCTGGTGAACGTCGGCGTGAGCCACTACATGCGCGGAGACTTCGAGAAGGCGATCGGCTATTACGAGCAGGCCTTGCATAACACTACGCCTGAGGACCGGAGCGGCTCCCTATACATAAACCTTGCGGTGTCCTACGCCATGGTCGGACGCGACGACGAGGCGCGCGCGATGATCGCCACCGCGATCCGCGCCAACGACCGCAGCCACGTGGCGATCGGCGACCTGCTGGCGTTCTGCGACGGCCAGGAGGTCGACACCCGCCGCTTCGGCGCGATCGAGCTCGACCGCGCCGAAGCGGCGGGGGTCGACCAACTGGCCGGCGCAGAACGCCAGCAGGGCGCCGATCGCCACGTGGCTGCGGGCGTTGGCGCGGATCGCCGGGGCGATCATCGCGCGCGCCGCGTCGGCGCGATCGAGCTCGAACGCGCCGAATCGACCCGCGCCACCATGGTCGGCCTGCTCCGCGACCGGCGCCCGTCGGGCCGCTGGCCGCAACTGTGCCCGGACCCGGCCGCGCTGGCGTCCGAGCCGCTGGTGCCGTTCCAGCCATGATGGAGGCACAGGCCAAGCCCGCCGCGCAGGCGCAGGGTGCCTCGTGGCTGCCCGGCCCGGCGCTGCGCGAGGCGCTGGGCCTGGCCGGCAGCGTGCTGACCGCCTACCTCCTCGTCGCCACCTGGGTCCGCGGCGGCGATGGCTCACTGCCGGAGCGGATCGCACAGGCGTCCGCGCGCAGCCTGGTGGACGTGGTCCTGTTCCTGCTCGGCGCCGGCGTGTCCTACGGCGTGCTCGCCGTCCTCCCCGTGCCGTCGCGTGCGCGCCTGTGGGCGTTCCGCGCCGTGGCCGGGGCGGGCGCGCTGCTGCTGGCGGCGCAGCTGCTGTTCCACCGCGAGACCGGCATGTTTTTCTCGGGGGACGTGGCGGCGTACGCGCTGTCGAACATCGGCGAGCTGTCGAAGGTCCTGTCGGGCTCGGCCTCGAACCTGGCCAGCCTGCTGATCGTCGCGCTGTTCGCCGCGGCCTTCGCGCTGCCGCTGCTGCTGCGCGACCGGGCGGCGTGGGCCGGGGCGATGCTGCCGCTGCTGATGGTGCCGCTGCTGGTCGTGGTGGCCCAGGCCGGGGCGCTCAACCGCGAAGGCGAGGGACGCGTGCTGGCCGGCCATTCGGCCTTCGTCGCGCTGCTGCGTCCGCCGTACCCGGAGGCGGCCGGCGGCGAAATCCCCGCCTATGCCGCGCCGGAGGTGCCGCCGCTTCCGGCGGCCGGAAGCGATGCGCCGAACATCGTGCTGGTCGTGCTCGAGTCGACCCGCGCGATCTCGGTGCCGCCGTTCGACTCGGGCAGCGGACCGCGGGCGAACATGCCGCACCTGCAGGCGCTGGCGGCGCGCAGCCGCGTGTTCACCCGCGCCTACACCACGACCTCGCACACCTCCAAGGCGCTGACCGGCATCCTCTGCGGCATCCATCCCTACCCGGAGATGCGGATCGTCGAGAGCCGCGAGGGCGGCATCCCGGCGCCGTGCCTGCCCGGCCTGCTGGGACAGGCGGGGTACCGGACGCTGTTCATCCAGTCGGCCACCGGGAAGTTCGAGAACCGGCCCGGGCTGGTCGCCAACGCCGGCTTCGAGGCGGGCCTGTACAAGGAACAGATCGCCGAGGGCTACGCCGGCTCGGGTTACTTCGGCCTCGACGAGGGCGCGATCCCGCCGCAGTTCACGCGCTGGTGGAGCGCGCACCCGCGCACGCCGAAGTTCGCGACCATCCTGACCTCGATGACCCACCATCCGTACCAGGAGCTGGGCAAGGCGGCCGCGGCCGACGATGCCGGCCAGCGCCAGGCCTACCTCAACGTGCTCGAGTACACCGACCAGGTGCTGCAGCGGATCATCGACGCGATCGAGGCGTCGGGCGAGGCGGGCAACACGGTGCTGGTGGTGACCGGCGACCACGGCGAGAGCTTCGGCGAGCATGGCCCGCGCCAGCACGACTCGGTTCCGTTCGAGGAGGTCACCCGCGTGCCGCTGCTGGTCCGGGACGGCCGCGACCGGCTGCCGACCGGCACCGATGACGCGCTGCGCCAGCACCTGGACCTGCTGCCCACCCTGGTCGGCATCGCCGGCGGCCGCGTCGAAGGCGGGCCCGGGCGCGACCTGTTCGACGCGGCGGGCCACGCGCAGGTGGTGACCAGCTGCTGGTACGCGGGCGCCTGCATGGCGACCCTGACGCCGACGCTCAAGTGGGTGTACGCGCCATCGCAGCGTAAGCTCCTGGCGTTCGACCTGGCCGCGGACCCGGACGAGGCGAGCGACGTGTCCGGCCGCTATTCGCCCGCGGAACGGCAGGAGGTGGCAATGGCGATGCTGCGGCACCAGGAGTCCATCCGCCGCTTCTTCGACGGGCGCGCCGCCAGCGGCGCCGCGCAGGCGACCCGGTGAGTCCGATGGACAAGGTCCTCTGCGTCGACCTGGACGGGTGCCTGGTGCGGACCGACCTGCTGTACGAGTCGCTGCTGCTGCTGCTCAGGCGCAACCCGGCGTACCTGCTGCTGCTGCCGTTCTGGCTGCTCGGGGGCAAGGCGCACCTGAAGGCGCAGATCGCCCGCCGCATCGAACTCGACCCGGCCACGCTGCCGTACGACCCGCGCGTGCTGGAAGCGGTGCGGGCCAGCCGCCGGACCCGCGTGCTGTGCACCGCGGCCGATGCGCGGCTGGCCGGGCAGGTCGCCGCCCACCTCGGGCTGTTCGACGAGGTCGTCGCCAGCGATGGCACCACCAACCTCGGCGGCCGCGAGAAGGCGCGGGTGCTGGTCGAGCGCTACGGCGTCGGCGGCTTCGACTACATCGGCAACCACCATGTCGACCTGCACGTGTGGCGCCACGCCAACGAGGCGTGGATCGCCAACGCGCCCGATTCGCTGGCCCGGCGTGCGGCCGCCGTCTCGCGCGTGGGCGCCCACTGGCCCGGGGAGCGACGCTCGCTGCTGCCCTGGATCAAGGCGATCCGCCTGCACCAGTGGCTGAAGAACCTGCTGGTCTTCGTTCCGCTGCTCGCCGCCCACCGCGTGCTCGATCCGGTCGCCGCCAGCCAGGCCGTGCTGGCGTTCCTGGCCTTCGGCCTGTGCGCGTCGGGCGCCTACCTGGTCAACGACCTGCTCGACCTGCACAGCGACCGCCAGCATCCGCGCAAGCAGCGCCGCCCGTTCGCTTCCGGCCGGTTGCCGATCCTGCACGGGCTGCTGGCGGCACCGCTGCTGACCCTCGGCGGTGGCCTGCTGGCATGGCTGGCGGCACCGGCGTTCGTCCCGGTGCTGTTGCTCTACTGGCTGACGACGCTGGGTTATTCGCTGTGGTTCAAGCGCATCGAGATGCTGGACGTCACCGTCCTGGCGGGGCTGTACACGCTGCGGATCATCGGTGGCGCGGTGGCGGTCGGCGTGCCGCTGTCGTTCTGGCTGCTGGCGTTTTCGATGTTCATCTTCCTCAGCCTGGCCATCCTCAAGCGCTACACCGAGCTGGCTGCGCTGGTGGGCGAGGGGCGCGCGCGGGCCAGCGGTCGCGGCTACGCGATCGAGGACCTGCCGCTGCTGCAGTCGCTGGGCGGGGCCGCGGGCTACATCGCCGTGCTGGTGCTGGCGCTCTACATCAACAGCAGCGACAGCGTGGCGCTCTATTCGCGCCCGCAGGCGCTGTGGCTGCTGTGCCCGCTGCTGCTCTACTGGGTGAGCCGGGCGTGGGCGCTGGCGCACCGGGGACGCATGCACGACGACCCGGTGGTGTTCGCCGCCACCGACCGGGTGAGCCTGCTGGTGGCGGCGCTGTGCGGGGTGGTGCTGCTCGTGGCACTGTAGTTGATGGGTTCCTTCAAGCTCGCGGCAGTTCTCGCTGCGTCCTCTCGCTAGACCTTCGAGCAATGTACGCGTCAATGACGAAGCGTTCGGCAATTGGGTCGTGGGGTCGCTACCCGCGCGTTGACGCCGGCACCCGCGTGCGGCTGGGCGACCGCACCGCCGCGCTGCCGCCGCTGGCTGCCAAGGCATTGCCCTACGGCAACGGCCGCAGCTACGGCGACAGCTGCCTCAATCCCGGCGGCGTCCTGCTGCATACGGCCGGGCTGGACCGCTTCGCCGCCTTCGATCCGGCCACCGGCGTGCTCGACTGCGAAGCGGGCGTGCTGCTCGCCGACGTCATCGACCTGGTGCTGCCGAGGGGCTGGTTCCTGCCGGTGACGCCGGGCACGCGTTTCGTCACCGTGGGCGGCGCGATCGCCAACGACGTCCACGGCAAGAACCACGCCGCCTTCGGCAGCTTCGGCGACCACGTGCTGGACTTCGAACTCCTGCGCAGCGACGGCACCCGGCGCACCTGCAGTCCGGCCTCGGACGCGGCCCTGTTCCGCGCCACGGTCGGTGGCCTGGGCCTGACCGGCGTGGTGGTCCGCGCGCGGCTGCAGCTGCGGCCGGTCCAGGGCCCGGCCGTGGAGGTGGAGACGCGCAGGTTCGGCCGGCTTGCGGACTTCTTCGCACTCAGCGCCGATACCGCATCGAGCGAGTACCGGGTCGCGTGGGTCGACTGCCTGGCGCGCGGCGCCGCGCTGGGGCGCGGCGTGTACTCGCACGGCGCGCACGTCGCCGCGGAGGTCGCGCCGCCGCGCACGGGCCGGTTGTCGATGCCGTTCGTGCCGCCGTTCTCGCTGGTCAACGGCGCCAGCCTCCGCGCCTTCAACCAGCTGTACTACCGGCGCGCGCCCGCCGCGCCGGCGCGGTACGTGCAGCACTACGCGCCGTTCTTCTATCCGCTCGACGGGATCGCGCACTGGAACCGCATGTACGGCCCGCGCGGCTTCCTGCAGTACCAGTGCGTGGTGCCGCCGGCGACGGGCGAGGCGGCGGTCGCCGAAATCCTCGACCGGATCGCGGCCAGCGGCCAGGGCTCGTTCCTGGGGGTGCTCAAGGCGTTCGGCGACCGCCAGGCGCCCGGGCTGCTCTCCTTCGCCCGGCCGGGCACCACCCTGGCGCTCGACTTTCCCTTCCGCGGCAAGCCGACGCTGGACCTGCTCGAGGCGCTCGACCGGGTCGTCGTCGCGGCCGGCGGCGCGGTCTATCCGGCCAAGGACGCGCGGATGTCGCCGGCCACCTTCGCGGCATCGTTCCCGGGCCTGGCGCGCTTCCACGGGCACCGGGACCCGGCATTCTCCTCCGGCTTCTGGCGCCGGGTCACGGGACAGGCATGAAGAAGATCCTCATCGTCGGCGCGGCCTCGGCCATCGCCGAGCATTACGCGCGGCTGGAAGCCTCGGCCGGCTCCAGCTTCCTCCTCGCCGGGCGCTCGCGTGCGCGACTGGACGCCATCGGCGCGGACCTGCAGGTGCGCGGGGCCGCGCAGGCGGGCGCGTTCGTCCTCGACGTGAACGAGCTCGACCGTCACGAATCGCTGCTCGAAGCCGCATGGGCCGGGCTCGGCGGCGTGGACGTGGTCCTGCTGGCGCACGGCACGCTGCCCGACAACGCCGCATGCGCGGCCGACCCGGCGCTGGCGATGCGCGAGTTCGCCACCAATGGCGGCTCGACCATCGCCCTGATGGCGGCCGCGGCACGACGTCTCGCGGCGCAGGGGCACGGGACCCTGGCGGTGGTCTCCTCGGTGGCCGGCGACCGCGGGCGCGCGAGCAACTACCTGTACGGCAGCGCCAAGGCCGCGGTGAGCGCATACGCGAGCGGGCTGAGGCAGAGCCTGGGCGGCAGCGGGGTGAACGTGCTGACCATCAAGCCCGGCTTCGTCGACACGCCGATGACCGCCGCGTTCGACAAGGGCGCGTTGTGGGCGTCGCCCGGCGCGGTGGCCCGGGGGATCGCGCGCGCGATCGACCGCCGGCGCGCGGTGGCCTACCTGCCCGGTTTCTGGTGGGCGATCATGCGGGTGATCACGCATATCCCCGAGCCCGTGTTCCGGCGGCTCAGGCTGTGAGCCGATGCTGAGGATCGCCTCGCTGTACGCGCTGTTCGCCGCGTTGTCGATCGCGGTGAACATCGGCACCCAGGTCGCGGCCATGGCGCTCTACGCCGGCCCCGGCGCGGTGCCGCTGTCCATCCTCGCCGGCACCGCGACCGGGCTGGTCGCCAAGTACGTGCTGGACAAGCGCTGGATATTCGCCCACGTGTCGCGCGACCGACTGCACGAGGCGCGCACGTTCGCGCTCTACACGGGCATGGGCGTGGTCACCACCCTGGTGTTCTGGGGCACCGAACTCGCCTTCCACCTGCTGTTCGCCAGCGACGCGATGCGCTACCTGGGCGGGGTGGCCGGACTGGTGGTCGGCTACGCGCTCAAGTACCGGCTGGACCGGCGCTGGGTATTCACCGGCGGGGCATGACGTGGCGGCGTGGCGCCCGCATCCGCGTCGTCAGCGGGGGCGCACCCGGTCCGGCCAGCCGGTCTGCGGGTCGACCAGCATCCAGCCTTCATCGTCGCGCGAATAGATCGGCAGCGCGGGTTGCCCGCGGCCTTCCTGCGCCGCGTTCGCGCGGGCCTTCGCCAGCACGGTGGCGGCGACGTCCTCGTAGGGCAGGTACTGGGCCGGCAGCTGCTCCTGGTCCCGCCCGGTCCGGATGAAGGTATCCAGCAGCGCGCTGCGCGCGGCGCGGTCGGCCGGCGGCAGCACGCCGACCAGGTAGGGGCCCGTCCACGGCAGGCGGCGCCATTCGGGCCGCGACGCCTTGGCCAGGTCGGCCGGATCGATGTCGCTGGCCGAGATCAGGGTGAACCTCACGTCGGTGCCCACCAGGAACACCGGGCGGGCCTGCCAGAGGGTGTGCAGGCCGTAGCCGAGGAAGGCCGCCTGGACCAGGGCGATGACCTTGAGGTCGAAGGCCAGGCCCCGCTTCCCGGGCCGGTAGATGACCAGCGTCAGCAGCGGCCCGGCGGTGACGTCGATCACCAGCATGATCAGCAGCAGGCGATCCAGTCCCGAGATCCGCCAGAGGCCGTGCGGGTACCAGGTGGCGAGCGCCGCCAGGGCGATGCCGGAAATGATCGTGAGGCTCAGGGCGAGGTGGAGGCCGAAGGCCTTCCAGCGGGTCATGGGACGCGGAGTCATCGGGAGTGCGTGATGCGCCGTGCGCGCGGGGCCGGGGTCGGCAGATGTTCCCAATGTGCGTGGGACGAGACAAGGGAGGGAGCGCCCGCCGCGGCGCAGGTGGCATCGCGGCCTGCCCGGCGGGCCAAGGCCGGATGCGCCCGCCCCGTGCCTTCTCCGGGACGCCCCGCGCCTGTTCCAGGGTGCTTTGCGTTATCTTCTACGCCGTACCCCTGGGGGATCCGGACATGAACGCTGTTGCGAACGCCAACCTTGTCGGCATCACGGGCATCGCCCGCCGGCTGGTCATGGATGGCGCCATGGACGAGGCGGCCGCCCGCGCGGCGATGGCCCAGGCCGCCGAGGCGAAGGTGCCGCTGGCGCAATGGATCGCCGACAAGAAGCTGGTCGCGCCGGCGAACATGGCCGCCGCGAACGCGGTCGAGTTCGGCATGCCGCTGCTCGACGTCACCGCGTTCGACCCGGCGCAGAACGCGCTGAAGCTGGTCAGCGAGGAACTGCTGCAGAAGCACCACGTCCTGCCCCTGTTCAAGCGCGGCAACAAGCTGTTCGTCGGCACCAGCAACCCGACCCAGACCTCGGCCCTGGCCGAGATCCAGTTCAACACCAACCTGGTCGTCGAGCCGATCCTGGTCGACGAGGAGCAGATCCGGCGTGCCCTGGAGCAGTGGCAGAACGCCAACAGCCAGCTCGGGGCCGGCCTCGGCGGCGACGACGACGACGGGCTCGAGAACCTGGACGTGGGCGCAGGCGACGACGACGCCGGCGGCGATTCCGGCGTGGACGCCAAGGGCGACGACACCCCGGTGGTCAAGTTCGTCAACAAGGTGCTGGTCGATGCGATCCGGCGCGGTGCCTCGGACATCCACTTCGAGCCGTACGAGACCGACTACCGGGTCCGCCTGCGCATCGACGGCCTGCTCAAGACCGTGGCCAAGGCCCCGGTCAAGCTGAGCCCGCGGATCGCCGCGCGCCTGAAGGTGATGGCGCAGCTGGACATCGCCGAGAAGCGGGTGCCGCAGGACGGCCGCATCAAGCTCAACCTGTCCAAGACCAAGCAGATCGACTTCCGCGTCAGCACCCTGCCGACCCTGTTTGGCGAGAAGGTGGTGCTGCGCATCCTGGACGGCAGCGCGGCCAAGCTGGGCATCGACAAGCTGGGCTACGAGCCCGACCAGCAGCAGCTGTTCCTGGACGCGATCCAGAAGCCCTATGGCATGGTGCTGGTCACCGGCCCCACCGGCTCGGGCAAGACGGTGTCGCTGTACACCGCGCTGGGCATCCTCAATGACGACCTGCGCAACATCTCCACGGTCGAGGACCCGGTCGAAATCCGCCTGCCGGGCGTCAACCAGGTCCAGCAGAACACCAAGCGCGGCATGACCTTCGCCGCGGCCCTTCGCAGCTTCCTGCGCCAGGACCCGGACATCATCATGGTCGGCGAAATCCGCGACCTGGAAACGGCCGAGATCGCGATCAAGGCCGCGCAGACCGGCCACATGGTGCTGTCCACGCTGCACACCAACGATGCGCCGCAGACCATCGCGCGCCTGATGAACATGGGCATCGCCCCGTACAACATCACCTCGTCGGTCACCCTGGTGATCGCCCAGCGCCTGGCGCGGCGGCTGTGCAGCCGCTGCAAGCGGCCGCAGGTCCTGCCCGAGAACGCGCTGCTGGCCGAGGGCTTCAGCGCGGCCGAGGTCAGCACCGGCTTCACCCTGTACGAGGCGGTCGGCTGCGAGGAGTGCACCGAGGGCTACAAGGGGCGCACCGGCATCTACCAGGTGATGCCGATGAGCGACGACATCCAGAGCATCGTGCTGGCGGGCGGCAACGCGATGCAGATCGCGGACGTGGCGCTGAAGGCGGGCATCAACGACCTGCGCCGCTCGGCGCTGAAGAAGGTCCACGCCGGCATCACCAGCCTGGCGGAGATCAATCGCGTCACCAAGGACTGATGGCGGGCACTCGCTCATCTTCCGTAGCCGTTGAAGAAATGGGAAGCTTGGCCGCTCTGAGTGGTAAGTCCGACTAAGGGACAAGCATTCACCCGGGCCGGGGAGGCGCCGGGGATTTTCAGAACCGAATCGTAGACAAGCGCATCGGCAACGGTGCGTTGTCATCTGCCCGAGAAGGAAACTATGGACGCAATTATGCGATTGGTTGCTGTGATCTTTCTATTTGCGGCGACAAGTGACGTTGCCTTGGCCTATCTGGATCCAGTCAGCGGCAGCCTTGTGATCCAGGGTCTGATCGCGCTGGTCGCGGGTATCGTCGCAGGGGTGAAATCGGTGCGGCGAAGGATTGGGGTCTTCTTCTCCTCAATTTTCAAGCGCAAGAGTGAAGGGTGAGCGACTTCACTAGGGACCCGGGTTCCTTCCGTGACCCGTCCGGCTATGTCTTCAGCGACGGCGAGCGCGTGCTGCGTACACTCGGTGAGCGGGGGCGGGAGCGGTATGAGGCCGCGCGCGCCAGCGGCCTGCTCGAAGAGGCCTGCGCGCGCGGCCTGATCATCGCCAGTCAGGTTGCGCCTGGCGGATTTGAAGATGCGCTAAGGGGTGCGCGCGGCGAGAAGCCGTTGCAGGTGATCGAGCATCCCCGCATTCCAGTAATTACATATCCATACGAATGGACTTTCACGCAACTACGTGATGCGGCTCTGCAACACCTGAGATTGCAGTTGCTGGCGCTAGAGTATGACTTCGAACTGTCCGATGCCACGGCTTACAACATGCAATTTGGCACCGGACAGGCGCTCCCGCTGCACATTGACGTGCTCTCTATCCGCCCTTATCGTCCGGGCGCGCCTTGGGAGGGGTACAACCAGTTCTGCCGACAGTTCCTCTTTCCTCTGCTACTCGAAGGGGTTGGCGGCGTTGCTTTCCAGCGCTGGTATCGCGGCAGCCTCAACGGCCTCGAGCTGGAAGACATCAGGCGTCTGATACCAGCTTGGCGTCGTTACACCAGCCTCAACCTCCTACTGCATGTTCAGGCGCAGGCCAGTGCGGTCGGTCGGGCAACGAGCAGCGACCTTGCTGGTGAGGCCATCCGGTTGCCTAGGATCTCCAAAGTCCGCTATCGCGCGATGCTCGAGGGCCTGCGCGACTGGGTCGGAACATTGACGTCAGGTCGACCGCGCAAAACTTATTGGGCTGACTACGCAGGGCTCAACAGCTACGAGGAGACCGAGAAGCGCGAGAAGCTCGCTTTCGTCGAGAAGATGTCGAGACGGTGGCAGGCGCGCTTGGTTCTAGACGTTGGGGGAAACTCAGGCGACTACTCCACGGCAGTTCTTGCTGGTGGGGCCGTTCAGGCGGTATGTCTCGATGCCGACCTGGACGCGCTGGAGGGTGCCTATTGCAGGCGGAGCGCGGGCACCCTCGGACTGCTTCCGTTAGTGATGGACTGGTCGGACCCTTCGCCAGGGCAAGGCTGGGGTTTGGTGGAGCGTGCGCCCCTCCGGCGACGTATCGAAGCCGATATGCTGCTGGCGCTGGCCGTTATGCATCACATCACGATTGGTGGCAACGTGCCGCTCGAGGCGTTTGTCGAGCAGCTGTTCGCACATGGTAAGAGCGTCGTGGTCGAATACGTTCCTAAGCAAGATCGAATGGTGCAAGGTTTGCTGCGCAGCCGCGAGGACATCTTCCCGGACTACACGAGGGAGGGATTTGAGTGCATCTTGCAACGCTACGCGAACATCGAAGAAATATGCTCCATACGCGATGATGGTCGCGTCTTGTTTGCCTGCCGTCCACGATGAAATCCTTTTCTCCACACCTCCTGCTGTTGGCTCCAGCGTTGGTGCTCTCGCTAGTTTGGGACATAGGCTACAGCCTGCTTTCACTGGAAAGTGTGGTAGGCCTGGTTGCTGCGCTTATGGCTGGCTTCTTGCTCGGGCTGTTGTCGGTAAATAGGCCACGGCTGCGCGCTGTGCTTTTAGTGTTCCTATTTCTCTCGTTGCTCGATGTATTCTTTCTGCGCGCGGCGTGGATGGCCTGGTTGGTGCTGGCCGCTGGTCTGTCGATTGCTGCGCGCTTCCACGAACGAGTTCCCGCTACCGCGCTGGTTGCTTCCGGCGTGGCATTTTCTCTGATTTTACTTTTGCAGGCGCCGCAAGCGCCAGCAAGAGAAGTTGCGCTGGCCGATTTAACAGGCGCGGGTGAGACCTCGATGGTTGTGCACCTGTTGTTCGATGAGCTAGGCGCTTTGGATGTCATTCCTGCGGAATATCGGCGCCACCAGGATGTCGCAGAGATTGCGGGGGGCTATGCGTCGCGCGGATTCACAGTATACGAAGACGTTCTGAGCGTCTCGCCGGACACGCACAGGGCCATGTCGGCGCTGTTGGACAGCACATATATCAACAGCCCTGATGGGAACGTTAAGAGGTTTCAAGGCGAGGATCGCTACCGCGTCGTGAATAACGAAGTTCACCGGCGCATGGAGGACGAGAATTGGCCTGTGACGATCATCCAGTCTTGGTACTTAGATTACTGCCGCCCCGAGTTCTCGTGCATCACGTATTCTCTCGCTGGCAGCGCGAGCGTTTTTGAACGATTGCCAGACCGAAAGCGCCGATTGCAGATTTTTCGTCGAGAACTGATTGCGGCCCTGGTCTCCAATGATCGCGGCCTAGTGCTTGTGGATCTGGCGAGATTTGCGATACACGAGCGTCTAACGGTGCGTAGTAGCTGGCGCAACCCGGCGTTGCCGTTGGTTGCCATGCAGCAACTGGACCAACTCCAGGAAGGACTTGTCAGCGGAAGCGGCCGGCACTACGTGTTCGCCCATGTGTTGCTGCCGCATTTCCCGTGGGTGTTGGACGGAAACTGCCAGATAAAGGAGTCTTCAGGCTGGCGATTGCCCTATGCAGCACGCACGGGGTCATCAGAAGCCAAGGCCGAGGCCTACGCTGCATACCAGGATCAATCTTTGTGCATGCATCGCAAGGTATTGGCTCTGATAGACGCTGTGGACTCTGCACATCCAGGGCAGGTTCAGTTCGTCATTCACGGCGACCATGGGCCACGCATTTTGCGGCGGACAATCCCTAACAAGGGTGTGGATTCTCTGGACGAGCAGACTCGGAAGAACCTGCTGTCCCCATTCGTTGCTGCGCGATTAGCTGGTGGTGGCCCCGCTAGTGTCAGGTCGACTGGCGCGCCATTGCAGAAACTTATTCCGGACTTGTTGTCCCGCGCTACCCAGCGAAGGCAGGGCGTCGTGTCCGGTTCCTGGGGCGGTGGCGCGCGAGAAGCTAGCAAAGTGAAAGTCAGGCAGATGCCTTAATGGCGTCAATCCGATGGAGCGGCGTGGTACGTAGACGCACGGTTCACGCCGTGACGACCTTTCCGCGCTAGGCTTAGACTGGGAGCGGACAGATGAGCGGTTCAGGGCGCGCGGAGGCGCCCGGATTCACCCGGTGGGGCCTCGGCCGATATCGTCGGCATGCATGCGCAGATCGGCATCCCTCGAGGCGGGCCCGGCAGGCGGGACGCCCACCGGCGGGCAGGACAAGATCGAGCAGGACAAGATGAAGTGTCGACCTGGCGAAGGAATGCGCCGAGAGGGGGGAAGGCATGAGTGGTAACGCCCGGCAGGGCGGCGATGCAATGTGGGCGTTCGAACCCGAGCGCAGTGGCGACCATGACCCGCCGTCGGTCGTGCCGTTCACCGTACTCAGCGTCGACGACGACGCCGCGTTCCAGCAATCGTTGCGACTGGCACTGCACGACTTCCGCTTCCAGGGCGCGCCCCTGCGCCTGCTCACCGCCACCAGCGCGGCCGAGGCCGAGCAGCTGCTGGCGACCACGCCGGGCATCTCCGCGATCCTGCTCGACGTCGTCATGGAAACCGACGACGCGGGCCTGCGCCTGGTGCGCGCGGTCCGCGAGGAGCTCGGCGACCACGAGGTCCGCATCATCCTGGTGACCGGCCAGCCCGGCGTGGCGCCGATGCCGCAGGCGCTGGACCGCCTCGACATCAGCGAGTACTGGCTCAAGACCGACCTCCACCGCGAACGGCTGCAGGGCGTGCTGACCGGCAACCTGCGCACCTGGCGCGAGATCAACGCGCTGGGCAGGGCCAAGCGCGGACTGCAGCAGATCGTGCATGCCGGCCGCCAGCTGGCCGGGCTGCGCGACCTGGGCGACTTCTCGCGGCGGATGCTGCTCGAACTGGCCGAACTGCTGCAGGTGCCGCCAGAGGGCCTGGTCTGCGTGCGCGCCGAGCGTCGCGACGCGCCGGCGACCGAAGCGCGCGTGGTCGGCGCGGCCGGGCGCTTCGCGGGCCTGGTCATGCGCCGCCTGGACGAAGTGGACGAACCCGGCGTGCGCGACCTGCTGCTGCGCGCGCTCGGCTCGGGCACGCCGGTGGAGACCCCCGCCAGCCAGGTCCTGTTCTTCGAGGGCGACGCGACTTCGCCGGCGGCGGCGGTCTACCTGGCCACGGGACGCCAGGTGGACGCGGAGGAACGCGAGCTGCTGCGCGTGTTCGCCACCCATGCCAATGCGGGGATGGTCAATGTCGACCTCGCCGCGCGGCTGGACGAGGTGGCCTACCACGACAGCCTGCTCGGCATTCCCAACGGCAATGCCCTGCAGCGCGAGCTGCAGCGCCACCTGGACGGACCCGGGCCCAGCGGCCAGGCGATGCTGGTGGTCGACCTGGGCCAGTACGCGCATGGCAGCCTGGCCCTCGGCCCCGAGCAGGGCGACCTGCTGCTCCGGCGCATGGCCCAGCGGCTGCGGCAGCTGTATCCGTCGCCATGCATGGTCGCGCGCCTGCACGAGGGCACGTTCGCGGTGCTCGGCCCGGCGCCGCTGCTGGCGACCGACCCGGTGGTGGCACTGGAAAGCGTCGACCACGACCACGCGCTGCCGTTCCTCGGCGTGGACGCGGCGCGGATCGGGCTGGACGGGTACCACGGCTCGGCGCGCGAGGCGACGGCCGCCGGCCTGCTGATGCTGCGCGGCCTGCGCGCCGGCGGCGGCCACGGCGTCGTCGACTACAGCCCCGAGGGCGAACGCGACAACCGCCGGCGCTTCCTCGAATCCCGGGCGCTGCACCGTGCCGTGGCCGAGGGCGCTATCCGGATCGAGCTGCAGGCGCAGGTCTCGCTCGAGGACGGCCACGTGGTGGGCGCCGAAGCGCTCGCGCGATGGACCGGCGAGGACGGCACCGAAGTGCCGCCGGGCCGGTTCATCCCGATCGCAGAAGCGACCGGCCTGATCGTGCCGCTCGGCACCCAGGTGATCGAACAGGCATGCCAGGCGCTGCGGGCCGCAAGCGCGGCCGGCTTCGGCGACCTGCCGATCGCGGTCAACGTCTCGCCGCTGCAGCTGCGGCGTGGCGAGTTCGTCGAGGAGCTGGTGGCGATCGTCGAGCGCCATGGCCTGTCGCCGCGGCGGCTGGAGGTGGAGATCACCGAGGGTGCGGTGATGACCGACTACCAGGCCGGGCGCGAAGTGCTGGCGCGGCTGCGCCGGATCGGCTTCCCGGTGGCGGTCGACGACTTCGGCACCGGCTATTCCTCGCTGCGCTACGTGCATTCGCTGCCGGTAAGCCGGCTCAAGCTGGACCGGTGCTTCACCGCCGAGATCGGCGGCGGCGGAAGCGAGCGGAGCGTGGCGGACATGATCATCGCGCTGGGCCGCCGGCTCGGCGTGGACGTGCTGGCCGAGGGCGTGGAAACGCCGATGCAGGCCGAATGGCTGCGCGCGCATGGCTGCCATTGCGCGCAGGGCTGGCTGTTCGCGCGGCCCGAACCGCTGGAGGCCTTCCTGCAGCGGCTGCGGGCGCGGGCGGCGAGGGGGTGAGCCTGCGCGCCCGCCTGCGGATCGCGCGGCGCGAGTGGCGGGACGCGTGGCGCGTCGTCCGCCGCCAGCCGCGCCGCATGGCCCTGATCGCCGCGCCGTGGCTGCTGATCCTGCTGGTGGGCTTCCCGCTGCTGTGGATGGAGGTCGAGCAGGCGGTGCGGGCCCCCGCCGAGCAGGCCGGCCGCGATGCCACCCACTACGCGTCGCAGACGGTCCTGCGCTGGATGGAGCGGCTGCGCGAGGACACCGGCTTCCTGGCGAGGCTGACCCCGCGTCTGCTGGAATCGGGCGACGCCACGGGTTCGCCCCTGGTGCAGACCTATGCGGCCTTCCTGCAGTCGGGCGTGCGCTACCACAAGGTGCGATGGATCGATGAGGCCGGCCGCGAGCGCCTGCGGCTGGACTCCGATGGCCGGGTGACGCGGCAGGTCGCCGCCGAAGCGCTGCAGCTGAAGGCCGACCGTCCCTTCTTCCGCGAGGCGCTGGCGCTGGCGCCGGGCCAGGTGCACCTCTCGCCGCTGGACCTCAACGTCGAGAACGGCCGCATCGAGCAGCCGCTGCGACCGACCCTCCGGGCCTCCTCGCCGTTCCGCCGGGCCGACGGTTCGCGCGGCGTGCTGGTGGTGAACGTGCACGGCCAGCAGCTGCTGGACCGGCTCGCCGGGCAGGCCAGGCAATCGGGATTCGTGCTGTACCTGGTCCACCCGCAGGGGCACTGGCTGCTCGGTCCGCGACCCGGCGATGCCTGGGCGTGGCAGGTCGGCGCGTCCGGCCGCACGGTGGAGCGGTTCGATCCGGCGCTGTGGCGGGCGATGCGCTCCACCGCGCAGGGCCAATGGGACGAATGGACGTTCTCGACCCTGCAGGCGGCATGGGGCGGGGCCGAGGGCGACATGCTGGCGCATGCCGACCCGATGCTGGGCCAGCTGCGCGTGCTGGTGCGTCCGGAGGCGCCGGCGGCCAGCCGCTGGAAGGCGATGCTGGCCGGCCTGATCGTGCTGGGCATCGCGGTGGGGCTGGCGGTGGTCTTCCTCCTCGCCAGGGGGCTGGCGCGCGAAGCGGCGTACGTGGCGCGCCTGAGCGACGCCAACGCCGCCCTGGCCGAGGCCAACGAGCGCTTGCGGACCGTGCAGGAAGGACTTGCGCGGGCCGAACGATTGTCGTCGCTGGGCCTGATGGTCGCCGGCGTGGCCCACGAGATGAACACCCCGCTGGGCAGCATCCGCCTGTCGCTCAGCACGCTGCGTGCGGGCGTGGCGCGCCTGTCCCGGCAGGTCGAAGAGGGACTGAAGCGCTCGGACCTCGAGGGATTCCTGGCCAGCGCGGCGCAGGCCGGCGAGCTGGCCGAAGGCGAACTCCGCCGGGTGACCGCGCTGATCCAGCGCTTCAAGCAGGTGGCGGTGGACCGCGCCACGCTGGAGCGCCGCCGCTTCGACCTGGCCGACGCGATCCTGGATTCGGACCCGCGGCTGCGGCGCAGCGAGTCGATCGACGGCGTGGCGGTCGAGCTCGACCTCGAGCCGGACGTGGTGATGGACAGCTACCCCGGCCCGCTCGAGCAGGTGGTCGGCAACCTGCTCGGCAATGCGCTGGCGCACGGCTTCGTCGACGGCGGCCGCGGGCGGATCCGGCTGGCGGCGCGCGCGGATGGCCCGGCACATGCGGTGGTCGAAGTGGCCGACGATGGCGCCGGGATCGCGCCGGGCGACCTCGCCCACGTATTCGAGCCTTTCTTCACCACCGCACGGCACCGTGGCGGGACCGGGCTGGGCCTGCACATCGTCCACCAGGTGGTCACCGAAGTGCTGGGAGGCGACGTGCGGGTCCGCAGCCGCACGGCGGCTGACGCCGGCGTGGACGGGCCGACCGGGACGGTGTTCACCGTGCGCATCCCGCGTACCGGCCCCGCGCGACCCCCCTCCTAGCCGCGACCCGCTCGCGCCGTGCCTGGGCCCGCGGGACGGACGCGCCGAAATCCTACAGCCGCGTGCGGCGCCGGCGGCTGCGCCGGGGGTGGTCCTCGGGCAGCCTGCAGGCATGGACATGCACGTCGGCGATCGCTTCGGGCCCTGGCGCCCGGCTACGAAGCCCCTCGCCCTCGAAGCGGGGCGCGCCTGCCATGTCAGCGTGTTCCTGCGTGGACGCCAGCCGTGGCTGGCCGATTTCCACGTGGCCTGCGAGGTGGTGCGCGGTTTCCGCCAGCCCCAGGTGCTGGGCGATGCCTGCCTGCTGGCCTGGGTGCTGATGCCCGACCACGTCCAGTGGCTGATCGAGGTGGGCGACAGCGCGCCGCTGGAGAAGACGGTCGCGCGGATGAAGTCGGCCAGCGCCGTGCTCGCCAACCGCATGCTGGCGCGCGCCGGCCCGCTGTGGGAGCCCGGCTACCAGCAGCGGCTCGTGGATCCGCTGGTCGACGTGCGCGCGGTGGCGCGGGCCGTCGTGGCCCACCCGGTGCGGGCCGGACTGGTGGCGGGGCTGGGCGACCATCCGTTCTGGGACCTGGCCTGGCTCTAGCGCGTCACGGCCGATGATCGGCCGATGCCGCGCGCGCTGCCGCGTGGGGACGCGTGATGCGGGGCACGTCGCGGTCGCGTGACGGCGCCGCAGGGCTGGTGGCGAACGCGGCCAGCGGTCATGCTTCGCGGGTTCGCACCGCCGCAGCCAGCCGATGTTCAGCATTCCGATACGCGTCTACTGGGAAGATACCGATGCCGGTGGCGTGGTCTACCACGCCCGGTACGTGGCCTTCCTCGAGCGCGCGCGCAGCGATGCGCTGCGGGCGATGGGCCGCGGCCAGCAGGCGCTGCAGCAGGCCGGGCTGGTGTTCGCCGTGCATTCGATGCGGGTGGACTTCCTGCGCCCGGCGCGGCTGGACGACCTGCTCGAGGTCACTGCCGAAGTGGCCCGCGTCGGCCGCGCCAGCGTGGTCTTCTCCCAGCGCATCCTGCGCGGCGAAGAGCTGTTGCTGGCCGCCGAGGTCAAGGTCGCGGCGCTGCGGGCGGCCGACTTCCGGCCCTGCGCGGTCGAGGAATCGCTGTACGAGGAACTGAAATCGATGCAGGGCGGTCCCAACGCCTGATCCACCGTTGGCAGCGCCCGCCGCCAACCCCGTTGCACCCCCACAGACGTATCACGCACCAGATAGAAGAGGAAACGGAAGGATGACCGGATCGATCCTGGCCCTGGTGGCCACCGCGGTGGAAGCCCTGCCGGAAGAGGCAGCGGCGGCCGCGGCCGGCGCCGCCGCCACCGCGGCGCACGGCGGCATCAACTACCTGGACCTGATGCTGCGGGCCAGCCTGCCGGTCAAGCTGATCGTGCTGCTGCTGCTGGCCGGCTCGCTGATCAGCTGGGTGATCATTTTCCGCAAGCTGCGCAGCTTCAAGGCCGCCGACCAGGAGGCCGACGAGTTCGAGAACCGGTTCTGGTCCGGCGCCGAGCTGGGCAAGCTCTACGCTTCGGCGACCGACCGCAACCGCGTGGTCGGCGGCCTGGAGGCGATCTTCGAGGCCGGCTTCCGCGAGTTCACCCGCCTGCGCGACAAGCGCCGGCACGATCCGCGGGCGCAGCTCGAGGGCGCGCAGCGCGCGATGCGCGTGGCCTACACCCGCGAGGTCGGCGCGCTGGAGCGCAACCTCGAGCTGCTGGCCAACATCGGATCGACCGCGCCGTACGTGGGCCTGGTCGGCACCGTGTTCGGGATCATGGTGACCATGCACGACATGGTCAGCCAGGGCGCGCAGGTGGGCATCGCGTCGGTCGCGCCGGGCATTTCCGAGGCGCTGTTCGCCACCGCCATCGGCCTGTTCGTGGCGATCCCGGCGGTCTGGGCCTACAACCGCTACACCAGCCGCGTGGACCGGCTGTCGCAGCGCTACGAGAGCTTCTCCGACGAGTTCAGCTCGATCCTGCAGCGCCAGACGGCGGCCGACGAGTGATGCGGGGCCATCCCCGCAGGAGCACGCCATGAGCATGATGACCCGCCACAAGCGCCGCAAGCTCAAGTCCGAGATCAACGTCGTTCCCTACATCGACGTGATGCTGGTGCTGCTGATCATCTTCATGGTCACCGCGCCCCTGCTGAGCCTGAGCGTGGACGTGGACCTGCCGCAGTCCAACGCCCGCGCCGTGGACAGCAAGAAGGACCCGGTGATCGTCACCGTCGACGCCGAAGGACGCTATTTCCTGACCCTGCAGGGGGCCAAGGCCGAGCCGATCGACGCCACCACGCTGACTGCGCGGCTGGGCGCCTTCGTCGCCCAGAACAAGGACGTGCCGGTGTTCGTCGCCGCGCCGGGCGTGACCGAGTACCAGAAGGTCATGGACACCATGGTCCTGGTCCAGGCGGCGGGCGTGCCGCGGGTCAGCCTGATGAGCCAGCCGGGCGGCAATGCCAAGTGACCCGGGCCGCTGATGCACGCTGACGCCTTCTACCGCAACCCGGACGACCGCGAGGGTGGTCTGGCCGGGCCGTTCGCGCTTGCCCTGGGCCTGCACGTGCTGGTCGCCCTGCTGTTCTGGGTCGCCTGGTGGTGGTCGCCGCAGCGCCAGGTGGAGCCGGCGGCGGGTTCGCCGGTGATCGAGGCCTCCCTGGTGATGTCCCAGGCCGACGTCGCCGCCGCCCAGGCGCGGGCCGAGGACGCGCCCAAGCCGCTGCCCGAACCGCTGCCCCAGCCGGAGACCGAGCTGGCGCCGGAGGACACCGTGCCGCCGCCGCAGCCGCTCCCCGAGCCGCGGCCCCAGGACGCGGCGGTGGCGCCGCAGCAGAAGGCGCAGGAGTTCATCCCGGAACCGGACACGGTCGACCAGGACGCCGCCCGCCGCGACGCGATCGCCCAGGAGAAGGCGGAGAAGGAACAGGAAGAGCGCCGCCGCCAGGAGCAGGTCGACCTCACCGAGGAGCGCGAGAAGCAGAAGGCCGCCGAGAACCAGCGCCGGCTGGCCGCCCAGGCCGAGGAGGCCGAGCGCCAGAAGAAGCTGGCCGAGATCCGCCGCCAGCGCGAGCAGGCCGCGCGCCAGGCCGAGCTGGCCGAGCAGAAGCTGCGCCAGCTGCAGCAGGCGCAACAGCGGCAGACGGCGCAGGCGACCCCCAGCCAGGGCACGCCGGGGCAGGGGGGTACCAGCGAGGACCTGACCGCCAAGTACGCGGCGGCGATCCAGCAGGCGGTGCTCAACCAGTGGATCCGCCCCGACACCGTGCCGCTGGGCCAGCGCTGCCGGGTGCAGATCCGGCAGCTGCCGGGCGGCGAGGTGATCGACGTCCGGGTCGACGCGGGCTGTCCGTTCGACGATGCCGGCCGCCGTTCGCTGGAAGCGGCCGTCCTGCGCGCGCAGCCGTTGCCCTACCGCGGCTTCGAATCCGCGTTCCAGCGCAACCTCACGCTCAACTTCGAGGCCCAGGACCGCTGAGCCCGCCGGGAGGCCACCGGGCCCCGCGCGCCAGGGGGCCGCGGGGGTGTGCCCATCCGCCGGCCGCTGCCGGAACTTGAACGGGCGTTCACGTCTTTTTCGTTCATGATTGCGAAAATGTTCACGCCGACGCTGGTATTCCTTCGCCCCCGGTTCCCGGATCAACGACGCTTGCCCATGAAGACTCCCCTGCGCTGGTTCGCCCTGGTCGCCTTCCTCCTGCTGCCGTTCATGGCCTCCGCCCAGCAGCAGGGACTGGAAATCGACATCATCGGCGGCAACGCCTCGGCCCTGCCGATCACCGTGGTGCCCATGCCCTACCAGGGCAGCGGCGCACCCCCGCAGACCGACATCGCCAAGGTGGTGAGGGATGACCTGGCCCGGTCCGGGCAGTTCCGGCCCCTGCCCGAGGCGCAGATCGTCGAGCGCCCGACCCGCGGCGGGGAGGTCAATTACCCGACCTGGAAACAGCTGCGCCAGGACTACATCGTGGTCGGGCGGGTGCTGGATGCCGGCGACGGCGGCTACCGGATCGAATACGAACTGTTCGACGTGGCCAAGGGCGAGCGCCTGCTCGGCCTGGCGATCACCGCCCGCGCCAACGCCACCCGCGACGCCGCCCACCAGATCGCCGACGCCATCTACGAGAAGATCCTGGGCGTGCGCGGCGCGTTCTGGACCCGGATCGCCTACGTCACCGCCAGCGGCAAGGGCCGGGACATGCGCTACGCGCTCAATGTCGCCGACGCCGACGGCTGGAACCCGCAGACGGTGGTCCGCTCGGCCGAGCCGCTGCTCTCGCCGGCCTGGAGCCCGGACGGCCGCAAGCTGGCCTACGTCAGCTTCGAGCGCGGCAACTCCTCCATCTACGTACAGGACATCGCCTCGGGCGCGCGCGAGCTGGTCTCCAGCTTCCGCGGCATCAATGGCGCGCCCTCGTTCTCGCCGGACGGCCGCCGCCTGGCCATGTCGCTCTCGCGCAGCGGCAACCCCGAGATCTACGTCATGGACCTGGGCAGCAAGCAGCTGACCCAGCTCACCAACCACTTCGGCATCGATACCGAGCCGACCTGGAGCGCGGACGGCGGCACGATCTACTTCACCTCCGACCGCGGTGGCCGCCCGCAGATCTACCAGGTCGCCTCGAGCGGCGGCAGCGCCGGCCGGGTCACTTTCCAGGGCAACTACAACGCCACGGCCAGCGTCTCGTACGACGGCAAGAAGATCGCGGTCGCCCAGGGCGCCGGCAACACCTACCGCATCGCGATCATGGATTCCAGCCTCGGTTCGCCGCGCTGGAGCACGGTCTCGACCGGCTCGCTCGACGAATCCCCGAGCTTCGCCCCGAACGCCAGCATGCTGCTGTACGCGGCCCGCGAAGGCGGCCGCGGGGTCCTGTTCGCGGTCTCGGCCGACGGCCGGGTGCGCCAGCGCCTGGTCCTGGCCGACGGCGATGTGCGCGAGCCGGCATGGTCGCCCTACCGCAGCGCCCGTTAAGATTCGGTTGTAAGATTGCCGCTGTTTGTCTTCGTTTCACCACCACCACCCCGTGCATCACAAGGAATGATCATGAACACCTCCACCCGCGTCCTGCTGGTTTCGCTGCTTTCCGTGGCCGCCCTGGCCGGCTGCACCAAGAAGGTCAAGGAAGCCCCGGCCGCCGAAACCACCCCGACCACCCCGACCGCCCCGGTCGCCGACAACGGCGCCTACGGTCCGGAAGACCTGGATACCGACGCCTGCCTGCGCCAGCGCGTCATCCACTTCGACTTCGACCAGTACACCGTCAAGCCGGAGTACCAGGCCGTGATCGCCTGCCACGCCAAGTACCTGCGCGACCGTCCGTCGGCCCGCCAGAACCTGGAAGGCCACACCGACGAGCGCGGCAGCCGCGAGTACAACATGGGCCTGGGCGAGCGCCGCGGCAACGCCGTGTCCTCCGCGCTGCAGGCGGCCGGCGGTTCGGCCAGCCAGCTGACCGTTGTCAGCTACGGCGAAGAGCGTCCGGTGTGCACCGAGTCGACCGAGGCCTGCTGGGCGCAGAACCGTCGCGTCGAGATCGTGTACAGCGCGCGCTGATCCATGCGCGTGATGCATCCCCTGCGGATGTTGGTCGTGGCGGCCCTCGTGGCCGCCACG